>NZ_JBHSRJ010000003.1:0-277770 GCF_042658885.1 Nocardioides hankookensis | reverse complement strand
CGGCCCGGGCCACGACGGTCGACCCGAGCGGACCCGCAGGCCGACCAGCCACTGGAAATCGCCCCCGCAACCACAGGCCGCGGTGACCACGTATCCCGTCATTCGCGTCACCCACGGCGACCACCACGAATCGCGGCGCTGAGCTGATCTGCCCGGTGGTGGTTTCGAGGCTCGGGCCTGACGGCCCTCACACCTCAACCACCGCGCACCCGCCGAGTCCGGCCCGGGCCACGACGGTCGACCCGAGCGGACCCGCAGGCCGACCAGCCACTGGAAATCGCCCCCGCCACCACAGGCCGCGGTGACCACGTATCCCGTCCGCCGCGTCACCCACGGCGACCACGGCGACCACGGCGAGCCGCGGCGCTGAGCTGATCTGCCCGGTGGTGGTTTCGAGGCTCGGGCCTAGCGGCCCTCACAACTCAACCACCGATCCTGCACCTGCGCTGCGCCAGTTCGTCGCGTCAGACCCGGGTCGCGCGGCGCTGGCCGTCGTCGGAGTACTCGACGCCGCCCATGTCGACGGTGCGCTGGGCGTTGGCGAGGGCGGCGACGGTGACGGTGCCGAGGGCGCCGGCCCGGTCGAAGACGGCGGTGGTGCCCGACGCGATGCCGTCCTGCTCGACGCGGTCGGTGGCGAGGAGCCCGATCTCGACGCCGACCGGCGTGCGCGCCAGGGTCAGCGCGATGTCGGTGTTGATGTACTCCACGCCGTTGGTGCCCCAGTTGGTCACCATGCTCGCACCGTCAGCGGCGGAGGCAACGGCCTGGAACGGCGTGAGCGGCTCGTCCGTGACGACCGGGATCGCGCTGCTCCAAGAGGCCTTGCGGTCGCCGTTCTGGTGCTCGGTGAAGTTCTGCGACCACGGCGACGACGAGCGCATGAAGGGCACCCGTGGCTCGTCCGTCTCGGGCGCGACGTCGAGCGGGGGCGGTGAGGGCCGCTCGGAAGGCTGCCAGACGTCGCCGGGGGCGGTGGCCGACGGCTTCAGGAACGTCGCCGACGCCCGCGCCACCCGTACGTCGCCCTGGGTCAGCGTCACGTCGACCAGGCAGATCCGGGAGCCCTCGCGGACCACCGTCGTCTCGAACGTGCATGGCTGCATGCGCGCCGCCTTGAAGAGGTCCACCACCCACCGCGCCGGCCGCAGGTCGGTGCGGCCGGTCGCGGCCAGGCACTGCTCGGCGGCCCTGGCCAGCGCACCGCTCACCGCCACGCCGTGCAGCTGGTCGTCGCTCCACATGCTGCACGCGAGTGGCGTCGGGACGAGGTCGTCCCCGTCGTGGGTGAAGAAGGAGATCTCGTCGGTCACGGACCCATTGTCGGGGACTAGCCCTGCGGTGTGGTCGGCGCCTTCTCCGCGAGTGCCGCGAGCAGCGCCTTGGTCCCGCTGACGACCTGGTCCTCGTCGTACGGCGCGACCTGGGCGGCGTTCACGCTCTGCACCAGACCCTCGGTCTGGACGAAGCCGGTGACCAGCACGCCACCCTTCTCGGCCCGGACGGCCACCCGAGCCGCGTCCGCGCCCGCGACGTCGACCGAGCGCAGCTGGTCGCCGGAGGCCCCCATCGCGTCGAGCGCGGCATCGAGGCCGCCGTCGAACCACAGGTAGTTCACGTCGTACGCCGGTCCGCCCGTCTCCGCGGGCGTGAACGTGCAGCGCGGCGCGGTGACGGTGCCGTCCTGCTCCTTCACGCCCGAGCCGACGAGGCGGCCGACCGACGCTGCCGTGAGGTCGTCGCACGGGCTCCAGGCGACGTTCGCCGCCGCCGACTCCGCGGCGCTGGGCGCGTCGGAGCCGTCGGACGAGCAACCCGCGAGACCACCCAGCGCGAGCGCCAGGACGGTCAGGGCGACCGCCCTCACGCCGGCGTCCAGGTCGGCACCGGCGCGGCCGCGCCGGGGAGCCACAGCGTGAGGCGGGCGCCGCCGCCGGGGGCGTCGTCCGCGGTGACGGTGCCGGAGTGTCGTTCGGCGACCTGGCGGACGATGGAGAGGCCGAGGCCGGAGCCGGACATGCCGCGCGACTCCTGCGAGCGGTAGAAGCGGTCGAAGACGTGCGGCCGGTCGGCGGGCGCGATGCCGGGTCCCTGGTCGTCGACCGTGAGGGTGCCGTCGAGCAGGCGCACGGTGACCGTCCCGTCCTCCGGGCTCCACTTGGCGGCGTTGTCGAGCAGGTTGGTGACGGCGCGCTCGAGGCCTGCGCCCTCGCCGATGACGTACCAGGGCGCGAGCTCGACGTCGAAGGAGAGACCGGGCGCGCGGCGCCGGACCCGGGCGACCACGCGGTCGACGAGCTCGGGCAGGTCGACGGGCTCGACCACGTGCGTCAGCGGCTCGTCGCGCGCCAGCTCGACGAGGTCGCCGATCAGGGTGGTGAGCTCCTCGATCTGGGCGTGCACGTCCTCGAGCAGCTCGGCCCGCGCCTCCGGCGGCAGGCCCACCCCCGCGGCGTCGACCTGGCTGAGCAGGTCGAGGTTGGTGCGCAGCGAGGTGAGCGGCGTGCGCAGCTCGTGCCCGGCGTCGGCGACCAGCTGGCGCTGGCGGTCACGGGACGCCGCGAGCGCCAGCAGCATCTGGTTGAACGCCGTGGCCAGGCGGGCCAGCTCGTCGTCGCCCTCCACCGGCAGCGGGCGCAGGTCCTCGGTGCGGGCGATGTGCTCGGCGGCGTCGGTGAGGCGGCGTACGGGGCGCAGGCCGTTGCGGGCCACGCCCCAGCCGGCCAGGCCGGCGCCGATGACCCCGGCGAGGCCGAAGAGCAGCATCACGGTGCCGAGCTTCGCCAGCAGCCGCTCCTGGGCGTCGAGGGGCTGCATGATCACCATCGTCGACCCGTCGGCGCGGTGCACCGCCGCCAGTCGCCAGCGGGTGCCGTCGCCGCTCACGGTCCGGATCGAGCTGTGCCGCTGGTCCTTCGCGACGGCCTCCTCGGGAGCGCCGATCAACCGCCGCATCTCGTCGGTGTCCTTGGCGCGGAGCACCTTGTTGCCGACACCGTCGAGGCAGGCGACCCAGACGTCCGACGCGCCGAAGTACTCCGGCGGCACCTGGAGCTGGGTGTCGCACACGATCCCGGTCGAGGTGGTCTCCGCCCGGTGCATCAGCGAGTCGTCCAACGTGGACTGGAGCTGCATCCGCACCGTGACGTAGGCGCCGAGCGCCATCAGCGCGACCGTCGCGCCGGCGGCCAGCGTCGTGAGGATGGTGACCCGGGAGGCCAGCGACCTGCGGTAGTGCCATCGGCCGTCGGTGCCCGGAGGAGGCAGGACGGTCACGATTCCTTCAGCACGTAGCCCACGCCGCGCACCGTGTGGATCAGCCGGGACTCGCCCTCCGCCTCGGTCTTGCGACGCAGGTAGCCGACGTAGACCTCGAGCGAGTTGGCGGTCGTGGGGAAGTCGTAGCCCCAGACCTCCTCGAGGATGAACGAGCGCTCGAGCACCCGGCGCGGCCGGCGCAGGAACATCTCGAGCAGGGTGAACTCGGTGCGGGTCAGCTCGATCTGCCGGTTGCCGCGCTTCACCTCGCGGGTCGCGATGTCCATGGTGAGGTCGGAGAAGCCGATGGTCTCGTCGAGATCGTCCTCACGGGGTACGGCGCGGCGCAGCAGCGCGCGCAACCGGGCGAGCAGCTCCTGGAGGGCGAAAGGCTTCGTCAGGTAGTCGTCGGCGCCGGCGTCGAGACCCTCGACCCGGTCGCCGACCGCGTCGCGGGCGGTGAGCACCAGGATCGGCAGGTCGTTGCCCGCCTTGCGCAGCGCCCTGGTCGCCTCCAGACCGTCGAGACGCGGCATCATCACGTCCATCACGACCACGTCGGGGTCGGTCGCCGCGATGCCGGCGAGGGCCTCGGCGCCGTCGGACGCGAGCGACACGTCGTACCCGTTGAACTCGAGCGAGCGCCGCAGCGACTCGCGGACCGCCTTGTCGTCGTCGACGACGAGGACGCGGGGCTTCGGGACGGGCGTGCTGCTCACGGTGACACTCTGCCAGGCACGCCTGAGTCGGTACTGAGAAGCGACGACTCAGACATACGTCGCGGCGGCCTGGGCGGCGCGGGCGGCGTACCCGCCGCCGAAGTGGCAGGCGTGCACGAGCAGCGGGAAGATCTGGTGCAGCGCGGCGCGGTCCTGCCAGCCGTCGGCCAGCGGCGCGACCTCGTCGTAGGCGTCGAGGGCGCGGGGCAGGTGCGGCAGCCCGAACAGCGCGAGCATCGCCAGGTCGACCTCGCGGTGCCCGCCGTACGCCGCCGGGTCGATCAGCCAGACCCGGCCGTCGAGGCCCCACAGCACGTTGCCGTTCCAGAGGTCGCCGTGCAGGCGGGCCGGCGGCTCGTCGGGCACCAGGTCGGGCAGCCGGGCGACGACGGCCTCGATGGTGGCCGCGTCCCGGTCGTCGACGGCGCCGCGGTCGCGGGCCAGCTTGAGGTAGGGCAGCACCCGGCGTACGGCGTAGAACTCGGCCCAGGTCTCGGTCGGCCGGTTGGGCAGCGGCAGCTTGCCGATGTAGCCGTCGCGGTCGAGGCCGAACTGGTCGGCGCCGGCTGCGTGCGTCGCCGCGAGCTCGCGTCCGAACGCGGTGGCCGCGTCGACCGACTGCTTGCCCGGCTCGATCCAGCGGATGATCAGGCACTCGTGGTCGGCGCCGAGCACCTCCGGCACCTGCGCGCCACCGTCGGCCGCGGGCTCGCCGAGCCACCGCAGCCCCTCCGCCTCGTCGGTGAAGAAGTCCTCGGGCGCGTGCGGGAGCGTCTTCATCAGTGCCGTGGTGCCGTCGCTGAGCCGGAGCCGGGTCGAGGTGGCGATGTCACCGCCGGCCACGGGGGCAGTCGCGATCACCGACGTCCCGAGGAGCTCCTCGGCACGCCTGGCGACCAGCGGCTGGCGGGTCACGACAGCCAGGGCCGTTCGTGGAGCAGCGCGTCGACGATCGCGGACGCAGTCCGTTCGACCATCGTGAGCACCTCCTCGAAGCCGTCGTCCCCACCGTAGTACGGGTCGGGTACGTCGCTCCCGCCTTTGGCGGGAGAGGCGAGCGGGTCGAGGTCGCGGAACTTGCGCACCCGGTCGGTCCGGCCACCGACGTCGGCGAGGTTGGCGTCGTCCATGACGAGCACCAGGTCGACCGGTTCGCCCGCGTCGTACTGGCGCGCGCGGTGGCGGGTCGCGTCGTACCCGGCCGCGGTCAGCGTGGCCGCCGCGCGCCGGTCCATCGGGTCACCGACGTGCCAGTCGCCGGTGCCGGAGCTGGTCACCTCGACCAGGTCGCCGAGCCCGGCGTCGGCGATCCGCTCCTCGAGGACGACGTGCGCCGTCGGCGAGCGGCAGATGTTGCCCAGGCAGACGAGCTCGATCCGGTAGCGGTCCGAGGATCGTGCGCCGGGCAGCACCCGTCAGTAGTCCTGGACGACGGCCGCCTGCGGCTTGCCGAAGACCAGCTGCACGATCCAGGTCACGATGGTGATGACCAGGGCGCCGCCGATCGTCGTCCAGAAGCCGTCGACCGTGAAGTCCACGTCGAAGAGGCCGACCAGCCACTCCGCGAAGCTGAGCATCAGCGCGTTGGTGAGCAGCAGGAACAGGCCCAGCGTCACGATGATGAACGGGATCGACAGGAAGTTGATGATCGGTCGCACGAAGGAGTTGATGATGCCGACCACCAGCGCCACGAAGAGCAGCGGCCAGAGCTTGTCGGTCCACTCCTGCGAGGCCGTCTCGGCCGCGGTCCCGAAGTAGATGCCGTCGAACATCCAGGCGGCGACGGCGACGGCGATGGCGTTGGTGGCGAGCCACCCGATGAACCTGAGGATTCCCACGACCTCACCCTAGAGGTTGAGGGCGTCGATGATCGAGGTCTCCGCGTCGGCGAGATGCTTCTCGAGGAAGGACGACGCGCCCTCGACGTCGCCGCGCTCGAGCAGCATCACCAGGGCGGTGTGGCTGTCGGCCTGGTCGTGGGCGTTGCGGCGGATCCGGTCGACCTGCGCGAGCGCGAGCTTCAGCTCGACCATCAGGCTCTCGGCCATCGCCACCAGCCGCGGTGAGTCGGAGAGGCCCACGAGCGAGACGTGGAAGGCCAGGTGCCGCTCGTTGAGCTCCTGGTAGGACCCGCCGGAGCGCACCGCGCTGGTGTAGCGGACTAGCGAGCTGCGGACGGCGTCGCGCAGCTCCTCCGGCGCGCTCGACCAGCGGCGTACGCCGGCGCCCTCGAGCACCCAGCGGGCCCGGCAGATGTCGCGGACCGAGTCGGGGTCGGGGGTCGCGACCGACACGCCCCGGTTGGGCTCGCGGGTCGCCAGGCCCTCGGCGACGAGCACGCCGAGCGCCTCGCGGACCGTCGGCCGCGAGACCCCGAGCGAGGACGCCAGGGCGACCTCGCGCAACGCCGTCCCCGACTCCAGCTCGCCGTCGAACACGGCCCGGCGCAGCTCGTCGGCGACCCGGTCCACGGTCGAGGCGAGCTCGAGGTGGAGCGAGCTGAACGGGGTCTCCGGCCCGGCGTTGGACATGGGCTCATTGTGCTCTACACTCGCCATGTCAGATTGTCCGACAATCATGCAATCATCGGAGGAGGGATCCATGGAGCTGTCCTGGGGCCGCGACTACGTCATGGTCGAGCCGACGCACTTCCGCGTGGAGTACGTCATCAACCCGTTCATGGACCCCTCGGACCAGCCCGATCCCGAGCTCGCGATGGCCCAGTGGCGCACCCTGGTCGAGACCATCGAGCGCCTCGGCGGCACCGTCGCCGCGCTGCCGCAGCGCGAGGACGCCCCCGACATGGTCTACGCGATGAACCTCGGCCTCGGCCTGGTCGCCGAGGACGGCACCCCGCAGGTCGTGATGTCGCACATGCGCTACCCGCAGCGCCGGATGGAGACCGACTCCGCCCAGCCGTGGTTCGCCGAGCACGGCTTCACGACGTCGTACGTCGGTCGCGACGGCGTCGGCGCGCACCTGGAGGCCGGTGACGCGTTCGCGTTCGGCGACGCGCTCGTGGTCGGCTACGGCCCGCGCACCGAGGAGCTCGCGCTCAAGCACCTGGCGACCGACCTGGGCATCCGGGTCCGCGGCCTGCGGATCACCCACCCCGGGATGTACCACCTCGACCTGGCGTTCTGCCCGCTCGACGACCGCCGCGCACTTGTCTGCCCGTCGGCGCTGGACGAGGCCTCGGCCGCCGCGCTGCTCGCGCTGGTGCCCGAGCCGCTGGTGCTCACCGAGGAGGAGGCGCTGACCACCTTCTGCGCCAACTCGATCGTGATCGGCCGCACCGTCGTGATGCCGGCGTGCCCCGACCGGGTGCGGGCGCAGCTCGAGGAGTGGGGCTTCGAGGTCGTGATCGTGGACCTGTCGGAGTTCCACAAGGGCGGCGGCTCGATCCGCTGCCTCACCAACCCCGTCGACGTGCGGATCGGCCGGGACCTCCCCGCCGTCCCCGGCGGCGAGGTGCTGCTGCCCTAGCCTTCTGTCACCGAGCGACGCCGCGAGAAGTGGCGGGTCGCGGCGTACAGGACGAGGGCGAAGGCCCACGAGAGCAGGCTCAGCAGCAGCTGGGAGCGGGTGTCGTCCCCGAGCAGCATCTGCACGAGGATCGCGAGGATGCCGAGGATCGCGGCGACGGTGAGCACCGGGTAGGCCCACATCTTCACCACCAGCTGGTCGTCGGGCGTGCGCCGGCGCAGCACCAGCTCGCTGACCGCGATGAGCAGGTAGACGAAGAGGATCACCGCGCCCGACGAGTTGAGCAGGAACAGGAAGACGGTGTCCGGCGAGACGTAGGCGGCGATCACGCAGAGGAAGCCGACCACCGTCGACGTCAGGATCGCCGCGGCCGGGACGCCGCGGGAGCTCACCTTCGTCAGCGCCCGCGGTGCCTCGCCACGGTCCGCGAGCACGAACACCATCCGCGAGGCCGTGTAGAGCCCGGAGTTCAGGCACGACAGCACGGCGGTGAGCACGACCGCGTTCATGATGTCGTCGGCGTGCGGGATCCCCATCTGCGTGAACGCCGCGACGTACGGCGAGTCGCCGATCTCGTTGTCGTCCCACGGGACGATCAGCACGATCAGGATCATCGAGCCGACGAAGAAGGTCGCGACGCGGAGGATGACCGACTGGGTCGCCCGGGCGACCGCCTTCTCGGGGTCGTCGGACTCGGCGGCCGCGACGGTCGCGATCTCGGCCCCGACCATCGAGAAGACGACCACGACGATGCTCGAGAAGATCGCGCCGACGCCCATCGGGAAGAAGCCGCCGTGGCTGGTCATCAGGCTGACGTCGAAGTCCTTGTCGGGCCAGACGCCCACGACGTACAGGGTGCCGAGCACGAGGAAGGCGATGATCGCGAGCACCTTGATGCCGGCGAACCAGTACTCGAACTCGCCGTACGAGCGCACCGACGCGAGGTTGGTCGCGGTCATCAGCACCATGAGCGCCAACGACACCAGCCACAGCGGGAGGTCGACCCAGTAGCGGACGATCTCGGCGCCGGCGACCGCCTCGAACCCGACGACGATCACCCAGAAGTACCAGTAGAGCCAGGCGGTCGAGAAGCCCGCCCAGCCACCCAGGGCGGAGCGTGCGTACTCCGAGAACGACCCGGTGGTCGGGTTGGCCGTGGCCATCTCACCGAGCATCCGCATCACCAGGACGATGAGCAGGCCGGTGATGGCGTAGGACAGGAACGCCGACGGGCCCGTCTCCGAGATCACCGCGCCCGAGCCGACGAACAGGCCGGCGCCGATCACGCCGCCGATCGCGATCATCGTCAGGTGGCGCTGCTTGAGGCCCCGTTGCAGGGTGGGATTCTCGGTCTCGGTGGTCGCGCTCATCACCGAGCCGTGCCCGGATTCCCGCCGGGCCACACCTGAGCCGTCAGGCGGCGGTCAGGCGGTCGGCGTCCAGTTGCCGTGGAAGCCGGCCGGGACCCGGCCGGGCAGGTGTACGGCCGCGATGTCCTCGAGGGTCTCGGCGTCGAGGAGCACCAGGTCGCTGCGACCGGTGCCCGCGTCGAACACGTAGCCCATCAGGATGCCGTCGTCCTCGGCCGAGTCCGGCGCCGAGGGCACGAAGCAGAACTCGCTGACCTCGCGCCCGGCGCCGAGCCGCCGCTCGGTCGTGGTCCCGGAGACGACGTCGTGCTTGAGCACGGTGTCGCCGGTGCGGACGCCCGCCGCCACGACACCCGCGGCGTACCCGAAGCGGTGCCGGCGGCCGGTGAGCCGCTCGTCGTGGCGCGGGAACTCCTGGCTGTGCTCGTCGAAGCGGTGCTCGCGCACCGTGCCGGCGGCGGTGTCGATCGTGAAGCGGGTGAGGTGCGCCGGCCCCTCGTTGGGCCCGCTGAAGTCGGTCGCGAACATCCGGTCGTGGCGGACCACGTCGATGACGACGTCCGTCCCTTCCTCGTAGGCGTTGAGGGTGTGGAAGACGTAGCAGGGGTCGATCTCGAACCACCGGACGTCGGCGTCGGTCCCCTCGCGCGGCAGCAGCCCGATGCGCGCGGGGTAGTCGGCGTCCCACGAGTAGGGCAGCTGACGGGCGGCCGTGCCGTGGCGCAGGGCCTGGTCGATCAGCCGGTCCGTCGCCTGGAGCGGACGGGGCGGCTCGCCCGCGACCATGCCGAGGTCGAAGGTGACGGGGAGGTCGTAGACGACCAGGTAGTGCTCGGTCAGCGCGCAGTCGTGGATCATCGGGCTGCCGGTCACCTCGATCTCCGTCTGGTGCCGGACCCGGCCGTCGGTGCCGACGACCGAGTAGTCGACGAGGTTGCCGCGCGTCCAGCTGTACGAGACCGCGTGCAGCTCGCCGGTCTCCGGGTCCTGGTGCGGGTGTGCGGTGTAGCCGCCGGTGACCGTGCCGAGGTCGCACGGCCCCACGGTGTCGAGGTCGTGGGTCAGCTCGTACGGCGTGCCGCCGGCCTCGACGACGGCCAGCGTGCGGCCGGCGTGCTCGAAGACGTTGGTGTTGGGCGGGAAGTCGTCGCCTTGCGCGCGCACGTAGCGGTTGCGGTACCACTCCGCCCGTCCGTCCTGCAGGCGGACGCCGTGCACCATGCCCTCGCCGAGGAACCAGTGGTAGCCCTCGCCGGGGTCGGTCGGCGGGTTGGGGCCGATCCGCAGGTAGCGGCCGTCGAGGTGGTCGGGGAGCGTCCCCGTGACCTCGAGGTCGAACGCGGTCAGCTCCTCGTGCACCGGCGCGAACGTGTCCTGCAGGTAGCGGTTCACCTCCGCGACGGTACGCCGATCAGGGGCAGCCGGCAGGGATCTCGAACACCCGGTTGTCGGCGCCCTCGTCCGGCGCGCTGAGGATGACGACGGCCTTGTTGTAGGTGCGCAGGCCCTTGCCCTCGCCGGACGTGCAGACGACGGGCTTGCTCAGCCAGACCGTCGCCGTACGACGTGCCGGCGGCGCGCACGACGCGCAGTTGCTGATGTAGACACCGGTGGCCGAGGTCCGGGCCTTGCCCCAGTTCTTCCACTGGAGCTTCTTGAGCCACGGTCCGGCGTCCGCGGTCAGGTAGATCCGCTTCGGCGCGACGGTGCCGTGCGCGTACATGTTGAAGAGGACCGTCTTCGGCGGGGCCGACGTGGCCGGTGCCGAGGCGACGGTCAGGCCCGAGAAGGCGAGAGCGAGGGCGGTGAGGAGCACCGCGGCGAGCCGGCGTGAGGTCATGGCCGGAGCGTAGGGCCGACCCGGACTCCCGCGCCGCGCCTTGCACAAACCTAGTGGGTAGCCTCGGCGACGTGTTTCCGGTCGGTGGCGTGGGCGTGATGCTGCTGCTGATCGCGGTGGCCGGCCTGCTCTGCGGGCTGCTCGCGGTGGTCCTGCGCCCGCGACTGGGATGGCTGTCCGCGCTGGCGATCGCGGGGTTCGTCTGGTCGCTGGCCATCATCGGGTCGATCACCCTGATCCCGGCCAACGGCGCCCCCGGCATCGTGTCGGCCGAGGGCCGGCTGACCACCTGCTCGTGGGACATCGGCGGTCCGGCGCCCGACGGCTTCTGGATCTTCTCCGGCGGGCAGCGGCTGCTCAACACCCTGGTCTTCGTCCCGGCCGGTGTGCTCCTCGTGCTCGCCTGCGCCCGCTGGCGGGCCGGGTGGGTGCTGGTGCCGCTCGGGCTCGCCGGGCTCGCGGCGTACTCCGCCGGCATCGAGGCGACCCAGCTCGCGCTGGCCCGGATCGACCGGGCCTGCGACGTCACCGACGTGGTCGACAACGTCACGGGCGCCGTCCTCGGGGTCGCCGTCGGGATCGTGCTCGCCCTGGTGCTGCGGCCCTGGCGCCACCGACGACCGGCGTGAATAGGGTGGCGGGATGAGCACTCCCCAGCCGCGCGCGACCGTGGCGGAGATCCCGCCGTACGTCGCAGGCAAGCCGCCGACCGTCCGACCCGGGATGACGTCGTACAAGCTGTCCTCCAACGAGAACCCCTACCCGCCGCTGCCCGGCGTCGTCGAGGCCGTTCAGGCGGGGGTGGCCGCGATGAACCGATACCCCGACATGGGGAGCGCGGCCCTCTACACCGCCCTCGCCGAGACCTTCGACGTGCCGACCGACCACCTGTCGGTCGCGACCGGGTCGGTCGGCCTGATCTACCAGCTGGTGCAGGCCTTCTGCGACCCCGGCGACGAGGTCGTCTTCGCGTGGCGCTCCTTCGAGGCCTACCCGATCGCGATCACGGCGGCCGCCGCGACGTCGGTCAAGGTGCCGGTCCTCGCGGACGGTCGCCACGACCTCGACGCGATGGCGGCGGCGATCACCGACCGCGCCAAGGTGGTGCTCGTCTGCACGCCCAACAACCCCACCGGCCCGTCCGTCACCCAGGCCGAGCTCGACGGGTTCCTGGCGAAGGTGCCGTCGCACGTGCTGGTCGTCGTCGACGAGGCCTACCTGGAGTTCGTCCGGATGGACGACCCGGTGGACGGCATCGCGACCTACCGCCGCCACGACAACGTCGTACTCACCCGCACGTTCTCCAAGGCCTACGGGCTGGCCGGCTTCCGGGTCGGGTACGCCGTCGCGCCGGCGCCGATCGCGGCGGCGCTGCGCGCGGTCTCGCTGCCCTTCGGCGTCTCGACGATCGCGCAGGCCGCCGCGATCGCGTCGCTGGAGCGCCGCGCCGAGCTGCTCGAGCGGGTGGATGCGCTGGTCGCCGAGCGGGATCGCGTGGTGGCCGGGCTGCGCGAGGCCGGGTGGGACGTGCCGGAGCCGCAGGGCAACTTCGTGTGGTTCGAGCTGGGCGAGCGGACCGCCGACTTCGCCGCTGCCGCCGACGAGGCCGGCATCGTCGTCCGCCCGTTCGCGGGCGAGGGCGCGCGGGTGTCGATCGGGGAGCCGGAGGCCAACGACCGGCTGATCGCCGTCGCCGGTCGCTGGTCGCGCTTGTAACGCGGTGTCCACCGGGCTGGTGCGGGGCTGTGGACCCGTCCCAGATACGTGGACACCGCGTTACATGGGGTGGCCGCCCGCCCGGCCGGCCGGTATCGGCTCCGCCAGTGGCGGTCGCACGTCGATCTCGCGCCAGTGCGGGTCGAGGGCGGGCAGCATCGTGACGACGAGGTACGCCGCTCCGGTGGTGAGCAACGCGGCGTCGAGCCCGACCCCGGCGACCAGCAGGCCCCCGAGGATGCCGCCGAACGGCATCAGGGCGAAGCACAGCGCGGTGTTGAGCGACGTCACGCGGCCCATCAGCGGGGCCGGGATGCGTTCGTAGATGACCGCGCCCAGGATCGGGTTGAGGAAGCCGGAGGCGAAGCCGCCCGCGACGCAGACGGCCAGCACGACGCCGATCGGCACGTCGAGCGCGAAGACCGCGTAGCGCGGGGCGCCGCAGACCAGGAACGCGATCAGGTAGGTGCGGTAGCGGGGGAGCCGGTCGGCCCAGGCGGCGGCGCAGATCGAGCCGATCGCCGCGGCACCGCCGAAGGTCGCGAACACGAGGCCGACCGTCGCCGCGCTGCCTGTCGTCTCCTTGGCCCAGACCGGGACCAGCACCGCGGCGTACGCGAGGTCGAGCAGGTTGGTCAGGGCCACCATCACCGCGATGCCGAGCAGGATCCGGTCGCCGCGGAGGAAGGTCCAGCCCGCGCGGAGCCTGGCCGCGTACGACGCCGGATCGTCCGCGTCCTCGGTCTGCACCGGGCGCATCGACCGTGTCGCCCAGCCCAGCACGGCCGCGGAGAGCGCGAAGCTGAGGGCGTCCACGACCAGCGCGTCGGCCGGGCCGATCCACGCGACGAGTCCGCCGGCGAGCGCGGCGCCGAGCAGTCCGGCGGTCCGCTCGACGGTCGAGTGCAGCCCGGTCGCGCGCTCCATCGGCACGCCGGCCTCGGCGACCACCGCAGGCGTGAGCGCGGCCTTGGCGCCGTCGCCCGGGCCGCGCAGGGATCCGGCCAGCGCGACCAGGAGGAGGAACACGGGGAACGGCAGCCAGCCGGACTCGTGCAGCAACGGGATCGCGCCGACGGCGAGCACCGACAGGAGGTCGCAGGTGATCGCCACCCGGCGGGCGCCGACCCGGTCGATCACCGGGCCGCCGAGCACCTTGAGCACGACCAGCGGCAGCATCTCCGCGAGCGCCACGAGTCCGGTCCTCGTCGCGCTCCCGGTCGTGGTGAGGACGAACCACGGCAGCGCCACCATCGACACCCGGGTGCCAGTGAGGGAGATCGCCTCGGCCGTCAGCCAGCCGTAGAGCGGGCGGCGGCTCACCGGTCGTCCCCCTGCTGAGGCACCTTGCCCGGGTAGGGGAACGCGTTGAGCTGGAGCACGAACGGCGCCGCCTCGGCGTCGTCCTCCTCGTCGATCTCCTTCATGGCCTCGATGAGCTGCTCGATGACGGCGCGGGCCTTGCGCGGCGTCAGCTTCACGACCCAGTCGCTGTACGTCGTCGCGTCGCGCCACTCCTCGGGCAGCAGCGGCAGCTCCTCGACGGAGCGCTGGAGCCGTTCGGTGGTCACGACGACGACGGACTGGAGGTAGGCGTCCAGGGTGTCGCGCGCCTCGGGCTCCGCCGGGCCGGCGGTGTCCGTGGTCGTCGACTGGTGGGCGGCCTTCCACCAGCGGTCGCGGGCGTTGCCGCGCTCGGCGTCCTCGACCACGAACCCGTGCTGCGCGAGCTGGCGCAGGTGGTAGGACGTCGCGCCGGTGTTCAGCCCGAGGCGGGCGGCGAGGGTGGTGGCCGTCGCCGGGCCGTCGATGCGCAGCATGCCGAGCATCCGCACCCGCACCGGGTGGGTGAGCGCCTTCATCTGCTGGGGCGACGGGGTGATCGAGGTCAGGTCCACCCGGCCACCGTACGACTCCAAAGAATGCTTTGCAAATGGTTCTTTGCAATGCGTCGTGGTTTGCCGTCGCCCGGGAGGTCGCGGGTACGGTCGCCCGCGTGTTCTCGCCGTCCCTCGCCCTGGCCGCCTCGCTGCTGACCGCGGCGGTCGGCCCACCACCGTCCCCGGCCGAGGCGACGCTGGACCGGATGACGCTGCCCCAGCAGGTCGGCCAGCTGTTCATGGTCGGCACGCCCGCCACCGAGGTCGACGCCCGGACCCGCTCGCAGATCGGCCGCTTCCACGTCGGCAACGTGATGCTCACCCGTCGCAGCTACGACGGCGTCCGGGTGCCGAAGCGTGTCACCCGGACCATGCAGGCCGAGGTCTCGAAGGACTCCACGGCCGGCGTCCGGCTCTTCGTCGCCACCGATCAGGAGGGCGGCATCATCCGGGTCCTCCAGGGTCCGGGGTTCTCGGACATCCCGCCCGCGCTCGTGCAGGGTGGCTGGCGCCCGGCCCGGCTCCGTGCCGCCGCTGCGGGCTGGGCCGCCGAGCTGCGCCAGGTGGGCGTGAACCTCGACCTGGCGCCGGTCCTGGACACCGTCCCGAGCCGCCGGGCGGCGAAGCACAACCCGCCGGTCGGCGGCTACGACCGCGAGTTCGGCTACACGCCGCAGGCCGTCACCGACCACGGGCTGGCCTTCCTGCGGGGGATGCACGACGGGAAGGTCGCGACCGCGGTCAAGCACTTCCCCGGGCTCGGCCGGGTGCGCGCCAACACCGACACCAGCGCCGGCGTCGTCGACCGGGTCACCCGCCGACACGACCCCTACCTGGCGCCGTTCCGGGCCGCGGTCGAGGCCGGGACCCAGTTCGTGATGATGTCGACCGCCCGCTACGAGCGGCTGGATCCCGACCGTCCGGCCGCGTTCTCGCCGTACGTCGTGCGGACGATCCTCCGCGGCGACCTCGGCTTCGACGGGGTGGTGATCTCCGACGACCTCAGCGACGCGGTGCAGGTCGGTGACATCCCCCTGGGGCAGCGTGCGACGCGGTTCGTCGGCGCCGGCGGCGACGTCGTGCTCGCCGTCCACTCCAACACGCTGCCCGCGATGTACCGCGCGGTCCTCCAGCGGGCCCGCGTCGACAAGGGGTTCCGGGCGAAGGTCCGGGCCTCGGCCCTCCGGGTGCTCACCGCCAAGCAGGGCCGCGGTCTGCTCTGAGCGGTGGACGGGGTTACCTCCCTGCAACGCATCACGGGCAAGGTGGGGGCCATGTCGGTCAAGGTCGCACTCGAGCATCGGACCACCTACACGTTCGCGGAGCCCGTGAACGTCGCCCCGCACGTCGTCCGGCTGCGCCCGGCGCCGCACGCGCGCACCCCCATCGAGGCCTACTCCCTGACCGTCAGCCCGAAGAACCACTTCCTCAACTGGCAGCAGGACCCCTTCGGCAACTGGCTGGCCCGCCTGGTCTTCCCGGAGAAGGTGCGCGAGCTCGACATCACCGTCGGGCTGGTCGCCGACCTGATGGTGATCAACCCGCTCGACTTCTTCGTGGAGGAGTACGCCGAGCAGTTCCCGTTCGCCTACGAGCCCGCGCTGGCGGCCGACCTCGCGCCGTACCTGCGACCCGTCGACGACAGCGTCGCCGCCGACGCGTGGCGTCAGGCGTTGCCGCCGCTGCCCGAGGACGGCGTGCCGATCGTGCAGTTCCTGGCCGGCCTCAACGCGGCCGTGCACCGCGACGTCGCCTACTCGGTGCGGATGGAGACCGGGGTCCAGACGCCCGACGAGACCTTGCGCATCGGCATCGGGTCGTGCCGCGACAGCGCCTGGCTGCTGGTCAGCCTGCTGCGCCAGCACGGCCTGGCCGCGCGCTTCGTGTCCGGCTACCTCGTGCAGCTCGCCGCCGACCCCGACAGCATGGTCGGCCTCGACGGGCCGACCGGGACCGCGCAGGACTTCACCGACCTGCACGCCTGGGCGGAGGTGTTCGTCCCGGGCGCCGGCTGGATCGGCCTCGACCCGACCTCCGCGCTCTTCGCCGGTGAGGGCCACATCCCGCTCTCGGCGACGCCACACCCCAGCGCCGCGGCCCCGATCGAGGGTGCGACCGATCCGGTCGAGGTGACCTTCTCGTTCCACAACGAGGTGCGCCGCGTCCACGAGGACCCGCGGGTGACCAAGCCCTACACCGACGCGCAGTGGGCGCGCATCGACGCTCTCGGCGAGTCCGTCGACGAGCGCCTGGTGGCCGGTGACGTCCGGCTCACGATGGGTGGCGAGCCGACGTTCGTCTCGCGCGACGACGCGACCACGCCGCAGTGGAACACCGACGCCGACGGGCCCGAGAAGCGCGAGCTCGCGAACGACCTCGCGGACCGGCTCCGCCAGGTGTACGCCGTGGGCGGGGTCGTGCACCGCGGTCAGGGCAAGTGGTACCCGGGTGAGCCCCTGCCGCGCTGGAACATCGCGCTCCAGTGGCGCACCGACGGCGTACCGCTCTGGGAGGACCCGGAGCTCTTCGCGGATCCCTGGTCCGGGCAGCCGGACGGCGACGCCGAGGCCCACGCCGAGGCGCTCGCACGCCGGGTGACCGAGAGCCTCGGGCTGCCGCCCGAGCAGCTGCGCGCGGCGTACGACGACCCGCTGGCCGAGCTCGTCGCCGCGGTGCGGCGCCCCCTCGGCGAGCCGGTCGACGAGGACGTCGACGTCGCCGCGATGGATGCCGACGTCACCGACGTGCGGGGCTGGGTGCTCCCGCTGGCCACATCAGATGGCCGGACCGGCGAGGACGACTGGACGAGCCCGGCGTGGCACTTCCGGCGCGGCCGGCTGGTGCTCACCCCGGGCACCTCGCCGGTGGGGCTGCGGCTGCCGCTCGACGCGATCTCGTGGACCGACCCGGAGGCGCCGGACCAACCGTCGTACCTCGAGGCAGGACCGCCGCTGCGCCCGGTCGTGCGGCCGGTGCGGCTCAGCGACCCGGAGGGCGCGCCGACGACGGCCCTCACCTTCGAGGCCCGCGACGGGCACGTGCACGTCTTCCTGCCGCCGACCGAACGGCTCGAGGACTACACCGACCTGCTCCGGCTGGTCGAGGTCGCGACCCGGCGGATCGGCTGCCCGGTCGTGCTCGAGGGCTACGGCCCGCCACCGGACGCCCGCCTGACGCAGCTCGTCGTGACGCCCGACCCGGGCGTCATCGAGGTCAACGTCCAGCCCACCGCGAGCTGGGCGGAGCAGCGCGACCTCACGACGACGCTCTACGACGCCGCGCGGCACTGCGCGCTGACGACCGAGAAGTTCGACCTCGACGGGCTGCACACCGGCACCGGCGGCGGCAACCACATCACCCTCGGCGGCACCCAGCCGGTGGACTCCCCGCTGCTGCGGCGGCCCGACCTGCTCGTCAGCCTGATCACGTACTGGCAGCGGCACCCGTCCCTGTCGTACCTCTTCTCCGGCCGCTTCATCGGCCCGACCAGTCAGGCCCCGCGCTTCGACGAGGGCCGGCCCGAGGCGGTCTACGAGATGGAGATCGCCGCGGCCGAGATCGCCCGCCTCGTCGAGGAGCAGGACGAGCCGCGGCCGTGGCTCGTCGACCGCGCGCTGCGGCACCTGCTGACCGACCTGACCGGCAACACCCACCGCGCGGAGTTCTGCGTCGACAAGATGTACAGCCCCGACTCCTCGCGCGGCCGGCTCGGCCTGCTCGAGCTGCGCGGCTTCGAGATGCCGCCGCACCCGCAGATGGCGCTGGTCCAGGCGCTGCTGGTGCGCAGCCTGGTCGCGATGTTCTGGGAGCAGCCCCTCACCGCGCCGCTGGTGCGCTGGGGCACCCGTCTGCACGAGGACTTCCTGCTGCCCGAGGGTGCGACCAACGACATCGCCGAGGTCGCCGCCGACCTGCGCGCCTTCGGCATCCCGTTCGAGGAGGCCTGGCTCGACCCGTTCACGGAGTTCCGCTTCCCCCGCATCGGGCTGGCGACCCTCGGCGACGACATCACCCTGGAGCTCCGCTCCGCCATCGAGCCGTGGCACGTGCTGGGCGAGGAGGCGACGGCCGGCGGCACCGCGCGGTACGTCGACTCCTCGGTCGAGCGGCTCCAGGTGCTGGTCCGTGGGATCGACCCCTCCCGGCACCTCGTGACGTGTCAGGGTGTCCCGGTGCCCCTGACCGCGACCAGCGACGGCGCCCTCTACGCCGGCGTGCGCTACCGCGCCTGGCAGCCGTGGTCGGCGCTGCACCCGTCGATCCCGGTGCACGCACCGCTGCGCTTCGACGTGGTCGACGTCGACGCCGAGACCTCGCTCGGCGGTGCGACGTACCACGTCGTGCACCCGGGCGGCCGCAGCTACGACCACCCGCCGGTCAACGCCCAGGAGGCCGAGGCGCGCCGGCTCGGCCGGTTCGAGCCGCGCGGGCACACGCCCGGCCGGATCGACGTCGCGGCCGCGGTCGACGCGGGCAGCCGCGCGGCCACCGACGACTACCCGCGCATCCTCGACCTGAGGCGGGTCCCGCCCCGATGAGGTCGACGCCGTGACCGTGCTGCGCGACTACGCCGCGTCGGTGACCCAGCCGGCGCTCGGCGTCACCGCGCGCTACGACGAGGTGGTGGCGCCCGACGGGTCGCTGCGCCCGGCGTGGAAGGGCCTCGCCGAGGTCGCCGTCGGGATCACCGAGTCCGACCTGCGGCGCGTGCAGGGTGAGATCGGGCGCTTCCTCTCCGACGACGGCGTGACCTACTCGCGCCCCGGCCGCGGGCACGGTCGCTGGCGTCTCGACCCGGTGCCCCTGGTGATCGACGCCGCAGCCTGGGCGCCCGTCGAGGTCGGCCTCGCGCAGCGGGCCGAGCTGCTCAACGCGATCCTCGTCGACCTGTACGGCGAGCAGCGGCTGCTCTCCGAGGGCATCGTCCCGGCGGCGGTGGTCTTCGGTCACGGCGGCTACACGCGGGTCGTCGCCCGGCCCGAGGCGATCGACCCGCGGCCGCTCGTGCTCGCTGCGACCGACCTGGGCCGCGACGCCGACGGCGCGTGGCGGGTGATCGCCGACCGGGCCCAGGCGCCGTCGGGCATCGGCTACGCGATGGAGAACCGGCGCGTCATCTCCCGGGTGATGCCCGAGCTCTACCGCGAGGCCGGCCTGCACCGGATGGAGCCCTACTTCTGGGCACTGCGCTCCGCGCTGATCCAGTCGGCGCAGGGCGACCTGGCCGACCCGCGGGTCGTCGTGCTCTCGCCCGGCACGCACTCGGAGACGGCGTACGACCAGGCGTTCGTGGCCTCCGCCCTGGGCTTCCCGCTCGTCGAGGGCAGCGACCTCGTCGTGCGCGACGGCTGGGTCTACCTGCGGGCGCCCGGTCGGCTGGAGCGGGTCGACGTGATCCTGCGCCGCGTCGACGCGGCCTGGAGCGACCCGCTGGAGCTGCGCGGCGACTCCCAGCTCGGCGTCGCCGGTCTCGTCGAGGCGGTACGCCGCGGCCGGGTGCGGGTCGTCAACGGACTCGGCGCCGGCGTGCTGGAGAACCCCGGCCTGCTGCCGTTCCTCCCGGCCGCCTGCGAGGCGCTGCTGGGCGAGCCGCTGCGGCTCGGCTCGGTGCCGACGTGGTGGTGCGGCGACCCCGACGGCCTCGACCACGTGCTCGACCGGTTCGAGGACCTGGCGATCTCGGCGATCGACGGGCGTCCCGAGGACGTCGCGGACGTGCCGGTGGACGACCTCCGCGCGCGGGTGCTGGCGGCGCCGTACCGCTTCGTCGGGCAGGAGCGGCTGCCGCTGTCGCAGTCGCCGACCTGGTCGCGCGGCGGCACCCGGGCCGTGCCGGTCACGCTGCGCACCTTCACGCTCCGCTACGGGTCGGCCTACCGACCGCTCGTCGGCGGCATGGCGAGCGGCTGGCTCGACGCCAGCACGCCCACCAGCAAGGACGTCTGGGTCCTCAAGGCCAGCGCCGGCGACGCCGACCAGGGCCTGACCGGTGTGCTGCCGATGACGGCCAGCCGGTCGGTGCCGATGACGGTGCCGCGCGTGCTGGAGGACATGTTCTGGTTCGGGCGGTACGCCGAGCGGGTCGAGGACCTGCTGCGCCTGGTGCTCGCCGCGCACACCCTCGCCGAGGACTTCCGCACCCGGCCGCGCTCCACCGGCGGCGCGAGCCTGGCCGTGCTGATGGGGTCCGTGCACCGGATGGCGGGTGCGCCGCCGACCGGCCAGGAGGACCTGGACGCCGACTTCCGCTCCCTGCTGCTCGACGGCGGTCGTGCGGGCGGCGTCGCCTACGGCCTCGACGGGCTGCGCGACGCGCTGCGCGGCGTGCGCGACCAGCTCTCGCCCGACACCTGGCGCGCGTTCGGCGCCACCGACCGTGCGGTCGAGGCGCTCGAGGGCAGCCGGCACAGCCACCAGGTCGCCGAGAGCGCGGGCCGGATGCTCACCGGGATCCTGTCCCTCCAGGGCGTCACCGCGAGCATGATCCGCGACCCCGGGTGGCACGCGATCGGGCTGGGCCGCGCGCTCGAGCGCGCGCTCCAGGTCTGCCACCTGCTGGCCGCCACGACGACCGAGCGGCGGGGCATCGACGTCGACCGCGAGGTGCTCAACGCGGTGCTGGTCTCCACCGAGAGCGCGGTCACCCACCGGCGGCGCTACCGCGGCTACGTCCGCCCCGCCGGCGTGCTCGAGCTGCTGCTGATGGACGCCGAGAACCCGCGCTCCATCGCGTTCTCCCTCGCCGCCGCACGCGAGCACCTCGCCGCGCTGCCCGGGTCGACGGGCTCCTCGCGCCCGGAGCGGCTGCTCTCCGACCTGCTCGACGAGCTGGCCGCGGTCGACGTCGCCGGGCTGGTCACGATCGGCGGTGTCGAGCGCCCCAACCTGGTGCGCTTCCTCGACGCCTTCCAGGTGGCGCTGGAGCGAGTGGCCGACGCCGTCGCCGACGTGCACTTCGCCAGCGGACCGCCGCCTCGCCCGCTCGGCTCGCTCGGGCTCTCGCTCGTCTCGGAGGCGGGCTCATGAG
Source organism: Nocardioides hankookensis (assembly GCF_042658885.1). Classification (NCBI taxonomy): domain Bacteria; kingdom Bacillati; phylum Actinomycetota; class Actinomycetes; order Propionibacteriales; family Nocardioidaceae; genus Nocardioides; species Nocardioides hankookensis. The sequence goes on along the minus strand of NZ_JBHSRJ010000003.1, from coordinate 256,474 downwards.
ATACGTGGTCGCCCACGACACGACGTACGGCTACGACGACGACGTCACCGACAGCCTCGGTGTCGCCCACCTGGTGCCGCGCTCGCTGCCCTCGCAGACGGTGGCCTCCGCGGACGTCGAGGTGACGCCCGCGCCGGTCGACCTGTCCCACGACACGGACTGCTACGGCAACACCGCGACCTACTTCCAGGTGACGCAGCCCCACCGGGAGCTGGTGGTCCGCGGTCGCTCGGAGGTCGAGGTCGCGGCGCCGACGTACGACGAGACCGCGCTGGCGACCCCCTGGGAGCGGGCCCGGCCCCTGCTCGAACCGTCGCTGCCCGGCGGCTGGCGGGCCACCGACTTCGCGCTCCCGTCGGCGGCCGTCGAGCACACCCTGGAGGCGCGGGAGTACGGCGCGCAGTCGCTGCTGCCCGGCCGCCCGATCGGGGAGGCCGTCACCGACCTGATGCACCGCATCCACGCCGACTTCGAGTACGACGCCACCGCGACGACCGTGACCTCGACGGTGGCCGAGACCTTCCGCGAGCGGGCCGGGGTCTGCCAGGACTTCGCGCACCTGACGATCGCCTGCCTGCGCACGCACGGCCTCGCCGCCCGCTACGTCAGCGGCTACCTCGCCACCGAGGCCCCGCCGGGCAAGGACCGGGTCGTCGGCGCCGACGCCTCGCACGCCTGGGTGGCCGTGTGGCTGCCACTCACCGACGAGTGGCTCGCCATCGACCCGACCAACGACCAGTGGGTCGGTGACCGCTACGTGACCGTCGCCTGGGGTCGCGACTACGGCGACGTCCCGCCGGTCAAGGGCGTCATCTTCACCGAGGCGACGACGTCGACCCTCGACGTCTCCGTGGACGTCGCTCCGGTCTAGAGCTTGGTCATCTTCCGGTACGGGCTCGCGACCCGGACGGTCTGGTCGCGGAAGTCGACCGTCACCGCATCGTTCTCGACGCTGACGACCCGGCCGACGCCGTACGAGTCGTGCGAGACCAGGTCGCCCGACTCGAAGATCTCGATCGGGAGCTCGACCTTGGGCTTGAAGGGGCTGCTGGCGAGGTGTCGGCCTCGGGGCCCGGATGAAGTGCTCACTGTCCCTCGAGTATGCGCCTCCGAAGTGACTGCCGGGTAACCGGGGCCCGGAGTGGCGTGAGGAGAGGCGCGACTGGGAACGTCACCCCCGTGAAGTCCTACCGCTGCCGCGTCTGCGACAACCCGCTCTACTTCGAGAACTCCGTCTGCGTCTCCTGCGGGACGGCGCTCGGGTTCTCGCGCGACGAGCGCTCGATCGTGCCGGTCGACGAGACGGGGAGGTACGTCGACGCGTCCGGGGCGATCTGGTGGGTCTGCGCCAACCTCAACCTCTCCGGCTGCACCTGGCTCGCGCCGGTGCACGGCGGCACCTGCTTCGCGTGCGACCTGACCCGCACCCGGCCCGCGGACGACGACCTCGAGGGGCTGGAGCAGTTCCGGCTCGCCGAGCAGGCCAAGCGGCACCTCGTCGTGGAGCTCGACACCCTCGGCTTCCCGGTGGTCGGCAAGGCGACCGACCCCGAGAACGGGCTGGCCTTCGACCTGCTCAGCACCACCGAGCGATCCAACGAGGACAACGTCGTGATCGGCCACGAGGACGGGCTGATCACCATCGACCTCGCCGAGAGCGACGCGGCGTACCGCGAGAAGGTCCGCGCGCAGCTCGCCGAGCCCTACCGCACGATGCTCGGGCACTTCCGCCACGAGGTCGGCCACTACTACGAGTGGCAGCTGGTGCGCGGCGAGGAGCGGATGAACCGCTGCCGCGAGCTCTTCGGCGACGAGTCGAAGGACTACCAGGCCGAGATCGACCGGCACTACTCCGAGGGCCCGCCGCTCGGGTGGGAGGACGAGTACATCTCGACGTACGCCACCATGCACCCGTTCGAGGACTTCGCCGAGACCTGGGCGCACTACCTGCACATCTGCGACACCATCGAGACCGCCGGCGAGTTCGGGCTCGCCACGGTCGGGCCGGTCGCGGCGTTCAGCAGCTTCCGCGACGTCGTCACCGGGGTGTGGGTGCCGCTGTCGGTCGCGCTCAACATGATCAACCGCAGCATGGGCAAGGACGACCTCTACCCGTTCGTGATCCCGCCGCCGGTCGTCGACAAGCTCGACTTCGTCGCCTCCCTGGCCCGTCGCGACGACGGCACCTCCGGCCAGCAGTCCGGTACCTGAGGCCGACGCCTGGGGGCGTCCGGCCGACCAGGCTGGAGGCCATGAGCAGCGACCTCACCCTCTCGCCCGTCCCGGCCGCCCCCCGCGCACCGTCGTACGTCGGTCCGGCGACGCCCGTCGTGCTCGCCGTCGCGGTCGCGACCGGGGTGGTGCTCGGCGTCGTGGACCTGTGGTGGTCGACCGAGCACCCGTCGGCCTGGTCGTCGGTCGCCAACTCGTGCGCCGGCTGGGCGGCCTGCGCCTTCGCCCTCGGCGCGGTCCTCCGGGTCGACACGTTGCGCGCGGCGGTCGCCGCGGTCGTCATGCTGGCCGTGGCGGTCGAGGCCTACTACGCCGCCGAGGTCGTGCTCTGGGGCAGCGACCGCTGGATCCTGACCTCGCCCGTCGCCACCGAGTGGCTGGTCCTGGCGGGCGTCTCGGGTGCGATCTACGGCTCGGCCGGGGCCTGGGCCGCCGGTCGCTCGTCGGTGCGGGCGATCGTCGGCCTGGCGGTCGGCGTCTCGCTGCTGCTCGGCGACGCACTGAACGTCGCGAGGCGCGGAGCGCTCGGCGAGGAGCCCCGGGTGCTGGTCGTGCTCGCCCTCCTGATGCTCGCCGCGTCGCTGCGCCGGCCCTGGGTCACGATCCCTGCGCTGGTCCTCAGCCTGCCGCTCAGCCTGGTCGTCGCCGCCGCGTTCGCCTCGACCGGCGTCGCCATGTGAGGCGCAGTCGTTGAGCGTTCACCTAGGCTGGTGGTCATGAGCGACTCGGGCGGCACCGCGGCGTACGTCTCCTCCGGCGAGTTCAAGCGCGACTCGACGTACATCCCGGACCGCATCACGCGCGACGGCCGGACGCCGGAGCACGGCCCGGTGGACGGCGAGCTGTGGCCGGTGGAGGCGGGCCGCTACCGACTCGTCGCCGCGAAGGCGTGCCCCTGGGCGACCCGCGCGATCATCGTGCGCCAGCTGCTCGGGCTGGAGGACGTCATCTCCCTGGGCACGCCCGGCCCGACCCACGACGAGCGCAGCTGGACCTTCGACCTCGACCCCGGCGGCGTCGACCCGGTGCTCGGCATCGAGCGGCTCCAGCAGGCCTACCTCGCCCGCTTCCCCGACTACTCGCGCGGCATCACGGTGCCCGCGATCGTGGACGTGCCGACCGGCCGCGTCGTCACCAACGACTTCCCGTGGATCACCCACGACTTCTTCTTCGAGTGGCGCGAGCACCACCGCGCCGACGCGCCCGACCTGTGGCCCGCTGACCTCCGCGACGAGATGGAGGAGGTCATGCAGCGCGTCTACACCGAGGTCAACAACGGCGTCTACCGCGCCGGCTTCGCCGGCTCGCAGGAGGCGTACGACGCGGCGTACGACCGGCTCTGGGTCGCGCTCGACTGGCTCGAGGAGCGGCTGTCCACCCGGCGCTACCTGATGGGGGACGCGATCACCGAGGCCGACGTACGCCTCTGGACGACGCTCGCGCGGTTCGACGCCGTCTACCACGGCCACTTCAAGTGCAACCGGCAGAAGCTCACCGAGATGCCGAACCTCTGGGGATACGCGCGCGAGCTCTACGCGATCCCCGCCTTCGGCGACAACACCGACTTCGACCAGATCAAGACGCACTACTACGTCGTGCACCGGGACCTGAACCCGACGCAGGTCGTGCCGCAGGGACCCGATCCCGCGGTGTGGCTCGAGCCCCACGGCCGCGGTTGACCCTCCCTAGGCTGGCCTGATGGGACACGACCACGGGCACGCCGCCGGCCGAGCGGAGGACCGCGCCCGCCTGCGCTGGGTGCTCGGCGTCACCGTCGTCGTGCTGGCCTTCGAGGTCGTCGGTGCCTTCGTCACGGGCTCGCTGGCCCTGCTCGCCGACGCCGGGCACATGGCCACCGACGCGGCCGCCGTGGTGCTCGCGCTCGGGGCGTCGTACGTCGCCTCCCGGCCGGGCGGCCCGCGCTCCACCTTCGGGCTGCACCGCGCCGAGATACTCGCCGCGATGGTCAACGCCCTGGTGCTGCTGGTGGTCTGCGGCTACCTCGCGTACGCCGGGATCACGCGCCTCGCCGACCCGACCGCGGTCGACGCCGGCCCGATGATCGCCTTCGCGGCGGTCGGCCTGGTCGCCAACGCGGTCTCGCTCGTGATCCTGAACCGGTCGGACACCGGCTCGCTCAACCTGCGCGGCGCGGCCAACGAGGTGCTCGCCGACCTGGTCGGCTCGATCCTCGCCGTGGTGGCCGGCGTCGTGATCCTGCTCTGGGGCTGGGAGCGCGCCGACTCGATCGCCTCGTTGCTGATCGCGGTGCTGATCCTGCCGCGCTCGCTGGTGCTGCTGCGGGAGTCGGCGTCGGTGCTGCTCGAGAACGTCCCGGCCGGCATGGACCTCGACGACGTGCGCCGCCACCTGATGGAGATGCCCGGCGTCGTCGACGTCCACGACCTGCACGCGTGGACGATCACCAGCGGCATGCCCAGCCTGTCGGCGCACGTGACCGTGACCCAGGAGGCCCTGGACGCGGACGGCGTCGGCGGCATCCTCGACCGGCTCGCGGCCTGCACGGCCGAGCACTTCGACGTACGCCACTCGACCTTCCAGGTCGAGCCCGTCACCCACCAGGACCACGAGGACCTGGGCGAGCTGCACTAGCGTCGCTGGGCCGCCAGCCGCACGTGGGTGCCGGCGGAGCCGTAGCCGTCGTACCCGCCGCGGCGCTCGAGCACCTCGACGTGGAAGCCGGGGGCGAGCGGGGCGGTGAAGGCGTGCAGGAGCTCGCCGTCGCCGGCGCGGTCGTAGAGCAGCCCGTGCTCGCGCAGGTCGGCGAGCAGGTCGGGCGGCAGGGCGAAGCGGGCGTCGAGGTCGACGTAGTAGTTGGCCGGCACCGGCATGAGGGGGACGCCGGCGGCGCGGAGCGCCCGCACCGTGGCCCGGACGTCGGGGCTCGCGAGGGCGACCTGGGTGATGCCGGAGCCGGCGGCGCGCTCCGACTCCTCGACGTTCACGACCATCCGCAGCGAGCCGAGGGCCGGGCGGAAGGCGCGGCTGCGCAGCCGGCCGTGCGGCTCCATGAACTCCTCGGCGGCGCCGGCGTCGAGCGCGAGCAGCGTGCGCAGGAACGACACCTCCTCGTTGAGCCGGAGGTCGGGGACGGCGACCACGACGTGGTCGATCCCGAGGAGGTCCCCGTGACCCGCGCCGTCGGTGGCCTCGAAGTCGCCCCGCCAGTCGTCGGCGCCGCCGGGTCGGTCGCTGACGAAGACGTGCAGCCCCGACGGTGACGTGATGCCGGGCAGCAACGCCTCGCCCGAGCCGCGGGTGCGGTCGACGGCGGGCCACAGCAGCGCCTTCGCGCGCTCGGCGACCCCGGACACGGGGGCGGCGACGACACCCAGCGCCGGATCGGTGGCCGCGCCGTCGTTGACGACGACGTGCGCCTCGCCGTTGCGCCACCACGTCACCGGCTTGCTGCGGTGCTGACCCGCAGGCGCGAAGCCGAGCGCCGTCAGCAGCGGAGGTACGGCGGGGGAGCCGGGCACCTCGAGGAAGGCCGGGTCGACGGCGTCCGGGGCGGGAGGCAGGGCGGTCGCGCCGAGCTGCTCCTCGAGGAAGACGAGCGACCGCATCGCGTCCCGCGCCGTCACCGCCGGGTCGGCCTCGCGGACGACGTCGCTGAAGACCTCGAGCGAGACCGGTCCGTGGTACCCGGTCGCGAGGGTCGCGGCCACCACGCCGACGACGTCGAGGGTGCCCTCACCCGGGAAGCAGCGGAAGTGCCGGCTCCACTCGAGCACGTCCATGTCGAGCAGCGGCGCGTCGGCGACCTGGAGGAAGCCGATCCGGTCGCCCGGCACCCCGGCCAGCGCCGACCCGTCGTCGCCGCGCGAGAGCAGGTGAAAGGTGTCGACCGCGAGGGTCACGGCCGGGTGGTCGGCCCGGCGTACGACGTCCCAGGCCTGGCCGACCCGGCTGACGTGACGGCCCCAGGCCAGCGCCTCGTAGGCGATGGTGACGCCCTGCTCGGCGGCCAGCTCGCCGAGCGCGTGCAGCTGGGCGGCGCTGAGGTCGGGGTCGTCGACCGTGTCGGCGCCGACGTTGGAGCAGCACAGGACGGTCGTCGCGCCCAGGTCGGCCATCACGGCGAGCTTGGCGCGGAACCGGTGCAGCACCGCGTCGAAGCGCTCGGGCGGGACACCCTCGACGTCGCGCACGGGCTGGAAGAGGTCGATCGAGAGGCCGAGGTCGGCGCAGCGGGCCGCGACCTCGCTCGGCGACAGCGGCGAGGCGACGAGGTCGTTGTCGAAGACCTCGACGCCGTCGAAACCCGCCGCCGCGATCGCGTCCAGCTTGTCGGCCAGGACGCCGCTGAGGGAGACGGTGGCGATCCCGCGCCTCACGCGACCAGCTCCGCGAAGTGTCGCGACATCCGCGCCGCGTCCGCGGCGCGCCCGGTGAAGAGCTCGAACGCACCCACGGCCTGGTGCACCGCCATCCCGCCGCCGGGCACGACCCGGCAGCCGAGGGCGCGGGCGGTGCGGACCAGCTCGGTGTCGAGCGGGAAGTAGACGACGTCCGAGACCCAGAGGTCGGGCCGCACCAGGGTCTCCGGCACCGAGGAGCCGGGGTGACCGTGCATGCCCACCGGGGTCGCGTTGACCACGCCTCGTGCGTCGTCGAGGGCGCGCGCCAGGTCCGTGACGGGGGTGACCCGGTCGTCGCCGTACCTCTTGGCGAGCCGGATCGCGCACGCCTCTGCCCGCTCCGGGTCGCTGTCGAGGACGGCGACGTGCTCGGCGCCCTGGTCGAGCAGCCCGTAGCCGACCGCGACCCCGGCGCCGCCGGCGCCGACGACCAGTGCCCGTTCGTGGACCGCGTCGGGGAGAGCAGTCCGGAACGCCGCGGCGTACCCGGACCAGTCGGTGTTGCGACCCAGGCGGCGGCCGTCCCGGAACACCACGGTGTTGACGGCGCCCAGGTCGGCGGCGTCGTCGGAGAGGTCGTCCATGAGCGGTAGCACCGCCTGCTTGAACGGGTGCGTCACGTTGAGACCGTCGAACCCGAGCCGCTCCGCCCAGTCGAGCAGGTCCGGCAGGTCGTCGGCGCCGAAGCCGCGCTGCTCGGCGTCGATGATCCGGTAGCTCAGCGCCAGCCCGTGCTCGTGGCCCTCGCGCTCCTGCATGGCCGGGGTGAGCGAGGCGGAGATGCCCTCGCCCACCAGGCCCAGGACGAACGAGGTGCTCATGCGTGCACGGGGACGGACGGCGTGTGCCGCGCGGCCGGTGCCGGGCGGACGCCGATCTCGCGGGTGGGGATCTTGTGGGTGCCGCTCGGGCCGGTCAGCACCGCGATCGCGGAGACCACGCAGGCGCCGGCGGCGAAGAGCGCGACCTTGTACCAGTTGTCGGCGTCCCCACCCATCAGCGCACCGGCGATGGTCGGGGTGAAGCCGGCGAGCGCGAAGCCGAACTGGGTGCCGATCGCCATGCCTGACAGGCGGACGCTGGTCGGGAAGTACTCGGCGTACGTCGCGGGCCACACCGCGTTCGGCATCGAGTAGACGACGCCGGCGAGCGCGACGCCGAGGACGAACATCAGCGCCACCTGACCGTGCGCGATCGCGCCGAGGAACGCGACGACCAGCACGGCGCTGCCGAGCAGCCCGGTCACGAAGACGGGCTTGCGGCCGATCCGGTCGGACAGCCGCGCCCAGAACGGGATGACGGCGATGGCGACGAGGTTCGCGACGATGGCGAGCCAGAGCATCGTGTCCTTGCTGATGCCGATGTCGTAGTCGTCGGACGTCGCGAAGTTGAGGGCGAAGACCGCGAACATCGTGTTGACGGTGGCGATGAAGGCCGCGAAGAACACCCGGACCACCGCGTGCCAGTGGTCCCGGAAGAGGCAGGCCAGCGGAGCGCGCGGGGTGGTGTCGGCCTCGCTCTCGGCCTGGAACTCCGGCGTCTCCTCGAGCCGGCGGCGGATCACCAGGCCGGCGACGACGACGACCGCGCTGATCCAGAACGGGATCCGCCAGCCCCACGACTGCAGCTGCGCGTCGGACAGCACCGCAGCGAGCGGCAGGAACACCGCCGGCGCCAGGATCTGACCGCCCTGGGTGCCGCTCAGCGTGAAGCTGGTGAAGAAGCCGCGTCGGTCGTCGGGGGAGTGCTCGAAGGACATCGAGTTGGCGCCGGCCTGCTCGCCGGCGGCCGAGAGGCCCTGGAGGATGCGCAGCGCCACCAGCAGGACAGGAGCGAGGATGCCGACCGCGCCGTACGTCGGCAGGCAGCCGACCAGGAACGTCGAGACGCCCATCAGCAGGATCGTGCCGATCATGACCTTCTTGCGGCCCAGCCGGTCGCCGATGTGCCCGAGGACGAACGAGCCGATCGGGCGGGCGACGTACGCGACGCCGAAGGTGGCGAACGCGGCGACGGTCGCGGCGGTGTGGTTGCCCTCCGGGAAGAAGATGTCGGGGAAGACCAGCGCCGCGGCGGTGCCGTAGATCGCGAAGTCGTAGTACTCGAGCGCACTGCCGAACCAGGCGGCGATCGCTGCCTTGCCCGGGGTGCGGGTCGGCTCGGTGGCCGTGGTCGGTGTCGTCATGTCGTCGAGGTTGGGGTGGTGCGCGTCACATGGCAAGCGTTTGCCATTTGTTGCCATGATGGGCGGGTGCCTCCTCGCAAGCGTGCCACGATCGTCGACGTCGCTGCGGCGGCCGGCGTCGCGACCTCGACCGTCTCGCGAGCGTTCACCAACCCGAACCGGGTCAACCACCGCACTCGGGAGCACGTGCTCGCGGTCGCCGTGGAGCTCGGCTACGCGCCCAACCCGGCGGCCCGGGCGCTGGAGTCGGGACGCACGAACACCCTGGCCCTGCTGGTCCCGGACATCACGAACCCCTACTTCTCGGGCGTCATCAAGGGTGCCGAGCGGGCGTCGGCCGCGGCCGGGCTGACGCTCGTGCTCGGCGACACCCAGGAGAACGCCGCGACCGAGGAGCAGCTGATCGCGCGGCTCGGGCCGGCCGTCGACGGGTTCGTGCTGAGCGCCTCGCGGCTGCCCGACGACGAGCTGCGCCGGGCCGCCGAGCTGAACCCGATCGCCCTGGTCAACCGGGCGACACCCGGGCTCGCGTGCGTGGTCGCCGACTTCGACACGGGGACCCGCCAGATCGTCGACCACCTCGAGTCGCTCGGCCACGAGTCGCTGGTCTTCCTGGGCGGTCCTCCCGAGTCGTGGTCGGGTGCGCGTCGGTGGGCCGGGCTGCGCGCGGCCGCCGAGGCGCGCGGGATGGGGGCGACCCGGTTCGGTCCCTACACGCCGACCCTGGCGGGTGGTCCGGCGGCCGCGGACGCGGTGGTGGGCGCCCGGGCCACGGCCGTCGTCGCCCACAACGACATGCTCGCGATCGGGGTGATGATCCGCCTCGCCGAGCGGGGGGTCGCCGTGCCGGACGACGTCAGCGTCATGGGCTTCGACAACATCGTCGGCTCCGACTTCTGCAGCCCGACGCTCACGACCCTGGCCGAGCGCACCGAGGATGCCGGAGCCCGCGCCGTGGAGGCGGTGGTGGCCCAGGTGGTCAAGCGGACCGAGGACCCGCCGACGCGGGTGCTGCCGACGCAGCTCGTCGTACGCCGGTCCACCGGCGCCGTGCGCGGCTGAGGAGCGAGCAGCGCGAGAAGGGAGTCGGCCAGCTCCCCCGCAACCGGCCGACTCCACCCAGCCGACATGTCACACGACGACGGGCCGGTCCGTCATGCGGGTTGCAGGTTCCTGCAACCGGGCGGCTCAGGACTCGCGGTCCCACATCTGGACGCGGACGCCGGCGGCGAACCGGGACTTCACGCCGAGAGCCGCCAGGATGGCGGCGACCTCGGAGCGGACGGTCCGGACGCTGACTCCGAGGGACGCCGCGACGGCGTCGTCGCCGAGGTCGGACGCCAGCAGGGCGACGATCTGACGCTGACGCCTGGTGAGCACGTCCAGGTGGGAGATCCCCGCGTCCTCGACCGGGATCGCGGAGGCGACGATCGCCTCCCAGTAGCGCCAGGCGGCCTCCAGGCAGGGGCCGGACCGGATGGCCATGACCGAGACGACGCCGTCGATGATCGGTCCGTCGAGCACCACGGAGCGCCGGTCGATGATCTTCATCTGCACGGGTGCCCGGCCGAAGAGGTAGTCGCCGACGGGTTCGTTCGCAAGCATCAGCCGGGCGTCCGTGTCGAGGCCGAAGTAGTCGAAGACGCTCACCATCCGGATCCCCGACTCGAGCCGGGCCCGGTTGATCGGCAGGCCGGCGCGGAGCTGGGTCAGCGACGCCGTCGGTCGCACGGAGAGGACCTCGCGCCACGTCATCGAGCCGGTGTGCAGCCACTCCTGCACGGCGGCGAGCCCGACGGCGACGACCTCGCCGTCGGACAGCTCGCCGCGGGCGGCGAGCGCCGCCGCCTCGCTACGGCGCAGCTGCAGGACCGCCGCCGCGTCGTTGACCGCCTGGATGGCCTCGACGCTCATCCGCGTCATCGGGCCGTGCCCGATCCCGGGCGGGAGGTCGCGCGGCGTCGACATCGATCAGCCCGCCTCCGCGGCGGCGTCGGCCTCGGCGGCGGCCTTGAGGTTCACGAGCGTCTGCTCGATGCCCCGGGTGTGTCGCTTCGGGTAGCCCATGGCGCCCAGGACCCACTTCGTGACGCCGTTGCAGTGGCTCAGGTCCCAGGTCTCGGTGACCAGCGTGGTCCCGTCGGCCTGCGCCGCGAGCTCGTAGCGCCAGCGGTGCGTGCCGATGTGGCGCCACGCGATCAGGCGGTCCTCCTCGAGCTCGACGACCTTGTTCTTGATCCGGTACGGCGCGCCCATCTTCATGTCCATGCCGAACTCCGAGCCGAGCTCGAGGCGCTCGGGCCCGGAGAGCGAGCCGCGCACGGTGCCCGACCCGTCGATGCGGGCGTGCTGGCGGGGGTCGGCGAGGATCGCGAAGACCGTGGCGGGGGAGGCGGCGATCGTGGTGCTGGCGGACACGTTCGAGGCAGGCATGCGTTCCAACCTAGGGAGCCGCGGCTGTGTCGTCGTCCTCGTCGTCCCAGATCGTGAGCCGAACACCGGCCGCGAAGCGCGACTTCACCCCGAGTGCGTCCAGGACCCCGGCGACGTCGCCCCGGACGGTCCGCACGCTCACGCCCAGGGCCGACGCGATGGCGTCGTCGCTCAGGTCCGCGGCGAGCAGCGCCATCACCTGACGCTGCCGCGCGGTCAGTCGGTCGACACTGCTGGAGCGGGGGGTGAAGGGGATGGTGTGGGCCATGGCCGTGCGCCAGTAGTGCCATGCGGCGTCGAGGCATCCCGGCGCGGTGACCTTCATCAGGCTGATGTCGCCATCGATCACGGGACCCTGGATCAGCAGGGTCCGGCGGTCGACGATCTTCATCTGGACCGGTGCCACCCCGAAGAGGTACGTGCCGACGGGCTCGTTGGCCAGCAGCACCTTCTCCTCGTAGCCCGTGCCCTCGTGGTCGAAGAGGCTGGTCATCCGCGTGCCCGACCTGAGGACGGAGCGGTTGAGCGGCAGGCTCTCCCGCAGCTGGGCGCTGCTGACGCTGGGAGTCGTGGAGACCAGCTCGCGGGTCTGACGGCTGAAGTCGGCGAGCCAGTCGAGGATGGCGCCCATGCCGGACGCCACGACCTCCGCCCCCACCTGCTCCCCGGCCGCCGCGCGGGCGGCGAGGTCGGCTCGGCGCACCTGCAGTGCGGCCGCGGCGTCCTCGACCTCCTGGGCCGCCGCCTTGGAGATCGCGCGACGACCCGGGGACCGACGGACTCCGGCACGTTGCGCGGCATCGCTCATCGCTGCTCCCGGGAATGTCGGATGAACAGAAGGAAGTGTCGGTCGCCGACCCGGTCGTCGCAAGCGGAGCGGCGATGGCGGGGGCCTGATTGGCGGTGCCCCCGGACGCGCGGGTACGTTTGCGGCTGCACGATTGTGTTCCGGGTCACAGGCGCACCACCCCCGCACCTGAGTCCCCGGCGTACCTGACCTCGGCAGGCGGAGACCCCGCCCGCGCCGAACACCCCGAAGGAGTGCACGTGACGCAGCAGGAAGCAGGAGACGGCTTCGGTCCGGACCTCGTCGAGGTCTTCGGTCCCTCCCAGCAGGACGGTGGCCCGGAGCTGGTCCAGCTCCTCACTCCGGAGGGCGAGCGCGTCCACCACCCGGAGTTCGACCTCGACTTCTCCGCCGAGCAGCTGCGCGGCTTCTACCGCGACATGGTGCTGACCCGGCGGATCGACGTCGAGGCCACGGCCCTCCAGCGCCACGGCGAGCTCGGCATCTGGGCCCAGCTGCTCGGCCAGGAGGCCGCCCAGATCGGCGCCGGCCGCGCACTGCGTCCGCAGGACTTCGTCTTCCCGACGTACCGCGAGCACGGCGTCGCGTGGTGCAAGGGCGTCGACCCGCTCGACCTGCTCGGCCTCTTCCGCGGCGTCGACCAGGGCTCGTGGGACCCCGCCGAGAACAACTTCGGGCTCTACACGATCGTGATCGGCGCGCAGACGCTGCACGCCACCGGCTACGCGATGGGCATGCAGCGCGACGGCGTGGTCGGCACCGGCGACCCGGACCGTGACGCGGCCGTGATCGCGCACTTCGGCGACGGGGCCTCCTCGCAGGGCGACGTCAACGAGGCCTTCATCTTCGCGGCGTCCTACAACGCACCTGTCGTCTTCTTCTGCCAGAACAACCAGTGGGCGATCTCCGAGCCGATCGAGCGCCAGACCCGAATCCCGCTCTACCAGCGGGCTCTCGGCTTCGGCTTCCCCGGCGTCCGCGTCGACGGCAACGACGTCCTCGCGACGAACGCCGTCACGCAGGCCGCGCTCCAGCGCGCCCGCGACGGCCAGGGCCCGACGTTCGTCGAGGCGTACACGTACCGGATGGGTGCGCACACGACGACCGACGACCCGACGCGCTACCGGCTCTCGGACGACCTCGAGCGCTGGAAGCTCAAGGACCCGATCGCCCGGGTCGAGGTCTACCTGCGCCGCAACGGCCTGGCCGACGACGAGTTCGTCGCGACCGTCCAGGCGGAGGCCGACGACCTCGGCGCCCGCCTGCGTGAGGGGTGCAAGGCGCTGCCGGACCCGTCACCACTCTCGATCTTCGACCACGTCTTCACCGAGCTCACCGAGGAGCTCGAGGACCAGCGCGCCGGCTTCGAGGCCTACCTCGAGTCCTTCGAGGGGGCACAGGCATGACCGAGAAGATCACGTTGGCCAAGGGCCTCAACATGGGCCTGCGCAAGGCCATGGAGGACGACCCCAAGGTCCTGCTCATGGGCGAGGACGTCGGCAAGCTCGGCGGCGTCTTCCGGATCACCGACGGGCTCCAGAAGGACTTCGGCGAGGACCGGGTCATCGACTCGCCGCTCGCCGAGTCCGGCATCGTCGGCACCGCCGTCGGCCTCGCTCTGCGTGGCTACCGGCCGGTCGTGGAGATCCAGTTCGACGGCTTCGTCTACCCGGCGTACGACCAGATCGTCTGCCAGGTCGCGAAGATGACCTTCCGCAGCCAGGGCAAGTCCAAGATGCCGATGGTCATCCGGATCCCGTTCGGCGGAGGCATCGGCGCGGTCGAGCACCACAGCGAGTCGCCGGAGGCGCAGTTCGCGCACACGCCCGGCCTCAAGGTGGTCGCCTGCTCCAACCCGGTCGACGGCTACTGGATGATCCAGCAGGCGATCGCGTGCGACGACCCGGTGATCTTCCTCGAGCCGAAGCGGCAGTACCACGCCAACAAGGCCGAGCTCGACGACTCCGTGACGCCCGAGCCGCTCTTCACCTCGAAGGTCGTGCGCCGCGGCGGTGACGTCACCGTGCTCGCCTACGGGCCGACGGTCAAGACGGCGCTGAAGGCCGCCGAGGCGGCCGCGGGCGAGGGCAAGTCGCTGGAGGTCATCGACCTGCGCACGCTCTCGCCGCTCGACCTGGGGCCGGTCTACGAGTCGGTGCGTCGCACCGGCCGGGCCGTGATCACCCACGAGGCGCACGTCAACCTCGGCATGGGTGCCGAGGTCGCCGCGCGGATCACCGAGCAGTGCTTCTACTCGCTCGAGGCTCCGGTGCTGCGGGTCGGCGCCTTCGACACGCCCTACCCGCCGTCGCGGATCGAGGAGGACTACCTCCCCGACCTGGACCGGGTGCTGGACGCCGTCGACCGCTCGCTCGAGTTCTGAGGAGGCCCTGTGCCTGAGTACAAGCTGCCCGACGTGGGCGAGGGCCTCACCGAGGCCGAGATCGTGGTGTGGAAGGTCAAGGTCGGCGACGTCATCGCGATCAACGACATCGTCGTCGACATCGAGACGGCGAAGTCGATCGTCGAGCTGCCCTCGCCGTACGCCGGCGAGGTCACCGCGCTGCTGGTCGCCGAGGGTGAGACCGTCGCCGTCGGCACGCCGATCATCGCGATCGGGGAGCCGGTGTCCGACGCCGCCACCCCCTCGCCGGAGATGGACCTGAGCAACCCGGCCGCCTCCGGCGGCGTCGAGGGCGAGTCGCTGGTGGGTCGCAACAAGGCGGACCGCGGTCCGGTGCGCCGGGCGCGGAAGGTGCCGACCGGCGCCGTGGCCGCGCACATGCAGACCCAGGCCGCGTTCGAGCCCGGCGCCGCCCCGATGGTCGAGGCCGTCGAGGCGCCGGCCCCGACGCCGGAGGTCGCGCCGGCGCCGGCCGCCGTACGCACGCTGGCGAAGCCGCCGGTGCGCAAGCTGGCCAAGGACCTCGGCGTCGACATCACCACGCTGACGCCGACCGGCCGCAACGGCACGGTCTGCCGCGAGGACGTCGAGGCCGCCGCGGGCTCGACGGTGGTTGAGGAGGTTGCGCAGCAACCGTCTCGAAACCCCGTCACCGCGGGCGCCCGCGAGACCCGCGAGCCGATCAAGGGCGTGCGCAAGATGATGGCGCAGGCGATGAGCCAGTCGGCCTTCACCAGCCCGCACGTCACCGAGTGGATCACCGTCGACGTGACGCGCACGATGGAGCTGGTCGAGCGGCTCAAGGCGCGCCGCGAGCTGCGCGACGTCCGCGTCAACCCCCTGCTCCTGCTGGCCCGCGCGACGCTGCTCTCGATCCGGCGTACGCCGGAGATCAACTCCTGGTGGGACGAGGCGGCCCAGGAGGTCGTCTACAAGAGCTACGTCAACCTCGGCATCGCCGCGGCCACCCCGCGCGGGCTGGTCGTGCCGAACGTGAAGGACGCCGAGCGACTCTCGCTGGTCGACCTGGCCGGCGCGCTCGGCGAGCTGGTCGACACGGCGCGTTCGGGCAAGACGCAGCCGACCGACATGAGCGGCGGCACGTTCACGATCACCAACGTGGGCGTCTTCGGCGTCGACGCCGGCACGCCGATCATCAACCCGGGTGAATCGGCGATCCTCTGCTTCGGCGCGGTCAACAAGCGCCCGTGGGTCGACGAGGCCACCGGCGAGATCGTGGTGCGCGACGTGACGACCCTGGCGCTCTCCTTCGACCACCGCCACATCGACGGGGAGAAGGGCTCGCGGTTCCTCGCCGACGTGGCCGGGATCCTCCAGGACCCCGGGACCGCTCTGCTCTACTAGCGCGCGTGGAACGCGAGATCATCGGCGCTGTCGACCTCTGCCTGCCGAACGGCCGGCTGAACCCGGACGCCGTCGGCTGGTCACGGCAGCCGGTGGTGCGCGCGAACCTGCGCGGGTGGGGGCGGGCGAAGCGCTGGGAGTACTGGGGCGTCGTCACGCCGCGGTGGTGCGTCGGCCTCGTCGTCTCGTCGTTGGACTACGCCGGGGTCTGCTCGCTGTGGGTGCTCGACCGCGAGACCGGTGACACCTGGGAGGCCGAGGCGGTGCCGCCGCTCGGGCGGGGCGTCACCCTCCCCGCGTCGTACAGCGGCACCGCGTCGGTCGTCGCGAAGCACCTCTCGATCGAGGTCTCGGACGATCGGCTGCGGGCCAGCGCACCCGGGGTCGAGGTGGACCTGGCGGTCGGTGCGGGCGGGGAGTGCCTGGGGGTCGCGGTGCCGTGGAGCAGCAGGCGCTTCCAGTACACCGTCAAGGACGTCTCCCGACCCGTCTCCGGGACGCTGGTGCTGGACGGCACGTCGTACGACGTGGGCTCGGGCTGGGCGGTGCTCGACCACGGGCGCGGCAAGTGGCCCTACGCGATCACCTGGAACTGGGCGGCGGGCTCGGGCGAGGGTCGCGGGATCACGCTCGGCGGGAAGTGGACCGACGGCACCGGGATCACCGAGAACGGGCTCTTCGTCGACGGCCGCCTGCACAAGATCGGCGACGAGCTGACCTGGGACTACGACCCCGACGACTGGCAGCGGCCCTGGCGGATCCACGGGGCGCGGGTGGAGGCGGTGTTCACGCCGTGGCACGAGAAGGTCTCGCGCACCGATCTCGTGGTGCTCGCCGGGGAGACGCACCAGTGCTTCGGCGACTGGAGCGGGTGGGCGCTCGCCGACGACGGCGAGCGGGTACCGCTGGACGGCCTCGTCGGCTGGGCCGAGGAGGCCCGCAACCGCTGGTGAGCGGTCGCCGTCAGTGGCCAGAGGCGTCGAGCGCCTCGGCGGTGAGGCGCTGGCCGAGCTCGATCATCTCGTTGGCGCGGTGAAAGTCGAGCGAGCGCGCGGCCGAGACCGGGACCGTCACCAGGACGTCGGGCGGCAGGCCGGCCATCCGGTAGCGGGAGACCAGGCCCTGCATGGCATCCATCGACAGCCCGACGACGTCGGAGATGCGGAGGTCGTCGAGGGGGTCGGGCGGCTCCTTCTCGCGGCCGACCGTACGACGTACGCGCTCGACCAGCTCCTCGCGCCAGGTGGGCTCCGCCGGCTCGCGGGCGGGGGTGCTCTGCTCGCGGGCGTCCCGCTCGCCCTGGAGGGAGATGGCGACGGTGAGGTCGGCGGCCGAGGCCGCTGTCGGCTCGATGGGGATCGGGTTCATCAGGCCGCCGTCGGCGAGGAGGCGGCCGTTCATGACGACCGGGGTGATGACGCCGGGGATCGCGATCGAGGCGCGGATCGCCGAGACCAGCGGCCCGCGCTGGAACCAGACCTCGCGACGCGCGCGCAGGTCGGTGGCGACCGCGGTGAACGGGATCGGGAGCTCCTCGATGAGACGCTCCCCGGCGATCCGCTCGACCTCCGCGAAGATCCGGCCGGCGCCGATGGCACCGCCCGCGGACCACTTCGGGTCGAGCAGCCGGACCACGCCGCTCGAGGTCAGGGTGCGGGCCCAGGCGGTGTACTCGTCCAGCACACCCGCGGCGTACAGGCCGCCCACCAGCGCGCCCATCGACGAGCCGGCGACGGCGACGACCTCGTGCCCGCGCGACTCGATCTCGGCGATCGCGCCGATGTGGGCGTAGCCACGGGCGCCGCCGGAGCCGAGGACGAGGGCGACGCGCACGCCTCGAGCCTACGGCTCGATGCCGGTGACCTCCCAGCCCTGTGGGGCGATCGGGTGCAGCATCGCGTCGGTGCCGCCGTCGACGAACAGGCAGACGCCGACGATGCCGGTGGTCGTCAGCAGGAAGGCGATCGCCGCAGCGACCTCGTCGGGGAGGTTGGTCCGCCCGATCGCGTTCGGGTAGGCGTCGATGGCCGAGCCGAGCAGCGGGTCGGCGCGCATCTCCTCGACCATCGGGGTCTCGGTCGCGCCGGGGGCGACCGAGTTGAGCCGGATGCCGGCGCCCGCCCACTCGGGCTTCACGCCCTCGCGGCGTGCCCACCAGGCCAGCGCCGCCTTGCTGGAGGGGTAGACCATCACCGCGTCGACCTTGGCGGCCTCCGACCGGGCGAGCTCCTCGTCGTCGCGCAGGCACGCCTGGGCGACGGGCGCGTTCCAGCCCGGCATGCCGGTGATCGAGTTGGAGGCGAGCAGCACCACCCCGGCGCCGTCGTCCTCGGCACCCTTCGTCAGCTCGGCGTGCAGGCCAGTCACGAGCGCGACGGCGCCGAAGAAGTTGATCGAGACCAGCTGCGCCGAGTCCGTGCCGGTGCGGCCAGCGATCCCCGCCGCCGGCACCAGCCCGTGGACCGCGTCGGTGAGCGCGCGCACGCCGGCGACCGCCTGCGCCCGTCCCGCGGCCGTCGCAAGGTCGGCCGGCACGTCCACGTCGGTGCCGGGCCGGTCGATGCCGATCACCCGGTCGCCCCGGCCCCGCAGGAGTGCTGCCGTCGCCGCCCCGATCCCCGAGGCGGCCCCACTCACGACGTACGTCTTCATGGGTCGGACTGTAACGCGTTCTAGTTCTAGTGGCTCGAGCTCGTCGGGCGGCGGACCTGACTAGACCGCCCGGCCCCTTTTCTCCAAGAACCCTCCGCATCGGAGCGACGCCATCAGAATCCGGAGACGTTTTCGCTCGTCTCTCGGAGGTCTCGGTGCGTCGTCTCATTTCTCTGCGTGGCAGGTTCCTCGCCCCGGCCGGGATGGCGGTGGTGGTGGCGGTGTCGGGACTGACCGGCATCTCGGTCGCGCTTGCGCCTGGCGCGGCCGCCGACGACCTGCCGGTCGTCTATGACAGCTTCGGGGGCACCGGCAGCGCGGATGGGTCCATGACCGAGTCCGGCGGCAAGACCTGGCAGGCCCTCAACGGCGCCTGGACCAGGACCGGGGACGGCACGGTCACCACCGGTACGGGAGTTGCCGCGAACCCGATGCTGGTCACGGACGTTGGCTCCGGCAACATCGACGCCCGCGTCTCGACCATTGGCTCGTCCGGTGAGTCGGCCTACTTCCGGGTCCAGGACGCGAGCAACTGGCTGCGGGCCCGCATCCGCCACCACCAGGTGCCGCGCTCCGTGTACCCGACGGAGTACCAGCACACCACCTTCACCGACCGCCAGTTCACCCGGACCTGGCGCGAGTACGAGTCCAACCACTACACGATCGAGAAGCAGTGGCAGGACCAGACCTGGGAGAGGCAGTACAAGAAGACCACGTCGGAGTGGTCGAACTGGGCGAAGTACGACCAGTCGGCCTGCCAGGCCGCTGCGGGTGACGTGGCGCTGCCCGACAACACCTCGACGACGCAGTACCGGTTGGCCAACGCGACCGCGACAGGCTGCACCGGCGGCAAGAAGAAGTGGGACAAGCAGCGTCGCACGTTGGAGACCACGGTCAGCACGCTCTGGCTCGGCGCCTTCACCACGTCCATCCCGGCCGGGTTCGTCGGCACTGGCGCGGAGCGCTACGTGAACGTCGGCGCGCCCTATTGGGGTGTGGGCAACCCCTTGAGCGGCTCGACCTGGGGTCACGAGATCGGGAGTCGTTGGGTGTATGCCGGCCTGAGCTGGTCTCAGAGCGCCGCGACAACTGCACCCGACACCCTGACCGGTAACACCCGGTTCGTGACCTCCACCGACTGGTGGACCCTCCTGGCCAAGGCCTGGACCGGCTACAACCGTCCGTGCGATCACTTCACGGCCAACCCTGGTTCCACCATCTCGTGCTCGGAGACCGGTCTGACTCGACCGGGCGACGTGACGGACCCGTACTGGGACCTGACTCCGTGTTCCGGGTGCGCGACGAGGCAGTCGGCAACCCCCACCACCGTCTACGACGACGCCTACCGCATCTACCTGGACAAGTCCGTCTCCGGAGCCGTCACCAATCTCGGGAGCTGGCCGGTCGGCACCGTGCCAGGTTTCCGCGTGACGGCCCAGGGGCCGATGATCAAGGTGTTCTCGGGCAGCGGCGCCGGTACCCAGGTGGGCGCGATCTCGGACAGCTCGTTCGCCGATGCCACCCGTCACGGCTGCGGCCTGGGCGGCGCCGACACGCTGTCGCCCGGCAACGCCCTGACCGACTGCTCATTGCAGACGATGACAGCGCCCGCCCCGGTGAAGATGATGGTTGTCGGGGACTCGATCAGCCAAGGCCTCGAGGGCGACTTCACCTGGCGCTACCGGCTCAAGCAGCACCTCGACGACGACGGTGTCGTCACCGACTTCGTCGGCCCGCGGAAGGGGACCTACGTCACCGGGACCGACGCGGCGACCCCGGCAGGTCACGCCGGCGGCTACCGACCCGCGATCGACGGCAGCTTCACCGACACCGAGCACCTGGCCCAGTGGGGCTGGCAGCTGGGTCAGGCCAAGTGGGACATCGCGAGCCGCGTGTCGACCTACACCCCGGACTACCTGCTGGTGGAGCTCGGCTTCAACGACATCGCCTGGAGTGGAGCCGACGCCGCGGGACTCGTGTCCGGACTCAGGGAGTTCGTGACGAACGCGCGGGCCGCCAAGCCCGACATCAAGATCCTGGTCGGCAACGTGGTGCACCGCACCGCGCTCGACGTGCAGCCCGACCTGCCGCAGCGGATCACGGCCTACAACAACGCGCTGCCGGCGGCGGTCAGCTCGATGACGACGGCCGCCTCCCCCGTGGCACTGGTCAACCTCGACTCCGGCTACAACCCGGCGGCCGACACGTACGACGGGCTGCACCCCAACGTGCGCGGCGAGGTAGTGATCGCCAAGGCCTTCGCCGATGTGCTCTCGGGCGATGCCTTCGGCGTCGGCACCGGGTACGGCGCGGTCCCCACCTCCCTGCCGGCCGACTTCGTGCCGGCCAAGCCGGCCGCTCCGACCGTCACGCCGTCGGGCCTCGGGCTCAAGGTCACCTGGCCGCACGTCTTCGGCGCCGGCGGCTACCAGCTCTACCAGCGCAACGTCTCCACTGGCGCCGCGTGGACGCCGTACATCTATCCGATCGGGGCGGAGTCGTGGTCGGAGCCGCAGCTCCCAGCAGGGCAGGAGTTCCAGTTCAAGCTGAAGGCCCTTCGCGGCAACGCCGCCGGCGAGGAGAGTGGGATCGGAGCGCACTCCGTGGCACCACTGGGAGCGGTGTCCAACCTGCAGGCCATCACGGAGCCGGACCGCCAGTTCACGGTGAAGCTCAGCTGGGACCCGGTCGAGGGCGCGGAAGAGTACCGCGTCTACTCGGCCCCCAGTTGCGGTTCGACCCCGCCCGCGGAGTCGGACTACACGCTCGTGCAGTACGGGCTGACTGCGACGACGTGGCGCCAGGAGATGGTGCTCGACGAGTGCCTCACCTACGCGGTCGTCGCCGCGCGCTGGGGTGGGGAGGGACCGAAGCGGACCGTCCAGGCGCACCCGAGGGGCCCAGCGCCTGATGCCACCACGCTGACCGTCACGCCGGGCGACGGCAGCGGGTTGCTGAGCTGGGTGAGCAGGCCGTGGGCGACCGGCTACGCCGTGTCCGTGCGCAACGCGACCGACGACGGAGCGTGGGACGAGCTGCCGATCCCGTTGGTAGGGACGAGCTGGACCCTGGGTGGTCTGCTCAACGGAGGTGACTACCAGGTCAGGCTCCAGTCCATGAACGGCTCCAAGCGCGGCGGTGTGTCGAACGTGGTGACCTTCTCGCCCCAGGGGGCGACAGCGAGAGCCGCCACCTTGACGGCCAACCCGGGCCTCGGGAAGCTCAACCTCACCTGGACCTCGGGCACCAACGCCAACCGGTACGAGATCTGGTTGCAGAACGTGGCGATCGAAGGATCGTTCAAGAAGCTGCCGATCCCGATCACCGGCCTGAAGTGGACGCTCGATGACCTCGTGGCCGGCGCGACCTACAAGGTCAAGCTGCGATCGCTGAACGGGTACCAGGCCGGGGAGTGGTCCAACGTCGAGACCGTCGTCGTGGGCGGTGTCGGGCCCGACCCGATCCGGCTGTCTATCGACTATCCGCAGACCCAGATCGGTCGGATCACCTGGCAGGCCGACCCGAAGGTGACGAGCTACCAGATCTCGGTCGCGAACGGTGACCCCATCACGGTCGGAGCCGACGTGCGGACCTTCACCTGCGACGCGTTCCGGAGCAGCACGCCAGCCCTGGTCCGGGTCTGGGCCTACAACGGCACCCTGAGGTCGCAGGACGCCACGATCAGCTGCGGCACCTACGAGTACCACTTCCTCGACAGGTGGATGGCAGGGGAGATCAACGACAACGCCGAGTCAAACATCGTGACCGCGCTGCAGGCATCGAACTCTTCGCTGTGCCAACCGGTCACCACCTGCAAGGCGAACGCCTATGCGCTCTGGGCGGCCAAGGTAGGTCCACACATGGAGTGGGACCACAAGGACTACATCAGCGCCCACTTCGGCGGCACCTGGCAGCCGATCCCCAGCAAGGAACCAGGCTTGGCCAACAGTCGGCTCTTCTATGACGTGTGGTCCAACATCCACTACGGGCAGATCGGCCGGTGTGCCGGCTTCTCAGAGTGGGAGCTGGTCGAAGGGCAGGCTCACGTCGGAACCTGGGACGCGGGTGACGCACTGTCGATCCAGCTCGGCTTCCAGCTGTACAACCAGTACGGGTGCCACGTGACCCCGGCGCAGCTCAACAACGAGATCAGCTATGCCATGCCGCGCTATCGGGAGCTCGGCAAGATCGACACGTCGGCCTGAGCAGCTCAGGTGTAGCGCTGCGCCCGCTCTGCTGGAGACCCCGGCCCGGTCTCCAGCAGGGCGGCGAGCTCGTGCTCGAGGACGGCGCCGACGCGCTGGCAGAACGCCTCGGGCTCGTCGGCGGCGTCGGGGAGCTCGGCGACGATGCGGTCGACGATGCCGCGCTCGCGGAGGTCGAGGGCGCGGACCTTCTGGGAGCGGGCCATCTCCGGGGCGTGGTCGAGGTCGCGGTGCACGATCGCACTGGCACCCTCGGGCGGGAGCGGGGAGAGCCACGCGTGCTGGGCGGCGATCACCCGGTCGGCCGGCAGGAAGGCCAGCGCGCCGCCGCCGTTGCCCTCGCCGAGCATGAGGCAGAGGGTGGGCGCGGTGACGGTGACCAGCTCGTTGAGGCAGCGGGCGATCTCGCCGGCCATGCCGCCGTTCTCGGCCTCGGCCGACAGGGCGGCGCCGCGGGTGTCGATGACGGTGACCAGCGGCAGGCCGAGGTCGGCCGCCAGCCGCATGCCGCGCTGGGCCTCGCGCAGCGCCTCGGGGCCCATCGGGTGCTCGGCGGTCTGGCCGCGACGGTCCTGGCCGAGGAAGACGCACGGCGCCTGGCCGAAGCTGACCAGCGCCAGCAGCAGACCGGGGTCGCGTTCGCCCTGACCCGTGCCGTTGAGCGGGATCACGTCGCTGGCGGCGTACTTGAGCAGCCGTCGTACGCCGGGCCGGTCGGGCCGCCGGGAGCGCAGCACGGCGTCCCAGGTCTCGACGTCGGGGAGCGGCGTCAGCGGGACCGGGTCGGGCACCGGGCTGATGCCGTGCCGCGGCGCGAGCAGGATCGTGAGCGCGCGGTCCAGGATGCCGGCGACCTCCTCCGGCGGCAGCACCGCGTCGAGGATGCCGTGGGCGTAGAGGTTCTCCGCGGTCTGCACGCCCTCGGGGAAGGGCTTGCCGTAGAGCGCCTCGTAGACGCGCGGCCCGAGGAAGCCGATCAGAGCCCCGCTCTCGCCGACGGTCATGTGGCCGAGCGACCCCCACGACGCCATCACGCCACCGGTCGTCGGGTGCCGGAGGTAGACCAGGTAGGGCAGGCCGGCAGCCTTGTGGGCCGCGACGGCGGCGGTGATCCGCACCATCTGCACGAACGCGGGCGTGCCCTCGTGCATCCGGGTGCCGCCGCTGATCGGGGCGGCGAGCAGGGGCAGGCCCTCCCGGGTGGCGCGCTCGATCGCGGCCACCAGACGGTCGGCGGAGGCGCGCCCGATCGAGCCGGCCAGGAAGCGGAACTCGCCCATCACGACCGCCACCCGGCGCCCGTGCATCAGGCCCTCACCGGTGAGGACCGACTCGTCGACGCCGCTCTTCTCGCGGGCCGCGGCCAGCTCGGCGGCGTACTCGTCCGAGATGTCGCCGTACGCCGGCGCGACGTCCCACGACGTCCACGAGCCGTCGTCGAGGACGAGGTCGATGAGCTCGGCGGCGGAGAGGCGGGAGGGCGTCGGGGCGTCCATCAGCGCAGGCTACGGGAATACCGCGCCGCCCGGCGGGGCTCGTCCATCATGGCCGAGCCGACGATCCTCCCGCTGCTGCGCGAGCGCCGCAGCGTGCGTGGGTACGACGAGACGCACGAGCTCGCGACCGATGACCTCGCGAGCATGCTGGAGGCCGCGCGCTGGGCGCCGTCGGCCGGCAACTCGCAGCCGTGGGCCTTCCTGGTCGGTCGGCGCGGGGACGTGGCGCACCACGCCTTCGTGGAGCTGCTCGCGCCGAGCGTGCGGCGCTGGGCGCCGGCCGCGTCCGCCCTCGTCTTCGCCGTGCACCAGACCGCGTCCGGCCCGGAGGAGGACGCCCCGCTCTACTCCGACTACGCCGCCTACGACCTGGGGCAGGCGGTCGCGCAGCTGTGCGTGCAGGCCGGCGCGCTGGGGCTGTCGTGCCACCAGTTCGCGGCCTTCGACCACGACGGGTTGGCGGAGCTGGCCGCGGTCCCACCGCACTGGTCGGTGACGACCGGGATCGCCGTCGGGCTCGGTGTCGTCAGCGAGGTGGCACCGCGGACGCGGCGGCCGCTCGCGGAG
The DNA here is from genome assembly GCF_042658885.1 of Nocardioides hankookensis. Taxonomy (NCBI): domain Bacteria; kingdom Bacillati; phylum Actinomycetota; class Actinomycetes; order Propionibacteriales; family Nocardioidaceae; genus Nocardioides; species Nocardioides hankookensis. The sequence continues at coordinate 231,745 of NZ_JBHSRJ010000003.1, read as the reverse complement.
ATCGCGTACGGCGCGCGCTTCGGCCGACCGTGGTTTCGAGACGGTTGCTAGCGCAACCTCCTCAACCACCGGTGGCGTCGCGCCAGGCCGCCAGCACCTCGGCCTCGCGCTCGCGGCCGATGCCGGTGACGGTCGCGTCGGGCGTCTCGCGCAGCCAGGCCAGGGTGTCGCGGGCGGTGTCGGCGACCGGGCGGGTCACCAGTCCGGCGTCGTACGACGGGGTCGCGTCGTGGGCGGTCATCCCGTCGTACTCGGGGCGGGGGAGCCACAGCGGGAGCGAGTCCGGGCCGGCCCACGGCTCGATGCCCTGCTCGGTGAGGAACTCCTGCGCCACCCAGGTCAGCTCGACGTCGGCGTCGCAGCCGGCGGCCACGGCGCTGAGCACCTCGCCCATCGTGGTCGCGTGCCCGACGCCGTCGTAGTCGCCGGTCAGCCGGGCCTCGGTCGCACCGACGACCCAGGTGGCCAGGTCGCGCACGTCGATGACCTGGGTGCTGTCCTCGGGACGGCCCGGGGCCAGCACCGTGCCGCCGTCGGCCATCCGCGCCGGCCAGTAGGTGAACCGCCCGCTCGGGTCGCCGGGCCCGACGATCAGGCCGGGCCGGATCACGGTCGCCGTCGCCGCGCCGTCACGGACGAGCGACTCGCAGGCGACCTTCATCGGGCCGTAGGCCTCCATGTCGACGGCCAGGTCCACGTCCTCGTGGATCGGGTCCCGCATCGGCAGCGTGCCGGGCCGCCCGCCGGGGGTCGACTCGTCGGAGTAGACGTTCACCGTCGACACGAAGACCCAGTGGGCACTGGGGAAGACCGCCACCGCCGACCGCACGCGCGACGGGTGCCGGGCGACGTCGACGACCGCGTCGTACGCCGTCGCGGCGAGCTGCTCGGGCACCGGGTCGTCCCGGTCCCACACGACCGACCGCGCGCCCTCGGGCACCGACCCGGACGTGCCCCGGTTGGCGCAGGTGACGTCGTGGCCGCGTCGTACGGCGTCGGCCGCGACCGCGCGGGAGAGGAAGACGGAACCGCCGAGCACGAGGAGCTTCACGCCGTCCACCGTCGCCGGTCCGGAGCCCGGTCGCAAGCGGTTCCGCCGACAGCAGAGGGACTGCTCAGCTGCGCGCCGGAGTCGTCTCCCCGAGCAGCCAGTCGTCGAAGAACCCGGAGAGGTCCTCGCCGGTCTGCTCGGACCACCACGAGGTGATGTCGTCGTAGTCGGCGTTCCCGTAGGCGTGCCCGGCCGGCCACGCGCGGACCAGCCGCCAGAACTCGTCGTCGCCGAGGCGCTTGCGCAGCTCGTCCCACATCAGGGCCGGCCCGTAGTAGATGTTGCTGGCGCCGAAGGCCTTCGGGTCGTAGTCGGCCGGCGGGCCGTACTCCTTGCGCAGCTCCGGCTCGGACACCGCCCAGTCGTCCATCACGGCCTCGATCGAGATGCCCTGGTCCTGCGCCATCCAGGCACCCTGGAGGAACATCGCCATGCCCTCGTTCATCCAGACGTCACGCCAGTCGACCGGCGTGACCTGGTCGCCGTACCACTGGTGCGCCATCTCGTGGACGAGCACCTCCGGCGACGTGGCGTAGTCGGTGTCGCCCAGCGTGATCATCGTCTGGGTCTCCATGCCGCTCTCGGAGTCGACGATCAGGAAGCCGAGGCTGTCGAAGGGGAAGGGGCCGAGCCGGTCCTCGAGCCAGGCCAGCCCGGCCGGCGCCCGGCGCAGCTCGTCGATCAGCGCGGGGTGGTCCCGGGGCGTCCAGTAGCTCATCGGCACCCCGGACGCCGACTCGTCCTCCGTGCGCGTGAAGCGCCCGATCGCGACCGTGACGAGGTACGACGACGCCGGGTCCTTCAGCCGCCAGTGCGTCAGCTCCCGGCCGCCGATCGTGCGGCGGGCGACGAGCTCGCCGTTCGCGACACCGACCATCGGCCTCGGAGCCCGCACCGTGATGTCGTAGAGCGCCTTGTCGGACGGCTGGTCGTTGACGGCGTACCAGGTGTAGGCGCCGTAGGGCTCCTGCATGGTCCAGACGTCGCCGTCGGGCATCGTCGTCCAGCCGGTGGTGTCGAAGTCGTTGCGCTGGGTGGGTGCGGGCACCGGCTGCGGGGTGCCCCGGTAGTCGATGACGAGCAGGTAGCGCTGGTCGGCGCGGACGTCGGTGGAGACCACCAGGTCCTTGCCGTCGTGCGAGAACTCCGCCTCCTTGCCGTCGACCGTCACGCTGTCGACGGTCAGGTCCGCTGCGAGGTCGAGCTGGAGGTGGTCGGCGTCCGCGGTGGACCGCAGCCGGACCTTCTCGCTGCCGGTCAGGACCCGGGTGTCCGGCGCCCACGTGAGCGAGAGGTCGTAGTGCAGCGCGTCGACGCCGGGGTCGCCGACGTCGGGGTAGACGCCGTCCTCGACCGGCGTGCTCACCCCCGCGGCTGGGCTCGCCGTCGCGGACGGGCTCGGAGCCGGGCTCGGTGAGCCGTCGGGCTGGTCGCTTTCGGAGGTGCACGCGCCGAGCAGCAGGGCGCTCGCCAGGGCGGCGGCGAGCGCGGCCCTCACTCCGAGCCCCGGAGCAGGGGTCGCGCGAGCTTGCGGCCGTGGTGGATCTGCGCCTTGATGGTGCCGAGCGGGGCGCCGACCTGGCGGGCGATCTCCTCGTAGGACAGCCCGTAGACGTCGCGCAGCAGCAGCGGCTCGACGAACTGCGGGTGGTCCTTCTCGATCGTCTCCATCGCCTCGAGCAGGTCGAGGCGGGTGCCGGCGATGACGCTGGTGGTGCGCGGGTCGGGACGGTCGACCCCGGCGTACTCCATCGGGTCGCGCGGGGTCGCCTGGTTCTTCATCCGGCGGTACGTCGAGCGCGCGCTGTTGAGCGCGACCACGTGCATCCAGGTGGTGAAGCGGCCCTGGCCGTTCCAGCTCCCGACCTTGTTGGCGATGTTGATCAACGCCTCCTGGCACGCGTCCTCGGCGTCCGGGAGGTGGGGGAGCACGCCACGGCAGACGTTGAGCGCGCGCGGCCGGATCGTCGCGAGCAGCGACTCCAGCGCCTCGCGGTCACCGCCCTGCGCGCGGCGCGCGAGCTCGTCGATCTCGTCCGGACCGGCACCCTCGATCGTCATGCAACACCCCTTCCCCGAGTCCCCGAACCATAGTCGGGGACCCGGGGAAGGTGACCTAACGGTTACTTCACCTCGGAGCGGAGCACCAGCCGCAGGCCCACGGCGAGCGGCACGACCAGCCAGACGAACGTCGTCACCGCGAGCTGCGCCCAGTAGGTGCCGGTCATCACCCCGTTGAAGAGGTTGCCCTGGGCGTAGTTGAAGTCGACCCATGGCTGCAGGTCCTTGAACCACTGCTGGTTCTCGGCGAGCAGGAAGGTCAGCGGCGGGAGGGCGAAGCCGTAGACGAAGTAGCCCACGATGGCGCCCGCGGAGTTGCGGATCACGACGCCGAGCATGAAGCCGACCAGCATGCCGAGCACGTTGCCGATGACGATGTAGGTCAGCTCGGCGAGGCTCACGTTCCAGACGGTGTCGGTGCCGGTGATCGCGGTGCCGACGACGTTGCCGACCGCGCCGATCGCGGCGGCCATCAGCATCGACACGACGCCGATGCCGACGGTCACGGCGAGCTTGGCGGTGATCACCCGGCCGCGGTGCGGCACCAGCGTGAACGTCGTCAGACCGGTCCGCTGGCTCCACTCGCTGGTGACGAGGAGGGCCGCGATGATCGGGAGGACCACCGCCATCGGGAAGCCGATGGCGGCCGCGAACGACTCGTAGTCGAGCTCGCTCTCAGGCGCGAACACGATGGTCGCGACGGTCGCGATCACGGCCAGGATGCCGATGCTGGCCATCAGCCAGAAGCCGGACCGGGTGTCGAACGACTTGCGCAGCTCGACGGCGACGAGGCGGGACATCGGGATCCGGGCGGGTGCGGGACGCGCCGTACGCACGACCTCGTGCTCGACGACGCCCTCGACGGTCGTGGCGCTCATGCTGCTACTCCTTCACGCTGGGTGTCTGCGGTGAGCTCGAGGAACATCTCCTCGAGGCCGGCGCCCTCGGCGGCGCGCAGCTCGGTCAGGGGGACGCCGGCGGACAGGGCGACCCGGCCGACCACGTCGGGGTCGGCCTCGACGCGCAGGGCGTCGGTCATCGGGGCGAAGGCGACGCCGGCGCCGGTGAGCGCGTCCGAGAGGGTGGCGACGTCGGGGGTGCGGACCAGGGTGCCCGCGGAGGCGAGCAGCTCGGCCTTGGTGCCCTGGGCGACGATCCGGCCGTTGCCGATCACGACCAGGTCGTCGGCGATGACCTCGATCTCGTGCAGCAGGTGGCTCGAGAGGAGCACCGTGCCGCCGCGGTCGGCGTACCCGCGGAGCAGGTCGCGCATCCAGCGGATGCCCGCCGGGTCCAGGCCGTTGGCGGGCTCGTCGAGGATGAGGACCTCGGGCTCGCCGAGCAGCGCGGCCGCGATGCCGAGCCGCTGGCGCATGCCGAGCGAGTAGTTGCGGACCCGACGGCCCGACTCGGTCGGCGTGAGGCTGACCAGGTCGAGGATCTCGTCGACCCGCGAGGCCGGCAGCCCCATCGTGCGCTGGGCGACGGTGAGGATCTCGCGGCCGGTGCGTCCGGCGTGCTGGGCGGAGGCGTCGAGGAGGACGCCGACCTCCAGGCCGGGGTTGGGCAGGTCGGCGAAGCGCCGACCGCTGACGGTGGCGGAACCGGACGAGGCGGGGGTGAGCCCGACCATGATCCGCATGGTGGTGGTCTTCCCGGCGCCGTTGGGCCCGAGGAAGCCGGTGACGCGGCCGGGCCGCGCCGTGAAGCTGACATCGTCGACGGCCTTGAAGCCGCCGTACGTCTTGGAGAGGGACTCGACCTTGATCATGGGAAGAGCCTCGCGGCCGGTGGGGGTCGCCCACATCGGGGAGACGCGGCACCCCGTCCCTGAGGCGACCCCGAGTCGTCTCGGGGTCGGACCCCTGATTCGGGTGACCTCCCCGGTGATGGCTTCGATGAATAATGCCGTCGTGCCCATGCCCGCCCGTCTCGGTCGCTACGCCGTGCGCCGACGCATCGGCGCGGGCGCGTTCGCGACCGTCTGGCTGGCGTACGACGAGCAGCTGGACTCGCCCGTCGCCGTGAAGGTGCTCGCCGAGAACTGGAGCGAGGACCTGGCCGTGCGGCAGCGGTTCCTCGAGGAGGGCCGCTTCCTGCGCAAGGTGGAGTCGCCGCACGTCGTGACGGTCTACGACGCCGGCGAGCTCGACGACGGTCGTCCCTACCTCGTCATGTCGTACGCCGACCAGGGCACGCTGGCCGACCGGCTGGAGATCGACGGGCTGAGCGCCGCCCAGACGCTGGAGGTGGTCCGCGAGATCGGGGCGGGGCTCCAGACCCTGCACGAGCGCGGCGTGCTGCATCGCGACCTCAAGCCCGCCAACGTGCTCTTCCGGGCTCGCGACGGGAAGGTGGCCGCCATGGTCGCCGACCTGGGGCTCGGGAAGTCGATGGAGGTGTCCTCGCGCCTGACGGTGATCGCCGGGACGCCGTCGTTCGTCGCTCCCGAGCAGGCGCAGGGCGAGCCGCTCGACCCGCGGGCCGACCAGTACTCCCTCGCCGCGCTGACCTACCTGATGCTGGCCGGGCGGGCGGCCTTCTCGCACGCGTCGCTCTCGGCCGCTGCCGCGCCCGGGGCGCCGCCACCGCTCTCGACAGCCGAGCGGCCCTACCCGCCCGAGCTCGAGGAGGTCGTGACCCGCGGGCTCTCCGCCGACCGCGAGGACCGGTGGCCGGACGTCGCGACGTACGTCGGGGCGCTGGAGGCGGCGCTCGCGCCGGTCGCGGGCGAGGTCGCCGAGCCCTGGCTGCCGCTCGACCCGCACCTCACCCAGCTCGGGGCACCGCCGTCGATCAAGGTCGACGACAGCCCCCTCGCCGAGCCGACCCCGCCCCGGCGCAGCCGGTGGCGGTGGGCGGTGGGCGTCGCGGGTGCCGCGGTCGTCCTGGTGGCCTCCGGTCTCGGCGGCTACGTCGTCGCCCAGCGGGCCGATCCGGACGTGACGATCACCGACGACCAGTCCTCGCTCAGCGTGACGGTCCCGACCGCCTGGCACCGGGCCGCCGCGACGAACGGTTGGCGGCCCTCCGGGGCCGATGGCGACTACGCCGCGATCTCGACCGGCACCTCGGCGTCCTGGGCCGACCCGGGCTCCACCGGCCAGGGCGTCTTCGTCGGCCTGCTGCCCGGCGACGAGCTGCCCAGCCAGCTGCCGCAGCACCCCGAGTGCTCAGGGGTCGGTCAGCGCGTCCCCGACAACGGCACGTTCGGGCCGTCGGCGACGGTCGTCTACACGGGCTGCCCCGGCGACGGCGTCACGGTCGAGCGGGTCGTCCAGGTCACCGACGACCAGCTGCTCTGGGTGCAGGTGCGCAGCCACGACCGGGGCACGGCCAACGGCGTGCTCGACGACGTCGCCGTGCACGGCATGTGAGTCAGAAGGTCGCCGACGCCGCGGCCCGCTCCAGCAGGTCGGCCATGCCCTCGCGGTCCCGGTCGCGGCCGACGACGGCGATGGTCGCGTAGGCCTGCGTGGAGCCCGGCTGGGCCAGGAAGCGCTCCATGGTGACCCGCAGGTGCCCGCCGCTCAGGTAGGTCGCGGTGAACCCGTCGTCCAACCGCTCCTCGACCACCAGGTGCTCGAGGTCGCCGTTGGACTCGGCGTCCTCGAGCTTGCTGATCCGGAACTCCCGCGCGGCGTTCAACGACGCACGGTCGCCAGCGATGAGGCCGACCCGCAGCAGGTACGTCGGCTGGGGGACGTCGCGGTCGGCGAAGTTCCACGAGTCCGCGCCCTGCAACGTCTCCCGGGCCCAGCCGACCGGCGCCGACGCCGTCATCCGCAGGTCGCCGGTCTTGAACTTGGCGGTGTGCAGCGGCAGGTCGGTCGCCAACGGGGCGATGCCCGGGTCCGGCACCACGACGTACTCGTTGACGGGGTACGACGGTGAGACCGCCGGCACCGGCCCGGCCGAGATGCCGGCGGGTCCGTCCTCCGCCGACTGACCGAGGGCGTAGCCCGCCGCACCGCCGACCAGGGCGAGCGCGAGCGCCAGCCCGATCCAGCGCACCCTCATGTCGCCACCGTATCCGGCGTGTCGTACGTCGGACACGCGGGCTGCGCTGTGCCTAGAGTGGCGCCAGTTCACCACTCGGAGGGGCACCGGATGAACGACACGTGGTTCCAGCGTCACCAGCCGCGGTTGGACGCCGCCGTGGCCGCGAGCGCGTCCCGCACCTACTTCTCCGCGTTCGGCGAGTCGGTGACGCCGTGGGACCACCCGGCGGAGGTGAGCCGGGCCGGCACGGCCGCCTTCCGGGCGTGGCTGGACGCGGACTTCCCGATCGAGACGCCCGGCTCCGAGGGGACCGTGTCGACCGAGCGCTCGCCGTACGGCTTCGACCTCGGGGTGCGCTACCCGCGCGTCGTCGACGTCGACGCCCTGCTGGCCCCCGTCCCCGGCGCGCGGGCCTGGCGCGAAGCGGGTCCGGACGGCCGGGTCGGCGTCTGCCTGGAGATCCTCGACCGCCTGCACGCGCGCGGCTTCGAGCTCGCGGGCGCGATCCGGCACACGAGCGGCCAGCCGCTCGCGATCGCGTTCTCCTACAGCGTCTCCAGCGCCCTGGACCGGAGTCTCGAGGCGCTCGCGTGGTCCTGGCGGGAGATGACGCGGGTCGCGCCCACGGCGGTGTGGGAGAGCCCCCGCGGCGCGCGGCTCGAGAAGACCTACACGGTCATCCCGCGCGGCACCAGCCTGGTCATCGGCAGTGCGGCGTTCACGACGTGGAACGGGTGGCCGGCGATCTTCGCGTCGCTGGTCGCCGGCAACCGGGTCGTCGTGCAGCCGCACCCGTCGGCCGTGCTGCCGATGGCGATCACCGTGCAGGTGTGCCAGGAGGTGCTGGCCGAGGCCGGTTTCGACGTCGGCTTGGTGACCCTCGCCGTCGGCGCGTGCGAGGACCGCCTGCACGAGCGCCTCGCCGTACGCCCGGAGGTCAGGATCGTCGACTTCATGGGGCCGGCGGGGTTCTGTGCCTGGCTCGAGGAACGGGCCGGCCAGGCCGTGCTGTTCACGGGGTGTCCCGGCGTCAACAGCGTCGTCGTCGACTCGACCTCGGACTTCGCGGGGATGTGCGACAACCTGGCCCTCTCGCTGGCCGCGTTCACGGCGCAGATGACCACCGCGCCGCACAACCTCCTGGTGCCGAGGACCGGCATCGACACCGACGAGGGGCGCAAGTCGCCGCGTGACGTGGCCGACGGGATCGCGGCGGCACTGGACCGGCTGCTGCGCCACGACCTCGGCGCGATCGAGGTGCTGGGCGCCCTCGCCACCCCGGCGGTGCTGGCCTTCGCCGAGGCGGCGGCCCGCAAGGGAGAGGAGCTGATCGCGAGCCGGCAGGTGCCGCACCCGACGTACACCGACGCCGAGGTGCGCACCCCGGTGCTGGTGGGCCTCCAGGCGGCCGACGCCGACATCTACTCGGGCGAGAGCATCGGGGCGGTCTGCTACCTCGTCGAGACGGCGGACACCGAGGAGTCGATCGCGCTGTTCTACCTGATGGCGAGCCGCCACGGAGCCGTGACCGCCGGCGTCTACTCGACGTCGGAGGAGGTGCTCGACGAGGTGCGCGACGTCGCCCTGGACGTCGGGGTCGCCCTGTCGGAGAACCTCCTCGGCGACATCGTCGTGAACTCCGTCTCGGCGTTCTCCGACTTCCACGGCACCGGCACGAGTCCGGCGTCCAGCGCCACGATCCTCGACGCTGCGTTCGTGTCACCGCGCTTCCGGGTCGTCCAGTCCCGCCGCCACGTCTGACCGATGAGTCCAGGAGCTCGGGCAGGTCTGTCGATTTCGTAGTCCCCCGTTCGTGGAGAAGGTGACGGAACCTTGTCCCACCGAGGAGATCAGACGATGGCAGACCTCAAGTCCCGCTGGCTGGCGCTCTACGTGCTGTGCCTGGGCGACCTCATGATCGTGCTCGACTCCAGCATCGTGAACGTCGCGCTGCCCTCCATCCAGGCCGACCTGGGCTTCTCCCAGTCGGCGCTCGCCTGGGTGGTCAACGCCTACCTGCTGACCTTCGGCGGGTTCCTGCTGCTCTCCGGCCGGCTCGGCGACCTGCTCGGCAACCGGCGGGTCTTCCTGGGCGGGGTGGTCGCCTTCGTGGCCGCCTCGGTCGCGTGCGGCCTCGCACCGACGTCCGGCCTGCTGGTCGTGGGCCGCGCGGTCCAGGGCCTCGGCGGTGCCGCCGTCTCGGCCGTGGCGCTCGCCCTGATCATGGGACTCTTCACCGACCCGGCCGAGCGCGCGAAGGCGATGGGCTTCTTCGGCTTCGTGATGTCGGGCGGTGGCGCCGTCGGCGTCCTGCTCGGCGGGGTGCTGACCGGCCTCTTCTCGTGGCACTGGATCTTCCTGGTGAACGTGCCGGTCGGCGTCGGCGTGTGGATCGCCGCCCGCCGGGTGCTGCCGGACGACGAGGTCGTCGAGCAGCGCGGCCGGATCGACGTGCTCGGCGCCGTCCTGGTCACCGGTGCGCTGATGCTCTCCGTCTACGGCATCGTCGAGACGTCGGCGCCGCTGATCATCGGCAGCCTCGGGCTGCTCGCCGTCTTCGTCCTCTGGGAGGCGCGGGTCGCGGAGCCGCTGGTGCCGCTGCGTCTCTTCCGGCTCCGCAACGTCGTGGTGTCCCAGGTCGTCGGCGTCCTGTGGGCGGCCGCGATGTTCGCGTGGTTCTTCCTCGCCGCGCTCTACCTCCAGCAGGTGCTGGGGTACGACGCCCTCGAGGTCGGCCTCGCCTTCGTGCCGACCAGCGTCGTGATGGCCTACTGCTCGCTGCGCGTCTCCGACAAGCTGGTCATGCGGTTCGGCATCCGCCCGCCGCTCGTGGCCGGCTTGGCCCTGGCCGCCGTGAGCCTCGCGCTCTTCTCCCGCGCTCCCGTCGACGGCACCTTCGTCACCGACGTGCTGCCCTCGATGCTGCTGCTCGGCGCGGGTGCCGGCATCGCCTTCAACCCGGTGCTGCTCGCGGCGATGGGCGACGTCGAGCCGCACGAGTCCGGGCTCGCCTCCGGCGTCGTGAACACGTCGTTCATGATGGGCGGTGCGCTCGGCCTGGCCGTGCTCGTCAGCATCTCGACGGCTCGCACCGACTCGCTCGCCGCCGACGGCGCCTCCGCGGTCGAGTCGCTCAACGGCGGCCTCCAGGTGGCGTTCGCCGCCGGAGCCGTCGCCGCCGCGCTCGCCGCCGTGGTCGGCGGGCTGTTCCTGCGGCCCAAGCCGATGGTCGCCCCCGACGAGGTCCCCGCGATCGGGGAGCCCTGCCCCGACGTCGTCTGAGCGGCCTGAGAGTTTCATCGGCCGGCCGACATTTCTCACGCTTGGACGATGAAACTTCATCGTCCAAGGTCCAGTTTCATCGGCCGGCCGATGAAACTTGCGGCTCACCCCCGGCGTGACCCCCCCGGCGGCCGCGCTAGCGTGCGCGACATGACGAGCCTGCTGATCCGCAACGCCCGCCTGGTCCCGCTCGGGGCCGGGGAGACCGCCCCCGACGCGCCCGTCGACATCGCGATCCGGGACGGCGTGGTCAGCGCCGTCGACGCCGGGTTGGAGCGGCCGGACGGCGTCGAGGAGCTCGACGCCGAGGGCCGGTGGGCGATCCCGGGGCTCTGGGACCAGCACACCCACCTCGCGCAGTGGACGCTCTCCTCCCAGCGGCTCGACCTCGCGGGCGCGCGGTCGCCGGAGCACGCGATCAGGGCGGTCGCCGAGCGGATCGCGGAGTACCCCGACCTGCCCGTCATCGGCTGGGGTCACCGCTCGGCGGGCTGGGACCGCGAGGTCACGGTGTCCGAGCTCGACGCGGTCTCCGGCGACACCGCCGTCGTTCTGATCAGCGGCGACGGCCACCACGCCTGGCTGAACACCACCGCGCTGCTGCACCTCGCGATGCCGGTCCGCGACTCGGTCGTCCGCGAGACCGAGTGGTTCGCGGCGTACCCGCGCCTGGCCACCCTCGTCGGCAACGACGGCACCTCGCCCGAGGCCTACCGGCGGATGCTCGACGAGTCCGCCGCGCGGGGGATCGCCGGCCTCGTCGACTTCGAGTTCGGTGCGGGCGTCGAGGAGTGGGTCGAGCGGTGGGCGCAGGGCTGCGACCTGCTGCGCGTCCGCGCGGCGACGTACAGCCACCTGCTCGACCAGGTCATCGAGGCGGGCTGGCGCACCGGTGACCCGCTGGCCGACGACCCGCGGCTGACGATGGGCCCGCTGAAGATCATCAGCGACGGCTCGCTCAACACCCGCACGGCCTGGTGCTGCGAGCCGTACGGCGACGCGCACCGCCTCGAGTACCCCGCCGGCCAGCCGAACCTCTCCGGCGACGAGCTGCGCGAGCAGCTCGGCCGGGCGCACCGCGCCGGCCTCGAGGTCGCCACGCACGCGATCGGCGACGCGGCCGTGCAGGAGGCGCTCGCGGCGTACGCCGACACCGGCGCGCGCGGGTCGATCGAGCACGCCCAGATGGCGCGGCGCGACGACGTACGCCGGATGGCCGAGCTCGGCATCCGGGCGAGCGTGCAGCCCGCGCACCTGCTCGACGACCGCGACCTCACCGAGAAGATCTGGGGCGAGCGCTCGGAGCGGTGCTTCGCCTTCCGCTGGATGCTGGACGACGGGGTCGAGCTCGCGCTCGGCTCGGACGCACCGGTCTCGCCGCTCGACCCGTGGCTGGCGATGGCGGCCGCCGTGCACCGCAGCGCCGACGAGCGCGGGCCGTGGCACGGCGAGCAGGCCCTCACCGTGCGCGAGGCGCTGGCGACCTCGGTCGACGGTCAGCCCACCGTGGCCCCGGGCTCACGCGGTGACGTCGCGCTGATCGACCGCGACCCGCTGCTGCGCGACCTCGACCAGGCCGACACCGCCTCCCTCGGCACGGCGCTGCGGACGATGCCGGTCGCCGCGACCGTGGTCGCGGGCCGGCTCGTCCACCGCGCCTGAGTCGACGGCTCAGGCCTGGCGGCGCCTGCGGAGCCCGAGGACCAGCGCACCGGCGCCGACCAGGACCAGCCCGACGCCGAGGCCGACCATCCACGGCGCGACGTCCGACCCGCTGCCGGGCAGGCCGCCGTCGTCGCCACCCGCGCACTCGGTCGTCACCTCCACCGGGATCGCCACGTCGACGACGCCGCCGCGACCGTCGGCGACCTGGTAGCGGACCGTGAAGTCCTCCTCGCCGCTGGTCGACACGACGAGCCTGCCGTTGTCGTTGAGGCTCGCGACCACGTCGGCCGGCACCTCGATCGAGCCCTTGACCACGCGGAGCCGGTCGCCGTTGGCGTCGGTCACGAAGGCGAACGGGTCGAGCCGCACGCTGCCGTCGCACTCGACCGAGATGCCCGCCCCCGCAGCGCCGCCGCCGTCGAAGGTCGGGACGTCGTTCTGGAACACGGCGAAGTCCGCGTCGAGCTCGGGATCGTCGGTGAGGGTCAGGTGGGTGATCGTCGGGTTCCCGCCGTCCAGGTCCGAGATCGGCGCGTCCGGCGCCTTCACCGTGTCGCCGTCGAGCGTCACGGCGTACTTGCCGGGCGCCAGGCCCTCGACCAGGTAGAACGGGTCGTCGCCGGTCGGCTCGCCCCCGCGGGCGCGGGCCTCGGTCCTCGGCGGGTTGCCGGTGACCTGCTGGATGACGACGTCGTCGTCGGTGTCCTCGACACCGTCGGGCCCGAGGTAGCGGACCGTGATCCCGACGCCCTTCAGCGCCTTCTCGTCGGCCTGACGGGTGCCGTCGCGGTTGGTGTCGCGCCAGACGAGGTCGCCGATCTCGGAGTCGCCGACGTAGCCGAAGTCCTGGTCGAGGTTGCTCGCGCCACCGGCCAGCGTCAGCGCGGACGTGGAGTCGTCACCGCCGTCCGGGTCGGCCGTCGGGTGGACGCCCTCCGGCAGGTCGGCCTGGGTGACCGTCACCCGGTAGTCGCCGGCCGGCAGGCCGGTGAAGAGGTAGCCGCCCTCGGGGCCGGTCGCGGTCGTCAGCCGTCCGTCGTCCGCGTTGCCGAAGACGCCGTCGAAGCCGGCCCAGTCGAGCGTCACGCCGACGTCGGTGAGCCCGGGCTCGGTCGGGTCCTGGACGCCGTCGCCGTTGAGGTCCCACCAGACGAAGTCGCCGATCCGGCCCTCGCCGGCGTACCCGAAGTCGACGTCGCGTGCGTTCTCCGCCTGCGCGAGCACGCGCTGGGCGGTGTTCGGGCTGCTGATGCCGTCGAGGTCGTACGCCGGGACGACGCCGCCGGGCAGCGTGCCCGGGTCGACGGTGGCGCGGTACCGGCCGGGCGGAAGGTCCTCCGCCAGGTAGAGGCCGTCGGCGTCCGTCGTGTACGTCCCGAAGTCGACGTTGTCGCCGGCCGTCGCGAGGTCGCCGTCGAAGCCGGCCCAGGTGACCTGGACGTCGACGTCCGGCAGCCGGGGCTCGCCGGGACCGACGACGCCGTCCCTGTTGAAGTCCAGCCAGACCGTGTCACCGAGCGACCCGGTGCCGGCCAGGCCGAAGTCGTAGGTCAGGTTGTCGGAGGCCCCGACGGTGGCGATCCCGACCCCGTCGAGGGCGCCCTCGTTGTCGTGGCTCACGCGCAGGGTGTTGGCGGGCGCCCCGACGAGTGTGGCGCTCACCGTGCCGGTGGGCACCCCGTCGACGGTCCAGCGGCCGTCCACGCCGGTGTCGACGGCGCCGAGGACCACGTTGTCGGCGGCGGTCGACAGGTCACCGTCGCGGCCGGCCCAGACGACCCGGACCCGCTGCCCCGCGATGCCCGGCTCGGTCGGGTCGGCACCCGTCGTCGAGTCGGGACCGTTGCCGTCGCCGTCCACGTCGAGCCAGACCAGGTCCCCGACGGTGCGGACGCCGCGGTAGCCGAAGTCGATGTCCAGGATCGAGCCACCGGCAGGCAGGGTCACCGTGGTGTCGCCGTCCGGTGAGACCGTCGTGCCGTCGCGGTCGTACGTCGCGGTCAGTCCGCCGGGGAGCGTCCCGGGCACGACGGTGACCCGCACCTGACCGGCGGGAATGCCGTTCACGCCGTACCTGCCGAGCGCGTTGGTGGTGCGTGTGACGGTGATGTCGTCGGCGTTGCCGAAGGTGTTGTCGAAGCCCGCCCAGTGCACCGCGACGTCGACCTGGGAGATCCCGGGCTCGTCCGCGGCCTGCACGCCGTTGGCGTCGGTGTCGAACCACACGGTGTCGCCGACCCGTCCGGTGCCGGCGTAGCCGAAGTCGACGTCGGTGACTGATGCGGTCGTCAGGGTACGCACGGCCACGCCATCGGGATCGTCGGTCCCGTCGTCATAGTCGTAGGTGGGCTGGAGGCCGACACCGGCCCCGGATCCGACGGTGACGCGGAAGTCGCCGCTCGGCAGCTGGTCGAAGGTGTAGCGGCCGCGGTCGGCGCCGACGGTGGCCGTGACCGTGTCGGGGAAGGCGACGTTGTCGGCAGTCGTCGAGAAGTCGCCGTCGAAGCCCGCCCACAGCAGCGAGACGGTCGCGCCGTTGATCCCGGGCTCGTCGGCCTCCTGGGTCCCGCTGCGGTCGATGTCGAACCAGACCGTGTCGCCGAGCGAGAGGTCGCCGTCGTAGCCGAAGTCCTGGTCGAGGTTCTCGGCCGCGTCGGGCAGGTTGACCTCGGAACGATTCGTCGGAGCCGTGCCGTCAGGGTCGAACACGTTCACCAGGCCGGGCGGAAGCGTGGAGGTGTCGACCTCCACCCGGTAGTTGCCGGCGGGCAGGAGCGTGTCCGGGTCGTCGGTGTCGTCGGTGTACCAGAGGCCGTTCGCGTCGGTCGTGCGGTTGTAGACGACCTCGTCGCCGTCGGTGTAGTCCGTGTCGTTGTTCGGTCCAGCCCAGGTCACGGTGACGTCGACGCCGGGGATCCCCGGCTCGCCCGGGTCCTGGGTCCCGTCGCGGTCGAGGTCGAGCCACACGAGGTCGCCCAGCCGTCCCCCGTCGAGGTTGACGTGGCCGTCGTCGGTGATGCCGGTGTCACCGGGCTGCGGGTAGTCGCGGACGTCGGGGTTGCCTGCCCGGTCGGCGGTCGGGAGTCCGAAGTACTGCGTGATGGTCGCGGTGTTGACCAGCTCCGGCCCGCTCTGGAGAGAGGTGAGCGGGAAGTCCGCGGCGACATCGAGGGTGTAGGTGATCGTCACCGACTGGCCAGGCAGGATCACCGGGATGTCGAAGCCCAGGCACCAGTCGCCGGCGTTCGACAGGGTGCCGTCCTCGACCGAGTAGTTGCTCCCGGCGGTGATCCCGCCGGTCGGCACCGAGACCTGCGGCGGCACTGCCGTGTCGGCGGCACAGCTCGTCGTGCGCACAGTGTCGGGCTCGTCCTCGACGTGCACGTCGTACGCCGGCCAGTTGGTGCTGCCGTTGGTGAGTGTCAGCCGGTAGGTGACCGTGCCGCCGGTCTCGCCGCGGGCCGGGGTGCCGGCGGTGGTGTGCCGGAAGCCGGTGTCGATGTTGGTCTGGACGTTCTTGACCAGCGTGACCGACGGTTCCGCGATCTCGATCGTCGCGTCGTCGGACTGGGTGTCGGCCGGGTTGGTGGTGTAGCTGAGCGTCGCCGTGTTGGTCAGGCTGTCGCCGGCCTGGGGAGCGGTGGGGCTCTGCTCCTCGACCCGGGCGTCGTACGTGATGACGTAGACGCGGGCGTAGCTGACGGCGGGCAGGTCGCCGAGCTCCCAGGTCGGGGTGTCGGTGACGTCGGTGTTGTTGTCCTCGGGGGTGTCGATCTGCGCGAGCTCGGCCGCGGAGCAGTTCGCGCAGTCGACGCTGACGGTGCGGACGAACGTGGTGTCGCCGCCGGCGAGGTCGTCGACGACCCGGGACGGCCCGAAGTTGAGGCCCGCCCCGAACGTGGCGCGCACGACGTAGCGGGCGGTGTCGCCCACGGTGACGAGAGGGGTGGTGGTGTCCTTGGTGATCGACGGACCGGCGACCTCGAGGGTGACCGAGTCGGTGTCGACGTAGCCCGGGCAGGTGCCCGCGTCCGAGCACCCGCCGGCGTCGCGGCCCGAGCGTTCACCGGCCGGCGTGCCGGTGAGCGACGTCGTGGTGACGCGCGCGCCGTTGGTGAACGTGGTGCCGGCGTCGAGGCCCGTGTTGAGCCGGATCGTGTAGCTGAGGGTGACCGACTCGCCCGGATCCAGGCCGAGCAGCGCGGGCGTGGTGGTGGCGTTCCAGGTGATCGTGGTTCCCGCGACATTGCCGTTGTCGGGGTTGCCGCCGGCGATGACCCCCGAGGTCGGGATGGTGCCGAAGTCGTCGGTCACGACCATGTCGTGCGCCCGCGAGACGGCGGTGCCGGAGTTGTTGGTGACCACCAGCTGGTAGGTGACCGTGCTGCCCGGCTGCGCCGCCGAGGTGTTGGTCGACCGCTTGTCGATGGCGATGTCGGGCTCGACGACCTGGGTGTCGACCGACGCGTGGACGTCCCCGCTGCCGTCGACAGTGCCGTCGTTGTCGACGTCGACGTCGTACGTGAGGTCAGCGGTGTTGGTGACGCTGTTCGGCCGGGTGTTGAGCGGCTCGCCGGGGTCGTCCGGGACGTCCTCGACAACCGCCTGGAAGGTCAGCCGCAGGCACGCATCGGTGTCCGCGGGCGTCACGATGCCCGTGTCGGTGACGAGGATGCCGTTGCCGTTCTCGAACTCCGGGTGAGCGGGCAACGGCGTCGGGTAGGTGCACGGCGACCCCGGCGGGGTCGCCGTGACGGCCGCGGCGCGCACGCTGCCGGGCACCAAGGTCTGACCGGTGCCGACGAGGTCGTCCTCGAGTCGGTAGTTGTCGACGGACGTGCCGGCGGGCTGGCGGGTGTCGAGGGTGTAGGTGATGACCTCGCCGATCGTGGCCTGGTCGTCCGGGTCGTTGCCGGGCTCGTCGACCGACGTGGTGCGCGACTTCGTGAGCGTGATGCCGGGGCTGAAGACGTTGGCCGTGTCGTCGGCGCGGTCGGTGTTCCAGGTGCCCGAGGGGTGGCCGGCCGGGTCGATGTTGTCCCGGGGGACGTACGTGAACGGTCCACCGTTGTTGTCGGCGGCCTGGTACTGCACGACGCCGGCGTGGTTGGTCCACTGCTCGGCGATCGACACGGTCCCCGGCAGCGTCCAGGTGTAGTGCAGGACCACCGTGTCGCCGGGCTCGCCTGTCGCGGCGAGCGTCGGGACCGTCCACTCGATCCGTCCGTCGGCCTGGGAGCAGGCGCCGTCCTCGACGTCGATCTGCGCGCACGTGGCGTCAGGCGGCGTGGGTGTGCTGACACCTCGGGGCAGGAGGTCCCACACGTCCACGTCGGTGGCCGCACGCTCACCGGTGTTGGTGACGGTGACGGCGTAGGTGACCTGGTCCCCGGCGACCACGTCGCGCGCCGGGTCGGTCGGTGGGCTGTAGTCGATCGGGTTGCCCGGGTCGGCGGCCTTCGTCACCTGGCTGATGCCCTTGGTCAGCGTGACGTGCGCCTCCTCGAACCCGATGCTCGCGGAGTCCGGGACGACGAAGACCTCGCCGTTGCTGTTCTGGAAGGAGTAGCGGGCGTTGTTGGTGATCTCGGTGCCGTTGGTCCCGAGGTCCGGGGTGGAGCCTCCGTCGAGGACCGCGGACAGGATCACCTGGGCGGTCTGCGCCGGCTGGACGTCGAGGTTGCCGCGGAGCGAGTACGCCACGCGCTGCCCGTTCGCCGGCGTCCCGGTGACGGTGGGTGCGGGCACCTCGAGCGCGGGCACCTCGTTGTCCGTGCCAGGCGCCGAGGACTCGTAGCGGAAGCCCGGTGGCAGGAAGTCCACGAGCGACACGTCGCCGGTGTTGAGGTAGTCGGGGGCGATCGCGGTCAATCGGAAGCAGACCCGGTCACCGGGCCCCACGCCGTCGGCCAGGTCCGGGTCCCACGTGATCGCCGAGCCGTCGTCGCACTGCTGCCCGTCGCCCGGGACGCCGACGTCCTTCGTGAACTGCACCGCGGTGCCCGCCTGCTCCCGTGAGGAGTCGTCGGTCACGACAGGGTTGTCGGTGGGACCCAGCGGCCCGAACTGCCGGAAGGTCTCGGCGTTCGCCGTGAACGCGGTCGTGTTGACCCAGCTGTCGTTGGCCTGGACGTTCTGGCCGTTGTGGTACTTCTGGAGCGCGACGGTCGAGAAGGAGATCTGGCCGGTCTCGTTGGGCCCGAACGTCCGCGAGGACACATCCCATGACAGCGCCGTCTTGCCGGTGCTCGCGTCGTAGGCGTAGCCGCCGGGGGTCTTGTAGGCGAGGCTCGGGCCAGGGCTGGTGAGGCTGGTACAGCCCGCGCCACCGTGGTCGACGGTGTCGATCGGGCAGGTGCCGTCCGGGGTGGTGTCCGTGACGCCGAGGCCGGTGATGCCGGCGTCGACGACGTACTCCGAGCTCCGGAAGCGCAGCGTCCACGTGGAGATGCCGCCCTGCTCGATGGTCGGGGTGTCGACGACCTTCTGGAGCGCCAGGTCGACGGCCTGCACGGTCTCGTCGGCCGTGACGCTCGCCGACTCGGGACCGGAGCCGGAGTCGAACGACGCGTCGACCACGGCGTGGTTGGTGTACGTCGTGCCGTCGCCGACCTGGGTGGTGTAGGCGCCGGTGTTGTTGTCCAGGTTGGCCGCCTGCGGACCGTTGTTCGCCGGGGTCGCGCCGGGCCACGCCGTCGTGTTCTCGCGCTGCGGGATGCCCGCGACGTACGTGAGCGTCTTGGTCTCGTTGGCGGCGAAGGTGGCGCTGACGGTCCACACGACGTGCGTGTAGACGCCCGACGCCAGCGGCCCGGCGCCGTCCGGGTCGGCGTTGACGGTCTCGACCGTGGCCGGGTCCTGGCACGTGCTGCCGGGGTCGGTGCCCTGGATCAGCGACCCGGCGCCGGGGTACTCCACGCCCGAGGAGTTGTCCACGTCGCCGCAGCCGAGGAACTCCAGGCCGGCAGGCAGCCAGTCCTCGATGTTGGTCACCACGACGCCCGCCTCGTCGCCACTCTGGGCCGACAGGGTGTACACGGTCTGGTGGTCGTGCACGCCGCGGAGCAGCTCGTTCTCGGGGGAGGGCTCGGACTTCGTCAGCAGGATCGGGACCAGCGTGGTCGACCCGGTCGCGGAGTCGTTGTGGTCGCTGTCGGTGACGACCGGTGTCACCGGGTCGCCGCCGCTCGGGTTGACCTGTGGGATCACGCTGTCGTCGTCGCTCACGTCGCCGCGCACCGGGACGGGCTGGACGGTGTCGTTGACGCTCCACGCGTCGGGCCCGGTGGTCTCGTGCTGGAGCGAGTAGTGGAACGTGTAGAAGCTGGTCGGCTTGATGTCGACGAGGTTCTCCCACACGTACGCCGTCCCGGTCGGCGTGCCACCGGCGTCGGTGGTGGCGAAGGAGCGGGTCGGCGCCTGGTCCGACGACGAGACGCTGATGCCGAGCGGGACGGTCACCGTGAGCGCGAGGTTGTACGCCGTGGTGTCGCCGGTGTTGCGGGCCGTGACGGTGACCGGAGTCTCGCTGCCGATGAGGGTGTTGCCCGGCATCGACTGGGAGATGTCGAGGGCGGCGACGGCATCCGCGCGCGGCGTCAGCGACTGCGGGAGCGGGACGACCGTGAGCATCGCAGCGACCAGCGCGGCCGCGGCGAGCACCCCGATCCGGGCGTCGAGGGGACGACTGTGGGGTCGGGTCCGAGCGCCCGGCGTACGCAGCATTTCAGCATCGTAAGCGCGAATTCGGCCTCTGAACTGGCCCGATGTGGGTGAACCTTCGGATCATTCCCCGCGCTGGAGCGCGTCGACGACCAGCCCGGCGACGGCCTGCTGCTCGACGGCGAGCGGGTGGTAGGCGAGCGCGCGGTCGGCGGACGTGACCCGGCCGTTGATCCAGGGGACGTCGGAGCAGATGTCATGCCCGGCGCTCGGACCCCACACGTCGACGTACTCGACCTGGGTGTCCGCGGCAGCGTCCTGCAGTGCCTGGGTGAGGCCCTCGTTGACCTGGCGGGCGAAGGGATAGTCGTCCGCGGCGAGCGGCAGGTCCTCGCAGGTGCCCGACCCCGGGACGATCTGCGGGTAGCCGACGACCAGGATCCGGGCCTCCGGCGACCGCTGGCGGACACCCTCCACCACCCCGGCCACGTTGGCGCGGATCCGGGCCAACGTGGCCGTGGCGGTCTGCTGGAGCTGGTCGACGCAGGTGCTGCCGGGCGGTGCGGTGGCGAGCTTCGTGCAGGCCCCGAGCACGGCGCCGAAGAGGCCTTCGTCGTTGCCGCCGATGCCGATCGTCACCAGGTCGGTGCCCGGTGTGAGGGCGTCGAACTGCGGCGGCACCGTGCCGGTCATGCCCTGCTGGGGCGTCGTCATGTGCACCGTGCCCGCCCCGCTGCAGCTGACGTCGGTCAGCCGCGTCCCCGGCATCGCGGTGGCGACCAGGGCGGGGTAGTTGACGCCCGAGCGCAGGCAGATGGTGCTGGTGTCCGTCGGCGGGACGAGCGGGGCCGCGGTGTAGGAGTCGCCGAGCGCGACGTACTGGTCGTACGCCGTCGGCGCCGCCGTCGGGCTGCCCGTGGTCTCCGCCGGTGCGGGTGCGGGCGCCGGCTCGGCGTCACTGCAGCCGGCGAGCACGGCGGCCGCGAGCAGCAGCAGGGCGGGGAAGGCGCGACGCATGTCCTCGACGGTACGGGCCGGGCGGATACTGGGCGTCATGGCCTCCAGCGACGTCCCAGCCGCTCCGACCGGTGGGGAGTCCCTCCTGACCGTCGTCATCGCCCTCGCCGCCAACACCCTCCTGGCCATCGCCAAGACGGCGGCCGCCGTCCTCACCGGCTCGGCCGCGATGGTGGCGGAGGCCGCCCACTCGTGGGCCGACTCGGGCAACGAGGTGTTCCTGCTGGTGGCCGAGCGCAGCGGCAGCCGACCGCGCGACGAGGAGCACCCCCGGGGCTACGGGCGCGCGACGTACGCCTGGTCGATGATCGCGGCCTTCGGCCTCTTCACCGCCGGTGCGGTCGTGTCGATCTGGCACGGCGTCACGCAGCTCACGAGCGAGTCGGAGGAGACCAGCTACCTGGTCAACTACGTCGTGCTCGGCATCGCGTTCCTGCTGGAGGGCACGTCGTTCGTCCAGGCCAGCCGCCAGGTCCACGGCGCCTCGCAGCGACTCGCGATGCACCCGCTGCGCTACGTCGCGCAGACCTCGAACCCGACCCTGCGCGCGGTCTTCTTCGAGGACTTCTCGGCGCTGCTGGGCATCTTCATCGCGGGCGCCGGGATCGGGCTGCACCAGCTGACCGGCAACGGGATCTTCGACGCGGTCGCCTCGATAGCGATCGGCGTGCTGCTCGCCCTGGTCGCGGTCTTCCTGATCCGCCGCAACATGGACTACCTGCTCGGGGAGGCGCCGACCCCCGAGACCCGATCGCGGGTGATCGCCGGGCTGCTCGAGCACCCCCAGATCGAGCGGCTCACCTACCTGCACCTCGAGTACGTCGGGCCGGCGCGGCTCTTCGTCGTCGCTGCCGTCGACCTGGTCGGCGACGACACCGAGGACCACCTCGCCATCCGCCTGCGGCAGGTGGAGACCGACATCGAGCAGCACCCGCTCATCGAGGACGCCGTCCTCACGCTGGCGCTGCCGGACCGGCCCTCGCTCGTCCCCTGATCGCCGCCGAGACCAACTCGTGACGGGCGAATTCTGCCGAAACGCTTGACGAAGAATAAGTAAGTGCGCTGAACTAACAAACGTGACCACGACCTCACCGGTGGGCCGGCAGCTCCGGCCCCGCGGCAAGCTCCTCCAGGAGGACGCCCGTCGCCACCACCGGTCGCTGCTGCTCCAGCAGCTGTTCCGCGAGGGTCCGGCCAGCCGCGCGGACCTGGCGCGGACCAGCGGTCTGACCCGGGTCACGGTCTCCGACCTGGTCGGCGAGCTGGTCGCGGACGGGCTGGTCGAGGAGCTCGGGGCCCCCGCCGAGAGCCGGGTCGGCAAGCCGCCGACGCTGGTCGGCCTGGCCGCGGACTCCACCCACATCATCGGCATCGACCTGTCGGCGACGGACCGGATGACCGGTGCGGTCATCAACCTCGCCGGCGAGGTCCAGGCCCGCCACGAGCTGCCGCTCGGCGGGGCCGTCGGCGAGGACGCCGTCGCCCTGGTCCACCAGCTCGCGGCCGCCCTGATCGCGATGACCGACCGCCCCGTGCTCGGCATCGGCGTCGGCAGCCCCGGCGTCGTCGACGCCCACGGCACCGTCATCGACGCGCCCAACCTGGCCTGGAGCGACACCCCGCTCGCCGCCAGCCTGACCGCGGCGTACGACGTCCCGGTCTTCGTCGCGAACGACGCCAACACCGCCGTCCTCGGCGAGCACACCTTCGGCGCCTCCGGCGACGGCGGCCTGATGGTGCTCCGGGTCGGGACCGGTGTCGGTGCCGGTCTGGTGCTCGGCGGCTCGCTGCTGCACGGCCACCTCGGGGCGGCCGGCGAGATCGGCCACGTCGTGGTCGACCCGGACGGCGAGCGCTGCGCGTGCTCGCGCACGGGCTGCCTGGAGACGATCCTCGCGGTCCCGCACCTGCGGCGGCGGCTCGCCGAGGGGGCGGACCCGGCGGAGGTCCTCGGCGGCGTCGGTGAGCAGCTCGGGGCTGCACTGGCGCCGGTCGTGGGGACCCTCAACCTGCACGAGCTGGTGCTGAGCGGCCCGCAGGAGCTGCTCGACGGCCCGCTCCTGGAGGCGGCCGACCGGAGCATCCGCGTGCGGACCATGCCGGTCAGCTCGGCGGGCCTCGTGGTCCGCACCTCGACGCTCGGCGAGGACGTGGTCCTCGTCGGTGCTGCCGTCCTCGTCCTCGCCGGACAGCTCGGCGTCTCCTGACGACCCCCATCTCGGGACCACCATCACCACCCACCACCACATCAGCAGAAGCTCGACGAGAGGAAACAGCGGTGCGCATCAAGAAGCCCCTCAGGAACGCTGCGGCGGTCGCGGCCATCGCCACGATGGCCGTGGCGAGCCTGGCCGCCTGCGGCAGTGACAGCAGCGACGGCGACGCGTCGAGCGACGGACCCAAGACGGCGGACATCCGCGTCTGGCTCAACGGCACGGACACCCCGCAGGAGGCGCGGGACTGGCTGAAGAAGACCTTCGAGGAGGAGAACCCCGGCTCCACGCTGACCATCGAGCAGCAGGAGTGGGACGGCCTCGTCGAGAAGCTCACGACCTCGCTCTCCAGCGAGTCCGAGACCCCGGACGTCGTCGAGATCGGCAACACGCAGGCCCCGACCTTCACGTCGGCCGGCGCCTTCTCCGACATGACGGACCAGCTCGACAGCCTCGGCGGCGACGACCTCCTCCAGGGCTTCGTCGACGGCGCGACCGTCGACGGCTCGACGTACGCCGTGCCGTACTACGCCGGCTCGAAGTACGTCTTCTACCGCAAGGACCTCTTCAAGGCCGCCGGCATCACCGCCGTACCGACCACGATGGACGAGTTCATCGACGACGCCATCAAGCTGAAGCAGGCCAACGCCAAGCCGGCCAACTTCTCCGGCTTCTGGTTCCCGGGCCAGGACTGGCGCAACGGCGCCGCCTTCATCTGGGACGCCGGCGGCGACCTGGCGACGGCGGACGGCGACGAGTGGTCGGGCGCCCTCGAGAGCCCCGAGTCGATCGCCGGTCTCGAGACCGCGCAGAAGCTCTTCACCGAGGCCTCGGGTGCGGCCAAGGACGGCAACGAGGCCGACTCGTGGACGCCGTTCTGCGCCGGTGAGATCGGCATGGTCTCGGCCCCCGGCTGGATCAAGGGCCTGATCCTGGACCCGAAGACCGGCTGCCCCGACACCTACGGCAAGGAGATCGGCGTCTTCGCCCTCCCCGGCAGCGACGGCCAGCCCGCCCCGGTCCTCCTCGGCGGCTCGGACATCGCGATCGCGGCCAAGTCGGCCAACCAGGAGCTGGCCCAGAAGGCCGTCGCCCTGATGCTCAGCGAGGACTACCAGACGATCATGGCGAAGGCCGGCCTCACGCCCGCCCTCAACTCGCTCGCCCCGCTCCTCGGTGACGACGAGTTCGCCCAGGCCACGATCGCCGCCGCGTCCAACGCGAAGCTCACCCCGGCCGCGCCGGGCTGGGCCAACGTCGAGGGCTCGCGCGTCCTCGAGGACCTGTTCAGCGGCCTGGCCCAGGGCGGCGACCCCGCCGAGCTGGCCGCCAAGGCCGACGAGCAGATGAACGACCAGATCAACGGCTGACCCAGCCACCTGCAACACCCAGCAGCACCCGGCCGGGGCGGTGTGAACCGCCGCCCCGGCCGTGGCATGCCCACCATGTACGACCGGACCGGTCGGAAGGAGGATCGTGATGACTGACCAGACCGTCGATAAGCCGCCCCGTGCCCGGCGTACGTCGTTCCCGTACCTGCTGCTGGTCCCGGCCACGGTCGCCCTCGTCGTCGCCCTCGGCTACCCGCTGGTGCGCCAGGTGATCCTGTCCTTCCAGGACTACGGGCTGGCCCAGCAGTTCGGGAAGCCGCCCGAGTGGGTCGGCGTCGACAACTACCGCGAGCTGGTCACCGACCCCTACCTGTGGCGGGTCACCCTCCGCTCCCTTGTCTTCTGCCTCGTCAACGCCGCCGCGACCATGGTGATCGGCGTCGGGCTCGCGCTGCTGATGCGGCACATGGCGAAGGGGGTGCGGCTGCTGCTGCAGACCGGCCTCCTGCTCGCCTGGGCGATGCCGGTGGTCGCCTCGCTGACGGTCTGGCAGTGGCTCTTCGACACCAACTACGGCGTCATCAACTACGCGCTCACCAAGCTGGGCTTCGACTACGAGGGCCACCCCTGGTTGCTGCAGCCGCTCTCCTTCTTCTTCGTCGCGACCGTGATCGTCGTGTGGATGAGCGTGCCGTTCGTCGCGTTCACCGTGTACGCCGCGCTCACCCAGGTCCCCGAGGAGCTGATGGAGTCGGCCGAGATCGACGGCGCCGGGGCGGGTGGCCGGCTGCGCCACATCGTCTTCCCGGCGATCCGCCCGGTCCTGCTCGTGGTCGCGCTGCTCCAGGTGATCTGGGACCTGCGCGTCTTCACCCAGATCTACATCCTCCAGCAGGCCGGCGGCTCCACCCGCGACACCAACCTGCTCGGCACCTACATCTACCGGCTCGGGATCGGGGGCGGGAAGTTCGGCATGGCCGCGGCCGTCGCGATCTTCATGCTCGTGCTGACGGTCCTCCTGACCGCGCCGTACGTCCGGTCCATGCTCAAGCAGGAGAGGGAGGACTGACATGCCTCGCCCTGCCAGCCGTCCCCTGCGCGTCACGGCCAACGTCGTCGGCGTGATCGCCTTCGTGATCGCCGCGTTCCCCGTCTACTGGATGGTCAACAGCTCGTTCCTCGACCGCAACGAGATCCGCAACCCGGTGCCCACCTGGGTGCCGTTCGGCGGCGACCTCGACAACTTCCGGACCGTCTTCGAGGGCGACCAGTTCCTCAACGCGATGAAGATCAGCCTGGTCGTGACGCTGCTGACGATCGTGGTCGCGCTCGCCTTCGCGTTCGTGGCGTCCGTCGCGCTGTCGCGGTTCCGCTTCCGCGGCCGGATGTCCTTCATCGTGACGCTGCTGATCATCCAGATGATCCCGGTCGAGGGCCTCTTCATCTCCCAGTACAAGATGCTGGAGACGATGAACCTGCTCAACACGGTCGTCGGCCTGAGCCTGGTCTACGTCTCGCTGGTGCTGCCCTTCACGATCTGGACCCTGCGCGGCTTCGTCACGGGCGTGCCCTACGAGCTCGAGGAGGCCGCGATGATGGACGGCTGCTCGCGCACCCAGGCGTTCTTCCGGATCACCTTCCCGTTGCTGGCTCCCGGCCTGGTCGCCACCGGTGTCTTCGGGTTCATCCAGGCGTGGAACGAGTTCTCCCTCGCGCTGATCGTGATGACGCGCGAGGACCACCGCACCCTGCCGCTGTGGCTCTCCACCTTCACCGACGTCAACCGCGGCACCGACTGGGGCGGCATCATGGCCGGCTCCACGTTGATCGCCGTCCCCGTCATCATCTTCTTCCTCGTCGTCCAGGGCCGGATGGTCAGCGGCCTCACCTCGGGTGCGGTGAAGGGATGACGGACTCCCTCGACACCCTCGCGCTGCGGGTCCTGCTGCCGGCCTTCGTCGGCACCACGCTGCCTGACGAGTACGCCGAGCTGCTCGCCGACGGCCTCGGCGGGATCTGCTACTTCGCCATCAACACCGAGGACGGTCCGGACGCGGTGGCACGGCTGAGCGCGGCGATCCGCGCGGCCAACCCGGACGCGGTCATCGCCGTCGACGAGGAGGGCGGCGACGTGACGCGGCTGCACGCCCTCGACGGCAGCCCGGTGCTCGGGCCGGCCGCGCTCGGCGCCGCTGACGACGTCGACCTCACCCGCGAGGTCGGCCGCTCGATCGGCGCGGAGCTGGCCGCGGTCGGCATCAACCTCGACCTCGGCCCGGTCGCGGACGTCAACAGCAACCCGGACAACCCGGTCATCGGCACCCGCAGCTTCGGGGCCGAGCCGCAGCTCGTCGCGCGGCACGTCGCGGCCTGGGTGACCGGTCTCCAGGAGGCCGGCGTCGCCGCGTGCGCCAAGCACTTCCCGGGCCACGGCGACACCGCCCAGGACAGCCACCTCGAGCTGCCCACCGTCGACGCCGACCTCGAGGTGCTGCGCGCCCGCGAGCTGGTGCCCTTCGCCGCGGTCGTCGAGGCCGGCATCGCCTCGGTGATGACCTCGCACATCGTCGTACCTGCCGTCGACCCCGACCTGCCCGGCACCCTGAGCGCGCCCGTCCTCGGGCTGCTGCGCGACGAGCTCGGGTACGACGGCGTGATCGTCAGCGACGCCCTCGACATGGCCGGCGCGTCGGCCGGGCGCGGGATCCCGGAGGCGGCCGTCCTGTCGCTGGCCGCCGGCGCCGACCTGCTCTGCATCGGCACCGACGTCGCCGTCGCGACCGTCCGCGAGACCCAGGCCGCCATCGTCGCGGCCGTCCACGACGGGCGGCTCTCCGAGGAGCGGCTGCGGTCCGCGGCGACCCGAACCGCGCAGTTGCGTCGCTATGACATGGCCGGGGTCCCGGACGGTGCCGTTCCAGCGCAGTTGCGCGCGGCCCGCGCCGCGACCCTCGTCGAGGGCGACCTGCCGGACCTGACAGGCGCCGAGATCGTCAGCGTCTCCACGGCCGCCAACATCGCCATCGGGGAGGTCCCGTGGGGGATCGAGCCGGACCGCACCGTGGCGCCCGGCGAGCCGTTCACGAGCGAGCGGCCCGTTGTCCTCCAGGTCCGCGACGCGCACCGCCGTCCCGAGATCGACCTCGAGGGCGCGGCCGTCGTCGTCGAGTGGGGGTGGCCTGGACCGTACGCCGGACCGGCGCCCCGGATCTGCCCGCGCGGCTACTCTCGTCCCGGAGCGGCCGCTGTGACCGAACTGCTGCGAAAGGCCGGGTGGGAGCGGTGAGTGCCGCACAGCGCGGAGCGCTGACTCAGGAGCTGAGCGTGGGTCTCGACATCGGGGCCACCAAGACCCTCGGGCTGGTGCTCGACGCCGACGGCGGGATCCTCGCCGAGGTGCGCGAGCCCACCAAGCCCGGCGCCGACGGCATCGTCGCCTCGGCCGCCCGGGTCTACGACGCGCTCCGGGTCGCGACCGGCCAGCCGCTCGACGGCGTCCTCGGGGTCGGGATCCCGGGCCTCGTCGACGTCGAGCGCGGCGCGGTCAAGCACGCCGTGAATCTGGGCGTCGACGGCGACTGGCTGCCGCTGCGCGACCTCTTGGCCGGACGGCTCGGCGTGCCGGTCGCGCTCGAGAACGACGTCAACGCGGCCACCCTGGGTGCCGCGGCCCTCGACCACGTGAGCGACCTCGTCTACCTGAGCATCGGCACCGGCCTCGCCGCCGGTCTCGTCCTCGACGGGCGGCTCCGGCGTGGGGCGCACGGCGCGGCCGGCGAGATCGGCCACGTGCCGGTCGACCCGCAGGGCGTCGTGTGCCAGTGCGGCCAGCGTGGCTGCCTCGAGACGATCGCCTCGGGCTCGGCCCTCGCCGCAGCGTGGCCGGCCGGAGACGTACCGCCGGCGCAGGCGCTCTTCGCCGCGGCCCGCACCGGCGACCCGACCGCGATCGCCGCGCGGGACCGCTTCTCCGCCGGCGTCGCCAGCGCGATCCGCGTCCTCAGCCTGGCCGTCGACCCCGAGAGCATCGTGCTCGGCGGCGGCGTCGCGCAGCTGGGCGAGCCGCTGCGGCTGGCCGTCGCGCAGGCGCTGCTGGAGCAGGCGGCGAGCTCGCCGTTCCTCGCCTCGCTCGACCTGGCCGGCCGGCTGCGGGTCGTGCCGTCCGACTACCCGGTCGCCGCCGTCGGCGCCGCGTTCCTCGGTCGATGACCACCTATCCAGGCCTCGTCGACGCGCAGGTCAACGGCGCGGCCGGCATCGACCTCACTGCCGAGCCGCACCGGCTCTGGGAGGTGGCGTCCGCGCTGCCGGCGTACGGCGTCGTGGCGTTCGTCCCCACCGTGATCACCTCCGACCCGGCAGCCCGGCGTACGGCGCTGGACACGCTCGCGGCCGGACCGCCCGCCGGCTGGAGCGGCGCCGAGCCGCTCGGCCTGCACTTCGAGGGACCGATGATCGCGCCGACCCGCAAAGGCGCCCACCCCGAGCACTGGCTGCGGGCGCCGTCCCTCGACCTCGTCGACGGGTGGTCGCGCGAGAGCGGTGTCGTGATGGCGACGATCGCGCCCGAGCTGCCCGGCGCGCTCGAGGTGATCGAGCTCCTCTCGACCCGCGGTGTGGTCGTGTCCGTCGGCCACACCGCGGCCGGCACCGCCGATGTGGCCGCCGCTGTCGAGGCCGGCGCCCGGTGCGTCACCCACCTCGGCAACGCGATGGCACCCGTGCTGCCGCGCGACCCCGGCCCCGTCGGGACCGCCCTGGGTGGTGACGACCTGGTCGCCGGCGTGATCGTCGACGGCCACCACCTCGACCCGCTCTTCGTGCGTACGGCGTGGCGCGCCCTCGGACCGGACCGCTTCCTCTCGGTCTCCGACACCACCGCCGGCCTCGGCCTCCCCGACGGCCCGGCACGGCTCGGCGACCAGGACGTCGTCGTGTCGGAGGGGACGGTGCGGCTCCACGACGGCACCCTCGCCGGCTCGGCGGCTTCCCTGCTCGACTGCCTGCGCACCCTGGTCGCCCAGACCGGCTGCTCCGTCGACGACGCGGTCGCGACCGCCACCACCACCCCGCTCACCCTGCTCGGCCTGCCGCCCCGCGAGGAGCGGATCGAGCTCACCGACGACCTGGAGCTGTCCTGATGGAGGTCGTCCCGCTCGGCACGCCCGAGGAGGTCGGCGCCGTCGCCGCCGACGTGATCGAGGCGCTGGTCCGCCGCGACCCCGAGGCCGTGCTGGGTCTCGCCACCGGGTCGAGCCCGCTCCCGACCTACCGGGAGCTCATCGGGCGTCGCGAGGCCGAGACAGCTCCGTCGTACGACGAGGTCCGCTGCTTCACGCTCGACGAGTACGTCGGCCTGCCGGTCGGGCACCCGGAGACCTACCGGGAGACGATCTTCCGCGAGCTCACCGACGGCCTCGGCATCGATCGCGCGCGGGTCTCCAGCCCCGACGCGATGGACCCCGAGCACGCCGGCCCCCGCTACGAGGACGCGATCGCCGCCGCCGGCGGCGTCGACCTGCAGGTGCTCGGGATCGGCGCGGACGGCCACCTGGCGTTCAACGAGCCGGGCTCGTCGCTGGCGTCCCTGACCCGGATGAAGACCCTGACCGACCAGACCCGGCGCGACAACGCGCGGTTCTTCGGGTCGGTCGACGAGGTGCCGCACCACGTCCTGACCCAGGGCCTCGGCACCATCCTCCGCGCCCGTCACCTGCTGCTGGTCGCGACCGGGGCCGGCAAGGCAGCGGCGATCGCCGCCGCCGTCGAGGGTCCGCTCTCGGCCTCCTGCCCGGCCTCCGTGCTGCAGATGCACCCGCACGCCACCGTGCTCGTCGACGAGGAGGCCGGTGCCGGTCTGGCTCGGCTCGGCTACTACCGCGAGGTCTACGCCGGCAAGCCGGCCTGGCAGGGCTGGTAGCCACCTGTCCTGCTGGGTTGGTTGTCGACAACCAACCCGAGCCATGATGCAGCTGAGACAGCAGGATCCAACGCCCAGGGCAGCGACGACGATC
Source organism: Nocardioides hankookensis (assembly GCF_042658885.1). Taxonomy (NCBI): domain Bacteria; kingdom Bacillati; phylum Actinomycetota; class Actinomycetes; order Propionibacteriales; family Nocardioidaceae; genus Nocardioides; species Nocardioides hankookensis. The sequence goes on along the minus strand of NZ_JBHSRJ010000003.1, from coordinate 201,447 downwards.
GCGAGGCGCAGTTCTATCGCGACCACGTCGACCAGTGGGTGGTCCAGGTCCTCGAGGGGGACGACCCCTGGACGGCGTACGACGCAGCCATGTGTGCGGCGGGGGCGACGTCGGACGACCTGGACTGGCTGCCGCATGGCGGCGGTGTGTATGTGACGTGGATGGCGACGCGGACTTCTGGAGCGAGGTGTGGCCGGGTCGTCGCCTGCGACCTGATCGAGTGGCCGTCGTTCGCGCGAGCTCAGCCCTGCAGCCGGGTGCGCAGCACGAACTCGCACTCGGTGAGCTCGGCCGTCGGCACGAACTCACCGGGGGAGTGCGCCACGGCCGGGTCGCCGGGGCCGAAGACCTCGAACGGGACGCCGAGCGCGGTCAGGTGCTCGGCACCCGAGCAGCTCAGCGACGCCGTCGTCCCGACGACGCCGGAGGTCGGCTCGACCAGGATCGCCAGGCCGACGTCGAGGAGGTCGGGGCGCGCCTCGGCCAGCGCGGCGAGCCCGGCGCCCTCGCCACCCGCGTAGAAGAGGAAGGTCACGTCGCGCTCGTACGCCGGCTGCGCGGCCTTGAGCACCACCGCGAGACCGCCCTTCGCGTCGCACGCTCCCGTGCCGAAGACCTTGCCCATCTCGACGTAGGCGAACGTGTCGGGCTCGCCGGCGACGGTGTCCAGGTGCCCGGCGACCAGCACGCGCTCGCCGGAGTCGGGGCGGGCCCGCGTGCGAGCGACGACGGCGTTGCCGACGCGCTCGACGGTGAGGTGGGGCAGTGGGGTCAGCGCGGTCTCGACCGAGTCCGCGAGGTCGCCCTCGTCCCCGGTCTCCGAGCCGATGTTGACCAACGACATCGCCAGGGAGACGACGTCGAGGTCGAGGATCAGGGGCAGGGTGAAGTCACTCATCGCACTCTCCTGTGAGGTGGGGGCCTGTGAGGTGGGGGCCTGTGAGGTGGGGGCCTGTGAAGTGGCGGGCGAAGCCGGGGCCGGTCACGGTCACGTCGTAGCGGCCGTCGCGTACGGCGACCGGGACCGTCACGACGCGCGGTCGGGAGACCGACGACTCGGGCACGGTGACGGCGTCGGGTCCGTCGGCGCCGTCGACCCGGAGGTGGATGCCACGGGTGGCACCGGCGTTGGCCAGCACCAGCGAGACGGCACCGTCCGTCACCCGGATCTCCGCGGTCGGCGCGTAGGGGAGCGGTCGGACCGACGCACCGTCAGGGAGCTCGACGGGCTCGCCGAGGTCGAGGGCGAGGAGGAGGTCTCCGCAGACCCGGCGCCGCCACTCGGTGAGCCAGATCCGGGCCTCGTGGCCGCGGCCGGCGGTCCATCGTTCGCACAGCTGGATGAGCGAGGTGTGGTCGCACACCTCGTCGCTGACCCAGGCCCGCGTGGTCCACGGCGTACGCAGCAGCAGGGTCCCCGGCGCACCGAGCGCGGTCCCCCACCTCTCGACGACCGCGGGCGCGTCACCGCCGGCGAGCGCGACCGCGACCAGGGTCGCGGGCGGGAGGTCGTCGAGCCCGTCGAGCACGGCCTGCACGGTCTCGCGGCCGGCCTCGATGACGGTGACGTCGCCGAGGGTGTCGGGCATCGAGGCCCGCAGGTGCACCGTGACTCCGGCCTCGCGCAGGGCGACGGCGAAGCTCGGCCAGACCCGCTCCGCACGCTCCTCGCCCGGCGGCGTGAGGTGGTAGCGCCGGCAGGTCGTGACGTGCTCGGGGAGGTCGGTGACGGACGTGATCGGCACGTCCTCGGCGAGGACGAGGAGCAGGTGCTCGACGTCGTTCAGGGCAGGCACAGTGCGACACCTTCGCACGAATTACATAGGGAGCCTAACGATCATCTGAGGACCCCCGGCCGTTCACCGGACGGGCACGATCTGTTGCGGCGTCACCGTGATGCTCACGCCTCGTGACACACCTGAAGAGCTGGCGCGGCGTGGTCGCCGCCATCGTGACCACCGGCCTCACCGCCACCATGGCCGCCCTCGTCGCGGCTCCGGCCCAGGCGGCCGAGCCCCTCGACCACCTCGTCATCTCGGCCGTCTACGGCAGTGACGGCGGCGCCTACAACAGCGACTGGGTCCAGCTCTACAACCCGACGGACCACGACATCTCGCTGGGCACGATCGACGGGTCGACGGTCACGCCGAGCTACTACCAGTGCTACCGCAGCATCAGCGGCACCAGCTGCAGCAGCTCGATGAAGCTCTACGGCACGGTACGCGCGCACCACTACTTCCTCATCTGGGACGGGCACAACGCCGCGGCCGGCACCGACCGCGGCACGCCGCCGGCGGGAGTCACGCCGGACCTGAACTTCGCCCTCAACGCGGCCGGCACCGCGGGCAGCTCGACCGACCCGTCGGGCCAGTCGAACGGCGGCTTCGGTGGCTACTCCACCGGCGGCCAGATCCTGTTGCTCAACGCCTCCAGCGGCGGCGCCTACACCGGCACCGGCGACCTCGCGTCGACCGCCGCCCGCAACGCCGGCGTCGTCGACGCCGTGGGGTGGACCAAGTACGCGTCGTCGGCGTACACCCAGCCGGGCAGCGCGGAGACCAGCGGCGTCACGCCGGTGACCGGTGCGTCCGCCGGGACCACGAACGCCTACATCTCGGTGCGGACGTTCACCGACGGGGTCCCGCAGGACACCGACAAGAGCTCGAACGACTTCACGGCCCTCACGACGGCCGACTTCACGCTCCACTCGCAGATCTCCGACCACGTGGCCGTGGCCGCGGTGGACGACACCGAGGTCAGCCGCGGCGAGGCGATGGCGCCGCTCCAGGTGCACGGCAGCAAGGGCACGGGCGCGCTGACGTACGACGCGACCGGGCTCCCCGACGGCCTCGACATCGACGAGAACACCGGCGTCATCAGCGGTACGCCGGCCGAGACCGTCGCGCTCACGGGCTACCCCGTCACGGTCACCGTCTCCGACCACACGCCGACCGGGGCCGAGACGGCGACGACCACGTTCACGCTCACCGTCAGCAGCGCGCTGCGGGTGGACGACCTGGACGACGTCGTCGTGCGCAAGGGCACCGCCCTCGACCCGATCCAGGTGACCGTCCACGGCGGGACGCCCGACTACCACTACGCCGCGACCGGGCTGCCGACCGGCGTCACCATCGGCGAGACCTCCGGTGCCATCAGCGGCACCCCGACCGGTGCCGCCGGGCGCTACGACGTGCACCTGACCGTCGACGACAGCGGCGCGGGCGGGGCCGTGCAGTCGGCCTCGACCGACTTCACCATCGTCGTGCGCCCGAAGGCGTCGACGCCCGGCGACACCGACCCGCTGGCCGGGCTGCGGATCAACGAGGTCGTGGCGACCGGCACCCCGGCCGACGACTGGGTCGAGCTGGTCAACACGGGTGCGGCCGTCTCCGGTGCCGCGGTCAACCTGGTCGACGACGACGGCCACACCTTCCACGTGCCGACGCAGGACGTCCCGGCCGGCGGCCACGTCGTCGTCGAAGGCGCGGACCTCGACGCCGCCGGCCTCGACCTCGGCGCCGAGGACACGCTCGACCTCACGACCGCCGACGACACCCAGCTCGACGAGACGTCCTGGACGTCGTTCACGTCGACCTCGTGGGCGCGCTTCCCCGACGGCACCGGCGACTTCGTCGTCTCCAAGCACGCCACCAAGGGCACGACGAACGCCGTCCCGTCGACGTACGCCACCGACGACCTGGTGATCGCCGCCGTGTTCGGCGCGAACTCCGACTCGGTCCGGTGGTCCAACGACTGGGTCGAGCTCTACAACCCGACCGACCACCCGATCTCGCTGGGCACGATCGACACGACCACCACGCCCAACGCGACGGTGACCCCGAACTACGCCCTCTGCTACCGCAGCTACAACGCCACGGGTGCGTGCAGCAGCCTGGTCAAGCTGTACGGGACCGTGGCACCCCACCACTACTTCTTCCTCTGGTACAAGAACGCGCACTCCCCGGCGGACCAGGGGACCTACCCGGCGGGCTTCACGCCCGACCTCGACTTCTCGGTCGCGACGCCCGGCAACGGCAACCAGTCCGGCACCAACATGGGTGGCTGCAACACGGGTGGCCAGATCGAGCTGCTCGACGCGACCAAGGGCGTCAACCCGATCAACGGCGACCTGTCGTCGGACGCGTCGCGGGCAGCCGGTGCGGTGGACGGCGTCGGCTGGATGAACGCCTCCACCAACCAGCCGACGGCCGCCGAGAGCAAGGGTGCGCCGACGCTCACCGGTGTCGACTCGGGCACCAACAACACCTGCGTCGTCGCGCGGAAGTTCGCCGACGGGTACGCCGTCGACTCCGACGCGAACCGCTCGGACTTCACCCCGGTCGCGGCCATCGACTCCTTCGTCGCCCACTCGCAGCACGACGACCGCGTGGCGATCGCGCCGGTCGCCGACGCCGAGATCTCGCTCAACGCGCCGATGGACCCGATCCCGGTCCACGCCACCGCCATCTGGGGCGACCTGGCCTACACGGCCACCGGCCTGCCGACCGGCGTCTCGATCAACCCGAGCACCGGCGTCATCGCTGGCACGCCGACGTCGGACGGCGACATCGGCGACCACACCGTGACCGTCACCGTCGCCGACGGCGTCCCGAGCGACACCGCGACGACGACGTTCACGCTGACCCTCAGCAAGATCCTGCGCCTGGACCCGATCGCGGACGTCTCCGTGCGCCAGGGCTCCGCCCTGACCGAGATCCACGCGAAGGCCCACGGCGGCGCGCCGGGCTACACGTACGCCGCCACCGGCCTGCCCGCCGGGGTCACCATCGACGCCGGCACCGGCGTCATCGGCGGCACCCCGACCGCCGCCCCCGGCAGGTACGACGTGCACGTCACCGCCACCGACAGCGGCGTCGGCGACCAGCAGGGCTCCGTCTCCCGGGACTTCGCGCTCGTCGTGCTCCCGGCGACCGGCGGCCCCGGCGCGGGTGACCCGCTGGCGGGCCTCACGATCAACGAGGTCAGGACGACCGGCACCCCGGCCAAGGACTGGGTCGAGCTCTACAACACCGGCGACGCCCTCGACGGCGCCACGGTCGTCCTCCAGGACAGCGCGGGCGACACCTACTCGGTGCCCGCCCACGACATCGCCGCCGACGGCTTCCTCGTCGTGGACGGCGTCGACCTCGACGCCGCCGGCCTCGACCTCGCGGCCGCCGACACGCTCTACCTCACCGAGGTCGACGGCACGCTGCTCGACGAGACCTCGTGGTCGTCGGCCGCGCCGACCTCGTGGGCGCGCGACCCCGACGGCACCGGCGACTTCGGCGTCTCGGCGTACGCGACCAAGGGCGCGCCGAACAGCGGACCCCCGGTCATCGGGCCCAACGACCTGCTGGTCACCGAGGTCAACTACGACAACAACTCGACCGACTACTACGAGTACAGCGAGGTCACCAACACGACCGACCACCCGATCGACTTCTCGGCGTACGGGCTCACGATGACCAAGAGCGGCGCGGTGATGACCTTCCACGACCCGGCCGACACCACGCAGACCTCGCCGACGGTCGACCCGGTCATCCCCGCGCACGGCACCCAGGTCTTCTGGTGGGTCGAGACCCAGTACTTCGGCGTGAAGACAACCGCGCAGTTCCGCGCCAACTACGGCATCCCCGTGACGACGCCGGTCGTGCTGGTCTACGGCTTCAGCTCGATGGCCAACTCCGGTGGTGACCACAGCTACTACATCTCGGTCAACAAGGACGGTGGCACGCCGGTCTCGCGGGCCTGGGTCGACACCCCCTGCGCGGCCAACACGCTCAACGGTGCGGCCGTCTGCACGGCCACCAACGGCAACTACGCCGAGCACTACGAGCTGCCGGCCGACCGCTCCAACGCGGACGCGGCGGTCTGGTACAACTCGCTCTACGCCGGGGGCGACTCCGTCGGCCACCCGCTGAAGAAGGCGCTGAGCAGCCCCAGCACCGTCGACCTCGAGCAGCTCGGGTTCACCCGCGCCGTGAAGATCACGGCGACCAGCAGCTCGGCGGTCACGCTCACCAACACGGCGAGCTCCGCGGTCGGCCTGTCGGGCTACGTCCTCGAGAACCGGGCCGGCTCCGACTACCCGCTGCCGGCCGGCACGACCCTCGCCGCCGGCGCGGAGCTGTCGATCCCGTCGACCGACACCGGCTTCACCCTGGCCGGCACGGACTGGGTCACCCTCCTCGCACCGCGCGGCTACGCCTACACCGACGGCGCCGGCATCGTCGACACCACCGGGCCCCTGCTCACGGCGGTGCCCTACGACTCGAGCACCGGCGGCGAGCCGGTGATCGACGAGACCACCGGCCTGCCGCTGCCCCCGGCGGGTGGCCTCTACCGCCCCGCCGGCATCTCGGCCGCCAACGGCACGGTCTACGTCTCCAACACCGGCGACAACGTGCTGGCCTCCATCACCGACGGCGAGACGACCACCGTGGCGGGCTCGCTGACGGGGTACGGCGACCTCGGCGACGAGGGCCCGGCCAAGGACGCGCAGCTCTACCAGCCCGGCGGCACCGCCATCGACGCGGCCGGCAACCTCTACGTCGCCGACAGCGGCGACAACGTGGTCCGCAAGGTCACGACCGACGGCGTCATCCACCGCTTCGCCGGCACCGGCCTCGCCGGTGGTGCGGGCGCCGCGGTCACCGCGACCAGCACGCCGCTCAGCGTGAACCTCTGGCACCCCAACGACGTCGCCGTCGACAGCGCGGGCAACGTCTTCATCGCCGACACCTACGACCACCGGGTCCTCGAGGTCAGTGCGGCCGGGGTCATCTCGGTCGTCGCCGGCACGGGCCGCGCCGGCTACACCGGCGACGGCGCGTCCGGCGCCAGCGCGCGGCTCGCCCAGCCTGCGGGCGTCGCCGTGGACAGCGAGGAGAACGTCTACATCGCCGACGCGTCCAACAACGTCGTCCGCCGCGTCGACGGTGCCACCGGCGTGATCACCACGGTCGCCGGCGACTACGCCAAGGACCAGGCCACCAACAGCTGCCTCGGCGCCTACTCCGGCGATGGCGGCCCGGCGACCTCGGCGCAGCTCAACACGCCGCAGGACCTCGCGCTCGACGGCCGGGGCAACCTCTTCATCGCCGACACCTTCAACCACGCGATCCGTCAGGTCACGCCGGACGGCACCATCTCCACGCTGGTCAACACCTCGGGCGCGGCCGGGACGGAGAACCTCAGCCCGGTCGGCGGCGGCTCCTACCCCTGGCGCACGCACCTCAACACGCCGTACGCCGTGGCGGTCGACCGGTCGACGAACATCGTCTACGTCGCCGACACGAAGAACAACGCGGTCGCCCAGGTGGTGCACGCGGCGTTCGACGGTGACGCGTCCGGCCCGATCGAGCCGGCCGAGCAGGTCGCGGTGACCGGCTCCGGCACGGCGGCGACGGCCTGCGCCGTGCTGCTCAACGGCCCGGTCGTCTCGGCGAGCGCCCCGACGATCTCGGGCACGCTCGCGGTGGGCTCGACCCTCATCGCCTCCGCCGGCACGTGGACGCCGACGCCGGACTCCTTCACCTACCAGTGGCTGCGCGACGGCGTCCCGATCGTCGGTGCGACGCAGGCGACCTACACGCCGACGACCGCCGACGGCGGCCACCTCATCGCGGTCGCGGTGACGGGCGTCAAGGACGGCTTCGCCTCCACCAGCACGACCTCGGCCGCGGTGAGCATCCCGGCGCCGGTCGAGCCGGGTGAGAAGACGCTGACGACCGCGGTGCCGACCCTGTCCGGCACGTTCGCCGTCGGCTCGAAGGTGACTGCCGCGCCGGGCGCCTGGAAGGCAGGCACCGCACCGGTGACGTCGTTCGGCTACCAGTGGCTGCGCAACGGCGTGCCCGTCGCAGGCGCCACGTCGCCGACGTACGCCGTGACCGCGGCCGACGCCCGGACCCGGCTCTCCGTGCAGGTGACCGGCAGCTACCCGACGTACACGACGGCGACGGCGCTCTCCGCGTCGCACGTCGTCGCGGCCGGCACCCTGACCCGCGGCAAGCCGGTGGTCCACGGCGCCGCCAAGGTCGGGCGACGGCTGACCGCCTCGCCGGGCGCCTGGCGGGCCGGGACGGTCCGGCTGTCCGGCTCCCACCTGAAGTACCAGTGGCTCGTCGGCGGGAAGCGGATCCCCGGCGCCACCAAGGCGAGCTACAAGATCCCGCGGAAGCTCCAGCACAAGCGGATCTCGGTCAAGGTCACCGGCGCCTACCCCGGCTACGGCACGGCCACCGTCACCTCGCGGCCGACGGTCCCCGTCAAGGCCAAGTGACCCCGCCCGCACCCCAGTGCGAACACCAGAGCGCGACGAACAGAAGGAAGTCATGACCGAGAACAGCAGCACCCCGCTCGACACCCAGACCACCCGCCGCACGGTGGTGATGGGCGCGGCGGCCGTCGCGGGCGCGGCCGGCATGTCCGGGCTCCTGCCGACCCGGCTCGAGGCGGCAGCCGCCGCCGAGCCGGAGGAGTTCGACCTGTCCAAGATCAAGCACGTCGTCTACGTGATGCAGGAGAACCGGTCCTTCGACCACTACTTCGGGACCTTCCCCGGGGTGCGCGGCTTCGACGACCCGGACGCGATGACGCTGGCCAACGGCAACTCGGTCTTCCAGCAGCCCGACCCGTCGAACCCGGACGGCTTCCTGCTCCCGTTCCACATGGACACGAAGAACACCGGCGCCGCCGCGATCCCGTCGCTGTCGCACGACTGGCGCGACCAGCACGCGTCGTGGAACAAGGGCGCGATGGACGGCTGGCTGAGCACCCACGTCGCGTCGGACGGTGCGGCCAAGGGCAGCTACACCATGGGCTACATGCTCCAGGAGGACATCCCCTTCCACTGGGCGCTCGCGGAGAACTTCACGCTGCTCGACAACTACCACTGCTCGGTCATGGGCCCGACGTACCCGAACCGCGCGATCTGGATGTCGGGCACCAACGACCCGCAGGGCGAGCAGGGCGGGCCGATCCTCGAGACGGTGGCGCCGAACACGCTGACCTGGAAATCCGCGGCCGAGGTGCTGTACGACGCCGGCTACAGCATCAAGACCTACTCGAGCTCGGGCTCGTACAACTACTTCAAGTGGTGGCAGAGCTTCAAGACCGTCGGGCAGGTCGACACCGAGCTCTACAACTGGGCCACCGGCACGGGCACGCTCTTCGGCAACGGGACGCCCGGTGGCGCCGGCAACCCGCTCGCCCCGACGAAGGCCCAGGTCGGCTACCTCGCCTTCGAGGAGGACTGCGCCAACGGCACCCTCGCCGACGTGACGTGGCTCTTCCCCGACGGCCCGTACGCCTCGGACGAGCACCCGCCGAACACCCCGGCCGCCGGCGCCTACTTCCTCGCGTCGAAGCTCGAGGCGCTGGCCGCGAACCCCGACCTGTGGGCCTCGACCGTCTTCATCATCAACTACGACGAGAACGACGGCTTCTTCGACCACGTGCCGCCGCCGGTCCCGGACCCCGACCTGCACCCCGAGGAGTACGTCCACATGCCCTCGCCGCGGGGCACGCCCGGTGGTGGTCTCCCCGCGGGCGCCGGCTTCCGGGTCCCGTGCCTGATCATCTCGCCGTGGACCGTGGGCGGGCACGTCTACTCCCAGGTCGCCGACCACACCTCGCCGCTCCAGCTCATCGAGGCGATCACCGCCGCCGGTGGCCTCTCCGGCAAGGACCCGGTCACGTTCGACGCGATCACGCCGTGGCGCCGCGCGACCTTCGACGACCTCGCCGGCGCGTTCCAGGCGGTGCCGCAGGCAGCGCCCGCCGACGCGGAGTTCGGCCACGATGCGCGGCAGGCCGACTACGCCGCCCAGCTGACCGCGTCAGCGCTGCCGATGCCGTCGCGCCCGAACGCCGTGCAGACGGTCCCGCACCAGCTCCCCGCGGACCAGCCGTCGTCGGGAGCGACCAGCGAGGCGACGCCGGCTGCGACGTCGAAGCCGGAGGCGACCGCCGCGGTCGCGCCGGTGAAGAGCTCGGTCACCGTGACCGAGGCGGTGCGGTCGGGACGCAAGGCCGCGCTGCGGGTCGTCGGTGCCAAGCCGGCCAGCCGGGTCGTCGTACGCCACGCCCACGGCGCCGTCGTCGCACGGACCGCCGCCACCGCGGACGGCACCGCCGCGATCCGGATCAGCACCAAGCACCTGAAGGTCGGCCACCAGCACCGGTTCACCGTCATGTACGTCGACGCGGTCGGCCACCACCACACCCGCAACGTGGCGTTCAAGGTCACCCACTGATCTGGTAGGCAGGGCCCATGCGACGCATCGGCCTGCTGGGCGGGATGAGCTGGGAGAGCTCGGCGCTGTTCTACGACCTGCTGAACCGCGGGGTCGTCGAGCGGCTCGGCGGGTTCCACTCCGCGAGGCTGCTGATGAGCTCGGTCGACTTCGCCGAGATCGAGGAGCTGCAGCGCGCCGGCGACTGGGACCGCGCCGGCGAGCTGCTGGCCGACGAGGCCAAGCGCCTCGAGGCCGCCGGTGCCGACCTCCTGGTGCTCTGCACCAACACCATGCACAAGGTGGCGCCCGCGATCGAGGCGTCCACCGGCGTACCCCTGCTGCACCTCGGTGACGTGACCGCCACCGCGGTACGCGCCGCGGGCCTCACGAGGGTCGGGCTGCTCGCCACCCGCTTCACGATGGAGCAGCACTTCTACGTCGACCGGATCGCCCGGCACGGCATCGCGGTGGTGGTGCCGACAGCCGAGGACCGCGAGGTCGTGCACCGGATCATCTACGAGGAGCTGGTGCTCGGCATCGTGCGCGACGAGTCGCGGGAGGCCTACCGCGGGGTCATGGAGCGGTTGGTCGCCCGCGGCGCCGAAGGCATCGTGCTCGGCTGCACCGAGATCGAGCTGCTCGTCGGCGCCGACGACACCTCGGTCCCCGTCTTCCCGACCACCCAGCTGCACGTGGACGCTGCCCTCGACGCGGCGCTCGCATGACCGGGGACTACCGCGCCGACTACGTGGGCACAGCGCTGGCCGGAACCAACCCGACCGTGCTGCGCCGGCTGCGCGCGGGCTTCGCCGTCATCGGGGACGTCCAGCACCTGCCGGGCTACTGCGTCCTGATCACCGACGACCCGACGGCCGACCAGCTCACCGACCTGGCACCGGCCCAGCAGGTGGTCTTCCTGGAGGACATGGCGATCCTCGGCCGGGCGGTCGCCGCGGTGTGCGCGCGCCGCGACCCGCAGTTCCGGCGGATCAACCTGGAGATCCAGGGCAACACCGACGCCTTCCTGCACGCCCACGTGACGCCGCGCTACGAGTGGGAGCCGGCCGACGTCGTCGGCTGGCCGGCGGCCCTGCACCACTGGACGAAGCAGGTCGACGCCGGTCACGCCCTCGGCCCGCAGCACGACGAGCTGCGCGCCGACCTGGTCGCCGAGCTCGACCGGCAGGTGGCCACTACCGGCCGGTGACCTCGTCGATCTGCTCGCGCAGGATGTCGGCGTGCCCGACGTGGCGGATCAGCTCGCTGGTCGTGTGGGCCAGCACCCAGCGCAGCGTCTTCTGCTTGCCGTCGACGGTCATCACCGTCAGCGCGTCCGGTGACCCGGCCGCGGCGATGTGCCGGTCGGCCTCGTCGACGGCGGCCCGGAAGTCGGCGATCACCTCGGCCGCCGTACGGTCCGGCGGGACCACCATGGTGAAGTCGGTGTCGGCGTACGCCGGGTCGCCGCCGACGTGGTGCGCGAACCACCAGCGCTCGCCTGCCGCGCAGTGCTGCACCAGGCCGAGCAGGTTCGTGTCGGACACAACGAGGCGCCGCCGGAGCTGCTCCTCGTCGAGCCCGTCCACCTTCTTGAGCAGGCAGGACCGGGCGAAGTTCAGGAAGGCGAGGGCGGTGTCGAGCTCCCCGCCGTCGTCGCGCGGCACGATCTCACGTTGCGTCTCCAGCATGGGTCGAGACCCTAGGCGGGACGTGGCGCCGCCTGAGCCGGACGCATCGCACCTGACGTATCTGTCGCGATTGGTCCGATCTCGCGACACGTACGTCAGGTACGAGCGGTGCCGCCCAGGCGGCGGCCGAGCTCGGCGAGGGCCGCGCGCACCTCGTCGCCGACGACGGTGAAGTCGACCGGGATCTGCGCGAGCTGCCGGGCGTACCAGTCAGGGTCCTCGGTGCTGGCCACCATCCTCGTCCGGTGGCCGGGCAGCTCCTCGAGCAGCGCGAGGCTGCGCGGCACCCAGCGGCGCACCCACTCGGGCGGCGCCTCGACGACCACCTCGACGGCGTACCGCCAGCCCTGCGAGAAGTGCTCCTCGACGGCCCGCAGCGCGTCGAGGCCCACCGGGGGAGTGAAGGTCTCGGGGAGCGTCGCGGCGTCCTCGACCCGGTCGACGCGCAGCACCCGCTGGGCGTCGCGGCTGCGCGACCAGCAGAGCAGGTACCACCGGCTGTGCCGCAGCACGACCGCCCACGGCTCCACGACCATCTGCGAGAGGTGGTCGCCGGACCGGTAGGAGAGCTCCAGCAGGCGGGCCGAGGAGCTGGCGGCCAGCAGCCGGTCCAGTTGGGGGTGCGGGGCGGCCGCGCGCGCCGGCTCCGGCAGGGGTACGGCGAGCCGCTCGGGCAGCGCGCGCACGATCTTGCCGAGCGCGCCGCCGACGACGTCGGCCGGGTCGGCGGCACCCGGGTGCCCCTCCAGCGTCGCCATCACCAGGCCGGCCGCCTCGGCCGCGCTGAACATCAGCGGCGGCAGCCGCAGCCCGCGGCCGACCCGGTAGCCGCCGTACGGGCCGCTGACGGACTCGATCGGCAGGTCCGCCTCCCGCAGGATCGCGACGTAGCGCCGGGCCGCACGGTCGGTGACGCCGAGGGCGGTGCCGAGCTGGTCCGCGGTGATCCCGGGGCGCGCCTGGATCAGCTCGAGCGCCTGAAGAGCTCGAGCGGTCGGGGAAGTAGATCGTCCGGGAATGCTCCTAGTCTGCCGGTCATGACCACTTCTCCGTACGAGTTCCAGACCGAGCCTCCGCTCGCGGGCGACGAGACCGAGGCACTCCTCGGCTCCCTCAACCGGATGCGGACCTACCTGCTGTGGAAGTGCGGCGGCCTCGACGCCGCCGGTCTCCGCGCCACGCTCGGGGCCTCGCCCCTCACGCTGGGCGGCCTGCTCAAGCACCTCTCGGCGGTCGAGGCGGTGACCTTCGCGTGGAAGCTCCACGGTCGCCGGCCCTTCCCGCCGTTCGACGAGTGGGACTGGGACGACGAGGGGTCGGCCTTCCGGGTCGAGGACGACGACACCCCGGAGTCGCTCGAGACGCTCTTCAAGGAGTCGGTGGCGCAGGGCCAGGCGCTCGTCGACGAGGCGATCGCGTCGGTCGGGCTCGGCGGCCAGGCCGACATCGCCGACGACCAGGGCACGCACGCCAACGTGCGCCGGCTCGTCTACGACATGATCGAGGAGTACGGCCGCCACGTCGGCCACGCCGACCTGATCCGCGAGTCCGTCGACGGGCTCACGGGCGAGGACCCGGGCGAGGACTGGCGCCCGTAGCTCAGCCCAGCGCCACCGTCAGGGCCAGCACCGTGTCGGGGTCGTCGAGGCGGTCGCCGTACAGCTCGCGCAGCTGACCCATCCGGTAGCGCACCGTCTGGGCGTGCACGAAGAGGTCGGCGGCGACGTCCTCGCGCCGCCCCTGGTGCAGCAGCCACGAGCGCAGCGTGTCGGTGAGCTTCTCGGCGGTGCCGGGACGCAGGTCGGCGAGCGGAGCGAGCAGCTGGGCGCGCAGGTCGGCGCGGGCGGCCGGGTCGGCCTCGAGGACGAGCGGCACCAGGTGTGCCTCGGTGTCGAGCTCGAGGCCGGCGGCGCGGGCGCGCAGGGCGCGGTCGTACGACGCGCGCACCTCGAGCCAGGGCCGGGCCGGGCCGGCGGTGCAGCCGCGAGTGCCGAGGGTGCGTAGCAGTGCCGTACGCCGGTGGCCGTGCGCGTCGGGCACCAGCAGCAGCACGCTCTCGTCGAGGTCGGGCGCCTCGGTCGCCGCGATCGTCGCCGGGGAGACCGACGCGAGCACCGGCCGCACCTGCGACTCGGGCACGATCACGGCGGTGAGGGTGCGCGGCGGCTCCCAGCCGGCCCGCTCGACCGCGGCCTGCACGGTCTCGACCGGCGAGCCGGTCAGCAGGTGGTGGGCGATCCGCTCGAGCCGGCGCTGGCGGACGCGGCCGGTGGTCGCGAGCTCGTCGGTGTGCCCGGCGACACTCGCCGCCGACAGCTCGTCGATGTAGGCGAAGACGAGCTCCGCGAACGCGACCAGCGTCTCGGCGTCCAGCCCGTTGCGCACCGCGGTCGTCGACATCTCGCGCCAGGAGACGCGGGCACCGATCCGGTACGCCGCGAGCAGCGCCTCCGTCGTCCGGCCGCTGCGGGCCTCGCCGCGCCCGAGCTGGTAGGCGCCCTCGACCGCGGGTGCCGTCGGCGTCGAGACCTCGGCGCCGCGCTTGCCGCTGGCGAGGGAGAGGAAGCCGCCGAGCGCGAGCTGCACCGCGTTGCGGATGGTCTCGCCCATCGGGCCGCTGAACGCGTCGGTGTAGCTGGGGACCTCGTCGATGATCGCCGCGACCACGTGCTCGGCGACCTCGGGCAGCTCGCCACGCATCCGGTCGACGGCGAGCGGGGGGAGGCGCAGACCGTGGTCGGCGGTGCGGCGTACGGCGGCCATGGCGTCCTTTTTGTCATCTGCGAACAACTGTGACGTGGATCTTCACGTCCTGCGGTCATGATCTTACGCGCAGGGCGCAGCACACTGGAACACATGAGCATCACCCTTCCGTCCACCACGACCCGGTCCGGCCGCGGGATCTCCCTCCGCGCCCACCTGCGCCGCGTCGCGGAGGCGGCCGTCACGCCGCTGGAGCTCAGCGACGTCCTCGACGTGTTCCACCCGCTGCGCCGAGGCGCCGACCTCCGAGCCCGCATCGTCGAGGTCCGCCCCGAGACCCACCAGTCCGCCACGATCGTGCTCCAGCCGGGTCGCGACTGGACCGGCCACGTGCCCGGTCAGTACGCCCGCGTCGGTGTCGACGTCGACGGCGTCCGCCTCTGGCGCACCTACTCCCTGACGCACGGGCCGCGCGCGGACCGCCGGATCAGCATCACGGTCAAGGCGATCCCCGACGGCGTCGTCTCCAACCACCTCGTCCACCACGCCCGCGCCGGCCAGATGATCCAGCTCGACCAGGCGCAGGGCGAGTTCGTCCTCCCGCAGCCGATCCCGGGCAAGCTGCTGCTCGTCACCGCCGGCTCCGGCATCACGCCGGTCATCGGCATGCTGCGCAACCTCTTCTCCCGCGCCGAGCGCCCGAAGACCGACATCGTGCTGCTGCACTCGGCCCTCTCGCGGGCCGAGGTGATCTTCGGCAGCGAGCTGCGCCAGTACGACGCCGCCGGGTGGCTGCGCCTCGTCGAGATGCACACCGACGTCCACGGGATGCTCGACGTCGACGACCTCGACGAGATCGTCCCCGACCTGGCCGAGCGCACGGCGTACGCCTGCGGGCCGGCAGGCCTGCTCGACGCGCTCCAGGAGCACTACGACGGGCGCGGCCTGACCCTCACCACCGAGCGCTTCCGCCCGGCGACCGTCGTGGCCGGCGAGGGTGGCACGGTCACCTTCGCGGGCGGCACCGTCGTCGAGGCCGACGGCGCGACCCCGATCCTCGACGCGGCGGAGAGCGCCGGCGTCCTGATGCCCAGCGGCTGCCGGATGGGCATCTGCATGGGCTGCGTCGTCCCCCTGAAGGAGGGTGCGGTGCGCGACCTGCGCAACGGCGCCCTGACCGTCGCGGTCCCCGGCGAGACCGGGCCCGGCGGCGTACGCATCCAGACCTGCATCAGCGCCGCCGCTGGTGCCTGCCACATCGATCACTGATCACACGAGGAGCGACCGATGACCACGATCACCAAGAAGCCCGTCAACCCGACCGCGCACCTCACCCCCGAGGACATCGAGCAGCTCGGCGTCGAGCTCGACGCGATCCGTCAGGATGTCCTTGACACGCGGGGCGAGAAGGACGCGGCGTACATCCGCAACATCGTCTCCGTGCAGCGCCGCCTCGAGCTGGCGTCGCGGGCGGTGCTGCTCGGCTCCGCGCTGCCGCCGCTGTGGGTGCTCGGCACCGTCGGCCTGTCGGTGGCCAAGATCCTCGAGAACATGGAGATCGGCCACAACGTCATGCACGGCCAGTGGGACTGGATGCGTGACCCGAAGATCCACTCGACCACGTGGGAGTGGGACAACGCGTCGACCGCCGACGGCTGGAAGCACGCGCACAACGAGATCCACCACACGTACACGAACATCGTCGGCAAGGACAACGACCTCGGCTACGGCATCATGCGCGTCGACGAGGACCAGCGCTGGCACCCGATGTACCTCGCTCAGCCGCTGTGGAACTTCATCAACGCCTGCTTCTTCGAGTACGGCATCGCGGCGTACGACCTCGAGCTGGGCCGCAACCTGCGGATCCCCAAGGAGAAGCGCAGCGAGCAGTTCAAGAACAACCTGTCGAAGACGCTGAAGAAGATCCGCAAGCAGGCCACCAAGGACTACGTCGTCAACCCGGCGCTGGCGATCCCGTTCGGCGGCTTCCTGCCGACCCTCGCGGCGAACTTCAC
Source organism: Nocardioides hankookensis (assembly GCF_042658885.1). Classification (NCBI taxonomy): domain Bacteria; kingdom Bacillati; phylum Actinomycetota; class Actinomycetes; order Propionibacteriales; family Nocardioidaceae; genus Nocardioides; species Nocardioides hankookensis. The sequence continues at coordinate 184,797 of NZ_JBHSRJ010000003.1, read as the reverse complement.
CGCCAACCTGGTGCGCAACGTGTGGTCGCACTCCGTGATCATGTGCGGCCACTTCCCCGAGGGCGTCGAGACGTTCGAGAAGAAGTCGATCCCGGACGACGAGACCCGCGGCGAGTGGTACCTGCGCCAGATGCTCGGCTCCGCCAACATCTCCGGCTCCAAGGCCATGCACCTGATGAGCGGCAACCTGTCGCACCAGATCGAGCACCACCTCTTCCCCGACCTGCCGTCCAACCGGTACGCCGAGGTCGCGCCGAAGGTCCAGGCGCTCTTCGAGAAGTACGACCTCAACTACCACTCGGCCCCGCTGCCGCAGCAGGTCTACTCGGCCTGGCACAAGGTGGTCCGGCTCTCGCTGCCCAACGGCTGGCTCGAGACCACCACGGTCAAGAACCTCCCCGAGCAGTCCAAGCTGCTCTGGGCGATGACCACCAAGGGCCCCAAGGTCCGCCGCGCCGCCGCCGCGCGCCTCCAGCAGCAGGCGCGCCGGATGACCAAGGCGGCCTGAGCGCTCTCCCAGGGATACCCGGTCAACCGGGTGTTCCTGAACTTGTAGGGCCATGCAAAGCCCGAGAAGTTCAGGAAGTGCCCTACAAGTCCGCACGAGACCCGAACGGCACGCCGCCGACCGACGGCGTGTCGCGCGGGTTCTGGCGGTCAGCCGGTGAAACCCGCAGACACGCCGATCGCGTCCAGCTCGGCGACGTCCTCGGCCGACAGGGCCAGCCCGGCGCCGGCGACGTTCTCGCGCAGGTGCGCGACGGACGAGGTGCCGGGGATCAGCAGGATGTTGGGCGAGCGCTGCACCAGCCACGCCAGCGCGACCGCCATGGGGGTGGACGAGAGCCGCGCGGCGACGGCCGACAGCGCCGCGGACTGCAGGGGGCTGAAGCCGCCGAGCGGGAAGTACGGCACGTAGGCGATGCCCTGGGCGGCGAGCGAGGAGATCAGCTCGTCGTCGCCTCGGTGCGCGAGGTTGTACTCGTTCTGCACCTGGACGACGGGCGCGATCGTCTGCGCCTCGGCGACCTGCGCCGGCGAGACGGTCGACAGGCCGATGTGCCGCACGAGGCCCTCCTGCTGGAGCTCGGCCATCGCCTCCATCCGCTCTGCGATCGACGCGGTGGGCTCGTCCATGATCCGCAGGTTGACCACGTCCATGGCGTCCAGGCCGAGGTTCTCCAGGTTGTCGAGGACTCCCTGGCGCAGCTCGGCGGGGGACTGGGCGGGCACCCAGCCGCCCTCGTCGTCGCGCCGGCCGCCGACCTTGGAGACGATCACGAGGTCCTCGGTGTACGGGTGCAGCGCCTCCTTGATGAGGCGGTTGGTGACGTGCGGTCCGTAGAAGTCGCTGGTGTCGATGTGGGTGATCCCGAGCTCCACGACCGTGCGGAGGACGTCGAGCGCGCCGTCGTGGTCGGCCGGCGGTCCGAAGACGTGCGGGCCGGCGAGCTGCATGGCGCCGTACCCGACGCGGGTGACCGTCAGGTCGCCCATCGTCCAGGTGCCGCCGGGGAGAGTGGTGGTCGAAGTAGTCATGGCTCCACGGTGCGTCGCGACGGGACGCTTACCCAGACCCCCAGCGTTCCTGGGAGTGGCAGGGCCAGGGACGGTACGGCGGTCGCGGCTACCGTGGAGCGGGTGACCGACGACAACCGCCTGGGCGACTACCTCCGGGCCCGCCGCGAGCTGGTGACGCCGGAGAGCGTCGGCCTGCCGGTCCACGGCGTACGTCGGGTCGCGGGGCTGCGTCGCGAGGAGGTCGCGATGCTCGCCGGCATCAGCGCCGACTACTACCTGCGTCTCGAGCAGGGCCGCGACCGCAACCCGTCGATCCAGGTGCTCGAGGCGCTGGCCGGAGTCCTGCAGCTGGACGCGACCGCCACCGACTACCTGCTGCGACTCGGCGCGCCGAAGCCCCGCCGCCGCGCCCGGCGCCCTCGCCCGGAGACCGTGCCGGTGCCGACAGCCCAGCTGTTGAGCGTGATCGGGCTTCCGGCGTTCATCGAGGGACGCTACCTCGACGTCCTCGCGGCCAACGACCTGGTCACTGCGTTGCTGCCCAATGTCCGTGTCGGCGAGAACCGGCTGCGCTCCGTCTTCCTCGACCCGGCCGAGCGGGTGCTGCACCCCGACTGGGCGGCCACGGCACCGCGGCTGGTCGCCGGCTTCCGCAACCGGATCGGCGACCGCGCCGACGACCCGCGCGTCGTCCAGCTGGTCGGCGAGCTGTCGCTGGGCAGCGAGGAGTTCCGCCAGGCGTGGGCGCGCCACGACGTGAAGCCGATCCAGAGCCGCTCCATCCGGCTCGACCACCCCCAGGTCGGCGAGATCGAGCTCGCGCTCTCGAAGCTCGCCATCGAGGGAACCGACGGGCAGATGCTCGTCGTCTACCACGCGGTCCCGCGCACGGACGCGGCCGACAAGCTCGCCCTGCTGACCTCCCTCGTCAGGGACTACCCCACCGGAGCCACACCCCCGTCCAGCATGATCTCCCCATGAGGTTCACCGAGCACGAGCTGACCGCGGCCCTGACCGGAGCGGCGAAGAGCGTGCTGGCCGCGCAGGACAAGTCCGTGCGCAAGGGCAAGCGGAGCGTCGACGAGGCGTGGGACGGGCTCACCCAGTACGGCCGGTTCCAGCTGCTCGACGGCCTCGGCGACCAGGTGCTGCCCGTGCTCGTCGCGCTCCCGGACGTCGAGGTCGAGCCCGGGACCCGTCCCACCTTCACCGAGCAGCAGGTGACCGCCACCGTCGAGGAGAAGGTCGGCGACGACCTCGGCCGGCTCCGCCGCGCGGTGACCGTGAAGGCGCGCGTCGCCCTGGTGCAGGTCGCGCTCGCGCACGTGCCGGTCCGTCAGGACCCCGACGCGCTGATCGTGCCCGACCACCTCTGAGCGATTTCAGAAGCGGTACGTCGTCTGGCTGTGCGGCGACTTGCCGAACGCGATCACCTTGGCGGGGCGGACGACGTACACCCGCGGCTGGCTGCCGTCCCCGCTCGTGAAGCCCTCGTCGTCGGCCTCCCAGGCCCAGTCCTGGCCGTACTTCAGCAGCCACGCGTCGGCGAGCGGCCACAGCCGCTCGGCGCCGGTCACCCGTTCGGCCGCACCCTCGACGACGACGTCCGTGCCGGAGCGCCAGGTGTTGCGTCCGGTGGTGACGGTGACCAGTGGCGCGTGCTCGAGGTTGGCGTGCTTCTGCTCGCCGACGCCCGTGCAGAACGCGAAGGCGCCGTCGTGCCAGACCCCGACCAGCGGGGTCGTGTGCGGACGCCCGTCGGTGCGCACCGTCGTGAGCCAGTAGAGCTCGGCCCGCGCCAGCACCCGCTCGACGTCGGTCCAGGCGGGCGCGGTCGCGGCGGGGTCGCCGAAGCGGAGGTCGATCGATCCGGTGGTCATGAGGTTCCGACTACGGTCGGAGCGTGTTCTCATCGGTCGCCGCCACACCCGCCGAGGTCGCGGCCGGGCTGCCCGGCGACGACCTCGTGCCGGCAGCGGACGTCGTGATGGACCGCGCCTTCTCGGTGGCCGCTCCGCCGGAGACCGTGTGGCCGTGGTTCGCCCAGCTCGGCAAGAACCGTGCGGGCTGGTACCTGACCCGGTCGGTCGAGCGACTCGTGCCCCGCAGCAGCCGGGCGATCCGGCGGATCGACCCCGCGCTCCAGGACCTGGCCGTCGGGCACGTGATCGACGACTGGGGCGGCCGCGACGCGACGTTCGAGATCGCGCTGCTCGAGCCGCCGCACGTGCTGGTGCACACGTCCACCCGCGGACGCACCGACCTCACCTGGGCGATCGTGCTGACGCCGTACGCCGGGGGCACCCGCGTGCAGCTCCGCCTCCGCCTCGGGACCGTGCGGCATCGCCGGCTCGCGTCGACCGTCGGCGAGCTCTTCGACGCCGCGACCGTCGCCGGCCTGGCCGCCGGGCTGCGCGAGCGCGTCAGCCCAGCGCCGCGTTGACCACCTCGCGCGCCTCGGACTGCACCTCGGCGAGGTGCTCCGGCCCGCGGAACGACTCGGCGTAGATCTTGTAGACGTCCTCGGTCCCCGACGGCCGGGCGGCGAACCACGCCGACTCGGTCGTCACCTTCAGCCCGCCGATCTTGGCGCCGTTGCCGGGTGCCTCGGTCAGCTTGGCGGTGATCTCCTCGCCCGCCAGGGACGTCGCCGCGACGTCCGAGGCCGACAGCGCGGCGAGCGCCGCCTTCTGCTCCCGGCTGGCCGCCGCGTCGATCCGGGCGTACGCCGGCTCCCCGTGCTCGGCGACCAGGTCGGCGTAGTGGGCCGACGGCGACTGGCCCGTCCTCGCCAGGATCTCCGAGGCGAGCAGGGCGAGGATGATGCCGTCCTTGTCGGTGGTCCAGGCGGAGCCGTCCGTGCGCAGGAAGGACGCCCCCGCCGACTCCTCACCGCCGAACCCGAACGAGCCGTCGATGAGGCCGGGCACGAACCACTTGAAGCCGACCGGGACCTCGATCAGCTCCCGCCCGATCGACGCCGCGACCTTGTCGATCATCGACGACGACACGAGCGTCTTGCCGATCCGCGCGCCCGCGGGCCAGCCCGGCCGGGCGCCGCCGAAGAGGTAGCCGATCGCGACCGCCAGGAAGTGGTTGGGGTTCATCAGGCCGGCGTCCGGCGTGACGATGCCGTGCCGGTCGGAGTCCGCGTCGTTGCCGGTCGCGATGTCGTACTTCTCCTTCTGCGCGATCAGCGACGCCATCGCCGACGGCGAGGAGCAGTCCATCCGGATCTTGCCGTCCCAGTCGAGCGTCATGAAGCGCCAGGTCGGGTCGACCAGCGGGTTCACCACGGTCAGGTCGAGCCCGTGCCGCTCGGCGATCGCTGCCCAGTAGTCGACCGACGCGCCGCCCAGCGGGTCGGCGCCGATCCGGACTCCCGCCTCCTTGATCGCCGCGAGGTCGACGACGTGCGGCAGGTCGTCGACGTAGGTCCCCAGGAAGTCATACGACGTGGCTGCCCGGCGCGCCACCTCGTATGACGTCCGCTTGACCTCGGCCAGCCCACCGCGGATGAGCTCGTTGGCGCGAGCCGCGATCACCGACGTGGCGTCGGAGTCCGCGGGTCCACCGTGGGGCGGGTTGTACTTGAAGCCGCCGTCGGAGGGCGGGTTGTGGGACGGCGTGACCACGATGCCGTCCGCGAGGCCGGAGGTCTTCCCGAGGTTCGCCCGGATGATCGCGTGCGAGACCGCGGGCGTCGGCGTGTAGCGGTCGTCGGCGTCGACCAGCACGGTGACGTCGTTGGCGGCCAGCACCTCGAGCGCGGTCGCCCACGCCGGCTCCGAGAGCCCGTGGGTGTCGCGACCGATGAAGAGCGGCCCGTCGTACCCCTGCTCGCGCCGGTAGTCCACGATCGCCTGGGTGGTCGCCAGGATGTGGGTCTCGTTGAAGGCGGTCCGAAGCGACGACCCCCGGTGCCCGCTGGTGCCGAACGCGACCTGCTGGTCGGGATCCTCCGGGTCCGGCACGCCGGTGTAGTACGCCGTCACCAGGTGCGCGACGTCGACGAGGTCCGAGGGCTGGGCGGGCTGTCCCGCTCTGGGGTCGCTCATGGCGCCATCATGCCCCCCGGGCTAGCGCGCACCCTCGCTGAACCGCTCCTGCGCCTCGCGGCGGGGGATGCCGAGCGCCTGACCGATGGAGGTCCACGACAGCTTCCGCGACCGGGCGAGGTCGACCCACTCGACCAGGAAGTCCTCCGCCTGGAACGCCGACTGCTGGATCGACCAGAGGTGCCCGAGCAGCTCGACGTCGGTCAGCCGCTCCCACGGGGGCGCCTTCGACTCCCGCTCGCCGGTCAGCACGCGCGCGAAGTCCGCCACGCAGGTCCCGCAGATGAACGCGCCGAGGCCGCCGAAGAGCGGTGGGTCCTCACGACCCTCGTCCCCGCAGAACGAGCAGAACTTCAGGCTGGGATCGAGGTCCATCGTGCTCCTGTTGCCGACTCCCGAGACGGCGGGCCCCCGCCCGCCGTCGGAACAGTACGGGGGGTCCGCTCAGGTGTCAGCCGGTCGTGCCGATGAGACACAGGTCACCACCCCGGCGTGTCGGGCTCCTGCTGGTTTGCACCAGCTGGCCTCCGGGCAGGCCGAGGTGACGCTCCCTCCCGGCGGCCCCGGTCGCCAGTCAGGTCTTCCATGTCTCTCCTCGCAGCCCCGCCCGCCCCGCCCGTCGTCGAGCCGACCGTGCCCGCCGACCGCCCGGCGCCCCCGCGGCTGCGCGCGGTGATCCGCCGGGTCGCGGCCAGCCTGGTCGTGGCGTGCGTGGTCCCGGCCACCGTCTTCTACACGGCGTTCCGGCTGTACGGCGTCTGGTTCGCGATCTTCGCCGCGCTGACCTGGTCGTACGGCGCGATCGCGTGGCGCGCCGTCACGGGTCGTCGTACGTCGGGCCTGCTGATCCTGACCGCCAGCGTGATGACGCTGCGCACCCTGGTCGCGCTGCTGACCGACAGCACGTTCCTCTACTTCCTCCAGCCGATCATCACCGACGCCCTGATCGGGACCGCGTTCCTCGTCTCCGCGATGACCGCCCGTCCGATGGTGGCCCGGCTGGCCGGCGACTTCTACCCGATGGACGACGAGCTCGCGTGCCGTCCGGGCGTGCGCTGCCTCTTCCGCAACCTCACCCTGATGTGGGCGGCCCTGGCGCTCGCCAAGGCCGGCTTCACCCTCTGGTTGCTGCTCTCGCAGTCCGTCGAGACCTTCGTGCTGGTCAAGAGCGTCTCGATGCTCTCGATCAACGCCTCGGCCGTCGCCGCGACGATCGGCCTCGCCGTCCTTGTCGGGCGCCGCGAGGGCCTGCTGCACCCGCGGCTGGCGACCGTCTGACCGAGCGCACTCAGCCGATCGCATCGAGCGTCGCGACGTCGTCGGCGTCGAGCACGAGCCGTCCGGCCGCGAGGTTCTCCTCGAGGTGCGCCACCGAGCTGGTGCCGGGGATGAGCAGGATGTTGGGCGAGCGTTGAAGCAGCCAGGCGAGCGCGACCTGCATGTGCGTCGCGCCGTGCTTGGCCGCGACCCCGTCGACGGCGGCCAGGGCCAGCGGGCTGAACCCGCCGAGCGGGAAGAACGGCACGTAGTAGATGCCCTGCTCCGCCAGCGCGTCGACGAACTCGTCGTCCTCGCGGTGCGCGACGTTGTAGGCGTTCTGCACCATCGCCACCGGCGCGATGTCCTGGGCGGCCTTCACCTGCTCCGGCGTGCAGTTGCTGAGGCCGAGGTCGCCGACGAGCCCCTGCGAGCGGAGGTCGGCCAGCACCGTCCACTGCGCCTCGAAGCCGCCGTCGTCGCCGTCCATGAACCGCAGGTTGACCCCGCCGAGCCGCTCGACGCCGAGCCGGCCGAGGTTGTCGTGCACCGCTGACTTGATCTCGTCGGGCGCGAACGCCGGCAGCCACGCGCCGTCGTCGTCGCGCCGGGCGCCGACCTTGGTGACCAGCACCAGCTCCGGCGGGTAGGGGTGCAGCGCCTCGCGGATCAGGTCGTTGACGACGTACGGGCCGTAGTAGTCGCTGGTGTCGATGTGGTCCACACCGAGCTCGACCGCCCGCTGGAGCACCCGCCTCGCCTCGTCCGGGTCGGCCGGCGGCCCGATGATCCCGGGGCCCGTCAGCCTCATCGCGCCGTACCCGATCCGCTTCACGTCCGAGAGTCGCTTCATGCCCCCACTCTGCTCCGGCGCGTGCGCGGAGCCAAGGGGCCGGCGGACACTACGATCTCGGGCGATGAGGTTCGGTCGCACGCTCGCCCTGCTCGGCGTCGCGGTCCTCTGGCTCGGCCTCGGTCCGCTCGTTCTCGTCGCCGCGGGGCTCTCGCTGCTGTGGCCGCCGCTGCGCGCCTGGCTCCGCCCGACCCGTCGCGTGGTCGCCGTCTGGGCGGCCGTGGTCGTGGTGCTCGCCGGCCTCGCGGTGGTCGTCCCGGACGGCTGGGTGCCGATCCCGCCCGGTCCGGGGCGCTGGGTCACCCCGGAGTACGTCGGCCGCCCGTCCGTCGCCGGTGCGGTGCGCGGTCCGGTCGGCGAGTCGCCGACCGTCACCACGAAGTCGTACGGCGTCAGCGACTGCGAACGCATCGAGCTGGACGATGACGGCCGTCTGGTGCTGGTCTGCGGCGGCGACCACCCGGTGGTGCGGGTCGTCGACCCGGACAGCCTGCGCCAGGTGCGGTCCGCGGACCTGCCCGGCTCCGGCTGCGACGGCCGGCTGGTGGTCGACGGCAACGACGTCGTCGCCTCGAGTGGTCAGCGGATCTTCCGGCTCGGCGTCGACGACCTGGTCGTCGAGTCCTCGGTCGACCTCGCCGGCGAGCTCGGGAGCGACGACTGTGTGACCGGGCTCGGTGTCGACCCGTCCGGCCGGGTGTGGTTCGCGTCGGGAGAGGGCGTCGTCGGCCTCGTCGCGGGCCGCAAGGCGCGCACCGTCGACCTCGGTGACCGGGTCGACAGGTCGCTGACCGTCACCGACGACGGCGTGTACGTCGCGGGGGCGGACGCCCTGCACCGCGTCGACGTGGAGACCGGGAACCCCACGCCCACCTGGGCCGCGGCGTACGACGACGGCGGTGAGCGGGGCAGCGCTCCGGTCGTCCTGCCCGACGGGCTGGTCGCGGTCGCCGACAACCGGGACCCTCGGCTCGAGGTGGCCTTCCACCGCGCCGACACCGGCGAAGTGGTCTGCCGCACGGAGGTCTTCGACGACGACGAGGGCGCGACCGACGGCGGTCTCGTCGCCGCCGACACCGGCGTCGTGGTGACGAACTCCCACGGCTACGGCGGTGCCCTGTCCGCGATCCTCGGCCGCACGACCAGCAGGGGCATCGCGCGGGTCGACGTCGTCGACGGTCGCTGCCGGGTCTCGTGGACGACCGACATGGACACCCCGAGCGGTGCGCCGGCGGTCTCCACCGACGACGGGTTCGTCTACGTCTGGACCAAGCGGCACAGCTGGCTCGGCGTCGACGCGTGGTACTTCAGCGCCCTCGACCTGCGCACCGGCCGCCTCGCCTGGGCCCGCCGCACCGGTCTCAACGCCCTCGTCGACAACCACGGCGGCGCCGTCACCCTCGGCGCCGACCGCTCGGCGTACGTCCCCGTCCTCGGTGGCCTCGTCAAGGTCGCCGACCGCGAGGTCGGCTGAGTCACGGGTAGTCGATGCCCGTGACCTGCTCGCTGATCTCCCACAGCCGCCGCTGGGCGTCCTCGTCGTTCGAGAGCTTGTTGCTGGTGGTCACCCGCGGCCGGCCGCCCCACTCGAGCATGCCGTCGGGACCGACGTACGTCGCGCCGGGGAGGTCGGCGGTCGCCGCCATCAGCGTCGGCCAGGCACCCTGCTCGGCGGTGTTGGGCGAGACCAGCTTGATCGCGCCGTCGAGGATCGAGGCGATGCCGCCGCTCGAGCGGCCGTACTGCCCGTTGGCCGCCAGGTGCGTCGACGCGAAGCCCGGGTGCGCGGCGAGCGCGTGCACCGGCAGGTCCGCACGCCGGAGCCGGCGGTCCAGCTCGTAGGCGAAGAGCAGGTTGGCGAGCTTCGACCGGCCGTAGGTCGGCCAGCGCTGGTAGCGGCCGCGCTGGGCACGCGGGTCCTCCAGCGGCGCGGACCGCGCGATCCGGTGCATCTGCGAGGAGACCGAGACGACCCGGCCGTGGCCCGACGCCACGAGCTGCGGCAGCAGCAGCCCGGTCAGCAGGAACGGCCCGAAGTGGTTGGTCGCCATCTGGAGCTCGAGGCCGTCGCCCGTGCGGTGGTACGGCGTGCCCATGACGCCCGCGTTGTTGACGAGCACGTCGAGCGGCCCGAGGTCGGCGGCCGCAGCGGCGGCGCGGCGTACGGAGGAGAGGTCGGCGAGGTCGAGCTCGACCTTCTCGAGGGCCGCGGCCGGGACCTCGGCCAGGATCGCCTGCTCGGTCTCGGTGATCCGCTCGGGCGACCGCCCGGTCAGGACGACCCGGGCACCGTGGCGGGCGAGCTCCAGGGCGGTGTGGTGGCCGAGGCCGCCGACCGTCGTCCCGGTGACGAGGATCGTGCGCCCCGTCTGGTCCGGGACGTGCGTCGGGTCCCAGCGCTCGGCGCGGCTCACGGAGTCGTCGCCATCGCGCCGATGATGCGACCCGCCAGGTCGTCGTCACCGGTGACGGCGTAGGTGCCCGGCTCGGGCTCGCAGCGGCCGCCGGCCAGCCGGATGAACGCCTCGCGATCCATCCGCAGCGTGACGTCGACCGACGACGGCGCGCTCGCGAGCCGCTCGCCCCGACGGGCGTCGTTGACCGCGAAGGCGAACGGGTCGCTGCCCTCCAGCTCGAGCACCACGGTCGTGCCGGGCTCGGCGCCGGCGCGCTTGGCGACGACGAAGCCGAGGCTCTCGGCGAGGTACTCGGCCGTGTGCCGCGCGGCGGGGGAGTCCATGCCGCCCGGGCGGTCGACGGCGCGACGGATGTCCTGCTCGTGCATCCACACGTCGAGCGGGCGGTTGCGCAGCAGCGTGCGCCAGTCCCAGCCGACGCCGCCGAAGATCGGCTCGGGCTTGCCGCCCGGGTCCGCGGGCGGGTCGGCGAGCAGCGCCGTGTGCCGCGCGGTGGCGGCGGACCGGATCTCGTTGATGATCGCGTCCGGGCTGGCGTCGCGCCGGGTCACCACCCCGATCTCGGTGTAGAGCCCCATGAACCCGGTGACGTGCGCGGGCTCGCCGACCTCGGCGGTCTCCTCCGGCGCGCCGGCGAGGATGCTCTCGAGGTGGGCGACGTGGGAGGCGACGGCCTTCACGTCCCAGCCCGGCAGGTCGGTCGGGGTCGACCACTCCTCGGCCGGCAGCTCCTCGAGCAGGTCGGTGAAGTCGTTGATCGCCTGCCACCAGACATCGACGTACGCGCGGAGCAGCTCGACGTCGTTCACGGGGTCCGTCATGCCCAGCACCCTATGCGCGCAGGTGTACGGCGAGCACGGCGACGTCGTCGCGCAGCCGGTCGCCGAGCAGATCCCCCAGCACGCGGTCGAGGAACTCCTCGACGTCGAGCTCGTGGTGCCGGTGCGCCGACGCGGCCAGCCGGTCGAGGCCTTCGTCGATCGACTCGTCGCGGCGTTCGACGAGGCCGTCGGTGTAGAGGAGGAGCGTCGTCCCCGGCGTCAGCTCGAAGCTGTGGTCGGTCCGCTCGGTCGTGGGCTCCACCCCGACCATGAGGTCGGGGCGGCCGGCGTCCAGGAAGGACGCCTCGCCCGCCGCCGACACGACGAGAGGTGGCGGGTGACCGGCGTTCGTCCAGCGCAGGCTGCGCCCCTCGACGCGGGCGTAGACGAGGGTGGCCATGGCGTCGACGTCGAGGTCGCGCATCGCCTGGTCGAGCAGGCCGACCTGGGCCGCGGGCCCGTCGGCGAGCGACCAGGCGATCGTGCGCAGCATGGTCCGCAGCTGACCCATCACCGCGGCGGCGGCGATGTCGTGCCCCACGACGTCGCCGACCATCAGGCTGGTCGCGCCGGACTGGCTGACCACCACGTCGTACCAGTCGCCACCCACCTGGTCCCGCGTCGCCGCGGGCCGGTAGCGAGCGGCCAGCTCGAGGTCCGCCGAGGGCGGCAGTGCGGGGAGCAGCGCGCTCTGGAGCGTGACCAGCGCGTCCAACCGCTCCTGCAGCAGGCCGGCCCGCTGCACGGCCTGTGCCGAGTACGACGCGAGCGCCTCGATGGTGATCCGGTCCTCGTCGGTCATCGGGTGCGGACCGTCCCAGATCAGCGCCAGCGTCCCGAGCACCGCACCGCGGGTGATCAGCGGTTGGAAGGTGCGCGCGTCGCCGACCTGCTTCACGGTGTCGAGGTGCGGATAGATCGCGTTCTGGAGGTCCTTGGTCCCGAAGTACTCGGCGCGGCCGTGCACCGCCGCCCCACCCAGCGGGTTGGTGTCGTCGTACGGGAGCGCAGCGTTGCGCAGCGCGGACGTCCAGCTCGTCGCCGGGGGTGCGACGAACGTGAGCACCTCCCGCGCGTGGTCGCCGCTCGGCCCGTCGTCCGGGCCGCGGAGCCAGATCCCGGCGTGGAGGCATCCGAGCTGGTCGACGGCGATCCGCTCGACGGCCACCGCGACGTCGGTCATGGTCCGGGTGGCGGACAGCCCCTCGCTCAGGGCGAGCAGGACCCGGCTGCGGTGCACGAGGTCCTGGCCGTTGATCCGGAGCCCGCGCTCGGACAGCTCCGTCGAGCAGGCGGCGGCGAGGTCCTCGAGCAGCTCCAGCTCGTCGGCCGTCCAGTCCCGCGCCTCCTGGTCGATCGCGCAGAGCGAGCCGACGATCTCGCCGGTGTGGTCGGTGATCGGCCATCCGGCGTACGCGACCACGCCGAGGTCGGGGATCGCGAGGTTGGTCCGCAGGCGGGCGTCCTCGCGGGCGTCGGACACGATCAGGGGCTGCTGGTCGGCGACGACGTACTGGCAGAACGAGTGGGACAGCGGCGTCTCGCGCTGGGCGTCCACCTCGGGCGGCAGCCCGCAGGCCCCCGGGAAGACCTGGCGGTCGGACTCGACGAGCGAGACCAGTGCCACGGGCACCCCGACGGACCGGCACACGAGCCGCGCGTACCGGTCGAACGACGGATCTGGCTCCATGACGGGGCAGACGCTATCGGGCGGTCGGGTGGTCGCGTGGACGGATCCCCAGATCCTCACCCGCGCGGGTGGAGTCAGCCGGTCGCGAGCTTGAGGGCGATGAGCAGCATGGTGAGGCCGATGAGGACGTCGAGTACCTGCCAGGCCCGGGGGCTGGAGAGGAAGCGGCTCGCGTAGCGCGCGCCGTACCCGAGCCCGCTGAACCACAGGACGCTGCCGAGCGCCGCGCCCGCAGCGAACCACCAACGCCCGGTCGGGCCCTCGTGGTTGGCGATGGTGCCGAGCAGCAGCACGGTGTCGAGGTAGACGTGCGGGTTGAGCCAGGTGAGGGCCAGCGCCCGCGTGGCCACGCCCCGCCTGCTGACGCTGACCCGCTCGTCCGCCCGCAGCGACTCGGGCCTGCGGGCGCGGAGCAGCGAGGAGACGCCGTACCAGGTCAGGAACGCGACGCCGAGCCAGCGCACGACGTCGAGGACCCACGGTGCGTGCTCGACGACCCGGCCGATGCCGGCGACGCCCGCCAGGATGAGCACCAGGTCCGAGAGCGCGCAGATCGCGACGACCAGCCCGACGTGCTCGCGCGCCAGGCCCTGCCGCAGCACGTAGGCGTTCTGCGCACCGATCGCGACGATCAGGGAGAGGCCGGTGAGCAGGCCGGCAGCGGCGGAGTCGAGCACGGGGCAACGCTAGGTGTCCGATCGTCTGAAGGACAGCGAATGTTTCTGCAACACCATTAGCGTGGCTTCATGGAACTCGCACCGGCCCAGCTCGACGCCCTGGTCGCGATCGCCGACCACGGCACCTTCGAAGCGGCGGCCCGCCACCTGCACGTGACGGCGTCCGCCATCAGCCAGCGGATCCGGGCGCTCGAGTCGGACGTCGGCCAGGTCGTGGTCCGGCGTACGACGCCCTGCACGCCGACCCGCGCCGGGGAGGAGCTCATCCGGCTCGCCCGGCAGACCCGGCTCCTGCACGACGAGGTCCGCGAGGCGCTCGCGCACGGCCACCTCGGCACCGTCGACCTGCCCGTCGCGGTGAGCGCCGACTCCCTGGCGACCTGGTTCCGCGCGGCGCTGGCCGACGTCGCCGGTTGGCCCGACGTGGCGCTGCGGCTGCACGTCGAGGACCAGGCGTTCTCGGCCGACCTGCTCCGCAGCGGCGACGTGCTCGCTGCCGTGACGTCCGAGCCCGCGCCCGTCCAGGGCTGCTCCGTCGAGGCGCTCGGCCGCCTGCGCTACGTGCCGGCCGCGGCGCCGGAGGTCGCGGAGCGGTGGCGTCGCGGCCGCGGCCCCGACTGGGCGGCGATGCCGATGGTGGTCTTCAACGAGAAGGACACGCTCCAGCACGACCTGCTCGCCGCGCGCGGCGTCGGCGAGCCGGCGGTCGTGCACCGGGTGCCGACGTCGGCCGACTTCCTCGAGGCCGTCTGCCTGGGCCTGGGCTGGGGGATGATCCCGGTCCCCCAGCTCGCCCCGCTGGTCGAGCGGAGCCGCCTGGTCCCGCTGGGCTCCCGCCTGCACGTCGACGTCCCGCTCTTCTGGCAGCGCTGGCGCCTGGACTCACCGACGCTCGACCGCCTCACCGACGTCGTACGCCGCGCTGCTGGTGCCCTGAGATGAGTCGAGCCGGCGCTGGTTTGCACCTCCAGGTGAAAACCAGCGCCGGCTCGGCTGGAAACTGTTGCCGGGTCGGCTAGAAGGCGGACTCGTCCAGGTCCATCAGGGACAGGTCGGTCGCCTCGGCGAGCTGACGCTCGGCGGCGATCTTCGGCAGCACGTTCTGGGCGAAGAACTGCGCGGCCGCGATCTTGCCCTCGTAGAAGGACTTGTCCTTGCCAGGGTCGCCACCGAGCTTCTCGAGCGCGACCTCGGCCTGGCGCAGCAGCAGCCACGAGCAGACCACGTCACCGAGCACCATCAGCAGGCGGCTGGTGTTGAGGCCGACCTTGTAGATGTTGCGGACCTCGTCCTGGGCGGACATCAGGTCGTTGATCATGTGGCCGACGATCGCCTGCGCGTCGTCGAGGGCCGTCGCGAGCAGCTCGCGCTCCACCTTGAGGCGACCGTTGCCGGCCTCGCTCGCGATGAACGCCGAGATCTCGTTGGCCAGGTGGCCGAGCGCGGCACCCTGGTCCTTGACGATCTTGCGGAAGAAGAAGTCCTGGCCCTGGATCGCCGTGGTGCCCTCGTAAAGGGTGTCGATCTTGGCGTCGCGGACGTACTGCTCGATCGGGTACTCCTGCAGGAAGCCGGAGCCACCGAAGGTCTGCAGCGACTCGGTGCCGAGCAGCGTCCACGAGCGCTCCGAGCCGTAGCCCTTCACGATCGGGAGCAGCAGGTCGTTGACCTTCTCCGCCAGCTCGTCGCGCCCGCCCTCGTGCTCGGCGACCATCACCTGGTCCTGCCAGGTGGCGGTGTAGAGCACCAGCGCGCGCATCGCCTCGGCGTACGACTTCTGCGTCATCAGCGAGCGGCGTACGTCGGGGTGGTGCGTGATCGTCACGCGCGGGGCGGTCTTGTCGGCGGACTGCGCGAGGTCGGCGCCCTGGACGCGCTCCTTGGCGAACTCGAGCGCGTTGAGGTAGCCGGTCGACAGCGTCGCGATGGCCTTGGTGCCGACCATCATCCGGGCGTTCTCGATGACCTGGAACATCTGCGCGATGCCGTTGTGCACCTCGCCGAGCAGGTAGCCGACGGCCGCCTCGCCGCCGCCGACCTGCGGGTCGCCGAAGGTGAGCTCGCAGGTGTTGGAGACCTTGATGCCCATCTTGTGCTCGACGTTGGTGACGTAGGCGCCGTTGCGCTCGCCCAGCTCGCCGGTCTCGAGGTCGAAGTGGAACTTCGGCACGATGAAGAGGCTCAGGCCCTTGGTGCCCGGGCCGCCGGCGCCCTCGACGCCGACCGGGCGGGCCAGCACCATGTGGATGATGTTGTCGCTCAGGTCGCCCTCGGCCGAGGTGATGAAGCGCTTGACGCCCTCGATGTTCCAGGTGCCGTCGTCGTTCTGGGTGGCCTTGGTGCGGCCGGCGCCGACGTCGGAGCCGGCGTCGGGCTCGGTGAGCACCATGGTGGTGTTCCAGCCCTGGTCGACGACGAGCTGGGCGATCTTGCGGTCGCGCTCGTTGCCGTTGCGGTGGATCACGCCCGCGAACATCGGGCCGGCGCCGTACATCCAGATCGCGGGGTTGGCGCCGAGCACGAGCTCGCCCATCGCCCAGTTGATGCTGGAGGGGGCGGGCGTGCCGCCGAGCTCGGCGAACGTGCTGAGGCGCCAGTACTCGGCGTCCATCCACGCGTGGTAGCTCTTCTTGAACGACTCCGGCAGCGGCGCCGTGTTGGTCGTCGGGTCGAAGACCGGCGGGTTGCGGTCGGCGTCGGCGAACGACGCGGCGAGGTCCTCGCGCGCCAGTCGGTCGACCTCGGCGAGGATCTCGCGGGCGGTGTCCGCGTCGACCTCGGCGAACGGGCCGGTGCCGAGGACCTGGTCGCGTCCGAAGACCTCGAACAGGTTGAACTCGATGTCCCGGAGGTTGCTCTTGTAGTGGCTCACTGCCCCACCTTCGCCATGCTTGTCGTCAGAGTACTGGTCGGTAACTTCCATGGTACGTACTCGTCAGTAACCCCGCAAGACAACCCCCTCAAACCTCCCGGGACCGGGAGGCGAACGGTTGACACCCCGGCGAATCCGAATGACTATCAAGTCACTAGAGTTAATTCGTCGAGGTGATGAGATGCGCAAGCTGGTGGTGCTGGCCCTGGTCGGCCTGGTCGCCCAGCTGGTCGACGGCTCGCTGGGCATGGGCTACGGCGTCACGTCGGCGACGCTGCTCGTGGCCGGCGGCCTCGGCCCCGCCGCAGCGTCCGCGGCGATCCACTTCTCCGAGATCGGGACCTCGCTCGTCTCCGGCATCTCGCATCAGGCGCTCGGCAACGTCGACTGGCGCACCGTCTCGATCCTCGCGGTCCCCGGCTTCGTCGGGGCGTTCGCCGGGGCGACGCTGCTGGTCAACCTCGAGCCGAGCCTGACGAAGCCGCTGGTCGCCGCGATCCTGCTGGCCCTCGGCGTCTACGTCACCTGGCGCTTCCTCGCGCTGCGCACCCTGCGCTTCCAGCGACGGCCGTCCGTCCGCTTCCTCGCGCCGCTCGGGCTCGTGGCGGGCGTCGTCGACGCGATCGGTGGCGGCGGCTGGGGTCCGGTCGGGACCACGTCGATGCTCTCGTCGGGCCGGCTCGAGCCGCGCAAGGTGGTCGGATCGGTCGACACCGCCGAGTTCGTCGTGACCGTCGGGGCCTCGCTCGGCTTCCTCCTCGCGCTCGGCAGCCAGGGCATCAGCTGGGCGTACGTCGCGGCCCTGCTCGTCGGTGGCGTCGTCGCAGCCCCGATCGCGGCCACCCTGGTGCGCTTCCTGCCGCCCCGGGTCCTGGGCGTCTGTGTCGGCGGCGTGATCGTGCTGACGAACCTGAAGACGCTGGCGGAGGTCGCCGGCGTCCCTGGGATCACCATCGCCCTGCTCGCGTCGCTGGTGTTCACGACCTGGGTGCTCTGGGTCGCGTACGCCGTCAAGCTGGAGCAGGCCGAGCGGGAGGGTGGCGACGGGCCGCCGCAGGAGCGGGTCCGGGCACACCTCGCCGTCTGAGGGCCGACCGAGGGGCCGACCGAGGGGCCGTGTGAGCGACGGGACGGTGCGACAAGCCACCAAGGTCGAGTGAACAAGTCGACACATCTGACACACTGGACGCATGCGAGTTTCCGCCAAGTCCGACTACGCCCTCCGTGCGCTGATCGAGATGGCCTCGCGCGAGGACGGCCGCGCGGTGAGCGCGGAGGAGCTCGGCCGGCTCCAGGAGATCCCGCACGGGTTCCTCCAGGCGATCCTGGCCGACCTGCGTCGGGCGGGCGTCGTGATGTCGCAGCGCGGGCAGTCCGGCGGGTGGCGGATGGGGCGCCCGGCGTCCGAGGTGTCGGTCGCCGACGTCATCCGTGCGGTCGACGGCCCGCTCGTCTCCGTCTACGGCCTGCGGCCCGAGGCGGTCACCTACAACGAGGCCGCCGACGTGCTCCAGCACGTGTGGATCGCGGCCCGGCGCTCGCTGCGCGACGTCTTCGAGCGGGTGTCGATCCAGGACCTCGCCGACCGCAAGCTCCCCGACGCCGTCACGTCACGCACCGCCGACGAGGACGCCTGGCAGCCGCACTGAGCCCGGTCGCGGTCAGGCCTTCCCGAGCCGCCGCTTGAGCTTGGCGCGCTTCTTCTCGAGCTTCTCGGTGCGCGCGGTCAGCACCTGGTTCTCCTCGCGCAGGTCGCCGACCTCGACCACCAGGGCGGCGACGAGGTCCGCCGTCACCTGGAGCTGGTCGGCGAGCGCGAGCGGTCGCGGTGCGTCGGACGGCAGCAGCGACGCGGTGTCGCCGCGGACGTCGTACCCGCCGTCGGCGAGGCTCTTGCGCCAGCGCTCGGCCCGCTCGAGGAGCTCGTCGTCGCTGGCGGGCGCTCCGTCGACGGCGCGGATCAGCGAACGGACCAGGGCGGTCGACAGGGTCGGCTCCGGCAGCGGGAGCCGGCCGGCGTCGAACCCGACGACCTCGCCGAGCCCGCGCCACACCGCCTCG
This sequence comes from Nocardioides hankookensis, assembly GCF_042658885.1. Taxonomy (NCBI): domain Bacteria; kingdom Bacillati; phylum Actinomycetota; class Actinomycetes; order Propionibacteriales; family Nocardioidaceae; genus Nocardioides; species Nocardioides hankookensis. Next base: position 166,570 of record NZ_JBHSRJ010000003.1, on the reverse strand, counting down.
CGGGCGTCGCCCTCGGTCGGTACGACGAGGACGTGCAGGCGCTGCGGCTCCTTGACCGCCGCCGACCAGCGCTCGACGACCGCGGCGAGGTCCGGGCCGGCGGCGTCGCGGGCAGTGACGACCACGTGGACCTGGAGGCCGGCCAGCGTGTCGAGCAGCAGGTCGATCTGGGGGCGGGTGCAGGTGGCGAGGAGCTCCTGGCTGACGACGACGTCGCCCTGGCCCGTCTGCGCGCGACGGCAGATCTGCGCCCAGGTGCCCTCGACCGCCTTGCGGGGGTAGCCCCAGGCCCGGTGGTCGCGGCGGATCTCGATCGCGGCGCGGAACATCTCGTCGGCCGAGGCGGCGGGGACCTGCACCCCCTGCTCGGCGAGGGCGCCGGCGTGCTCGGCGAGCGCGGCGGCGAGGAAGCCGGCCCCGCTGCGCGGGAGCCCGACGTGGAGGTAGACCTTGCGTTTCGCCATGCCAGCACGGTGGCAGCCGTCAGCGGCCGATGGGTGAACGCAGGGTGTCGCGCGTCGACACTAGAACGTGTTCCAGTTCACGCCTAGGATGCCCGCATGATCACCTCCGACGCCATCACCTGGACCGCGCCGAACGACGACCACCCGGCGCGCGCGGCCTCGCAGCGGTCCTACTCCGCCGTCGCCAAGGGCGACCTGGCCGAGTGGCTCACGGTGTACGCCGAGGATGCCGTGCTCGAGGACCCGGTCGGCCCGTCGATGTTCGACCCGGAGGGCAAGGGGCACCGCGGGCACGAGGGCATCGCGGCCTTCTGGGAGAAGGCGATCGCACCGATCGACACGTTCGAGTTCGAGATCTACGAGTCGTTCGCCAACCCGGGCAGCAACACCTGCGCCAACATCGGCCGGATCAAGACGTCCTTCCCGGACGGCAGCTACACGATCACCGAGCTGATCATGGTCTACGTCATCCACGACGACGGCCGGGTCGCCTCGATGAAGGCGTTCTGGGAGCCGGACCGCACGATGGCGTCGTTCACGAAGGCTTAAAGCCTGGCCGCCCGGCTCATACTCCCGAGTATGGCGACGGAGGAGGAGCCCGGGCGGGCGACCGACTGGCGCGAGCTCGTCGCGGTCGTGCTGCTCTCGGTGACCGCGATCGCCACGGCCTGGACGGGCTTCCAGGCGAGCAAGTGGGGCGGTGCCATGTCGATCTCCTTCAGCCAGGCCTCCTCGGCGCGGATCGAGGCCAACCGCCAGCAGACGATCGCCAACCGGATGCAGACGATCCAGGTCGGTGTCTTCGGGCAGTGGCTCCAGGCCTACTCGTCGGGCGACGACCAGCTGGCCGACTTCCTCGAGGCACGCTTCCCCGCGCCCCTGGATGCCGCGTTCCCGGTCTGGCTGGACAGCAAGCCGCTGAAGAACCCGGATGCGGCACCGACGCCGTTCGACCTGCCGGAGTATCGCCTGGAGCCGGTGGACAAGGCCGCGGCCGCCGATGCCCGGGCCGACGCCAAGTTCGCGGAGGCGTTGCGCAACAACCAGCGCGGCGACAACTACACGGTCCTGACCATCGCGTTCGCGACGGTCCTCTTCTTCGCCGCGCTCTCGGGTCGGATGCGATCGATCCGGGCCCAGTGGGGCCTGCTGGCGATCGGCGGCGCGGGGTTCATCGCTTCCGCGATCGTGCTGCTGACACTGCCCAAGCTGGTCTGAGGGCCGGTCGGTCGTCAGGCCGGCCAGCTGCGCAGGGTGGCGTCGAGGGCGTCGAGGATCGCCCCCCAGCTCTCGTCGGCCGGCGGCTGGCTGTGGGCGAAGCCGCCGCTCTGCTCGAGGTCGGCGAAGCCGTGGAACACGCTGCCCAGCAGGCGTACGGCGTGCACGGACGTCGTCTCGTCGAGGTCGTAGCCGCGCAGGATCGAGCGGGTGAGGGCCGCGTGCCGGCGACCCGACTCGACCGCGGGGGAGTCCGCGGCGAGCGGGATCCGGGTGGCGGCGTACCGACCCGGGTGCTCGCGCGCGTAGTCGCGGTAGGTGGTCGCGAAGGCAACCAGTGCGTCTCTGCCGGACCGGCCGGCCAGCGCGTCGGACGCGAGGTCGGCGAGCTCGTCGAGCGCGAGCCGGGCGATCCCCTCGCGCAGGTCGGCGGAGCCCGCGACGTGGGAGTAGAGGCTGGCGACCTTGACGTCGAAGCCGCGCGCCACGGCGGAGAGGGTCACGGCGTCCAGCCCGGCCTCGTCGGCGAGCTCGGCGCCGGCCCGCACGACCCGCTCCGTCGTCAGTCCCGCTCGTGGCACGGCACTCCTTGATCAATAGGGATTTGCCTAAAGGTTATAGGAAACGTACCGTCGGTGCACGTGGAGCCGCTGACCGAGACCCAGATCCGCGCCGCCTTCGTGAACTGCTCGAAGGGCGAGGCGCAGCGGCTGAACCTGCCCCGCGACCTCGCCGACGTGGCGTGGGACGACCTGGACTACCTCGGCTGGCGCGACCCGCAGGCGCCGGCGCGCGGCTACCTCGTCGCCGAGCACGACGGACGCCCGCTCGGCCTGGTGCTGCGGGCTCCCGGGGTCGGCGTCGGGCGCCGCGCGAGCATGTGCTCGCTCTGCATGACCGTGCGCTCCGGCGGCGTCGCGCTGATGGTGGCCCCGCGGGCCGGGAAGGCGGGCCAGCGCGGCCACTCCGTCGGCACGCCGATGTGCTCGGACCTGGCCTGCTCGGCGTACGTGCGCGGCCGGGCCTCGGCCTCGAGCCCGGTGCTCCAGGAGACGCTGACGACCGAGCAGCGGATCGAGCGACTGGTCGCGAACGTCGAGGTCTTCGTGGGGCGGGTGCTGCGCGAGGAGTAAGACCCCGCTCACATGCTCGCGTGGGTCGCGCACCACTCGACGAGCGGCCGCATCGCCCGCCAATCGGCGCGGACCAGGTCGAGGACGTCGGGCGTGTGGATCACCGGCTCGAAGCCGAGCGGGTGGCCGACCGTGAGCGACCGGTGCCGCAGCAGCTCGATGCGCGGGTGGTCGGCGGCGTACCCGCGCGGGCTGGTCTTGAGGGTGTCCCCGCCGACCTCGAAGCCCTTCCTGCGCAGGGACTTCAGGATCTTCTCGAGCTCCGGCCCGAAGCGGTCGTGGGCGACCGCCTCCCGGAAGGCCGCCAGTCGCGGTCCGCTCGCCTCGTAGAAGCCGGCGCCGGTGCGCAGGCCGCGCGGCGAGAGCTCGACGTACCACCCGGTGGACTCGCCGACCCGCACGAACGCTCCCTGGTGGGTCTTGTACGGCGTCTTGTCCTTCGCGAACCGGACGTCGCGGTAGGGCCGGAAGATCTTCGCCGCGCCGAACTCGGGCTCGAGCTCGGCGCACAGCGCGGTCATCGGCGCCTTGACCGCGTCGGCGTACACCGCCTTGTGCTTCTCCCAGTAGGACTTGGTGTTGTCGACCTCGAGGTCGTCGTAGAAGTCGAGGGCCGCTGACGGGAAACCGGTGAAGCTCACCGGCTCAGCCTAGGTCGGCGGTCACCTGCTGGTCGCCGGAGGAGGTGCGGGCGGTCAGCGTCATCGTGTCGCCGCCGCAGCGGGGCGCCTCGACGAACGCCTGGCCCTTCGGCGACTCGTAGACGACGCTCAGGCCGTCGTCGCTCGTCCACCGCATCAGGGCTGCCGGGCCGCCCTTCACCTCCGGGTCGCGCACGAAGTACGCCGCGCCGTCGCACTCGGTGAGGCTGCCGGCGACGCCGGGGCCGAGGTCGAAGTAGCCGTCGCCGACGCGCGCGACGTACTCCGCCTCCTCGATCCGCTGCTCGCGCGGGATCGTCGACCAGACGGCACCGTCGTCGGTGACCAGGCCCTCCCAGGCCTTGCAGTCGGCGGGGCCGGTGAACGGGACGGCGTCGCCGCCGTCGATGGTGACGACCGTGCGGCACGAGGGCTGGGAGTCGTCGAAGCTCAGCACGGAGATTCCGGCGTCGGTGACGTGGGCGGCGTTGAAGCCCTGCCGCTTGGGTGCGCACCAGGCGACGGTCGACTTCTGTGACGCGAGGTCGACCTCGGCGAGGCAGTAGGCGCCCCGGTCGTACGTCGCGTGCACGAGACGGTCGTCGCCGAGGGCCCAGGTGCCGCCGTTGGTGGTGGGGACGTCGGAGCGGCCGTTCAGCTCGTAGGCCTTGCCCGACTCGAGGTTGGTGACCGTGGCGCGACCGGGCCGCTGCTCCTGCTCGTCCTGGAGGACGACGACCGCCCAGTCGTCGTCGAGCAGCGTGTCGCTGACCTGCCAGCCCGGGGTGGCCGTCGCCGTGCCGGAGCTGGTGACGCCGGCCGACTTCTGCAGTCGCCAGGTCGAGCCGTCGTCGGCGACCGTGAGCGTCCAGTCGTCGCCGCGGGTCACGGTGTCGTCGACGGAGCCGTCGACCGGCTGCCAGTCGAGGAGGTCCGTCCGCGGCGTCGCCGGTGCCGGGGCGTCGGCCGTGCCGCCCGGCTGGCTGGTCCCGGTGGGGGTGGGTGAGGCGGACGAGGACGACGTCGACGGGGCCGAGGTGCTGGCGCTCGGCGTCGTACCCGCGTCGGGCTCGTCGTCGGAGCCGTCGGACGCGCCGCACCCGGTCAGGGCGAGCACCAGTGCCGCTGCGCCGGCGGCGTACGGCAGGGTCCGAGAGGTGCGCATCAGACGCCGACGTTGTGGAGGAAGTGGTCCTCGTTGGCGCGGTAGCTCTTGTAGGCGCTGCGCCACTGGACGCGGTCGATGTAGGGCTCCGAGGGGTCGAAGCGCTGCTGGTTCCACGGCTCGAAGTAGCCGAGCATGGCCGGCTTCTTGCCGTTCTTGTCGAAGCCGCGGCCCACTTGGTAGTGGCCGGAGGCGTCGTCGTCGAGGTAGGGGTAGTAGCGCTTGAGCAGGATCGGGTGCAGCACGACGGGGGCGTGGTAGTCCGCGACGTGCCGCATCATCAGCAGCATCCACTGCTTGTAGGACCAGCCGCCGATGTCGAGCGTGACGTACTTGCCGGCGTACGACTTGCGGTCCCAGCCGGTCGCACGGTTGACGACGCGCACCATGTCGGTCATGCCGGTGCCGCTCGTCGTCGTGCCGAGCCGGTGCGCCCAGTAGTCCTGGCTGCGGGCCTTGCCGGCCCAGCCCCAGGTGATCATCTGCATCGAGGTCGGGCCGCAGTAGTAGGTGCGGGTCTGCTCCGAGGTCTGGTTGGTCTTCAGGATCTCGACGCGGCGCGGGTAGTCGCGGCCGGTCTTGGCGACGACCGTCGGGGCGGCGGTCGGGGTCGCGGTGGCGCTGGCCGTGGCGGCGGCGTTGGCCGTCGGCACCGCGGCGGTGGTCGGGCTGGCGGACGCGGTGGGCGTGGCCGTCGGGGTCGGGGTGGGGGTCGGCTTCTTCGTGGCCGCTGGCGCCGCCCGCCGGGCCTCGGGGTGCTCCGCGAGGAAGTCGTCGGGCAGCGGGACGCCTTGGATCTCGTGGCGGAGGAGCCAGACCTTGGCGACCGCGGTCGCTGCCGACTCGAGCTCGGCGCGGTCGGCCGCCGCGCGGGCCTTCGGGGTCATCCGGGCGGAGCGGGCCAGGACGGCGGGCGCGTCCAGGTCGCCGGTGCTGATCTGGCCGGTACGCCGCTCGGCGGCGCGGGCGGCGGAGGCGACCCGGGCGCGGACCTCGGCCTCGGTGTCGTCGGTCCAGCCGACGCCCAGGCAGTAACGCTGGCCGTCGAGGTCGGCGCAGCGGACCAGGTGGGAGTCACTGCGGGCGAGGGCGGCCTTGGAGCCGGTGCGCCCGATCGATCGGCCCTCGGCGACGACGCGGTCGATCTCGGACTGCATCGCCGGCGAGATCCGCGACGGGCCGACGGCGTTCGCGCTCCGCAGCATCGCGGCCTTGCCGGGGCGGTCGCCCGAGGGGCGCAGCGCGCCGTCCTCGTCGCCGCCGCGCGGGATGAAGGGGGTGAGGGCGAGCAGGACGGCCAGGACGCCGATGGCTACGACGAGGGCGCGGGGGCGGGACATCAGGACCTCGAGTCCGAACGGGGAAGGGGACGCGGCCCGACCACTGTCACCCCGGTCACTTGAATAGTCAAGCGCACCACAAGTCACAACAGTCACAGACCACCAGGCACATCGGCCGGAAGGGTGGCGTGCCTGAGCGCGGCCTCCCGTCAATCGTCGAGAGACATGAAAATGCCCTCTGGAGGTGATCCAGAGGGCGATCTTGCGTCACTCGACAACGACGTGGAGCGGATGACGAGATTCGAACTCGCGACATCGACCTTGGGAAGGTCGCGCTCTACCAACTGAGCTACATCCGCACGACCGGGGCCTGCGCCTCGGTCGCGGCGATACTAGTCGATGGGCGCGAGCGTCGGACGCTTCGGGTCGAGTCCGTCACCGGAGGAGCGGCCGGTCAGCCGCCGGTGCACCCAGGGGATCGCCATCTCGCGGACCCAGGTCAGGTTCTCGCGGCGCTGCTCGGCCCGGGTGGCCGCCGGACGGTCGACCAGGGGGAGCGGCGCCAGGTCGTGGGGTACGCCGAGGGTGTCCAGCACCTCGATGGCCATCCGCTGGTGGCCGGCAGGCCCGAGGTGCATCCGGTCCGGGTCCCAGTAGCGCCAGTCGCGGTACTCCCGCATCGTCCAGAAGTCGACAACGGTGGCCCCGTGGGCGCGGGCGCTGGTGCGCACGAGCTCGTTGTAGAGCGCGAACCGGCCGCGCAGCGGGCGGTAGATGGCGGAGCCGCCGGGGTCGAACGCCGTGAACACCACGAGCCGGGCCCCGGTGGCCGCGAGCCGGCCGAGCGCCACGTCGTACCTCTCCACGATCGTGTCGATGTCGACGCGCGGTCGCAGGATGTCGTTGGCGCCGGCGTAGACGGTGACGAGGTCGGGGGCGAGCGCGATCGCCGGCTCGAGCTGCTCGTCCAGGATGGCGGGGAGCTTGCGGCCGCGGATCGCGAGGTTGGCGTAGCCGAAGTCGCCGCCGGCCGAGCCGAGCACCTCGGCCACCCGGTCGGCCCAGCCGCGCAGGCCGTTGGGGCGGGCGGGGTCGGGATCGCCGACGCCCTCGGTGAAGGAGTCGCCGATCGCGACGTACCGCTCGAAGCTCACGGTCTCATTGTCCGGGTGCCTCGGCGGCGCCCACCGGTAGGGTGCCAGCGTGCTGCTGTCAGACCGCGACATCCTGGCCCAGATCGACGACGGCCGGATCGCGATGGACCCCTGGGACCCGGCCATGCTCCAGCCGTCGTCGATCGACGTGCGCCTGGACCGGTTCTTCCGGGTCTTCGAGAACCACAAGTACCCGCACATCGACCCCGCCGCGGACCAGTCCGACCTCACCCGCGAGGTCGAGCCGGAGGGTGACGAGCCGTTCATCCTGCACCCGGGGGAGTTCGTGCTCGGCTCGACGTACGAGGTCGTGACGCTGCCCGACGACATCGCCGCGCGTGTCGAGGGCAAGTCCTCGCTGGGGCGCCTCGGGCTGCTGACCCACGCGACCGCGGGCTTCGTGGACCCGGGCTTCTCGGGACACGTCACCCTCGAGCTGGCCAACGTGGCGACGCTGCCGATCAAGCTCTACCCGGGCATGAAGATCGGCCAGTTCTGCTTCTTCCGGCTGACGTCGGCGAGCGAGCACCCCTACGGCTCGGAGAAGTACGGGTCGCGCTACCAGGGCCAGCGCGGGCCGACGCCGTCGCGTTCGTTCCAGAACTTCCACCGCACCCACATCTAGGTCGCGACCGGCTGGTCCGGCCACGCGAACGCGTACGCCGGGTCGCGGCCGGTGGCGATCCGGTCGTGGCGGAGCAGCTCGCGGACGATGCCCGCGTTGCCCATCGCCCAGCCCGGCTGGGGCGGCAGGTCGGGCTCGGCCGCGCGGTGCTCGCGGTTCGACCACCGGGCGCCGGCTGCGTCGATCGTCGCCCGGTCCGTCAGGTCGGCGACCAGGCGGTCCGCGAAGCTCGCGTCGTCGCCGCGTTCGACCTGCCGGTCGCTCGCGAGCGCCAGCACGCCCGCCGTACCGCAGCAGCGGCCGTTGTTGTCCCAGAAGCCGGGGCGCAGGCGCTCCGGCAGGCCCGACGTGACGACCGTGTGCCAGCAGCGGTCCTGGAGCTCGAGCCACCGGGCCTGGCCGGTGACCTCGTGCAGGAGCCGGAAGACCTGGGCATCGCCGGTCGGACCGTGGCACCAGCCCAGGCTGTAGCGCTCGAGCAGCGGGTGCACCTGGGCCGGGTCGGAGTGCGGCACCAGGAACCCGTCGGGCTCCTCGTTGCGCGCCACGACGTCGGCGACCGCTTCGAGACCGAGGTCGACGAGGTCGGACCGGCCGGTGGCGCCCCCGACGGCGACCAGCCCGTAGGCGATGCCGAGGGTGCCGTGCGAGATGTGGTGGCGACGAGCGGTGAGGCCGACGCGGTTCTCCCACGTGATCCCGTACGCCGTGCGCTCGGACGTGTGCAGGTAGGGCTCGACCGCGAGCAGGGCCAGCTCGGGGTCGCCGAGCCGGAGGGCGCCCAGGCCGATGCCGGCGTTGCCGCCCATCAGGTCGTAGGCCTCGCCCCAGCGCTCGCCGTCGAAGGCGGCGCGCACGACGTCCCGGCCGCGGTCCGCGGCGGCGACCAGGGGCGCGTCGTCGTACCGCTCGCCGATCTCGCGCAGCACGACCGCGATCCCCGTCGTGCCGAAGTAGAGCGAGTGGTGGTCGAGCGCGTCGACCCGCATGGCCAGGGACCGGGCGCCAGCAACGGCGAGGTCGGCCCAGCGGTCGTCGGCGGTGTGCGTGTGGGCCTCGACGAAGGACACGACGATGCCGGCGGTCCCGCTGTAGAGGTCCGGGTCGTCGGACAGCGGCTGGGCCGCGAGCCAGGCGAGTGCGGCCTCGGCGAGCTCCTCGGTCGTCACGGACCCCACTCTGCCCTGCCAGGGAAGTTAGGTTAGCCTAACTTCATGACCACGACCCAGCAGCCGCTGCCGATGATCCTCGACGAGGTCGAGGTGGTGCGCGTCGACCGGCTCTCGCCCGCCTTCGTCCGGGCCGAGCTCGGTGGAGCCTGCCTCGCCGAGTACGGCGTCGACGGACCGTCGTACGACCAGCGGATCAAGCTCGTCTTCCCGGGCGTGCCCGGTGGCCCCGCCCCGTCGTTCGAGGGCGCCGACGACTCCTGGTACGACACCTGGCTGAAGCGTCCGGCCGAGGAGCGCGGCCACATGCGCACCTACACGATCCGCGACGTGCGCGGCGAGGGTGCGGACACGCGGCTGGTGGTCGACATCGTCGTCCACCCCGACGACCACGGCGAGCCCGGCCCGGGTTGTGCCTGGGCCGCGCGCGCTGCGGTCGGCGACCGGCTCGTGGTGATCGCTCCCCGGCGTGGTCAGTTCTACGGCGGCATCGAGTTCGAGCCGGGCACGGCGCGACGGCTGCTGCTCGTCGGCGACGAGACCGCCGTGCCGGCGGTCTGCGCGATCCTCGGCCAGCTGCGCCACGACGCCGTCGGCGCGGCCTTCCTCGAGGTCCCGACCGCGGCGGACATCCTCACCGTCCAGCACCCCGAGGGCGTCGAGGTGGTCTGGCTGGCCCGCGACGAGGACGACCACGGCGCCCGCCTGCACCAGGCGGTGCTCGACCACCTCGGTGTCGGCGGTGCGCCCGTCGAGGAGGTCGAGGAGGTCGACCCGGACCTGTGGGAGACCCCGACGTACTCCTCCTCGGGCGAGGACGTCGACGCCGCGACCTCGGTGGTCGGCCACGACCTGGACGACGTCTACGCCTGGATCGCCGGGGAGTCCGCCGTCGTCACCGGCCTGCGCCGGGTCCTGGTGAAGGACCTCGGTGTCGACCGCCGCCAGGTCGCCTTCATGGGTTACTGGCGCCGCGGCGTCGCGATGCAGTCCTGACCGCGGCTGCCGTGGTTTCGAGGCTCAGGCCTGGCGGCCTTCGCGCCTCAACCACCGATGGCGGTGGTTGAGGTGCGAGGAGCGCTAGCTCCGAGCCTCGAAACCACCACCTCGTCGCTCAGTTGTCGACGCGGTCGGCGAGGCGGCGCAGCCGCTGGGCGAGCAGGTGCCGGTGCGAGGTGGACGAGATGCGCGGGGTGGCGGCGCGGGCGATCCGCTCCGCGATCTGCTGACGGTTGGCCTCGGCGTCGAGGATGACGTTGCTGTACTCCATGACAATTCTCCTCTGGTGCGCGTGCGGGTGGGGGTGGGTGGAGCTGGTCAGGCCTCGGCGAGCACGATGTCGCCGCTGACGGTGCGGGCCCGGACCTCGACGTGGTCGGCGCCCGCCTCGGGCTGACCGGTGCCGCTGAGGGTGGAGCGGATGGCGCCGGTGACAGTGGTGATGTCGGTCCACACGGGGACGCCGGCAGGGATCCCGATCCGGACGTCGCCGGAGGCGCCCTTCGCGCTCACCTTGCCCCGGTGGGCCCGGCTCACGACCAGGTCGCCCGAGCCGGTGGTCAGCGAGACGTCGCGGGTCGCGTCGCCGACCTCGAGGTCGCCGGACCCGGTCTTGACGACGGTCTGCCCGTGGGCGGTGGCCATCCGGACGTCGCCGGAGCCGGTCGAGATCGAGGTGACGGCGTCGATCTGGCCGATGACGATGTCGCCGGACCCGCTCTTGATCTTGAGCGCCTCGTGGGCGGCCTCGATCCGGATGTCGCCGGAGCCGGTCTCGACGAGCAGCGGGCCGGTGGCCACGTCGAGCCGGACGTCGCCGGAGCCGCTGCGGACCTTGGCGTTGCCCACCGTGCCGTGCACGGTGATGTCGGCGCTGCCGGTCCGGACGACCGGGTTGCTGCCCGCCGGGACGGTGATGCGTACGTCGAGGCGCGACTCGCCGCCGAAGAGGCCGCCGCGCTTCGGCCCGATGACCGAGATCTGCTCGCCGTCCTCGCGGACGATCGTCTGCTCGGCGTCGCGGCCGGTGACCTCGACCTGGGTCTCGGTGGTGTCGGTCGCGGTGATGTCGACGGTGCCCTTGGCGATCTCCACGAAGAGCTCGACGGGCTTGGGGGTGTCGAAGCTGTGCTGGGTCATGACGGTGCTCCTGGTGTGGGGTGTGTTCGTCCACGGGGCCGGCGGTGCCGGTCCCGGAGGAGGGGTAGCGGGTCGTGCCTAGACCCAGCCGGACATGCGCTTGCCGGGCCGCTTGCCGCCGAACGGGTCGCCGCCGGTGGCGAACGGGATGCTGGAGAGGTCGATGTCGACGTTGATCGCGCCCTCCCGGGTCGCGCCGCGGACGATGTTGACCAGCCACGTGTTGAGGGAGTGGCCCGACCTGCTGGCGAGCTCCTCGGCCTTGGCCTTGACCGACTCGGGGATCCGGAGGGTGATCCGGGCGACGCTGCCGTCGTCCTCGGGCTCGTCGACGTCCACCGGCGCCGGCGTCGGGGCCGACGGTGCGACCGTGGGCGGTGCGTGCACCGCGAACTCGAGCTCGCGACCGTTGAGCCGTACGTCGACGCCGCCGTCCGGGAGCTCGGCGGTGATCTCGGCGGCGGCCTGCGAGATGGCCTCCATCAGGGCCAGCCGCGCGGCGGGGTCGAGGGCGTAGCTCAGTCGCTCGGTCGCGGCGCGGGCCTCGGGGCCGGCGGCGTCCGCGGCGGCGAGCAGGTCGCGACGCAGGCTCTCGACGTACGGGGTGATGTCCATGTGCACCACGATGACATCATCGTGACGTCACGTCAAGTGTCATGTGACGTCATCGTGCGTCACGATGCCGCGGAGTTCGGCACCGGATGGACGGAAGGGGTTTGTGGGGCGCGGGGGCTGGGCACGAGGTCCGATGGTCCTTCCGGGTGCCCGCCACCGGATCGGTGCACGAAAGGCGCACTAGATGTCGAGTCCGACAGTTTTGGCCAGTCCTACGGTGATGGCCAGCACGATCATCGACGCGAAGTTCGTCGACTACCTGATGATCTTCATGTACTTCGCGGTCGTCCTGGGGATCGGTGTTCTCGCCCGACGGCAGATCTCCGACTCGCTCGACTTCTTCCTCTCGGGGCGCTCGTTGCCGGCCTGGGTGACGGGTCTGGCGTTCATCTCCGCCAACCTCGGCGCGGTCGAGATCATGGGCATGTCGGCCAACGGTGCCCAGTTCGGCATCCCGACGGTCCACTACTTCTGGATCGGCGCTATCCCCGCGATGCTCTTCCTGGGCGTCGTGATGATGCCCTTCTACTACGGCTCGAAGGTCCGCTCCGTGCCGGAGTTCATGTACCGGCGGTTCGGCACCGGGGCGCACCTCGTCAACGCGATCTCGTTCGCCGTCGCGCAGCTGCTGATCGCGGGCATCAACCTCTTCCTGCTGGCGAGCATCGTGCACGCGCTGCTCGGCTGGCCGCTGTGGGTGGCCCTGATCGTCGCGGCGATCATCGTGCTCTCGTACATCACGCTCGGTGGCCTCAGTGCCGCCATCTACAACGAGGTCCTGCAGTTCTTCGTGATCGTGGCCGCGCTGCTGCCGCTGACCCTGATCGGCCTGCACCGCGTCGGTGGCTGGGACGGCCTCAAGGACGGCATCACCTCGGCCGCCGGCGCCCACCCCGACACGATCGCTCCCGCCGAGCAACAGCTGAACTCCTGGCCGGGCAACGCGCTGACCGGCTTCACGTCCGACTTCTGGTCGATCGTCGGCATCGTCTTCGGCCTCGGCTTCGTGCTGTCCTTCGGCTACTGGACGACCAACTTCGTCGAGGTCCAGCGGGCGATGGCCTCCAACTCGATCTCCTCGGCGCGCAAGACGCCCATCATCGGCGCCTACCCGAAGATGTTCGTCCCCTTCATCACGATCCTGCCCGGCATGATCGCCGCCGTCCTGGTCCACGAGGTCGCGCAGGTGAAGGCGGGAGAAGCGGTGCCAGGCGGCTCGTCCGGGGACGGGGTGACCTACAACGACTCGTTGCTCTACCTGATGCGCGACATCCTGCCGAACGGCCTGCTGGGCCTGGCGATCGCCGGCCTGCTGGCGGCGTTCATGGCCGGTATGGCGGCCAACGTCTCGGCCTTCAACACCGTGTGGAGCTACGACCTCTGGCAGCGCTACATCGTCAAGGACCGCAGCGACGGGTACTACCTGCTGGTGGGCCGGATCGCGACCGTGGTGGCCGTCATCATCGCGATCTTCACGGCGTCCCTCGCGTCGAACTACACGAACATCATGAACTACCTCCAGACGTTGTTCGGGTTCTTCAACGCACCGCTCTTCGCCACCTTCATCGTCGGTATGTTCTGGAAGCGGATGACGCCGACCGCCGGTTGGGTCGGCCTCGTGTCCGGCACCGTGGCGGCGGTGATCGTCGGCATCGCCAGCGAGGACGCGCTCGGGTCCCTCAGCCAGGGCTGGATCGGCATCAGCGGCCAGGGAGCGTCGTTCGTCGCCGCCGGTGCGGCGTTCGTCGTCGACGTCGTGCTCAGCATCGCGGTCTCCGGCTTCACGAAGCCGAAGCCCGTGGAGGAGCTCCGCGGCCTGGTCTACTCGGAGACCCCACGCGAGGACCTCGTCGATCCGGACGAGGCCGGCCGTCCGTGGTACCAGCGCACCCTGCCGCTCGCCGGCATCGCGCTGGTGCTGGTCATCATCCTGAACGTGATCTTCTGAGGAGCCTGTCATGCCACGTAACCAGCACACCGCAGGTGCCTTCGACATCCGCAACATCATCGGCGGCCTGATCGGCGCGTACGGCGTGATCCTCACGTTGATGGGGATCTTCGGCGACAAGGAGCTCGACAAGACGGGTGGCGTCAACGCCAACCTCTGGGCGGGCGTCGTGATGCTCGTGATGGGAGCGGCGTTCCTGATCTGGGCACGCCTGCGTCCGGTCGTCGTGCCCGAGCACGACGCCCCGGCTCCGGCTCAGGACGACGCGGGGTAGAGCGTCACGCTCTCGATCCGGCGGTCGTCGTCGCGGCCGACCTCGAGCCGCAACGGACACCCGGTCCGGTCGGCCGACCTCACCACGAAGGTGATGACGTCGGCCGGCCCGGCCGTCGTCGGGTCGGGGGCGGCACAGGTCCCGAAGCCGTCGCTCGCGCGCACCACGCGCACGGCCGGCACGGCGTACGTCAGCGGGTGCTCCTCCACGAGCTCCACCTCCGAGGACGCGGCGTGCAGCGCCTCGAGGACGCCTGACTCCCGCCACGCGTCCGGGTCGGCCGCGGCGGCGCCGGTGAGGACCTCGCGCGGGGCGTCTCCCGAGTAGACGGAGACCTGGGGCGCGAAGGCCGGCGCTCTCCCGTGCCCGTTGGCGAAGTCGAGCAGCTGCCACGCGACCTCCCGCTCGCCGTAGTCGGTGAGGCAGGAGACGTCGGCCGGCAGTGCGGTGTAGACGACCACACGATCGCCGCGGTCGTACGCCGCCCCGGCCGCCGGCGCGCTGGCGACCACCCGGTCGCGGACCTCGCAGGAGCGGAACGGCCGCAGCGACACCTCCAGCCCGCGCTTCTCGAGGAGGGCGCGCGCCGCCTCGCCGTCGTACCCGAAGAGCGACGGGATCTGGTCGGCCCGCAGGTGGTCGGTCGGCGGTGGCTCCGGCCGGGTCAGGGCGAGGACGACGCCGACGGCGACCAGTGCCGTGGCGAGTCCGGCGACGGCGAGCCGACGGCGGCCGTGCTCGCGCGGCACCGGTGACGGCGGCCCGAGGACGGCGTCGGCGAGGGCCGCGTGCACCAGCGGGTCGGGGTCCTCAGCGCGCCTGATCCGCCGCTGCTCCCGGACCAGCACCTGCTCGACCAGTCCCGGTGCGGCCTCCGGATCCACCCCGAGATCCTCCGCCGCGCGCAGCAGCGAGTGCCAGCGCGCGTCGCGGTACTCACGAGGATCCATGTCGACTCCTGTTCGGAGCCGACGCTACGCCCGGATGTGTGCTGCCCGGGAGGCCGAGGTCAGAGGTCGAAGAGCGACCCGGCGCCGTGGATGTCGACGTCGGTCTTCGGCTCGTGCGCGTCGCCGCTGGCGGCGGGCTTCGGCTTCTCCTCGGGCTCGGGCTCGGGCTTCTCCTCGGGCTCGGGGTCGGGGTCCGCCTTGGTCTCTGCCTTCGCCTCGGGCTCCGGCGCCGGCTCGGGATCGGCTTCCTCGGCCGAGTCGTCGCTGGCGGCGGCCGTGGCTGCGGCACTGAGCGCGGCGCCGTCCGGGACTGCGGCCGGTACCTCGTCCTCGGGCTCCGGCTCGGCCTCGGCCTTCGGCTCGTCCGCCTTCTCCTCGGCGGCGGGCTCGGGCTCGGGCTCCGGCTCCGCCTCGGGCTCGTCCTCGGGCTCGGCGGGCGTCTCGGCCTTCGGCTCCGGGGCAGCCGCCGGCTCGGGGGCGGCGATGTCGAACAGCGATCCGCCCTCGGGGATGGAGGCGGTCGGCTCGGCCGCGGGAGCGGCCTCGGCCTTCGGCTCGTCCGCCTTCTCCTCGGCGGCGGGCTCGGGCTCCGGCTCGGGCTCGGGCTCCGGCTCGGGCTCGGACTTCGCCTCCGGCTCGGGCTCCGGCTCGGCGGGGGTCTCGGCCTTCGGCTCCGGGGCAGCCGCCGGCTCGGGGGCGGCGATGTCGAACAGCGATCCGCCCTCGGGGATGGAGGCGGTCGGCTCGGCCGCGGGAGCGGCCTCGGCCTTCGGCTCGTCCGCCTTCTCGGGCTTCTCCTCGGCGGCCGGCTCCGGCTCGGGCTCGGACTTCGCCTCCGGCTCCGCCTCTGCCTCGGGCTCGGGCTCGGGCTCGGGCTCGGGCTCGGGCTCGGCGGGCGCCTCGGCCGGCGGGGCGGGCTCGTCGGCCGCGATGTCGAAGAGCGAGCCGCCGGAGCCCAGGTCGGCCTGCTTCGCCGCAGGCTCGGCCGGCTCGGCTGCTGCCTCGGGCTCCGGCTCGGGCTCCGGCTCGGAGGTCTTCTCCGGCTCCTTCTCCGCGGCCGGCTCGTCGCCACCCACGTCGAAGAGCGAGCCGCCCGAGCTGAGGTCGGCCTGCTGGGCGGCGGGCTTCTCCGGCTCCTTCTCCGGCTCCGGGTCGGTCTTCGTCTCGGGCTCGGCCGGGGCGTCATCGCCGCCCAGGTCGAACAGCGAGCCGCCCGACGCGGCTGGCTTCGCCTCGGCCGGCGCCTCCTCGGCCGGCGCCTCCTCGGCCGGCGCCTCCTCGGCGGACTCGTCCTGCGCGGGGGCGTCGTCGAAGAGCGACGAGCCGCCGGAGGCCTTGGCGGCCGGACCGGCGTCCTCGGTCTCGACGACCGTGTCCTCCGTGATGGTCTCGTCGCCGACCTCGGGCTCGGCCTTCGTCTCGACCGACTTCTCGGCAGGCTCCTCGGCAGGCGCCTCCTTGTCAGCGGGGGCGGCCGGGGCGGCCGTCGTACCGGCGCCGGGCGCCAGCTTGGTGGCCATCTCGCCCTTCACGGACGCCAGCAGCATCTGCGCGACGTCGAGGATCTCGACCTCCTCGCGCGCCTCGCCCGCGGCCTGCTGGGCGGTGAGGCCGTCGGAGAGCATCACCCGGCAGAAGGGGCATCCGACCGCGATCTGGTCGGCGCCGGTGCCGACGGCCTCCTTGGTGCGGTTGACGTTGATCCGCTCGCCGAGCTTCTCCTCCATCCACATCCGGGCACCGCCGGCGCCGCAGCAGAAGGACCGCTCGGAGTTGCGCTCCATCTCGACGAACTCGGCGCCGGGCAGGATCTGGAGCAGCTCGCGCGGCGGCGTGTAGACGCCGTTGTGGCGGCCGATGTAGCAGGGGTCGTGGTAGGTGATGGAGCGCTTGTGGGCGCCGTCGCCGTCCTGGACCGGGGTCAGCTTGCCGTCGCGCACCAGCCGGTTGAGCAGCTGGGTGTGGTGCACGACCTCGAGCTCGACGCCGAACTCCTTGTACTCGTTCTTGAGCGTGTTGAAGCAGTGGGCGCAGGTCGAGACGACCTTCTTGACCTTGTACTCCTGGAACGTCTCGACGTTCTGCTGCGCGAGGCCCTGGAACACGAACTCGTTGCCCGCGCGCCGGGCCGGGTCGCCCGTGCAGGTCTCGCCGTTGCCGAGGACGCCGAACGAGACGCCGGCCATGTCCAGCAGCTCGGCGACGGCGCGGGTGGTCTTCTTCGCGCGGTCCTCGTAGGCGCCGGCGCAGCCGACCCAGAAGAGCCAGTCGACCTCGTCGAGCGACTCGATGCTCTCGCCGACGACCTTCACCTCGAAGTCGAGGCCCTTGGCCCAGTCCATGCGGGCCGAGGCCGACATGTTCCACGGGTTGCCCTTGTTCTCCAGGCCCTTGAAGAGGCCGTTGAGCTCGGCGGGGAAGTTCGACTCGACGAGCACCTGGTAGCGGCGCATGTCGACGATGTGGTCGACGTGCTCGATGTCGACGGGGCACTGCTGGACGCAGGCGCCGCACGACGTGCAGGACCACAGCACGTCCTCGTCGATGACGAAGTCGCCGTCGGTCGGGTTGTAGAACCAGTCCGTGACCTCGGTCCCGGCGCCGGCCGCCGCCTCGGCGTCGGTCTTGCCGATCAGCGCGCGCGGCTCCTCGCCGTCGGCGGCAGCACCGGCGTACGCCGCTTCGCGCAGCCCCATCATCAGGAGCTTCGGCGACAGCGGCTTCTCGGTGTTCCAGGCCGGGCACTGCGACTGGCAGCGACCGCACTCGGTGCAGGTCGTGAAGTCGAGGATGCCCTTCCAGCTGAAGTCGCTGATCGACCCGACACCGAGGGTGGAGTCCTCGTCGAGGTCGTCGATGTCGTCGAGGGTGATCGCCTTGCCGTCGGAGGTCAGCGGCTTGAGGGCGCCCAGCGCCGTACGGCCCGTCGCGTCGCGCTTGAACCAGATGTTGAACCAGGCCGTGAAGCGGTGCCAGGCGACGCCCATCGTGAGGTTCCGCGCGATCACGATCAGCCAGACCATCGCCGAGAGGATCTTGATCATCGCGATGAGGACGACGATGTTCTCGAGCGCGTCGTGGCCGTCGGGGTAGAGCAGGTCGCCGAGGTAGGAGCTGAACGGGTAGTGGAAGCGGGTCGCGTCGTCGTCGAGCTTCCACTCCGCGCCGCGGATGAAGAGGATCGCGGAGCCCTCGAGCAGCGCCATGAACTCGACGAAGTAGGCCTGCCAGAAGGTGGAGCCGAAGAAGCGGCTGTTGCGACCCTCGAGCCGCGGGTGGTGCTTCTGGCGGTAGACGATCAGGAAGACGATGCCGATGGTGCTGAGCACGCCGAGCGCCTCGCACACCCACTCGTACAGGAAGAAGTGACCGAGGACCGGCAGCACGAACTCGGGGTCGAACAGCTGGAAGTAGCCCGTGAAGACCGCCGTGCTGAGCACGATGAAGCCGAGGTAGACGAACCAGTGCATGATCCCGACCCAGTGCCACTGGAGCATCCGGGTGTGGAGGAACGTCTCCTTCAGCATCGTCAGGGTGCGCGCCCCCTTCGCGTCGCTGCGGCCCGGCGCTGCCTGGCCCTGGCGCAGGACGGCGAGCATCCCCCGGACGGCGACGACCATGGCCGCCACGGCGACGACCGTGATGGCGAGCGAGACGACGATGGCGAAGATCTGCATGGAGCGGGACTCCCTCGAGCGGCGGCAGTCGGGCGGGTGCGACGCCGTACGGCGCGCCGTGAGCCTAGTTCCCCGTGGATCGCGGCGTCAGTCCCGTCCGGGCGTGAGAAGAATCCTACCCGTAGGTAACTTCGGGGCAGGCTCCGGGCAGGTTCCGAGCCCGGAGGAACGGGGTAGGACGCCGGCATGTCCGACGACGCAGCCGGCACCGTGACTCCGCCGGAGGGCGAGTGGCTCGTCGTCCGGCGAGAGGAGCGGCACCTCGTCGGCGCGTTCGGCCGCCGGAGCTTCCGTGTGTACGAGGAGGTCGCGACCCAGGACGAGGCGAGCCAGCTGATCACCCGCCTCCGGGCGACACCCCTGCACCGGGTCGGCGCCGCGTTCTCCGCGGCCGACCAGGCCCGCGGAGAACGCACGGCGGCCGAGCTCCTCGCCCGCAGCCGTGCTCGCAACGAGCGCCCCGCCCCCGCAGAGCTGCAGCCTGGCGACCTGCTCGACTGCGTCGGCCCGGAGACCGGGCACCACCTCTACGCGCTGGGCACGCCGTTCTCCCAACGCTCGCAGCCGCCGAGCGACGTCGGCGCCGCCCGGTTCGCCTTCCAGCTCGCGCGTCCCTTCCCGCCGGAGGTCCAGGAGGGGATCGCCGCGCCCTGGTTCGGCCAGCCTGGCGGCGGAGCGATGGTGGTGCTCGACCGGCCGATCCGGTGGTACGTCGACCAGGGCTACCTCGACCCGATCGGGGAGCCGATGCCGCAGCGTTTCGTCGACTTCCTCAACGGGTTGGACAAGCTGCCGCCCTGGACCGGCCTGAGCTTCCGCGGTCTGCCGCCCGGACCGTTCCCCGAGGAGGGGGCGACCATCCTCGCCCAGGGCGTCACCGCCACCTCCCGGGACCCGCGGGTCGCCACCGAGAACTTCGCGGTGCGCGGCCTGTGGGCGATCAGCGGCCGCAGCGGCCGCGCGATCGAGGAGCTCTCGGCCGCGCCCGACGACCGCGAGGTCGTCTTCCGCCCCGGCTCGTTCTTCAAGGTCCTCAAGGTGGCCCGGCTCGGCGACCTCGCCGTGGTCCTCATCGACGACGTCGCGTTCTGGGCCACCGGACGTCAGCCGGTCACCGCCACGCCGCTCGCGGACTTCGCCAGGTTGGCGAAGGCTCGCATCGAGGACGCGCTGCAGGAACCGCCCGTCCAGGTGGGTGTCCCCGGCAAGTTCGTCGGCCCGATCTACTGACCGATCAGGTCCTCTTGACCGCGGTGACCTTGCCGCCCTTCGAGAACGACACCTTGACGACGACCCGCGGGTCGGTCGCGCTCTTCGCGCAGAAGCGGTACGTCGAGCCGAGCCGCTGGTAGGGCTGGCCGACGGCCTTCATCACGGCGGTGGTCGTCATGCCGCGCCGCAGCAGGTGGCTGACCCGGCCGACGCCCTTGCGCAGACCCGGGTTGCGGCAGGAGTCGGGCTTGACGCCGTCGGCCCGCTCCCACATCTGGAGGTAGGCCTCGGCCCCGCGGGCCATGTCGTCCTCGATCTTGGCGCCGTCGCCGCGCTTCTGCTTGTCGGCGACCTTGGTGAGGTCCTGGATCCAGTCGGGGTAGAGGCCGTACTGCGCGACGCCGTCGGCGTTGATGTCGTAGACCCGCTGGCCGGCGTGCTGCTTGTCGATGGTGACGCCGCCCAGACCCGTGAAGGGGTAGGTGACCGGGTTGGACACGTCGGTGCCGCGCGGGTCGCCCTGGGCGCCGAGGCCGTTCATGTCGGCGCCGTACCCGATCCCCCAGTAGTAGCGGGGATCCGCCCACCCGACGTGGGTGCGCCACTTCTCGACGAAGCCCGTCGAGTCGCCGGCGTACGGCGTGATGAAGCCGCCCTCCTGGTAGATCCGCGGGTAGGCGTCCGGGGTCGCCCACGAGTGGCTGGAGACGACGCCGTGGTAGCCGAGGTCGTCGATCTGGTCGAGGGCCGAGGCCCGCGCCTTCACGCTCATGTGGTCGGGGTCGAAGATCATGTGCCGCTTCGCCAGCCCGGCGATGGTGTGCTCGCCGAGCGTGGTCAGGCCGCGGGAGTTGCAGTGGTGCGCGGGCCCGTAGACCGGCAGCGCGGTGTGCAGCGCCGAGAAGAGCTCACCGACGGCGCCGAAGAGCGCGTCCTGCTGCTCGGCCGAGATCTCGGGCGCCGCGAGCTGGTCGCGGTCGTGGGACTCGCCGTCGGCGGGCTCGCAGTGCCGCATGTCCCAGAACGAGCCGGTTTCCAGGAAGTTCGCGGCGTTGACCGCGACGCCCACGGCTCCGTTGTCGCCGGCCACACCGGCCAGGGCGTTGTCGAACTTGTTGACCAGCTCGACCTGCCGCAGCCCCATCCGCTTCAGGCTGTCGAGCTGCTCGTCGATGTCACCGATGTCGCACTGCGGCACGTCGAGCTTCATCGTGCAGCCGAAGGGGACGCTGGTCTCCATGCCCATGACCACCGCCATCTTCCCGGCGTTGATCACCTTGCGGGCCTGGAAGGGGTTGGTGACGATCCGGTAGAAGCCCTTGCCCGGCCCGCCGAACTGCGCGTCGATGTAGTCCTGCATCTCCCGCATGTCCTTGGCCTGCCGGCGCACCGACTCCATGTCGTCGCACTTGGCGTACTCCGGGCTGCGCTTCAGCGGGTAGATCTTGCAGAGCTGGTCGTTCTCGACGAGCAGGTTGACGAAGATCCGCTGGCCGCCGCGCCACGACCGCTCGAGCCAGCGGTAGTAGGTGCCCTCGTGGGTCAGCGACTCCGGGGCCGGCCAGTCCTTGAAGGTCGGCCAGCCGATCGGGTCGTGGTGCGGCTGGCCCGACAGGACGGACTCCAGCACGCCGCCGTACCCGCCCGTCGCCGTGTGGTCGGGGCAGTCGACCAGGGCGTACGGCGCGCCGTACTGGTCCCAGGGCTTGCCGCAGTGGGCGGCGCCACCGAGGAACTCGAAGGCCATGCCGTGGGTGTGCGCGTCGACGTAGCCGCGCACCTCCTGGTAGGGCGTGACGCCGGCGTGCGGGCGACCGGAGATGTCGATCTGCGACTCCGGGTAGGCGGCGCAGCCGCTGGTGCGGGTGAGGCGGAACGCGCTGGCGCCACCGATGGTCAGCGGGGAGCCGTTGTTGCTGAAGGTCATCGCGGCGCCGGAGCGCCGGGCGGTCCACACGGTCGACGGTCCGGGCGTCGCCGCCCGCTTGCCGCCCGCGGTGACGAACGTCCGGTCGGCGGCGTAGAGCAGGTAGTCGCCCAGGTCGGTCGGCTTGAAGAAGATCGGGGTGCCGGCCAGCGTGTAGCAACCGTTGGCCATCGCGTAGCGGTCCGCGGGGTGCAGGGTCCGCGGCTGCGTGACCCGGGCGCTGGTCAGCTGGGGATCGGGCATCCGGCGCTCGCGTTCGACGTACGACGCGCTCGCGGTCCGCTGCGCGGCGGTGGTCGGGTCCTTGGTGGACTTCCCGAGGTCGCCGGCGCGGGACAGGGCATTCTTGTCGGCCTTCATGGTGGCCAGCGCGTTCTGGGCGAAGGCGTAGCGCGACTGGAGGCCGCCCTCGCGGACCCCGGCGGCCCCGCCGAGCGCTACGGCGCCGACGACCAGCGCCGTGGCGGCGGAGATGGCGACGACGAGACGGCGGGTGGGACGCGATCGAGGCACGGCTGGCTCCTTGGAGGTTGCTCTGAGCAACCAACGAACCGACTACCCCGGAGGTACGGGCGTCGAAACCACCTCGGGCTCCCGACGACCCAGCCCGGCGACCGCCAGCAGGATCAGCGCGGTCCCGGCGATGCCGGCCACGCCGAGCCGCTCGTCGAGCCAGAGTGCGGCGACGACGGCCGCGGTCACCGGCTCCAGCAGGGTCGCGACGACGGCGGCGCTGCCGGGTGTCGTGCGGAGCCCGGCGTAGAAGAGGCCGTACGCGAGCGCCATCGTGAAGACGCCGAGGTAGACCAGCGTCAGGCTGACTGTCGGGTCGTCGAGGCCGACGGTGAGCGAGCCGCCGAAGGCCGCGCAGACCATGAGGGCGACGGCACCCACCGTGGTCGTCGCCGTGGTGAGGGTCAGGGGCGTGGTGGTCAGCGTGAGCGATCGGCCGACGGCCGTCGTGGCGGCGTACGTCGCGCCGGAGCCGACCGCGAGCAGCACCCCGAGGACCGGGTGCGGGCCCGGGTCGTGGGCGCCCGCGGCGAGGCTGACCAGCACGAGCCCGGTGAGCGCCAGCACGAGCACGCCGACCTGCCCGAGCCCGGGCGCGGACCGGCGGCGTACCGACTCGACGATCGTCAGCAGCACGGGCGCCAGGCCCAGGCTGACGACCGTGGAGACCGAGACGCCGACGGCGACGACCGACCCGAAGTAGAGCGCCTGGTAGGCCGCCGTCCCGCAGCCCACGAGCACCACGCGCTGGGGGTGCGCGCGGGCGAGAGCGACCAGCGCCGGCAGCTGTCGCAGCACGACGAGCACCACCAGCAGGACGACCGCGGCGATCGCCATCCGCCAGGCGCTGATCGTCAGCACCGGCATCTCGACGTGGTCGCGGATCACCTGGACGCCGAGCCCGCCGGTGCCCCACAGGACGCCGGCCAGGCAGATCTGGAGGAGGCCGAGGCCGGCACGCGGGGTCGGCGTCGTCACCGCACCATCCAACCGGCTGGTGCTCAGCCGGTCCAACCGCTTATCCGCCGGGTCAGACCGGCGGCCGTCGCGCTCACCTCGGCGGCGAGCCTGGTCGCGTCGGTGGACCCGGCGGGCTGGTCGGGGTAGGTCACGGCGACCGCCGCCACCGGGTGCTGGTTGTGGTCGGACACCGCCACGGCGACGCTCGCCAGCCCGGGCGTCACCTCGCCGTCCTCGACGGCGTGCCCCCGCTGGCGGGCGTCGGCGAGCACCCGGCGCAGTGCGCTCAGGGTGCGCGGCCCGTGGCCGTGCCGGTCCACGAAGTCGGACGGCTGCGAGTAGAGCGCGCGCACCTGCGGGGCCGGCAGCTGCGCGAGGATCGCTCGGCCGCTCGCCGTCAGGTGTGCCGGCAGCCGGACCCCGACGTCGGTGACCAGCGGCGGTCGTCCGGGGGCGCGCTCCTCGACGACGTACAGGACCTCTCGGCCGTGCAGCACGGCCAGGTGCGCCGAGTGGCCGACCCGGTCGACGAGGGCGGCCAGGGGCCGACGGGCCAGGCGCTGCAAGGGTTCCTGGCGCGCGTAGCCGCTGCCGAGCTCGAACGCCGCGAGGCCGAGGCCGTAGCGGTGCTCGTCGGCGAGGTGGACGACGAAGCCCTCCTCGATCATCGCGTTGAGCAGGTGGTACGTCGTGCTCCGCGGCAGGTCGCACGCGCGCATGATCCGGTCGAGTGGGACCGGGTCGGGCTGGCCGGCCAGGAACCGCAGGACCCGCATCGTGCGGGTCGCCGCAGGCACCTGGCTCATGCCCGAAGGCTACGGCTCCCGGCTCCCGGCGGCGCCAGGACGGTAGTCGTCGGCCCGGTGGTCGACGTCCGGGTCGATCGCGTCGGCCGCGCGCAGGGAGTCCTCCTGGCGGGCCTCCTCGACGTGCAGGCCCTGCCGGGCCTGCGCCGCGTCCTGCTCGGCGCGCTCGGCCTCCGCGCGGGCGACCTCGGCGCGGGCCTCGGCCGCGGCGGCGTCGCGCTGCGAGCTGTCGATCGCCTCGGACTGGGCGGCAGCCTCGGTGCGCAGGTGTCCGGCGTGCTCGCGTCGCTGCGCCGTACGCCGGCGGCTCAGTGCGACCGCGAGGCCGGCGACGACGAGCACGACGACCACGATGACGATGATCGTGACGGTGGTGGACATGGGTTCCTCCCTCTCTCCGAGGGATCCCGTACCCACTTGACCCTCAGCTCAACGCGCGCTCCTCGCGCACGGGGACCAGCGGCGCCGCCACGAGGGGGAAGAGCGCGCCGAGGGCGAACGCCGCGGCGTACCCGAGCTCGCCGATCGCGAGGCCGGCGAGCGGGGGTACGGCGGAGCCGGCGAGGAACTGCGCCGTGTTCTGGGCGCCCAGCGCCCGGCCGGACCAGAACGGACCGGCGCGCTCGGCGACGGCCGTGAACGCGAGACCGTTGTCGGCCACCGTCACCAGGGTCGCGACCACCACGAGCAGCACCGCGACGGCGAGGTCCAGGGCGGCGGTCAGACCCAGCAGCGCCATCGTCACCGTCGCCGCCAGGGCGACCCAGCGCAGCGGCCGCAGCCGGCTGCCGACCATGTCGGAGAGCTGGCCGACCGCGATCCGGCCCAGCGCCCCGGCGACCTGCGCGACCGCGACCAGCGACCCGGCCGCGGCGGGCGACCAGCCGCGCTCCTGCACGAGCCAGACCAGGGCGAAGGACCACACGAGGAACTGCGGGACGACGAGCAGCACCGAGACGCCGTGGATCCGGGCCAGGAACGAGTCCTGACGGTAGGGGTTGGCGACCGGCGTACCGGCCGTCCGCTCCGGCCGGGGCGGGTCGATGACCACGGCCGCGGCCAGCAGTGCGGCCAGGGCGCAGGCGACGGTGGGGACCCAGAGGGCGGCCTGGATGCCGTGCCCGTCGGCGACCACGGCGATCGAGATCGCGGCGACGCCGACGCCGATGGGCTGCGCCATCTGGCGGATGCCCATCGCGAGGCCCCGTCGCTGCGGTGGGAACCAGCCGACGACGACCCGGCCGCTCGCGGCGTTCGTGCTCGCGGCCGCGGCGCCGGCCAGGAAGAGGGTGACCACCAGGAGGGGGAGGCTCTCGGTCAGCGCGCTGGCGATCCCGGCCAGCGTCGTGGCGCCGAGGCCGGTCAGCATCACGAAGCGCTCGCCGCGCCGGTCGGTGACCCAGCCCCAGGCGACCAGGGTCAGCATCACGCCGATGGTCGGGGCCGCGGCGACCAGGCCGGCCTCGGCCAGGCTCAGGCCCTCCCGCTCGTGGAGGGTTGGGATGAGGAACGCGGGCCCGTGGATCATCACCGCGGCGGCGGCCTGGGCCAGGGTGCTGGCCGCCAGCATCGACCACCGGCGGGCGGTGGAGACGGTGCGGACCGGCGCGGTCGGCAGCTGACGGAGGCTCACGCCCCTAGTCAACGCCGCGCCGGTCCGCCCTTCATGCTCCGTCTTGCAGGGTGACCTGTGAGATCGGCGACCAGGTCAGTGGACGATCTTGTTGAGCCGCTTCACGACGAGTCGGGCGTTGCCGAGCTCGATGACCGCACCGGTGCCGTCGAGCACCGTGATCCGCAGCGCCGTCACCTTGATCCCGCCCGGGATCCGCGTCGTGACCATGGGCTCGAGCTTGGCGACGCCGGGGATCTCGAGGCCCTGCGCCGGGAGGGTGCGCGTCTCCCCGTTGACGATCAGCCGCCCGAGCGTCGAGCCGCGGGTGTTGGCCTTGAGCTTGGTGCGGTTGGGCCCGAAGCGGGCGACGTTGACCTGGCCGACGATGCCGGTGACCTGGAGGGCGCCGGCGAGGTTGATCGACGCCACCCGGCTGCGCTCGCGGCCCCAGGCGCGCTTGGCGTTCTGGTCACCGACCGACGAGCTCGACGCGGCGCCGACGACGACCTGACCACCCAGGTCGAGGCCCCCCAGCTCGCGGTGGCGGACCACGCCGTTGGTGCCCTGGCAGGGCATCTTCATCAGCGGGTTGCGGCCGAGCCGGACGATGTCGCCGGCCGCGTTGCCGCCGATCGCGTAGGACTCACCCGAGAACACGCCGACCGTCGCGCCCCGCGCGATCTGCGCAACGGCGTGCGCCACGCGCACGACCGACCCGGTCTGGTAGAGCCGGATCTTGAGGCCGTTGGCGAAGACCTGGGCGCCGTTGGCGGAGGTGTTGGCCTTCTTGTGGGCGATGATCACCTTGCCCACCTGCGGGATCTCGACGGGCTGGCTCGGCGTCGGGAGCGGGAGGTCCATCGCGGGCCCGACCGGCGGCTTGAACTGCAGGCGGGCGAGGTCGGTGTTCGCCTCGGTCTTGAAGCCGGATCCGTCGTGGAAGGCGTGCGCGGTGGTGGAGACGGCGGAGAGCGTCAGGGTGCCCAGCGGCGAGTCGCTCAGCACCACCTTGCCGATGGTGTTCTCGGCCCACGACGAGACGACGCCGCCCGACCTGGTCGTCCAGACCCGGGTCTTGACGCCGCTGATGGTGCCCAGGCCGGGCAGTGCGACGTCGGCGACCTGGTTGGTCTTGTCGATGCCGGCGAGGTTGGTGCAGCCGATGACCTCGTACGCCGGGACGCCGGACTGGGCCGGCGCCTGACCGCCCTGGACCCGGGTGCCGTAGCCCCAGCTCTTGAGGGCGAACGGCGTGGCGGCGGGGTTCGTGGACCGCTCCTGCGCGGCCGGTGCCGCGTCGGCGACGGTGAGGCTCGTCCCGGCGAGGGCGAGGGCCACGGCGGCAGCCATGGTCCCGATCAGAGTGCGTGTGCGTGCCATGGCGGCAGTTCCCTCCAGTTGCCGGTCCGTCCCCACGGACCGCCCGATGAATGCCCCCCACCTGTCCCCTCTCAACGGGCGCGACAGTCCCGAAGTCACTTGTGACACCCGTCACGTCTCGGATCCCAGACGGTCGTCGGGTCGCCGGACCTGTCCGGCGCGGGCCGGCGCGGCGAGGATGGACCCATGACGACCGGCACCAGTGACCTGACCCAGACCGTCGAGATCGGCGTCGGTGCGGTCTCCTTCGACGACCTGATCGCCGTGGCCCGCGAGGGGTCTGCGGTGCGGCTCTCCGACGACGCGCTGGCGGCCATCGACCGGGCGCGGGCGGTGGTCGACGAGCTCGCCGGGGCCCCGACCCCGGCGTACGGCATCTCGACCGGGTTCGGTGCGCTCGCCACCCGGCACATCCCCACGGAGATGCGGGCCCAGCTGCAGCGCTCGCTGGTGCGCTCGCACGCCGCCGGCTCGGGTCCCGAGGTCGAGCGAGAGGTGGTGCGCGCCCTGATGCTGCTGCGCCTCTCGACCTTGGCGACCGGCCACACCGGCGTACGCCGGGGGACGGCGGAGCTGCTGGCCGGGCTGCTGACCCACGGCATCACGCCGGTGGTGCGCGAGTACGGCTCGCTCGGCTGCTCGGGCGACTTGGCGCCGCTGTCGCACTGCGCGCTGGCGCTGATGGGGGAGGGCGAGGTCCGCGACGCGGCCGGCACGCTGATGCCGGCGGCTGACGCGCTCGCCGCCGCCGGGCTGGCGCCGGTCGAGCTCGCCGCGAAGGAGGGCCTGGCGCTCATCAACGGCACCGACGGGATGCTCGGCATGCTGGTGATGGCGATCGCCGACCTGCGGATGCTACTGAGGACCGCCGACATCGCCGCCGCCATGTCGGTCGAGGGTCAGCTCGCGACCGACCGGGTGTTCGCCCCCGAGCTGCAGGCGATCCGGCCGCACCCCGGGCAGGCCGCGTCGGCCGCCAACCTGGTCGCCCTGCTCGCCGGCTCGGGCGTGGTCGCGTCGCACAGAGGTCCCGACTGCAACCGGGTCCAGGACGCCTACTCGCTTCGCTGCTCGCCGCAGGTGCACGGGGCCGCGCGGGACACCGTCGACCACGCCGCGCTGGTCGCCGGGCGCGAGCTGGCCTCGGCGGTCGACAACCCCGTGGTGCTGGCCGAGGAGGGACGCGTCGAGTCCAACGGCAACTTCCACGGGGCGCCCGTCGCCTACGTGCTCGACTTCCTCGCCATCGTCGCGGCGGACGTCGCGTCGATCAGCGAACGGCGTACCGACCGGTTCCTCGACAAGGCCCGCAACCACGGGCTGCCGCCGTTCCTCGCCGACGACCCGGGCGTCGACAGCGGCCACATGATCGCGCAGTACACCCAGGCCGCGATCGTCTCCGAGCTGAAGCGGCTCGCCGTCCCGGCGTCGGTCGACTCGATCCCGTCGAGCGCGATGCAGGAGGACCACGTCTCGATGGGGTGGTCGGCCGCCCGCAAGCTGCGCCGGGCGGTCGACGGCCTCATGCGCGTCGTCGCGATCGAGGTGCTGACCGCGGCGCGGGCGCTGGACCTGCGTGCCCCGCTGACCCCGTCGCCGGCGACCGGTGCGGTGGTCGCCCTGCTGCGGGGGGCCGGCATCGAGGGTCCGGGGCCGGACCGGCACCTGTCCCCGGAGATCGAGGCCGCCGTGGCGCTCGTGGGCTCGGGGGCGGTGCTGCGCGCCGCCGAGGAGGTCGTCGGCCCGCTGCGCTGGTGACCGACGCTCAGGTCCAGGCGGGAGCGGTCGATTCCACCTGCTGACTCGGATCGACGGACGATCCGAAATGGAGGTGGATCGTGTCCCAGTCGTCCCTGTCGTCGCTCTCCCTGAGGGCGAGGCTCCTCGCGGCGTTCCTCGTGGTCTCGTTGACCAGCGTGGTCGTCGCCGGCTTCGCGCTCACGCGGATGAACACCATCAGCGACCGCGCCCAGGCCGTCTACGAGCAGGGCACCGTCCAGCTCGACGGCACCCGGAACCTCCAGGTGCTGTGGTGGGAGTACGAGACCCACGACGCCCGTCTCGCGATCACGGCGCTGCCGCCCGAGACGCTGGCCGCGGAGCAGAAGCTCCAGGCCGCCTCGCTCCAGGACCTCAACAAGAGCGTCGAGACGGTCAAGGGGATGGACCTCCCGAAGGACGTCGCCTCCAACGTCGACGCCTTCGCGACGGCGATCCAGAGCACCATCGACGAGGTCGACAAGCTGAAGTCGGGTGATCTCACGCCCGCCGAGTCCGGCGCGGTCCTCCAGCAGCTCAACACCCTCGCCGTCGACGCCCAGAAGGCGATCGACGCGGCCAACGCCGCGGAGCAGAAGGCCGCCGCCGCCCAGGCGCAGTCGGCGCGCGACGCGTTCGAGTCCGCGCGCACCCTGACCATCGTGATCATCCTCGTCGGCCTGGCGCTGAGCGTCGGCCTCGGCGTCGCCTGCGCCCGCAGCGTCGCCGGCCCGATCGACCGCACCCGCGACCTGCTCGCCCGGGTCGCCGAGGGTGACCTCACGGTCCGCGTCGACGAGACCGGCCCCCGCGAGATCGCCGAGATGAACCGGTCGCTGAACGCCACCCTCGAGGCCCTCGGTGCCGTCATGGTGCTCGTGCGGGACTTCGCCCAGCGGCTCGCCGGGTCGTCCTCGGAGCTGCGCGGCACGGCCGACGCCATCGCCGGCAACGTCGAGGGCGTCGCCCGCCAGGCCGACGTCGCGTCGTCCTCCGCAGGCGAGGTCTCCAAGAACGTCGGGACCGTCGCCGACGGCTCCGAGCAGATGGAGTCGGCGATCCGCGAGATCGCCCAGAGCGCGAACGCGGCCGCCCAGGTCGCCGGCAACGCGGTGGGCATCGCCGAGAACACGACCGAGACGGTCGGCAAGCTCGGCGCGTCCTCGCAGGAGATCGCGTCCGTGGTCAAGGCGATCACCTCGATCGCGGAGCAGACCAACCTGCTCGCGCTCAACGCCACCATCGAGGCCGCTCGTGCCGGTGAGGCCGGCAAGGGCTTCGCGGTCGTCGCCGGTGAGGTCAAGGAGCTCGCGCAGGAGACCGCGCGGGCCACCGAGGACATCTCGCGCCGGGTCGTCGCGATCCAGGCCGACACCAGCGGCGCCGTCGAGGCGATCAGCCAGATCAGCGCCGTCATCGCGGAGATCAACGACTTCCAGATGACGATCGCCTCGGCCGTGGAGGAGCAGACCGCCACCACGAACGAGATGAACCGCAACGTGCTCGAGGCCGCCAACGGCTCCGAGGGCATCGCCGACAACGTCGCCGGCATCGCCGGGGCCGCGGCCCAGACCCTCGCGAGTGTCAACGACGCGCAGCGCTCGGCCGGCGAGCTCGCCGACATGGGTGCCCAGCTCGAGGAGGCGGTCGGCCGCTTCCGCGTCTGAGTGGCGGCGTCTCGGATGTGAGACACGAGGGGGTCCGGTGCATCTGGCGCCGGGCCCCCTCGGCTCGTTCACTGGACCCATGGCCTCGAACCCACGACTGCCCATCCACGCCGCCCACGGCACCGCACTGACCGCGAGGTCCTGGCAGACCGAGGCGCCGCTGCGGATGCTGATGAACAACCTCGACCCCGAGAACGCCGAGCGCCCCGAGGACCTGGTCGTGTACGGCGGCACCGGCAAGGCCGCCCGCAGCTGGGAGGCGTACGACGCGCTCGTGCGCACCCTGACCACGCTCGCGGACGACGAGACGATGCTCGTGCAGTCGGGCAAGCCGGTCGGCGTGATGCGCACCCACGAGTGGGCGCCGCGCGTGCTGATCGCCAACTCCAACCTGGTGGGCGACTGGGCGAACTGGGAGGAGTTCCGCCGGCTCGAGGACCTCGGCCTGACGATGTACGGCCAGATGACCGCCGGCTCCTGGATCTACATCGGCACCCAGGGCATCCTCCAGGGCACGTTCGAGACCTTCGCGGCCGTCGCCGACAAGAGGTTCGGAGGGACGCTCGCCGGCACCATCACCGTGACCGCGGGCCTGGGCGGCATGGGTGGCGCGCAGCCGCTCGCCGTCACCATGAACGACGGCGTCGTGATCTGCGTCGAGTGCGACCAGTCGCGCATCCAGCGCCGGATCGACCACCGCTACCTCGACGTCCAGGCCGACTCCCTCGAGCACGCCGTGGCGCTGGCGATCGAGGCCCGCGACGAGCGACGCCCGCTCTCGATCGGCGTGCTCGGCAACGCCGCCGAGCTGCTGCCCGCGCTGCTGGAGATGGACGCGCCGATCGACATCGTCACCGACCAGACCTCGGCCCACGACCCGCTCTTCTACCTGCCGGTCGGCGTGCCCTTCGAGGAGTGGGAGGCCCGTCGGACGGCGGACCCGGCCGGGTTCACCAAGGAGGCGCAGGCCGCGATGGCCGCGCACGTCCGGGCGATGGTCGAGCTCCAGGACAAGGGCGCCGAGGTCTTCGACTACGGCAACTCGATCCGTGACGAGGCGCGCAAGGGCGGCTACGACCGGGCGTTCGAGTTCCCCGGCTTCGTGCCGGCCTACATCCGGCCGCTCTTCTGCGAGGGCAAGGGTCCCTTCCGCTGGGCGGCGCTCTCCGGCGACCCGGCCGACATCGCCGCCACCGACCAGGCGATCCTCGAGCTCTTCCCGGAGAACGAGCGGCTCCGGAAGTGGATCACCATGGCCGGCGAGCGCGTGCACTTCCAGGGCCTGCCCGCCCGGATCTGCTGGCTCGGGTACGGCGAGCGCCACCTGGCCGGCCTGAAGTTCAACGAGATGGTCGCGTCGGGCGAGCTCAAGGCGCCGATCGTGATCGGTCGCGACCACCTCGACTGCGGGTCGGTCGCCTCGCCGTACCGCGAGACCGAGGCGATGCTCGACGGCTCCGACGCCATCGCCGACTGGGCGCTGCTGAACGCGCTGGTCAACACGGCGTCGGGTGCGTCGTGGGTGTCGATCCACCACGGCGGCGGCGTCGGCATGGGCCGCTCGATCCACGCCGGCCAGGTCTGCGTCGCGGACGGCACCGACCTGGCCGCGCAGAAGATCGAGCGGGTCCTCACCAACGACCCCGGCATGGGCGTCATCCGCCACGTCGACGCCGGCTACGACCGAGCGGTCGAGGTCGCTGCCGAGCGCGGCGTGCGGATCCCGATGCAGGAGGGCTGACCGGCCCCTACAGTGGGCGCGTGAGCCAGCAGCCGGCCCGCTCTCGGGCGACGTTGACCGACATCAGCTCCCGCGCGTGGGAGCACCCCGCCGACCGGGGCGCCCTGGTCGCCCTGCGGAAGCTGAAGGGCTTCGACTCGCTGCTCAAGGCGATGTCCGGGTTGTTCAACGAGCGCGCCGTGCGCCTGGTGTTCCTCGGCTCCGCGATCCGCGTGGACGAGCGGCAGTTCGCGCGCCTGCACCGGCTGCTCGGCGAGGTCGGGCGCACCCTCGACGCGCCGGAGCTGCCGGAGCTCTACGTGGTCACGAACCCGATGCCGGGCGCGATGACGATCGGCATGAACAAGCCGATCATCGTGCTCAACTCCGGCCTGGTCGACCTGCTCGACGAGGACGAGCTGCGCTTCGTCGTGGCCCACGAGCTCGGCCACGCGATGAGCGGGCACGCGGTCTACCAGACCATGCTCCAGCGGCTGATCCAGTTCAGCGGGGTGCTCACCGCGATCCCGCTGAGCGGCCTGGGCGTGCGGGCCATCATCGCCGCGCTCTACGAGTGGTCGCGCAAGTCCGAGCTGTCGGCCGACCGTGCCGGGCTGCTCGCGACCCAGGACCCGGCCACGGCGTTCCGGGTCCACATGAAGCTCGCGAGCGGCGGCCACATCGACGACCTCGACGCAACGTCCTTCTTCGCCCAGGGGCAGGAGTACGACGAGGCCGACCTGCGCGACTCCGTCCTCAAGATGCTGCTGGTCGAGAACCGCTCGCACCCCTTCCTCGTCGTTCGCGCGACCGAGCTGCGACGTTGGGTCGACTCGGGTGAGTACACCGCGATCCTCGGCGGCGACTACCCGCGCCGCCAGGACGACGAGCAGGCCAAGGTCAGCGACGCCGCCAAGGCCGCGGCCGCGTCGTACTCCGAGAGCTTCCGGCAAAGCCAGGACGCCGTCGGCAAGATGGTCCACGACGTCGCCGGCGTGCTCGGCAGCGTGAAGGTCTGGCTGGACGAGACGTTCCGCCGGGGCGACGCCTGAGCCCGCTCGCCGACCTCGTCGGGCGGGTGCCCGAGGGCTGGTCGTCGGCGACGTACGACGGGCGGCGGTACGGCGTGATCAAGACGCTGCGGGCCGACGGCCGGGCGGTCTCGGTGTACGCCGAGGAGCTCGGCGGCACCGACGTGGTGAGCACGAACGTGTACCTGGCGGGGGACAGCGTCGAGCTCCGGCCCTGCGAGATGCCCGCCGAGAAGGTGCTCGCGTTCCTGCGTGACGCGGCCTTCGACGCGTCGGTGCCGGATCAGGCGGACTGACGGGCCAGGAAGGCGGACAGCGGCCCGGGCATCTCGGCCGCCCGCTCGCCCCAGTCGTAGACCGACGAGGTGCCGGCGATCAGGTCGTGCAGGGCGCGGTGCTCGCGCTGGACCAGGATCATCAGGAAGCCGAGGCCGAAGAGCAGCGCGCTGAGCGGGAAGACGAGGGTGCGGACGAACGCCTGCCGCACCGACAGCGGGCTGCCGTCGGCGCCGACGACGCGGATGCCCACGATGCCCTTGCCGAGGGTGCGGCCCGCGACGGCGTGCGAGCCGAACGAGTAGAACCACGCCCACACGGCCAGGGTCGCGACCGCGAGCGGGCCGCGGCCGCTGAGGTCGTCGAGGGAGCTGCCGAAGAAGATGCCGGACAGGAAGGCGAGGCCGGCGATGCCCAAGGTGTACGACGTGGTGATGATCGCGACGTCCGCCGCAGCCGCGACGCCCCGGGTGACCGGACCGGCGTAGTGGCCGCTGACCGAGAGCCGCGCGCCACCCCTCCGAGCCACCGCCGGCTCCACCGCCGGGGCGACCTGCAGCAGCGGCGGCCCGACCGGCTGGGCGTCGGGGTCGCGCCGCATCAGCCGGTTCAGGATCCGGTCGATCACGACGTCGAGCGCGACCAGCTGGCGGCGGACCAGGTCGAGCGCCGACCCGGCGAGCTGGTTGGTGCTCTCCGCGACCAGCTCGGGCACCCCGGAGCGGCGTACCAGCGCCTCCAGGTCGACGTCGGCCAGCAGCGCCTCGATGTCGACCTTGGCCAGCAGGGCGTTGAGGTCCACGCGGTCGAGCAGGGCGTTCATGTCGACGCGACCGATCAGCGCGTCCGGGTCGACCCGCGCCATCAGCTCGTTCGGGTCGACGCGGGCGAGGAGGGCCGCGACGTCCACCCGCGCCATCAGCTCGTTCGGGTCGACGCGGGCGAGCAGCGCGCCGACGTCGACGCGCGCGAGCAGGCGGTCGGGGTCCACCCGGTCCAGCAGGTCGTCGGGCTCGATGCGGTCCAGGAGGGCGTTGACGTCGACCCGGGCGAGCAGGGCGTTCATGTCCACGCGGGAGAGCAGTGCGTCGGCGTCGATGCGGTCGAGGACGGCGTTGACGTCCACCTGCTCGAGCACGATGTCCGGGTCGATCACACCGACGACGCGCTCGGTCACCCCACCGGTGATCCGGTGGAAGAGCCCTCGCCCCTCCGCGTGCGCGTCCGCCATGGGGCGACGCTATCGGTCCGACGGGCTCTCGAGGACCATCGTGATCGGCCCGTCGTTGACCGACGTGACCTGCATGTCGGCGCCGAAGGCGCCGGTCTCGACCTGGGCGCCGAGCTCGCGGAGAGCGTCGCAGACCGCGGCGTACAACGGCTCGGAGACCGGCCCCGGCGCGGCCGCCTGCCAGGTGGGCCGCCGACCCTTGCGGGCGTCGCCGTACAACGTGAACTGGCTGACGACCAGGACCGGCGCCGCGACGTCCGAGGCCGACTGCTCGTCGCGCAGGATGCGCAGGTCCCAGATCTTGCGGGCGATCCAGGCGACGTCGGCCGGGCCGTCGTCGTGGGTGACGCCGAGGTAGACGAGCAGCCCGGCGCCCTCGATGGCGCCGACGGTCTCGCCGCCGACCGTCACGCTCGCGCCGAGGACGCGCTGGACGACCGCCCTCACGCCTGGAGGGCCTCGATGGCTTCGTGGATGTCGAGGATGCGGCGGGCGGACTCGACGTGCAGGTTCTCGACCATCCGGCCGTTGTAGGTGACGACGCCGCGACCGGCGCCGTCCTCGAAGGCCTGGATCAGGCCGCGGGCGTCCTCGACCGCCTGCTCGGAGGGGGCGAAGGCGCTGTTGGCGCCCTCGACCTGGCCGGGGTGGATCAGGGTCTTGCCGTCGAAGCCCATCTGGCGGCCCTGGTCGCACTCGGCGAGGAAGCCGTCGACGTCCTTCACGTCGTTGTAGACGCCGTCGAGGATCGCGATGCCGGCGGCCCGCGCGGCCAGCAGTGCGGTGTGCAGGCTCGGCAGGATCGGGGCGCGGCCGGGCACGTGCTCGGCGTACAGCTCCTTGACGAGGTCGTTGGTGCCCATCACGAAGCAGGTCAACCGCTCGGAGGAGCGCGCGATGCTGAGCGCGTCGAGGATCGCGACCGGCGTCTCGATCATCGCCCAGAGCTTGGTGTGGTCGGGTGCGCCGTACCGCTCCAGTGCGTCGACCAGCTGGGCAACCTCGGCGGCGCTGTTGACCTTGGGGACGACGACCGCGTCCGGCCCGGCCTGGGCAGCGGCCTCGAGGTCGGCGTCGTGCCACTCGGTGCCGATGCCGTTGGCGCGGATGGTGAGGGTACGGCGTCCGTACTCGCCGCTCGCGACGGCAGCGGCCGCCGCTTCGCGGGCGCTGGGCTTGGCGTCGGGGGCGACGGCGTCCTCGAGGTCGAAGATGACGGCGTCGATCGCCAACGTCTTGGCCTTCTCCAGCGCCTTGGCGTTGGAGCTGGGCATGTAGAGGACGCTGCGCAGCGGGGTGAACTCAGACATCGGCCACCTCGATGGCGTCGTACGCCTTCTTGAGCTCCGGGTCGATGGCGGCCAGCTGCTCGGCCAGCTCGACCATCACCAGGCACTGCTTGAGCGAGGCGTCGTCCTCCATCTTGCCGTCGAGCATCACGGCACCGGTGCCGTCACCCATCGCGGCGGCGACCCGCCGCGCGTGCGCGACGTCCTCGACGCTGGGGCTGAAGACCTTGTTGGCGATGGCGATCTGCTTGGGGTGCAGGCTCCAGGTGCCGACGCAGCCGAGCAGGAAGGCGTTGCGGAACTGGTCCTCGCACGCGACCACGTCGCTGATGTCGCCGAACGGGCCGTAGTAGGGGTAGATGCCGTGCATCGCGCAGGCGTCGACCATCCGCGCGATCGTGTAGTGCCAGAGGTCCTGCTGGTACGTCGCGCGGGTCGCCTCGAGGTTGGCGACGCCGTTCTCCCGGGGCGGGTCCTGGCGGACCAGGTAGCCCGGGTGGCCGCCGCCGACGCGCGTGGTCTTCATCCGGCGGTCGGCGGCGAGGTCGGCCGGGCCGAGGCTGAGGCCCTGCATGCGCGGGCTGGCGCCGCAGATCTCCTCGACGTTGGCGACGCCGCGGGCGGTCTCGAGGATCGCGTGCACCAGGATCGGCCGCTCCAGGCCGGCCTTCGCCTCGAGCTGCGCGAGGAGTCGGTCGACGTAGTGGATGTCCTCGGCGCCCTGCACCTTCGGCACCATGATCACGTCGAGCTTGTCGCCGATCGCCGGGACCAGGGTGGTGAGGTCGTCGAGCCCCCACGGGCTGTCGAGCGAGTTGATCCGGGTCCACAGCTGGGTGGGCGCGCTCTGCCCTCCGAGGTTGGCGGTGTCCTGCGCGATCTTCACGAGGCCCTCGCGAGCGGCGACCTTGTTGTCCGCCTTGACCGCGTCCTCGAGGTTGCCGAGCAGCACGTCGACCGTGCCGACCATGTCCGGGATCTTCGCCGCCATCTTCGGGTTGCTGGGGTCGAAGAAGTGGATCGCCCGGCTCGGCCGCGCCGGGATGTCCATCAGGGGCGTCGGCGCCCCGACGGCCAGGGGTCGGAAGAAGTCCTTCGGGCTCTGCGATCCGCTCATGCCGCGGAAGGTAGCAGCGGATGGCTACCCGCCGGTATGACCGATCTGACAGTCAGGCGTAGGTGTAGAACCCGCGACCGGTCTTGCGACCCAGCAGCCCGGCGTCGACCATCCGCTGGAGCAGCGGCGGCGCGGCGTACAGCGGCTCCTTGAACTCGTCGTACAGCGACTCGGCGACGGCCTTCGTCGTGTCCAGGCCGATCAGGTCGGCGAGGGCCAGCGGGCCCTGCGGGTGCGCGGCGCCCAGGACGAGGCCGCGGTCGATGTCCTCGGCGGAGGCGAAGCCGGACTCGAACATCCGGATCGCCGAGAGGATGAAGGGGATCAGCAGCGCGTTGACCACGAAGCCCGCGCGGTCCTGGCAGTCGATCGCCTGCTTGCCCAGCGAGCCCTCGACCCACGCGCGCGAGCGCGCGGTGGTGTCCTCGGAGGTCAGCAAGGAGGGGACCAGCTCGACGAGCTGGAGCACCGGCACCGGGTTGAAGAAGTGGATGCCGATCACCTGGGTCGGGCGGGTGGTGACCACGCCCAGCTTCATGATCGGGATCGACGAGGTGTTGGACGCCAGGATCGCGTCGGGCGCCTCGACGATCGCGTCGAGCGACTTGAAGAGCGCCACCTTCGCGGCCTCGTCCTCGACGATCGCCTCGACGACGACCTCGCGGTCCGCGACCGCGCCGAGGTCGGTCTCGACCCGGATCAGGCCGAGCACGTCGGACGCCGACGCGATCTTGCCCTTCGCCTCGGCGCGCACCAGCGACTTCTCGAGCCGCCCCAGCGCCGCCTTCGCGGCGTCGTCGCTGGACTCGACCACGATCACGTCATGGCCCGCTCGGGCGCTGACCTCGGCGATGCCCGACCCCATCAGGCCACCGCCGACAACTGCCACGTTCTTCATCTGACTCCCTCTCGAGGCCCCCTCGGCCATCAGCGACGATTCCACCAGTGCCGCTTGCGGGGCGGGACAGCGGGTTCGCTCCGTGGGACGCGGCGGGCCGCGCGGCGCTCCCGCCAGGCGGCGACGGTCTCGTCCACGTCGCGCGGCATCGTGATCAGCGGCGGGCCGGCGGAGAGGGAGTAGCGCGCCCGGATCACGCGCTCGTTGAACTCCTCGACCTCACGCCGTACGTCGCGCTCCACGTTGATCGTGTCGAGCCGGTCGTCGAGCTCGGCGTCCTCCTTGCGCAGCGCGATGCTCGGCGGCAGCACGGCGATCCGCTCGCGCTCGACCAGCTTCTTCAGCCACCAGTCGGGGTCGTGGTCACCGCCGAGGCCCTCGATGGGCTTGCCGGCGCCGGGCAGGTTCTCGAACTCGCCGCGCTCCTGGGCCTGGCGGATCTGCAGGTCCACCCAGGTGTTCTGGTGCTGGATGCGAGCCGCCGCAGCGGCTCGGTCGGCCTCCCTGCTGCGCGGCTGTGACTGCTCGCCTGACTGCTCCTGGGACTCGGTCATCGGCCATCACCTCCGGCCCCGCCAGGATAGCCAGGGACGAAATGGCCCTTGGTCGCCCTCCTGAAGGGCCGTTTCGCAGCTGGCTATCCCGACGGCCCGCCAGCCAGTCCTACTGAACGAGCGGGAGGGCCGGCTCCTCGGCGACGTTCTTGGGCAGCATCAGCAGGGCGAGCGCGGCACAGAGGGCGGCGACCGCGCAGACGGTCCAGACCGTGAGGTAGCCCGACAGCGGGGCGTGGCCCTCGGTCGGGTCGTCGATCGAGCCGGTGGCCGACAGCGCGATGGCGAAGATCGCCGACGCGATCGCACCGCCGATGGTCTTGGTCGCGTTGGTCATGCCGGTGGCGAAGCCGGTGCGCTCCGGCGGCGCCGCGGCGGCCGCCGTCGCGGGCAGGGCCGCGACCAGGGCACCCGAGCCGAGGCCGGCGACAGCCATGTTGATCAGCGCCTGCCAGGTCTCGTGGTGGAAGGGAAGCCACAGCGCGTAGCCGAGGGCGACCAGCAGCGACGACATCACCAGCGCGCCGCGCGGGCCGAGGACCCGCGACGTCAGCGGCAGCGTGAACGCGCCGATCGCCAGGAAGATGACGTAGACACCGATCAGGGTCGACACGAAGCCGGCGCTCGCGCCCAGGCCGTAGCCGGCGACGTCGGGGTCGGTGCGGGCGAAGGTCGACAGCGGGATCTGCGCGCCGAGCACCGACATGCCGAAGAGGAACGCCGTCAGCTGCACCGGCCACTGGCCGGCCGTCTGGAGGAGACGTACGTCGACCAGCGGCTCCTCCTGGGCGAGCTCGTACCGGCCGAAGACGTAGAGCACGACGAGGCCGAGCACGATCAGCGCCCATGGCAGCGGGCTGCCCGGGCCGTCCAGGCGGATCGCGATCAGGCCGCCCATCACGAGGCCGATCGACGAGGTGATCAGCACCAGGCCGCCGAGGTCGATGCCGCCGGTGGCGGTGCCCTCCATGTCCTCGATGCCGAACCAGATGACGACGAAGCAGAGCGTCACGGCGATGGCCGGCAGCGCGAGCAGGACCGTCATCGACGTCGCCTCGACGAGCGCGCCGGAGGTGAGCGCGCCGATGATGACGGCCAGCTCGAGGGCGCCGACCAGGATCGCGGCGGACCGACGGGTGAGATGGTTCTGGCGCGGGGAGCCCGCCGTACGCCGGTAGATGATCGCGACCTCGAGCGGCAGCCACACGACGTACGCACCCTGGAGCGCCGAGCCGACCAGGAAGGTCGCGAACGACGGCGCGAACGCCATGACCCACGAGCCGAGGGCCGTGACCGCCGTCGAGAGGAGCAGCACCTTCTTGTGGCCGACCAGGTCGCCCATCCGGGCCAGCGGCGGCACCACGAGGGCGGAGACGATCAGCTGCGCGGCCTCGAACCAGTTCACGTCGGCGTCGGCGATGCCGAGGTGGTCGGCGATGTCGCTGAAGATCGGCGTGTAGTAGCCCTGCAGGATGCCGCTGGCGAGCTCCACGCAGACCAGGAACCCGACGATCGCGAAGAGACCCTTCGCGCGCGGGTCGTGGGTGATGGTCGTCATCGGGGGATCCTCTCGATCAGCAGCTGGTACCAGCGCACGCCGTCGACGAAGGCGTCGACCCCGAGGTGCTCGTCGTACGAATGGATCGACTCACGCTGCGCCTTGGTCATCCGGAACGGGGCGAACCGGTAGACCCGGGAGCAGATTTCGGTGAAGAACCGCGAGTCGGTGGCCGCCATCATGACGTACGGCGCGGGGATCGCGTCGGGAAAGACCTCGGCGATCGTGGACTCGATCAGCGCGAAGGCATCGTCGTCGATCGGGGAGATCGGGCTCGGCTCGTTCTCCTCGACCACGGTCACCTGGACCTGGTCGTCGTTGATCGTCCTGCGGACGTGCTCCAGCACCCCGGTGACGGTGTCGCCGACCATGATCCGGATGTTGACGCCGGCCTTGGCGGTCGACGCGATCACGTTGAGAGCGGGCGAGCCGGAGAGCGTGGTGATCGCGAACGTCGTGCGCGTCATCGCGGCCGGCTCGGGGCCGGCGGCGATCAGCGCCCGGGTGAGCACGGGGCGCAGCCGGGTCGCGTTGGCCATCAGCGGCCGCAGCGCCTTGGGGGCGTGCGGCGCCATCCGGCGGAAGAGCTCGATGGTCGGGTCGGGGACGCTCGCGGACATCGGGTGCTTGTCGAGGCGGGCCAGCGCCTTGGCGAGGCGCACGGTCGGGCCGTTCTTCGCCGGGGTCGAGGCGTGCCCGCCGCGACCGTCGACGCGCAGCTCCAGCGAGGTCACGCCCTTCTCGGTGACGCCGACGACGCCGACCGGCACCGCCACCCCCGGGAACGCCTCGGCAGCGATCGCGCCGCCCTCGTCGATGACGAACCACGGTCGTACGCCGCGGCGGGTGAGCTCCTCGACCGCCAGCACCGCCGACGTGCCGGAGACCTCCTCGTTGCAGCCGAAGGAGAGCCAGACGTCCTGGGCGGGGGTGAAGCCCTGCTCGAGGAGTGCCTCGACCGCGACGCAGATCGCAACCAGCTCGCCCTTGTCGTCGAGCGTGCCGCGGCCCCAGATGGAGCCGTCGTGGATCTCCGCGCCGAAGGGCGGGTGCTGCCAGGGGGCGTCCTCCTCGACGGGGACGACGTCGAGGTGCGCCATCAGCACGACCGATCGCTCCGCGCTGTCGCCCGCCCAGTGGAAGAGCAGGCCGTGGGTGTCCACCCGGGTCAGCTCGAGGCTCTCGTGCAGCAGCGGGAACTGCCGCGCGAGCTCGGCGACGAACTCGTCGAACGCCGCGACGTCGATGAGGTCGGGGTCCCGGTTCGAGACGGTCGGGATGCGGACCAGGGCTTGCAGCTTGGCGACGGCGGGATCGATCACGGCCGGAGACTATTCGTCTCGGATGTGAGACTGCCGGCCGGCCTGGCTCGTTGACCCGACGGCGCTGCGCCGATGGACTGGGCGGGTGCCCTCAGCCGTGTGTCCAGCGCCCGCGATGGACCACGTCCGCCGCCGGCTTGCGCTTGCGCCGGGTGGGCGAGCCCGCGGCGCCGTCGCCTCCCCCGTTGTCCACAGCCTGGTGGCCGATCGTCACCACGCCGACCGGGTCGAAGTCGTCGGGGATCCCGAACTCCGCGCGGACCGCGGTGTCCTTGTCGGGCGGCACGCCGATGAAGCACGAGGCGAGGCCGGCATCGGTCGCGGTCTGCAGGATCAGCAGGCTCGCCATGGCGGTGTCCATGTCCCAGAACGGCTTCGGCCAGCGCGCCTCGTCCTGGTCGGTCCAGCCCTTGTCGTCCTCGGCGTAGCGCCGCAGGTACGCCGCCTTGCTGGAGCACGGCAGGATCACGACCGGCGCCTTCATCATGCCGGTGAGCCACTCGTCGGGGTGGTCGAGGTCGTCGGCGGTCGCGACCCAGAAGCGGCGTACGTCGTCGGGGGTGTCGAGCACCAGGAACGCCCAGCCCTGGCTGAAGCCGGCGTTGGGCGCGCGGGTCGCGTTGTGCAGGGCGAGGTCGACGACCGCCGGGTCGACCGGCTCGGTCGAGTAGTTGCGGACCATCTTGCGGTGACGGACGACGTCCTGGAACTCCATGGTCGCCAAGGATAGGGAGAGCGATGCCTGACGACTTCGAGCGGATGTGGACCGACCTGGCCCCGGTCGGGCGGTCGGCGACGTCGGGCGGCTACTTCCGGCAGCCCTTCGCGTCCGCCGAGCGCGAGCTGGCGGCGTGGTTCGTCGAGCAGTGCGCCGCGCGCGGGCTGCGGGTCGAGAGCGACGACTTCGGCAACGTCGTGGGCTGGTGGGACGTCGGCGACGGCCCCGCCGTGCTGACCGGCTCGCACCTCGACTCGGTGCTCGACGGTGGCGCGTACGACGGTCCGCTCGGCGTCGTCGCGGCGCTGGCGGCGGTCGACCTGATGCGGTCGCGCGGCGTCGTGCCGAACCGGCCGGTCGGGGTGTCGGTGTTCGTGGAGGAGGAGGGGTCGCGCTTCGGCCTGGCCTGCCTGGGCTCGCGGCTGGCGACCGGCGCGACCTCCTGGGAGTCCGCGCGCGAGCTGCGGGACCGCGACGGCGTCCCGCTCGGCGACGTGGTCGGTGGCGGGTCCTCCACCTTGTTGGACGGTGTCGGGACCTTCGTCGAGCTGCACGTCGAGCAGGGCCGCGACCTGGTCGACCGGGGCGCGGCCATCGGGGTGGCGAGCGAGATCTGGCCGCACGGGCGCTACCGCTTCGACTTCACCGGCTCGGCCAACCACGCCGGCACGACGCGCATGGAGGACCGCCAGGACCCCATGCTCACCTACGCGATGACCGCCCTGGCCGCCAACAAGCAGGCGCGGGTGGCGGGCCAGCGGGCGACGTTCGGCCGCATCGCCGTCGAGCCCAACGGCACCAACGCCGTGCCGTCGCGGGTGACGGCCTGGCTGGACGCGCGATGCTCGACGGACGACGCGCTCGCGTCGCTCGTCGACGAGATCACCCGCCAGGGCTCGGAGCGGGCCGGCCGCGACGGCACGTCGCTGTCCGTGACCGCGGAGTCGGTGTCGGGGTCGGTCGCCTTCTCGCCCGCCCTGGCCGCCGACGTCGCCGCCGACCACGAGGGCGGGGACTGGCCGGTCATCCCGACCCAGGCCGGCCACGACGCCGGCATCCTGTCCGCGGCCGGGATCCCGACCGCGATGCTCTTCGTCCGCAACCCGACCGGCATCTCGCACTCGCCGCTCGAGGAGGCGTCGGTCGCCGACTGCCTCGTCGGGGTCTCCGCCCTCGCCGACACGCTCGACAGGCTCGCCCGGTGAGCGCGTCGTACCTCCTCGAGCGCGCGTGGGTCGACGGCGCCGTGCGCGACGACGTGCTGGTGGAGATCGAGGACGGGCGGTTCACCGCCGTCACGCCGGGAGGTGTCGGTGGGACGCGCCTCGCCGGCCTCACCCTCCCGGGCCTGGCGAACTGCCACAGCCACGCCTTCCACCGGGCCCTGCGCGGCCGCACCCAACGTGAGCGCGGGACGTTCTGGACGTGGCGCGAGCAGATGTACGCCGTCGCCGGGCGGCTCACGCCCGACACCTACTTCGAGCTGGCCCGGGCGACCTACCGCGAGATGGTTGCGGCCGGGATGACGAGCGTGGGGGAGTTCCACTACCTGCACCACCAGCCCGACGGGTCGCCGTACGCCGATCCGAACGCGATGGGGCACGCGCTGATCGCGGCGGCGGCGGAGGCCGGGATCCGGATCGCGCTGCTCGACACCTGCTACCTCAGCAGCGGGTTCGGTCGACCGCCCGAGGGTGCCCAGGTCCGCTACACCGACGGCGACGCCGGCCGCTGGGCAGAGCGCGTGTCCGCGATCGACCACGACCACGTCGGTGCGGCCATCCACTCCGTGCGGGCGGTGCCGAAGGGCCAGCTGGGCACCGTCGTCGAGGCGACGGCCGGCAGGCCGCTGCACGTGCACCTGTCGGAACAGGTAGCGGAGAACGATGCCTGCCTCGCGACGTACGGCGTGACCCCGACCCAGCTGCTGCACGACGTCGGCGCGCTGGGGCCGCGCACCACTGCTGTGCACGCCACCCACCTCATCGGCGCCGACGTCACCCACCTCGGCACCACGCAGACGCGGGCCTGCTTCTGCCCGACCACCGAGCGCGACCTCGGCGACGGCATCGGCCCCGGCCGTGCCCTCGCGCTCGCGGGGGCCGTCCTCACCCTCGGGTCCGACAGCCACGCGGTCATCGACCCGTTCGAGGAGATGCGCGCGCTCGAGCTCGACGAGCGGCTGGCCACCCAGTCGCGCGGGCACTGGACCGCCGCCGAGCTGCTCGCGGCCGGCACGGCGCACGAGTCCCTCGGCTTCGACGACGCCGGGACCATCGCGGTCGGCCAGCGGGCCGACCTCGTCACCCTCAGCACCGAGACCACCCGGACCGCCGGGACCGGAGCAGACGAGGCCACCGCGGTCTTCGCGGCCACCG
Source organism: Nocardioides hankookensis (assembly GCF_042658885.1). Lineage (NCBI taxonomy): Bacteria > Bacillati > Actinomycetota > Actinomycetes > Propionibacteriales > Nocardioidaceae > Nocardioides > Nocardioides hankookensis. The sequence continues at coordinate 122,188 of NZ_JBHSRJ010000003.1, read as the reverse complement.
CCGCCGACGTCACCCACGTGGTCGTCGACGGCCGCGTCGCCTACACAGCCGGCGACGACGAGGAGATCGGGCGCGAGCTCGCGGCCGCGATCGGGAAGGTCCACGCATGAGCAGCACCGTCATCACCCACATCGGGGAGCTCTTCACGAGCGATCCCGAGGGACCGATGACCGTCGAGGACGCGGCGATCGTGATCGAGGGCGGCAAGGTCGCCTGGGCCGGGTCGAGCACCGACGCCCCGGCGGCCGACGAGCAGGTCGACGTCGGCGGTCGCGCGGTCATCCCGGGCTTCGTCGACTCCCACTCCCACCTGGTCTTCGCCGGCGACCGCTCCGCGGAGTTCGCGGCCCGGATGACCGGGACGCCCTACGCCGCCGGTGGTATCCGCACCACCGTCGCCGCCACCCGCGCCGCGACGGACGAGCAGCTGACCAGCCACGTCGCGCGGCTCGTCGACGAGATGCGCCGCCAGGGCACCACGACCGTCGAGATCAAGAGCGGCTACGGGCTCACCGTCCGCGACGAGGCGCGCTCGCTCGCCGTGGCCCGTCAGTTCACCGAGGAGACGACCTTCCTCGGTGCTCACGTGGTGCCTGAGGGCGACCCCGCGGCGTACGTGGACCTCGTGACCGGCCCCATGCTGGAGGCCGCGAAGGAGCACGCCCGCTGGATCGATGTCTTCTGCGAGCGGGGAGCCTTCGACGAGGACCAGGCTCGCGCCGTGCTGGCCGCCGGCGACGCCGCCGGTCTGCGCGGACGGCTGCACGCCAACCAGCTCACCTACGGTCCCGGCGTCCGGCTGGCCGCCGAGCTCGGTCTCGTCGCCGTCGACCACTGCACCTACCTCGCCGACGAGGACGTCGCCGCGCTCCGCGACTCGGGCACCATCGCGACGCTGCTGCCCGGCGTCGAGTTCTCCACCAAGCAGCCCTACCCCGACGCGCGCCGCCTGATCGACGCCGGCGTCCGGGTCGCGCTCGCGAGCGACTGCAACCCCGGCTCGTGCTTCACCAGCTCGCTCCCGCTGTGCATCGCCCTCGCCGTCCGCGAGATGGGGATGACCCCCACCGAGGCCGTGCACGCCGCGACGTACGTCGGCGCGCAGGCGCTCGACCGCGACGACGTCGGAGCGCTCACCGTCGGCAGGCGGGCCGACCTGGTCGTCCTCGACGCGCCCAGCCACGTGCACCTGGCCTACCGGCCCGGCGTGCCCCTCGTCGCCGCGACCTGGCTGGGCGGCCGCCCGACCACCTGACGGTCAGGTCATGGCGGCGAGGGCCTCCCGGATCGTCTGCGCGTCGGCGTCGAGCAGCGCCCGCTCGCGTGCGGGTGGCGACTCGGTCCCGAGGGTCCAGCCGTCCCCCAGGTAGCGGGGGATGACGTGCGGGTGGAAGTGGAAGACCGTCTGGAGCGCGGCCTCGCCGTCACAGACGAGGACGTTGATCCCGTCGGGGCGCAGGTCCGAGCGGCGCAGGGCGCGCGCCAGCCGGTGCCCGACCGACCAGATGTGGGCGCCCGTCGCCGTGTCGAGGTCGCCGAGGCCTGCCGAGTGCTTCCGCGGGACGACGACGAGGTGGCCCGGTGTGACGGGGCAGAGGTCCATGAAGGCCACGGCGGTCTCGTCGTCGTGCACGACGCTGGCCTCGGCCCGCCGGTCGGCGATGGCGCAGAAGACACACCGCTGTGTCGTCGGTGTCGCGTCCGGTGTCATGCGCGCCATGCTCCCGGGTGCGTGAGGGCGGGCGCTACTCCGTTGCACGCACGTGTGTTCACCATGAACGCACGTGCGTGCAACCGCGGAAGGCGGGGTGCGGCGCACCGATGAGTTCCGGCCGGCCGGGCGATCATGACGACCATGAAGCTGCTGCTGACGTCCGGAGGCGTCACGAACCCGACCATCCACGCCGCGCTCGTCGAGATGCTCGGCAAGCCGATCGAGGAGTGCACCGCGCTGTGCGTCCCGACGGCGCAGTGGGGGCACCCGATGTGCGGCCCGGTCGGGGCTCGCGGGTTCGTCGTGGGAGGGCCTCCGTGGCTGCTCGCCGGCATGGGGTGGAGGTCGGTGGGCCTGCTCGAGCTCACCGCGCTGCCCACCATCGGCGCGGAGCGCTGGGTCCCGTGGGTCCGTGAGGCAGACGTGCTGCTGGTCGACGGCGGCGACGCGACGTACCTCGCCCACTGGATGCGGGAGTCCGGGCTGGCCGACCTGCTGCCCGAGCTGACCGAGACCGTCTGGGTGGGCATCAGTGCCGGCAGCATGGTGATGACGCCCCGGATCGGCGACCTCTTCGTCGAGTGGGCGGGTGCGCCCGACGACCGCACGCTCGGCGTCGTGGACTTCTCGATCTTCCCGCACCTCGACGTCTTCCCGAGCAACACGATCGAGGCGGCGGAGCAGTGGGCGGCCGAGGTCGGCGTGCCGGCGTACGTCCTCGACGACGAGTCGGCGATCCGGGTCGTCGACGGCGCCGTCGACGTCGTCTCCGAAGGGACCTGGTGCCGCATCTAAGGCAGGCGTGACGTCGGATAAGGCACCTGTCCGATGTGCCGGCCTACCTCAGACGACGAACCTCGTCTCATCGCCCCACCCGTAAGGCGAGGAGCTGAGGAGCCCACCATGTACGACAACACCGTTCACCGCGACTACGTGAAGTCCGAGCTGGACTACCGCCTGAACCGCATCCAGTCCGACATCGCCGGCCGCCGCAAGCGGCGCCGGATCAACCGCAGCGAGGACGTCGGAGGCCTCACCTGGAACAAGCTGCGCTGATCGGGCGCGCGCAATGACAAGCCCCGAAATAGGCGAGCAGACGACAACAGAACACGGGATCATGGCCGACGTGGCAGCACACACGAGTCGGACCCTGGTCGGGCGAGACGCCGAGCTGACGGAGGTTGCTTCGTCGCTCGGCGTCGGTCCGTCCGGAGGCGGTACGCCGCAGCCGGGTGGTGTCGTGCTCCTGTCGGGTGATGCCGGCGTCGGCAAGACCCGCCTGCTCGTGGAGCTCCGCGACCTCGCCTTCACCGAGGGCTGGCAGGTCTTCGCGGGCCACTGCCTCGACTTCGGCGACAGCGCGCTGCCCTACCTCCCCTTCTCCGAGGTGCTCGGCCGGATCGCCGCGGACCTGCCGGACGTCGTCGAGCAGGTCGCCACCCAGTACCCCGCCCTGACCCGGCTCCAGCCCGGCCGCCGGGTGCTCGGCTCCACCACACGAGGGGCCGACAGCTCCTCCGGCGAGGGTGGCGCCCTCGACCGTGCCGACCTCTTCGAGGCCGTGCACACCCTCCTCGAGACCGTCGGTGCGCTCACGCCGGTCCTGCTCGTCATCGAGGACACCCACTGGGCCGACCAGTCGACGCGCGACCTCCTCAGCTTCCTCTTCTCCCGCCCCTTCGACGGCCCGGTCGCGGTCATCGCGTCGTACCGCTCCGACGACCTGCACCGCCGCCACCCGCTCCGCCGTCAGGTCGCCGAGTGGTCGCGGATCCGCGGCGTCCAGCGGGTCGCGCTGCCGCCGCTCAACGACGACTCCGTGCGCGAGCTGATCGCCGAGCTGGTGCCCGAGGGGCTGGCCGAAAAGGAGCTCGTCGGCATCGTCGACCGCGCCGAGGGCAACGCCTTCTTCGTCGAGGAGCTCACCAGTGCGGCCGCCGGCCCCGGCCGCTGGGTGCCCGACGACCTCGCCGACGTGCTCCTCGTCCGCCTGGACCGCCTCGACGACGCCGCCCGGCTCGTGGTCCGGACCGCGAGCGTCTCCGGTCGTCGGGTCTCCCACGACATGCTCGCGGCGACGTCCGGTCTCGACGCCACCGCCCTCGACGAGGGGCTGCGCAAGGCCGTCGAGATGAACATCCTGCTGGCCCAGGACACCCGCTACTCCTTCCGGCACGCGCTCCTCGGCGAGGCGGTGTACGACGACCTGCTGCCCGGCGAGCGGGTCCGGCTGCACGCGCGGTACGTCGAGGCGCTCCAGTCCGGTGCGGCCCGCGGCACCGCCGCCGAGCTGGCCCGGCACGCCCGGCTGGCGATGGACCTCGACACCGCCCTGAGCGCCAGCGTCCAGGCGGGCGACGAGGCCGCCATGGTGGCCGGTCCGGACGAGGCGGCCTTCCACTACCAGCAGGCCCTCGAGCTGCTCAGCGACCCGCGCCGCTGCGAGAGATCCGAGATCGAGGTCGACAAGCTCGTCATCGCCGCCGCCGAGGCGCTCAGCGAGAGCGGCGACCCGCAGCGCGCGGTCGCGCTGATCCAGGAGCAGTTGGACCGGCTGCCCGACGACGCCCCGCCGCGCTGGCGCTCGCGGATGCTGACCGCCCGCGCCGGGATCCTGATCGTGGTCGACACCGACGAGGACCCGACCGAGATCTCCGCCGAGGCGCTCGCGCTGGCTCCCGAGGGCGAGAACAAGTGGCGCGCCCGCGCGCTCACGGTGCACGCGCGGGTGCTCGCCGGCATGGGCCGCTACGAGGAGGCCCAGACCGTGGGCATGGAGGCGCTCGCACTCAACGAGCGGCTCGACCTGCACCGGCTCGCGTCCGAGGCGATCACCACGCTCAGCGGCCTGAAGAAGACCGGCCCCAAGGAGGGTCTGCGCGAGGCGCTCGTCGAGGCGGTCGCCCGCGCGGAGCAGGCCGACGCCATCCACGCCGAGCTGCGCGCCCGCTTCCTGCTCGGTCGCTCGTTCGAGGACTGGGCGGAGTTCGACCAGTCCGAGGAGTGGTTCCGCAGCGCCATCGACCGGGCCGTCGGCGCGGGGCTGACCTGGGCGCCGTACGCCCTCGAGTCGCGCGTCCAGCTCTCCTGGATCCGCTGGGTCCGCGGCGCGTGGGACGACGTGCTCGACCTGACCCACCTGCACGGCGAGACGCCGCCGCCGATCCCCCGGGCGATCCTGTCGTCGCTGCGGATGAGCGTCGAGCAGGGCCGCGGCGCCGACGTCGCGGCCGAGGCCCGCAAGCTGCGCCGCTTCTGGGCGCGCGAGGGTGCGGTCGCCATCCACTCCGCCGCCCTCGAGATGGTGCAGGCCGGACGTCGCGGCGACGCCGCCGGTGCCGTCCAGGTGTACGACGACGTGGTCACGGTCCTGGGCCGCACCTGGCACGAGTGGTTCAGCGCGCGGATCCGCTTCGGCGCCATCGCGGTCGCCGCCGTGGCCCGGTCGATGGCGGACATGTCCGCGGCCGAGCGCGCGGCGTACGTCGACAAGGTCGAGCGGATCAGCGAGGACGGCCACCAGGTCGTGCAGCGCTACTCCGACCCGTCCGGCCACTGGGGACCCGAGGGGCGGGCCTGGAAGAAGCGGCTCGACGCCGAGACCCTGCGGGTGCGCTGGCTCACCGGCGTCGGCGCGCCGCCGCAGGACGTGCTCGTCGAGACCTGGCGCGAGGCAGTGACGTGCTTCGAGGACTTCGGCCACGTCCACGAGCTGGCCCAGGTGCGCACGACCTACGCCGGCATCCTGCGTGCGACCGGCGACACCGCCGGTGCCCGGGAGCAGGGCGACCTGGCCCGCGAGGTCGCGCACCGGCTCGGCGCCCAGCCCCTGCTCGACGAGCTCAAGGCGATCGGGTCGACGGCGGTGCGGTCCGAGAGCACCTCCGACTCGCTGACGCCCCGCGAGACCGAGATCCTCACGCTGGTCGCGGACGGCCGGTCCAACGGCGAGATCGCCAAGCAGCTCTTCATCAGCGCGAAGACGGTCTCCGTGCACGTCTCCAACATCCTCGCCAAGCTCGACGCGTCCGGGCGCACCGAGGCCGCCGCGATCGCCCGCCGCAAGGGGCTGCTGCCCGGCTGAGGTTGACCCGCGCCCGCGCGGGTAGGAGGCGCGGGTGACCACGGAGCCGACGCCGCTGCGCTTCCGCCAGCGCGGCGAGGGGTGGCACGTCGAGCCGCGCCGCAACCTCCTCTTCAAGGCCGCAGGCGTCCTGGTCCTCGTCGTGCTCCTCGTGGCCGCGGTCGGTCGCCTCGCGGCCGGTCAGCCGTTGCTCGCAGCCGGGCTGGCGGTCGTCGGTGCCGCGTTGGGCGTGGTGCCGTTCGAGCGCAACACCGGGCGGCTGCCGGCCCGCACCGTGGTCGTCGACGGGCAGCCCGGTCTGCTCGTCCCGACGCATCCGGCGAAGCGGTCGACCGTGCTCGCGCTCGCGGTGCTCGGCGCGCTGCTGCTGGCCGGCTCGGTCGCGGCGGTCGTCCTCGGGATCCGCGACGGCGAGGTCGGTGCCGCGATCGGCGGCGTCGTCCTGGTGGCGTTCGGCCTGCTGCTCCTCGCCGGTGCCGTGGGCGCCGCACGCGGCCGGCGCGCGCAGGACCGCGGGCTCGTGCTGCTGCCGACGGGCATCGTGCTCCGCACCGGCCAGCGCACGCCCACCCTCCGGTGGGAGGAGATCGCCGGGTTCCGCGACCACTGGTCGCGCCCGGGCCGCAAGATCCTGTGGACCGAGGTCACCGACCAGGTCGACAGCTGGCTGACGGTCGAGCCCGTGCCGCAGGCGAGCTGGCCGTCGGACCCGACGATCAGGGTCGCCACCCTCGCGGTCGACCCGGTCGTCGTGCTGACCGTGCTTCGTCTCTACCTCGCGCACCCCGAGCTCCGCGCGGAGCTCGGGACGGAGCGCGCCGTACAGCGGGTGAACGGCTGACGTTCACCCGTCGGCACGGTGTACGGCGGGGTCGCGTGGGTACATGATCGACACCTACGCACCCGACCCCAACACCGGATCCAGGGAGGACCCATGACCCCCGAAGAGCCCCTCAACGACGACGAGATGACCACCGGCCCGGGCGGCGACGTACCGACGGGTGGCGGCGACGCCGACGGCACCGACGGTGACGGCACGGACGGCGACGCGACCGACACCACGGACGGCGACGGCTCCGACGGCGACGGCACGGACGGCGACTCGTCCGACGGTGACGGCACCGACGGCGACGGCACCGACGGCGACGGCTCCGACAGCGACGGCACCGACTCCTGAGAGACCTCCCCTTGAACCACGGGGCTCTCGACCTGCTGAGCGGTGACGCCCGGACCTTCCTGGAGAAGGTCTGGGCGTCCCGCGTGCACCTGCACCGCACCGACCCGGCCGACCTCGTCGGCCTGCTCTCCCTCGACGACGCCGACCACCTGCTGACCTCGACCGCGATCCGCACACCCGCGATCCGGGTCGCCAAGGACGGCAGCGTGCTGCCGGAGTCGTCGTACACCCGCAGCGCGACGCTCGCGGGCAAGCCCGTGACCGGGCTCGTCGACGCCCGCAAGGCGCTCGACCTCTTCGACGGCGGCGCCACGATCGTCTTCCAGGGCCTCCAGCGCTACTGGCAGCCGCTGACCGACCTGGTCGCCGAGCTGGAGCTGGAGCTCGGCCACCCCTGCCAGGCCAACGCCTACCTGACGCCGCCGGGCGCGCAGGGCTTCGCCGTCCACTCCGACACCCACGACGTCTTCGTCTTCCAGACGGCCGGCTCCAAGCAGTGGGAGGTCCACGGACCCGACGGCCCGGAGGAGGTGCTGCTGGAGCCGGGGCTCTCGATGTACCTGCCCACCGGCACCCCGCACGCCGCCCGCGCCCAGGAGACCGTCTCCCTCCACGTGACGCTCGGCATCAACCAGCTCACCTGGCGCGGCCTCGTCGAGCGCAGCGTGAAGCCGGTGCTCGCCGAGGTGCCCGACGACCATCTGCCGGCCGGCTACCTCGACGAACCCGGTCAGCTCGCCGACGCGCTCGCCGACCGGCTCGAGGCGCTCGCCGACGCCGTACGACGCGTCGACGCGCCCGCCGCGGTGGAGGCCGAGATCGGACGGTTCCTGACCTCGCGCCCGCCGCGGCTCGCCGGTGGCCTGCGCGACGTGCTCGGTCGTGAGGCGATCGACGCGACCACCCGGCTGCGTCGCCGCCCTGGCCACCCCTGCGTGCTGCTCGACCGCGGCGACCGGCTCGAGGTGCTGCTCGGCGACCGGACCATGACGGCGCCGGCCCGGATCCGCGGCGCCCTCGAGGAGGTCCGCGCCCGCGGCGAGCTGACCCCGGCCGACCTGCCGCTGGACCCGGAGAGCAACCTGGTGCTGTGCCGACGACTGATCCGCGAGGGCCTGCTGGAGATCGCGTGAACCCGTCCGGACCGGGGTTCCGCTGCGCCGCCGCCAGCCTGCTGCGCGACGAGTCGGTCCTCGGCACGGCCACCCATGTCCGTACCTGGCTGCTCCTCGAGCACGTCGGCCCGTGGGGCGACAAGGCGCTGCGCGACGCGCGCCTCCCCGACGGACTGGGCGCCGAGCTGCAGCGCCGGGCTGCTGAGCACAAGGCCAAGATCCTGCTGATCCGCCGCTTCAGCTCGACGCCCGACGGTGACGGGCTGCGCGTCTTCGCGGCGTACGCCGACCCCGCGCGCCCGCGCCTCGAGGCCGGCCGGCTCTCCGACCCGCGCGAGGTGCTCGACGTCGACCTGGGCTCGCTGCGCGCAGGCGGGTCCAGCGGGCTCACGGCGTACGACGGCTCGGTCTTCTGCGTCTGCACCAACGGGCGCCACGACGCCTGCTGCGCCGAGCGTGGCCGGCCGGTGGCGAAGGCGCTCGACAGCGCGCACCCGGAGGAGACCTGGGAGGTGTCGCACGTCGGCGGCGACCGGTTCGCCGCCAACATGGTGGTGCTCCCGCACGGGCTCTACTACGGGCGCCTCGACCCGGTGGCCGCGATCTCCGTGGCCGGCTCGCACCTCTCGGGCCAGCTCGACCTCGACCACCTGCGGGGTCGGTCGTCGCAGCCGATGGCGGTGCAGGCCGCCGAGATCTTCCTGCGCCGCGAGCTCGGTGAGACCCGCGAGGACGCGGTCGTCCTGGTCGGGCGGACCGCCGGCGGCGCCGCCTTCGACGTGGCCGGTGCGACGTACGACGTGCAGGTGCGCACCGTCCGCGACACCACCGCGCGCCTCACCTGCAAGGCCGGCCGCGACAACCCCGTGCCCGCGCACGAGCTGGTGTCGGTCAGCCGCCGTTCCTGACGCCGGCCAGCACGCCGGAGCCGCCGTCCCAGGCGCCGGTGAGGACCGCGTCGACGTCGAGCTCCTCACCGACCCGGCGGACGACGACGGTCTCGAGGTCGGCGGGCACCTCGGTGCCGAGCGCACCGGTACCGGCGACGGCGACGCTGGGCTCGCGCGTCTCGCGCTCGCCGTCGACCTCGAAGTACTCCTCCGCGCCGACGCCGCCGGTGAGCACCGTCGTCGCCAGGGTCGAGCGCCACACCGGGTCGGCGGGCGCGTCGTAGACCCAGCGCGTGCCGAGCGCCGAGTGCTCCGTCGTGCCGACCAGCGCCGCGTCGGCGCCGTCGAGCGGCGCCGAGCGGTAGGTCAGCGGGACGTGCAGCACGGTGCCGTCGTCGCTGCGCACCAGGATGCCCTCCAGGCCGACCTCGCCCTCCGGGTCGTCGAGGCGGTAGCTGCCGAACGGCTTCAGCCCGCTCAGCCCCTCCGCCCACGGCTGGCCCGGCAGCCAGGCGGCGAGCAGCTCGGACTTCGACGGGGTCAGCGACGCGTGGTGGAGAAGGGCCATGGTCCGACCCTAGACCGCGCCCCCGACGTGCAGACTGGGGTGATGGCCGTCACCCCGGACCTCGCAGACCTCGCCCCGCTCGTCGCCGCCCTGCCCGACGGAGCCGTCGTCACGGATGCCGAGCGGATGGACAAGTACCGCTGGGACCGGGCGCTCGACCCGGCCGCAGGTGCGCCGCTCGCGGTGGTCCGCGCGACGTCGACCGCTGACGTGCAGGCCGCCGTACGCTTCGCCGCCGAGCACGGCATCGGCGTCGTGCCACGCGGTGCCGGCACCGGGCTGTCCGGCGGGGCGACCGCGCAGGACGGCTGTCTCGTGGTCTCGACCGAGCGGATGACCTCGATCGAGATCGACCCGACCACGCGCACGGCCGTCGTCGAGCCGGGCGCGCTCAACGCGGCGGTGAAGCAGGCCGCCGCGGCGCACGAGCTCTGGTACCCGCCCGACCCCTCGTCGTACGAGATCTGCTCGATCGGTGGCAACGTCGCCACCAACGCCGGCGGCCTGTGCTGCGTGAAGTACGGCGTCACCACCGACTACGTCCTCGGCCTCACCGTCGTGCTCGCCGACGGCACCGCTGTCGAGCTCGGCGGGCCGCGGCTCAAGGACGTGGCGGGGCTGTCGCTCACCAAGCTCTTCGTCGGCAGCGAGGGGACGCTGGGGATCATCACCCGGGTCGTGCTCCGGCTGGTGCCGGCGCTGCGCGCGCCGTCGACGCTGGTGGCGACCTTCGGGTCGCTCGACGCCGCGACCGCCGCCGTCCTCGACCTGACCCGTCGCCTGCGGCCGTCGATGCTCGAGCTCATGGACCGTACGTCGATCAACGCCGTCGAGGACCTGACCCGGATGGGCCTCGACCGCGGCGCCGAGGCGATGCTGGTCATGCAGTCCGACGAGCCGGGCGCCCGGGCCGCGGAGGAGATCGCCGAGATGGCGAAGGTCTGCGACGGCAACGGCGCGGCCGAGGTCTTCCACACCGACGACCCCGAGGAGGGCGCGGCGTTCGTCGCGGCCCGCCGGATGGTGATCCCGGCGATGGAGCCGCACGGCTCGCTGCTGCTCGAGGACGTCGGCGTACCCCTGCCCCAGCTGGGCGCCCTGGTCCGCGGCATCGAGCGGATCGCCGCCGAGCGCGAGGTGCTGATCGCCGTCGTCGCCCACGCCGGCGACGGCAACACGCACCCGCTGATCGTCTTCGACCCCGCCGATGCCGACCAGGCCGCCCGCGCGACCGCGGCGTACGCCGACGTGATGGACCTCGGCATCGCCCTCGGTGGCACCATCACCGGCGAGCACGGCGTCGGCCGCCTCAAGCGGCCGTGGCTCGCCGACTACCTCGGCCCCGACGCCCTCGCCCTCAACGAGCGCATCAAGCACGCCCTCGACCCCCACGGCATCCTCAACCCCGGCGCGGTGTTCGACGTCGGTGGTTGAGGTGCGAGCGCAGCGAGCCTCGAAACCACCGTCGAGTACTCGGAGGTTTCGAGGCTCAGGCGCCAGGGCGCCTTCGCACCTCAACCACCGAGCATCGCGAGGACGTGCTTGTTGAGGTCCGGGTAGCGCATCAGGTGGGCGCCGCCGTTGATGTCGAGCACCTCGCCCGTGACCCACTGTGCGTTGGCGAGGTAGAGCGCGGCCTCGGCGATCTCGTCGGGCGTGCCGGAGCGGCCCAGGGGAGTGTTGGCGAGGTAGTCGTCCTCGATGCCCGCGATGTCCATGGCCGGCTGCGTCAGCGGCGTGACGACCAGGCCGGGCGCGATCGCGTTGACGCGGAAGCCGCGCGACCCGAGCTCGAGTGCAGTCACCTCGGTGAGCATCGAGAGGCCCGCCTTCGCGGCGCAGTACGGCGCGAGGCCCGCGCCCGGCTGCCGGGCGTTGAGCGAGGACAGCGAGATGATCGAGCCGCCTGCCGAGAGCCGCTGGCCCGCGTGCTTCATCACGATGAACGCCCCGGTCAGGCAGACGTCCACGACGCGGCGCCACTCCTCGACGGCGAGGTCGGTGACCAGGCCGAGCGTCGAGACGCCGGCGCTGTTGATGACCGTGTCGAGGCGTCCGTGCGCCGAGACCACGCCGTCCAGGAAGGCGGCGACCGTGGCCTCGTCGGTCACGTCGACCGTCGGCAGGTCCGCGATCTCGACCCGCCACCCCTCCGCCGTGAACCGGGCGGCGATGGCCGCCCCGATGCCCGACGCTCCACCGAAGACGACCGCCACGCGGTCGGACTGCTCGCCCATGTCTCTCCCTCTGGATTAGTTGACGCGTGTCAACTTAGGGCCTAGCGTCCCCTGCGTGCTACCCACCACGGCGGTCATCGGTGCAGGCATCAGCGGGCTCACGGCCAGCAAGATGCTCAACGACTACGGCGTCCCGTACACCACCTTCGAGTCCTCGGACCGGGTCGGTGGCAACTGGGCCTTCGGCAACCCCAACGGGCACAGCAGCGCCTACCGGTCGTTGCACATCGACACGTCCAAGCACCAGCTGTCGTTCCGGGACTTCCCGATGCCCGACGACTACCCGGACTTCCCGCACCACACCCAGATCAAGGACTACCTCGACGCGTACGCCGACGCGTTCGGCCTGCGGGAGCACATCGAGTTCCGCAACGGCGTGGTCAGCGCCAAGCGGCTCGACGGCGGCGGCTGGGAGATCCTCGACCAGGCCGGCGCTACCCGCCGCTTCGACCTGCTGGTGGTCGGCAACGGGCACCACTGGGACCCGCGGATGGCCGACTTCCCGGGCGAGTTCACCGGCGAGACGATCCACTCGCACCACTACATCGACCCGTGGACGCCGCTGCACCTGATGGACAAGCGGATCCTGGTCGTCGGCCTCGGCAACAGCGCCGCCGACATCACCGTCGAGCTCTCGCAGCGGGCACTGCGCAACGAGGTCACCCTGTCGACGCGCAGCAGCGCGTGGATCGTCCCCAAGCTGGTCGGTGGCAAGGCCGCCGACATGAACTACCGGACCATCCCGCAGCTCCCGCTGTCCTGGCAGCGCAAGGCCGCCCAGTGGGGCCAGCGGTTCACCTACTCCGACCCGACGCTCTACGGCCTGCCGGCGCCCAACCACAAGTTCTTCGAGGCGCACCCGACCCAGTCCGGCGAGCTGCCGCTGCGGCTGAAGTCCGGCGACGTCACGCCCCAGGGCAACGTCGCGCGGCTCGACGGCGAGACCGTGCACTTCGAGGACGGCACGTCGTCCGACTTCGACGTGATCATCTACGCCACCGGCTACAACCTGACGTTCCCGTTCTTCGACCCGGAGTTCCTCAGCGCCCCGGAGAACAAGATCGACCTCTACAAGCGGATCATCAAGCCGGGCATCGACGACCTGCTCTTCGTCGGGTTCGCCCAATCGACGCCGACCCTCTTCCCGTTCGTCGAGAGCCAGGCGCGGCTGATCGCGGCGTACGCCGTGGGTGAGTACGTGCCGCCCTCGATCGCCGAGATGCACGAGACGATCAAGGCCGACGACCACCTCTACATGGGCCACATGCTCGACCGGCCGCGGCACACCCACCAGCTCGACTACTTCGTCTACGAGCACCAGATGCGCACCAAGGAGCTCCCGGCCGGCCGCAAGCGCGCCCGCGCCCAGGGCGCACCTGTGCTGGCGGGGCGCGCGTGATGGCGCCGGGGGCGACCAAGGGCGACGAGCGGCGTACGGCGCTGCTCGAGGCGCTCGACGCCTACCTCCAGACCCACACCCTCGACGCGATCAACATCGCGGACATCTCGCGGCGCGCGGGGGTGACCCGCTCGGCCTTCTACTTCTACTTCGAGAACAAGGCGGCAGCGGTCGGCGCCCTGATGGACGAGATGTACGACCAGGGCTGGGACGCCGCCGACCTGCTCGGCGGCGACGAGGTCATGCAGGAGCGCGTCACGACCGCGATCCGCACGATCTTCCGCGGCTGGGGCGACCGCATCCACCTCTACCGCGCGATGCTCGAGGCGCGCGCGACCAGCTCCGCCGTACGCGACCAGTGGGACGCCTACCAGGCGTCCTTCATCACCGTCGTCACCGCGGTCATCGAGGGGGAGCGGACCGCCGGGCGCGCGCCCGACGGACCCGACGCGCACGCCGTCGCGACCGCCCTGCTCGACCTCAACGCCCAGACGCTCGGCCGACTGGTGCACGCGCCGGCGGACTTCGACTGGGACCGGCACCTCGAGGCGGTCGTCCACGTCTGGCTGACCAGCATCTACGGGAGGACCGCATGAAGGCCGATCCGATCACCTTCGTCTCGGGTGGGGTGGAGTGCGCCGCCTCGCACTTCACCGGTCAGGGCGACGCCCTCGCGACCGAGGCCGGCCGCCCGGTCGTCGTGATGGCGCACGGGCTCGCGGGCACGGTCGACTCGGGACTGGTGCCTTTTGCCGAGGCGCTCGCCGCCGCCGGCCTGGACGTCTTCGCCTTCGACTACCGCGGCTTCGGCCTGTCCGGCGGCTCGCCCCGGCAGACGGTCTCGATGGTCGGCCAGCTGGAGGACTACCGCGCGGCCATGTCGGCCGCCGCCAAGCTGCCCGGCGTCGACCCGCAGCGACTGGTGCTCTGGGGCACGTCGCTCGCCGGCGGCCACGTCATCTCCGCCGCGGCCGGTCGCTCCGACGTCGCCGCGGTCGTGGCCCTGACCCCGCTGGTCGACGGCCTCGCCGCGGGCCGGCACGCGCTGGCCACGCACACCAAGGCCGAGATGCTTCGCTCGACCGTTGCGGGCTTCCGCAGCAAGCTCGGTGCGCCGGTCATGATGCCGGTCGTCGCGCCTCCCGGTCGGCTCGGCGCGATGACGATCGAGGGGTCGATGGACGACTACCTCGCCATCGCCGGTCCCAGCTGGGTGAACGAGATCGACGCGACGGTCGGCATGGAGCTCGGCGGGCACCGCCCGATCAAGAGCGCCGGCGACATCGGCTGTCCCGCGCTCTTCCAGGTCGCCGACTTCGACCGCAGCGCCCCGCCGCACTCCTCCATGAAGGCCGCCTTCGCCGCCCGCGCCGAGGTCCGCCACTACCCCGGCGACCACTTCGACGTGTACGCCGGCAAGCCCTGCCACGACGCCGTCGTCGCCCATCAGGTCGCCTTCCTGACGCGGGTGCTGGGGTAGCTCTCCCAGGGATACCCGGTTGACCGGGTATCCCTGAACTTCTCGGCCTTTGCAAACACCGAGAAGTTCACGAAGTGCCCGAGGAGTCGGACGCCGCCGACACTATTGACGCCCATTCAATAGCGGGCGTACCGTCGCCAGGGTGACGATCCTGGATGACGTGGACCAGCTGACCACCGAGCGGATGCGCCGGATGAGTCCCGGCAACCAGGGCAAGCTGCCGCCGGTCGACCTGACGGGGCTGCCGCCGGGCCCGAAGTGGCCGGTGCTGCTCCAGACGGCCGGGCTGCTGCGCTTCCGGCACTGGTTCCACCCGCACCTGCGCAAGAAGTACGGCGACGTCTTCACCGTCCGGCTCGCCCCCGGCGGCCGGCCGCTGGTGTTCTTCACCCGGCCCGAGCACGCGAAGGAGATCTTCGCTGGCGACCCCGAGGTCTTCCACGCGGGCAAGGCCAACGGCATCCTCGGCCCGATCATGGGCGAGCACTCGCTGCTGCTCCAGGACAGCTCGGAGCACAAGCGGGCCCGCAAGCTGCTGATGCCGGCGTTCAACGGGCACGCGCTGCGCGAGTACCAGTCGCTCGTCACCGAGGTCGCCCGCGACGAGGTCGCCACGTGGCGCCCGGGCGAGGAGTTCCGCTCGCTCGACCGGATGAACCGGCTCACCCTCGAGGTGATCCTGCGCGTCGTCTTCGGCGTCACCGACGAGTCCCGGCTCGCGCAGCTGCGCCCGTGCGTCAATGCCGTCGTCAACATCAGCCCCGCGATCCTGCTCGGCTGGGGCTACCCGAAGCTCCAGAAGTACGGCCCCTGGAAGCGCACCGTCGACAACCAGCGCCTGCTCGACCAGCTGATGTACGCCGAGATCCGCGAGCGCCGTACGGCCTCCGACCTCGCCGAGCGCTCCGACGTGCTCTCCAAGCTGATCGTCCAGGGCGAGGACGGCGACGCGCTGAGCGACACCGAGCTGCGCGACCAGCTCGTCACCCTCCTGCTCGCCGGCCACGAGACGACCGCGACCGCCCTGGCCTGGGCGCTGTTCGAGGTGGGCCGGAGCCCCGAGCTGCTGGCGCGCTGCCGGCAGGCCGCGGCCGAGGGCGACGACGACTACCTCGACGCGGTGATGAAGGAGTCGATGCGCCTCCACCCGGTCATTCCGATGGTGGTCCGCACCCTCATGCAGCCCGCGACCATCGCCGGCTACGACCTGCCGAAGGGCACCACGGTCGGGCCGTCGATCATCATCGCCCACCAGCGCGAGGACAACCACGAGGACCCGGACGCCTTCCGCCCCGAGCGATTCCTCGGCCACAACCCGCCCACCAACACCTGGATCCCCTTCGGCGGCGGCGTCCGCCGCTGCATCGGCGCCGGCTTCGCCCTGATGGAGGGCGTCGCCGTGCTCCGCGAGGTGTTCGCGGCGTACGACGTCAGTGCTGTCGGCGACGACGAGCCCAAGGTCCGCAACATCACCAGCGTGCCGCGCAACGGAGCCAGGATCCGCGTCACCCGATAAACGATTCGTCCACGACCGTGGACGTGAGGGACGATCCTCCCTTGTGATCGACCGTCTCCGAGCCCTGCGCATGGACACCACGCCGCTGCGTGCGTCCCGCGACTTCCGGCTGCTCTTCCTCGCCGGGTCGGTCTTCTACTTCGGCGCGATGGTCAGCTATGTCGCCATCCCGTTCCAGGTCTACAAGCTCACCGGCTCCAACTTCGCCGTCGGCGCGATCGGCCTGGTCGAGCTCGCCCCGATCGTCGTCTTCGGCCTGTACGGCGGCGCGCTGGCCGACCACGTCGACCGCCGCAAGCTGCTGATCGGCACCGGCCTCGGGCAGGCGGTCTTCACCGCGGTCCTGGCCGCGAACGCCTTCCGCGACGACCCCGACGTCTGGGTGATCTTCGCGGTCTCCGTCGCCCTCGCGTCCTGCTCCGCGCTGCAGCGGCCGTCGCGTGAGGCGCTGCTGCCGCGCACCGTCACCCACGACCAGCTGCCCGCCGCCAACGCGCTCTCGTCGTTCGGCATCCAGATCGGCCTGCTCGCCGGTCCGGCCGTCGGCGGCCTGCTGGCGGCGTACGTCGGCATCGGCTGGTGCTTCGTCATCGACGCCTGCGCGCTGGTGATCGCGTCGTACCTCTACCTGCTGATGCGCTCCTACCCGCACCGCGAGCAGACGACCCCGCCGAGCCTGGCCGGGATCAAGGAGGGCATGGTCTACGCGTTCCGGCGGCGCGACCTGCTCGGCACCTACTTCGTCGACATCGTCGCGATGATGTTCGCCGCGCCCGTCGTGCTCTTCCCCGCGATCGCGGACCAGGTCTTCGGCCAGCCCCAGCTGCTCGGCATGCTCTACACGTCCGAGGTGGTCGGCGCGATGGCCGCGACCGCGCTGAGCGGATGGACCGCCCGCGTGCACCACCACGGCCGCGCGATCGTGCTCGCGGCCGCCGGCTTCGGTGCGATGGTGGCGCTGGCCGGCCTGATGCCGAACATCTGGCTGGTCGCGCTCTTCCTCGCCCTCGCCTGCGGCTTCGACATGATCTCCGGCATCTTCCGCTCGACCGTGTGGAGCCAGACGATCCCCGAGTCGATGCGCGGTCGCCTCGCCGGCATCGAGATGCTCTCCTACTCCGTCGGCCCGCTCGCCGGCCAGGTCCGCGGCGGCGTCACCGCCGACCTCTGGTCCGTCCGCGGAGCCGTCGTCTCCGGCGGCCTCGCCTGCGTCGCCGGCGTCGGCATCACCGCCGCCTGGCTGCGCGACTTCTGGACCTACGACGCCCGCACCGACGAGCACGCGATCGCCGAGCGCGCCGTACGCCAGGCGGCCGGCGAGGGCTGAGCGGCCTCGTCATTGGCGGTGGAATGCTCCTACCGGTGGTGTCGATCGACCGGGCGGTGAGCAGGCAACCACATCCGCCCGGAATCGGACGGCATTCGGTTGCTGGCGCACCGGCGCCGTATCGCGCACACGGCCGCTTCGTCGTAGAACTGCGGACCTAAGCGCTCTGCCTCGAGTGCGGCCGCGCTCACTGCCCGGTCCCTGCGGGGCATCAGTCCACACTTCTACGAGAAGCCGCTGCATCCTGGGCGGACTGACGCACACACGCGGCACCCTCTGACAGCTGGGCGGTCGGGAGCAAGGGCGCCGTACGCCAGGCGGCCGGGAGAAGGTCGCGCGGTCAGGGCCGCCGGAGCCGCCGCGCGAGGTACGGCGCGGTCGCGCTCCCCTCGGCCCTCGCGACCTCGGCGGGGGTACCCGTCGCGACCACCTGGCCGCCCGCGTCGCCGCCGCCCGGCCCGAGATCGATGACCCAGTCGGCGGTGGCGATCGCGTCGAGGTCGTGCTCGACGAGGACCACCGTGTTGCCGGCGTCGACGAGCCGGTGCAGCTGGCGCAGCAGGAGCGCGGTGTCCGCCGGGTGCAGCCCCGAGGTCGGCTCGTCGAGCAGGTAGAGCGTGTGGCCGCGCCGGGCCCGTTGGAGCTCGGTGGCGAGCTTGATGCGCTGCGCCTCGCCGCCGCTCAGCTCGGTCGCCGGCTGCCCCAGGCCGAGGTAGCCGAGCCCGACGTCGCGCAGCGTCTGGAGGCTCCGCGCCGCCGCCGGCACGTCGGCGAGGAAGTCGGCGGCGTCGTCGACGGACAGGTCGAGGACCTCGGCGATGTTGCGGCCGCGGTAGGTGATCTCGAGGGTCTCCGCGTTGTAGCGCGCGCCTTGGCAGGTCGGGCACGGGGCGTAGGTGCCGGGCAGGAACAGCAGCTCGACGGCGACGAACCCCTCGCCCTGGCAGGTCTCGCACCGGCCCTCGGCGACGTTGAAGGAGAACCGCCCGACGCCGTACCCCCGCGACTGCGCCTCGTCGGTGGCGGCGTAGAGCTTGCGGACGGAGTCGAAGAGCCCGGTGTACGTCGCGAGGTTGGATCGCGGCGTGCGGCCGATCGGCCGCTGGTCGACGAGCACCAGCCGGTCGAAGGACTCGGCGGCGACCGGGTCCTCAGCGAGCACCTGGCTGACCAGCGTCGACTTGCCGGAGCCGGAGACCCCGGTCGCGGCCGTCAGTACGCAGAGGGGGACGTCGACCGCGAGGTCCTGCAGGTTGTGGCGGGAGACCCCGCGCAGCCCGAGCCACCCCTGAGGCGTGCGTACCTCGTGCTCCAGCCGCTCCGCGCGACCGAAGAGGTGGGCGCTGGTCGCCGACTCGGCCACGTCCTCGAGCCCCGCCACCGGGCCGCTGTAGAGCACCCGCCCGCCGGCCTCGCCGGCGCCGGGACCGATGTCGACGACCCAGTCGGCGCGGCGTACGACGTCGAGGTCGTGCTCCACGACGAAGAGCGAGTTGCCGGACGCCTTGAGCCGGTCCAGCACGTCGAGCAGCGGCGCCGCGTCGGCCGGGTGCAGGCCGGCGGAGGGCTCGTCGAGGACGTAGACGACGCCGAAGAGGCCCGAGCGCAGCTGGGTCGCGATCCGCAGCCGCTGGGTCTCGCCGGGCGACAGCGTCGTCGAGCTCCGCCCGAGGCTGAGGTAGCCGAGGCCCAGGTCGAGGAGCACCCCCACGCGCGCGACCAGGTCGGCGCAGATGCGGACGGCGACCTCGTTGTCCTCGTCGGGGCTCTCGGCGACCGGTCGCAGCAGCTCGACGACCTCGGTGAAGGGGAGCTCGTTGACCTCGGCGATCGAGTGACCCGCGAAGCGCACCGCGAGCGCCTCCGGCCGCAGCCCGCTGCCGTGGCACTCGGGGCACGGCGCGTCCTCGACGAACCGCAGCGCCCGCTCGCGCATCCGCTCGCTCTTGGAGTCGGCCAGCACGTGCATGACGTGCTTGCGGGCGCTCCAGAACTTCCCGTAGTAGCCGTAGTCGATGCGGTCCCGCTCGGGCTGGATGAGGACGGAGGGCTGCTCGTCGGTGAAGAGCAGCCAGTCCCGGTCCTTCTTGCGGAGCTTGCGCCAGGGCCGGTCGATGTCGATGCCGAGGCCGGTGACGATGCTGCGCAGGTTGGCGCCCTGCCACGCTCCCGGCCACGCCGCGATGGCGCCGTCGCGGATGCTGAGCGACGGGTCGGGGACGAGCAGCTCCTCGGTCACGTCGTGCACGACCCCGAGTCCGTGGCAGCGGGGGCAGGCGCCGGCGACGGTGTTCGGCGAGAACGCCTCGGCCGCGAGGTGCTCCGCACCGCGGGGGTAGTCGCCGGCCCGGGAGTAGAGGATCCGCAGCAGGTTGGAGAGCGTGGTGATGGTGCCCACCGACGACCGGGAGGTCGCCGCGCCGCGGCGCTGCTGCAGGGCCACCGCCGGCGGCAGCCCGGTGATCTCCTGGACGTGGGGAGCCCCGACCTGCTGGAGCAGCCGGCGTGCGTACGGCGCGACCGACTCGAAGTAGCGACGCTGCGCCTCGGCGTACAGCGTGCCGAACGCCAACGACGACTTGCCCGAACCGGACACGCCGGTGAACGCGACCATCGCGTCGCGCGGGATGTCGACGTCCACGCTGCGGAGATTGTGCTCGCTGGCGCCGCGGACGCGGACGAAGTGGTCGGTCGCGTCAGTGGTCACGCCCGCCCCGTACCCAGCCGGGCGGGATGGCAACGTGATCAGGCACCCACGCCGAGCGCCGCAGCCAGCCCTTCGGGGTCGGCGACCGTGAGGGTCGCCCCGGGGTGCCGTACGACGCCGGTGGTGTCGATGGCGGTCACCGGCTCGGCGAACTCCAGGCAGAGCGCCCGATCCCCGTTGCTGGCCATCGTCACGCCGCGGTCGCTCAACGACAGGTGTGCGGGTCCGGCGGTCCTGACGAAGCCGAAGCCGCCGGTGACCTGCGCGCCGACGACGTTGGCACGCGGGGTCAGCAGCTTCCACGGCCCGTAGCGGACGTAGAGCCAGTGCGGGCCGACCTCCACCGACGTCGACGCCGGACTGACGCCGAACGGCCGGGCGGCCGCGGCGTACGCCGGCGCGAAGGCGAACTCGAACTCGCGGACCACCTCGGTGGTCGAGACCGGCTCGGCCACCCCGGGGCCGGGCGAGGGGTCGGCGACCAGGCGGCGCAGTGCGGCGCGCGCGAGTGGTCGGTAGGCCTGCGCGGGAACGGCCGCCGGACCGTGCACCTGCAGGATCGCTCGGCTGCCGCCACCCGAGGTCGGCAGCACGCAGTGGCGCATCCGCACCCGTGCCGGGCCGACCGCCACCTCCCACGACCAGGCCCGCTGGTCGGCGTCGACCTCGACGACCTCGTAGTCGACGGCGAGCGGGCCTGGCCCGTGCACCCGGCCGGTCCCGCCCACCCGCAGCTCGGCGTCGGCGGACTCCACGTCCCGGATCTGCGGGGCCCACGACGGCCACTGCGACGGGCTGGTGAACCGCGCCCAGACGGTGTCGGGATGCGCGGGCCCCGAGGCTTCGACCAACATCTCCCGAGCCTGTCAGGGTCCTCCAACCGCGTAGGCCCGACGAGTCCGGCGCCTTGGCTCGTGAGCGACACTGGCGGTGTGCGACTGCACCACCGCTGGGACGACGAGGACGACCGTCCCGAACCCGACCTGCAGGATCCTGCGACAGCCGCGGCGTTGAACCGGGCGGCTCGCGACGTGCGCACCGTCAAGCTGGTCCACCTGGCCCTGGTCGCTCTCGGGGTGGTCGTGCTCGCGGTGGCGCTGCTGCTCGCGGTGGTCTGATCCGCCTCAGGCGCTGGGCTGCCGCTCGCCGACCGGAACCTCATCGTCGACCCGGTTCCCCGCTGGCGCCAGCGGGCAGGCCCAGGCGGGGTCGTAGGCGCAGGACGGGGCGTAGGCGAAGTTGAGGTCGACGACGAGGCGGTCGGGGGTGCCGCCGAGGTCGGCGCCCTTGATGGTGTCGAGGAGGTAGCGGCCGCCGCCGTAGCTGCCGCCGGGTCGGCCGCTGCTGCCGTCGCGGAGGGGGAGGAAGAGGCCGCCGCCGTACGACGTGAGCCGCCAGAGGTCGAGGGTGCCGAGGCCGGGGAGGGTGACGGTGCCGAGGCGCTCGAAGGGGACGACGCCGTCGGTGCCGGTCTGCACCTCCCACGGGGTCGGGTCCGCGGGCTCGACGGGGACCTCGAAGCGCCAGGCGGGGTCGTACGGCGCGACGTCCAGCCCGGTGAACGATGCCCGGTCATCGGGCAGGAGCGGGCTCGCGGGGTGGTGGGCGAAGAGGTCGTCGCGGCCCTGGCGCCAGAGCGCGTGACCGTCGGCCGGCGAGGCGGCGGCGCGCACCTCGGCGTACAGCGCGAAGACGCGGCGGCGCCAGTCGATCACGTCCACGGAGGTGGCGGCGCTCATCCGGCGGCCTGGTAGGGCAGCTCGATGCCGTTGTTCTCGACGTGCTCGCTGGTGGTGACGTCGAGGCGCGGGTCGTTGGCGATCTCGAAGACGGTGTCGACGGAGACCGGCAGGTCGACCTTGCGCGGATCGCGGTGGATGCGGGGGCCGTTGAAGGTGACGAGGACCGTCTGGCCGTCGCTCTTCGGGACCAGGACGAACACCCCGCCCGGATCCTCCTCGGGGTCGTCGAGGTTCCAGCGCAGCGTGCCGTCCGGCGTCTCCGCGCAGCCCTGCGTGTACATCCCGACCGTGGCGTCGCAGTCGAGCAGGTCCGGCACCCGGAGCGTCCCGAGGGTGACGGTGACGGAGTCGCCGGGGTAGTTCTTGGTCGGGTGGTAGCGCAGGTCCACGGCCACCGCGTCGTCGGCGAACGCGTCGAACCAGTCGAGCTCGTCCACGCCGGCGACATCGGGCCGGCCGACGTGGTCGGCGGCGACGTACGCCAGGCCGGGCGCGGTGATGGGGACGTCGCCGGCGGACCCGGTCGAGTCGTCGTCGGAGTCGCAACCGGCGATCAGCACAGCCAGCGCGGCCAGCACGGCGACCCGGGCGATCATCGGTCGTCCAGCATCCGGGCGAGGAAGCGACGGGTCCGCTCCTCCTGCGGATCGGTGAGCACCTCGGTGCCGCCGCGCTCGGCGACGACGCCGCCGTCGAGGAAGAGCACCTGGTCGGCGACGTCCTGGGCGAAGCGGACCTCGTGGGTGACGATGACGAGCGTCCAGTTCTCGGCGGCCAGGTCGCGGATGACGGCGAGCACCTCGCCGACGAGCTCGGGGTCGAGGGCCGACGTCGGCTCGTCGAGCAGCAGCACCTCGGGTCGCAGGGCCAGCGCACGGGCGATGCCGACGCGCTGCTGCTGCCCGCCGGAGAGCTCGCCCGGGTAGGCGTCCTCACGGCCGGCGAGACCCACCTGCTCGAGCAACATCCGGGCGTCGGCCGTGGCCTCCTCGACCGGGCGGCCCTGCACCTGCACCGGCCCCTCGACCAGGTTGCCGAGCACGGTCTTGTGCGGGAAGAGGTGGTGCGACTGGAAGACCATGCCGCTGCGTGCGCGCAGCGCCTTGACCGCGCGGCGGTACGCCGCCTTGCCGGTCGGCGGCGACCCGAAGTCGATCGAGGCGTCGGCGATCCGGACCAGGCCGGCGTCCGGCGTCTCCAGCACGTTCATCGAGCGGAGGATGGTGGTCTTGCCCGAGCCGGACGGCCCGAGCAGCACCGACACGGTGCCGGACTCGGCGGTGAAGTCGACGCCCTGGAGCACCACGGTGTCGCCGAACGACTTGGTCAGCCCGCTGACCTCGATCAGGTCGCTCATGTGGCATACCTGCTCAGTCGTCGCTCGAGTGGACCCTGCGCCAGGCTGACGAGGTAGCAGACCACCCAGAAGTACAGGGCCGCCATCACGAAGAGCGGGAGGTACTCCGTGGTCGCGGCCGCCGTCACCTGCGCCTCCCGGAAGAGCTCGGGCACCAGCACCAGCGACGCCAGCGCGGTGTCCTTGATCAGCGACAGCAGCGTGTTGCCCAGCGGCGGTACGGCGATCCGCGCCGCCTGCGGCAGGATGATCCGCCGCATCGACTGCCCGTAGTCCATGCCGATCACGGTCGCCGCCTCGTACTGCCCGCGCGGCACCGACAGGATCGCCGCGCGCACGACCTCCGCGGCGTACCCGCCCACGTTGAGGCTGAGCGCGAGGATCGCCGCGGGATAGGGATCGAGGTCGACGCCGATCGCCGGCAGGCCGAAGAAGACGATGAAGAGCTGCACCAGCAGCGGGGTGCCGCGGATGATCGAGATGTACGCGCGGGCGATCCAGTCGAGGACCTTGATCGACGACAGGCGGGCCAGCGCCGCGGCGATCGCGAGCGCCAGGCCGATGATGAAGCTGACGATCGTCAGCGGGATGTTGCCCTTCACCAGCCCGACGAACATCGGCCAGGCGGTGTCCTGGACGACCTCCCACGTGGTCCGCGAGTCCGAGGCCTTCACGTCGACGTCCTTCGAGCCGCCCTTCACGGTGACGTCGGCGCCGAAGTAGTCGTCGGAGATCTTGGCGAGCGTCCCGTCGTCGGTGAGCTTCTTGATCGCGGCGTCGGCCTCCTGCTGCAGCTGGGGGTCGCTCTTGCGGAACGCCAGTGCCTGCTCGAGGATCTCGTCGCCGGCGTCACCTGCGATCTTCACCTGGTCGGTCCCCGACGTCGCGAGGTAGTCGAGCACCGCGATGTTGTCGTTGACGATCGCGTCGACCCGGCCCTGGATCAGCAGCTCGACGCCAGGGCCGAAGTCCTGCACGTACTGGACCTTCGCGCCGGCGTCCTTGGCGACCTGTGCCCAGTTGCTGCTGGCGGTCTGCGCCGTCGTACGCCCCTTGAGGTCGTCGAGCGAGGTGATGTCGTCGGTGTCCTTCGCGGTGACGATCACACCGTGCGAGTAGGTGTAGGGCGTGCTGAAGAGGTAGCGCGCCTTGCGCTCCGGGTTGATCGTCACCTGGTTGGCGATGACGTCGATGCGCTTGGAGTCGAGCGCGGGGAAGAGCGAGTCGAACGGCGCCTCGACGAACTCGACCTTCCAGCCCGCCGCCTCACCGACCGCCTTCATCACCTCGATGTCGAAGCCGGTCAGCTCGTTGGTGTCCGGGTCGCGGTAGCTGAAGGGCGGGTAGACGCCCTCCGTCCCGACCTTGATCACCCGTTCCTCGTCCGCGTGCGCGGCGGTCGGTACGCCGAGCACCACGGCGCAGGCCAGCACCGCCAGGGTGAGGAGCGCGCGGATCCGGGGGAGGGGCACCTGCCCTTCCTACCCCACTGCGCCAGGACTGAACGTGTGTGTCAGGACCCGGTCGGGCACTGGACGGGGGTGACCCGTCCCCATGTGCTCGCCCTCGTCCAAGCCGGTGGCGCCGGCGGGCGGATGGACGTCCTGACCCGGGAGCGGGCGAAGCCGTCGCTGCCGTTCGCCGGTGTCTACCAGCTGGTCGACTTCCCGCTCTCCAACCTCGCCAACAGCGGGATCACCGACATCTGGCTCTCGGTGCAGTTCCAGGGCGCCTCCCTGGGTGAGGGGGTGTCGAACGGCCGACCCTGGGACCTCGACCGCAACCGCGGCGGACTCCGGCTGCTGATGCCGCAGGAGGGCACCGGCGGGACCGACGAGGAGGGGTTCGCGCAGGGCAACGCCGACGAGCTCTACCGGTTCCGCGACCAGGTCGCGGCCGACGGCCCCACCGAGCTCGTGGTGCTCAGCGCCGACCACGTCTACCGCTTCGACGTGATGGCGGCGGTCGAGACCCACCGACGTACGGCCGCGGAGTGCACGATCGTCACGACCGAGATCCCGGTCGAGGAGGCTGGCGACCACGCGACCGTGGCCGCCGACGACGACGGCCGGGTGACCGACTTCGCCTACAAGCCCGACGACCCGGCCACCGGGACCGTGGCCACCGAGATCTTCGTCTACGACCCGGACGTCCTGGTGCCGCTGCTCGAGGAGCTGCACCGCGAGCTGGGCGCCGAGGCGCCCGCCGGCGACAGCGGCCTGGGCGACTACGGCGAGCACCTGGTGCCGCGGCTGGTCGAGCGCGGTCGCACCTTCGTCCACGCGATGCCCGGCTACTGGAAGGACCTCGGCCAGCCGCACAAGTACGTCGCGGCGCACCACGACGTCCTCACCGACGACCTCGACGTCCTGAACGACCCCGACTGGCCGATCCTCAGCCACCAGCAGCAGCGCGCTGCCGCTCGGGTCCTCGACGGCGCCAGTGTCGTCGACAGCCTGCTCAGCCCGGGGTCTCGCGTGGCCGGCACCGTGACCCGCAGCGTGATCGGGCCCGGCGTCGTGGTCGAGGAGCGCGCGGTCGTCCGCGACAGCGTCGTCTTCCGCGACACGCGCATCGAGTCGGGGGCGAGGGTCAGCTGGACGGTCGTCGACCAGGACTGCGTGGTCGGCGCCGGTGCGGTCGTCGGGTCGCCGGACGCCGACCCCGACGACTCCGACGCGATCACGCTGGTCGGGCTGCGGTCCACGGTGGGGCCGGACGTGCGCGTCGAGGCGGGCGCCCGGCTGGAGCCCGGGACCACCGCGTGAGCCGTCCGCCCGAGCCCACTCCCGACGGCCGCTACCTGGTGATCGACGGTCGCCGGTGGCGGGCGAGTGACCCGGCGATCCCCGACCAGCGGCGCGCGGAGCTGACCCGGGCCCTGATGGCGTGGCGCCGGGAGGTACGGCGTACGAAGGGATCGGCCGAGGAGCAGAGGTCTCGCGCCGGGGTGCAGGCGGCCAAGGTCGCGCTCGGCGAGCGCGGCACCCCGTGGTGGGACCAGCCCGACCGCGAGCGCGAGCTCCGGTGGAGCGCCGACGTACCGCTGCCGGACGGGGACTGAGCCGGGCGGCTTCCGGGCACTGGCCCCCCATGACGGACGGGTTCTCGCCCCCGAAGGGCGTGCAGCAGGCGGCGCAGCGCGCGGTGCGGTGGATCGACGACGGGAAGGCCGGTCGGAACTTCACCGACGTCGGTCGTCGGCGCGCCCACCAGCTCGCCGACGGGGACGAGGTCAGCCGGGCCGACGCGAAGAAGATGAGGGCCTACTTCGCGCGGCACACGGTCGACAAGGACGCCAGCGGGTTCAAGCGCGGGACGGAGGGCTATCCGCCCCCGGGTCGGGTGGCGTGGGACGCCTGGGGCGGCGACCCCGGCGAGCGGTGGGTGCGCGGACTCGACCTCTGACACTGGGTCAGGCCGCGGGGCCGTCCGGCGCGTGTGTGGGGCAGTCGGCATCGGTGCAGACGCGCTGGTCCACCGTCGGGTCGCCGCCGCCGACCACCCCGTCGGCGGGACCGACCCGTCCCTGGTCATCGGTCTCGGGCTCGGTGCGGGCCCGGAGCTCCACCGGGGCGCCGCAGACCTCGCAGGGCTTGCTGTCCTGGTACATGCGGCATCCGTACCCGCCCGGCGAGCGCCTCAGGCCTGAGCCTCCAGCCACTCGTCCCAGCCCTGGCCCCGCACCAGGGCGCCATCGCCGGGGAGCATCGAGCCGGCGGTGAGGCTGGCGGGTGCCTCGACGGCCTCGACCCGGACATCCTGCCCGGTGCGCTCGACGAGCCGGCGGACCTGGTCGACGAGGTTGACCCGCTGGGGGCCGGCGAGGTCGGTGTCACCCTCGATGACGCCGGTCGCGATCTCGAAGAGCACCTCGACGATCTCGCCGGTGGCCACGGGCTGGGTGGGTACGTCGATGATGTGGGCGACGCCGTCCTGGGTGTTCCACTCCAGCATCTGCTGCGCGAAGTCGAGGAACTGCGTCGCGCGCAGCACGACCACGCCCGGCGCGGTCCCGCGGTACGCCGTCTCCTGCGCGAGCTTGGCGACGTAGTAGTCGTAGTCGGGGCTGCGGTCGACGCCGACGATCGAGAGCACGACCGTACGGCGTACGCCCGCCGCCGACGCGGCGCTGCCGATGTTGCGCGCGACCGTCGGGAAGAAGATGGCCGCCTGGTCCAGCGGGCACGCGGTCACGTCGACCACGGCCTCGACGCCGGCCAGCGCGGCCTCGAGGCCGGAGTCCGGCGAGAGCAGGTCGAAGCCGGTCTCGCGGGCGATCTCGACGACCTCGTGGCCCTCCTTGCGAGCGAGGGCGGTGAGCTGGGAGCCGATCCGGCCGGTGGCTCCCGCGACGGCGATCTTCATGACGTTCTCCTGTGTCGATTAACGCGGATAGTTGATATCCACGATTAGAGCACAGAACGCGGACAGTTGTCATCCACGAATTCGGTACGATGGCGCCATGAAGCTGTCCGGAGGCGTCGAGTGGGCCGTGCACTGCTGCGTCGTGCTCAGCCAGGCGGAGGCGCCGGTGCCGGCGCAGCGGCTCGCCGAGTTCCACGGCATCTCCCGCACGTACCTCGCGAAGCACCTCCAGCAGCTCTCGCGGGCCGGGCTGGTGAGGTCGACCGAGGGTCGGGTCGGCGGCTACGCGCTCACCCGGCCGGCCGACGAGATCACCGTCCTCGACGTCGTGCTCGCGATCGAGGGTCGCGAGCAGGCCTTCCGCTGCACCGAGATCCGGCAGAACGGCCCGCTGCCCGCGAGCCCGCAGGCCTGCAGGAAGGCGTGCGGAGTGGCCCGCGCGATGCACGCGGCCGAGCAGGCCTGGCGTGACTCGCTCACGGCGGTCACCGTCGCCGACCTCGCCGCCGGTGTCGAGGACGACGCCGGTCCCGGGACCTTTGACCGCGTGCGGGAGTGGCTAGCCACGTAGCGCCGCCCAGGACAGGCAGCCCAGCGCCGCGGTCGAGGTGAGGGTGCGGACGACGTTCCACCGCACCCACAGCGTCTCGAAGTCGGCGCGGGAGCCGCCCGCCGCGAGCGCGTCGTTCAGCGGGATGTTGCCGACGCCGGTCACGATCACCGTCGCGACGGCGAGGGCGGCGCCGGCGATCGCCCAGGTGCGCGCCGGGCCGCTCGTGGTGACGATCGCCAGCGCGGCGAGGGCCGGCGCTCCGAGGAAGGTCAGCATGAAGACCGGGTTCACGATCGCGACGTTCATGTGGTTGAGCGACGAGGTGAACGTGCGGTCGTCGGTCCTCGCGAGCCCGGGCATCACCCCGCAGGCCCACACGTAGTAGGTGCCGGCCTGCAGCCCGGCGGCGACGGTGGCAGCGAGGAGGACGGGGGAGCGGAGGGTCTCGAGGAGATCGGTCATGGGGCCAGCACACCGCGGATCGGTGAGACGATCCATCGCCGTACGGCGCTCTTCCATACGCGAGCGTCTCATCGTACCGTCGGACCATGGACGGCCTCGCTGCGCTTCTCGACGGACCCCGTGCGCGGGGTGCGTTCCTGCTCCGGTGCCTGATGGACCCGCCGTGGTCGGTGCGGCTGGAGGACGAGTCGCCGCTGTCGCTGACCGCCGTCGTGCGCGGTGGGCTGTGGGCGCTGCCCGACGGCGGCGAGCCCTTCCGGCTCGAGGCGGGCGACGTCGTGGTCGCGCTCGGTCCGGACCACTGGACGATCGCCGACGAGGTCGCGACCGCGCCGCAGGTCGTCATCCACCCCGGCCAGCACTGCACCACGCTCGACGGGCAGTCGCTCGAGGAGGAGATGCACCAGGGCGTGCGCAGCTGGGGCAACAGCGCAGTCGGCGAGACCGTGATGCTCACCGGCGCCTACCTCTTCGAGGGCGAGGTCAGCAGGCGGCTGCTGCGGGCACTGCCGCGGTTCGTCGTGCTGAGCGAGCGCGAGCTCGGCTCACCGCTGGTGGCCCTGCTCGCGTCCGAGATCGTCCGGGACGAGCCCGGGCAGGACGCCGTCCTCGACCGCCTGCTCGACCTGCTGCTGATCGCGGTGCTGCGCGCGTGGTTCGCGCGGCCCGACGCCGACCCGCCGGCCTGGTACGTCGGCCAGTCCGACCCCGTCGTCGGCCCGGCCCTGCGCCTGATGCAGCACCACCCCGAGCACCCCTGGACAGTCGCGGAGCTCGCCGCCGCGGGCGGGGTCTCGCGGGCCGCCTTCGCGCGTCGCTTCACCGACGTCGTCGGCGAGCCGCCGATGACGTTCCTGACCGGCTGGCGCCTCGCGCTCGCCGCCGACCTGCTCCGCGACCCGTCCGCCACCCTGGCCGCCGTCGCCCACCAGGTCGGCTACTCCACGCCGTTCGCGCTCAGCACCGCCTTCAAGCGGGCGTACGGCGTGAGCCCGCGCGACCACCGCGCGCTGGTGGCCTAGCTGAGTTGTGATGCTGAGCGAGCGCCACACCTCACGCGCGGCATCACGACCCGACTCGGGCGCCAAGCGCGATTCGGCCCATCGATGTCGGCGAGGTCGTACCTTGCCTCGCATGAGTGCTGATCCGAACTACTACGTCGGCGTCTTCCGACAGGCCGCGGTCGACACCGAGTCGCTGACGATCGTGCTCGTGACCGGCTCCACGCGCCGCGCGGTCGTCCAGGCGCTCGGCGTGGACGAGAGGCGACCGCTCGGGCAGGAGCAGCTCGACCGCCGCGAGGACCTGGAGGATGCCTGGTACGCCATCGCGGACGTGGCCGGTGGGTTCCTGGCCATGGAGAACTCGGGTTACGGCGACCCCTCGAACCTCGCGCTCGCAGAGCTGTCTGCCGGTGGCGGCACGGCCGCCGTCGTCCGAGGCAACACCCAGGGACACGAGCGGTTCGGATACGCCCGAGATACGCGGACTCCGCGCGACCATCGGGGCGTGAGAGTTTTGTCGGCCAGCCGACAAAACTCATGCCTGGACGACAAAGCTTCATCGTCCAAGCGTGAGTTTCATCGGCCGGCCGATGAAACTCACGACGTCTAACGGATGGTGCCGACGCCCGGGACCAGCGGGAGGTCGAGGGCGGTGACCCAGCCGGCGGGCAGGTCGTTGACGGCGGGCACGGCGTTGAGGGCGCGGAGCCCGGTCGCGAGACA
The DNA here is from genome assembly GCF_042658885.1 of Nocardioides hankookensis. Classification (NCBI taxonomy): domain Bacteria; kingdom Bacillati; phylum Actinomycetota; class Actinomycetes; order Propionibacteriales; family Nocardioidaceae; genus Nocardioides; species Nocardioides hankookensis. The sequence continues at coordinate 91,765 of NZ_JBHSRJ010000003.1, read as the reverse complement.
GCCGGCGACGGCGGGTGCGCGGCCGGTGCCGTCGGTGAAGCGGAAGGCCGTCTCCTGGCTGATCGACGGCGAGCCCTTGATGTCCACCCGGTAGACGTCGTCGCCCGAGCCGGCGGGCCAGTCGGGGGCGGCGTCGAGGCCGATCCGGTTGACGTGCTCGAGGGTGATGACCTCGCGCCCGTCGTACACGCCGTTGATGGTGAAGCGGATGGCCGCGACGTTGCCCGCCTCGATGACGCCCTTGGCCGTCTTGCGATCGGTCGGCGTCACCCACTTCTCCCAGGTGGTCGTGATGTCGTCGAGCTCGATGCCGGCGGCGTGCGCGATCATCGGCACGGTCGCGCCCCACGCCATGATCAGCAGCTCGGGGATCTCGAGGAGCGGGGTGAAGTCGGGCGAGCGGCCGATGCCCATCTCGTCCTCGTAGTCGCCCTCGTAGTCGGTGTAGTCGAGCAGCTCCGACGCGCGCACCGAGTCGACCCGGCCGCAGAGCCCCATCAGCGTCATCGGGAAGAGGTCGTTGGCGAAGCCCGGGTCGATGCCGGTGGTGAAGCAGGACGCGCCACCCTCCTCGCAGGCCTGCGTGATCGGGTCGCGCCAGTTGGCCGGGATCTCCTTCATCGAGGGCCAGACCCACGGTGTCATCGCCGTCGAGCAGACGTCGATGCCCGCACGCAGGAAGGCCGACATCACCCGGATGTTGTCGTCGGCGTACTGCGCCGTCGGGCCGTAGTGGACGAGGGCGTCGGGCCTCAGCGCGACGAGCTCCTCGACCGAGTCGGTCGCGATCACGCCGGTCGGCGCGATGCCGCAGATGGTGCCCGCGTCGACGCCGACCTTGGCGGGGTTGGAGACCCCGACGCCGACCAGCTCGAAGACCGGGTGGTCCACGATCTCGGCGATCACCATCGATCCGACGACGCCGGTGCCCCAGACGACGACCCGCTTCTTCATGTTGTCTCCTTTGGCTGACGGGGTTTCGAGGCTCGCTCCGCTCGCACCTCAACCGCCGTCAGCGGTCGAACGCGGCGCGGACCCGGTCCTCGGTGAGGCCGTAGTCCTTGAGCGTGTAGGTGTGCGAGGGCTTCGCCTTGCCCTGCTTGGACTCCTGGTCGATCTCCTCGATCGCCGACTGCACCTCGGGGGTCCAGTCGAGCCCGAACTGGTCGTAGACCCGGCGGGTCACGCCGAGCGGGTCGGTCACCAGGTCCTTGAAGGCGATGTCGATGAACTGGCTCTGGTCGTACTTCGGCCGCGCGTCGTGGAACGCGTGGAAGGCCCGCGACCAGAGGTCCAGCTGCGTGTGGCCGATGACGCCGCCGACGTACGTCGAGCTGTGGCCGACCGTCGTCTCCGCGGACAGCGAGCACGACGAGGCGATGCAGGTGACCGGGTCGCGGTGCGTGTAGACGATCAGCGCATCGGGATAGACCGTCATCAGCGCGTCGAGCGCCGTCATGTGCGAGGGGTTCTTGAGGATCCAGCGCTTCTCCGGGTCGTTGAGCCCGACCAGCTGGAGGTTCTCCTTGTGCCGCGCGTAGGCGTCGGTCCAGTCCTGCTGCTTGAGCCACTCGGTGTAGCGCGGCAGGTTGGCCAGCGACTCGTAGGAGTTGGACTTGCCGGTCTGCCGCAGCAGCCGCCAGCACTCCTCGACCGTCGTCGCGTCCATGTAGTGGATCCCCATGAACTCGGGGCTCTCGACGTGGTGCGCGGAGAATGCCTGCTGCATGGCGTTGAAGATCGGGTCCGACTCCCAGGTGTCGCGCGGCGGCCGCGGCTGCGGGTACTGCGTCAGCCACATCTCCAGGCCCTGCGACATCGGGTCCGCGTGCAGGTAGCGGTGCAGCGCCGTGGTGCCGGTGCGCGGCAGCCCCATCAGGAAGATCGGCCGCTCGATGGGTACGTCGCGGTGCTCCGGGTGCGCGGCGAACTGCGCCTGCGTCAGAAGAACGCCGACCAGCGCCGACTTCACCTCGGAGCGCTGGAAGTAGTTGCCCCGCGGGGTCAGGCCCGCCTCCGGGGACGACAGGTCCTCGGTGAGGACGCGCAGGCCCTCCTCGTGGACCCCGTCACCGAAGTCGTCCATGCCGGTGGTGCGGACGGCGGCCGCGACGATGTCCTCGTACGACCCGACGTCGGGCCGCTCCCGCACCATGATGTTGTCGGACATGGTCAGTCGTGGAACTCGCCGCAGTCGACGGTCAGCATCTGGCCGGTGACGGCGGAGGCCAGGTCGCTGGCGAGGAAGAGCGTCGCGCGGGCGACCTCCTCCGACGACGCGAGCCGCTTGAGGTCGGTCGGCCCGGCCTTCTCGGCGTACACCTGCTCGTGCGTCTTCTCCTCGACCGCCGCGAGGAAGTCGAAGTAGCCGCGGTTGACGTCCTCGTAGATGTACGACGGGGCCACGCTGTTGACGCGGATGCCGCGCGGGCCGAGCTCGGTGGCCAGCGACGAGGCGAGGTGCTCGAGGGCGCCCTTCGACAGCTTGTAGCCGGCGTACTCGGGCTGCGAGGAGAAGGAGACGCAGGAGTTGAGCATGATGATCGAGCCCTTGGCCTCCGACAGCGCGTCGGCGAAGAGCGCGGAGAGCCGCAGCGGCGCGAACACGTTGGTCTCGTTGACCTTCGCCAGCTTCACCGGGTCGATCTGGGTGATCGGGTCCATCGGCGGGATGGTGAACGCGTTGTTGATGACGCAGTCGACGCGGCCGAACGCCTCGAGGCTCTTGTCGCGCAGGTTGACCCGCGACTCCTCGTTGCGGACGTCGGTGACGACGCTCAGGACCTTGACCCCGTAGCCCTCGAGCTCGGCCTGGAGCTCGAGGAGCCGCGACTCGGTGCGGCTGGCGATCACCAGGTCGGCGCCCATCTTCGCGGCCTCCACGGCCAGCGACCGGCCGAGGCCGGGGCCGATGCCGGAGATGACGACGACCTTCCCCTTCAGCAGCGGTACGGCGTCGTACCGCTCCTCGATGGAGGTGTCGTGGGCCTCGGCGTAGCCAAGCTCGGTGTTCAACTGATCATCCTTCGGGCAACGGAGCGCTGTCGCGCGGCGATGCGCTCGGCGTACTCCTCGGTGGTGATGGGGGTGAAGTGTGGGAGCTTCTCGGGGACGTCGGCGAGCTTGACGACCTCGACGACCGGACCGTCGGCGTCCTGGGTCAGGTCACGGGTGAGGCGCTGCCAGCGCAGCATCATCGCGCCGGTCGTGTGACCGGTGCACTCGAGCCAGTTGGCGATGCCAGGGTTGCCCTCCGAGATGACGAACCGCATCCTGCCGTCGGGGTCGGTGACGGCCTGCGCCTTGGTCAGCGAGGTCTGGTGGGTCTCGTAGTCGGTCGAGGCGTACCAGTCGGAGCCGATCTGGATGGCCTGGTAGGAGCAGTCGTCGCACTCCGGCACGGTCACGATCATCGCCTCGTCGGGGGCGAGCTCGTAGTGGCCGATCGAGGAGCGCTGCGAGGCCAGGCCGCCAGGCGTCGACTGCGGCGCGGTCAGGGTGTTGACCGGCTCCTTGTACTGGAAGAACTGGGGGAAGGCGAACCACGTCTGGATCGAGCCGACCAGCGAGCGGGCTGCGACCTCGTACTTCTTCGCGAGCACCTTCTGGGTGAGCGGTGCGGCCGGCTTGTCGACCGTGTCGGGCCGCTCGATCCAGAGCGTGCCGCGCTCCTCGGTGTCCCAGTCGTTGAAGACCTCGCGCACGATCATCGTCTTCGCGCCGGGCTCGGCGACGTAGCGGAACTCGAAGTTGCCGTCGGCGTCCTTCTCCAGCTCGCGGTCGTCGAAGGCCATCATCGACGTGGCCGCCGAGGTGGCGCTGTAGGTGCCGCCCATCACCTGGAAGGAGAGGTCGGCCGACGTCCCACGACGCCCGCGGACGACGTACTCGACGCCCTCGCGCAGGTAGGCGTTGAAGTAGATGGCGTCCGGGTTGTCCAGGCCCTGCCGGGAGAACTGGTGCGTCGGGTTGATGAAGACCGGCCGCTCCAGGTCGTAGTCGAAGGCCATCTGCATGGCCATCCGGATCCGGCCGGACAGGTAGTCGTAGCCCTCGAGGCGGTCCTGCTCGGTCTTGATGAACGGCGCGTTCGCGACGAGCTCCTCCGCCTCCGCGATCGCGTCCTGGAGGACCTTCGTCAGGTTCAGCGACTCACTCATCGCGCCCCCTCGGTGGTTGAGGTGCGAGCGAAGCGAGCCTCGAAACCTCCGAGGTGGCGAGTGGTGGTTTCGAGGCTCGGGCCCAGCGGCCCTCGCACCTCAACCACCGACCTTGTGGATGATGTTCTCGGCGAACTGCTCGAGGTGCTTGATCTTCTTGTCGAGCGGCTCGGTGTCGGGGCCCTTGATGTAGGGGACCCGGAAGCCGACGATGCAGTCGGTGACGCCCTTGTCCTCCAGGCGCTTCACGCCGTCGAGGGTGTAGGCGTCGTACGAGATCACGTGCACCTCGAAGTCGTCGCGGGTGTCGCCCTCCTCCTTGCGGATCTCGGCGAGCCGGACGAGCATCCGGTCCAGCTCCTCGCCGTCGCCGCCGGCGTGCATCCAGCCGTCGCCCTTGACGACGGCGCGGCGCAGTGCGGCGTCGGCGTGGCCGCCGACCAGGAGCGGGATCTTCTCGGTCGCGCCCGGGCACTGCTTGAGGGCGTCGACCTCGTAGAAGTCGCCGTGGTACTCGAAGAACTCACCCGTGGTGAGACCGCGGAGGATGTCCATGCACTCGTCCATGCGCTTGCCGCGCTTGGCCCAGTCGACGCCCATCGCGTCGAAGTCCTCGGGCCACGGCGAGATGCCGACGCCGAGGCCGAGCCGGTTGTTCGAGAGGAACGCCAGCGACGAGGCCTGCTTGGCGACCAGCACCGGCGGGCGGATCGGGAGCTTGAGCACGAACGGCGTCAGCCGCAGCGTCGTCGTCACCGCGAAGAGGTGCGCGCACAGCACCATCGTCTCGATGAACTCCTTGCCGTCGAGGAACTCGCGGTCCCCCGTGTCGGTGTAGGGGTACTTCGAGTCGGAGTCCTTCGGGTAGATGACGCTGTCCGCGACCGTCATGCTGGTGTAGCCGGCGGCCTCGGCCGCCTGCGCCAGGGGTGCGTAGTACGTCGCCTGCGTCATCGCCTCGGCGTAGCTGAATCTCATTTCCGTCCTTCGGTCCCTGAGTGCCGGCGAGGTACGAGCCGGTGTACCGAAGGGTAGAACGTGTTCCAGTTTTGTGCCAGAGTTCCAGCGTGGACCTCCAGGAGATCAGCGACCGCGTCGAGATCGAGAACGTGGTCATCCGCTACACGCGCGGCATCGACACGGGCGAGTGGGACAAGCTCGACACCGTCTTCACCCCCGACGCCCGGATCAACTACGTCGAGTCCGGCGGGATCGAGGCGTCGTACGCCGAGGTGAAGCCGTGGCTCGCCGAGGTGCTGCCGGCGTTCTTCCCGAAGCGGATGCACTCGCTGCACCAGCTCGACATCGCGTTTCCCGAGGAAGGCGGCGGCGACGAGGCGACCTGCTCGGCGTACTTCCACAACCCGATGCCGATGGAGGACGGCAAGGGCGGGGAGAAGGTCGTCGAGTTCGGCGGGATCTACCACCACACGCTCGTGCGGACGCCGGACGGCTGGCGCAGTCGCCAGCTGCACGAGGAGATCGTCTGGAAACGCGGGATGTGAGACGTCGTGAAGCTCGGGCTGCCTGAGGAGAAGCCGGACGGCCTCGACTCGCCGGTGACCGCCAAGGTCATCAAGTACATGGCGAAGGCCCAGGTGCGGGTGTTCCGGCTGACCAACGGTCGCATCGGCTCGAAGTGGCGCGTCGGCGCCGGCTGGAGGAAGCCGGTCCCGACGCTGCTGCTCGACCACGTCGGGCGCAAGTCCGGCACGACGTTCACGACCCCGCTGCTCTACCTCGAGGACGGCGCCGACCTCGTCATCGTCGCCTCGCAGGGCGGGCTGCCGAAGAACCCGCAGTGGTACCCCAACCTGGTCGCACACCCCGACGCCGCGGTCCGGGTCCGCAAGGAGGGCGTACGCCGGGTCCGCGCCCGCACCGCCGACGCGGGGGAGCGCGCCGAGCTCTGGCCGCGGCTGGTCGACCTCTACGCCGACTTCGAGAAGTACGCGAAGTGGACCGATCGGGAGATCCCGGTCGTCATACTCAGCCCGAGATGAGCACGCCGAAGGCGAAGTCGCGACCCACGGGTCTCAACCACCCGCTCTACAAGCGCGCCATGGGCCGCATCGCGCGGACGCACGTGTGGATCTACCGCCGCAGCAACGGCCGGCTGCTCCACCAGTGGCGCAACGGCTCGGCCCTCTTCCACCCGGTGCCGGTGCTGCTGCTCGACCACGTCGGGAGGAAGTCGGGCACCGCGTTCACGACGCCGCTGCTCTACCTCGACGACAGCCCGGACGTCGTGATCGTCGCGTCGCAGGGCGGCATGCACCACGACCCGCAGTGGTACCGGAACCTGATGGCCCACCCGGAGACGACCGTGCAGATCCGCGCCGAGCTGCGCCCGGTCCGCGCCCGGGTCGCCACCGCCGACGAGGCCGCCGCCCTCTGGCCACGCCTCGATGCGCTCTACGCCGACTTCGTCAACTACCGTCGGTGGACGGACCGGGAGATCCCGGTCGTCGTGCTCGAACCCCGCTGAGAGAATGGCGGCGTACGAGCCCACCAGCGGAAGAGGAAGACGTGGCCGAGAAGGAGCCGGACCGGCTTGGCGAGGAGCACCCGATCATCGCGGGCCTGGTGGCCCTCGTGGGCGTGGGGCTGGTCGTCGGCCTCGTGATCGGGCTGGTCGTGCTCGCGGGGACGAAGGTCCTCGGCCTCGGCGGCGACGACTCGAGCTCGGCCTCCGACGGCCAGGCGAGCCTCTACCTGCCGACGCCGTCGAAGACGGAGTCCGGCACCGACCCGGAGATCACGCTGGCGCCCGGCGAGACCGAGAGTCCGGCCGACAAGCCGTCGAAGACCGCCAGCGAGTCACCGAAGGCCGAGATCAGCCTCTCCTCCACGACCACCGAGGTCGGCCCGATGGAGCAGTTCCAGCTGACCGGTGTCTACCCCGAGGGCGAGGGTGCGATCCTCACGGTCCAGCGCTTCCAGGACGGCTCCTGGGTGGACTTCCCGGCGACCGGCTCGGTCAGCGGGGAGACGTTCCAGATCGCCGTGCAGACCAGCAAGGTCGGCGAGAACCGGTTCCGCGTCGTCGACAGCGACACCAACCTCAAGTCCGACGAGGTCCGGGTCACCGTCACGGGCTGAGCGCCGCAACCGGTCGGTCACGGCCGGCTGCCCGGCGAGGATGCCGGTGAGCACCAGCAGCAGGCCGAGGGCCTGGCTGCCGCCGAACGACTCGCCCGCCAGCGCGACGCCGATGATCGTGCCCGAGACCGGGTTGAGCAGGCCGACCAGCGAGACCGCTCCCGCGGGCAGCCGGCGCAGCCCGCGGAACCACACGACGTACGCCACGACGGTGCCGGCCAGCCCGAGGTAGAGGAAGCCGCCGATCGCGCTCGGGCTGAGCGCGGGCGGCGCGCCCTCGACGACCAGGGCGACCGGCAGGAGCACCAGGCCTCCGGCGACCAGCTGCCAGGCGGTGAAGGTCAGCATGTCGACGGGCGGCTTCCAGCGCTTGACCAGCACGAAGCCGACCGACGACATGGTGACGGCACCGAACGACGCGGCGACGCCGACCGGGTCGACGGCGAAGTCCGCACGCAGCACGAGCAGCGCGACGCCGGCCGCGCCGACCCCCGCCCCCGCCAGGGCCGCGGCTCGTGGACGCTCACCGATGAGGGCCCACGCGACCAGCATCACGACGATCGGGGCGGTCGCGGTGAGCGTGGCCGCAGTGCCGCCCGGGAGCCGGTACGCCGCGATGAAGATCAGCACGAAGAAGGCGCCGATGTTCAGGGTGCCGAGCACGAGCGCCCGCCACCACCAGATGCCCTGCGGCAGGCGCGGTCGGAGCGCGAGCAGCACCAGTCCGAACGGCAGGGCCCGGACCAGGGCGCCGAAGAGCGGGCGGTCGGGCGGCAGGAACGTCTCGGTCACGTAGTAGCCCGAGCCCCACGCGATGGGAGCGAGGGCGGCGACGGCGAGCGTCCCGCCCCCACGAAGAGGCAGATTAGTTTCCACGGAAGACATAATAGTTTCCAGGTGAGATATATTCCGGCCATGGGGAACCGCACCGTGATCGTCGGCCACGACGGGTCGCCCACCGCCGGCCTCGCGCTGGCCTGGGCGCTCGACTACGGGGCCCACTGTGGCGCCCGGGTCCGGGTGCTCCGCGGCTGGTCGATGTCGACCGCGCCGCGCCCGGCCTCGATGACGCGGGGATACGTCCCACCGCTCGAGGACTTCGAGGCCGCGGTGCTCCAGGACCTGCGAGCGGACGTCGACGCGACCGTCGCCGAGCGTGACTCGGACGTCGAGGTCGTCTGCGAGGCGGTCCGCTCCGCGCCCGCGAACGCGCTGATCGAGGCGTCCCACAGTGCCGACCTGGTCGTCGTCGGGGCTCGGGGCCTCGGCGGGTTCAAGGGCCTGGCGCTCGGCTCGGTGAGCGAGCAGTGCACCCGCCACGCCGGCTGCCCGGTCGTGGTCGTGCGCGACGAGCACTCCTCCGACGTCGAACGGCTGCGTGAGCTCGACGAGCTGATCGGGGAGTAGCGCCGTGGCGGCCGACAAGCCGGAGCCCGACCACGTCGCCCGGATCATGGCGAAGTGGCACGAGGCGATGCCGGACCTCGATGTCTCTCCTCAGGGCGTCATCGGCCGGTTGCACCGGCTGGCGGCCCGCCTGACCGAGGAGCTGGTCGCGGTCTACGCCGAGTTCGGGCTCGGCGAGGGCGAGTTCGACATCCTCGCGACGCTGCGTCGCGAGCCCCCGCCGTACGCGCTGACGCCGCGCGACCTCGCCGACTGGACGATGGTCTCGTCGGGCGCGGTCACCAAGCGCGTCGACCGCTGCGTCGAGCAGGGCTGGGTGACGCGCCGGGTGAGCGACGCGGACGGACGCGGGCGCGTGGTCGCCCTGACCCCCGCGGGCCTCGACCTCATCGACCGGGCGTTCGTCGCCCACATGGCCAACGAGCACCGGCTGGTCGGGATGCTCCCCGACGCCGAGCGGGCTCGGCTCGCCAGGACCCTCGAGTCCTGGGGCCGGGCCCTCGGCGACTGAGTCGTCGGTGGTGGTTTCGAGGCTCGCTGCGCTCGCACCTCAACCACCGTGTCGGTGGTTGAGGTGCGAGGAGCGCTAGCGACGAGCCTCGAAACCACTCAGCAGTTGGCTCAGTCGGGGATCCAGTCGAAGGTGTCCGGGTTGGGGCCGGTGCGACCGGCCTCGCCCTGGTCGAGGCCGCTGATCGCGGCGACCTGGTCCTCGGTGAGGGTGAAGTCGAAGATGTCGAAGTTCTCGCGCATCCGCTCCTCGCGCACCGACTTCGGGAAGACGATGTCGCCGCGCTCGATGTGCCAGCGCAGGGTGACCTGCGAGGGCGTCTTGCCGTGGGCGGTCGCGATCTCGCCGATGACGGCGTCGTCGAGCACCTTGCCCTGCGCGATCGGCGACCAGGCCTCGACCTCGATGCCGTGCCGGATCGAGGCCGCGCGTGCCTCCTCGTTGGTGAAGTAGGGGTGCACCTCGATCTGGTTCACCGCCGGGACGACGCCGGTCTCCGCGACGATCCGGTCCAGGTGGGCCGGCTGGAAGTTGGAGACGCCGATCGACGTCGCGCGGCCGTCCTCGACGAACTCCGCGAGGGTGCGCCAGGTGGAGACGAAGTCGCCGTCGTAGCGCGTGGGCAGCGGCCAGTGGATGAGGAAGAGGTCGATCCGGTCGAGGCCGAGGCGCTCCAGCGTCTCGTCGAACGCGCGCCGCGCGGCGTCCGGCTCGTGGAACGTGTTGTTGAGCTTGCTGGTGACGTAGAGCTCGTCGCGGGCGATGCCGGAGGCCTTGATCGCCTCGCCGACGCCCGCCTCGTTGCCGTACATCTGCGCGGTGTCGATGTGCCGGTAGCCGACCTCGAGCGCGGTGCCGGTGACCGCGGCCGTGTCGGCCGGCGGCACCTGGAAGACCCCGAAGCCGAGCTGGGGGATGGTGGTCTCGTTGTTCAGGACGACGTTGGAAACGGTCATACCTGTTCCATCTCCGAGACGGGGGTAGAACATTCCCATGGAGCTCACTCCCCCCGAATTCACCGACTACGACACCCGCCTGGGCGCCTACGCCGTCATCGTGCGTGACGACCACGTGCTGCTCGCGCTGTGGGACGAGCCGGAGGTCCCGATCCTGATGTGGTCCCTGCCGGGTGGTGGGGTCGAGCTGGACGAGACGCCGGCCGAGGGGGCGGTCCGGGAGGTGCGGGAGGAGACGGGGTACGACGTCGAGCTGACCGGCCTGCTCGGGGTGGAGACCTTCGTGATGGCGCCCGAGAAGCGGTTCGCGCGCGTGGGTGATCGCCCCCAGAAGAACGTCCAGGTCGTCTACGAGGCGACCGTGACCGGGGGTGAGCTGACCCACGAGGTGGGCGGGTCGACCAGCGAGGCGCGGTGGATCCCGCTCGCCGAGGTGCCCGCGCTCGAGCGGATCGGCCTGATCCGGAAATTCATCGGCTGACCGGGAATGACGGGCGCCGGACCTCCGTTGAGCCAAGTAAGCAAAGTTGAGTTGATCGGACTCAACTTATTTGTCAGACTGACTCCGGCCCCGCAGGATGGGGGCTGAAGCAGCACCCGATACCCGGAGGTACAGAGAACATGGCACGTGCGGTCGGCATCGACCTCGGCACGACGAACAGCGTCGTCGCCGTCCTCGAGGGTGGCGAACCCACCGTCATCGCAAACGCCGAAGGTGCCCGGACGACCCCGTCCGTCGTCGCCTTCGCCAAGTCCGGCGAGGTCCTGGTCGGCGAGGTCGCCAAGCGCCAGGCCGTGACCAACGTCGACCGGACCATCCGCTCGGTCAAGCGCCACATGGGCACCGACTGGAAGACCGACATCGACGGCAAGGACTTCACGCCGCAGCAGATCAGCGCGTTCGTCCTCCAGAAGCTCAAGCGCGACGCGGAGGCCTACCTCGGCGAGACCGTCACCGACGCGGTGATCACGGTCCCGGCGTACTTCTCCGACGCCCAGCGCCAGGCCACCAAGGAGGCCGGCGAGATCGCGGGCCTCAACGTGAGCCGCATCGTCAACGAGCCGACCGCGGCCGCCCTGGCCTACGGCCTCGACAAGGGCGACGACCAGACGATCCTCGTCTTCGACCTCGGTGGCGGCACGTTCGACGTGTCCCTCCTCGAGATCGGCGAGGGCGTCGTCGAGGTCAAGGCGACCTCGGGCGACAACCACCTCGGTGGTGACGACTGGGACGCCCGCGTCGTCGACTGGATGGTCAAGAAGTTCAAGGACAACAACGGCGTCGACCTCGGGGCCGACAAGATCGCCAAGCAGCGCCTCCAGGAGGCTGCGGAGAAGGCGAAGATCGAGCTGTCGTCGTCCTCCGAGACCACGATCCACCTGCCCTACATCACGCACGGCGAGTCCGGCCCGCTGCACTTCGAGGAGAAGCTGACCCGCAGCGAGTTCCAGAAGCTGACCGCCGACCTGCTCGACCGCACCAAGGCGCCGTTCCAGAGCGTCCTCAAGGACGGTGGCGTCGACGTCAGCAAGATCGACCACGTCGTGCTCGTCGGCGGCTCCACCCGGATGCCGGCCGTGACCGACGTCGTCAAGGAGCTGCTCGGCGGCAAGGAGCCCAACAAGGGCGTCAACCCGGACGAGGTCGTCGCCGTGGGCGCCGCCCTCCAGGCCGGCGTCCTCAAGGGCGAGGTCAAGGACGTGCTGCTCCTCGACGTGACCCCGCTCTCCCTCGGCATCGAGACCAAGGGCGGCGTGATGACCACGCTGATCGAGCGCAACACGACGATCCCGACCAAGCGGTCCGAGATCTTCACGACCGCCGACGACAACCAGCCGTCGGTCGAGATCAAGGTCGCCCAGGGCGAGCGCCAGATGTGGTCGCAGAACCAGCCGCTCGGCAACTTCGAGCTGACCGGCCTGCCGCCGGCGCCGCGGGGCATCCCGAAGGTCGAGGTCACCTTCGACATCGACGCCAACGGCATCGTGCACGTGACCGCGAAGGACCAGGGCTCCGGCAAGGAGCAGTCGATGACGATCTCCGGCGGCTCCGCGCTGTCGAAGGACGACATCGACCGGATGGTCAAGGAGGCGGAGCAGTACGCCGAGGAGGACGCCAACCGGCGCGCCGCGGTCGAGACCCGCAACCAGGCCGACCAGCTCGTCTACACGACCGAGAAGTTCCTCGCCGACAACGCCGAGAAGCTGCCCGAGGACGTGAAGACGGAGGTCCAGGCCGACGTCGACGCGCTCAAGGCGATCCTCGAGGACGCCGAGGCCAGCGCCGAGACCATCCAGGCCGGCGTCACGAAGCTCGGTGAGTCCAGCCAGAAGATGGGTGCCGCGATGTACGCCGCCGCCGAGGCCGACCAGGCCGCCGCGGGTGGCTCGGACGGCTCCACCGGCGAGGCCGACGACGACGTCGTCGACGCCGAGATCGTGGACGAGGACCCTGCTGAGGGCGAGGCCAAGTGACCGAGCCGTCCCAGGACGAGCAGGTCATCCCCGAGCCGGAGGAGCAGGAGACCCCTGCTTCTCCGGCCCAGGGCTCCGGCGAGCCGGGGGAGGTCGAGGAGGACGAGCTGGCGGTCGCGCAGCGCGCTGTCGGCGAGCTCACCAACGACCTCCAGCGGCTGCAGGCCGAGTTCGTCAACTACAAGCGCAGGGTCGAGCGGGACCGCGACCTGATCCGGGAGAACGCGACGTACGCCGCGCTCGCCCCGATCACCGAGGTCCTCGACACCATCGACCGGGCCCGCGAGCACGGTGACCTCGACGCCGGCTTCCAGACGGTCGCCGACCAGCTGGAGCGCGTCGTCGCCGGGCTCGGTCTCACCAAGTTCGGTGCGCCGGGCGAGGCCTTCGACCCGACGATCCACGAGGCCCTCAGCCACATCGGCGAGGACCCCGACGTCGAGGTGACGACCTGCAAGGTCGTGGCCAAGGCGGGGTACCGGATCGGCAGCCGGGTCGTCCGGGCCGCTCAGGTGCTGGTCGTGGACCCGCCGAGCGGGCCGACGGCCTGATCACGACAACACAGACGAGGAGGGAGGTGCGCGATGAGCTCGAATGATGGTTTCCGGGCCGACTGGGCGCAGAAGGACTTCTACGCCACGCTCGGCGTCAGCAAGACCGCGACGTCCGACGAGATCAAGAAGGCCTACCGCAAGCTCGCGCGCGCCAACCACCCCGACTCCAACCCCGGGGACACCGCCAAGCACGACAAGTTCAAGGCGGTCGCCGAGGCCTACGACGTCGTCGGCGACGCCGACAAGCGCGCCAAGTACGACGAGATGCGCAGCGCCTACGCCGGCGGGTTCGGCGGGGGCTTCAGCGGCGGCGGGTTCCCCGGCGGCGGCGGTGGCGGAGGCTTCGACCTCAACGACCTGCTCCGTGAGCGGGGCGGCGGTGGCGGCGGGTTCGGCGACATGTTCGGCGACCTCTTCGGTGGCGGCGGCCGCAGCCGGCGTGCGCCCCGGGCCCAGAAGGGCCCGGACGTCGACACGACCGCGACCATCAGCTTCACCGATGCCATCGACGGCGTCACGGTGTCGCTGCGGCTGACCTCCGACTCCGCGTGCCCCGACTGCAAGGGCACCGGCGGCAAGCCGGGCACCAAGCCGCACGTCTGCCCCCAGTGCGAGGGCGCCGGCTTCGTGCTCGGCAACGCGGGTGGCGGCTTCTCGATCAACGAGACCTGCCCGATGTGCGGCGGACGCCAGCTCGTCTACGACGAGTCCTGCCCGACCTGCCACGGCAGCGGCCGCGGCACGTCGGCGCGCACCATCCAGGCGCGCATCCCCGCCGGCGTCAAGGACGGCCAGCGGATCCGGCTGCGCGGCAAGGGCGCCCCCGGCGACCACGGCGGCCCGGCCGGCGACCTCTACGTCACCGTGAAGGTCTCCGGGCACCGTCTCTTCGGCCGCAAGGACGACAACCTGCTGCTCGACGTGCCCGTCTCCTTCGACGAGCTCGCGCTCGGCGCGGACATCAAGATCCCCACCCTCGGCGGTGCGCCGGTCACCCTCAAGGTGCCGGCCGGCACTCCGAACGGGCGGACCTTCCGGGTCCGGGGTCGTGGCGCCACGAAGTCCGACGGCACCAAGGGCGACCTGCTCGCGACCGTCGAGGTGCAGGTGCCCGCGGTGCTCGACGCGGCCGCCCGCGAGGCGGTCGAGGCCTACCGCGCCGCGACCGCCGGCAAGCCGCTGCGCTCGAAGCTCTTCGAGGAGGCCTGAGCCCATGGCAGCGCGCGGGCCGATCGAGCCGCCGGGTCCCGACAGCGCTGTCTACGTCATCTCCATCGCCGCGGAGCTGAGCGGGCTGCACCCGCAGACGCTGCGCACCTACGAGCGGATGGGGCTGATCACGCCCGGCCGCACCGGGGGCGGCGGCCGTCGCTACACCCACCGCGACATCGAGCTGCTGCGCGAGATCAGCGACCTCACCGCGTCCGGCATCGGCATCGAGGGCGTACGACGGATCCTCGACCTCGAGCACCGGATCGCCGCCCTCGTGCAGCGCAACGACGAGCTCCAGGCCGAGCTCGCCGCGACCCGGGAGGCGCTGCGGCAGGCGGCCGCAGCCCGGCGCAGCGACGCCCCGCCGAGCCGCCTGCCCGTCCTCCACCAGCCTCCCCCCAACCCGGGACAGCCGGGCCAGTCCGTCGTCGTCTGGAGAAGGGGTCGCTGACCATGGTCGACGTGCTGCTGATGGCCGCGGAGAAGGTCGCCCGGTTCGAGAGGGGCGCCGATGGTCGCCCGTGACCGGGTCGCCGTCCCGCGGCTGACCAGCCGGTCGGCCACGACCTGGCTGTCCGTCGTGGCTGCCGTCGTGGGCGTCGTCGGGGTCGTGGTGTGGGCGTTGCTCACCCAGCCGCGCGGCAACCAGGTCGCCGCGGTGGTCGCGCTGGTGGTGCTCGGGTCGCTCCTGGGCTTCCTCATGGGGCGTCGGTCCTGGCTCGACCGCACCGCCGGGACGGTCGGGCGTGACGTGTGGGGTGCCCTCCCGCGCGTGGTCCGCTGGGCCGACGCCGACCGGGTCCGGGTGCGCAGCAACCGGAGTGGGCAGGCAGTGCTCGAGGTGCGCGGTGCCGGGGCACGGACGTCCCTGTACCTGCCGCTGGTCGCCCTAGACCTCGGCGGCGACCGCTGCCAGTCGGCGCCGTTCCTGCGCACGGTCGCCGACGAGATCGATCGCTGGGCTCCGGGACGGTCCGGGGTCGTGCGAACCCTGCGCGACCAGGCCGAGCACCTCGAGCAGGGCGGCACGGTCAGCGATTCGCCGCTGGCCCTGCGCTACCTCGCGCTCGCGGGGCACCAGACATGAACGCATTCGTACGACGACCAGGAGAGTCACACCGATGAGCACCTTCGGAGCCGAGAAGTTCACCACGCGCAGCCGCGAGGCCATCGAGGCCGCGCAGCTGGCCGCGACCACCGGCGGCAACACGAACGTCGAGCCGATCCACCTGCTGGTGGCGCTGCTGCGCCAGGAGGACGGCACCCCGCGCAACCTGGTCACCAAGGCCGGCACGGACGCGAAGGCGCTGACCGCGAAGGCGGAGGCGGCGCTGGCTGCGCTGCCGACCGCGAGCGGCGCGACCGTGCAGCAGCCGTCGGGATCCGCGGCGCTGACCCGGGTGCTCGCCGCGGCGCTCGACCTCGCCAACGGGATGAAGGACGACTTCGTCGCGACCGAGCACCTGCTGATCGCGATCGCCGGTGTCGAGAGCAGCGCCCAGAAGGTGCTGCTCGACGCGGGCCTCACCGAGGCCGGGCTGCGCGAGGGCCTGACGGCCGTGCGCGGCAACCGCCGGGTGACGAGCCAGGACGCGGAGTCGACGTACGAGGCGCTGGAGAAGTACTCCGTGGACCTCACCGAGGCGGCCGAGGACGGCCGGCTCGACCCGGTCATCGGCCGCGACTCCGAGATCCGCCGGGTGATCCAGGTGCTCTCGCGGCGTACCAAGAACAACCCCGTGCTGATCGGCGAGCCCGGCGTCGGCAAGACCGCCGTCGTCGAGGGCCTCGCGCAGCGCGTCGTCGAGGGCGACGTCCCCGACTCGCTCAAGGGTCGCCGCGTCCTCAGCCTCGACCTGGCGGCGATGGTCGCGGGTGCGAAGTTCCGCGGCGAGTTCGAGGAGCGGCTCAAGGCCGTGCTCGAGGAGATCAAGGACGCCGGCGGGCAGATCATCACGTTCATCGACGAGCTGCACACGGTCGTCGGCGCGGGCGCCGGTGGCGACTCCGCGATGGACGCCGGCAACATGCTCAAGCCGATGCTGGCGCGCGGCGAGCTGCACATGATCGGCGCGACGACGCTCGACGAGTACCGCGAGCGGATCGAGAAGGACCCGGCGCTGGAGCGTCGCTTCCAGCAGGTCTTCGTCGGCGAACCGTCGGTCGAGGACAGCATCCAGATCCTGCGCGGCATCCAGGAGAAGTACGAGGCCCACCACGGCGTCCGCATCACCGATGCCGCGCTGGTGGCCGCCGCCACCCTCTCCGACCGCTACATCACCGGCCGCAACCTGCCCGACAAGGCGATCGACCTCATCGACGAGGCCGCGTCCCGGCTGCGGATGGAGATCGAGTCGTCGCCGGAGGAGATCGACCAGCTCCGCCGCCAGGTCGACCGGCTGAAGATGGAGCAGTTCGCCCTCGAGAAGGAGAGCGACGACGCGTCCAAGGACCGGCTCGACAAGCTGCGCGCCGACCTCGCCGACAAGGAGGAGTCGCTGCGCGCGCTCGAGTCCCGCTGGGACCAGGAGAAGTCCTCGCTCGAGGGTGAGGGCGAGCTGCGCCGCCGGCTCGACGCCGTCAAGGTGCAGGCGGACCGGATGATGCGCGAGGGCAAGCTCGACGAGGCCAGCGAGCTGCTCTACGGCAAGATCCCGGAGCTCGAGAAGGCCCTGGAGGCCGCCGCCGAGACCGAGGAGTCGACGATCGACCCGCTGGTCGGTGACCAGGTCGGTGCCGAGCAGGTGGCCGAGGTCGTCGAGGCGTGGACCGGCATCCCCGTCGGGCGGATGCTCGAGGGCGAGACGGCCAAGCTCCTCAAGATGGAGGAGGTCATCGGCGAGCGGTTGATCGGCCAGCGCGGCGCGGTCGTGGCCGTCAGCGACGCCGTACGCCGCTCGCGCGCCGGGCTGTCGGACCCCAACCGGCCGACCGGCTCCTTCCTCTTCCTCGGCCCCACCGGCACCGGCAAGACCGAGCTCGCGAAGTCGCTCGCCGACTTCCTCTTCGACGACGAGCGCGCGATCGTGCGCATCGACATGAGCGAGTACTCCGAGAAGCACTCGGTGGCCAGGCTCGTCGGCGCCCCTCCCGGCTACGTCGGGTACGACGAGGGCGGCCAGCTGACCGAGGCGGTCCGGCGGCGCCCGTACTCCGTCGTGCTCCTCGACGAGGTCGAGAAGGCGCACCCCGAGGTCTTCGACATCCTGCTGCAGGTGCTCGACGACGGTCGGCTCACCGACGGGCAGGGGCGCACGGTCGACTTCCGCAACACGCTGATGATCCTGACCAGCAACCTGGGCTCGAACTTCCTGGTCGACCCGTCCCTGGACGCGGCCACGAAGCGGGAGTCGGTGCTGGCGACGGTGCGCGGGTCGTTCAAGCCCGAGTTCCTCAACCGGCTCGACGAGATCGTCATCTTCGACGCGCTCACCATCGAGGAGCTCGCCCACATCGTCGACCTCCAGCTCGCGATGCTCGAGAAGCGGCTGGCCGTCCGGCGGATCACGATCTCGGTGACCGACGAGGCCAAGCGCTGGCTCGCGGACACCGGCTACGACCCGGCGTACGGCGCCCGCCCGCTGCGCCGCCTGATCCAGAACGCGATCGGCGACCCGCTGGCGAAGCTGCTGATCGCCGGCCAGGTCGCCGACGGCGGCGGCGTCACCGTGGACCGGTCGCCCGACGGTGACGGCCTCGTGCTGACGTCCTCGTGATCCAATGATGTCGTGAGCGAGCCGACCCCGGAGCGACCCCGCCAGGTGACCATGGCGGGGTGGCTCATCATGGTCGGCTCCGCCTTCGCCTTGGGGCTGGTCGTGGACCGGCTCGCCGGCCTGCACACGATCGAGTTCCAGGAGACCGTGCGCCGGGCGATCTCCGAGCCGCCGCTGTCCAGCCTCGGCCTCGGCGTCGAGGGGGCGACCTCGGCCGTCCGCACCCTGGCGATGGTGACCGCGGGGTGTGCCACGGCCGCCGGGATCCTGGGCTTCCACGTGCTGCGGCGCAGCCGGAGCGCCCGAGCCGCCGTGACCGTGCTGGCCGTGCCTCTCTTCCTCGCGGGCATGGTCACCGGTGGGTTCATCACCTCGGTCGTGGCCGCCTCGGCCGCCATCCTCTGGCTGCAGCCGTCACGGTCGTGGTTCGACGGCACGCCGCCGCCCGAGCGTCGTACGCCGCGGGCGGTGGGACCGCCAGCTCCGGCACCGCCTGCCCCTGCCCCTGCCCCTGCCCCGACGCCGGCGCCCGCGCCCGCGTCCGCCGCCCGGCCCCCGGCGGTCTGGTGGGCGTGCGTGATCACCTGGGTGTGCACCGCTGCCGTGGCGGTGGGGCTGGTGGTCAACGCGATCCTGATCGTGCGCTCGCCCGACTCGGTGCTCGACGGCATGCACCGGCAGTACCCCGAGCTGTCGCAGCAGGGCGTCTCTGACGACCTGCTGGTGGTGCTGACCTGCCTGATGGTGGCCGGCCTGGTCCTCTGGTGCCTCGCGGCCGCGGCACTCGCGGTGCTGGTCTACCGCCGGGTCGACTGGGCTCGGGTCGTGCTGGTGGTCTCCGCCGCGACGGCTGGCGCCATCTGTCTGGCCGGGACCGCGATCGGTGCGATCCTCCTGCTCCCGCCGCTGCTCGCCAGCGTGTGCTGCATCGCCCTGCTGCTGCGGGCCGACACCCGTCCGTGGTTCACCCCGACAGGTCGGCCTTCGCCAGGCGGGCCAGTCCCTCCTCGATGACCGCGGGCTCCTTGCAGAAGGCCCAGCGCACCAGCTGGTCCCCGGCGGTGGAGTCGTAGAAGCCCTGGGTGGGGATCGCGACGACCCCGGCGCGCTCGGGCAGGGCGCGGCAGAAGGCGAGGCCGTCCGCCCAGCCCAGGGCGGAGATGTCGGTGGTGGCGAAGTAGGTGCCCTCCGGCACCAGCACGTCGAGCCCGACCTCGGCGAGGCCGGAGCACAGCAGGTCGCGGCGGGCCTGGAGGTCGGCGGCCAGGGCCACGGGGAAGTCCGGCTCCTCGTCGAGGGCGAAGGCCACGGCCGGCTGCAGCGGCGACCCCGAGGTGAAGGTCAACCACTGCTTGGCGGCCAGCACCGCGCCGACCAGATCGGCCGGTCCGGTCGCCCAACCGACCTTCCAGCCGGTGAACGAGTAGGACTTGCCAGCGCTCGAGAGCGTCAGGGTCCGCTCGAACATGCCGGGCAGCGTCGCGAGCGGGACGTGCTCGCGCCCGTCGTAGACGAGGTGCTCGTAGACCTCGTCGGTGATCACGACCAGGTCGTGCTCGATCGCGACCTCGGCGACGGCCTGGAGCTCGTCGCGGGTCAGCACCGTGCCGGTCGGGTTGTGCGGCGAGTTCAGGAGCAGGAAGCGGCTGCGTGGGGTCACGGCGGCGCGCAGCTCGTCGACGTCCAGCCGGAAGGTCGGCGGCCGCAGCGTCACCGGACGGCGTACGCCGCCGGCCATCTGGATCATCGCCGTGTAGGAGTCGTAGTAGGGCTCGAGCACGACGACCTCGTCGCCCGGGTCCACGAGGCCGAGCAGGGCGGCGGCGATGGCCTCGGTGCACCCGGTGGTGACCACGACCTGGGTGTCCGGGTCGAGCTCGATCCCGTAGTGCCGCTGCTGGTGTCGCGCGATCGCCTGTCGCAGCGCGGGCGTGCCGGTGCCCGGGGCGTACTGGTTGAGCCCGCCCTCCAGGGCGCGCACGGCCCGGGCGATGACCTCCGGCGGGCCGTCGGCGTCCGGGAAGCCCTGGCCGAGGTTGACCGACTGCGTGCGTACGGCGAGCGCGGACATCTCCGAGAAGATGGTCGGCGGGATCCCGTCGAGGCGGTGCGCGAGCATGCGGCCGACCCTAGCGAGGTCTCGATACGCCGTCGCTCGTCCCTCGCGACGGCTACTCGACCAACGCACGACGCCGTCGCTCGTCCCTCGCGACGGGCTACTCGACCAACGCACGACCTCGGTGGTCGAGTAGCGAGCGTATCGAGACCCGATGGCTAGGCTGGCCACCGTGGACGAGACGCTCGCAGCCGACATCGACGCCATCTGCCGACTGACCGGGGAGTTCACGCTCCGCTCGGGTCAGCAGGCCACGGAGTACTTCGACAAGTACCTCTTCGAGGCCGACCCGCAGCTGTTGCTCCGGGTCGCGCGCGAGATGGTGCGCCTGCTCCCCGACGACACCGACCTGCTCGGCGGCCTCGAGCTCGGCGGCGTCCCGATCGCCACCATGGTCAGCAGCCTGACCGGGCGGCCCGCGCTCTTCGTGCGCAAGAAGGCGAAGGAGTACGGCACCTGCAAGCTCGCCGAGGGCCCGGACGTCGCCGGTCGGCGCGTCACGCTCGTCGAGGACGTCATCACCACCGGCGGCGCCGTCCGCGACGCGACGAACGCGCTGCGCGAGGCGGGCGCGATCGTCGAGGTCGTCGTCTGCGCGATCGACCGCAGCCCGGCGGGGGAGAACCCGCTCGCTGACGTCGGTCTCGAGGTGCGCCCGGTGCTCACCAAGGCGCAGCTGGACTCAGCCCGCAGCGGTTCCTGAGCGCGCGCGGCAGAACTCCTCGACGCGACGGGTGAGCTCGTCGTCCGGGTCGCGGTCGAGGTAGACGATGCGCACCGCGGCGGGGTCGGGGTTGTCCCGGTCCGGCCCTCTCCAGACCTCCCGGAGCCCCAGTCGCTCCGCCGTACGCCGCGACGCGACGTTGCTCTCGAGGAGGTAGGCCAGCACCGGCCGGTCGGGGGCCACGTCGTGCGCGGCCTCGATCGCCCGGCGGGCGACCTCGGCGGCGTACCGCCGGCCCTGGGCGGAGACCGCGAACCGGTAGTAGAGGTTCCACCACGCGAAGCCGGCCGGTACGGCGCAGCCGGCCACGCCGACGACCGGTCCGCCGGCCGACTCACGCACGCCCCAGTAGCCGAGCCCGTCGGCCGACCACTGCTCGACCATCTGGTCGATCTTGCCCGCGGTCATCTCGGGCGAGACGTGCCGCCCGGCCGGGAAGTGCGTCCAGGTCGCGGGGTCGGCGTGGATCGCGTGGACGCCGTCGAGGTCGGTCGCGGAGACCGCGTCCAGCCACAACCGCTCGCTACGGGCGTGCCGCCAGCCGGTCATCCGGCAGCGGGCTCCTCGGGGAGGTCGGGGACCGTGACTGCGTCTGCCTGGGCGGACCGGTCGCGGTCGTGGTGGTGCCGACGCCGCTTGATCGCCTCGAAGCCGATCGGGATGACCGTGAAGAGCAGGATCACGAAGATCGCGTAGTCGATGTTCTCCGAGAGGAACGGCCCCACCCGCGGCACGTTGCCGAGGAAGTAGCCGAGCAGCGTGATCGAGACGACCCACAGGGCGGCGCCCACCAGGCTCCAGGAGAAGAACTTGCGGCGGTCCATCCGCGTGACGCCGGCGACGACGGTGATGTAGGTGCGCACGAACGGCACGAAGCGCCCGATCACGAGCGCCTTGCTGCCGTGCTTCTCGAAGAACGCCGACGTGTCGTCGAAGTACTTGCGCTTCAGGATCCGTCCGTCGCGGTTGTAGAGCGGCGGGCCGATGGCGCGGCCTATCTCGTAGCCGACGATGTTGCCGAGCAGGGCGGCGGTCGTCAGCAGCACCACGGCGACGACGAGCTCCACGATCGGGGTGCCGATGCCGAGCACGTGGATCTGGCCGCCGGCGATGAAGAGCCCCAGCGCGAAGAGCAGGGTGTCGCCGGGCAGGAACGGGAAGAACAGCCCGCACTCGATGAAGACGATGACCAGGCTCAGCCAGATCAGGCTCGAGCCGAACTCGGAGAGGAGCCAGTCGGGGTCCATCCACTTGATGCCGAACAGCATCGGGTTCAGGTGGGGGGACGCGAGGAGCGCGGTCACGTACAAACGGTACCTGCCGGGTCAGAATGTCGCGGGACCCATCCCCTAACGTTTCCCAGATGGACGACCGCGCGCCGTACGACCCGATGCCGCACGGTCCACCCGAGGTGGGGGTCGGTCCGTGGGAAGGGCCCTGGCCGGAGGGCGAGCAGTACGACGCGCAGCTGCTGGCCGAGGGCGATCGGCGCAACGTCGTCGACCGGTACCGGTACTGGACCGTCGCGGCGATCGTCGCCGACCTCGACACCCGCCGGCACGACTTCCACGTGGCGATCGAGAACTGGCAGCATGACTTCAACATCGGGACGATCGTGCGCTCCGCGAACGCGTTCCTGGCCGCCGAGGTGCACATCGTCGGCAACCGGCGGTGGAACCGTCGCGGCGCGATGGTGACCGACCGCTACCAGCACGTCCGGCACCACGCCACCGTCGCCGGGCTGGCGGCCCACCTCCACGAGCAGGGCGTCGTCCTGTACGGCGTGGACAACCTCCCCGGCTCGCTCCACCTGGAGACGACGTCGCTGCCGCAGCGCGTGTGCTTCCTCTTCGGCCAGGAGGGCCCCGGGCTCTCCGACACGGCCCGGGAGGTCTGCGACGCCACCTTCTCGATCGCCCAGTTCGGCTCGACCCGGTCGATCAACGCGTCCTCGGCGGCCGCGATCGCGATGCACTCCTGGGTCCGCGAGCACGCCGACCTGTCCGGCGACGCCTGGCGGGGCTAGCGTCGGGTCTTCGACGAGCAGCCGAGGACGAACGAGCGCCGGTCGAGCGGCACGCCGGACCGCAGCCAGGTGCGGGTCGAGACGTGACGCGGGCAGACCCGCTGGCTGGCCGCGTCGATGTTCTTCGCCGTCGGCTTCTGGTGGACGACGGTCGCGAACTCCAGCCGCCAGTCGTGCCGGTCTGCACAGGTCGTCTTCGCGAACTTCCGGCCGACGAAGCACCGTGCGAGCGCGTCGGGGAGGTTGCGACCGGCGCGGGGGAGCGAGTCCGGCAGGACGCCGAGCGCCCTGTCCTCGAGTGCGGCGAGGTGGCAGCTGAACCAGCGGGCGCCGGCATCCTCCTCGGCGTCGGTCGGCTCGAACCAGAACCACGAGTACTGCGAGTACATGAGCTGCGCGGGCTTCGACCCGACCTTCGCCGCGAACGCGGCGCCGCACTGGGCGGAGACGTTCTTCGCGATCGCCTTCTCGGAGGAGCTCCAGGTGAGGCCGGCGTCGAGCTCACCGACCCGGATCACCACGGTGGTGTGGTCGGACGCGCAGTCGACCGGCTCCTTCGGGACGCTGTGCTCCCAGCCGTCCTTGAGCGTCAGGTCGTAGCAGGCGCCGACGGCGGGCGCCCCCGCCATCGGGTCGGGAGTCGTCCCGTCCGCGTCCGCAGGCACGTGGGCCAGTCCGGCGACGAGGAGGAAGCCGGCGGCAAGGGTGCCGAGCCGGCGCAGGGCGGTCACAGGGACGCGAGGCATGGTCTCTCCCGAGATCGTGGTCGATGGTGCGGCGCTCAAGGTAGAGCGCCGTCGACGACCGCGTCGGGGAAAACCGGAAACTAGTGGCGCTCCTCGCTGAGGACGCCACGCAGCGACTCCAGGCCACGGTGGCTGTGCGACTTCACGGTGCCCTGGCTGATCCGCAGCTCCTGGGCCGTCTCCGCGACGGAGAGGCCGAGCCAGTGCCGCAGCACGACGACCTTGCGCTGCATCGGGGGCAGCGCCTGGAGCGCGTCGAACAGGGCCGAGCGGTCCTCGACCGGCAGCGGCTCGCGGCCCGCCCGTTCGGCGTCGGGGAGCCCGACGGACTCGCGACGCCACGGCCGCCGGTGCTCGTCGATGTCGGCCCGCACGATGATCGTGCGGACGTACGCCTCCTCGCGGCCGTCGCGGCTGACCCGCGGCCACGCGACGTACAGCTTGGTGAGCGCGGTCTGCGTCAGGTCGTCGGCGCGGTGCCAGTCGCCGCACACGGCGTACGCGATCCGGCGCAGGTGGGTGCGTCGGGCCTGGACGAACTCCACGAACCCCTCGTCCCGAGACGCACGGCTCATCGCAGCCCTTCTTCCGCGGCGTACTGCAATCGGGCGTGGGTGAGGAGCTCGTCGAAGCTCGCCCCGACCACGTCACGCGGCGGGGTGGTGATCACGTCGAGCTTGCCGTCGATCACCCGCCAGACCACGAAGAACGACCGGTCGTCACCACCGACCGTCACCACCGCGGCGCCCGTCGGGGTGCCGGGCGCCGCGAAGTCGGGGCCGAGCCGCGGGTCGTCCGTGCGCTGCACGACCTCGGCCCCGGGTGCCGCGACGACCTCGCCGCGGTCGGTCAGCCGGACCGTGGCGGGCCAGCCGTCGGCGCCGGGCACGGCGTTCCCCGTCTGGTCCGCGACCCAGTCGGCGAAGCTCGCCCACCCGTTGCTGGGCGCCGCCGAGGTGTAGCCGTAGCCCTCCGCGTCCCGCTGCGCCAGGACCCACATCCGCTGGCCCTCGTAGGTCAGGTCGAGGGCGTCGGAGAGCTTCGGTGGCGTGAAGCCGAAGGGATTCTCCAGGTGCTCGTGCACGACGACGCCGGCGCGGATCTGCAGCTCGCCCTCGGCGTAGCGGACCGGGGTGTCGTCCTCCCAGGTCGGCCCGGAGGCCGAGGCGGCCGACGACGGCGACGGGGTCGGCTCGTTGGCGATCCGGCTGCCCGTGCCGGGCGAGGAGCCCGAGGTGGCGACGGCGTACGACGCCCCCAGTGCGACGACGACCGCGCAGGCCGCCGCGGCGGCAGTTCCGCGCCGCCGCCGCAGCGCCCTGGATCCGGCGGTGAGCTGCTCCTCGAGCGGCGGGTGTGCCGGACCGTCACCGAAGGAGTGCTCGAGCCGGTCCCTGATGTCGGTGTCCATGTCAGGGATACGCGTCCTGCGGCCGATCGGTTGTCAGGCGCCGTCGAGCAGATCGGCCACGGCGCGTACGGCGTCGGCCGGATCGGCGGCCACGACTCCGACGTCCTCGGGCAGCTCCCAGGGGTCGAGGAGCACGAGGGGGACGCCGGTGCGCCGGGCGAGCGCGATCTCGCTCAGGGTTCCCCAGCTGCACCCGACGGCGACGACCGCGTCGGCCGCCCGCACCAGCAGCCCGTTGCGGAGCTCGCCGAGGCCGGTGGGGAGCAGGAACGTGTGCTCCGGGGTGCCCTCGGCGCGGTCGGTGCCGGGCATCAGCCCGATCGAGACGCCGCCGGCGCCGCCGGCGCCGCGCGCGGCGGACTGCATCACGCCGTGGTGGCCGCCGGTCAGCAGGATCGCCCCGCCCTCGGCGAGCAGCCTGCCCACGGCCTCGGCGTGCGCGAGGTCCTCCGGCCGGGCACCGTCGGCCGGTCCGACGACGGCGACGTACCTCCCGGCGAGCGACACGAGCCCACGCTACGGCGTCGGCTCCTCCTGGAGCACCGACCGCAAGGACGCGAGGGCGCGCGAGGTGTGGCTCTTCACGGTGCCTGCGCTGATGCCCAGCTCTGCCGCTGTCTCCTCGACCGACAGCCCGAGCCAGTGCCGCAGCAGCACCGTGCGTCGCTGCATGTCCGGCAGGCGACGGAGGGCGTCGAGCAGGGTCGACTCGTCCTCGAAGGCGAGCGTGCCCGGGACCGCGCTGTCCGGTGGCGAGGACGTCGAGCGCTCGCGGCGCCAGGGACGTCGATGGTCGTCGATGTTGGCGCGGACCAGGATGGTGCGGACGTAGGCCTCCTCGCCGCCCTCCCGGCGCAGCCGCGGCCAGGCCAGGTAGAGCTTCGTGAACGCGGTCTGCAGCAGGTCCTCGGCCCGGTGCCAGTCGCCGCAGATCGCGTACGCGACGCGACGCAGGTGCAGCTGCCGGGCCGCGACGAACGCGACGTACTCCTCCTCGAGGCTGGCCTTCACCGAGGGGTTCCCGCGGGGATCATCGGCTCGCGGGCGTAGCTGAACCACGCCCCGCCGAGGGTGAGGCTGTCGTGCACCCACTCGTCGAACGTGCGGTCGGGATCGGGAGCGTCCGACTCGAACCCGCTCTCACTGAGGTCCTTGCTGGCGGTGAGCAGCAGCCACGCCGTGTCGGTGCCGTCGCTGACCTCGAGCGCCGCCGAGACGCCGTACGCGTCACCGAAGACGTGGTCGTAGTAGCCGGTGACCCGGACGTCCGGGTAGCCCCGGACGACCTGACCGCTGCTGTCGAGGTGGATGTCGTCCCACCCGATGCCGGGCCGGCCGCAGGGTCCGAGGGCGTCGGCGCGGCACTTCACCTTCGTGGTCGGGTCGATCGGCACGGGGGTCGTCACCTTGACGGCATCGATCGTCGGAGCCGCCGGTCGCAGGCCCTGGTCGGGACCCGCGCTCCCGAGCTGAGCCCCGCCGACCGCCACCGTCGCGACGGCCGCGGCGACCAGCCCCGTGGCCGCTGCGGCGATCCTTCGGCGGCGCCGGACACGTCGGCCGTGTGCGACGTACTCCTGGGGGTCGCGCAGCGGCGGCTCGCTCGCGAACGACTGCTCGACCTCCACGCGGATCCACTCGTCGATCCCGGTCACCATCATGTGCTCCCACCTGTTGCCTGCTGACACTCCCAGAACGGAGCGACCGGCCGTGGGGTTGTCACGGTCGGTCGTCACGGGACGAACGGGCCGTCGGACGACTGACCGGTAGCCACTAGGGTCGGAGGGAGAGAAACGACGTCCGTCCGAGGAGCGCAGCCAGATGCCCATCGTCACCCCTGAGAAGTACGCCGAGATGCTCGACACCGCCAAGGAGAACGCGTTCGCGTTCCCGGCGATCAACGTGTCCTCCTCGCAGACGCTCAACGCCGCGCTCCAGGGCTTCGCCGAGGCCGGGTCCGACGGCATCATCCAGGTCTCGACCGGTGGCGCGGAGTACCTCTCCGGCCCCACCGTCAAGGACATGGTCGCCGGCTCGGTCGCCTTCGCGGCGTACGCCGCCGAGGTCGCGAAGAACTACCCGGTCAACATCGCGCTGCACACCGACCACTGCCCCAAGGACAAGCTCGACGGCTTCGTCCGGCCGCTGCTGGCGATCTCCGAGGAGCGGGTCGCGCGCGGCGAGGCGCCGCTCTTCCAGTCGCACATGTGGGACGGCTCGGCCGTGCCGCTCGACGAGAACCTGGTGATCGCCGAGGAGCTGCTCGACCGCTGCATCAAGGCGAAGGTGATCCTCGAGATCGAGGTCGGCGTCGTCGGCGGCGAGGAGGACGGTGTCGAGAACGCCATCAACGACAAGCTCTACTCGACGCCCGAGGACGCCATCGCGACGGCGAAGGCCCTCGGCTACGGCGACCGCGGCTACTACATGACCGCGCTGACCTTCGGCAACGTGCACGGCGTCTACAAGCCCGGCGGCGTGAAGCTGCGTCCCGAGGTGCTCAAGGAGGCCCAGGCCGCGGTGGTCGCCGAGTTCGGCCTCGAGGCCGGCGCCAAGCCGTTCCACCTCGTCTTCCACGGCGGCTCGGGCTCGGCGCCCGAGGAGATCGCCGCGGCGGTCGACTACGGCGTGGTGAAGATGAACGTCGACACCGACACCCAGTACGCCTTCACCCGCCCGGTCGCGACGCACATGTTCCAGAACTACGACGGCGTCCTGAAGATCGACGGCGAGGTCGGCAACAAGAAGCAGTACGACCCGCGCGCCTGGGGCAAGGCCGCCGAGGCCGGCATGGCCGCCCGCGTCGTCGAGGCGTGCCAGAACCTCAGGTCGGCGGGGAACTCGATCGGGTGAGGAGGACGCGCCAGCGGACTCCTCGATGGTGGTCGAGCAAGCCGCGCGACTGAGGAACGAAGTCGCGTCCGGCGTGTCGAGACCCGGTGGGAGGAGGCAGGGCGGTGACCACGGTCGCCGCCCTGCGTCACTTCCGGGGTTTCGAGACAGGCGCTAGCGCGCCTTCCTCAACCACCGGATGGGGCTACTCGACCAGCGGCGCGGCCGCCGCCGGGAAGCCGGTGTGCTTGGGCCGCTCGAAGAAGAGCGACGCCACGAAGCCGAGAACCAGGACGCACGCGGGCAGCAGCAGGGCCTGCGCCATGGCCATCGCGAAGTCGTCGGCGATCTGCGGCGGCATCGTCGAGGCGCCGGCGTCGGGGTTGCCGACGCCGCTCAGCCCGTAGTGCGCGAGCCGGGAGTCCATGATCACCGCGATCGCGGCGGACCCGAGCACGCCGCCGACCTGACGGGTGGCGTTGTAGACGCCCGAGCCCGCACCGGCCAGCTGGATCGGCAGGTTGCGCATCGCCGTCGCGGAGACCGGTGCCCAGATGCAGGCGTTGCCGACGCCCATCAGGATCATCGGCAGCACCAGCTGCCAGACCGCCGCGTCGGGGGTCATCTGGCTGGAGAGCCAGAAGAACGAGATCGCGATGCACGCGAACCCCACCCCCACGATCGCGCGCGGGTGCACGGAGTCGGTCAGCCTGCCGACCGGACGCGCCAGCGCGATCACCATGATCGCCATCGGGACGAGCAGCAGCGCCGCCTCGGTGGGCGTGTAGCCGCGCACGGCCTGGGCGTAGATCATCAGCGGGAAGCCGATCGCGGTGAGCGAGAAGCCCATCACGCTGATCGCGATGTTGCCGACCGAGAAGTTGCGGTCCTTGAAGAGGCTCAGCGGCACCAGCGGCTCCTTCGTGTTCTTCGACTGCCAGAACACGAAGAGCGCGAGCACGGCGAGGCCGGCGACGATCATCGCGATGATCCAGGTCGCCCAGTCCTGCTGGTGGCCCTCCTGGATGCCGAAGACCAGCAGGAACATGCCGACCCCGGACAGTGCCACGCCGAGCCAGTCGAACTGGTGCTGGTGCGTCTCGAGGACCGGCACCAGCCGCATCGCCAGCACGAAGCCGATGATGCCGACCGGCACGTTGACGAAGAAGATCCACTCCCAGCCGAGCCCGTCGACCAGGAGGCCGCCGAGCAACGGTCCGACCACCATCGAGACGCCGGACGTCGCGCCCCACAGCGCCATCGCCTTGCCGCGCTCGGCGGCCGGGAAGATCCGGGTGATGATCGCCATCGTCTGCGGCGTCATGAAGGCGGCGCCCAGGCCCTGCACGGTGCGGGCCAGGATCAGCATCTCGATGCTGCCGGTCAGGCCGCACCACAGCGAGGCGAGCGTGAAGACGGTGAGGCCGAAGAGGTAGAGCCGGCGGGGACCGAAGCGGTCGCCGAGCCGCCCGGTGATCAGCACCGGCACGGCGTACGCCAGCAGGTAGGCGCTGCTGACCCAGACCACGGAGTTCACGTCGGCGTCGAGGTCCTCGATGATCGAGGGGACCGCGACCTGCACGATCGTCATGTCGACCAGGATCATGAAGAAGCCGAGGCAGAGCGCGAAGAGCGCGGGCCACGGCCTCTTGTCTCCGGTGACGGCAGCGGTTGTCGGGGTGCGTGTGTCGGTCACAGGAGAAGTCAACACCCGACCATGGACAATCGCTCCATGAGTTCCTTCACTGGCAACGACCTGATGGCCGGCCCCCCGCCCACCCACCTCCCCGAGGACCCGGCGGCCGCCGAGCTGGTGCCGGGCGCGGACGCGATGGACGTCGTACGCCGGCACCCCGACTCGCCCGTCGCCTGGGCGACCCTCGCCACGCTCGCCGCGGACGCCGAGGACGACCCGGTGACGATCTACGCCTACGCGCGCGTCGGCTACCACCGCAGCCTGGACATGTTGCGTCGCAACGGCTGGAAGGGCCACGGCCCGGTGCCGTGGGAGCACGAGCCCAACCGCGGCTTCCTGACCTGCCTGGCGCTGCTCGCCCTGGCCGCCCGCGCGATCGGCGAGGACGCGGAGTGGGAGCGCTGCTCGGAGTTCCTGCGCGACTCCAGCCCGAGCGGCTACGCGGAGCTGCTCGGCGACGACTGACGGACCAGGTCGGCCAGGAGGTCGGCGACGGGCCCGGTCGGCCGTCGGTCGGGCAGCCACACCGCCCGCAGCCGCCGGGAGAGGTCGAGCCCGTCGACCGGCACGACCACCAGCTGGCCGGTCGCGACCTCGGCGGTGACGGCGAGCTCGCTGAGCACCGCCGCCGCCTCCCCGACACCGGCAGCCGCCTTGACCGCGGCCGTGCTCGCGAGCTCGAGCCGCGACGCCCCGAGCTCGAGGCCCTGGCGGGCCAGGGCCCGCACCAGCGTTTCGCGCGTCCCGGAGCCCTCCTCGCGCAGCACCAGGTCGCCGCCGACCAGGTCGGCCGCGGAGAGCGGCGTACGCCGTCGGGACCAGGGGTGGTCGGGGCCGACCACCACGACGAGCTCGTCGCGGGCGATGGTCGTCGACGCGACGGACCGGGGCACGGTCGGCGACTCCACGAAGCCGAGCGCGACCTCGCCGCGCACGACCCGGTCGATCACCTCGAGCGAGTTGCCGACCTCGAGGCTGACGTGCAGGTCCGGGTGCGTACGCCGGAACCGGGCCAGCCACTGGGGTGCGAGGTACTCCGCGACGGTCAGGCTCGCCGCCACCGCGAGGTGCGCGGCCTGCTGGGCGACCAGCGACCGCGCGCCGATGCTCACCCGGTCGACGGCGGTGAGGGCGTCCCGGGCCCAGGCGACGACGACCTCGCCCTCGGTCGTCAGCCTCGACCCGGCCGGGGTGCGCACCAGCAGGCTCAGGCCGAGCTGCCGCTCGAGCCGGCTCAGCGCCCGGCTGGCGTTGGGTTGGGCGATGCCGACCTGGCGGGCCGCGGCGCCGAGCGACCCGGTCTCGGCCACCCGGACCAGCAGGTCCAGCGCGGTCAGGTCGGGACGGCTCCTCATGCGTTGATGATATGGGTCCAGGCCGGATCGACGGCTACCGACCCACGGCGCCGGCCGGAAGGCTGGAGCCATGGTCGCCACCCGTCTGCCCGGTCTCGGCGTCGCCGCTGCCGGCGGCGGCGTCGCGCTGCTCGTGCACGCGCTCGTGCCCGTGCTCAGTCCGACCCTGGTCGCGATCGTGCTGGGGATCGTCGTCGCGGGGTCCGGGCGGCTCGACGCCTCGACGGGGCCTGGCCTCCGGGTGGCGTCGCGCCGGGTGCTCCGGGTCGGCGTCGCGCTGCTCGGCCTCCAGCTGCTGCTGCCGGAGATCGTCGCGCTCGGCTGGCCGCTGCTGGTGGTGGTCGCCGCGGTGGTCCTGCTCGGCATCGCCGGCACGCTGGCGCTCGGCCGGTTGCTCGGCGTACCCCCGGAGCGGTCGCTGCTGGTCGCCTGCGGCTTCTCGATCTGCGGCGCGGCCGCGGTCGCCGCCGTCGAGGGCGTGCGCGAGTCCAAGGACGAGGACGTCGCCACCGCGGTCTCGCTGGTCGTCGTCTTCGGCAGCGTCGTGATGCTGGCGCTGCCGCTCGGCGCGGTCGCGCTGGGCTTCGACCCGGTGGCCGCCGGCGCCTGGTCGGGCGCCTCGATCCACGAGGTCGGTCAGGTGGTCGTCGCCGGCGGGCTGGTCGGGGGAGCGGCGCTCCAGGTCGCCGTCGCGGTCAAGCTCGGCCGGGTGCTGATGCTCGCGCCGGTGCTCGCCGCGATCTCGCTGCGCTCCCGGCGTACGGCAGCGGTGCGCCCGCCGCTGGTCCCCGGCTTCGTGCTGGCGTTCGTGGCCTGCGCGGCGCTGCGGACCTTCGCGGCGGTGCCGGACGTCGCGCTGGACGGGGCCGGGTGGGTGCAGGCGGGCGCGCTGGCGATGGCGATGTTCGCGCTCGGCTGCGGGCTGGAGGTCGCCGCGCTCCGGCGTACCGGTGCTCCCGTGCTCGCGCTGGCCGGCGGTGCGACCGTTCTGGTCGCGCTGCTCGGGCTGCCTGCGGCGTTCGTGGCCGGCTAGGCCGGCGGCGTCAGCAGCGTGCGGACCTTGTCGGCGCCCAGGGCCAGGAACAGCGTGGGCAGCCGGGGGCCGCGGTCGGCGTCGACGAGCAGGTTGTAGAGCAGCCGGAAGAAGTTCTTCTGGTCCTGCTTGACCTGGTCGGTCGGCGCGTCGTCGAGCCCGAGGCCGCGAGCCAGCTTGGGCACGCCGTAGATCAGCGACGTGGTCGACTCGAG
Organism: Nocardioides hankookensis; assembly: GCF_042658885.1. Taxonomy (NCBI): domain Bacteria; kingdom Bacillati; phylum Actinomycetota; class Actinomycetes; order Propionibacteriales; family Nocardioidaceae; genus Nocardioides; species Nocardioides hankookensis. The sequence goes on along the minus strand of NZ_JBHSRJ010000003.1, from coordinate 59,518 downwards.
GTCGAGCTGGTCGGGCAGCCGGTCGAGCAGCTGGCGCAGCCAGAGCTCCTCGTCCTCGTTCAGGGCGGCCAGCCGGGCGGCGTCGGGGGTGTCGCGGACCGTGGTCCGTTCCTCGACGGGCACGAAGTCCGACATCCACGTCATCGCCTTGCCGAGGCGGGGCTCGAGCTCCTCGACCGACGCGTGCTCGTGGCCGACGTCGCCGACGATCCGGCTGATCAGGTCGGCGCTGCCGGCCGTCACGTCCGCCACCGACGAGAGGAGCTTGAACGGCACCACGACCGCCGGCGTCGGCAGCCGGCCGGCCGACGAGGTCGACGACGCGCGCTCGAAGGCGAGCACCTGGGCGTCCCGCTTGTCGGGGTTCGCGGCCTTCTTGCCGAGGGCGTCCCACTCGTCGTACAGCCGCACGACCTCGGGCCCGAAGTCCACGTTGAACGCCTGCTTGGGCGCGCGGCGCACGTAGAGCCAGCGCAGGATCGGCGCCTCGAGGATCTTCAGCGCCTCGGCCGCGGTGGGTACGCCGCCGCGCGACGACGACATCTTCACCTGGCCGCCGGCGCCGACGAACGAGTAGCCGACGAACGACGGCGCGCGGCCCCCGTAGATCTTCACGAGCTCCTTGCCGACCGTGTACGACGAGCCGGGGCTCGCGTGGTCGACGCCGCCGGGCTCGAAGTCGACGCCCTCGAACTGCCACCGCATCGGCCAGTCGACCTTCCAGACCAGCTTGCCCTCGCTCTCGGTGGTCAAGTTGGTGACGCCGTTGTAGGCGCAGGCGGTGCAGGTGTAGGAGAGGTCGGTGGTGTCCTCGTCGTAGGCCGTGATGATCGTCGTGTCGCGGCCGCAGTCGCGGCAGTAGGGCTTGAAGGGGAAGCGGGCGAGGTCGTCGGTCGCGCCCATCCCGGTGAGGCCGGACTCGTCGTCGTTGGCGACGGAGTCGGCCATCGCGGCCGCCTCCTGCTCGCTCTCGGGGGCGGCGGCGGCCGCCTTCGTCCGGTAGCGCGACATCACCTGCTCGATCTCGTCGCGCCGGCGTACGGCGGTGAGGATCTGCTCGCGGTAGGTGCCGGCGCGGTACATCTCGGTCTGGGAGACCTCGACCATCTCGACGCCCAGCTCGCGCAGCGACGCGACCAGCGGCTCCTTGTAGTGCTCGGCCCAGGACTCGTGGCAGCCCCACGGGTCGGGCACGGCGGAGAGCGGCCGGCCGATGTGCTCGGACCAGGACGGGTCGACCCCGGCCGGCACCTTGCGGAAGCGGTCGTAGTCGTCCCAGCTGTGCAGGTGGCGCGCCGGGATCCCGCGGCGCTTGATCTCCTCGGCGACGAAGTGGACCGTCAGGAACTCGCGCAGGTTGCCGAGGTGCACCGGGCCGGACGGGCTGGCGCCGGACGCGCAGGTGATCACGTGGTCGCCGAGGTCCTCGCCGTACTGCTGCTGCGCGTGGCGGATCGCGTCGTCGGCCGCGCGGGTGACCCAGTCGTGGGGCGAGGAGTCGGACATGCCGCAAACGCTACCGGCCGCGGCGGGTGCCCCCACACGTGGCCGGTGCCGGGGCCGCCGCCCAGTGGCAGCCCCGGCACCTCGCGACGCGCACGTCCCCCGGACACGACCTCATCCCCCGATGTGGGTCGTGCGCGGCTGGTCACGCCCCGAGAGCTCTCGCGGCCTGCTTGCGCGTCGCCGGATCATGGCACTGACCGGTCCGTGCCATAGCGAGCGAAGTGGCCGCTGGCACTAAGATGCCACCATGCCCCGATCCGACGGCGTGCTCACGGCGCTCGGTCATCCGGCCGCCCTCGAGCTGGCCTACCAGCGGCTGCGCCCCCAGTCGGGTCGCGAGCTGTCGCGGGTCGCGGCCGCGCTGCTCCGCTCCCCGGAGGAGCTGCAGGCCGACCTCGCCCCGCTCGTCGAGGTCGGCGCGGTGCGGGTCAGCGGCACCGTCCTCGAGGTGGCGACCCCGGTCGAGCTGCTGCGGGGCGTGGTCGACGAGCAGGCGGCGTCCGCCGAGCAGGCCCGTGCCCTGCTCGACGGGGTCGGCCGGGCCATCGGGCTCCTGGCCGCCGACCAGCGGCTGTCCGCGACGGGGCACTCCGGCGACACCCGCCCGGTCGAGGGCGAGGTGTGGGTCGGTGGCGACGTGTTCGGCCGGGTGCGCACCACCCTGCTCGGCAGCTCGGGCGACCTCGCCTGGTTGCGACCGGACCAGTGGCGCGGCTCGCGCGAGGACCGGATGGTCGACCTGGTCGCCGAGGTCGTGGCGCAGGGCCGGCGGTCCCGGGCGATCTACCCGGTGCGCGCCCTCCACGACGCCCCGCACGTGCTCGCCGCCCGGCTCGCCGCCGGGGAGGAGATCCGGGTGCTCCCGGAGCTGCCGACGCGGCTGCTGGTGATCGGCGACTCCCATGCCGTCATGCCGGAGCCGCTCGGGCTGGCCGACCTGCCGCTCGCCGTCGTCCGGCTGCCCGGGGTGGTCGAGGCGATGGGCTCGTGGTTCGAGGAGCTGTGGGGGCGCGCGGCCGTGCCCGCGCTCGACGACGCCGAGCCGCGCCTGGACCTGCGCCAGTTCCTCCTCGAGCAGCTGGCCGCCGGAGCGCACGACGAGCAGATCGCCCGCAAGCTCGGCATCAGCCTGCGCACCGTACGGCGCCGGGTCGCGGCGCTGATGAGCGAGCTGGGGGCCGACTCCCGGTTCCAGGCCGGCGTCGAGGCCGCGCGCCGCGGCTGGCTCTGACGCGTCAGGCCAGCAGCATCGAGTACGCCGCCGGCTCCAGCCGCCAGGTGCGCTGCCGTTCCGGTCCGTAGATCTCGCCGTCGGCGCTGCACCAGAACGGCCCGCCCGAGACGGAGACCGTCGTACCGCGCAGGTAGGTGACGTCGTCGCGCTCGTGGTGGGTCGCGGCGCCGAGGTGCGCGGCGTACATGAGCCGGGCGACCGGCCCGGTCGACCGGGAGACCATCACGTCGAAGCGGCCGTCGCGGGCGTCCGCCTCGGGCGTCAGCTCCGCGCCGCCGCCGACCGATGGGCCGTTGCCGACCGCCGCCATCAGGATCGGCTCGTCCAGGTCGACCACGACCTCGCCGTCGACCTCGATCCGGACCCGGATGATCGGCGGGTTCCAGGCGGTGAGAGCAGCGCCGATCGGGTAGCCGATCTTGCCCAGGTTGACCTTGCCGACGCCGACCGACCCCAGCCGCTCCTTCCACCGCTGGCCGCGACGGCTGGCGTTGGCGCCGGCGCCGACGTGCACGCTGTTGACGACGATCTCGCCGACCTCGTCGACGACCAGGTCCATCGCCCGAGGCTTCCCGTCGAGCACCAGGTGGGCGGCCTCCTCGATCTCGAGCGGCACCCCGACCCCGCGGGCGAAGTCGTTGCCGGTGCCCATCGGCAGCAGGCCCAGCACGGAGTCCTTGAGCTCGCGGCGCCGGTGCAGTGCGGCGACCACCGCGTGCAGGCTGCCGTCACCGCCCGCGACCACGATCCGGCGCGACCCGGAGCGGTGCAGGACCCCGTCGAGCTCGCCGGGGTTGGAGGTCGCGGCCACCTCGACCGAGGCCTTCGCCCGGAGCACGGCGAGGGCCGCGTCGAGACGCTCCTCGTCCGACGTGCCCGCCTCGGAGTTGGTGATGACGAGGAGTGGATCCACGAGGCGGACCCTAACCCGACGAAGCCAGCGGGGTGATCACCCTTTGGTAGCGTGTGGCCGCAAGAGCTCCGGTGCACTTGTGCCGGAGCCCCTTGCATTTACAGAGTCGTTTTCTGAGGAGGATCATGCCCGCGATCGCCATCATCGGAGCCCAGTGGGGCGACGAGGGGAAGGGCAAGGCGACCGACCTCCTCGGCAGCCGGGTCGACTACGTCGTCAAGTTCAACGGCGGCAACAACGCCGGCCACACCGTCGTCATCGGCCAGCCGGACGGCAGCAGCGAGAAGTACGCCCTCCACCTGCTCCCCAGCGGCATCCTCAGCCCCGGCGTCACCCCGGTCATCGGCAACGGCGTCGTGGTCGACCTCGCCGTGCTCTTCGAGGAGCTCGACGCGCTGGTCGCGCGCGGCGTGGACGTCAGCCTGCTCAAGGTGAGCGCCAACGCCCACGTGATCGCCGACTACAACCGCACGATCGACAAGATCACCGAGCGGTTCCTCGGCAGCCGCCGGATCGGCACGACCGGGCGCGGCATCGGCCCGACGTACGCCGACAAGATGAACCGGATCGGTATCCGCGTCCAGGACATCTTCGACGAGAAGATCCTGACCCAGAAGGTCGAGGGCGTCCTCGACCTGAAGAACCAGATCCTCAGCAAGATCTACAACCGCCGAGCGGCCACCGTCGAGCAGACCGTCGAGGAGCTGCTCGCCTACGCCGAGCGGCTGCGGCCGATGGTGTGCGACACCGGGCTGCTGCTCAACCAGGCCCTCGACCGTGGCGAGACCGTGCTGCTCGAGGCCGGCCAGGCGACGCTGCTCGACGTCGACCACGGCACCTACCCGTTCGTGACGTCGTCGTCGGCCACCTCGGGCGGTGCCTGCACCGGCTCGGGCATCCCGCCGATGCGGCTCAACCAGGTGATCGGGATCGTGAAGGCCTACACAACGCGCGTCGGCGAGGGCCCCTTCCCGACCGAGCTCGAGGACGAGTTCGGCGAGCACCTGCGCAAGATCGGCGCGGAGTACGGCACCACGACCGGCCGTCCGCGCCGCTGCGGCTGGTACGACGCCGTGATCGCCCGCTACGCCGCCCGGGTCAACGGCGTGACCGACTTCGTGCTCACCAAGCTCGACGTGCTCACCGGCCTGGAGAAGGTGCCGGTCTGCGTGGCCTACGACGTCGACGGCGTCCGCCACGACGAGATGCCCGTCAACCAGACCGACTTCCACCACGCGCAGCCGATCTACGAGTACCTCGACGGCTGGTGGGAGGACATCTCCGAGGCCCGCACGTTCGAGGACCTGCCGGTCAACGCCCAGCGGTACGTCGAGGCCGTCGAGGCGATGTCCGGAGCGCGGATCTCCGCGGTCGGCGTCGGCCCGTCGCGCGCCGCCACCGTGGTCCGCCACGAGCTGATCTGATGCGCGTCCTCGTCGTCGGCACCGGCGGCCGCGAGCACGCCCTGGCGTTGTCGCTCTCGCTCGACCCCGCGGTCACCGAGGTGCACGCCGCCCCCGGCAACCCGGGCATCGCCCAGGTCGCGACCCTGCACGACGTGGACCCGATGTCGGGGGAGTCCGTCGCCGACCTCGCCGCCTCGCTGGGCGTGGACCTCGTGGTCGTCGGGCCCGAGGCGCCCCTGGTCGCCGGGGTCGCCGACAGCGTGCGCGAGCGCGGCATCGCGGTCTTCGGCCCGTCCGGGGCGGCCGCGCAGCTCGAGGGCTCGAAGGCGTTCTCCAAGGACGTCATGGCCGCCGCCGGCGTGCCGACCGCGGGCTCGCGCACGTGCACGGCCCCGGCCGAGGTCGAGGCCGCTCTCGACGCCTTCGGAGCGCCGTACGTCGTGAAGGACGACGCGCTCGCCGCCGGCAAGGGTGTGGTCGTCACGCGGGACCGCGCCGAGGCGGTGGCCCACGCCGAGGCCTGTGGTCGCGTCGTCATCGAGGAGTTCCTCGACGGGCCCGAGGTCTCGGTCTTCGCGATCTGTGACGGCTCGACGGCGTACGCCCTCCAGCCGGCGCAGGACTTCAAGCGGATCTTCGACGGCGGCCGCGGGCCCAACACCGGGGGCATGGGCTCCTACACCCCGCTGACCTGGGCCCAGCCCGACCTGGCCGAGGTGACCCTCGAGCAGGTCGTGCGCCCGACGCTCGCCGAGATGGCCGCTCGCGGGACGCCCTTCGTCGGCTGCCTGTACGTCGGCCTCGCGCTGACCGAGAGCGGGCCGCGGGTGATCGAGTTCAACGTCCGCTTCGGCGACCCGGACATCCAGCCGGTGCTGGCCGTGCTCGAGTCGCCGCTCGGCGTGCTGCTCGCGGCGGCGGCCGACGGGCGGCTGGACGACGTGCCGTCCCCGGTCTTCGGCGACGGCGCCGCCGTGACGGTGGTCCTCGCCTCGGCCGGCTACCCGGAGTCCTCCTCGAAGGGCGACGTCATCACGGGTGTCGGCGCGGCCAACGGCGTCTCCGACGTCGACGTCATCCACGCGGGCACTGCGCTCGACGGCGGCTCGCTGGTCACCGCCGGCGGCCGGGTGGTCGCCGTCCGGGCGCGGGGCTACGACGTCGACGACGCCCGCTCGCGTGCCTACGCCGCCGCCGACCTGGTCACCTTCGACGGCCTCCAGCGGCGTACCGACATCGCGGCCGAGCCCCTCGGCGTCGTCGAGGGCGCCTCCGTCCGTTGACTCTCCGTGAGCCTTCGCTGTGGGGCCCACGTGGGCCCCACAGCGAAGCGCCCCGGCGGAACAGACCTGAGCAGACTCTCCACAGGCGTGGATCGAGCCCTGTCGGAGCGACGTGATGGCCATCTAGCGTTCGTGGATGCTGATCAGTGGACGAGAAGCAGCGGCGCGGTTGGCGGAGATCGGGATGCCGCGCAGACAGGTCCGCATCGCTTTGGATGCCGGTCTGGCCGGGGAACCAGTCAGGACCCGCGCAGCGACGCTCTACGAGGCCGCGCGGGTCGCTGAGCTCGCCGCGCGTCCGTTGGTCGCCATGGGTGCCGTCTACCGCGCCTGTCCCTACGGCCTGCTCGTCGATCGGCGAGTGACCTTGGGTGGCAGTGCAGTGGGCAGCTCGGTGGAGGAGGTGAGCGACGTCGACCTCGGCCTCTGGAGGGCGTTCGACATCGCGGCGTCGATCAGGCATCACGGCCCGTTCCCGTACGTCGCGACCATCTGCGGATTCGTGGTGCGTGGAGGCGACATCGTCGAGGTGCGGCACATCCGCGACACCGTCTACGCGTTGGCCGTGGACGAGCCCGGTGCATGGTTCGACCAGTGGCGCGGTCGTCGGTGGCCGACCGGCCCCGGCCGGCAGTGGCTGGTCCTCGGCCGATAGCTGGCTCGGTCGATAGCTGGCCCGGCCGACAGCGGTCAGCAGCCATGGGAGGATGAGGGACGTGACCGTGCCGAACGTCGCTGTGCCCAACGTCCTGGCCACCCGCTACGCCTCCGCCGAGCTCGCCCGGATCTGGTCGCCGGAGCACAAGATCGTGCTCGAGCGGCAGCTGTGGATCGCGGTGCTGGAGGCGCAGCGCGACCTCGGCATCGACGTGCCCGTCGGGGTGATCGAGGCCTACCAGGACGTCGTGGCCAAGGGTGAGCAGGGCGTCGATCTCGAGTCGATCGCGAGGCGTGAAAGGGTCACCCGCCACGACGTGAAGGCGCGGATCGAGGAGTTCTCCGCGCTCGCCGGCCACGAGCACATCCACAAGGGCATGACCAGCCGCGACCTGACCGAGAACGTCGAGCAGCTCCAGGTCCGCCAGTCCCTGGCGCTGGTCCGCGATCGGGCCGTGGCCGCGCTGGCCCGGCTCGCCCGCCTGGCCGCCGAGCACGAGACCACCGTGATGGCCGGTCGGTCGCACAACGTGGCCGCCCAGGCGACGACGCTCGGCAAGCGCTTCGCGACCGTCGCCGACGAGATGCTGATCGCGCTCGACCGGATCGAGGGGCTGCTGGCCCGCTACCCGCTCCGTGGCATCAAGGGCCCGATGGGCACCGCCCAGGACATGCTCGACCTCCTCGACGGCGACGCCGCCAGGCTCGAGCAGCTGGAGCAGCGGGTCGCCGCGCACCTCGGCTTCGACCACGTGCTCACCAGCGTCGGCCAGGTCTACCCGCGCTCGCTCGACTTCGACGTGGTGTCCTCGCTGGTCCAGCTGGTCGCCGGCCCGTCCAACCTCGCGACCACGATCCGGCTGATGGCCGGCAACGAGCTGGTCACCGAGGGCTTCAAGGAGGGCCAGGTCGGCTCGTCCGCGATGCCGCACAAGATGAACAGCCGCTCCGCGGAACGCGTCAACGGCCTCTCGGTCGTGCTCCGCGGCCACCTCTCGATGATCGGCGAGCTCGCGGGCGACCAGTGGAACGAGGGCGACGTCTCCGACTCCGTCGTACGACGGGTGGCGCTGCCGGACGCGTTCTTCGCCGCCGACGGGCTGTTCGAGACGTTCCTGACGGTGCTCGACGAGTTCGGCGCGTTCCCCGCCGTGATCCAGCGCGAGCTGGACCGCTACCTGCCCTTCCTGTCGACCACCAAGGTGCTGATGGCCGCGGTCCGCAACGGCGTCGGCCGTGAGGCCGCCCACGAGGCGATCAAGGAGGCGGCCGTCGGCACCGCCCTCGACATGCGCCAGGGCCAGGCCGACAACGACGTCTTCGCCCGGCTCGCCGGCGACGACCGGCTCGGCCTCACCGAGGCGCAGCTCGCGTCGCTGGTCGCGGAGCCGATCACGTTCACCGGTGCCGCCGTCGCCCAGGTGCAGACGGTGGTCCGCCGGGTCGCCGAGGTCGTCGCGCGCCACCCCGAGGCCGCGGCGTACTCACCCGGCAGCATCCTCTAGCCCGGCTGCAACGCTCGGGCGGGTGCCGGACATGAGGACGTCATGAGCGAGACCCGCGAGGAGACCTACCGCCGGCTCTACGCCTCCCACTTCGACGCCGTGCTCGGCTACGCGCTGCGGCGCACCGACCGGCCGGAGGACGCGGCGGACGTCACCGCCGAGACGTTCCTGGTCGCCTGGCGGCGCCTCGCGCACGTCCCGACGGGCACCGAGACGCGACCCTGGCTGTACGGCGTCGCGCGGCGGGTCCTCGCCAACCACCGACGTGGCGACCACCGGCGGACCGCCCTCGGCGGCCGGCTCCGCAAGGAGCTGGCGAGCTCGGTGCCCGACGCCAGCGACGACGTCGTGCAGCGCACCGACGTCACCGAGGCGATGCGCCGGCTCAGCGCCCGCGACCAGGAGGTGCTCGAGCTGCACCTCTGGGAGGGGCTCGAGCCGCGCGAGATCGCCGAGGTCCTCGGCCTCACCACGGTCGTCGTCCGGCCCCGTCTCTCCCGCGCCCGGGCGCGCCTGCGCGACCTCCTCCCCGAACTGCCGGGCAACGATCCCGAACCACCCGGACATCTCCACCCCAGACAGTCCCAGCTCACCCGGAAGGAGCGGTCATGAACCCCAAGCTCACCGACGACGCCGTCGCCGACCTGCCGCTGCACGCCGGGCGGGCCGACCTCCTGGAGGAGATCATGAGCACGTCCGTCCTCGACGACCGACCGGTCCGCACCGACACCCCCCGACGCCGTACGACGTGGCTGGTGCCGGTCGCCGCGGCCGCCGCCGTCCTCGCCCTGATCGCCGGCAGCGCCTGGCTGGTCAGCGGCCTGGGGTTGCAGGGGGCCGACGTCACCAGCGGCGGCTCGGGCGCCTACCGGGCCGTCCTCGACGCCCCTGGCTGGACGGTCGAGAACGTCAACGCCGACGACGACACCGGCGAGCTGACCTACGTCCACGGTGCCCGGAAGCTCGAGATCAGCTGGTACCCGGCCGCCGAGCACGCCAGCTACGTCGAGGACCGCCGCCAGATCACCGCGACGCCGGTCGACGGGCAGCCGATCGAGGTCCTCGGCCTCGGTGCCCTGATGTGGACCTACGCCGACGGCGCTGACCCGACCGCGATCCGCGACGTCGAGAACGGCCACTGGCTCGAGATCCGCGGCAAGGCGATGAGCACGGCGGCGTACCTGCGGCTGCTGCGCGACGTCCGCCTCGTCGACCGGACGGAGTTCGAGGCCGCCATGCCCGCGCCGTACGTCGACGGCACCGAGCGGCAGGACGCCGTCGACCACGTCCTCGACGGCATCAGCGCCTACGTCGACCCGCTGATCCCGCCGTCCAGCACCCGCTCCGGCTTCACCTCCAACGCCGACGACCTCGACCTCCTCGGTGCCGAGGTGGCGCGCGACGTCGCCTGCGAGTGGCTGACCGAGTACGTCGAGGCGCGCCGCGTCGCCGACCAGGCCCGGATGGCCACGGCGGCCGACGTGCTCGCGACCGCTCACCAGTGGCCGGTGCTGGCGGAGATGACCCCGCGCGACGGCTACCCCGACGTGATCTGGCAGTACGCCGACCGGGTCGTGGCCGGGCAGGTGCCGGCGCGCTACGCCCGGACGCTGGGCTGCGCGGGCTGAGCCTGTCGCTGCGCCTGCTTCAGGGCCCGGATCGCCATCAGCAGCGCCAGCGACACCAGCGCCGCTCCGGTGAGCAGGGCGGGGCGGAAGCCTGAGAGCTGGTAGGTCGTCACCAGCACGGCCGCGCCGATCGACGCGCCGATCCGCTGGCCGGTCTGCAGCGCGCCGCCGGCGGCGCCGCCCATCCGGGGTGGCACCTCCGCGAGCGTGAGGGTCATGTTGGGTGAGACGACCGCGCCCGCGCCCAGGCCGGCCACCAGCAGGGTCGGAGCGAGCCAGGGCCACACGGGATCGTGGCCCGGCACCAGCAGGGCGACGAGCACGACGCCCACGATCATCGTCGTGAGGGCCGCGACGGTCAGGCGCCGGCCGAGGTCGGACACGACCCTGCCCGCGAGTGGCGCGCTGACCGCGGACCCGACCGCGAACGGCATCAGCAGCAGGCCCGCCTGGAGCGGCGTCGAGCCGAGTCCCTCCTGCAGGTAGAGCGACGTCACCAGCAGCACCCCGGTGAAGCCGGTGAAGTAGAGCGCGCCGACGGCCAGTCCGTTGACGTAGCCCGGCAGGCTGCGCAGCAGGCCGAGGTCGAGCAGCGGCGGGTGCCCGTGCCGCGCCGTACGCCGCTCCCACGCGACGAACGCCCAGCCGAAGACGGGGACGCCCACGAGCAGCAGCAGCGGCAGCCGGGCGCCGCCCTCGACGCGGACGACCGGGTAGAGCAGGCACAGCACGGTGGCGCCGAGGAGCAGGGCGCCCGGCACGTCGATCCGGTTGTCGGCCGCAACCCCTCCGCCGGTCGAGCCTGTCGAGACCCGCCGGGGCACCATCACCAGCACGGCGACCATGGCGACGAGCCCGATCGGGACGTTGACCAGGAAGAGCCAGCGCCAGCCGTCGTCCTCTCCGGCCACGGCGATGATCAGGCCGCCCAGCACCGGGCCGACGGCCGACGACACCGAGACGGTCAGCCCGAAGACGCCGAAGGCGCGACCGCGCTCGCGTCCCCGGAAGAGCTGCTGGATCAGGCCGGAGTTCTGCGGTGTCAGCAGCCCGGCGCTGGCACCCTGGGCGAGCCGGGCCAGCACCACGAGGGCGGCGTTGGGCGCGAAGCCGACCGCGGCGCTGGACACGATGAAGCAGCCCAGGCCGACGAGCATCAGGCGGCGTCTGCCGTAGGCGTCACCGAGCCGGCCGCCGGCGACCAGCGTGAGGCCGAACGCGAGCGCGTAGCCGGAGACGACCCACTGGATGGTGCCGGCCGACGTGTGCAGCCCCTCGCGCATCGAGGGGATCGCGACGTTGACGATCGAGACGTCGAGCAGCGCCATGAAGCCGATGACCAGCGAGACCCCGAGGATCCGCCACCGGCGCGGGTTCGGCTCGTACGCCGGCTCGTCGACACACGGCGCGTCGACCGCGTGCTCGGTCACCGGTCAGGCCCGGGCGTGGCCGCCCCAGTTGGCGAGCTTGGTCGCGACGGTGTGCAGGTCGGCGCGCCAGACCGCTTCGTCGACCGGCGGCAGGATGGCGTCCCACTCGACCGCGAAGGATCCCTGGATCTGCTCGAACCCGGCGGGCCGGGCGAAGAACCAGACGTGGAAGTGGGCCGAGCCGTCACCCCACCGGTTGACGTGCACGCGGCCGATGCCGTCGAGGCCCTGGATGATCCGGACCAGGCGGTTGCAGATGCGGCCGAACGTCGAGGCCTGGTCGTCGTCGAAGTCACCGGCGTCCATGTGCTCGCGCGAGTTCAGCATCACCACCAGCGGCAGCCCGCTGGGCTCGCCGTGGTGGGTGAGGATCCAGTCCTCGTCCTCCCACACGATGCGGTCGGCGGGCACGCCCGCGCAGACCCGGCACGGTGCGCCGCCCTCGTCGCCCTCCCGGGGCGTCGCGGGGGCGGGGGCGTCGAGCGCCTTCGGGGCGAGGGCGCCGTCGACGACCTCCCACGGGAAGACGTCCCACCCGGTGATCTCCGGGGCGGGCAGCCGACCGTCGGCAGCGGCGGCGAGGACGCGGGCGTGGATCTCGGATGAAGACTCCGGCATGACCTCATGCTGCCAGCCCGACTTGCGCCGTACGGCGGCACCCCCGGAGCATCGGCGCCATGACCGCTCCCGTCACCGTTTCCATCACCCGGACCGTCAGCCCCGGCCACCACGACGAGATGGTGGCCTGGATCCGGGCCGGCTCGGCGCTCGCGGCCCGCTTCGAGGGCTTCCTCGGCTCCGGCTGGGTGCGCCCGTCGACGGGGTCGGAGGAGTGGCACATGCTCTACCGCTTCGCCGACGACGCGGCGCTCGCGACCTGGGAGGCGTCGCCGCAGCGGGAGTGGTGGCTGGGCGCCGCGCAGGGCCTGGTCGGCGAGTCGAGCATCGAGCGCCGGACCGGCATCGAGGGCTGGTTCGACCCGCCGGCGACGTACGACGTCGAGGACCTGCGCCCGGCCCCTCCCGCCCCGCCGCGCTGGAAGCAGGCGTGCGTCATCTTCATCGTGTTCTTCCCGCTCAGCGTCCTCGCCAACTGGGCTGCGGTGCACACGATCGCCGACCTGCCGCTGGTCCTCCGGGTGCTGTGCACGGTCCTGGTGATGACGCCGGTGATGACCTACGTCGCGCTGCCGTGGATCACCAAGCGGATGGAGTGGTGGCTGCGCCCCCACGGTGGTTGAGGAGGGCCGCCAGGCCCGTCTCGAAACCTTGACGTCGAGGTTTTTCGGTCGCTGACCCGGGCGGGGGACCGAGCATGAAGAGAATCTCGGGAATCCTGTTCGCACTCCTCGCCACCCTCGCGCTGACGATCGGGCTCGCCGGACCCGCGTCCGCGGTCAGCCAGTCGAGCGCCGCGTCGCAGTTCTCCGCGGCCGGCATCGGCTGGACGTCCTCCGGCGGCTGCACCGACCCCGGCAACTCGACCTGCACGTCGTTCGAGGGCATCCGCCAGGCCACCATCGACGGCGCGATCACCCTCAAGAACGCCAGTGGCTGCGCCCTCACCATCACCGGCGGCACCGAGACCGGCCACGCCGGCGGCCAGTACAGCCACTCGACCGGCTACAAGCTCGACTTCTCGCGGACCGCCTGCCTGACCACGTGGGTCCACAACACGTATACCTACTCGGGCACCCGCAGCGACGGCACGCCGCTCTACACCGCCGCCTCCGGCAACGTGTACGCCGACGAGGGCAACCACTGGGACGTCCTCTACTACTCCTGCGGCTGCTGACGTCACGGCGGTTGAGGTGCGAGCCTCGAAACCATAGTGACCAACTCGACTATGCTGGGCGCATGTCCGTCGACACGCTGCCGCCGCTCCCGTCGTACGACGACGTCCAGGTCGTCGTGCCCGCACCGGGCGCCGGCCCGGGCAACTGGGCGGGTGCGGCGAGCGCCGTGCTCGTCGACGGCTCCTTCTGGCTGACCTACCGGGTGCGCCGCCCTCTCACCGAGGGGCGCGGCGTCTCGGTGGTCGTCGCCCGCTCGGCCGACGGCGTGCACTTCGAGCAGGTCACCGTCGTCGACCGCGAGGCGTTCGGCTGCGAGTCCTTCGAGCGACCGGTCCTGGTGTCGGTCCCCGGCGTCGGCTGGCGCCTCTACCTCTCCTGCGCGACCCCGGACTCCAAGCACTGGTGGGTCGACAGCCTGACCGCGGCCACCCCGCTCGAGCTCGCGAGCGGCGAGCGGCGGGTGGTGCTGCCCGGTGACGACCGGGTCGCCGTCAAGGACCCGGTCGTCGAGCGGACCGACGAGGGCTGGCGGATGTGGCTCTGCTGCCACCCGCTGACCGACGCCGGCCACGAGGACCGGATGACGACGCGGCTCCTCACCAGCGTCGACGGCCTCGACTGGACCGACGCCGGCGAGGTGCTGGCCGGCCGCCCCGGCCGTTGGGACGCCCGCGGCGCCCGGGTGACCACCGTGCTCTCCGACGCTCCGCTCGTGGTGCTGTACGACGGTCGCCCCGACGCCGCCTCGAACTGGTTCGAGACGACCGGGGTCGCCCGCTGGGACGGCGAGCGCCTGGTCGCCGACGACACCGACCCGATCGTCTCGCCGCACTCCGACGGCGCCTGGCGCTACGCCTCGGCGGTGCCGCTGCCCGACGGTCGCACCCGCTTCTACGTCGAGGCCGCTCGCCCCGACGGTGCCCACGACCTCGTGACGCTGGTCCGCTGAGCTGCTGGTCAGGCGGGACGGCGCTCGTCGAAGGAGCCCTTCGGCTCGCTCGAGAGCCAGTCGGTGAAGTCCTGCTCGGTGAGCTCGGAGAGCAGCCGGACGTCGTCGGCGAAGACCGGCACCAGGCGCTCGCGCTGCTCCGGCGAGAGCCGTGGGCGGCGGGCGTCCTCGCGGGTGCGCAGCCGGGCCGTCAGCGGCACGCTCGCCCGGCGCCACACCTCGGGCCGGGCGAACTGGCCGAGGTGCGCACCCGCGCGGATCACCGGGCCGAGCACGGTCGGCCGCCATCCCGGCGGGACATAGCTGCGTGAGTTGTCCCGCGGGATGGTGGCGACCAGCCCCGGAGTGATGCCGAGGAAGCGGCAGGCGCGGTCGACGGCGGCCGGCGGGTCGTCGACGATGTCGCGGTAGCGCAGCACCAGGATCCGCTCGGGGTCGACGTGCTGGTGCAGGTGGGCGAGCTGCTCGCCGTACATCCCGAGCTCGCGGTAGCGCCAGAACGGCGCCCACCCGGCGCGGACCCGGTCGTCCTGGGCGGCGAAGGCGGTCTCGAACTCGGAGACGGGCTCGAGGCCGTCACACCAGAGGTGCATCCAGTTCGAGTAGGCGCGGTCGACCGGGTCGCGCACCACGGCGATGATCCGGACGTCGGGCAGGGACTCGCCGATCCGGCGGTGGGCGCCGCGACTCCAGAGGTAGAACGGAGTGCTCTCGCCCCGCACCGTGTCGGGGCGGGCGGCGGTGAACAGCGCGGCGTACTCGTCGTGGCGCCAGATCCACTCCTGCTGGGAGTGCGCGTCGCCCGGACCGCGCCAGGCCGGCGGCGGCGCACCGTCGCACAGCCAGAACTTCGGCTCCTTGGGGCGGGTCACGAAGACCTCGGGGTGCTGGGAGAGCGCGGCGTGCAGGGCCGTGGTCCCGGCCTTGGGTGCCCCGACGATCAGGAAGTCGGGGTGGGCTGCTCGGATCATCGGTCCCTCCTCGGAAAATAAAGTAACCCAGTACGAAAAGGAGGGAAAGGTCAAACCCTAGAGTGTGCGTGTGGCCGCTGACCTCAACATCCCGACCGCGCCCGCCATCGACGGCGCCACGCACCTCCACTCCGGCAAGGTGCGTGACCTCTACGAGCTGCCGAGCGGCGACCTGCTGATGGTCGCCAGCGACCGGATCTCGATCTTCGACTTCGTGCTCGACACGACCATCCCCGACAAGGGCGAGATCCTGACCCGGATGTCGCTGTGGTGGTTCGACCAGCTCGCCGACCTCGCGCCCAACCACGTCATCTCGACCGACGTGCCCGACGCGGTCCGTGGTCGCGCGGTCGTGTGCGAGCGGCTGTCGATGTACCCCGTCGAGTGCGTCGCCCGCGGCTACCTCACCGGCTCGGGGCTCCTCGACTACCGCGCGACGGGCGAGGTCTGCGGTGTCGCGCTCCCGGCCGGTCTCGAGGACGGCAGCCGCCTCGCGACGCCGATCTTCACACCCGCCACCAAGGCCGAGCTCGGCGACCACGACGAGAACGTCTCGTACGACGTCGTCGCCTCGACCGTGGGCGCGGACCTCGCCGCCGCGCTGCGCGACCGCACCCTCGCGGTCTACGCGCGGGCCGAGTCGATCGCCCGCGAGCGCGGCATCATCCTGGCCGACACCAAGCTCGAGTTCGGCGCGCGCCCCGACGGCACCATGGTCCTCGCCGACGAGGTGCTGACGCCCGACTCGTCCCGCTTCTGGCCGGCCGCCGAGTGGCAGCCCGGCCGCACCCAGCCGTCGTACGACAAGCAGATCGTGCGCAACTGGGCGCTCTCGCCCGAGTCCGGCTGGGACCGCGCGTCCGGCGAGGCCCCGCCGCCGCTGCCGCCGGAGGTCGTCGAGCGCACCCGCAGCAGGTACGTCGAGGCCTACGAGCTGCTCACCGGCCAGACCTGGTGAGCACCCGGTTCCCGGTCACCTGCGAGGTGGCGTTCGACTACCTCGTGGACCCGCGGAACCGGCCGGCGTGGCAGTCGAGCCTCAAGCGGGTCGACGAGGTCGACGGCGCTCCGCGCGTCGGCCAGACCTGGGTCGACGTGACGCGCCCGGGTCTCCGGCCGCGGATGGAGACCACCGAGCTCGAGCGCCCGCACCGCTGGACCGAGCGCGGCACCTGGAGGGGGTACGCCGCGACGCTGACGCTGACCTTCACCGAGGTCGCGGACGGGTGCGACGTCGACGCGGAGGTCGTGATCACCGGCCCGTTCGTCTCCCTGCTGCGGCAGGTCGCGCCCCGTGCAGTCCGCCGTGACCTCCGCCACGCGGCCAGTATGTTGAGCCCATGACGACGTACAACCTGGCGAGCCTCCTCGAGGACGGCGCCACGACCTACCCGGACCGCACCGCGATCGTGTTCGGCGACTCGAGGCTCAGCTACGCCGAGGTCGACACGTTCTCCAACATGGTGGCCAACCTCCTGGTGTCGCGGGGCATCCAGCCGGGAGACAAGGTCGCGCTGACCTGCCCGAACCTGCCCTACTTCACGGTCGTCTACTTCGGCATCCTCAAGGCCGGCGCGACCGTCGTCCCCCTCAACGTCCTGCTCAAGGGCCGCGAGGTCGCCTACCACCTCGGCGACTCCGACGCGAAGGCCTACTTCTGCTTCCAGGGCACGCCCGAGCTGCCGATGGGCGAGGCCGGGTACGCCGGCTTCAACGAGGCCGAGGGCTGCGAGCACTTCTTCGTGATCACCGCCGGCCTCGGCGACGCGTCGCCGATCGAGGGCGTCGAGACGATGGCGCAGGCGATGGGCGGCCAGCCTGGGACGTTCGACTCGGTCGCCACCGACGAGGACGACACCGCGGTCATCCTCTACACGTCCGGCACGACGGGACAGCCGAAGGGTGCCGAGCTCCGGCACCGCAACATGCGCGACAACGCGCAGTCCGGCGAAGCGCTCTTCGGGGCCAGCGCCGACGACCCGGACACCTACCTGTGCGTGCTGCCGCTCTTCCACTCCTTCGGCCAGACCGTCTGCCAGAACGGCGCGTTCGCGTACGGCGGCACCGTCGTCATGCTGGCCCGCTTCGAGGCGCGCGCGGCGCTGGACCTGATGAAGAAGGAGAAGATCAGCTTCTTCGCCGGCGTCCCCACCATGTACTGGGGGCTGCTCGGTGCCTTGGAGGGTGCACAGGCCGACGGCCTCGACGTCGCCGAGCTCGCCGGCAACCTGCGGGTCGCCGTCGCCGGCGGGTCCGCGCTGCCGGTCGAGGTGCACAAGGAGTTCGAGAAGCGCTTCGGCGTCACGATCCTCGAGGGCTACGGCCTCTCCGAGACCTCGCCGGTCGCGTCGTTCTCGCGGTTCGGCGAGCCGGTGCGGGTCGGCTCGATCGGCCTGCCGATCCCCGGCGTCGAGATGAAGCTGATCACGCCCGACTGGGCCGAGGTGGAGGGCGCCGACGAGATCGGCGAGATCGCCATCAAGGGCCACAACATCATGAAGGGCTACTACGACCGGCCCGACGCCACCGCCGAGGCGATCCACGACGGCTGGTTCCGCTCCGGCGACCTGGGCCGACGCGACGAGGACGGCTGGTACTACATCGTCGACCGCTCGAAGGACATGATCATCCGCGGCGGCTACAACGTGTACCCCCGCGAGATCGAGGAGGTGCTGATGACGCACCCGGCCGTCTCGCTGGCCGCGGTCATCGGCGTGCCCCACGAGAGCCACGGCGAGGAGATCAAGGCCGTCGTCATCCTCAGCGACGGCGCCGACATCTCCGAGGACGAGCTGGTCGCGTGGGGCAAGGAGCAGATGGCGAGCTACAAGTACCCCCGTGTCGTGCAGTTCGTCGACGCCCTCCCGATGACCTCCACCGGAAAGATCCTCAAGCGTGAGCTCAGCTGACAAGCCCGTCGCGATGGAGACAGACCGTCACGAGCTGCGGTTCCGGCTCACGCTGGTCGCGCTGATCGTCTTGCTCTTCGCCGTGCCGTTCGGCCTGGCCAAGGCGTTCAGCCTCGACGCGCGGACCCCGGTGACGATCGCCGAGGACACGTTGCGCGACAAGTACGACCTGGTGCTGATCGACGACGCCGGCCATGCGATCCCGAAGGACTCGGGGGCGATCACGCAGTCGGTGTTCAGCATGAAGGCCGGCTCGACCACCGAGGACGTGCCGTTCAAGCTGCACGGCAAGCCCGTCCGCTGCACGGTCGAGATGCCGAGCGACGACCCCCGGTCGATCACCGCGACCTGCGGGTCCTGACCTACTCGAAGGGGTTGGGCAGCGCACCCGGGAGACCGGCGAGCAGCTCGCGGGCCTGGCCGGCGACCTTGTGCTCGACCAGCACCTCGTAGCGTGTCGCGACGACCTGGGTGATCGACGAGAAGTCACGCTGGCCGCGGGTGAGCGCGTAGCCGAGCAGCGCCCACACGATGCCGAAGACGGCGCCGAGCAGGATCGTCGACAGGATCATCGCCAGGACGTTCTCGTCGACGAAGAACGAGAAGATCAGCCCGACGAACAGCCCGAGCCACAGGCCGGACAGCAGGCCGCCGAGTGCGACGCGGCCTGTGGTCAGCCGGCCGGTGATGCGCTCGACGCGCTTCAGGTCGGTGCCGACGATCATCAGGTGCTGCACCGGGAACTCGTTGTCGGACAGGTAGTCCACGGTCTTCTGGGCGGACGCGTAGTCGTCGTACACGGCCAGCGACTGCGGGAACTCGAGGCGGAGGGGGTTCATCCCAGGAACTGCGGCAGGCATGCTCATGCTCCCAGTGTGCCCAACGGTCGAGTTTCTGGCCCGTGGCGACCGGGTAGGTCCCGATCGAAGCGCAACCACTCGGGACGGGGACCGACATGACGCTGGAGATGCTGAAGGGTGACGTCGACGCGGCGGCCCAGAAGATCGGAGCGGCCGCGGACGGCATCGGCGCGACGGAGCCGGGTCCGCACCTGAGCGGCGTGCACGGCGCGCTGCCGGACAGCCAGAGCGCGGGTGCGGCGCAGTCGCTCGCCGAGAGCTGGGGCACCGCGGTCAGCGACCTGTCCCGCGACCTCGGCGCGCTGCGGGACAAGATGGTGGCGGCCGCCAACCACCTCGAGGCCGAGGACGAGGTCGTCCAGACGGCGTTCCACCGCCCGATGGTCGGTGCGCAGTGACCACCATCGCCCAGCTCGAGAGCTGGGACCCCGCGGCCGTCGGCGCGAGTGCGGAGAGCCTGAACTCCGACCGCAAGGCGCTGGTCGACCTCCAGGACGAGATGGACGCCGGCAGCCCTCCGGGCAGCTGGCAGGGCGAGGCCGCGACCGCGGCCGTCGGCTCCCACGACCGGGTCTACGCGCGGCTCGCCGACCTGGTGGCCGCGGTGTCGCCGGTGGTCGAGGCGCTCGACGCCGCCCAGGGCGCGATCAAGAGCGCGCAGGACTCGCTGCACTCGGCACTGTCCACGGTCGCGGCCGAGGGCTGGCACCTGGAGGAGACCGGTGGCAGCGTGCGGATCACGGCCCCGCCGGCCGCCGACGACGGCGGCGGCGGCATCCTCGGCGCGGTCCAGGAGAAGGTCGACGAGGCGCGGATGACCGCGCTGGCCCAGCAGGTCGCCGACGCGCTGCAGGCGGCGTCCGACGCGGACGCCCAGCTGGCCTCGGTGCTCAACGGCGCTCGCGTGGGCAGCTACGACGGCGGCACCGGCACCCTCGCCGACGCCGCGCTCCCGCCGGAGATGCGCGGCCTCAGCAACGCCGAGCTCGTCGACTACATGTTCAAGCACCCGAAGGAGACCGCGCCGTACCTCGACGCGCTCTCGGACGACCAGCGCCAGGCGGTCGGCAGCGCGCTGTCGACGCGCTGGGACGACATGGCGGTGCCGGTGGTCGCGACCGGCGACGCGGACGCCTACCCGACGCAGGCCGAGATCGACCAGCTCAACCAGCTGACCGACGCGTTCGGCCGGGATCCGGTCGTCGCCACGACCTTGCTCGACGAGCTCGGGCCACGGGGCGTGCTGGAGGTGCAGGCCACCCTCCTCGCCAACCCGCCGGGGGACGCCGACGGCATCAGCTGGCAGTCCGCCGGTCACGCCCAGCAGACCTGGAGCCACGTGCTGGCCGCGGGCACGTCGGGCGCCGACGGTGGTCCGGGCGCGGTGGACCACGTGTCGAGCGAGTGGGTCCACCAGCTCAACCAGGTCGGGCAGGCGCCGTTCGAGCTCGCCAACGGCATCGGCGGCAACGCGCTGGGCTACCAGCTGCTCTCGCCGCTGCTCGCGAGCGACGGCCAGGGCTCCTACTTCCTCAACCAGGTCGGCACCGGGATGGAGAAGTTCGAGCACGACTTCGCCGACGACAACGGCGGCGCCAGCCCGTGGGACCACTACACGTACCCGGGCGACCTCGACCTGACGCACCTCGGCGACGACGGCTTCCCCGACCGCGACTGGCCCAACGGCCACGATCCGTTCGGCGGGCTGATGGAGGGACTCTCCAAGAACCCGGAAGCGGCACGGGAGTTCTTCAGCGATCCCGACGGTGTCTCGGACTACGACGACCGCGTCGAGCACTACATGAACGACCGCGACTGGTCGAGTTACGAGGACTTCGGCGACCGCCCCTCCGAGATCGGCACCCTGGGCGACGCACTGACCACGGCGACCACCGTCGACCCCGACGCCACGTCCGCCCACATCATGAACGACGTCGTCAACGCTGCCGGCGACCCCGATCACGACCTGGCGCCGGAGCTGCGCGCGCCGGTGGGCACGATGGTCAGTCACTACATGCCCTCGGTCTACGACACCTTCCAGCACCAGCACCCGGTGACGACCGGTGACGCCGACCCGTGGTTGCCGGGCAAGCAGGACCCGAGCCGGCTGGTCGACTTCGACGAGAGCGCGCTGCGCAACACCCTCGACGAGGTCGGGCGCACCGAGGGGGCGGGCAACATCGTCGCCGACGCCGCCGCGCAGTACGCCAACCTCGGCTACGACCACGTCTTCAGCGGGGAGGGGGAGGCCCCCGAGGCCGCACACCAGGACCCGATGTCGCAGTGGAACAGCCGGCTGTCCCTGGCCGACTCGCAGGTGAGCAGTCCGTACGCCGACGTCCTGGCCTCGATGAAGGGTGGGTACGGCGACCAGCTGCGGGCCGACGGCCTCGCTGCCGACGCGGCCAACAGTGCCCGCGGTGACTCCGCCTGGGAGTTCGGCGGCTGGGTCGCCGAGCAGGGCGTCGGCAAGATCCCGGTGGTCGGAGGGTTCGGCGACTACCTGGTCGGCCAGGGCGTCGATGCGATCACGTCCGCCAACGACGTCGACACCACCGTCCAGGTCAACCACCAGATCGGCCAGAGCATCTTCGACACCGACGGCGCCGCCCAGGCGATGGCGCAGAACGCCGTCTACCGCAACCTGCCGATCGAGACCCTCGCCCCCGCGCTGGTCGACAGCGACGGCGACCGGATCCCGATGAGCGAGTGGGGCGCCGAGCAGCGGGACGCCTGGCAGCACCAGCAGGAGGTGAACGGCCTCCCGGCCAGCGCCTCGGAGCTGCGTGAGCAGATGTCCGACCAGCTGACCTCGGCGATCTCCCGGCGCGACCAGTTCTTCGGCCACACCGGCGACCAGCAGCACACCGGGGACGGCGGTTGATCCGCCCGACGGTCGCCGCCGTCGTCAGCCTCTGCGTGGCCGCTGTCCTGGTCGCGGGCTGCACGTCGGACGACAGCGAGGGAGGGGACGCGCCGTCCGCCGAGGCGTCCGCCGCGCTCGGCGCGGCCGCAGAGGCCGCAGCCGCTCCCGAGGGTGTCGCCGAGGCGCTCCCGGCGCTGGTCTCGGCCGCTGCCGCCTGGCCGGGGCACCTGCCGCCGCAGCTCTCCGCGGCCGTCCTCGACGCCCTGGCGGCCCATCCGGACGCCCTGCGTGCGGCGTACGGCCCACGCTCGCCGGGCATGCCGGAGCCGTCGGCCGACCTCGACCGTGCCGAGCTCGAGGACGCGATGGCCGCCGCCGGCTCGGACGTGGAGGCGGCGACGGCCTTCCGGGCCGCCTACCTCGACTACCTGGCGACCGGGCTGGCGCAGTCGCTGACGTCGGCGGACGTGGCGACCTGGTTCGATGCCCAGCAGGAGGCCGAGACGGTCTGGCTCGACCCGTCGGCCGACGTGATCGCCGCGGTCGAGTCCGGCTGCGCCGCCGACGAGTGCTTCGACCGGGTCGGCGACGCCATGGACCAGGCGCAGGCCGTCGTCGACGAGGCGGCGTACGACGCCATGCCGGACGCGCTCGTGCCGGCGTCGATGGTGCGCGCCGGACAGCGCGTGCCGATGGTGCAGTGGACGGACCGGATGTCCGACGACTGGCGCCGTCTCGAGGACTCGACGCCCCTCCCCGAGATCGCGGACCGGATCGAGGCGGCCGTGGCGCGGGTGCAGCAGGCCTCCGGTGCCTGAGACGTGACCCCGCACCACTAGACTGCAGGCGCACTCGCACCCTCCCGAAGGAGCGCCCCGTGGCCCGTGTCGTCGTCGACGTCATGCCCAAGCCCGAGATCCTCGACCCCCAGGGCAAGGCCGTGCTCGGCGCACTGCCGCGGCTCGGCTTCAGCGGCGTGACCGACGTCCGCCAGGGCAAGCGGTTCGAGCTCGAGATCGACGGCGAGGTCACCGACGCGGTGCTCGCCGAGGTCGAGAAGATGGCGGAGACGCTGCTCTCCAACCCGGTCATCGAGAACTACTCGGTCCACGTCGAGGACTCCGTCACCGCCGAGGCGGCTCGGTGAAGATCGGGGTCGTCACCTTCCCCGGCTCCCTGGACGAGGTCGACGCGCAGCGCGCCGTCACCATCGGCGGCCACGAGGCGGTCGCGCTGTGGCACGGCGACCACGACCTGCGCGGCGTCGACGCCGTGATCCTGCCGGGCGGCTTCTCGTACGGCGACTACCTGCGCTGCGGCGCCATCTCGCGCTTCTCGCCCGTGATGACCGAGGTCATCGAGGCCGCCGGCCAGGGGATGCCGGTGCTCGGCATCTGCAACGGCTTCCAGATCCTCTGCGAGTCCCACCTGCTGCCCGGTGCGCTGATCCGCAACGACCACCGCAAGTTCGTGTGCCGCGACCAGCGCCTGCGGATCGAGAACAACCGCACCGCGTGGACCACGGCGTACGACGAGGGCGCGGAGATCACCATCGTCCTCAAGAACGGTGAGGGCGGCTTCGTCGCCGACACCGACACGCTCGACCGGCTCGAGGGGGAGGGGCGCGTCGTCGCCCGCTACCTCGACGTCAACCCCAACGGCTCGCTGCGCGACATCGCCGGCATCACCAACGAGCGCGGCAACGTGGTCGGGCTGATGCCGCACCCCGAGCACGCCGTCGAGGACCTCACCGGAGCCGGGACCGACGGTCTCGGCTTCTTCACCAGCATCGTGGAGAGCACCTTCGCATGACGCCGCTCAAGACCTTCCGCCTCGTGGCCGTCGCGGAGGCGGTCACCTGGGCCCTGCTCCTGACGGGCATGGTCCTCAAGTACTCCGACGTGACCGACCTCGGCGTCCGCGTCTTCGGCATGGTCCACGGCGTGGTCTTCATCGCCTACTGCCTGGTGACGGTCCTGGTGTCCGTCGACCAGCGCTGGTCCGGGCGTCGGGCGCTGCTGACGCTGCTCGCGTCGGTGCCGCCGTTCTTCACGGTGCTCGGCGACCGCTCCGCCGAGCGTGCCGACGTCCTCGGCGCCTCGTGGCGCCTGGTCCACGAGGCGCCCGCGTCGGCGCCCGACCGCGTCGTCTCGTGGCTGCTGCGCAACCCGGTCCGTGGTGCGATCGCGGGTCTCGTGACCGTCGCCGCGCTGACCGGTGTCGCGCTGCTGGTCGGTCCGCCCGCCAGCTGATCCTCAGGCCTTGCCGCTCTGGAGGGCGGCCCAGGTCGGACCCCCGGCGATGCCGTTGACGGGCACCCCGATCCGCTGCTGGTAGGCGCGCAGCGCGCGGTCGGTCTTCCAGTTGAAGACGCCGGTGGCGCGGACGGCGGCCGCCGTGGCGTCGGTGCCGGCAGCGGAGAGAGCGCGCTGCACCCGTCGTACGTCGGGTCCGGCGGAGCCGAACTTCAGCAGCACCCGGTTGCCCTCGCTCAGCAACGCCACCCACGCCTGACGGGTCCAGCCCGGTGTCACGGGCAGGCCGTGGGCGCTCTGCCAGCTGTTTGCGGCAGCGGCCGTGGCGGCGGTGTAGCGGCCCTGGATGGGGCCGTTGTAGGAACCCTGCTCCTGGAGCAGGCACTGGAGCGCCTTGACCTGGGCGGGGTCCGGGGTGCTGGTGCCGTTGGCCGGACGGATCACGCGGTAGCCCGCGCGCAGGATGTTGACGCCGCCGCAGTGCACCTCGGGGTCGGCGACCGAGCCGCGACCGAGGTTCAGGAAATTGCTGTCGATGTTGATGGTGACCTTGCCCCAGGTCTCGTCGTGCCCGCCCCGGTACTGCTTGACGCGGGACCGCGGCATCCACCCGTCGGACCGGATGTAGCGCGTGCTGGTGTTGGCGACGCCGTCCCAGCGGGCGATCCAGATCTGGTCGGGGAGGACGTAGGTGCCCGGTCGTTCCACCCGCGCGTCGTCCAGGGCCCGGATCCCGGACCCGGCGCTCGAGTAGACGCCGGAGAAGTAGCCGAGCGTGTGCAGCTGGTCGGTCCAGCCACTCAGGAACGACAGCGCCGACTCGCGGCACTTGACGTTGCTGGAGTCGAAGCCCTCGAGGTCGTACCAGAGGGTGCTGCCCGCGCTGATGCCCAGGTCGATCGCCGCGGTCACCGACTCGGCGGCCTGTGTGCGGCCCTGCCGGGCGGCGGTGGTGTACGCCCCGTTGGTGTTGGCCTTGGAGCTGATCCGGAAGTCGTCCTTGTAGCGCGGGAACCGCGGCTGGCAGGACGCTTGCGGTCCGAGCGTGATGGGCAGCAGCCGCCAGCCCTTGGCGAGCTGGGTGCTGACCCAGGTGGCGTTCAGGTAGGTCTGGTTGCGACAGGCCCGCGAGTCCCCGGCGATGTAGATGCCGACCGCCCAGAACGGCGAGGCCCGCAGCCAGCGGTTCATCTTCGCCTGGCTGGGTGCCTGGCACTGGTCGAAGCCGAAGCCGGTGAAGTCACCGGGCGTGACGACGTTGGCCTTGCGCGCCTTCGCCGCGACCGGGGCAGCGGCGTCGGTGGCCTGCTCGCTCCCGCCCACCACGACCAGCCCGGAGACGGCGAGTGCGCTGAGCAGCAGCGCGGTCGAGGCACGTCGGGCGAGAGGGATGAACCGGCGAGGCATGTCGAGCTCCAGGGAAGGGGTGGTCGCTGCCTCGCGGCCGAGGCCACGTCACCATAACCTCACCATTCACACCAGTCACAGCCTTCGCCGACAACTACAACCCTGTAATTCGCGCGGGGTGAACCACAAGGTTTGCTCAATCGGCTGAGCCCGGCCCGGAACGGGAGCACGCTGGCCGCACGCGACGATCGAGGGGGTCGATCATGAGTGACAGCTGGAGCACGCTCCCGTTCCTGGGCCGGGGTCCGGAGTTCTACCTGGATCCGATCGAGGGCGGTACGCCGGTGGCGAGCGCCGACGGCCGGTGGTGGTGGGACGGACGCGTCTGGACGCCCGTCCTCGCCACCCGCCCGGAGATGGTGACGGCCTAGGCCGCCTCGACGGCCTCGGTCAGGTCCGCGCGGACCGGTTCGACGCGCGCGGGCTCCGGGACGGTCGCCTTCCTGGTCCGCAGGGCGAGGCCCGCGACGAGCAGGGCCAGGGCGGTGAAGCCCGCCGAGGTGAGGAACGCCGCCTGGAGCCCGGGCACGAACTGGCCCGGGACCGCGCCGGCGGCGTACACCGACACGATGACGGCGACGCCGACCGCGCTGCCGAGCTGCTGCGTGGTCTGCAGCAGGCCCGACGCCGACCCGGCGTGCTCCGGCTCCACGCCGCCGAGCACCGTGACGGAGATCGGCATGAACACCAGGCCCGTCGAGAGGCCGGCGATCAGCATCGGGCCGAAGACCGAGCCCCAGTAGGAGCCGTCGGCACCGGCGGTGCTGAGCCAGGCGTAGCCGACCGTCATGGCGGCCGTGCCCGTCATCAGCATGGCCTGCGGGCCGACCCGGCCGATCAGCCACGGGGTGATCCGGGACATCCCGAAGATGCCGAGGCTGAAGGGCAGGAAGGCGAAGCCGGACGCGAGCGGGCCGAAGCCCAGCACCCGCTGCACGTACTGCACGACCAGGAAGAACATCGACAGGTTCGCGCCGATCACCAGGGCCATCACGGCCAGCGCGGCGACGCGGCGCCGGTTCTTGACCAGGTGGGGCTGGATCATCGGGTGCGGGTGCCGCGTCTCGGTGCGGGCCAGCAGGAGCAGCGCGGCGACGCCGAGGACGATGCCGCCGATGGTCTGGGCGGAGGCCCAGCCGTGGTCGGGAGCGCCGATCAGCGCCCACACGATCGAGACCGCGCCGACGGTGGCGCTGGCGGCGCCGACCAGGTCGAAGCGTCCGGGGCGGCGGGCCGTCTCGGTGACGAAGCGACGGGCGAGGAGCAGCACGGCGATGCCGAGCGGCACGTTGATGAAGAGCGTCCAGCGCCACGACCCGACGTCGGTGAGCAGGCCACCGAGGATCAGGCCGATCGAGGCGCCGCCGGACGACACTGCGCCGAAGAGCGCGAGGGCGCGGTTGCGGGCGGCCTCGTCGGGCGCGCTGGTGGTGAGCAGGGCGAGCACGCTCGGCGCGGCGAGCGCGGCGCCGACCCCCTGGAGGGTCCGCGCGGCGACCAGCTGGCCGGGCGTCTGGGCGAGACCGCCGAGCGCCGAGCCGATCGTGAACGTGGCCAGGCCGATCTCGAAGACCCGGAGCCGTCCGAAGACGTCACCGAGCCGGCCGCCGAGCAGCAGCAGGCCGCCGAAGGCGAGGGTGTAGGCGTTGAGGACCCACGACAGCGACGCGGGGCCGAAGTCGAGGTCGGCGTCGATCCGGGGCAGGGCGACGTTCACGACGGTGGCGTCGAGCACGATCATCAGCTGGGCGACCAGGACGATCGCGATGCCCGCGGCTGCGCGGCCGGCGTTCGGCGGCAGCTCGCTGGGCCGACCCGCTCCCCGGGTGGGGGTGGTGGTGGTGAGAGACATGGTGGAGAGTCCTGTTCTGGCCTCGTGGGCCGAGGTACAGTAGATCCGGAGGGTTCCTCCGCTTCATCCAGAACAATACGGAGACTGTCTCCGTTTAGCAAGTGCCTTGAGGGAGATTTCCGTGCGAGCCGACGCCCAGCGCAACTACGACCGCATCGTCGAGGTGGCGCGCCAGGTGTTCCGTGAGCGCGGGTACGACGCCTCCCTCGACGACGTCGCCAAGCTCGCCGGCGTCGGGCCGGGCACCCTCTACCGGCACTTCCCGAAGCGCGAGAACCTCCTCGACGCCGTCATGCAGTCCTGGGTCGACAAGGTGAACGACACCGCCGACAAGGCGCTCGCCCACGAGGGCTCCGACCGCGACCTGCTGGTGAACTGGTTCGTCGACTACGTCGAGCTGATCAGCCAGCACAAGGGCGGTCCCGCCAAGCTGACCTCGGCGATGGGCAACCCCGACTCCCCGATCGTCACCAAGTGCCAGGCGCTGGCCCGCGCCAACGGCCGCGTGATCGACCAGCTGCGCGAGGACGGCGCCCTGCGCGACGACGTGGAGACCATCCAGGTCTGCCGCCTCGTGGGCGGCATCGCGACCGTCGCCGACCAGAGCGAGCTGGACGCGGCCGCCGTACGCCCGATGCTCGAGGTCGTCGCGGACGGGCTGATGAAGTAGGGCGACGCCGGCGCCGGTAGATTGACGCCGTGCTGGACACCGTCGCTGTCGCCACCGAAGACCCCACCCGCGAGCAGCCCTGGGCGGACCTCGGGCTGAAGCCCGACGAGTACGCCGAGATCCGCGAGATCCTCGGCCGCCGCCCGACCAGCTCCGAGCTGGCGATGTACTCCGTGATGTGGAGCGAGCACTGCTCCTACAAGAGCTCCAAGGTGCACCTCAAGCAGTTCAGTGACATCCCCCAGACCACGCCCGTCGGCAACATGCTCGCCGGCATCGGCGAGAACGCCGGCGTCCTCGACATCGGCCAGGGCTACGCCGTCACCTTCAAGGTCGAGTCGCACAACCACCCGTCGTACGTCGAGCCCTACCAGGGCGCCGCGACCGGTGTCGGCGGAATCGTCCGCGACATCCTCGCGATGGGCGCGCGCCCGGTGGCCGTCATGGACCCGCTGCGCTTCGGCCCGCTCGATGCCGACGACACCCACCGGGTGCTGCCCGGGATCGTCGCGGGCGTCGGTGGCTACGGCAACATGCTCGGCCTGCCGAACATCGGCGGCGAGGCCGTCTTCGACTCGTCCTACGTCGGCAACCCGCTCGTCAACGCGCTCTGCGTCGGCGTGCTGCGGCACGAGGACCTGCACCTGGCCAAGGCGTCCGGCGTCGGCAACCAGGTGATCCTCTACGGCGCGCGCACCGGTGGCGACGGCATCGGCGGCGTCTCGGTCCTGGCGTCGGAGACCTTCGACGCGGACGGTCCCGCGAAGCGGCCGAGCGTGCAGGTCGGCGACCCCTTCATGGAGAAGCTGCTCATCGAGTGCACCCTCGAGATCTTCGCGGCCGGCCTGGTCGCGGGCATCCAGGACCTCGGTGGCGCCGGCCTGTCGTGCGCGACCTCCGAGCTCGCGTCCGCCGGCGACGGCGGCATGCACGTCGAGCTCGACCGGGTCCCGCTGCGCGACTCCACGCTCGCGCCCGAGGAGATCCTGATGAGCGAGTCGCAGGAGCGGATGATGGCCGTCGTCGAGCCCGACGACGTCGCCGGCTTCCTCGCGATCTGCGCGAAGTGGGACGTCGAGGCGGTCGTCATCGGCGAGGTCACTGACACCGGTCGCCTCCAGATCGACTGGCACGGCGAGCGCGTCGTCGACGTGCCCCCGCGCTCGGTCGCCCACGACGGCCCGACGTACCACCGCCCGCTCGAGCGGCCGACCTGGCAGGACGACCTGCAGGCCGACGCCGCCGAGGCGCTGGCCCGCCCGCGCACCGGGGACGAGCTGCGCTCGACGCTGCTGACCCTGGTCGCGTCGCCGAACCTCTGCGACAAGTCGTGGATCACCGACCAGTACGACCGCTACGTGCGCGGCAACACCGTGCTCGCACAGCCCAGCGACAGCGGCATGATCCGCGTCGACCCCGACTCCAACCTCGGCGTCGCGATCTCGACCGACTGCAACGGCCGGTTCGCCAAGCTGGACCCGTACGCCGGCGCGCAGCTCGCCCTCGTCGAGAGCTACCGCAACGTGGCGACCGGCGGTGCCCGGCCGCTCGCGATCTCCGACTGCCTCAACTTCGGCTCGCCCGAGGACCCGGCGGTGATGTGGCAGTTCGCCGAGGCCTGCCGCGGCCTCAAGGACGCCTGCCTCGAGCTCGGCATCCCGGTCACCGGCGGCAACGTCAGCCTCTACAACCAGACCGCGGAGACCGCCATCCTGCCGACCCCCGTGGTAGCGGTCCTCGGCGTCGTCGACGACGTCACGCGCCGTACGCCGTCGGCCTGGTCGGCCGGTGGCGAGCGGGTCTTCCTGCTCGGCGACACCCGCGAGGAGCTCTCCGGGTCCGAGTGGGCGCACGTGGTCCACGACCACCTCGGCGGGCTGCCGCCGGCGGTCGACCTCGAGGCCGAGCGGACCCTCGCGCAGCTGCTGCACGCCGGCGTCGGCCTGCTGACCTCCGCCCACGACCTCTCCGACGGCGGCCTCGCCCAGGCGCTCGCCGAGGCGTCGCTGCGCCACGGCGTCGGCGTCACCGTCGAGGTGCCGGAGGACGCGTTCGTCGCCCTCTTCAGCGAGTCGACCGCGCGGGTGCTCGTCACGGTCGCCGACGGCGACGCCGAGCGCCTGGTGCAGCTCGCCGAGGAGCACGGCGTCCCGATCGCCTCGATCGGTGTCACCGGCGGCGACGTCCTCGGTGTCGACGGTCAGTTCGAGATCCCGCTCGACGAGCTCCGCGCGGCCTGGACCGCGACGCTCCCGGCTGCGCTGGGGTGAGGGTTCCCAGGGATACCCGGTTCACCGGGTATCCCTGAACTTCTGGGTCTTTGCAAAGACACAGAAGTTGCAGGAGTGCCTGAGAAGTCCGATCGGCCGCCGGCTCCGAACCACCACCGTGCGCCGACGTACCCTCCTGATGCTGCCGGCGGTCGCCGGGATCGCGGCGGCCGCGTCGTCGTGCGCGAAGGACGAGGAGAAGCCGATGTCGGGCACGAAGAAGGTCACGTACGGCGACGACCCCGCCCAGTACGGCGAGCTCACGATGCCCGACGGTGATCCGAGGGGTGTCGCAGTCGTGGTGCACGGCGGGTTCTGGAAGCCGGAGTACGGCATCGAGTACGCCACCCCGCTGGTGCCGAGCCTGGTCGACGCGGGCTGGGCCGCCTGGGCGATCGAGTACCGCCGCGGCACCGGCGCCGCCGACACCCTCGCCGACGTGCGCGCCGCGATCGACGCCCGCCCCGACGTCGCCGGCCCGGTCGTCGCCATCGGGCACTCCGCGGGCGGCCACCTCGTCACCTGGGCCGCCGGCCACGGCGGCCTCAGCCACGTCGTCTCGCAGGCCGGCGTGCTCGACCTCCGGGCGGCGTACGACGCGGGGCTCGGCGGGGGAGCGGTCGAGCAGTTCCTCGGCCATCCCTTCGGGCCGGCGGACGCCGACGTCGACCCGGTCCAGCAGGTGCCGCTCGACGTGCCGGTCTGGTGCATCCACGGCACCGGCGACGACACGGTGCCGATCAGCCAGTCGCGGGCGTACGTCGCGGCCGCGACCGCGGCCGGCGCGAGCGCCGAGCTGGTCGAGGTCGACGGCGACCACTTCACCCTGATCGACCCCGACTCGGACGCCTGGGCGAAGACGCTCGCCCACCTGCGCTCACTCGCGTGAGAGCACCGAGATCTTCTGCCAGATCTTGCGCGACATGCCGGTGGTCAGCGTCTCGATCGTGCTGACCGTGTCGAGGACGACCGCGTCGCGCGACTCCTCGGCGCAGAGCGCCGCGGTCTTGCCGACGAGGCTGAGCATCTCCGAGCAGTAGTCGAGGTAGCGCTCCATCTGGTCGCGGTCCAGGTCCATCTCGGCGCTGACCGACGTCGGCACGAACGACGCCCGCAGCCGCTCCGGATCCTTGGTCAGCTGGTGCATGTCGACGATGTGGGCCAACGACCGCAGCCGGTGCAGCATCTCCAGGATCGAGCCGCGCTGGAGGCGCTCGGGGAAGCTGAGCAGGAAGAACACGGCGATCGCCGCGAAGACCACGTCGTTGATGGTGGTCTCGATCAGCGGCAGCCAGTCGAGGCCGTCCGGGCCCTTGTCGCCGACCGCCGCGTGCGTCGTCAGGACGAGGGCCACCACGGTGCCGACGACGATCGCCGCGATCAGCACCCGGGAGACGAGGCGGGCCATCCGGATCCGCGACCGGTGCGTGGCCGCGTTGCTGGAGACCTGGTCGACCAGCGTGGCCAGCTCGGCGGCCACGTCGCACAGCCCGCGGCCCGGGAAGCGCGCCTCGATCCGGGCGTGCAGGCGCTCGACCGTGTCGGCGACCGGTCGGGACATGAGCTTGTCGAAGGCCACGGCTACATCCTCTCCGCGAGGCGTACGGCGGCGTGCAGCACCAGGTCGGTCAGCTCCGGATCGGTGACGGCCTCCGCGGGAGCACGGCCGAAGGTGAGGGCGGCCGGCTGCGTCAGCCAGGCCCAGGCGCGCCACGGGTCCATGCCGGCGGCGAGGAGCGGCTCGAGGAGCGGGGCGACCTCGGCGCGGACCTCGCCCGCGTCGGTCAGCTGGAACGCCGGGACCATGACGCCTCCCTCGACCGGGACGACCACCAGCCGGTGGGTCTGCGCGGCCTTGTGCACGGCGTACCGCGTGGCGTCGACGGACACCCCGCGCACCTGCGCCAGCGACTCGTAGGAGAACCACGGGGTCTCGAGCAGCGCGGCGCGCAGCCGCGCCTGCCGGGCGATCAGGAGCAGGCCGACCGGTACGGCGTGCTCGGGCTCCGATCCCTCGCTGTGCAGCAGCCGGTCGAGCTCCTCGACCCGGTCCGGCTCGGACCACACCGCGTGACCGGACGCGTCGCGGGTGAAGGTCGGCAGACCTGCCTCCGCCAACGCGTCGGCGAGGCCGAGACTCTCGAGCCAGTCGGCCAGACGGTCTCCCTCGCTCACGTCCACACCTTAGGTCCGGACGTGCATCCGCTCGCCCTGGGGGCCGAAGAGCGCGAGCACCTCGACCGGGTGCGGACCCGGGTTGCCGAGCCAGTGCGGGGTGCGGGTGTCGAACTCGACCGCCTCGCCCGGCTTGAGCACCATGTCCTGCTCGCCGAGCACCAGCCGGAGCCGGCCGGAGAGGACGTAGAGCCACTCGTAGCCCTCGTGGGTGGCCAGCGTCGTCGGGAGGTCCTCGTCCTTCGGGAAGATCACCTTGAAGGCCTGCAGCCCACCCGGGCGACGGGTCATCGGGAGGTAGGTGCGTCCGTGGCGGATGATCGGCTTGGCCCGGATCCGCGGGTCGCCGGTCTCGGGTGCGTCGACCAGCTCGTCGAGCGGGATCTGGTGGGCCCGGGCGAGCGGCAGCAGCAGCTCGAGCGTCGGTTTGCGCTGCCCGGACTCCAGGCGCGACAGCGTGCTGACCGAGATGCCGGTCGACTCCGACAGCTCGGCGAGCGTGGCACCCCGCTCGATGCGCACGGCGCGCAACCGGGGCCCGACCGCCTCCAGGACGTCCTCGAAGTCACTCACACCCCCAGTTTGCCATTCCGGCAATGAAGTTTGTCAATCCGGCGAAGGTGCCCGCACACTCGTGGACATGGAGAACACACCCAGCTTCGACGTCATCGTCGTCGGTGGCGGCGCCGCCGGACTGAGCGGAGCGCTGGCCCTCGGCCGCGCCCGTCGCTCGGTCCTGGTGGTGGACGCGGGCGACCCCCGCAACGCCCCGGCGAGCCACGTGCACAACTACCTCGGCCGGGAGGGCACCCCGCCCGCCGAGCTCTACGCGATCGGCCGGGAGGAGGTCGCGGCGTACGGGGTGGAGGTTCGCCGCGCCCGCGCCACGACCGCCGCCCGGACCGACGGCGGCTTCGAGCTCAGCCTCGACGACGGCTCGGTCGTGGCGGCCCGCCGGCTGCTCGTCACCACCGGCCTGACCGACGTGCTGCCCGACGTCGCCGGCCTGGCCGAGCGCTTCGGTCGCGACGTCCTGCACTGCCCCTACTGCCACGGGTGGGAGGCGCGCGACCAGGCCGTCGGCATCATCGCGAGCAACCCGTTCGCGGTGCACGGAGCCCAGCTCTGGGGCCAGTGGACCTCCGACGTCACCCTCTTCCTCAACGGCCGCCCGGCGCTGTCCGTGGAGGACGCGGAGAAGCTCGCCGCCCGCGGTGTCACCGTGGTCGAGGGCCCCGTCGCCGCGGTCGTGGTCGAGGACGACCGGCTCACCGGCGTACGACTCGCGTCCGGCGAGCTCGTCGCCCGTGACGTCCTGGTCGCCGCCCCCCAGTTCGTCGCCAACTCCGACCTGCTGTCGTCGCTCGGGCTCGAGCCGGAGCCGCAGGAGATGTTCGGCGAGGTCTTCGGGTACGCCGTACCCGCGACCGACCCGACCGGCCGCACCGCGGTGCCCGGTGTGTGGGTGGCGGGCAACGTCACCGACCTGCGCGCGCAGGTCATCTCCGCGGCCGCCGGAGGCCTGAACGCGGCTGCCATGATCAACATGGATCTCATCGAGGAAGAGACCGCCGTCGCGGTCGAGACGTACCGGAGGAAGAGCGCATGAGTCACGACCACGGACACGGCCACGACCGCGGCGAGATCACCCGGGACCACTTCGAGCAGCCGTCCTGGGACGAGCGGTACGGCGGCGAGGGCCGCACCTGGAGCGGCCGGCCGAACGCCGTGCTGGTCGCCGAGGCCGGCGACCTGACGCCCGGTCGTGCGGTCGACCTCGGTTGCGGCGAGGGCGGCGACGCGATCTGGCTGGCCGAGCAGGGCTGGCAGGTGACGGCGATCGACTTCTCCGAGGCCGGGCTGCGCAAGGCCGCCGAGCATGCGAAGGAGCGCGGCGTCGCCGACCGGATCGAGTTCCGCCAGGCCGACCTGCGCACCTGGAGCGCGGACGGCGAGCAGTGGGACCTGGTCACGTCCTGCTTCCTGCACCTGCTCGACCACGGCATGGTCGACGCGACCCGTGAGATGGCGTCGGCCGTCGCCCCGGGGGGCACGCTGCTGGTCGCCGGGCACCACCCCGACGACGAGCACACCGGGCTGCGCTGGTCGATGCCGGGCGTGATGTTCACGGCCGACGAGCTGGCGCCCGCGGTGGACCCGCAGCGGTTCGACGTACGACCGGAGGCGCGGACGCGCACCGAGACCCGCGACGACCGGACGCACACGGTCACCGACGCGGTTCTGGTGGCAACGGCCAGGTCCTGACCTCAATCGGTCCTACGCTGGTGGCATGTCCACCAGTGCCCGGATGCTGCGGCTGCTCTCCCTGCTGCAGACGCACCGCTACTGGCCCGGCTCGGAGCTGGCCGGCCGCCTCGAGGTGAGCCCGCGCACCCTGCGTCGCGACATCGACCGGCTCCGTGAGCTCGGGTACGACGTCGACGCGGTGCGCGGGGTCGCCGGCGGCTACCAGCTCCGGGCCGGTGGTGCGCTGCCGCCCCTGCTCCTCGACGACGAGGAGGCGGTCGCGATCGCCGTCGGCCTCCACACGGCCGCCTCCGGCGCGGTCGCCGGACTGGAGGAGACCTCGCTCCAGGCGCTCACCAAGGTGACCGCGCTGATGCCGCCGCGGCTGCGACGGCGCATCGACGCGCTGCGGTCGCAGACCGACGGTGTCCCGTGGGGTCGCGGCGGTGAGGTCATCGACGCCGAGGTGCTGACCGTGCTCGCCCAGGCGTGCCGCGACGACGAGCTCGCGACGTTCGACTACGTCGCCCGCGACCAGGTGCCGAGCCAGCGCCGGGTCGAGCCGCACCGACTGGTCTCCCTCGGTCGGCGCTGGTACTTCGTCGCCTACGACCGCGACCGCCAGGACTGGCGCTCCTTCCGGGTCGACCGGATCAGCAACCCGGTCGCGAGCGGTCAGCGGTTCCGGCCGCGCGAGCTGCCGGCCGAGGACGCGCCGTCGTTCGTGCGGGCCGGCATCAAGTCGGTCGGTCAGCGCTACGTCGTCCGCGTGCGGCTCACGGCTCCCGCCGCCGAGGTCGAGTCGTACGTCGGTCGCTGGGCGACCGTCGAGGCCGACGGCTCGGGGTGCGTCATGACGATGCAGACCGACACCCTCGACTGGCCGCTGATGGTGTTGGCGCACCTCGACAGCGACTTCACCGTCGAGGGTCCGCCCGAGCTGGTCGAGCTGGTGGCCCGTGCGGCGAGCCGCTTCGCCCGCGCCTCTCAGCCCTCGAACTGAGCCAGCTGGGCGACCTCGTCGGTGACCTGCTGCGTCGTACCGACGACGCCGCGGATCGCGACCCGTGCGGAGTCGGCGGCGGTGAGCTGGGCGGCCGCTGCCGTCGAGATCGTGGACTGGGCCGTGTTGACGTCGGCGAAGACGGCCTCGATCTGCTCGGCGGTGACCAGGACGTCGTGGGTGCCGGTGCGCACCTCGGCGACGACGGCCTCGATGCGCTCGGTGGCGCGGGCGGTCTCGGTCGCGAGCTCCTTGACCTCGCCCGCGACGACGGCGAACCCGCGGCCGGCGTCGCCGGCCCGGGCGGCCTCGATGGTCGCGTTGAGCGCGAGCAGGTTGGTCTGCGCGGCGATGCCGGTGATGGTCCGGGCGATGTCGGCGATCTGCGCGGCCGACTCCTCGAGCCGGCGCATGACCGCGTTGGACTCCGCCACGCTCGCGGCGGCCGAGCTGACCGAGGCGGCCGCGCCGGAGGCGGCGGCGTCGATCTCGGCAGCGGCGGCGACCAGGTCGCCCATGACGGTCTCGGACTCGGCGACCCCGGCCTGGAGCGTCGCGCCCGCGGCGTTGAGCCCGACCAGTCGGCGCTCGAGCTCGGCGGTGCGACCCTCGCGGGCGGCCAGCTCGGCCTGGGCGAGCTCGGCCACCTTGGCCTGCTCGGCGACCAGCGCCTCCTGCGAGCGCAGCTGCTCGGCGACGGTCTCGTCGGCGCGCTGCTGCTCGACGCGGCGGGCGTCGTCGGCGGCCTCGGTGTACTTCCACGACCAGGCGAGCGCGGCGCACTCGCCGAGCAGCAGGGTGGCGTGCAGCAGGGCGAAGAGGATCGGGTGGGCCTGGGCGCGCGGGTCGGAGAACACCATCTCGGGGGCCGCCAGGCCCATCGCGATGTGGTGCACGGCGACGATCGCGATCGCGAGCAGGAAGGGGATCCAGGACTGGTAGAGCGCGACCAGCGCCACGGTCACGAAGAAGTGCAGGTGCAGGTCGGTCATGCCGCCGGAGATGTGCACCAGCAGGCAGGAGCTGAGGATCAGGCCGGTGCTGACGGCGGCGGCGCGGACCGCCTGGCTCGTCGCCACGCGGCCGATGGCGAGCAGGGCGACGAGCGCGGCCAGGCCGACGATCGGCACCCAGCCGCAGCTGCACCCACCCGGGCCCGACAGCCCGCCCTCCGGGTGCCACCAGAGGGCGAGGCTGCCGAGCAGGGGGAGGTGCAGGAGGAGCACGAGGCTCAGGGCGTCGTGTCGGGAGCGGAACTCGGCCTCGGTGAGGCGGGCGCCCCGAGGCAACCAGGAGAGGTTGGACGTCATGGGCACACCATCGGCGTACCCGTGCCGGACCTGAGTCTTCAGGCGGCGAGGGCCGGCTCGCTCACCGCCGGGCTCAGGCGCGGCCAGTCCCGCGGCCGCGGGACGGAGCGGACGCTCGTCGAGAGGGTGGGGATCAGGGCGACCCCGGCGGTCAGCAGGCCGAGCACCGCGACCGCCGCGCCGCCGCCGACCCCGGTCAGCAGCGCGCCGGCGATCACCGGGGCGAGCGGCATCGCCGCCATCGAGACGAACTGCGTCGTCGCCTGCACCCGACCGATCAGCTCCGGCGGCGTCACCGCCATCCGGTAGGAGCCGATCCCTGCGTTGCCCGCGGGGTTGAGGAACAGCCCGACGGACAGCGCCGCAGCGACGACCGCCGGGTGGTTCCACAGCACCATCGGGACGACGAGCGGCACGAAGCTCCAGGCGATGAGGACGGTGAGCCGCCCGGTCGGCACCCGGTCGATCAGCCACGGCGCGACGATCGCGCCGAGGATGCCGCAGACGCCGGCGGCGGTCTCGACCAGGCCGATCTGGTACGCCGCGAAGCCGCCCTCGATCAGCCGGAGCACCGCCACGAAGAAGAGCGCGTTGACGGCGAGGTTGGCGAGTGCGGACCAGACGACGAGCACCCGGAAGAGCCGGTGGCGCGCGATGAACCGGACGCCCTCGGCGAGGTCCTGGGCCGGCTTGCGCGGGGACGCGGTCGTCGGAGCGGAGAGGTCGGTCCGGATCCGGCCGAGCAGCACCCAGGAGAACGCGAAGGACACGGCGTCCGCGGCGAACGGCAGCCAGCGGGTCACGGAGAAGAGCACGCCGCCGAGGGGAGCGCCGAGCAGCCCGGCGACGTGCTGGCGGGCCTGGTTCTGCGACAGTGCGGTGGGCAGGTCCTCCTCGGCCACGACGGCGCGGACCGCGGACATCTCGGCCGGACCGAAGACGCCGGCCGCGGCGCCGGTGAGCACGGCGACGACCAGCAGGTGCGGCATCGTGATGGCGTCCTGCACCCCGGCGACCACGAGCGAGGCGTAGAGGAGCACGCCGCCGCCGCTCGCGCAGCGCATGACACGGCGCCGGTGCAGCCGGTCGGCCAGCACCCCCGCCGGGAGGAGCGTGACCACCATGCCGAGCAGGTACGCCGCCTCCGCGGCGGCCGCGGCCAGGGGCGAGCCGGTGAGCGCGAAGGCGACGAGCGGGAAGACGAAGGTGCTCACCCGGCTGCCGAGCTCGCTGATCGTCTGGCCGACCCAGAGGACCGTGAAGTCGTGGTTGCGGGCGAGGGTCCGGTAGCGGCTCATATCCGCACCATATGTTGCGCAACTAGTGTTGCGCAATAGTGCGTGCGCAACTCGGCTAGGCTGCGGCCATGCCGATGTACGACGACCCGCGCATCCTGCGTGCGATCGCGCACCCCACCCGCAACCGGATCCTGGCCGAGCTGCACGCGTCGGGGCCGATCCGCGCCGCCGACATCGCCCGGATGCTCGACATCCCGGCCAACCAGGCGAGCTTCCACCTGCGCCAGCTCGCCAAGTACGAGCTGGTCGAGGAGGCGCCGGAGCAGGCACGCGACAAGCGCGACCGGGTGTGGCGGCTCACGGCCGCCGACGGGATCAACTTCCGGACCCAGGACATGCTCGACCAGCCCGGCGGGCAGGCGGCGTGGGAGGTCTTCCGCAGCAACGCCGTCGCCTGGGGTCACTTCCTGGTCGACCAGGCGCTCACCGCGCCCGACCCCGACAACCGCCGGAGCCTCTCGGACTCCGCTCTGCGGCTGACCCAGGACGAGGCCAGCGAGCTCATGGAGGACCTGGGCGCCGTCCTGCAGCGCTGGCGGGCACGCACCCAGGGCAGCGACGACGAGCGCACGACGTACTCGATCTACCAGATGATCCAGCCCTATCCCGAGCGCCCGGAGGGCGACTGATGCCCGCCCGGCTCCGACGCCTGGCGCCGGCCGCGCTCGCCGACGCCGTCGAGGCCGGCGACCTGCGGTCGCTCACCAAGCACTTCATGGCCGTTCTCGAGGACCGCGCGCCGGGCCACTCCGTCGAGGTCCGGGTGCCGCCGTACGCCGCGGTGCAGGTGATCCCCGGGGTCCGGCACACCCGCGGCACCCCGCCCGCCGTCATCGAGATGGACGCCGACACCTGGATCGCCCTCGCCACCGGCACGCTCGCCTGGGCCGACGCCGAGGCCGCCGGCCGGGTCCGCGCCAGCGGCGAGCGGGCCGACCTCACGGCGTACCTCCCACTGGACTGATCTAGGTTGAGTGCCATGACTGATGAGCTGCGCAGCAAGGTCCAGGCCGTCCTTCCCGGGGTCCGCAGCGACCTCGAGGACCTGGTGCGGATCCAGTCCGTCAGCGCCGACCCCGAGCGGCTCCACGAGGTGGAGCGCAGCGCCGAGAAGACCGCCGAGCTGTTCGCGGCCGAGGGCGTCGACGTCGAGATCGTGCGCGCGTACGACGGTGCGCCGCCGGCCGTGATCGGGGAGAAGAAGGGGCCGGCCGGCGCACCCACCGTGCTGCTCTACGCCCACCACGACGTGCAGCCCGAGAACGACCACGCCGACTGGGACTCCGCGCCCTGGGAGCCGACCGAGCGCGACGGCCGCCTCTACGGCCGCGGCGCCGCCGACGACAAGGCCGGGATCCTGGCGCACGTCGGCGCGCTGCGCGTCTTCGGCGACGACCTGCCGGTCACCGTCCGCCTCTTCATCGAGGGCGAGGAGGAGGTCGGCTCCGACACGCTCGTCGAGCTGCTCGGCACGTACCAGGAGCGCCTCGAGGCCGACGTCATCGTGATCGCCGACTCC
The DNA here is from genome assembly GCF_042658885.1 of Nocardioides hankookensis. Taxonomy (NCBI): domain Bacteria; kingdom Bacillati; phylum Actinomycetota; class Actinomycetes; order Propionibacteriales; family Nocardioidaceae; genus Nocardioides; species Nocardioides hankookensis. Next base: position 19,599 of record NZ_JBHSRJ010000003.1, on the reverse strand, counting down.
GGCAACTGGGACATCGGCGTGCCCGCCCTGACGACCAGCCTGCGTGGCCTGGTCCGGGTCGACGTCGAGGTCCGCACGCTCACCCATGCCGTGCACTCGGGCATGTGGGGTGGCCTGGTCCCGGACGCGCTGATGACGCTCAGCCGGGTGATCACCAGCCTCCACGACGAGGCCGGCAACGTCGCGGTCGACGGGCTGCACAGCGGCCCCGCCGCCGACGTCGACTACCCCGAGGAGCGGCTGCGCGCCGAGTCCGGCGGTGCTCCCGGCATCGAGTGGATCGGCAGCGGCTCGACCGTCGAGCGGCTCTGGACCAAGCCCGCGCTCAGCATCACCGGCCTGGACGCGCCCAAGGTCGCCGGCGCCAGCAACACCCTCGTCCCGGCCGCGCGCGCCCGGATCTCGCTGCGGATCGCCCCCGGCGACACCACCGAGAACGCCCTCGCCTGCCTGGTCCGCCACCTCGAGGCCCACGTGCCGTGGGGCGCGACCCTGACCCACACCGTCGTCGACACCGGCGAGGCCACCCAGATCGACGCCACCGGCCCGGCGTACGACGCGGCGCGGGCGGCGTTCACGGAGGCCTGGGACGGCACCGCGCCGGTCGACATGGGTGTCGGCGGCTCGATCCCCTTCATCGCGGAGTTCCTCGAGGCGTTCCCGCAGGCGAGCGTCCTGGTGACCGGCGTCGAGGACCCCGACACCCGCGCCCACGGCGCCAACGAGGGGCTGCACCTCGCCGAGTTCGAGCGGGTCGTGCTGGCCGAGGCGCTGCTGCTGCGCAACCTCGGCTGACGGGTCAGGCCGCGGGCAGCCGCACCCGGAAGGTGCTGCCCGACCCGAGGGTCGACTCGACCTCGATCGTGCCGCCGTGGCGGTCGACGATGCGGCGCACGATCGCCAGGCCCAGCCCGGTGCCCGCCTGGTGCATCGCGGCCGGGTCCGTGGAGCGGTAGAACTCCTCGAACACGTGGTCCTGGTCGGCCGCCGAGATGCCGATGCCGTCGTCGGTGCAGGTCAGCAGCACCGTGGAGTCGCTCTCCTCCAGCGTCACGAGCACGTGGCCGCCGTCGGGGGTGTACTTCACCGCGTTGCTGACCAGGTTGGCCACGATGTGCTCGAGCTCGTGCTGGGCGCCGAGGACCCAGGCCGGGCCGGCCGTGAGCCGGCCGGTCACGGCGATGTCGCGCCGGGCGGCGGGGCCGGCGTTGAGGTCGACGATGTCGGCGACGATCGCGGCGAAGTCGACCTTGCGGGCACCGTCGAGCTCGCTGTCCGCGGTGCGGTGCAGCACGAGCAGCTCCTCGACGACGCGGGAGAGCCGGGTGCTGCCGCGCTGGATCGCCTCGATCGCGGAGCGGGACCGGTCGGACAGGCCGGGATCGCCCTCCAGCAGCTCGAGGAACCCGACGATGCTGGTCAGCGGGGTCCGCAGCTCATGCGAGACGGTGGCCACCAGGTGGCTCTTGTAGTCGGCGAGCTCCTGCAGCTCCTGGACCAGGCGGTGCTCGCGCTCGTAGTTGGTGGCGTTGGCGAGCGCCCGGCCGAGGTCGCGCCCGAGGTCACGGGCGACCGCGGTCTCGCCCGCGCTCCACTCGGCGCTCCCGTGGCCGCGGGTCAGGCCGATCCAGCCGAGGCAGTCCGCGCCGGCACCGAGGGGTACGACGAGCAGCGACTCGGCGTCCAGGAACTCCAGCACCGCGGTCAGCTCGCCCTCGTCGAGCGGCTCGGGCGCCCGGCGGTCGGGGGCGAAGACGCCCACGGTCTGCCGTTCCCAGGCGGCCTCGGCGTACCGCGCGAGGATGTCGACCAGGGCCGGCGGCGGTGAGTGCGGTGCGGCGTCGTGGACCGGGCGGGGCTCCGAGCCGAAGACATGGATCCACAGCGCGTCGGCCCGGAAGCCGTCGACGATGCTCGGGCCGCTCTGGGTGAGGGCCTCGTCGACCGACATCGAGCTGGTCGCGCGGCGCACGATGTCGGCGGCCGCGTCCGCGAGCCGGACCTGCTCCGCGAGCCGCTCGGACTCGAGGATCGCGGCGATCGCCCGGCAGGCCTGGCGCGCGTACGTGTCGAGCAGGACCCGCTCGGCACCGTCGGGGACCCGGCCGTCGCGCGGTGCGTCGAAGCCGAGGACCGCGAGCAGCGACCCGTCGGCGTGGTGCATCGGCGCCACCAGGATGTCCTCCGGGTGCCACAGCCCCGGCTTCGAGTCCCGCGGTGCGTCGGAGGCCCAGCCCCACCGGTCGATGTCGAGCGTGTGCCGGTCGTGGGGGACGAACTTCAGCGCCCCCCAGTCGTCCGCCTTCGTCAGCGCGTCGACCAGCATCGCCGCCGGGGCGAGGCTGTCCAGCAGCGCCTCGCGGGCGTCGTCGGGCCCGACGATCGAGAGGTGGTGCAGGTAGCCGTCGTCCCGGACGCCGCTCACACCGATCACGTCGAAGCCCGTCACGGCCGCCAGGGTCTCGATGATCGGCAGCAGCGCCTCCCGCGCCTGGTCGTCCGAGCGCCGCGACCCGCGGACGGGACGCTCGAAGTCATCGGGCTGCTGGGACACTCCCCGATCCTATGAGGGCGCGGGCCGTGACCGCCGTCACCTCTCGTCGTTGGGCCCACATGCCCCGTGATCTCGACACCGTTCCTGCCGGGGTCGCCCGGCGCTCCTTCCTCGGGTACGTCGTCGCCGGGACGACGCTGGTCGCCGCGGCGGACCTGGGGCTGGGTCGACCGGCCCCCGCCGCGGCCGTCCCCGGCGTCCCGCAGCCGGCCGAGGTCTACGACCTCAACGACATGCTCACCGAGGCCGCGATGCCGACGGCCAACCTGATCACGGTGACGGTCCACGAGGACGGCACGGCGTCCTTCGCACTGCCCCGGATGGAGGTCGGTCAGGGGATCACCACCTCGACGGCGATGCTGATCGCCGAGGAGCTCGAGCTGCCGCTCGAGAAGGTCCGGGTCACCCTGGCCGACGCCCGCCCGGAGCTGCTCTTCAACCAGCTCACCGGCGGCTCCAACACCACGATCTCGACGTACACGCCGATCCGGGTGGCCGCGGCCGTCGCGAAGGCGGCGCTGCTCGAGGCGGCCGCGATCCAGCTGGGCGACACGGTCGAGGTGCTGCGCGCCAAGGCCGGCGTCATCTCCGCGCCCGGCGGCGCCCGCCTGACCTACGGCGAGCTGGCGCGGGCCGCGGCCCGGCGTACGCCGCGGGCCGTGGAGGTCCGGCTCAAGGACCCGAGCGCGTTCCGGGTGGTGGGCACCGGCCGCCCGCGCGTCGACGCGCGCGACGCGGTGACCGGCCGCAAGAAGTACGCCACCGACCTGAAGGTCAAGGGCGCCCTGCCGACCATGGTCTGCCGCGCGCCCACGCTCAACGGCACGCCCAAGCGGCTGCGCAACAAGAAGCGCATCCTCGCGATGCCGGGCGTGCGCAACGTCGCGGTCGTCGACACCGGGGTGGCCGTCCGGGCCCGCACGTTCGGCCAGTGCATCGACGCGATCCGCGCGATGAAGGTCGACTGGGAGGACGGTCCGGTCGCCGGGCTGTCCGACGCCGACATCGTGAAGGAGCTGCGGGCCGCCGAGCTGCCGCTGCCGGCCCTCTCCGACTCGATCGGCGACCTGCTCGGCGACAACCCGCTGGCGCAGACGGTCGAGGTCGACACGCTCTTCTACTTCCGGTCCAACTCCGCGATGGACACCAACTCCGCCGTCGCCGACGTACGCCGCGACCGGGCCACGATCTGGGCCGGCCTGAAGTCGCCGATCACCGCGCAGGAACGGATCGCGCAGGAGCTCGGGATGAGCGTCGACGCGGTCAAGGTCCACGTCGTGCAGGCAGGCGGCTCGTTCGGGCGGCGGCTGTTCTTCGACGGCGCGCTCGAGGCCGCGAAGATCTCCCAGGCGATGGGCAAGCCGGTGAAGCTGATGTGGCACCGCGCCGACGACGCCCGGGTCGGCCGCGGCCACCCGATGTCCACCAGCAAGGTGCGGGCGGTGCACGCCGGCGGCCAGGTGCTCGCGTTCCAGCAGACCCACACGAGCGTCGAGACCGACTTCCGGCACGGGCTCGGGGAGATCGTCACCGCGACGGCGGCCAGCCTGCCGACCGGGCTCGGCAACCTCGGCTTCAGCGAGACGGTCTTCGAGCTGACGCAGGAGGTGCCCTACGACTTCGGCGTCATCAGCCAGACGCTCACCGAGACCGACGACCGGTTCAACACCGGCAGCATGCGCAACATCTACTCACCCGACGTCCGTACGGCGGGCGAGCTCACCGTCGACCGGCTGGCCGAGGCGATGGGCCAGGACCCGTACGAGTTCCGCCGTGCCAACCTCCGCAACGACCGGGTCATCGCGGTGCTCGACGCCGTGGCGAAGGCCGGTGACTGGGGCCGGCGGATGCCCCGCGGCACGGCCCAGGGGATCGCGATCCACAAGGAGTACAAGGGCTGCAGCGCCTGCCTCGTCGAGATCGACAACCGGCCGCGACAGACCGGCCGCGACATCCGCGACGGCGTCGGCGGTCCTCGGGTCACCAAGGTCGTGTTCGCGATCGACGTCGGGCTCGTGGTCAACCCGCGCGGCCTGGAGGCCCAGATGCAGGGCGGGATCAACGACGGCATCGCCCTCGCCCTGACGTCGAGCATGCACCTGCGCGACGGCCACTTCCTCGAGGCCAGCTGGGACAACTACTTCTACACGCGGCAGTGGAACACGCCGCCCGAGGTCGAGGTCATCGTGATGCCGTCCGACAGCGGCCAGCCCGGCGGTGCGGGCGAGGCGGGGGTCGCGGCGACGTTCGCCGCCGTGGCTTGCGCCTACGCGCGGGCGACCGGCACGACCCCGGCGTACTTCCCGGTCAACCACCGCGACCGCCTCGAGTTCAAGCCGAAGCCCTACGTGCCACCTGTCCCGCCGTCGCCCACCAACGGGCTCAAGCTCACCTACTGAGGAGCCACACGTGCCCCGACAGACCTTCGTCCTCAACGGCAAGACCGTGACGCTCAACGTCCACGACGACGTCCGCGTGCTGTGGGTGCTCCGGGACCTGCTCGGCGTCACCGGGCCCAAGTACGGCTGCGGCATCAACGTCTGCAAGGCCTGCACGTCCCACGTCAACGGACGTGCCTTCAACCCTTGCTCGGTGCGGGTCGGCGACCTGAAGAAGACCGACGAGGTCACCACGATCGAGGGCCTGGCCGACACCGTCGACGGCGACCTGCACCCGATGCAGCAGGCGTGGCTCGACCGCGACGTCGCCCAGTGCGGCTACTGCCAGCCCGGCCAGATCATGGCCGCGGTCGCGCTGGTCCGGAAGGTACGCCGCGAGCACCGCTCGATCACCGACGCCGACCTGGACGGCATCCGCAACATCTGTCGCTGCGGGACCTACACCCGGATCCGCGAGGCCATCGAGCAGGGCGCGCGCCGGATGTAGCCCTGAGAGGGAGCGCCTCAGGCGGCGGGCAGGTGGACCTGGAAGGTGCTGCCGCTGCCGAGCTCGGAGTCGATGTCCAGCCGGCCGTCGTGGCGCTCCACGATGCGCTGCACGATCGCGAGGCCCAGGCCGGTGCCGGGCTGGGCGAGCGCGAGCGGGTTGGAGGACCGGAAGAACTCGGTGCCGAGCCGGGAGACGTCCTCCGGGGACATCCCGATGCCCTCGTCGTGGCACGTGAAGACGGCCTCGCCATCGACCAGGGCCAGGCTGACGGTCACGTCGCCGCCCTCGGGGGTGTACTTCACCGCGTTGCTGACGAGGTTGGCGCAGAGCCGGTCCAGCTCGTCTGCGTCGCCCAGGGCGAGCACGGGCTCCTCCGGCAGTTCGACGCGCAGGTCGATCTGCTTCTGCTGGGCCGAGAGCGCGACCAGGTCGACGACGTCGTCGACGACCTGGCTCAGGTCGACCGGGCGGGCGATGACCGGGTTCTCCGGGTCACCGACCTTCGAGAGCAGCAGCAGGTCGTCGATCACCTTGACCATCCGCTGGGCGCCGCGGTCCATGGCGGACAGCGAGCTCGTGGTCCGGTCGTCGAGGACCGGCGCCGACTCGAGGATCTCGAGGTGGCCGAGCACCGAGGAGAGCGGGTTCTTGAGCTCGTGCGCGACGGTGGCGATGAGCTGGCCCTTGTAGGTGTCGAGCTCCTGGAGCTCCCGGACCAGCTGGTGCTCGCGCTGGAAGATGCGGGCGTTGAGGATCGCGCGCCCCAGGTCGTGCCCGATGTCGAGGGCCGTGGTGGCCTCCGCCTCGGTCCACGCCGGCGCCCCGGCCAGCCGGGTGAGCACGAGGTTGCCGAGACACTCCGGCCCGGCGCCGAGGGGGATGAAGAGCAGGGACTCGACCGAGATCGTGTCCAGGAAGTCGAGGACGTCGGCGGCCTCGTCGTCCGAGAGCGGCTCGAACGACCGGTCCGGGGCGATGACGACGGCCTGCTGACGCTCCCAGGCCTCGAACGCGGCGGCCTGGGCGATCTGGACCATCCGGGCGTCCAGGCTCACGTCGACGCCGTCCGAGGAGTAGATGTGGCCGGTGTCGGCGCCCTCGTGCCCGAAGGTCTGGATCCACATCCCGGCGGCACGGAAGCCCTCGATGAGGGCGTCCTGGCAGTCGGAGAAGATCCGGTCCAGGCTGAGCTGCGCGCTGGCGCGGCGGACGATCCGGCGGGCGGCCTCCGCCATCCGGACCTGCTCGGCGAGCGCCTCGCGCTCGAGCGCCACGACGACGGCGCGCCCGGCCTGCTCGGCGTACGCGTTGAGGACGGCGCGCTGCGCCTCGTCGGGCCGGCGTCCGCCGACGGGCAGGTCCATCGCGAGGGTGCCGCGGAGCAGGCCGTCGTCGTCGTACAGCGGGGCGATCAGCAGGTCGAGGGGGTGCCAGGCGTCCGGGGCGTCGATCGGCTCGTAGTCGGGGACCCAGCCCCAGGTGTCGCCGGCGCCCTCGTCGGTGCGCTCGTGGGGGACGAAGCGGAGCAGGCCCCAGTCGTCGGCCTTGGCGAGCTCCTCGAGGAGCCGGGCCTCGGTGGACCGAGTGCCCTCGAGCTCGGCGCGGGCCTCCTCGCTGCCGGCGACGGCCACGGACTCGAGCGCGCCGTCCTGGCGGACCACGCTGATCGCGGCGATCCCGAAGCCGGCCACCTCGGTGACTCCCTCGGCGATCAGCTGGAGCGTGTCGCGGGAGGCAGAGTCCGACCACCGCAGGCGTGCTGCGGCTTGTTCGGGGGTCACGTCCCGGGCCATCGGTCCTCGTCTTCCTCGGGTGAGGTCATGGTACGGCGCAGCCACAGGCGTCGCCTCGCACGCCCGTGAGGCCCATCGTCGGCGGGTGGCCGGGCCTGAGCCTTTCCGTCCACCGGTCACGTCGAATCGATCCCGCCCGGGTACGGCCGTAGACTCGGCGCGTGCCCTTCGAATCCAGCCCCCGCAAGGGTGGCGACGGCAGGCTGACCGCGGCGCTCGACCCCCACGACCAGGGTCCCCAGGACGCCTGCGGCGTGTTCGGCGTCTGGGCGCCGGGCGAGGACGTCGCCAAGCTGACCTACTTCGGGCTCTACGCCCTGCAGCACCGGGGCCAGGAGTCCGCCGGCATCGCGGTGAGCAACGGCCGACAGATCCTGGTCTACAAGGACATGGGTCTGGTCTCGCAGGTCTTCGACGAGACGACGCTCGCGTCGCTGAAGGGCCACCTCGCCATCGGGCACAGCCGCTACTCGACGACCGGCGCCAGCACCTGGCAGAACGCGCAGCCGACGTTCCGCCCCACCGCCGACGGCTCGATCGCGCTCGGCCACAACGGCAACCTGATCAACACCGCCGAGCTCGCCCAGATGGTCGTCGACCTGCCCGGTCCCGACGACGAGCTCGAGCTGCACACCCGGCCGGTGGAGAGCTCCACCAACGACACCGGGCTGGTCACCGCCCTCCTCGCGCACCACCCCGACACCTCGCTGGAGCAGCGGGCGCTCGAGGTGCTGCCGCTGCTCAAGGGCGCGTTCTGCTTCGTCTGGATGAACGAGAACACCCTGTACGCCGCGCGCGACCCGCAGGGCATCCGGCCGCTCGTGCTCGGCCGCCTCGACCGCGGCTGGGTGGTCGCGTCCGAGGACGCCGCGCTCGCCACCATCGGCGCCAGCGTGGTCCGCGAGGTCGAGCCGGGCGAGATGATCGTCATCGACGAGAACGGCCTGCGCTCGCACCGCTTCGCCGAGGCCGCCCCCAAGGGCTGCGTCTTCGAGTACGTCTACCTCGCCCGACCGGACGCCACGATCAGCGGCCGCAGCGTCCACGAGTCCCGCGTCGAGATGGGCCGCCAGCTCGCCCGCGAGTACCCCGTCGACGCCGACCTGGTCATCCCGGTGCCCGAGTCCGGCACCCCGGCCGCGGCCGGCTACGCCGAGGAGTCCGGGATCCCGTTCGGCCAGGGCTTCGTCAAGAACGCGTACGTCGGCCGGACCTTCATCCAGCCGAGCCAGACGCTGCGCCAGCTCGGCATCCGGCTCAAGCTCAACGCCCTCGAGCACATGATCCGCGGCAAGCGGATCGTGGTGGTCGACGACTCGATCGTCCGCGGCAACACCCAGCGCGCCCAGGTGCGGATGCTGCGCGAGGCCGGCGCGCTCGAGGTGCACGTGCGCATCTCCAGCCCGCCGGTGAAGTGGCCGTGCTTCTACGGCATCGACTTCGCGACGCGGGCCGAGCTGATCGCCAACGGGCTGACGCCGGAGGAGATCGCCGCCAGCGTCGGCGCCGACACCCTCGGCTACATCTCCCTCGACGGCATGATCGACGCGACCGGGCAGGCCTCCGACCGGCTCTGCAGGGCCTGCTTCACCGGCGAGTACCCGATCGAGCTGCCCGACGAGAGCCTCCTCGGCAAGCACCTCCTCGAGGCGACGCTGAAGTCGCCGACGATGGGCAAGGCGCTCCCCGTCCTCAACAACCCCTGAGCCAGGAGTCCCGTGAGCGAGTCCAACGCGTACGCCGAGGCCGGCGTCAACATCCAGGCCGCCGACACGGCGATCGAGCTGATGAAGGGCTGGATCGAGAAGTCGCGCCGGCCCGAGGTCATCGGCGGGCTCGGCGGCTTCGCTGGCCTCTTCGACGCCTCGGCGCTGACCCGCTACGAGCGCCCGCTGCTCGCGACGTCGACCGACGGCGTCGGCACCAAGGTCGCGATCGCGCAGGCGATGGACGTCCACGACACGATCGGCTTCGACCTGGTCGGCATGGTCGTCGACGACCTCGTCGTCTGCGGGGCCGAGCCGCTCTTCATGACCGACTACATCGCGACCGGCCGCGTCGAGCCCGAGAAGATCGCCGCGATCGTCAAGGGCATCGCCGAGGGCTGCGTCCTCGCGGGTTGCGCCCTCGTCGGCGGCGAGACCGCCGAGCACCCCGGCCTGCTCGCGCCGGACGAGTACGACGTCGCCGGCGCGACCACCGGCGTCGTGGAGGCCGACAAGCTCCTCGGCCCCGGCCGGGTCCGTCCCGGTGACGTCGTGATCGCGATGGAGGCCTCGGGCCTGCACTCCAACGGCTACTCGCTGGTGCGCCACGTCCTGCTCGAGAAGGCCGGCCTGCCCCTCGAGGGCCACCACGACGAGCTCGGCCGCACCCTGGGTGAGGAGCTCCTCGAGCCGACCCGGATCTACGCGAAGGCCTGCCTCGCGCTGGCCGACCGGACCCGCACGCACGCGATGTCCCACGTGACCGGCGGCGGCCTGGCCGCCAACCTCGAGCGGGTGATGCCGGTGGAGCTGTCCGCGACCCTGGACCGGTCGACCTGGACGCCGCAGCCGATCTTCGACCTGGTGCGGCGCGTCGGCGACGTACCCCAGCCGGACCTCGAGATGACCCTGAACTGTGGCGTCGGCATGGTCGCGCTGACCGAGCCGGAGGACGTCGACCGGGCGATCGCGGTGCTCGCCGAGCACGGCATCCGGGCCTGGGTGGCCGGCGAGGTCGCCCCCGCGACCGGCCGCGGCGGGGCCGTCGAGCTGGTCGGGCAGCACCCCGGCTGGTGACAATCCTGGGAATCGCGCGAACCGATGTGCAGGAACAGCCAGCCAACAGGTAGCGTTGGGCTCACGAGAACTCTTTGAGACCAGCCCGGGAGCCACTGTGCCCCGGCCGAGCGTGCGAGGGGGCTGACCCTATGGGGCGCGGCCGAGCGAAAGCCAAGCAGACGAAGGTCGCTCGCGACCTGAAGTACCGCACTCACGAGACGGACTTCGGTGCGCTCGCCAGTGAGCTCCACGGCTCCTCTGGCGAGGACGACAGCGGCGTCGAGCCCGAAGAGCTCGAGAAGTGGTCGGACTACTCCGACTCGCGTGACTGACGCTCGTCACCCTCGTCGCGTCTGACGGTCAGCGCTGCGGCAGCCACATCCCGCGCAGGCGACCGACCTCGCGCATCCGCCGCTCGGCCAGCCGGTCGGCGGCGATCGCGGGCGGCACGTTGTCGGTCGCGGCGAGCTCGAAGACGCGCAGCGTGGTGTCGAAGATGCCCGTCGCGCGCTGCTGGGCGCGCTCGAAGGAGAAGCCCTCCAGCTCGTCGGCGACCTGGATCAGGCCGCCGGCGTTGACGCAGTAGTCGGGCGCGTAGAGGATGCCGCGCTCCTCGAGCGCCTTCTCCACCCCGGGGTGGGCGAGCTGGTTGTTGGCGGCGCCGCAGACGATCGTGGCGCTCAGCGTCTCGACGACCTCGTCGGTGATGGCGTCGCCCATCGCGCACGGCGCGTAGACGTCGAGCGCGGAGGCGACCAGCTCCGCCTCGGAGGCCACCACGCGCACGCCGGGGTGCTCGTCGCGCACCTGCGCGAGGGCCGGGGCGTAGACGTCGGTCACCACGACGGTCGCGCCGTCCTCGACCAGGTGCCGGACCAGGTGGCGGCCGACCTTGCCGACGCCGGCCACGCCGACGGTGCGCCCGGCCAGCGAGGTGGTGCCCCACGCGACCTGGGCCGCGGCGCGCATGCCCTGGAAGACGCCGTACGCCGTCAGCACCGAGCTGTCGCCCGCGCCGCCGTGCGCGACCGTGCGGCCGGTGACGAAGGAGCACTCGCGGGCGATGTCGTCCATGTCGGCGGAGAAGGTGCCCACGTCGCAGGCCGTGTAGTAGCGGCCGCCGAGAGCCTGGACGTGCCGGCCGTAGGCGCGCAGCAGCGGCTCGGACTTCTGGGTGGTCGGGTCGCCGATGATCACGGCCTTGCCGCCGCCGAGGTCGAGGCCCGCGAGCGCGGCCTTGTAGGACATGCCGCGCGAGAGGTTGAGGACGTCGCGCACGGCGTCGGCCGTCGAGGCGTACGGGTGGAAGCGGGTGCCGCCCAGAGCCGGACCGAGGGCGGTCGAGTGGACCGCGATGATCGCCTTGAGGCCGGTGGCCGGGTCGTTCGCGAAGACGACCTGCTCGTGCTCGCTGCCAAGGTCGAAGACATCAGACATGGATGGTCCTGCTCTCTGGGTCGGCCACGGGGTGGGTGGCGTCGTGTGGGTCGGCACGCAGGGGTGGCGCGTGCTCTGGGTCACACGGTAGACCCGACCTCCGGTCGCATGAAAACGACGTCGCCGTGGGTCCCGTAGCCGCAGACGCGGCCGCCGTACGGCGTCCCGTCGAAGGCGACCAGGAGCCACGAGTCGCCCTCGGGCACGAGCGTCGGCCACGGGATGTTGGAGAGGTACGGCGCGGCCACGGTGCCGGTCGGGCGCAGGGACAGGTCGAAGACCGGGTAGGCCTGCGCGCGCTTGTCGCTCGCCAGCACCCGCCACCCGTCGTCGAGGTGCAGCAGCGTGGTGCCCTCGGTCTCGACGAGCCCGGACGCGGCGCCGCGCAGGGTCAGCGCGTCGAGGCTCGGGCCACCTGCGAGCGCCGGGTGGAAGCGGAAGAACTTCGTGGCGCTGACGAAGCCGACCAGCCAGCCGTCGTCCGTGCGCGCCAGGTGCGGGTCCCACACGCCCACCGAGCGCAGGCCGTCGACGGGCAGCGGCAGCGGCTCGGTGTCGAGCAGGTGGGTGCCGCTCAGCAGGTCGGCAGTGGTGCGCGCCAGCGTGACGCCCACGGTCGGGCGGCGCCGGTCGAAGTCGGCCCAGGTGCTGGTCGCGACCAGCCACTCCTCGCCCTCGCGGAGCACGTGGGTCGCGTGGTCGCCGTACGCACCGGGACGGTCAGGGCGGCGGAAGAAGACGTCGGAGAGGTGGGTGAGCTCGAGCGTCGACGGCGTCAGCTCCCACAGCGACGTGTGCGCGGTGTCGAAGAAGCCCGGGCCGGCGCTGGTCGCGGAGAGCACGACCCGGCCGTCCGGGACGCCGCTGACCAGGCGCACGTCGCGCAGGCCGAGCTGACCGAAGCGGCCGGCGAGCCGTGCGTCGGACCGGAGCCCGGCCAGCCAGCCCTCGTCGTGGGTGTCGATCCGGTGCTCCAGGTCGACGCGCGCCCGGGCGACCCACGGGCCGTCGTCGCGGGTCAGCGCGGTGAGGTGGGTGCCGGTCAGGGCCACGGCGACCTCGGCGACCGGACCGCGGGTCCGGGCCGAGCGCCGCGACCGGTGCCGCGTCGTCCGGCCGCCGGTCGTGACCTCGAGCCAGACCGCGTCCCCGTCGTACCGCGCCACGAGCCGGTCGCTGCCGGAGGTGAGCTCGAGCGAGCCCGGCCCGGTCGCGGCGGCGTACGGCGCGACGACCTCGTCGAGGGTCGAGCCGGGCACCAGCAGGTCGACCGGTCGGCTGCGGCCCACCTCGGTGAATCGGGGGAGCGTGGGCACGGCCGAATCCTAGGGCGCCGTCAGCGGCCCTTCGCCGTCGCCTGCTGCAAGGCGGAGACGGCGATGTCGACCTCGGCCGTCAGCTCGTCGAGCATCGCCTCGGCCCCGTCGGTGCGCCCGGCGGTGCCGAGCGCTTCGAGCCGCGCGGCCGCGGCGGCGACCCGGGGGAGGCCCAGGTTGAGCGCGCTGCCCTTGAGCTGGTGGGAGGAGGTGAGCAGCGAGTTGGCGTTGGCGCGCTCCACCGCGGCGCGGATCGCCACCAGCTGGTCGCCGACGCGACCCATGAACGACGCCGCCGTGCGCTCGAAGAAGGAGGTGCCGTCCTTCACCAGCCCCTCGAGCATCCGGACCCGGTCGGCGTCGAGCACGCCGATCACGGCCGCGGCCTCCGGCGGGGGCTCCCGCTGGGGTGGCGGCTCGGGGGCCGGAGCCTCGGGCAGGCCGGCCCAGGTGCGCAGGGCGCTCTCGACCTCGGCGGCGTCGACGGGCTTGGTGAGGTAGTCGTCCATGCCGGCCTCGAGGCAACGCTCCCGCTCGCCCTCGAGCGCGGAGGCGGTCATCGCGATGATCGGGACCCGCTGGCCGGGCGGCTCGGCGGCGCGGACCTGGCGGGTGGCGTCGAAGCCGTCGAGACGTGGCATCCGGCAGTCCATGAACACCACGGCGTACCCGTGCGCGCCGGAGAGGCGCTCGACGGCGGCGATCCCGTCGTCGGCGACGTCGACCGTGCAGCCGAGGTTCTCCAGGAGCCCGGTCGCCACCATCTGGTTGACCGGGTTGTCCTCGACGACGAGGACGCGGAGGCCGAGGTCGGCTCCCGTCGCCGTGCTGCGCGCCCGCGCGGCGCCGGGCGGACGCGGTGCGAGCACGCCGAGCAGGGCGTCGTGCAGCTCGACCTCGCGGACCGGCTTGCTGAGGCTGCTCCGGATCCCGGCGTCGGCCACCTGCTGGCGCGGCACCTGCTCCGAGCTGAGCAGCACCATCTGGAGGCCCATGAGTCCGGGGTCGCCGCGCAGCTGCTCGGCCAGCTGGAGGCCGTCGACGTCGGGCATCCGCAGGTCGAGCAGCGCCACCTCGAACGGGTCGCCGAGCGCCACCGCCTCGTGCAGCGTCGTGAGCGCCTCGGCGGCCGACGCGACCGCGAAGGCGCGCATGTGCCAGGCCGCGAGCTGGTCCTCGAGGATGAAGCGGTTGGTCTCGTTGTCGTCGACGACCAGGATCCGCCGCCCGCGCAGCTGGACCGGTACGTCGAACTGGCGCGCGGCCGCCCCGGTGACCCGCTCGAGCCGCACCGTGAAGGAGAAGGTGCTGCCCGAGCCCGGCTCGCTGGTCACCCACAGCTCGCCGCCGAGCGCGTCGACCAGCTGCCGCGAGATCGCCAGGCCGAGCCCGGTGCCGCCGTGGCGACGGGTGGTCGACGGGTCGGCCTGGGTGAAGGCCTCGAAGAGCCGCTCGCGCGACGCCGGGTCGATGCCGACGCCGGTGTCGGTCACGTCGACGCGCAGCACCACGTCGCGCGGGGTCTGCCGCTCGACGCGGGCCTCGATGACGACCTCGCCGGTGTCGGTGAACTTCACGGCGTTCGAGCCCAGGTTGCTGATCACCTGCCCGAAGCGCACGGAGTCACCCCGCAGCTGGAGCGGCACGTCCGGGTGGCAGGCGACGATCAGCTCGAGCCCCTTGTCGTGCGCCGGCCCGCTGAGCACGCTCGCCACCTGGTCGAAGACGGCGCGGACGTCGAAGTCCGCGGCCTCGAGCTCGAGCTTGCCGGACTCGATCTTCGAGAGGTCGAGGATGTCGTTGATGATGCCGAGCAGCGTCATGCCGGCGTTCTGGAGGTTGGCGGCCAGCCGGCGCTGGTGCTCGTCGAGGTCGGTGCGCAGCAGCAGGTCGGTGAGGCCGATGACGCCGTTCATCGGGGTCCGGATCTCGTGCGACATCGTCGCGAGGAACTCCGACTTCAGCCGCGACGCCTCCATCGCGTCGTCGCGCGCCTCGGCGAGGGCGGCCGCGCTGCGCTCGCGCTCGGCGACCAGGCCGAGCTGGTGGGAGATCTGGGTCATCAGCTGGTGCGAGTTCTCGTCGGGCGGCAGCTCGTCGGCGACCAGCTCCACCACCGCGATCACCTCGTCGCCGAGGGCGACCGGCATCGCGACGAGGCTGTGGGTGTCGGCCATCGCGGACGGCACGCCCACGGTGACCTCGCCGGTACGCCGCGCCTCTTCGGCCAGCGCCGGGTCGGGCCGGACGACGGCCTGTCCGCCGCTCATGTCGAGGACCTCGACTCCGGGGACCTGCCAGTCGTAGAGGAAGCCGCACACCGCGGACCACGTGGTGTGCTCGGGGACGCCGATCCCGGCGATCACCAGGGCCTCGCGCAGGTTGGTCGCCCGGTTGGCCGCCGTCGTCATCTGCTGGAGCAGGAAGAGCCGCCGGCTGGCCTCGGCGGCCTGCTCGTCGGCCCGGTGCAGGTCGGTGATGTCCTGCGCCGTGCCGCTCATCCGCACGACCGCGCCGCCCGGGTCCCGCTCGATCACCCCGCGACCGCGCACCCAGCGGACACCGCCGTCCGCGCGCAGCACGCGGTGGTCGAAGCCGTACTCCTGCTCGCCGCGGGCGGCGGCCCCCTGGATCACCTCCTGCGAGTGCTCGCGGTCGTCGGGGTGCAGCAGCTGGACGTAGGTCTGGAAGTCCGGGCTGGTGCCGGGCTCGACCCCGAAGATGCGGCACATCTCGTCCGACCACAGCACGTGGTCGGCGATGACGTCCCACTCCCAGCTGCCGATGTGGGCGATGCGCTGGGCGGTGGCGAGCTGGTGCTCGCGCTCGACCAGCGCCGCGACCAGCTCCTTGCGCTCGGTGTACGGCGTGACGCGGTGCAGCCAGCCGATCCGGCTCCCGTCGTCGTCGAGGACCGGCGTGTAGCTGAGCAGCCCCCAGACCGCCGTACCGTCCGGCCGCACGAAGTAGGCCTCGACGTTCTGGGCGCCGACGCCGGTGCGCCGCATCTCGACGAGGTGGGCGTCGAAGTCCCGGCGCCCCTGCTCGTCGAAGAGCTCCCGGACCGGGAGCCCGGCCATCTCCTCGATCGCCCGGCCGACGATCTCGGCGATGTTGTCGTTGGCCCAGACGGTCACGCCCTCGTCGTCGAAGAGCCACAGGCCGTCGGGGTGCGCGTCGAAGAGTCGGCGGACGAAGGCGGGGTCGTCGGGCCCCGGCCGCCCCTCTTGCGTGCCGTCCATGCCCCATTCCTACCGGACCGGGGAGGATGGTGGTGTGAACATCGACGCAGTGGACACCCGGCTGGGCACTCCCGACGCTCCGACCTTCGGTCTCGACACGTTCGGCGACCTCGAGGAGGGCGTCACCCAGGCGGAGGCGATCCGGCAGGTCGTCGCCGAGGCAGCGCTCGCCGACGAGCTCGGGCTCGACTTCTTCGGCGTCGGCGAGCACCACCGACCGGACTTCGCGATCAGTGCGCCGGACGTCGTGCTGGCGGCGATCGCGGGCCAGACCACCCGGATCCGGCTCGGCACGTCGGTGACGGTGCTGAGCTCCGACGACCCGATCCGGGTCTTCCAGCGCTTCGCCACCCTCGACGCCGTCTCCGGCGGGCGCGCGGAGGTGACCCTGGGTCGTGGGTCGTTCACGGAGTCGTTCCCGCTCTTCGGGCTCTCGCTCGAGGACTACGAGGTGCTCTTCTCCGAGAAGCTGGAGATCTTCGCCGAGCTGCTGCGCGAGGAGCCGGTGAGCTGGGAGGGCACGATCCGCCCGCCGCTCGAGGGCGTCTCGGTCTACCCGCGCACCGCCGACGGGCTGGTTGCCTGGGTCGGTGTGGGCGGCACGCCGGAGTCGGTGGTGCGCGCCGCGTCGTACGGGCTCCCGCTGGTGCTGGCCGTCATCGGCGGCTCGCCTGCGGGGTTCGTGCAGCTCGTCGACCTCTACCACCGGGCGCTGGAGCACTACGAGCAGCCGACGCTGCCGATCTCCATGCACAGCCCCGGCCACGTCGCCGCGACCGACGAGCTGGCTCGCGAGCAGATGTACCCGCACCAGGCCGCCGCCTTCACGAAGATCGGCCGCGAACGCGGCTGGGGTCCCTACACGCCGGACCAGTTCGAGGCGGGCGCGAGCCCGCAGGGCGCGCTCTTCGTCGGCTCGCCCGAGACGGTCGCGCAGAAGATCGCCTGGGCGGTCCGCACGCTCGGCCTGTCCCGCTTCCAGCTGAAGTACGCCGTCGGCACGCTGCCGCACGCTGAGCGGATGGAGTCGATCCGGCTCTACGGCACCGAGGTGGTGCCGCGGGTGCGGGAGCTCCTAGCCGACTGAGGTGGGAAGTGACATCCGGATCGTCGTGCCTCCGGCCTCGGAGGTCGCGATCTCGAGCGAGCCGCCGAGCTCCGTCGCGCGCTCGCGCATCGACCGCAGGCCGATGCCGGCGCTCGGCTGGTCGGAGAGGCCGAGCCCGTCGTCGGTGACCGTCAGGCCGATCCCCTCCGCCGTCCGGGAGAGCGTGACGGTGCAGCGGCGGGCGTCGGCGTGCCGGTGGGCGTTCAGCACCGCCTCGGCGGCGACGTGGTAGATCGCCACCTGGCGGCGGCTGTCGATCAGGTCGGGGCCGTCGGCGCGCACCTCGACGCAGAACCCGGGTCCGCTGAACCTCCCCGCGAGCCCGTCGAGCGCCTCGCCGAGCCTGCCCTCCTCCAGCGGCGGCGGGAGCAGCGCCCGCGCCATCACGCGCACGTCCTGGGCCCGGTGGGCCAGCTCCTCCTGGAGCTGCGCGAGCAGCGCGGAGTCGGGCGCGGTCAGCGTCGAGGTGCGGTCGATCCCGGCCAGCGCCAACGAGATCCCGGCCAACGACGGGCCGAGGCTGTCGTGGAGCTCGCGGCGCAGCAGCCGGCGCTCCTCCTGGCGTACGTCGAGGAGCCTGGCCCGGGCGCGCTCCAGGTCGGCGTTGACGAGGGCGAGGTCGAGGGCGCCCGCGACCAGCCCGGAGATCTGCTGGACCAGCTCGAGGGTGCGCAGGTCGAGGCGCTCGCCCGTCGGCGGGCCGAGCCACAGGGTGCCGATCTGCCGGCCCCGGCTGCGGAGCACCACGGCGACCAGCTGCTCCCCAGGCCTGCCGACCGTGACCCGGAGGTCGCCGTCGGTCGACTCGACCACGACCGCCGCGAGCCGCAGGCTGTGCCGGAGGGCCTCCGCCAGCCCGTCGAGGACGGTGCGGTCGTCGGTGGACGTGCCGACGTCGGCGCCGAGACGCACCAGCAGCTCACCCGCGTCCGAGGTCGACCCGAAGACCAGGCGCTCCACCCGGCGCTGCAGCCACGCGCGGACCGGCATGATGCCCACCGCCAGCAGCGCCACGGCCAGCAGACCCGCCGAGTCGCGCCCGACGGGCAGCAGGCGACCGCCGACCCAGACGAGGACGACGTACGCCGTGATGACGAAGAGGGTCAGCAACGCACCGACCGTGGCGCGGGAGACGGCCAGGTCGAGGTTCCAGGACGGCCCGCGGACGACGACGAAGATGGCCACCGGCAGCATCAGCATCGCGGCGGCCAGCGTGCCGGCGCCGACGCTGAGCATCGGCTGGCCGAGGCTGAGGCCGAGCTCGAAGGCGAGGTAGGAGAGCGTCGTGGTCGCGACGCTGGCCAGCACCCAGCCCAACGGCCGTCGCTCCACCGGGTCGCTGCGGCGCACTCGCGCGCCGAGGTAGGTGACCGCGACCAGGCCGAGCAGGAAGTAAACCGGGATGACCCAGTCGTCGTACGCGCGGGCCGTGTCGGCGAGCGCGGTACCCGCCGTCAGCGGGTTCGGCGGGAAGTCCTCGACCTCGATGAGGTAGCGCACGACGCCGGACGACACCGCGACGAGGCCGGCGAGCGTGGCCACGACGCGCCGCGTCCCGGTCGGCGCGCGCGGCCCGACCAGACACGGGATGACGAGGATGCAGGTGAGGACCCCGACGATCCAGCCCGAGACGACGAGCTGGACGAGCCAGGCGTACGCCGGCAGGTCCGGGTGCTCGACGCCGAGCACGGCGTACTGGATCCCCAACGACGTGAGGGCGAACCCCACCCCGACCAGCAGCAGCGCCCACCCGATGACGTGGCCGCTGCGCACCACGACGAACACGCCGAACGGCGCGTAGACAACCGCGATCAGCAGGTCGGTCGGGAAGAACTCCCGGTGGATCACGAAGTCCGGGTCAGGGGTGCCGGCGTTGACCACGGCCAGCACCAGCGCCGTCGCCGAGACCAGGCACGTCAGCACGCCGACCACCAGGGCGGCACCACGTCGCCCGGGGCCGCCGGGCACGACGTCCGTCTCGACCACGCCACCCGCCTCTCGCCGACTGCTCTGCGGGCATCATGCTGCCGCAGGAGTCCCGTCCACGAGGGCGAGATGTCCCAGTCGGCCGGGATCGTGGTTTCGAGGCTCGCTCCGCTCACACCTCAACCACCGATGCCGGTGGTTGAGGTGTGAGGGCCGTCAGGCCCGAGCCTCGAAACCACCACCGGGCCGGTCACCTCAGCGCCGCGGTCCGCCGTAGTCACCGTGGGTGACGCGAGGGGCGGGATACGTGGTCAGCCTCGAAACCACCCCACCGGCCGCAGTGGGCATGGGAGTGACCCCACCGGCCGTGGCCGGTGGGGTGGGGGTCAGCGGGTTCGTCGCCTTCGGTGGTCGTCGAAGACCACGGGATGGGTCTTGCCCTTCGGGGTGGTCCACAGGAAGCCGGTGCGGGAGGTGCGGTGGTAGGTCCAGCCGCCGAAGGTCTTGACGCGGTGGTGGTAGCGGCACAGTGGCGCCAGGTTCGAGCTGGTGGTCTTCCCGCCCTGGTT
>NZ_JBHSRJ010000002.1:0-454424 GCF_042658885.1 Nocardioides hankookensis | reverse complement strand
ACCTGGAAGCGAAAGGTCGTAGGTTCGACTCCTACCTGGGGCACACCTCTCCTACCTGGGGCACACCTACTCGCCGCACACCTCGAACCGGATCCCGGCCGCCTGCAGGCGGGAGAGCAGTGCGTCGCCCATCGCCTGGGCGGTGGTGACCTGCCCGGCGGTCGTCGGGTTGTCGTCGAAGGCGAGGCAGAGCGCCGACTCGGCGAGCATCTTCGCGGTCTCGTCGTAGCCGGGGTCGCCGCCGGAGACGCGGGTGTGCAGGCTTCGACCGTCGCCCTCGGCCACGAAGTCGACCGTGAACCACGACTTCGCGCGCCGGGACTCGTCGGGGCCGTCGCCCTGCTTGACCCGGTCGAGCGCGAGCCGGCGCAGCGGCGGCACCTGCGCGGTCACGAACATCGCCGCCGCGGCCGCGGCCCCGCCGGCGGCGTACCGCAGCGTCTTGGTGCCCGCGAAGTGGGAGTAGCGGAAGTCCGGCCCGTACGACGCGAGCGCGGCGCCGCTGCGGGCGACGACGAAGGGGTCGATCGTCGGGAGCGGCAGCAGCCAGTAGCCGAGCGTCGCATCCTTGTGCGGCTTGCCGGCGACGGCCCGGGCCTTGCGGCCCTCCGGGCGCGGCTCCGCGCGGCGGCGCTCCTGGGTCACCGCCTTGGTCTGGCGGGCCCGGGCGAAGGCTGTCATGGCCGAGTGGAAGGTGCCACCGGAGAAGGTCGCGCTGGCGCGCACCACCCCTCGCACCGACACCGGTCCCCGCGGCTGGAACTGCTGGAGCGTGTAGAGCACGCCGAGGTCGTGCGGGATCGAGTCGAAGCCGGCGGCATGCACGATCCGAGCGCCGGAGGCGACGGCGGTGTCGTGGTGCGCGAGGTACATCCGGTCGACGAACTCCGGCTCGCCGGTGAGGTCCAGGTAGTCGGTGCCGGCGGCCGCGCAGGCGGCGACCAGCGGCTCGCCGTACGTCAGGTAGGGCCCGACCGTCGTGATGACGACCCGGGCGCGCGCGGCGACGTCGGCGAGGGACTCCGCGTCCTCGACGTCGGCGTGCAGGAGCGGGAGGTCGCCGAGCGCCGGGTCGACGTCGGCGAGACGTCGACGCACGTCCTCGAGCTTGGCCTGGTTGCGCCCGGCCAGCCCCCAGCGCAGCCCGTCCGGCGCGTGCCGGGCGAGGTAGTCGGCGGTGAGGCCGCCGGTGAAACCGGTGGCGCCGAAGAGGACCAGGTCGAGCTCGCGGGGTTCGGGCATGCGAGCCATGCTGACACGTGCCCCCACGGGTGCGCCGCGACGTACGCTCGGAGCATGTGCCGCAACATCCGACCCCTCAACAACTTCGAGCCGCCGGCCACCTCGGACGAGGTCTCCGCTGCCGCACTCCAGTACGTGCGCAAGGTCAGCGGCACCACCAAGCCGTCGCAGGCCAACCAGGCGATCTTCGACCAGGCGGTGCGCGAGATCGCGCACATCACCGAGCACCTGCTCGAGGACCTGGTCACCACCGCCCCGCCGAAGAACCGCGAGGTCGAGGCCGCGAAGGCCCAGGCCCGCGCCGAGCTGCGCTACGCCCGGTGACGGTCTCGACAGGCTCGACCACCGAGAGCGGGACGGCGTACGCCGAGGCGCTCGCGCTGCTGCGCGGGCGACCGCTGGTGGTGCTCACCGGCGCCGGCCTGTCGACCGACTCGGGCATCCCGGACTACCGCGGACCCGGCGCGCCGGCCCGGATGCCGATGACCTACCAGGAGTTCGTGTCCGGTCCGGCGGCCCAGCAGCGCTACTGGGCGCGCAGCCACCTCGGCTGGGGACGGATGCGGAGGGCGGAGCCGAACGCCGGGCACCTCGCCCTGGCGCGGCTGGCGCCCGGGCTGCTGATCACCCAGAACGTCGACGGCCTGCACGAGCAGGTCGGGACGCCCCGCCTGGTGGCGCTGCACGGGCGGATCGCGGACGTCGTCTGCCTCGGCTGTCGCGAGACCTCGCCGCGGGCGGCGCTCCAGCAGCGGCTGGCCGACCTCAACCCGGGCTACGCCGAGCGGCACGCCGCGGTCGCCTCCCGGCCCGACGGTGACGTCGACCTCGAGGACACCGCGGACTTCGTCGTACCCACGTGCGGCTGCGGCGGCGTGCTCAAGCCGGACGTCGTCTTCTTCGGCGAGAACGTCCCGCCGGCGCGGGTGGCCCGGTGCTACGACGCCGTCGACGCGCTGACGAGCGACGACGGCGCGCTGCTGGTCGCGGGCTCCAGCCTCACGGTGATGTCCGGCCTGCGGTTCGTGCGCCGGGCCGCGAAGGCCGGGACGCCGGTGGTCATCGTCAACCGCGGCGAGACCCGCGGGGACCCACTGGCGACGTACCGCGTCGACGCGGGCTGCAGCGAGTTCCTGACCGAGCTCGCGGGCTGAGGGTCCTCAGCAGGCGCGGCCGCGCATGTCGCCGAGCAGGTCGACCAGCTCGTGCAGCGACAGGTCGTGGACGTCGGCGTCGAGGCCCTCGACCCGCTCGAGGGCGAGGTCCTCGGGCAGGCGACCGCCGACGGCGAGGGTGTAGATCGTGTCGTCGAGCTCGAACTCGATGCCGCGCACCTGGGCGGCGTAGTAGTCGTCGTCGGCGGTGTGCAGCACCACCGACTCGCGTGGCTCGAGGCCGCGCTCCAACCTGGTCAGGGAATGCCCGACCACCAGCGTGCGCTCACCGCGTACGCCGACCGATGCATCGAGTTCGACGATCTCCATCATGACCTTCCCACTGCCCAGAATGGCAGGCCCCCGTGGCGTCGCGTCCGTGCCACGCCGAGTGGCAAAACTACCCGGCGACTTGCTCGACAAACGCAAGAGACGGACAAGAAACGTCCAGAATTAACATGGTCGCCATGAGGTCGCTCACTCCCGAAAGCACATGAACCACAGGTGTCACAGGCACCTCAGAAGTCCCAGGTCGGGACGTCAGAGCTTGCGGACGAAGATGTGGTCCGCAGCCTCGGGGACGATCTCCGCGGTCTCGCCACCGGAGCCGACGAGCACGCCGGCCTCGGTCGCGACGACCGTGATCGTCTTGTCGGGCAGGGCGCCCACGCGTCGCATCGCGCTCATCAGGATCTCGTCCTTCTGCATCTCCTCCGAGATGCGCCGGACCAGCACCCGCCCCTCGTCCGAGCCGGCCGCGCGCGAGAGCGGCTCGACCCCGTCCATGAACTCCTCGCCGACCTCGTGCTCACCGAGCTCGTCGAGCCCCGGGATCGGGTTGCCGTACGGCGACTCGGTCGGGTGGTCGAGCAGGTCGAGCAGCCGGCGCTCGACGGTCTCCGACATCACGTGCTCCCAGCGGCACGCCTCCTCGTGGACGAGCTCCCAGTCGAGCCCGATCACGTCGGTCAGCAGCCGCTCGGCCAGGCGGTGCTTGCGCATCACCCGCACGGCCAGCCGCATGCCCTCGTCGGTCAGCTCGAGGTGGCGGTCGCCCTCGACGGTCACCAGGCCGTCACGCTCCATCCGGGCGACGGTCTGCGACACGGTCGGCCCGCTCTGGTGCAGGCGCTCGGCGATCCGCGCACGCAGCGGGACGATTCCCTCCTCGACCAGCTCGTAGATGGTCCGGAGGTACATCTCGGTGGTGTCGATCAGGTCGCTCACGTCGCCATTCTGTCTCATCGACCATGGGGCTGGCAGGCTGGCGTCGATGGCTTCCGTCATGTGGTTCCGCCGCGACCTCCGGCTCGCGGACAATCCAGCCCTGGTCGCAGCCGCCGCCGACGGCGCCGTGCTGCCGCTCTTCGTGCTCGACCCCACGCTCTGGGAGGCGGCGGGACCGAGCCGCCGCGCCCACCTCGCGGCCTCGCTGCGCGCCCTCGACGCCCCGCTCGCGGTCGTGGAGGGCGACCCCGTCGACCGGGTGGTGCGCGCCGCACGCGAGGTCGGGGCGGAGCGGGTGCACGTGGCCGCCGACTTCGGGCCGTACGGCATCCGCCGCGACGCCGCCGTCGAGGAGGCGCTGGCCGAGCACGGGATCGAGCTGGTGCGCACCGGCTCGCCGTACGCCGTGGCGCCGGGGCGGGTGACGACCGGCGAGGGCACGCCGTACAAGGTCTTCACGCCGTTCCACCGCGCCTGGGCCGAGCACGGCTGGCGCGCCCCGATCGACGCGCCGACCGGCGTCGACTGGCTGGGTCTCGACGACACCGTCGACGTCCCCGAGCCGGACCTGCCCGACGGCCTGACCCTCCCCGACGCAGGCGAGGCTGCCGCCCGCCGGAAGTGGGCGGAGTTCCTGGACCGGGTCGCGGCGTACGACGAGGACCGGGACCGGCCGGCCGTCGAGGGGACGTCGCGGATGTCGGTGCACCTCAAGTGGGGCGAGATCCACCCCCGCACCCTGCTCGCCGACCTCGGTCGGCTGCGCAGCAAGGGCGCGGAGACCTACCGCAAGGAGCTCGCCTGGCGGGAGTTCTACGCCGACGTGCTCGCCGCGCGGCCGCAGAGCGCCCGCGACTACCTGCGGCCGGAGTTCGCGCGGATGCGGTACGACGAGCCCGGCGACCAGCTGACCGCGTGGCAGGAGGGCCGCACCGGCTTCCCGGTCGTCGACGCCGGCATGCGCCAGCTGCGCGCGACCGGCTGGATGCACAACCGGGTCCGGATGGTCGTCGCCAGCTTCCTGGTCAAGGACCTGCACCTCGAGTGGCAGCACGGCGCCCGGCACTTCCTGCGCTGGCTGGTCGACGGCGACCTCGCCTCCAACCAGCACGGCTGGCAGTGGGCGGCGGGCAGCGGCACCGACGCGGCGCCGTACTTCCGGGTCTTCAACCCGACGAGCCAGGGCAAGAAGTGGGACCCCGACGGCGCCTACGTGCGCCAGTGGGTGCCGGAGCTCGCCGACGTCGCCGACCCCCACGACCCGTCGGCCGACGACCGCGACCGGGTCGGCTACCCGGCGCCGATCGTCGACCACGCCGCCGAGCGCATCGAGGCGCTCGACCGGTGGGAGGAGATCCGCTGACTTTGGTCTGGCCGAGCGTCGACCTGGGGCGGTTCCGACCGGCGTCCGCGCTCCCTAGCGTCGGAGCATGCGCACCGCCTGGCTCCCCGCCCTCGGACTCTTCGTCCTGGCGCCGGTCTGCGCGGAGTACCTCTGGGGCTACGACGACAGCACCGGCCACCCCGGCACGCTCGTCGGCAACCTGATCGTCTTCTCCCCCCTGTACGGCGCGCCCGCGCTGCTGATCCGCGAGGTCGCCCGTCGTCGCGGGCTGGGCTGGCCGGGGATCCTGCTGCTCGCTGCGGCCTTCGGTGTCGTCCAGGCCGCGATCGTCGACCAGTCGATGTGGAGCACCGGCTACCGCGACATCCCCTACTGGGAGGACATGTCGGTCCCGACGTACCTCGCCCCGATCGGGCTCAGCCTCTACCTCGCCCTCTCCTTCGTCGGCGGCCACGTGATCCTCAGCATCGGCTCGCCGATCGCACTGGTCGAGTCGCTGACACCCGGCCGGCGACGCGAGCGTTGGCTCGGGCCGGTCGTGCTCTGGGTGGTCGCCCTCCTCTACGCCGCCGCCTGCGTGCTCGTGATGAAGGACGCCTACGACACCGGCGAGGCCAGCGCCACCTGGGGCCAGCTCCTCGGCTCGTCCGTCGCGGCCGTCGGACTGGTCGTCGCCGCGTTCGTGGTCGGCCGCCGGCCCGCGATGATCGTCCCGGGTGCCGTGCCGCGGCCGCTGCTGGTGTGGGCGGCGGCGTACGCCGCGATGATCGGCTGGGTCGCGATCCCACCGACCCGGATCGGCACCGCGCTGGTCGCGCTGCTCGCCCTCGGCGCCGTGGTCGTCGTCTGGCGCTGGTCGCACCGCGGCGACTGGGGTCCGCTGCACGTGCTCGCGCTCGCGAGCGGCGCGGTCCTCGCGGCCGGGTGCTTCGCGTTCCTGACGACGCCGATCGGCGAGGTCAGCGACGCCGAGAAGTACGGCCACAACGTCGTGCTCCTCGCCCTGATGGTCGCGCTGAGCCTCGGGGCAGCGCTCCGGGCGCGACCCCGGTACGGTCGGAGCCGTGCCTGACCTGCTCGTGCCCCGCCGCTTCTGCGGCCCGCCCTCGTCGGGCAACGGCGGCTACACCGCCGGCGCGCTCGCCTCGCTGGTCGAGGCACCCGCGGTCTCCGTCTCACTGCTCGCCCCACCGCCGCTCGACACCGCCATGTCGGTCGAGGTCGTCGACGGCGCGACGGTCGCGAGCGCCGGCGACGCTCCCGTGGCCCGCGCGGAGGTCTCGGGGCTCGAGGGTGCGGCGGTCCACCCGGTGCCGGTCGAGGAGGCGCGCGCCGCGGAGTCGTCGTACGTCGGGCTGGCGTCGCACCCCTTCCCGACCTGCTTCTCCTGCGGCACCGCGCGCGACGACGGGCTGCGGATCTTCCCGGGCCGGGTCGCCGACCAGGACGGCCAGGCCCGCGTGGCCGCCACCTGGACGCCGGACGAGTCCGTCGCCGACGACCTGCCCGCGGTGACGTGGGCGGCGCTCGACTGCATCGGCGGTTGGGCCGGCGACCTCGCCGAACGCCTGATGGTGCTGGCCCGGATGACCGCCCGCGTCGACGCGCTCCCCCGGGTCGGCGACGAGCACGTGGTGGTCGGGCTCGGCCGGCGTACCGAAGGCCGCAAGACCTTCACCGCCTCCGCGCTCTACGACCCGGACGGCCGCCTGCTCGGGCGCGCGGAGCACCTCTGGGTGGCGGTCGACCCCGCCGCCTTCGCCTGACCGACGCCCTTCCCTAGGATGGAGAGCATGGCTTTGAACGATCAAACGACCGGCCAGGAGTGGTGGCGTCACGCGGTGACCTACCAGATCTACCCGCGGAGCTTCGCGGATGCGAACGGCGACGGCGTCGGCGACATGCTGGGCATCACCACGCGCCTGCCCTACCTGCGCGACCTCGGCGTGGACGCGATCTGGATCTCGCCCTTCTACACCTCCCCGCAGCACGACCACGGCTACGACGTGGCCGACTACTGCGACGTGGACCCGCTCTTCGGCACCCTGGCCGACGCCGACGCCATGATCTCCAAGGCGCACGCGCTCGGCCTGAAGGTCATCGTCGACCTGGTGCCCAACCACAGCTCCACCGAGCACGCGTGGTTCCAGGCCGCGCTCGCCGCAGCGCCGGGCAGCCCGGAGCGGGCCCGCTACATCTTCCGTGACAGCCCCGAGGGCGCGCCGGAGGGCACCCCGCCGAACAACTGGATGTCGGTCTTCGGCGGCCTGGCGTGGACGCAGGTCCCCGACGGGCAGTGGTACCTCCACCTCTTCGACTCCAGCCAGCCCGACTTCGACTGGCGCAACCCCGAGGTCGGCGACATGTTCGTCGACGTGCTGCGTTTCTGGCTCGACCGGGGCGCCGACGGCTTCCGCGTCGACGTCGCCCACGGCCTCTTCAAGGAGGCCAGCCTGCGCGACCACACCAACGAGGACGCGACCGAGCCCACCGCGGACGTCCCGATGGTCGACCGCGCCCTGCGCGACGAGCCGATGTGGGACCAGCCCGAGGTGCACGACGTCTACCGGCGCTGGCACCGGGTGCTCGCGGAGTACGACGGCGACCGGATGTTCGTCGCGGAGGCGTGGACGCAGACGCCGGAGTCGATGGCTCGCTACATCCGGCCCGACGAGTTCAGCCAGGCGTTCAACTTCGCATGGCTGCTGGCGCCGTGGTCGGCGTCCGCGTTCAGCGACGTCATCACCGACACCATGGACGCGGTCGGCATCGTCGGCGGCTCCCCCACCTGGGTGCTGAGCAACCACGACGTCATCCGCCACGTGACGCGGTACGGCGGCGGCGAGGTCGGCCTGGCCCGCGCCAAGGCGGCCACCATGACCATGCTCGCGCTGCCCGGCTCGGCGTACCTCTACCAGGGTGAGGAGCTCGGGCTCCCCGAGGTCGACGTCGCCGACGAGTTCCGCACCGACCCGTTCTTCATCCGCACCGGCGAGGGCGGCCGCGACGGCTGTCGGGTGCCGATCCCGTGGAGCGGCACGACCGCGCCGTACGGCTTCGGCCCGGGCAGCGACCAGCCGTGGATCCCCCAGCCGGACGACTGGGCGACCCTGACGGTCGAGGCCGAGGAGTCGGACGAGGAGTCGACGCTCGCCTTCTACCGGCAGGCGCTGGCGGCCCGGCGTACGTTCGCGACGACGGCGGGTGACGACGTCGAGATGCTCGACCTCGGCACCGACGTGCTCGCGTTCCGGCGCGGACCGGTCACCGTGGTGCTCAACTGCGGCATCGACGCGGTGCGGCTGCCCGCCGGCGACGTGCTGCTGGCCAGCGGACCGGTCGACGGCAAGCTGCCGGCGAACACCGCGGTCTGGCTGAGCTGAGAGTCAGGCGTCCAGCGCGGCGTTGTAGCTGGCGAGCATCCGGACGAACTCCGACAGGTCCTGCTCGGGCCAGTCGCCGAGCCGGTCGTCGAGCCAGCGGCGCCGATCCTCGTTGACCTCGGCGATCCGGGCGGCGGCGTCGGCGGTCACCGAGACCAGCGTCGCGCGGCCGTCGGCGGGGTCCGGGCTGCGGTCGACCAGGCCCAGGTCCAGCAGGTGCTGGACCTGGCGGCTGATCGCGCCCTTGTCGATGCCGAACGCCTCGGCCATCGCGGACGCTCGCTGCGCGCCGTGCTGGTTGAGCCAGGTGAGCATCAGGTACGACGAGGACTGGAGCTCCGGGTGGACGGAGCGGGCCCGCTCCCCGATGACCCGGCGGATCCGGCGGATCATCACGCCGACCTCCTGCTCGAGCCCGCCGAGGAGGTCGGCGCGGACCGCCTCCGACGCGACCTGGCTGGTGGTCACCGCACCGTCTCCTTCTCGATCTCCTGCTCGACCGCGTGGTGCAGCTCCGCCGCGACCAGCGGCGATGCGGCCACCTCGGCGTCGAGGTTGGACGTCCGCAGCGGGACCTCCTTGATGAACAGCACGCAGACCAGGGCGATCAGGGCGAAGGGCGTGGCGATCAGGAAGATGTGACCGAACGCCTCACCGAAGGCCTGCTCCACGAACGCCAGGGCCTGCCCCGAGAGCGTGGTCAGGTCGGGCACGTCGTGGCTCTGCTGGGTGGACGCGCCACCGGTCTCGGCCGCGAGGTTGCTCGCGACCTGGTGGGTGAGGATCGCGCCGAGGACGGAGACGCCGATCGAGCCGCCCATCGAGCGGAAAAAGGCGACGACCGCGCTGGCAGAGCCCATGTCGGACATCTTGACGTTGTTCTGCACCGAAAGCACCAGGTTCTGCATGGTGGCGCCGAGGCCGATGCCCAGGATCGCCATGAAGAAGCCGATCGCGACCAGGCTGGTGGTCTCGTCGACGGTGCTCAGCAGGGCGAGGCCGATGACCACCAGGACCATGCCGCCGACCAGCCACCGCTTCCAGCGGCCGGTGTTGCTGATGATCCGACCAGACACGACGCTCGAGACCGACAGGCCGCCGACCATCGCGATCGACATCAGGCCGGCCTCGGTCGGGCTCATCCCGCGAGCCGTCTGGAAGTACTGGCTCAGGTAGACCGTCGAGCCGAACATCGCCACGCCGATCGCCACCGAGGCGACGGTCGCGAGCGCGATCGTGCGGTCCTTGAAGAGCCGCAGCGGGATCACCGGCTCGGCCGCGACCCGGGCCTCGACGTACACCGCGGCCGCGATCACGGCGAGACCCGCGACCACGAGCAGCGCCGACGTGGCGGAGCCCCAGGCGAACTGGTTGCCGGCCAGGCTGACCCACACCAGGAGGATCGAGACGCCGCCGACGATCAGGGTCGCCCCGAGGTAGTCGATCTGCACCGGGCGCTTGACGACCGGCAGGTGCAGGGTCTTCTGCAGCAGGAAGAACGCGATCACGGCGAACGGCAGGCCGACGAAGAAGCAGCCGCGCCAGCCGAGCGCGGAGTCCACGATCACGCCGCCGATGAGCGGGCCGCTGACCGTGGCGAGCGCGAAGACCGCACCCATGTAGCCCGAGTAGCGACCTCGCTCACGGGGCGTCACCATGGTCGCGATGACGACCTGCACCAGAGCGGTCAGGCCGCCGACGCCGAGGCCCTGGACGACACGGGCGCCGATCAGCACCTCCATCGAGGGGGCGAGCGCCGCGATCAGGGACCCGATCGTGTAGATCACCAGGGCCATCTGGACCAGCAGCTTCTTGCTGAACAGGTCGGAGAGCTTGCCCCAGATCGGGGTGGTGGCGGTCATCGCGAGCATCGTCGCGACGACGACCCACGTGTAGCCGGTCTGGCTGCCGTGCAGCTCGCTGACGATGCGCGGCAGGGCGTTGGTGACGACGGTGCTCGAGAGCATCGCGACGAACATCGCCAGGAGCAGGCCACTCAGGGCCTCGAGGATCTGGCGGTGGGTCATCTGGCCGGAGTCGGCCGCGGAGACGGGTGCAGCGGGGGCGGGTGACGCCTGGGACACGGAAGCTCGATTCACGATCAGTAGAAGGTTGCTGTCGGCAACTATATTCCCGGATCGTTGCCGCCGGCAACCAAATGGAGCGTGTGCCAGCCCACATCACCGGGATACTCCCTGATGTTGGGGCTCGGGGCACCCAGGCAGAACCAGAACGTCAGGGACTATCCCGACGGTTCCTCAGGGAGGGATGGTCAGTCGCGGTCGCGGTCGCGACCGAGGGCCTGGGAGAGCTGGGCGACGAGATCGTCGCTCGGCGAGGCCGCGTTGCGGTTGCTCTCCTCGAGCTGGGCGAGCAGCTCGGCGCGGTGCACCTTGAGGGAGCGGGGCGCGTCGATGCCGATCCGCACCACGTCGCCACGGACCTCCAGGACCGTGACCGTGATGTCCTCGCCCAGGACGATGGACTCCCCCGCCCGGCGACTCAGAACCAGCATGTGCCCACCGTAGCCGAGGTCGACCAGCAGACCGCCTCAGGAACCACCGAGGAGGGGTGCGGCGACCGGCAGACCGGGCTCGTCGAGCACGACCTGGCCGGCGCGGCGGGTGATCGGGTTGACCAGCAGCGGCGCGGCGAGGTTGGCGGTCGTCTCGTGCAGCCCGCTCCCGGCATTGAGCACCAGCAGCACCAGCACGTCGGACGCCGACTCGATCCCGAGGTCCACGACCACGTCGTCGCCCACCTCGGGCGCGTAGTCGGGGAAGAACGCACCCGGCGGTACGACGAGGAAGCGCAGGCCGGGCTCGTCGAGCGAGGTCAGGCTGCACAGGTCGCTGGCACCGTCGAGCTGCACGAGGGCGAACCGGCGGTGGTCGGGGAAGCCCGGCAGCGGGCGCACCATGTCGATCACCGGGATCTCGATCGCGTGGTGCTCGGCCACGGTGTCTCCCACAGTCTCTACCTCAGCTCGGTCGGGAGCGGCCATCATGCCAAGGGCGGGGGTCATCGTCATCGCAGGAAGTCCAAAAGGCTCGGCTGAAGCACCTTCGACGTCGCTCCGAGTGCCGCCTGGTACGCGACCTGCTGGAGGCCGAGTTCCACGGTGGCCTTGGCGAGGTCGACGTTCTCGACCTCCGACAGGGCGTTCTTCAGGGTGAGGGTGGCGCTGTCGGCGACGCTGCGGGCGTTCTCGACACGCACGGTGCGGGCACCGATGTCGGACCGCACGTTGGCGATCCGGTCACCGTCGGTCTTGAGACCGTCGACCGCGGCCGAGATGCCGGCCTGGTCGTTCGTCTTCAACGCGGTCGACAGGGCGTCGAGCCGGTCGAAGACCGAGTTCGGCGAGGTGCCGAACACGTCGGGTCCCTCGACGTCGATGCGGACCCGGGCGCCTTCGGCGATGGTGCGTACGACGCCCGCGCCGACGCCGATGGTGGTGGGGTCGGCCAGGGTGCCGTCGGGGTTGTAGGCCTTGGCCCCGGCGGTCACGCCGCCGAAGATCGGGCGGTCGAGGTACTGCGCGTTCGCGGAGCTGATCAGGCCGGCCCGGATCTGGTCGACCTCGGTCGCCAGCGCCTCGCGCGCCTCGGGTCCCATGGCACCGGTGTTGGCACCCTGGAGCGCGATGTCGCGGGCGCGATTGACCTGGTCGCCCATGGTCGACAGCGTGCCGTCGGTCTGGTCCAACCAGCCCACGGCGTCGTCGGCGTTGCGGACGAATTGCTGCTGGTTCGACAGCGACGACCGGATCCGCATCGCGGTGGTCGCGCCGGTCGGGTCGTCCGACGGGCGGTTGATCAGCCGGCCGGTGGTCAGCTGCTCCTGCGCCTTGGCCACGCGGTCCATCGCGGACTGCATGCCGCCGAACGACTGACGGCTCAGCATGTTCTGGGTCATGCGCACCAGCGTCATCAGCGCCCCACCATCCCGGTGCGGTTGATGAGGGTGTCGAGGATCTGGTCGACCGTGGTCATCACCCGCGCTGCGGCCTCGTACCCTCGCTGCGCCATCACCATGTTCACCGTCTCCTCGTCGATGCTCACGCCGGTGAGCTGCTCGCGCGCCGAGTCGACCTGGGTCGACATCGCCCGCTGGTTGTCCGACAGCCGCTGCACCGAGGCGACGGAGCTGCCGAAGCCGTTGACCAGCCGCTGGTAGCCGTCCTGGATGTTGACCGAGTCGGCGAGACCGGCGGCGTTCCCGGTGTCGGTGTTGCCGCCGGCGAGGCCCGAGACCGCGACCTTGTCCTTGGTGGCGATCACCTTCAGGGAGCCGGCCGGGTCTGCCGGGTCGTAGTCGAAGAAGTCGGTGCCCGGGTTGCCGCTGGCGTCGAAGCCGAGCGCGTGCGCGGCGTTGAACGAGTCGGCGAGCTGGGTCACCAGTGCGTCGAGCCCGGCGGCGTAGTCCGGCAGCACGGTGTCGATCAGCTCGACGCTCGCGGCCAGGTCGCCGCTCGGCGGCGAGACCGCGACGGCGGTGCCGGTGGGCGGCTGCAGCTTGAAGGTGATCGGGTCACCGTCGGCGGTGCCGTCGGGGTTGATGCCGGTCGCGATCTGCAGGGTCGAGGCGTCCTTGCCGGTCACGAGCGCCTGGCCGCCGAGGGAGACGTCCATCCCGCCGTCCGGGCGGACCGTGGCGGTGGCGCCGGTCAGCTCGGAGAGCCGCAGCGCGAGCTGGTCGCGGGTGTCCATGAGCGTCGCGGTGTCGCTGCCACCGCCGCTGGAGGTGGAGATCGTCAGGTTCGTCGAGGCGAGCTGCTTCGCGACGTCGTTGATCTCCTGGACGGTCGCGAGCACGCGCGCCCGCTGGTCGCCCAGCTCGTCCGCGAGGTTGTGCTTCTGGATGTTGAACGCGTCGGCGAGGCTCGCGGCGCTGGAGAGCACCTGGCTGCGCGCCGCGTCCGTGTTCGGGGCGTTGTTGAGGTCCTCGAGGCTCTTCTTGAACTCCTCGACCGCGTTGGCGACGCCGTTGTCCGACGGCTCGGCGATGCCGGTCTCCACCCGGGACATGGCGGCGGCCTTGAGGTCGAGGTAGGTCTGGCGGGCGTGCTCGCGACGGACGCGGGTGTCGAGCAGCGGGTCGACCAGGCGTTCGACGCCGGCCGACTGCACGCCGCTGCCGATCTCGTTCGACCGGGACCACACCGCGGGAGCAGCGGCGGCGCCGACCGTCTGCCCCACGACGCGACGGCGTACGTAGCCGTCGGTCGAGGCGTTGGCGATGTTGGTGCTCGCGATGTCGAGCGCGGCCTGCTGGTAGCGCAGGGCCGACAGCGCCGTGTTGATCGAGGAGAAGGCGCCTCCCATGTCACAGGCTCCGGTCGAGGACCGCGCTGCGCGCGTCACCGCGGGCCACCGAGCCCGCGGACGTGTACGTCGAGGAGCCCTGGTCGATCCCGAGCAGGGTGTCCTGGGTGGCCCGGAGGCCGGCGACGATGAGGGCCCGGTTGGTCTGCGCGACCCGGGCGATCTCCTCGGTGAGCGAGAGGAACGAGTCCCGGTGCTCGGTGAGGATGCCGGACCACGGCTCGGACGAGGAGGCGATCAGCTCGTTCAGGCTCGCGTTGGGCGCGAGCCCGGCGGCCTGGGCGGCCTCGTCGGCGGCGACGGCGCGCATCACCTCGAGGTCGCGGAGCGCGGCGGACGCCGCGTCGACGTCGTTGGCGGCATGGGCGAGCCAGCGCGTGCGGCCGGTCGACATGACCACTGCTTCCACCTCGAGGCGGTAGAGCAGGGCCTCGAGGAGCTCGCGCTCCCGCCACAGGACCCAGGTCAGCTTCTCCACGTCACTCCCAGGATGTCGATGGTCCAGACCAGCCGCGCGGATCGGCGGCGGTGACAGGGGGTCCATCGGCGGCCTCTGCCGCGGTCCTGAGGAAAAGGGGCAAGAAGTTTTCTGCTGAGCGTGGAAGTTCCGGCTTCAAACCTCGATGTGACCAGGGTCACCGTGTCGTAACGGTAAAAGCTTCAAGATCTCTGCCAGATATGCGGACACACCCGTTCATGAAATGCACAATATGTGTTGTGACCCATGACAACGACGTGCCGCAGGGCTCCGAGGACCTGATCGTCCTCCACATGCCCCT
This sequence comes from Nocardioides hankookensis, assembly GCF_042658885.1. Lineage (NCBI taxonomy): Bacteria > Bacillati > Actinomycetota > Actinomycetes > Propionibacteriales > Nocardioidaceae > Nocardioides > Nocardioides hankookensis. The sequence goes on along the minus strand of NZ_JBHSRJ010000002.1, from coordinate 439,967 downwards.
CGTCGGCCACATCGTGCGCGAGACGATGGCTCGGGTGCCGTCCCATGTCGATCGCGACGACCTCAGCTCCGCAGGCCTCGCCGCGCTCGTGCAGGCCGCCCGCTCCTTCGACGCCGAGCGCGGGGTGCCGTTCAACCGGTACGCCAGCACGCGCATCCGCGGCGCCATCCTCGACGAGCTCCGCAGCATCGACTGGGCCTCGCGCTCGGTCCGCCGCCGGGCCCGCGAGCTCGACGCGACCCGCTCGCAGCTCGCGACCGTCCTCGGCCGCTCGGCCACGACGGCCGAGGTCGCCCAGGCGTCCGGGATGAGCACCGACGAGGTCGCCGCCAACGAGGACGACGTGGCCCGCGCCCAGGTCCTCTCGCTGCACGCCTCCGAGGACGACTCGCTCGGCGAGAGCCTCGTCAGCAGCTCCCCGACCCCGGAGGCGATCCTCGAGCACCGCGAGAAGCTCACCTACATGACCGAGGCGATCGCCGAGCTCCCCGAGCGCCTGCGTCACGTCGTCGAGCAGTACTTCCTCGCCGAGCGGCCGATGGCGGAGATCGCCGCCGCCCTCGGCGTGACGGAGTCCCGCGTCTCCCAGCTGCGGGCGGAGGCCCTCGTGCTCCTGCGCGACGCCCTCAACAACGCGCTCGAGCCCGACCTCGTCCCCGAGGCCCCGCGCCCCGGCGGCGCGGCCGCCCGCCGGCGCGAGGCCTACTTCGCGGCGGTCGCGGCCCGGCACGCCGTCGGCCTGCGGGGCTACGCCCGCGACCACGTCCAGGTCAACGCCAGCGCCTGACGCACCCGCCGTACCCGGCACCGGTCACCGCCTGAGGGGGTCGCCGCAGAATCTCGAAAAATTCTGCGCCGATCCCCTCAGGCGTTCCTGGCCCCGGCCGATCTACTCGTCGCAGGAGCCCACGGACGGGCTCCACTGACTCGAATCCAGGAAGGAACCATCATGAGTCTCCGTATCAACCAGAACATCGACGCCCTCAACTCCTACCGCAACCTGTCGGTCACCCAGGGCCAGATGTCCAAGTCGCTCGAGAAGCTGTCCAGCGGCTACCGCATCAACCGGGCCGCGGACGACGCCGCCGGTCTGGCCATCTCCGAGGGCCTGCGTTCGCAGGTCGGCGGTATCAAGGTCGCCACGCGCAACGCCCAGGACGGCGTCAGCGTCGTGCAGACCGCTGAAGGCGCGCTGACGGAGACCCACTCCATCCTGCAGCGCATGCGCGACCTGGCCGTGCAGTCGGGCAACGACTCCAACGACCAGACCTCGCGTGACGCCATCAACTCCGAGTCCAAGGCGCTCACCAAGGAGCTCGACCGGATCGCCCAGAAGACCACGTTCAACAACATCAACCTGCTCGACGGCACGTTCAAGAACAAGGACTTCCAGGTCGGCTACGCCTCGGGCGACACCATCAAGGTCGACGTCGTCTCGACCACGGCGGTCGGCGCCACGACCACGTTCGACACCGGCGCGGGTGCGGTCGCCACCGCGGCCACCGCCACGTTCGCGGTCGGGGGTGTCTCGGTCACCACCGGCGCGCTCACGGCCAGCACCAACACGACCGACATCGCCGACCAGCTCAACAACGACGCGAACTTCGCGTCGACGTTCTCGGCCAACGTCAACGAGGACGGCGACCTGGTCGTCCGCGCCAAGGACAACAGCCTCACCGGCACGATCACGAGCACCGGTGGTCTGGTCAGCGCCTCGAACTCCACCGCCGCGGCCGCCACCAGCGGCACGGGTGGGTTCGACGCGGCGACGCTCCTCGGCGGCACCGTCGACCTGTCGAGCAAGGTCGGCGCGACGGCGGCGATCACCAAGATCGACGGGGCCATCAAGGCGGTCTCGACCTCGCGGGCAAACCTCGGTGCGCTCCAGAACCGCTTCGAGCACACCATCAACAACCTGTCGGTCACCCAGGAGAACCTCTCGGCCTCCGAGAGCCGCATCCGCGACACCGACATGGCCTCGGAGATGATGAGCTTCACCCGCTCGCAGATCCTCTCGCAGGCGGGCACGGCGATGCTGTCCCAGGCCAACCAGGCCCCGCAGGGCGTCCTCTCCCTGCTGCGCTGATCTCGTCGGTGGGTCAGCCGGAGGCTGACCCACCGCCGTACCTCGGTCTCCGGGGGAGCGATCCTCCCCCGGAGACCGTTTCAGTCCGAGTCCCCGTCCGAGCAGGAGCAGCCCCGTGGCCAGCGCAACCAGCAGCATCAGCGGTCTTGCCAGCGGTCTCGACACCGCCAGCATCATCGACCAGCTCATGCAGCTGGAGCAGGTGCCGCAGGACAAGCTCAAGACCTCGCAGGACTCCGAGAACTCGGTCATCTCTGCGCTTCGCGCCCTCAACACGGACACCGCTCTGCTCGCCAGCAAGGCCGCCACGCTGGCCAAGGCGTCGACCTGGCAGACGCTCCAGGGCACGTCGACGGGGACCGGCGTCTCGGTCGCGGTCACCGACAAGGCCAGCGCCGCGTCGTTCTCGCTGACGGTCGACCGGCTCGCCACCACCCACCAGCTGGGCTTCAGCACCGGCGCCGCGCTCACCGACGTCGTCGCCGGCTCGCAGATCAAGATCACCGGCAGCGACGGAGTCCCTCACAGCATCTCGGTCGGGGGCGGCACGCTCCAGGAGATGGTCACCGCCATCAACGGGTCGACCGCCGACACGGGGGTCAAGGCGACCGCTGTCAGGGTCTCCGACGGCAGCTACCGGCTGATCGCCGAGTCGACCAAGACGGGCGCCGCGTCGGCGTTCACGCTCACCAAGGACGACGGCTCCGACCTGCTCGGCGGCGCTGCCGTCCGCGCGGGCACCGATGCACAGATCAACATGGGTCTGGGGATCACGGCGACGTCAGCGAGCAACACGTTCACCGACATTGTCCCGGGCGTCAACATCACCCTCGCCCAGAACACCGCGATCGGCACGACCTCCAGCGTGACCGTCAAGCAGAACGTCTCGACGATCTCGTCGTCGCTCAGCTCGTTCGTCGACCAGATCAACTCGCTCCTGGACAAGATCGACACGCAGACCGCGGTCAAGAGCGGCACCACGGCCGCCGGCGTCCTCGTCGGCGACCCGACCGCCCGGGCCCTCCGGGACCAGCTCCTCAACACGGTCTTCGGCGACAGCACGACGTCGATGGCGACGTACGGGGTCCAGACCGACCGCTACGGCAAGCTGGTCTTCGACGCGACAGCGTTCGAGAAGGCGTACGCCGCCGACCCGGCCGGCACGGCGGCGAAGTTCACCTCCGGCGCGACCCCGGCACAGGACGGCTGGGTCGCCCGCGTCTCCGCGGTCAGCAAGGGTGCCAGCGACGGCCTCGACGGCACCTTCGCCAACGCGATCAACGGTCACACCTCGACCGTCGATCGCCTGCAGAAGAGCATCGAGGACTGGGACACCCGCCTGGAGCTCCGACGCAGCAGCCTCGAGCGGCAGTACACCGCGCTCGAGACCGCCCTCTCCACCCTCCAGAGCCAGAGCACGTGGCTGTCCAGCCAGATCTCCAGCCTGCCGACGTACTCCTGAGCCCAGCACCGCCCCCGCACAACCACCCCTCATCGTGACCACGGAAGGAAAACCGATGACGATCCTCAACCCGCGTGACACCTACCTTGCCGCCTCCGTCTCGACCGCGACGCCCTCGCAGCTGCTCGTCATGCTGTACGAGCGTCTGGTCCTCGACGTCCAGCGGGCCACCGACGCGCTGCGCCGGGGCGAGCCCAGCCAGGCGCACGAGCCGCTGCTGCACGCGCAGGAGATCGTCCTCGAGCTGAACGCCAGCCTCGACGTGAACGCGTGGGAGGGGGCCCCCGGCCTGGCCTCGCTCTACGACTACCTGCACCACGAGCTGGTCAAGGCGAACATGGGCAAGGACCTGAAGGTCGCCGAGTTCTGCCTGCACGTGGTCGAGACCCTCCGCGACACCTGGCGCGAGGCCGCCGGCTCGCTGCTTGCCCAGACGGCCTGAGCAGGACGCGATGAACGACGACCGGCACCACCTGCACTGGGCGACCGCGCTCGACCGCCTCGAGCTGGAGGTCATCCTCGCGGAGCGTCGCCTGCAGGACCCGAGCCGGCCGGCGCCGGAGCCGTGGGACGAGCCCGAGCTCTCGGGGCCCATCCCCCACGACCTGCGGGACCGGGCGCTGGCGCTGCGCGACCGGCAGCACCGGGTGCGCGTCGAGATGACCGCCCTGCTCGGCACGATCGGTCGCCAGCACGACTTCGCGAACAGGGTCGACCGCGCCACCCGGGCCACCGGACGCTCCGTCTACCTCGACGTCACGGCCTGATCGGAAGACACGCCGAGAACTTCGGACCTTTTTCTTCCAGATTTCCTCAAGCAGGGCGAGCACCCGCCGATCAACTCCCCTGAGCAAGGATCGCTCCACCCCGCCGACGGAACGGCAACCCACCTCGCATTCCTCGGAGGCTTGGCGTGTCGTTCCACCTGTCCGATCCCGTCGGCGCGATCCTCGGATCCGCGCTCGACGGCATCGCCCTGCGTCAGCGAGTCATCGCCGACAACATCGCGAACGTCGACACCCCCCACTACCGGGCGAGCAGTGTCGACTTCGAGACCAGCCTGCGCTCCGCGATCGCCTCGGGCTCCCCCGACGGCTCGATCGCGCCGACGCTGACCGCCACCGACACGCCCGTCGGCGCCAACGACAACAACGTCGACCTCCGCAAGGAGACGCTGGCCGCGGTCCAGTCGCAGTTCCAGTACCAGATGATCACGCGCGCCACGAGCGACCGCTTCGATCTCATCCGCACGGTGGCGGCCTCCTGATGGGCGCCTTCGACGCCCTGCGCATCGCGGGCTCCTCGATGGGGATGCACCAGACCTGGCTCGACTCCCTCGCGAACAACATCGCGAACGTCAACACCGTCGTCCCCACCAGCCAGACCGCCTTCCAGACGCAGACGCCGATCGTGCGCGCGCTGGCCGGCGGCGGCGTGGAGGTCGCGGGCCTCGCGCTCAGCGACCCGGCCGGTCGGCTCGTGTCCGACCCGGGCAACCCGATGGCCGACGCCGACGGCTACGTCCGCGCCCCCGAGGACGACCTCGCCACCCAGATGACGCAGCTGGTCATGGCCCAGCGCGGCTTCCAGGCCTCGGTCCAGGTCACCAAGGACGCCCAGGACAACTACCGCAGCGCCCTCGAGATCGGACGCCGCTGACATGAGCGTCTCTGGTATCGAGTCGATCGGCTTCCAGCCGTACGTCGCGCCGACGATGTCGCCGTCCTCCGTCACCTCGACGGCGGGGACGTCGGGCACCAAGGCCGCCGGCGGTGCGTTCGGCGACATGGTGCTCGACGGCCTGGACCGCCTCGAGGCCGTCCAGGACAAGTCGGACAAGCTCGCCGTCCAGGCCGCCACCGGTGACCTGAACGACATCCACGACTACACCGTGGCCGCAACCGAGGCCTCGGTCACTGCCCAGCTGACCGTCGCCGTGCGCAACCGCGCACTCGAGGCGTTCAACGAGATCATGCGGATGCCCATCGGATGAAGCAGAACCTCTCCCGCACGCTCACGCGCCTGCGGACCACCTTCATGTCGCTCACCCTGGGCCAGCGCCTGGTCGCCGTGGTCGGCACCGGCGCGCTGCTGCTCGCGGCGTTCATGGTGTTCCGCTGGGTGTCGACGCCGAACTACGCGCCGCTCTACAGCAACCTGGCGGCCGAGGACGCCTCGTCGGTCGTCGACGAGCTCACCGCCGAGGGTGTGCCGTACGAGCTGGCCGACGGCGGCAGCACGATCATGGTGCCGCGCGACAAGGTCTACTCGACCCGCATCACCCTGTCGGGCCAGGGCCTGCCGGCCAACAGCTCCGACGGCGGCTACTCGATCCTCGACGGCCAGGACATGACGACGTCCGACTTCCAGGAGCAGACCGACTTCAAGCGGGCCATGGAGGGCGAGCTCACCAAGACGATCGAGGCCGTCGACGGCGTGAACACCGCCGTCGTCCACCTCGCGATCCCGGAGAAGAAGGTGTTCTCGGACGAGCAGGACCCGACCACCGCGTCGGTGCTCCTCGACACCTCCGCCGGCACGACGATGGACGCCGAGAAGGTCCAGGCGATCGTCAACCTGGTCGCCTCCAGCATCGACGGCCTCGACCCGGCCAACGTCACCGTCGCCGACTCGTCCGGCAAGGTCCTCTCCACCATGGGCGCGGCCGGCGGCGTCGGCGCGGGCACCCAGTCGCAGGCCGTCACCGACTTCCAGAACCGCAAGACCGCGCAGATCCAGGCGATGCTCGACCGCGTCCTCGGTCCCGGCAACTCGACCGTCCAGGTCTCCGCCGACCTCGACTTCGACCGGGCCATCCAGGAGTCGACGACGTACAGCGCCAACAAGAAGGTGCCGCCGCTCTCCGAGTCGACCAGCAAGGAGAGCTACACCGGCGACGGCACCGCGGGCGGCAGCACCGGCGTCGTCGGGCCGGACGGCCAGATGGACTCCACCGGCACGGTCTCGGGCACCGGCTCGAACGGGTCGAGCTACGTCAAGGAGTCGGCGACCAAGGACAACGCGGTCGAGACCACCAAGGAGCACCGCGAGGCCGCACCGGGCAGCGTCCGTTCGCTGCACATCGGCGTGGTGGTCGACCCGACCGCCAACCCGGGCGTGGACGCGGTCGGCCTCAAGCAGCTGATCTCCGCGACCGTCGGCATCGACCCGTCCCGCGGCGACACGGTCGACGTCTCGTCGATCGCCTTCGACCGCACCGCGGACACCGCTGCCGCCGCCGAGCTCGCCGCTGCCAACAAGGCGAAGGCCGACGCCCAGCGCTGGTCGATGATCCGCAACGGCGGCATCGCCGTCGCCGTGCTCGCCATGCTGCTGCTCGCCTGGCTGCGCGCCCGGCGCGGCAAGAAGGCCCGCGAGGAGCGCACCGAGTACCTCGTCGAGCAGCTCCGCCTCGACGCGGCGAACCGCGCCGCGGCCGCGGCAGCGCTCGAGCCCGCACCGGCCGTCGCCGCCCTGGAGACCGCCGAGCAGGCAGCCAACGACGAGCTCAAGCGTGAGGTCGCTGCCCTCGCCGAGCGGCAGCCCGACGAGATCGCCACGCTGCTCCGCGGCTGGCTGGTGGAGCGGTCCTGATGACGACGAACCTCGCCTCGCTCGGCGTCCGCAAGGCCGCCATCATCCTGATCCAGCTCGGCCGCGACAAGGCCGGAGAGGTGCTCAGCCACCTGTCCGACGGGGAGGTCGAGGCCATCTCCGCCGAGATCGCCCGGCTCGACGTGGTCGATGCCTCCGAGAGCGGCGCCGTGCTGTCCGAGTTCTCCGAGATGGCGACGGCCCAGGCCAACATCGCCCACGGCGGACTGGCCTTCGCCCGCACCATGCTCGAGCAGTCGCTCGGCTCCGAGCGCGCCAACGAGATCATGGAGCGCCTGCAGGCGGCCGCGGTGAAGATGCCGTTCCAGTTCCTGCACCGCGCCGACCCGAGCCAGGTCCGCACGTTCATCGCGGAGGAGCACCCGCAGGTCATCGCCCTCGTGCTGGCGCACATGACCCCGGACAAGGCGTCGATGGTCATCGCCGGGCTCCCCCCGAACCTCCAGGCCGAGATCGCCCACCGGATCGCCGTGATGGACCGGACCACCCCCGAGATCATCCGCGCCGTCGAGGCCAACCTGGAGCGCAAGCTCTCCTCGGTCCTCCAGCCCTCGGAGCTCTCGCAGGTCGGCGGCGTCGACCCCCTGGTCAACATCATCAACCGCTCCGACCGCGTCACCGAGCGCGCCATCGTCGAGGGTCTCGAGAACCTCGACGCCGAGCTCGCCGACGAGGTCCGCAGCCGGATGTTCATGTTCGAGGACATCGTCCACCTCGACGACCGCTCGGTGCAGCTGGTGCTGCGCCAGGTCAACGAGGCCGAGCTCGCCCTCGCGCTCAAGGGCGTCAGCGAGTCGGTGCGCTCCAAGATCACCTCCAACCTCTCCTCCCGGGCCGCCGAGACCCTCATCGAGGAGGTCGAGCTGCTGGGCGCCGTCCGCCTGACCCAGGTCGAGGAGGCGCAGCAGGGCGTGATCCGCAAGATCCGCCAGCTCGAGGAGCAGGGCCAGATCATGGTCCACCGCAGCGGCAGCGAGGAGGAGCTCGTTGTCTGAGGCGCTCTCCTACCCCGACCTCCGCCACGGCCACTGGACCCGTCTCGGCGACGAGCGCGTCCTCGGCGACAGCGCGACCGAGGCCGTCCTCGGCCGGCTCGCCGAGCGCACCCGCAGCGCCGCCCAGGCGCAGGGGTACGCCGTCGGCTGGTCCGAGGGCCAGCGGGCCGCGCTCCGCCGCGGTGCCGAGGAGGCGGCCGCGGTCGCCGCCGAGGCCGACCGTCGCGAGCAGGCCCGGGCCCGCGAGCACGCGGCCGCCGTCGCCGGCCTGCACGCCGCCGCGGCCGCCGTCGCGGCGTCCGCGCAGGATGTCGCGACCCGGATCGCCGACCAGGCCACCGACCTCGCGTTCGAGGTCATCCGCACGCTGCTCGGTCACGAGCTCTCCGCCACCTCCGACCCCGGCCCCGGGGTCGTCGGCCGGGTGCTCGCCGTGCTGCCGAAGGACCCGTCCACGACCGTGCGCGTGCACCCGGCGACCGCCACCTCGCTCGCCGTCGCCGACCTCGACGCGGTCGGCGTCGAGGTCGTCGCCGACCCCACCCTCGACCTGCACGACGCGGTCGTCGAGACCAGCACCACCGCCGTCGACCTGCGCCTCGCCCAGGCGATCGACCGGCTGCGGGACGCGCTGTCATGACCGCCCTCACGCTCGCGCACGCGACCGCGGCCCGCGCCGCCGTCGTGCCCCAGCGCCTCGGCCGGGTGTCCGGCCTGCTCGGCCTGCGGGTCACCGTGTCCGGCGTCTCCGCCGCGCTCGGCGACCTGCTCGAGGTCCGTGGCGCCGCCGGCCCGGTGCCGGTCGAGGTCGTCGCGAGCGAGTACGGCGTGCTCACCTGCCTGCCCCTCGCCGAGACCACCGGGCTGCGGGTCGGCGACCACGTCGAGGCCAGCGGCCTCGGCCTGCGGATCGCGGTCGGCGAGGAGCTGCGCGGTCGCGTGCTCGACGGCCTCGGCCGCCCGATCGACGGCGGGCCGTCGCTCGGCCACCTCGACCAGGTCGTCGTCAACAACGAGACCCCCAACGCCCTGCTGCGCCCGCGCATCGACCAGCAGCTGAGCCTCGGCGTACGCGCCATGGACTCGCTGACGGCGTGCGGACGCGGTCAGCGCCTCGGCATCATGGCGGGCTCCGGCGTCGGCAAGTCCAGCCTGCTCTCGATGATCGCCCGCGGCACCGACGCCGAGATCTCCGTCATCGCGCTGATCGGCGAGCGTGGCCGCGAGGTCCGGGAGTTCCTCGAGAACGACCTCGGCCCCGAGGGCCTGGCCCGCTCGATCGTCGTGGTCGCGACCTCCGACGAGCCGCCGGTGGTGCGGCTGCGCGCGGCGTTCGTCGCGACCCGGATCGCCGAGTGGTTCCGCGACGCCGGTCGCGACGTCGTCCTGATGATGGACAGCCTCACCCGCGTCGCCCTCGCCCAGCGCGAGATCGGCCTGTCCGCCGGCGAGCCCCCGGCCACCCGCGGCTTCCCGCCCAGCGTGTTCGCGATGCTGCCGCAGCTCCTCGAGCGCGCCGGCACGTCGCCGTCCGGCAGCATCACCGGGCTCTACACCGTCCTCGTCGAGGGCGACGACATGCAGGACCCGATCGGTGACGCCGCCCGGTCGATCCTGGACGGCCACATCGTGCTGACCCGTGAGCTCGCCACCTCGGGCCACTTCCCCAGCATCGACGTGCTCGAGTCGATCTCGCGCGTCTCCGCGATCGTCTCGCCGACCGGCAAGCAGGACGCGCAGCGGCTGCGCCGGCTGCTCGCCGCGCACCGCAACGTCAAGGAGCTCGTCGAGATCGGCGCCTACGCGCCGGGCAGCGACCCCGACGCCGACCTGGCGCTGGCCCTGATGCCCGCGATCGAGGCCTTCCTGCGCCAGGACATGGACGACGCCACCCCCGCTGCCGAGACCTGGGCCGCCCTCCACCAGCTGGTGACGACGTGAGCCGGCAGCAGGGGAACCTCGGCGGGCTGGTCCGGCTGCGCAGCGTCCGTGAGCGGGACAGCCGCATCGGCCTCGCCGCGGCCCTCCAGGAGGAGCGCGAGGCGGCCGCCAAGGTCGCCGACCTCGAGCAGCTGCTGGCGAACCTGCCCATGCCGGCCACCTTCGACCTCACCGCCTTCCACGGCCGCCAGCACACCGTGGAGCTGATCCGCACCGCGCTGGCCGACGGCCGCGCGACCCTCGAGACGTCGCGCGACGTGACCGCCGCCGCCCGGGACCGGTGGCTCGCCGACCGCAGCCGGCTGGCCGCCGTCGAGTCGCTCGTCGAGCGCCGGGCCGCCGCCGTACGCGCCGAGCGTGCCCGCAAGGAGACCCGCGAGCTCGACGAGGTCGCCCAGGAGATGTGGCGCCGGCGCGCCGACGTCGTCGCGGTCGGGGGTGCCCGATGAGCGTCTCCGACGTGACGAGCCGGATCTCCCAGATCCAGGCTCAGCTCGCGCTGCTGAAGCCGGCGAGCAGCACCAGCTCCACGGCGTTCTCGAGCGCCCTGACCGACGCCGCAGCGACGACGACCACCGCCGCCGCGACCGCCACGGGTACGGCGAAGGGCGACGCCGTCGTCGCCGACGCCCGCAAGTACATCGGCGTGCCGTACGTGTGGGGCGGCACCGACCCGGAGAAGGGGCTCGACTGCTCGGGCCTCGTGCAGAAGGTCTACTCCGACCTCGGCTACGACCTGCCCCGCGTCTCCTACCAGCAGGCCGAGGCCGGACGCCCCGTCGACTCGCTCGCCGACGCGCAGCCCGGCGACATCCTCGCCTTCGGCTCCCCGGTGCACCACGTCGCCATCTACGTCGGCGAGAACCAGATGATCGAGGCCCCGCGCCCCGGCCTGGACGTGCGGCTCGGCCCGATCTACGAGACCCCCACCGCGATCCGACGCGTCGTCCCCGACGCCGGCACGTCGGCGGTGGGCTCGGCTGCCTCGGTCGGCGGCGTGACCACCGGCCGCGTCGCCGCGGGCACGCCGTACGCCTCCCTCTTCGAGAGCGCCGCGGCGAAGTACGGCGTCGGCGCCGACCTCCTCTCGGCCGTCGCGAAGCAGGAGTCCGGCTACAACCCACGGGTCACCAGCCCGGCCGGCGCGCAGGGCCTGATGCAGCTGATGCCCGGCACCGCCCAGGGCCTCGGCGTCACCAACGCCTACGACCCGGCCCAGGCCGTCGACGGCGCCGCGCGCCTGCTCAGCAGCCTGCTCGACCGCTTCGGCAGCACCCCGCTCGCGCTCGCGGCGTACAACGCCGGCCCGGGTGCGGTGCTCCGGTACGACGGCATCCCGCCGTACGCCGAGACCCAGAACTACGTCCGCTCCGTCATGTCGACGCTGGAGGCAGCATGAACCCCACGACACTCCTGACCGGCCTCGGCGCCGCGATCGCCGCCGACCCCGCACTGGGTGGTGCGAGCAGCCAGGGCCGCGAGTCGAACCCCGGCAGCGGCGACCTCTTCCTCGCCCTGGTGAGCGGCCTGCTCACCGGCGACGTCACGGCCGCGACGACCACCGGCGTCGCGACCTCGCCCGGCGGCGAGGTGCCGGCCGACGCGACCCCGGCCGACGTGACCCCGGCCGAGGCGGAGGCCACCCCGGCCACCGACGTGCCCGTGCTCGCCACCGTTCCCGCCGACCTGGCCGGCCTGCCCCTCGTGCCGACCGCCCCGGTCGCCCCCGCGACCACCGACGACACGGCGACGGCACCGGTCGACGACGAGACCGACGACCCGACGGACGGCACGGCACTCGCGATGCTGCCGACCGCCATCGTGGTGGCGCCCCTCATCGCACCGGTCGTCGCGGCCGCCACCGCTGCGACGGGCGAGGCCGCGCCGACCGTTTCCGCCGTCGACGCCACCAGCGCCCCGACCGCTGCCCCGGTCCCCACCGTCGCCGCCGATGCGGGTGCCGCCGCCCGGTCCGGCACCGGCGACCGGACCCCCGACGACGAGCCGAAGGACGGCGCTCCGACCGCGGGCGCCGACACCCCGGCCACCGCACCCGCCCCGGCCACCGCACCCGCCCCGGCCGAGGCGACCGCGCAGCCGGTTGCCGGACCGTCCACGTCGCGGACCGAGGTCCGCACCGACACCGCGCAGGCCCAGGCTCAGACCCAGGCACCGACCCAGGCACCGGCGGTGGCCGCGGTCTCCGCCGTCGCACCGACCGCCGCCGCTGCCCCGGTGGCCACGACGACCACGTCCGCGGACCTCCCCCGGGTCGCCGACCAGGTCTTCCCCGAGGTGCTCCGCGCCACCGCGAACGCCGAGACCGGCACCAGCCGGGTGGTCGTCAAGCTGAACCCGGAGTCGCTCGGCGAGGTCCGGGTCGTGCTGACCCACCGCGCCGGCGGTCTCGAGGTCAGCCTCGCGGCCGGCACCGACGCCCAGCGCGCGCTCACCGAAGGGGCGCCCGAGCTGCGGCGCCTGCTCGAGTCCGTCGGCCGGACCGACTCGCGGATCCTGATCCGCGACCTCCCGACCGGCACCACCCCCACCGCGCCCGTCGTACCCGCCACCTCGGCGGCGACGCGCACCGATGTCTCGACCGACCTGGCCGGAGGGGCCTGGTCGGGAGCCGGACGCCCTGGTGGCGAGCCGGCACCGGACCGGGAGAGCTCCCGGTCCCACCCTGGAAGCAGCACTGCCACGGACGGCATCCCCAGCGCGACTCCCTCGTCGCGACCGAGCACGACGACACGTCGCGGCCAGTCCGGCCTCGACCTGAGCATGTGAGGAGCAGCGATGTCCGTCCCGGCTACTGAGGCCGTCACGAGCACGGGTCTCTACCAGCCCGCCACGACGACGACCGGGAACAGCTCCGACAAGGAGATGTTTCTCAACCTGATGGTGGCGCAGCTGCGCTACCAGGACCCGATGAACCCGACCGACTCGGGCCAGATGATGGCCCAGAACGCCCAGTTCACGGCGCTCGAGAAGATGCAGGACGTCGCCGACCAGACGGCCGCCCTGCTCTCGGCGCAGGTCTCGTTCGGGGCGGCCGGCATGGTCGGCAAGAACGTCTCCTACGTGAACCAGGACGGGTCCACCGCGTCCGGCCTCGTCGGCTCGGTGACGTACGACGCGAGCGGTCCGATGCTCGTCGTCGACGGCACCAGCGTCTCCCTCGGTCAGGTCCAGTCCATCTCGGCGACCGCCAGCCCGGCCCCGGCTCCGGCCGCGGCCAGCTGACCACCACCACTCGAATCCAGGAGATCCACCATGCTTCGTTCACTCTTCGCCGGCATCAGCGGCCTGCGCGTCAACCAGGTCATGCTCGACGTCACGGGCAACAACATCGCCAACGCCAACACCGTCGGCTTCAAGTCCAGCTCGACCGTCTTCTCCGACACCCTGTCGCAGATGCTCACCTCCGGCTCCGGCCCGAACGCCGGTGCCGCGCGCGGCGGCAGCAACCCGATCCAGGTCGGTCTCGGCGTCCAGCTGGCGGCGACCAACACGAACTTCAACCAGGGCTCGAACCAGACCACGGGTCGCTCGACCGACCTGATGCTCCAGGGCGACGGCATGTTCGTCGTCCAGAAGGGCAACGACACCGTCTACACCCGGGCCGGCGCCTTCTCGTGGGACGAGGACAAGAACCTGGTCGCCCCGGGCGGCGGCCTGGTGCAGGGCTTCGAGTACGACTCGACCGGCACCATCACGACGACCGTCGGCAAGATCACCCTGCCCCAGGACGACGGCCTCACGCCGGCGCACGCCCTGAAGTCGTACGAGATCGGCGCCGACGGCAAGCTGACCGCGACCTTCGACGACGACTCGTCGCGGGTCATCGCCCAGGTCGCGATCGCTGACTTCCAGAACCCGATGGGTCTCGAGAAGGTCGGCGGCACCAGCTTCCGCGCCGCCGCCAACTCCGGTGCCGCCGTGCTCGGCGTGGCCGGCGAGGGCAGCCGCGGCGAGCTCGTCGCCGGCTCGGTCGAGATGTCGAACGTCGACCTGGCCGCCGAGTTCACCAACCTGATCCTGGCCCAGCGTGGCTTCCAGGCGAGCTCGCGCGTCATCACCACGTCCGACCAGGTCCTCGAGGAGCTCGTCAACATCAAGCGCTGATCACGCCGATCGTCGCGGGCGCCACCACCGGCGCCCGCGATGGCGGGCACGTCGCTCAAGTCGGCGCCGTCGCGAGCGGGGTTTCGCGCCGATCTGGCAAGGCGGAGGTGCGAAGGCGGGACGAAGTCCCGTCGAGTCCCCGACAACGCGGCCAGATCGGATGCGAAAGCTCGCGCAGCAGGCGCTCCGACTTGAGTGCCGTGCCCGTTGATCTCGTCACACACCTCAGGTCGCACCGCTCACCGCCGATGGACACCTCGAGTCGCCACGGAAGGCGCTCTCGGCAAGGCCCAAGGACGGTGCACATGATCACGCTCACGCGACTCTCGGGGACGAAGTTCGCCCTCAACTGCGACCTGATCGAGCGCGTCGACGCCACTCCCGACACCGTGGTCACGCTCGTCGACGGCAAGAAGTACGTCGTGCTCGAGTCCCTCGACGACGTCCTCACGTCGGTACGCCGCCACCGCGGCGAGGTGCTCGCGATGAGCACGGCGATCGACCTCGACATGTGGGCGCGCCAGAACGCGCGGCCCACCCACCTCGGCACGGTGTCCGAGCATCCGACGGCCCGCCTCGGGCTGACCCCGGTCGACTCGGCCGACGAAGCGGAGGGCTGATGGATCCGGCAACCTTGATCGGCGTCATCGGGGCGCTGGTCTTCATCGTCGTCGCCAACGTCATGGAGGGCGGCAACCCCGCCAGCCTGATCGCGATCCCCGCGATGCTGCTCGTCCTGGGCGGCACGATCATGATCTCGATGGCCGGCGGCACGCTCGCCGACACGAAGCTGGCCGTCCGCGGCCTGGTCAAGGCCTTCACGGGCGGCGCGGGCAGCGCCGGGGCCCTGGTCCCGACCCTGGTCTCCCTCGCCGAGAAGGCCCGCCGCGAGGGCCTGCTCGCCCTCGAGGACGCGCTCGGCGACGTCGACGAGCCGTTCCTCTCGCGCGGCCTCACGCTGGCCATCGACGGCACCGACCCGGAGGAGGTCCGCGACATCCTCGAGGCCGAGGTCGTCGCGGTGAAGGCCGAGGCCAAGCAGGCGGCCAAGTTCTTCAACTCCGCGGGTGCCTACGCCCCGACCATCGGCATCATCGGCACCGTCATGGGCCTCGTGCACGTGCTCGAGAACCTGGCGGAGCCCGAGAAGCTCGGACACCTGATCGCCGGCGCCTTCATCGCCACCCTGTGGGGCGTCATGTCGGCCAACGTCTTCTTCCTCCCGGTCGGCACCCGGATCGCGCGGCTCGGCGAGCTCGAGACCGCCCGCATGGAGCTGATCATCGAGGGCATCGCCGCGCTCCAGGCGGGCTCGAACCCACGCGTCGTCGCACAGCGCCTCCAGTCGCTCCTGCCCGCGGACCAACGCGAACCCGAGGCGGCCTGACATGAGCGCGCCCAAGGGTCGTCGCAAGAAGCACGAGGAGCACGAGGAGCACGAGAACCACGAGCGCTGGCTGGTCACCTATGCCGACATGCTCACGCTCCTGATGGTGCTCTTCATCGTCATGTTCGCGATGAGCTCGGTGGACCAGAAGAAGTACAACGCGCTGAAGAACGGCCTCGCCGAGGGCTTCGGTGCGGACAGCTCCTTCATGAAGGGGTCCGACTCGATCCTCGAGGGCCACCTCGAGGAGGCGTCCAACCCCGAGCTCGAGGGCACCCAGATCTTCCAGCAGCTCTCGCCGGCGGGTCAGGCCATGGTCACGGAGGCGCTCAACGAGGAGCGACGCAAGAGCAAGGAGGCGTCGTACGACGCTGCCGCCACGGAGGCGAGCCGCCTGAAGGAGGCCGAGCAGAAGCTGAAGGCGGCGCTCAAGAAGCGTGGCCTGGCCGACGACGTCTCGACCACGATCGACGAGCGTGGGCTGGTGGTCAGCCTCGTGTCGCGGCACGTGGTCTTCCAGCCGAACGTCGCGCAGCTGAGCCCGCGCGGCCAGGAGGTCGTGGACACGCTGGCGCCGGTCCTCCACGACCTGGGCAACGACCTGCGCATCGACGGCCACACCAACCAGGCGGCCGGTCCCCCGAAGTACTACGCGACCGACTGGGACCTCTCCGCCGCCCGCGCGCTCTCCGTGCTGCGCCGCCTCAACGAGGTGTCCGGCATCCCGGGCGCCCGCCTGTCGCTGGCGGCGTTCGGCCACGAGAAGCCGCTCATCAACCCGCTGCTGCCGGGCTCGCAGGACATCAACAAGCGGGTGGACATCGTGGTCCTCCCGAACGTCGGGCAGGACGCGCAGCAGCTCCTGAAGGAGGCGGCGCGGGCCAAGGAGGGCTCGAGCACCACCGAGAGCGACGACACGGCCGACGACACCAGCACCGACGACACCAGCACGGACGACACCAGCACCAGCCACGGGACCGACGCCGCGAGCGCCGGCCACGACTCCGAGGGGGGACACGAATGAGCGCGACCGCCGAGAAGGCACCCGAGAAGACCGCCGACGACGAGAATAAGAAGGGCGGGAAGAAGAAGCTGATCATGATCGTGGTGGCGCTGCTGGTCGTCGGTGGCGCGGTCTACTGGTTCTTCCTCAAGCCGGCCGGTCCGACGCCCCCGCCGGAGCCGGGCGAGATCGTGACGATGGACGCGACCCAGATCAACCTGGCCGACACCCACTACCTGCGGCTGGGCCTGGCGCTCCAGCTGACCACGACCGCGCACGAGGTCGACGGCAGCAAGGCGCTCGACGCGGCGATCGAGCTCTTCAGCGGCAAGAAGCTCGAGCAGATCGAGGGCCACAAGCGGGTCGTCCTCAAGGAGAAGCTCGTCAAGGAGCTCGAGCACCTCTACCACGGGGACGTCATGGACGTGTACTTCACCGAGTTCGTGACCCAGTGAGAGGACCCGCATGACGGGGTGATCCAACTCACTTCGACACATTTCCTCAGGTAGGGGCGAACGGGGCCGATCCGTCTGTTCGTGCCGCCCTCCGACAGCTCCGACGCACACCCCGGCGCCCTCGTGGCCGACCGGGGCGGTCGGCCTGCCCCGGAACCGGTCCTCTACGACTTCCGGCGACCCATCCAGCTCTCCCGCGAGCACTCGCGGATGATCCAGGTGGCGCTCGACGGCTTCTGCCGCCAGGCGACGACGGTGCTGACGTCGTCCCTGCGCACCGTCTGCGCGGTCACGCTCACGGGGATCGAGCAGAGCAGCTACGCGGAGTACGTCGACTCGCTCGAGGCGACGACGTACCTCACGATCTTCTCGGCGGAGCCCCTGCTCAGCAAGTGCGTGCTCGAGATCCCGGTCGTCGCCGTGATGACCGCCGTCGACCACATGCTCGGCGGCCCCGGCCGCGCCGACCAGCCCGAGCGCGCGCTGACCGAGATCGAGACCGGTGTCTCGCGCGGTCTGATCGAGCGCCTGCTCCACGAGCTGCGCTACTCCCTCGCCTCGATCGTGGCCTTCGAGCCGGTCGTCACCGGGGTCGAGTACAGCCCCCAGTTCGCCCAGGTCGCCGGCGCCTCCGACGTCATGGTCGCCATGCACCTCGAGCTCAAGATCAACGAGCGGGCGTTCCCGATGTCCATGTGCATGCCCTTCTCCGGGCTGCTCCCGCACCTGCTGCGCGCGGCCGCCCCGGCGCCGGTCTCGGACCGGGAGCGCGCCCAGCGCGCGCGTGCCGCGGCCGAGCTCAAGGACCAGTTCCAGACCGTGCCGGTCGACGTCGCCGTCCGGCTCCGGCCCACGACGCTCAGCCCGGGCGACCTCGCCGCGCTCCAGCCGGGCGACGCCATCCGTCTCAACCACCCTGCGTCCGCCCCGCTCGAGGTGGTCGTGGACGGCATCAACTTCGCGCACGCCACTGCCGGGACCAGCGGTTTCCGGCTCGCCGCCCTGATCGTGGGCACCCCCAAGGAGACCCCGTGAGCAACCAGAACGTCACCGAGCTCGCCCTCGCCGCCGCCGGCGCCGGCGCGGCGGTGCTGCCCTCCGCCGAGCCGCTGACCGTCGGCACGGTCGCCCCGGGCGACCCCCAGGTCGCCGGGCCGTTCGCCGGCGCGGTCATCGCCGACCTCGAGGCGGCCGTCCCCGGCCGGATCGCGGTGCTCGTCGGCCAGGAGCTCGTGGACGCGCTGGCCAGCAGCCCGCTCGGCGGTCTCGACCTCGCCGCTGCCCTCCAGCCCACCCTGGACGCCGTCGCCGCCGCGCTGCACGGCCGGGTCGGCGCCGCCCGCGAGGTCGTGCTCCCGCTCGTCGCCCGCGACGTCGCGTCGCCGTTCACGGTCGCGTTCCTGCACACCACCGCCAACTCGGGCTCGGTCGCGGCCGCGGTGCTGATGCCCGACAACGTGCTCTCCGGCGCCCACAACTCCGAGCTGTCCGCGGCGACCGGGCCGGTGCCCGGCGCCGCCGAGATCGTCGAGGCCGCGACCGCACCCGTGCCCGGCAACGTGCTCAGCTCGGTCGGCCACCTCGACCAGCACCGCCCGAGCCCCGGCATCGAGCTGCTGCACGGCGTCGACATGGAGGTGACGGTCGAGATCGGCCGCACCCGGATGACCGTCCGCGACCTGCTCGACCTCACCCCCGGCGCCGTCCTGGAGCTGGACCGCGCCGCCGGCAGCCCCGCCGACCTCCTGGTCAACGGCCGCCTGATCGCCCGCGGCGAGGTCGTCGTGATCGACGAGGACTTCGGCCTGCGCATCACCGAGATCGCCGTCGACGCGGCAGCGAGCTGACCTGACGACATGCTCGAGCTCGCTATCCGGCTGGTCTTCTCGCTGGCCGTCGTCCTGGGCCTGCTGGCCCTGCTGACCAAGGTCGGCGGTCGCCGGTTCCGTGGTCGCAAGGACGCCATGGTCCAGGTGCTGCACCGCCAGCACCTCAGCCGCGGCACCGCCGTGTCCGTGATCACCGTCGGCTCGCGCGTGCTGGTCCTCGGCACCACCGAGCACCAGGTGAGCGTGCTCGCCGAGCTCGACCCCGACGAGGTCGCCGAGCACCTGCCCGAGATCGACGGCGTCGTCGAGGGCTCCGTCGAGGGCGACGTGCTGACCCTCGTGCAACCGGCCGACGAGGCGATCGCGCTGCCCGCCGTACGCCCGGCCGGCAGCCACCGCGCTGCCGCCCCGGCCGCCCGCCGCGCGGCGCCGGCCAAGGGCGGTCGCCGCGCCGCCTCCCGGGCGCCCGAGGGGGCCCTGACCGGCTCGGTCCTCAGCGTCGACACCTGGCGCCAGGCGCTCGCCGCGGCCACCGGGAAGGCCTCATGACCGCCGCCCTCCGGCGCCTCGCGACGCTCGCCGGCGCGCTGGTCGTCACCGTGGTGATCCCAGCGATCGTGCTGCCGCTCGCGGCCAACGCCGACCCGGCGTCGCCCGCCGGACCCGCCGGCCCGTCCGGCCCGTCCGGCGACGGGAGCTCGAACGTCACGATCGGCCTCGACGGCCTGACCGACAGCCCGAGCACCTCGGTGACGGTGCTGATCGGCCTCACGCTCGTCTCGCTGCTCCCCGCGATCCTGCTCAGCTGCACGGCGTTCACCAAGATCTTCGTGGTCCTCGGTCTGACCCGCAACGCGCTCGGCCTCCAGCAGACCCCGCCCAACCAGGTGCTCGCCGGCCTCGCGCTCTTCCTCAGCCTCTTCGTGATGGGCCCGGTGCTCAGCGAGATCAACGACGCGGCGCTCCAGCCCTACCTGAACGGCGACCTGACCGCCGGGGCTGCGATGCAGACCGGCATGGAGCCGCTGCGCACGTTCATGCTCGACAACACCGACGACGACGAGCTGGAGCTGCTCACGAACGTCGCGGACCGGGACCTGCCCGCCAACCGGGACGAGGTCTCCACGACGACGCTGATCCCGGCGTTCGTCCTCACGGAGCTGAAGCAGGCCTTCATCATCGGCTTCATCATCTTCATCCCGTTCCTGGTCATCGACCTGGTGGTGAGCGGGGCGTTGATGGCGCTCGGCATGATGATGATGCCGCCGGTGATGGTGTCGTTGCCGTTCAAGCTCCTGCTCTTCGTGATGGTCGACGGCTGGGCCCTCGTCATCAAGTCCCTCGTCTCGAGCTACGGGTAGGCGCCGCCATGAGTGACACCGCGATCATCCACATCGCCCTCCAGACCATGCTGGTGGCCCTCAAGCTCTCGGCGCCGATCCTGCTGACCTCGCTGGTGATCGGCTTCGCCGTCTCGCTCTTCCAGTCGCTGACCCAGATCCAGGAGGTCACGCTCGCGTTCGTGCCCAAGCTGCTCGGCGTCGGCGTCGCGCTGCTGATCTGCGGCAACTGGATGATGCACACCCTGGTGGCCTTCACCAACGACCTGTTCGACGCGATCCCCGGCCTGCTGGGCTGAGATGACCCTCAGCGTCTCGGGCGAGCCGCTCGTCGCCTACCTCCTCGCGTCCGTGCGGATCATCGCGTGGCTCGCCGTCGTACCTCCGTTCTCGGGTCGCACCGTGCCGTCGATGGTCAAGCTCGTGATCGCGCTGGGGCTGTCCTTCGCGGTGGTCCCGGACGGCGACAGCATCCCGCTCGACACCGTCGGGCTGCTGCTGAACGTCGCGACGCAGGTGCTGGTCGGCGTGGCGATGGGCTTCGTGACCTACCTGCTGCTCGCGGCGGTCGCCACCGCCGGCAGCCTGATCGACGTCTTCGGCGGCTTCTCCCTCGCCCAGGGCTTCGACCCGCTGTCGATGAACTCCAACACCGTCTTCGGCAAGTTCCACCAGATGCTCGCCACCGTCCTGCTCTTCGTCAGCGGCGGCCACCTGATGGTGATCGGCGGCCTGCTCAAGACGTTCGAGTTCCTGCCGCTCGGCACCTCGCCCGACTGGGGCAGCTTCCCCGACGTCCTGATGACGGCGTTCGGCCTGTTCTTCACCACCGCCGTCCAGATCGCGCTGCCGCTGATCGCGGTGCTCTTCCTCGCCGACCTCGGCCTCGCCCTGCTCACCAAGGTCGCCCCGCAGATGCAGGCGATGACGGTGATGTTCCCGGTCAAGATCGGGCTGACCCTGCTGCTGGTCGGGCTCTCCTTCCCCGTGCTGCCGCACGCCGTCGACAAGATGGTGGACCTCTCCACGCAGGCGATGTCCACGCTCTCCGGGGCGGGGTGATCGAAGGGTGTCGGAGGAGAAGTCCGAGAAGGCGACAGCCAAGAAGCACAAGCAGAACCGCAAGGAGGGCAAGGTCCCCCGCACCCAGGAGCTCGGTGCGTGGTCGGCCCTCGCCATCTTCGCGATGGCGCTGCCGAAGCTGATGGGCCACGAGGTCGCCGAGCTCCAGGGCCTGATGACCACCAGCCTGAGCATGGGCGGCCAGGCCGACGTCGCCAGCGCGCTCACCATCCTCGGCCAGGGGCTGTGGCACGTCCTGGTCACGCTCGTCTTCCTCGGCAGCGGCGTACTCCTGGTCGGCGTCGCCGGCGCGCTCTCCCAGGGCGGCTTCTACATCGCCTCCAGCTCGGTGAAGCCGAAGCTCTCGAAGCTGAACCCGATCCAGGGCTTCAAGCGGATGTTCGGGGCGCGGGCCTTCTGGGAGGCCGCCAAGATGCTGCTGCGCAGCGCGGTCGTCGTGGCCCTCGTGTGGATGACGGTCAAGTCGGCCATGCCGATGGTCGGCGGCCTGGTGCCGATGCAGGTGGTCCTCGACCACACGGCCGCGAGCGCCCTCGGGATGGTTCGCAACGTCGCGGTCGTCGGCATCGTCCTCGCGGCCGCGGACTACGTCGTGCAGCGCCGGATGGTCGGCAAGCAGGCCCGGATGACCAAGGAAGAGGTCAAGCAGGAGCACAAGCAGTCCGAGGGCGACCCGATGCTCAAGGGCGCGATCCGGTCGCGCCAGCTCGCGGCCTCCCGCAACCGGATGATGCAGGACATCCCGTCGGCGGACGTCGTGCTGGTCAACCCGACGCACGTCGCCGTCGCCCTGCGCTACGACCCCGAGAAGGGCGCGCCGCGCGTCGTCGCCCGCGGTGCCGGCGTCATCGCCACCGCGATCCGTGAGAAGGCGACCGAGGCGCGGGTCCCGCTGGTCCGCGACATCCCGCTCGCCCGGGCGCTCTACACCTCCACGACCGTCGGCCAGGAGATCCCGACCGAGCTCTTCGCCGCTGTCGCCCAGGTGCTCGCGTTCGTCATCAGCCGGCGTACCCACGGCCAGCGGGGCGGCTCGCACCGCAGCCCGCGCGTGGAGACCGAGGTCCCGACCGTCAGCCCGCCCGGACGTCGGCGCCGAGAACTCTCAGGTCCGGCGCTCGCCAGCCGATAGGACCCCCGGACCCCAGGACGGAGTCACGCAGCGGTGCCACGGACGGCGCGCCCGCACCCTGTGCTCGACCCGTCTATCTCTCCTGGAGGACCCACCGTGAAGCGGATGAACCAGCTCGGGGTTCCCGTCGGCATCGTGATGATCATCGTGATGCTGGTGGTCCCGCTGCCGGCCGCGGTCCTCGACCTGCTCATCGCCCTCAACATCACCGGCGCGCTGCTGGTGCTGATGACGGCGATGTTCGTCCACAAGCCGCTGGACTTCGCCGCGTTCCCCGCCGTGCTGCTCGTGATGACGCTCTTCCGGCTCGCCCTGAACGTGAGCGCGACCCGGTTGGTGCTGCTCAACGGGTTCGCCGGCAAGGTGATCGACACGTTCGGCCACTTCGTCGTCGGCGGCTCCCTGATCGTCGGACTGATCGTCTTCGCGATCCTCCTCGTCATCCAGTTCGTCGTCATCACCAACGGTGCCGGCCGGGTCGCCGAGGTCGGCGCCCGCTTCACCCTCGACGCGATGCCCGGCAAGCAGATGGCGATCGACGCCGACCTCAACTCCGGCCTGATCGACGAGGACGAGGCGCGTCGGCGCCGCGCGGAGGTCCACGCGGAGGCCGACTTCTACGGCTCGATGGACGGTGCGTCGAAGTTCGTCAAGGGCGACGCGATCGCCGCCATCATCATCACGCTCGTCAACCTCATCGGCGGCTTCGCCATCGGCGTGGGTCAGATGGGGATGCCGTTCAGCGAGGCGGTCACGACGTACAGCCTGCTGTCCGTCGGTGACGGCCTCGTCTCGCAGATCCCGGCGCTGCTGCTCTCCGTCGCCACCGGCCTCATCGTGACCCGCTCGGTCAACAACGAGGACATGGGCTCGGACATCCTGCGCCAGCTGATGCGCAACCAGATGCCGCTGCGCGTCGCCGGCTTCGGCGCGCTCGGGCTCTGCCTGATCCCCGGCCTGCCCAAGCTCCCCTTCATCGTCGCGGGCGGCCTGATGCTGGTCGCCTCCTCGCGCGCCGGCGCCGCCGCCAAGGAGGAGGACGTCCAGGCGCAGCAGGCCCAGTCGGCGCTGCCCGCCGCGGCCGACACCCCGGAGCTGCTGGCCGCCGAGATCCAGGTCGACCCGCTCGGCCTCGAGCTCTCCGCCGACCTCATCGACCTGGTCGACCCCAGCAACGGCGGCGACCTGCTCGACCGGGTGAAGGCGCTGCGCCGCAAGATCGCGACCGACCTCGGCATCGTCGCCCCACCGGTCCGCACCCGCGACAACCTCCAGCTGCCCAGCCAGACCTACGCGATCATGCTCTTCGGCATCGAGGTCGCCCGGGGCGAGGCGCCGCCCGGCACCGTGCTCGCGATCGGCGACTACCTCGGCTCGCTGCCGGGCCAGCCGACCCAGGAGCCGGTCTTCGGGCTCGAGGCCAAGTGGATCCCCGCCGAGCTGCGCAGCCAGGCCGAGCTCAGCGGCGCGACCGTCGTCGACCGCGCCTCGGTCATCACCACGCACCTCGCCGAGGTCGTCACCGCCCACGCCGCGCGCCTGCTCGGCCGCGAGGACGTGCGGATGCTCACCGACGTCGTCAAGCGCACCCACCCGGTCGTGGTCGAGGAGCTCACCCCGGCGCAGCTCAGCCTCGGCGAGATCCAGCGGGTGCTCCAGGAGCTGCTCGACGAGAGCGTGTCGATCCGCGACCTGGTCCGGATCTTCGAGGCGCTGTCGCTGCGGGCGACCCGCACCAAGGAGCTCGACCCGCTCGTCGACGCCGCCCGTCAGGCTCTCGGCCCGGCCATCGCGGCGCCGTACCTCGTCGACAAGACGCTGCACGTCCTGACCATCGAGCCGCAGCTCGAGCAGCAGATCCTCGAGTCCCTGCGTCCCGGCGAGCACGGTCAGGCGATCGCGCTCGACCCGTCGACGAGCCAGGGCCTGATGGGCAGCCTCGCGCAGCTCACCCAGGACGTGGAGAACCGCAACATCCGACCGGTGCTCGTGTGCGCCCCGCAGCTGCGGGCGCCGCTGCGCCGGCTGGTGCACCCGATCGTGCCGCGGCTCTCGGTGCTCTCCTACCAGGAGCTCACCGGTGCCGACCAGATCCGCTCCGAGGGCGTCGTCGTCGCCGACGCACGCCTCGCCGTGGGCGCCTGACCACCGTCCGTCCCACCAGGTTCTCCATCAGGGAGGTAGCAATGAGTCCGTTCTCGTGGCCCGTGCTGATCGGCACGCTCCTCGTCAGCTCGCCGGCGCTCTACGCCGCCCAGGTGAGCGGCACCCTCTCCCCCGACGTCGCGCTGGTGCGGCTGC
Organism: Nocardioides hankookensis; assembly: GCF_042658885.1. Classification (NCBI taxonomy): domain Bacteria; kingdom Bacillati; phylum Actinomycetota; class Actinomycetes; order Propionibacteriales; family Nocardioidaceae; genus Nocardioides; species Nocardioides hankookensis. Next base: position 415,213 of record NZ_JBHSRJ010000002.1, on the reverse strand, counting down.
TCATCTGCATGGCGGGTGTGTGGCTGGTCTGCGCCGTCGTCGCGAGCCTCGTCGAGGGCGCCGTGAGCTCCAACAAGATGGCGGCCGCCGCCGAGGAGGCCGAGCTCGCGGCCCTCACCGGCGAGACCGCCGAGCTGCCCGTCGTACCCGACGACGACCTGACCTCCGACGCTGCCTGAGAGCCAGTCGGCAGGAGAGCGGGTCCGGCAACGCAGCGACCCGCAGGCGTCGAGCCCTGGTGGGCCCGGCTCCGGTGGACGTGATGACCGGATCGCCTGCGGGTCGGGTGACTGCGATGGATTCACCAGCAGCCGTCCCGGGACGACTCCGCCCCGGGTCTTGCTGATGGGCTGCTAGCGGGCAGCCACCTCACGCGTCCCAAAAGAAATCATTCTTCGGACCACCTCCTTTCCCGTGTACGACAACGGTAGGTCGCACTCGGGAACCGTTCAACGGGTTAAACGGCCGCGTCCTCCGTCGCCGCCGCGGTGAACTGCGCGTTGTACAGCCGGGCGTAGGCACCACCCGCGGCGAGCAGGTCGTCGTGGTCGCCCTGCTCCACGATCGCGCCGTCCTCCATGACCAGGATCAGGTCGGCGTCGCGGATGGTGGAGAGCCGGTGGGCGATCACGAACGACGTCCGGTCCGTGCGCAGCGCCGCCATCGCGTTCTGGAGCAGCAGCTCGGTGCGGGTGTCGACCGAGCTGGTGGCCTCGTCGAGGATCAGCAGTGCCGGGTCGGTGAGGAACGCCCGCGCGATCGTGACGAGCTGGCGCTCGCCCGCGGAGAGGTTCGAGCCCTCCTCGTCGATCACGGTGTCGTAGCCGTCGGGCAGGGAGTGCACGAACCGGTCCACGAACGTCGCCCGCGCGGCCTCGAGCACCTGCTCCTCCGTGGCGTCAGGTCGGCCGTACGCGATGTTGTCGCGGATGGTGCCCTCGAAGAGCCACGTGTCCTGGAGGACCATGCCGATCTGCCCGCGCAGCGCCGAGCGCGGCATCCCCGCGACGTCGACCCCGTCGATCGTGATCCGGCCCGCGTCGAGCTCGTAGAACCGCATCACCAGGTTGACCAGGGTCGTCTTGCCGGCCCCGGTCGGTCCGACGATCGCGACCGTCTGACCGGGCCGGGCCACCAGGGACAGGTCGGTGATGAGTGGCCTGTCCTCGTCGTAGCGGAACGACACGTGCTCGAACGCCACCTCCCCGCGTCGTACGGCCGGAACAGTGAGCGCCGGGGCGTCCACGGACTCCTCGTCAGCGTCGATCAGCTCGAAGACGCGCTCCGCCGAGGCGACGCCCGACTGCAGCAGGTTGGTCATCGACGCGACCGTCGTGAGCGGCTGGGTGAACTGGCGGGAGTACTGGATGAACGCCTGCACCTCGCCCAGCGACAGGTTGCCGCTCGCCACGCGGAGACCGCCGACGACGGCGACCAGGACGTAGTTGAGGTTCCCGATGAACATCATCGCCGGCATGATCAGGCCGCTGACGAACTGCGCGCCGAAGCTGACCTTGAAGAGCTCGTCGTTCTCCTCCGCGAAGGTCTGCTCGACCTCGGCCTGGCGGCCGAACACCTTGACCAGCGCGTGGCCGGAGTAGGCCTCCTCGATCTGCGCGTTGAGCTTGCCGGTACGCCGCCACTGGGCGACGAACTGTCCCTGCGAGCGCTTCATGATCTGCGCCGTCACGACGAGCGAGAGCGGCACGGTGATGAGCGCGACCAGGGCGAGCAGCGGCGAGATCCAGACCATCATCGCGAGCACCGCGATGACCGTCATGACGGACGTGAGCAGCTGGCTCATCGTCTGCTGGAGCGTCTGGCTGACGTTGTCGATGTCGTTGGTGACCCGCGACAGCAGCTCGCCGCGCGGCGAGCGGTCGAAGTAGTTCAGCGGCAGGTGGTTGATCTTCTCCTCGACGTCCTCGCGCATCTGCCGCACGGTGTTCTGCACGACGGTGTTGAGGATGTAGCCCTGCAGCCACGCGAGCAGCGACGCGCCGACGTAGATGAGCAGCACGATCATCAGCACGTGGCCGACGGCGCCGAAGTCCACGCCCTCGCCGGGCACGACGTCCATCCCCTGCACCGCCTCGGGCAGCGCCGAGTCCGGGGTGCCGGGCGGGAACTTCGAGCCGATGAAGCCGTTGAACACCAGGTCGGTCGCGTGCCCGAGGATCCGGGGCGCGATCGACATCAGCAGCACGCTGGCGATGCCGAGCAGCACCACGGCGACCGCCTTGCCCCGGTCGGGGCGCATCAGGCCGACCAGCCGTTTGGCGGACGGACCGAAGTCCATCGCCTTCTGGCCGACCATGCCGCCGCCCATCGGGCCGCGGCCGGGACCGCCCTGGGGCGCCTCGATCCGCTCGGTGGCCTTGAACTCCTGCTTCTTGGAGCCGGTGCTGGTCTCCGTCATCAGGCTGCCTCCTCCGCCGTGAGCTGGGACGTGACGATCTCCTGGTAGGTCTCGCAGTCCTCGAGCAGCTCGTGGTGGGTGCCGCGTCCGACGACCCGGCCGTCCTCGAGCACGAGGATCAGGTCGGCGTCGCGGATGGTCGAGACGCGCTGGGCGACGATCACCACCGTCGCGTCGCTGGTCGTGGGCCTCAGCGCGGCCCGGAGCCGGGCGTCGGTCGCCAGGTCGAGCGCCGAGAACGAGTCGTCGAAGAGGTAGATGCCGGGCTTGCGGATCAGCGCCCTCGCGATCGCGAGGCGCTGCCGCTGGCCGCCCGAGAAGTTGGTGCCGCCCTGGGTCACGGGCGCGTCCAGCCCGTCGGGCAGCGCCTCGACGAAGTCGCGCCCCTGCGCGACCTCGAGGGCCGCCCACATCTCCTCCTCGGTCGCGTCCGGCTTGCCGTGCCGCAGGTTGCTGCGCACCGTGCCGCTGAAGAGGTAGGCCTTCTGTGGCACCAGCCCGATCTGCTCCCACAGCAGTGCCTCGTCGACCCGTCGTACGTCGGTCCCGCCGACGCGGACCACGCCGTCGGTGGCGTCGAAGAGCCGTGGCACCAGGTTGACCAGCGTGGTCTTGCCGGCACCGGTCGAGCCGATCACCGCGACCGTCTGACCGGGCCGGGCGGAGAACGAGACGTCCGCGAGCACGGGCTCCTCGGCGCCGGGGTAGGCGAAGGTGACGTGCTCGAGGTCGAGGTGACCGCGCTGGGCCGGGTCCGGGGCGATCGCGTCGGCCGGCGTCGGCACCGAGGTGTGCGTGTCGAGGACCTCGGCGACGCGGTCCGCGCAGACCGAGGCCCGCGGGATCATCATCAGCATGAAGGTCGCCATCATCACCGACATCAGGATCTGCATCAGGTAGGAGAGGAACGCCGTCAGCGCCCCCACCTGCATCTGGCCGTTGTCGATGCGGTGACCGCCGAACCAGATGACGGCGACGCTCGAGACGTTCACGACCAGGATCACCAGCGGGAACATGGTCGCCATCCACCGGCCGGCCGCGACGGCGACCTCGGTCAGGTCGTCGTTGGCCTTGCCGAAGCGCTGCTTCTCGTACGGCTCGCGCACGAACGCGCGGACCACGCGGATGCCGGTGATCTGCTCGCGCAGCACCCGGTTGACCTCGTCGATGCGGCCCTGCATCAGCCGGAAGTTGGGCACCATCCGGCTGACGACGAAGCCGACGCAGAGGAAGAGCGCCGGCACGACGACGGCGAGGATCCAGCCGAGGCCCATGTCCTCACGCAGCGCCATGATCACGCCGCCGACCATCATGATCGGCGCGGACACCGCGATCGTGCAGGTCATCAGCACGAGCATCTGCACCTGCTGCACGTCGTTCGTCGTACGCGTGATCAGCGACGGCGCACCGAAGTGCTGCACCTCGCGGGTCGAGAACGTGCCGACCCGGTGGAAGAGCGCGGCGCGCACGTCGCGGCCGAAGCTCATCGCGGTGCGCGAGCCGAACCGGACCGCGATGACCGAGCAGATGATCTGGCCGAACGCGACCGCGAGCATGACGCCGCCGGTGGTGAGGATGTAGTGGGTGTCGCCCTTCGTGACGCCCTCGTCGATGATGTCGGCGTTGAGGGTGGGCAGGTAGAGCATCGCCAGCACGCCGAGGAACTGGAAGAACACCACGACGGTGAGCCAGGCCCGGTACGGCGCCAGCTGGGTGCGCAGGAGTCGGAGCAGCATCAGTTCTTCCTCTGGAGTCCGAGCAGGACGGTGTCGACGATCTCGTCGGGGGTGAGCAGGCGCCCGTCCGAGATCAGGGGGTGGCTGCCGGCGAAGGTGAGCAGCCGCAGGGTGTGGGCGAACTCGTCGGCCGGGACCCGGAGCCGGTCGCCGTCGGAGCCGATGACGGCCGCGAAGAGCATCTCCTGGCGCGCCCGCCACGCGTGCGCTGCCTCGGCGTCGTGCCGGGGCGGCCCGACCAGGCCGACCTTCTGCATCAGCTCGAAGGTCGCCCGGAAGCGCTGCTGCAGGATCGAGACGAGCAGCACCAGGCGGGACCGCAGCGGCAGGTCGGGGTCGATCTCCTCGATCCGGGCCACCACGTCCCCGGGCTCGAAGGCCCGGGCGATGGCCGCGTCGACCAGCTCCTCCTTGGTCGCGAACGCCCGGAAGACCGTGCCCTCGGCGATCCCGGCCGCCTCGGCGATCTGACGGGTGGTGATGTCGCGACCCTGGACGCGCATCAGCCGGAGCGTGGCGTCGATGAGGTCGGCGCGACGTTCGTCGGGCGGCATCGGTCGGGCACGGGGAGGCACCGGGCGATCATAAGTGAGTGAGCACTCACTCACAAACTATTTCCGGTCCCTCCGCCCCGGCCCGTGCGGTGGGCCTACAGTTCCGGCTCGTGCAGGTACGTCGTGTGGTCCAGGTCCTTCTCGTGGTGGTCGTCCTCGGGCTGGTGGGTGGGGTCATCGCCGCCGGCATCTCGGCCACGATGGGCATCCGCACCGAGGCCAAGGACGTGCCCGTCGAGGAGCCGACGGTCGCTCCCCCGCGGCCGGCGGTCGCACCGCCGGCGTTCTCCCGGATCACCGTCGACGGCACCCTCCGCACACGTACGGCGGTCGCCGAGCTCCGCGACGCGACCGCCACCGGGACGCGCGGCCGCGCCACGCTCGCGGTCACCCACGGCGACGGGGACGTCGGCGACGACTCCTACCGCCTCGGCGGCACCCGGACCGCGCTGACGATCACCGCCGGCAGCGAGACCGGCGCCGTCCGCGGCATCTACGACCTGGCCCAGGCAGCCCGCGAGAGCCGCCCGCTGACCGAGCACCTCGGCGAGACGGTGACGAGCCGGCTGCCGTTCCGGATGGTCGACCTCGGCGCGGCCGGCGTCGACGCCGACGCGTCGCAGTGGGAGGGCGGCGAGGACTACTCCCACTACTCCCGGGCGTTCGAGGACGCGATCCTCCCGAAGGCGCCGTACGTCGACCAGGCGGCGATGCCGGCCGCCCGGGCCAGCGTGCTGGCCTACGTCAGGCACACGCTCGCGCAGGGCTACAACGCCATCGCCGTGCCCGGCTTCCTGGAGTACCTCACCTTCTCCGACGTGCCGGAGGTCTACGCCGACGACCCGGAGTACGTCGCGCGCGCCGAGGCGATGCGGGCGGCGTTCGGGCCGATCTGGCAGGAGGTCCACGACCTCGGCATGCAGGTCTACTTCCGCACCGACATGCTCATCCTGAGCAGCCCGCTGGAGCGCTACCTGACGAAGGAGTTCGACCTCGACCCGACCGACCCCAAGCTGTGGGAGGTCTACCAGCACGGGCTCGACGAGCTCTACCGCGAGATGCCGTACGTCGACGGCGTGCTGCTCCGCATCGGCGAGGGCGGCAACATCTACAACCTGCCCGGCTGGGACTACTACTCCGAGATCACGGTGACCACGCCGCCCGCCGTGCGCGCGATGCTCACGGCATTCACCGACGAGGCCGAGCGGGTCGACAAGACCGTGATCTTCCGGACCTGGAGCGTGGGCATCGGCGCGGTCGGTGACATGCACACGAACCCCGACAGCTACCACGAGGTGCTCGACGGGATCGACAGCCCGAACCTGATCGTGTCGACGAAGTACAGCCTCGGCGACTTCTACAGCTGGCTCCCTCTCAACGACACGCTCGAGACCGGGAACCAGCGGCGGATCGTCGAGATGCAGAGCCGCCGCGAGTTCGAGGCGTTCGGCGCGATCCCGAACGACCTCGGCAACCTCTACCAGCAGGCATTGCAGCGCTTCCTCGCCGCCAACCCGCACGTCGAGGGCGTCTGGACGTGGACCCAGGACGGCGGCCCGTGGCGCGCCGGCCCGATGAGCCTCGAGCTGACCCACGGCTTCTGGCAGCTCTACGACCTCAACAGCGAGCTCTCGGCCAGGCTCGCGCGCGATCCCGAGGCCGATCCCGCCGAGATCACCGCCGACTGGGCGCGCCGCTGGTTCTCGACCGACCCGGCGACCGTGACGGCGATCTCCACCGCGATGGCCTCGTCGCGCGAGGCGGTGTCGCAGGGGCTCTACATCGAGCAGTTCGCCCAGGTGCGCGCGTTCGCGCTGGGGCTCGAGCCGCCGCCTCAGATGTGGATCTTCGAGTGGGACATCCTCACCGGTGACAGCGCCGTGCTGGACGTCATCTACTCGATCGTCCGCGACTCCGGACCCGAGGGAGTGGACGACGCGATCGCGGCCGGCGAGCACGCCGTGGAGGTCGCGCGGTCGATGCGCGACGAGGTGGCGGCGACGGACGCCTCGACGTACCGCGACCCCGCGTTGCGCCAGCAGCTGATCGACTCGCTGGACTACCAGGTCAACCTCTTCACGCTGCTGGACTCCTACCGCGCGATGGTGCTCCGGCACGCGCAGTGGCTCGACACCGGCACCGGCCGCGACGAGTGGGCCACGGCCCGCGACGCCTTCGACGTCGCGGCCGCCGACCACGAGCAGAAGTACGGCGACGACGTCGAGCTGCCGGCGTACAACCTGACCGCCGCGCGGCTCGGCGAGCAGCGCGCCGAGCGCGACCTGCCGATGGCCTGGCTCGCCCGCGGCGGGCTGCTCGCGCTGCTGCTGGGTCTCGGCCTGACCCGCACCGGTCGCACGATGGTGCGCGCCGCCACGACCCCGTGGCGCGAGCCCGGCCCGGTCAACCGCTGGCTGGTGGTCGCGTTCCCGTTGGTGGCGGTGGCGTGGAGCCGGCTGGTGCTGACCTGGTTCCTGGCTCCCGCCCACCTGATCCTGGTCGGCGTCGGCTGGGCGGTCCTGACCGCCGTCGTCCTGGCAACTCGCTCGTGGCGGGTCGCGACGGCCGTCGGCGGCGCGATCACGATCCGGTCGGTCCTGTTGCTCGCGGTGCTGTCGATCCGCGGTCCGGGCGGCTACTGGTTCGTGTTCTGGACTGCTCCTGGCTGGCGGACGGCGTACGTCGTGGTGTCGTTCGTGCTCTTCGGCTGGGTGCTCGCGTGCCTGGTCTGGGCGCTCGCCGGCCGCACGGGTCGTCGGCGGGCCGCCGCGGTCGCGCTCGGCACCGTCGGCGCGGCGATGCTCGGGGTCGGCCTGCTCGCCGGCGGGATCGGTCTCGAGCGGGCGCTGACGCACTGGAACGACCAGCTCGCGCTGCTGCCGTGGGGCATGGCCCGGATCCTCGGGATCACGACCTACCTCGGCATCCCGACCGCACTGCCGTGGTACCTGGTCGCCCTCGGCGGAGTGCTCACCGTCGCGGCGCTCGTCCTCGGGCTGCCGCGGCGACGGACTACGGCGCCAGCCGCTCCGTGACCCACGCGTCGCCGGCGCGCCGATAGACGAGCCGGTCATGGAGGCGCGAGGTCCGGCCCTGCCAGAACTCGACGACCTCGGGGCGTACGACGTACCCGCCCCACTCCTCGGGGGTCGGTACGGCGTCGGGGTAGCGCGCCTCGGCGTCGGCGTACGCCGCGTCGAGCTCCGCGCGACCGGCCACGACCTGCGACTGGTGGGACGCCACAGCGCCGAGCTGGGACCCGTGCGGGCGGCTGGAGAAGTAGGCCTCGACATCGGCGCGGGGTAGCGGTGCCGCGACACCGTCCACCCGCACCTGCCGCTCGAGGACGTGCCAGGGGAAGAGCAGCGCGCACCGCGGGTTGCCGGCGAGCTCGGCGCCCTTGCGGGAGCCGGTGTTGGTGAAGAAGACGAAACCGGCCTCGGAGACACCCTTGAGCAACACCATCCGCGAGGAGGGGGCGCCGTCGGCGCCGACCGTGCTGACGACCATCGCGTTGGCGTCGTGGCGGATCGCCGCGTGCGCCTCGCCCATCCAGCGGTCGAACATCGTCATCGGGTCGTCGGCCAGGTCGGACTCGTCGAGGCCGTCGCGGGCGTACTCCTCCCGGAGCGCGGAGAGGTCGAGGGGGGCCATGCCTCGACCCTAACGACCGGGCGGTGCACAATGCCGGGGCGGCGCCTGACAGGCGTCAACAACGAGGACGAGGAGCTGGCATGCCCGAGGTGCACCACGGACTGGAGGGCGTCGTCGCCTTCGAGACGCAGATCGCGGAGCCGGACAAGGAGGGCTCGGCGCTGCGCTACCGCGGCGTGGACATCGAGGACATCGTCGGCCGGGTGCCGTTCGAGAACGTCTGGGGCCTCCTCATCGACGGCTCCTACACCCCGGGCCTCTCCCCCGCCGAGCCCTACAACCTCCCCGTGCACACCGGCGACGTCCGCGTCGACGTGCAGGCCGCGGTCGCGATGCTGGCGCCGGCGTTCGGCTTCGGCCAGACCTACGACATCAGCGACGAGCAGGCCCGTGAGGACATCGGCCGGCTCGCCGTGATGGTGCTGTCGTACGCCGCCCAGTCGGCCCGCGGTCTCAACCAGCCGGTCGTCCCGCAGAAGGTCGTCGACGAGGGCAAGACGCTCGCCGAGAAGTTCCTGATCCGCTGGAAGGGCGAGGCGGACCCCAAGCACGTGAAGGCGATCGACGCCTACTGGAGCTCGGCCGCCGAGCACGGCATGAACGCCTCGACCTTCACCGCGCGGGTCATCACCTCGACCGGCGCCGACGTGGCCGCCGCGTTCTCCGGCGCCATCGGCGCGATGAGCGGCCCGCTGCACGGCGGCGCCCCCTCCCGCGTGCTCGGCATGATCGAGGAGGTCGAGCGGCGCGACGGCGACGCCGCGTCGTACGTCAAGGAGCTGCTCGACAGCGGCGAGCGGCTGATGGGCTTCGGCCACCGCGTCTACCGCGCCGAGGACCCCCGCGCGCGGGTGCTGCGGCGTACGGCGCGCGAGCTCGACGCGCCGCGCTACGAGGTCGCCGAGGCGCTGGAGCAGGCCGCGCTCGCCGAGCTGCGCGAGCGGCGCCCGGACCGGGTACTCGAGACCAACGTGGAGTTCTGGGCGGCGATCGTGCTCGACTTCGCTGAGGTGCCGGCGAACATGTTCACGTCGATGTTCACCTGCGCCCGCACCGGCGGCTGGTCGGCGCACATCCTGGAGCAGAAGACCACCGGGCGGCTGATCCGGCCGTCCGCGATCTACACCGGCCCGGCCGCCCGCCCGGCCTCCGACGTCGAGGGGTGGCGGTCCGAGTGGGACGTGTGAGGACCGACGTCGGCGCGCACTTCGCCGGCAAGACGGCCATCGTCACCGGAGGCGGCTCGGGCATCGGCGTCGCCCTGACCCGCGCGCTGGTCGCTGCCGGCGCGGACGTGGTCTGCGCCGACCTCGACGAGATGGCCGCGTCCCGGGCGGCCACCTCGATGGTCGGCCCCGGCTCGGCACGCGCCGCGCGGCTCGACGTCACCGACGCCGCCGCCGTCCAGGCGCTCGTCGACTCGGTGCAGCCCGACCTGCTCTTCAACAACGCGGGCATCACGTTCGGCGGCGAGACCGAGGACCTCACCCTCGAGCAGTGGAACGCGATCATCGACGTCAACATCCGCGGCGTCGTCCACGGCGTCGCGGCGGCGTACCCGCTCATGGTCACCCGCGGGTCGGGACAGATCGTCAACACCGCCTCGATGGGCGGGCTGATGGCGGCCGGGCTGATCACGTCGTACGTGATGACGAAGCACGCGGTCGTCGGGCTCTCGCTGGCGCTGCGCTCGGAGGCCGCGTCGAAGGGCGTCGGCGTGACGGTCGTGTGCCCGGCCGCGGTCGACACCCCGATCCTCGACAAGGGGTACGTCGGGAAGTTCCACGGCCGCGACTTCTACCTCAAGGGGCAGGGCGTTCGGCACCCGCTCGACCCGGCGGTCTTCGCCGAGCAGGTGCTCGAGACCGTCGCCGAGGACAAGGCCATGCTGGTCACGCCGCGTCCCGCGAGGATCGCCTGGCGGCTGGGCCGGTTCTTCCCCGGCTTCGTGCAGCGCTCGTCGATCAAGTTCGTCGACAAGCAGCGCCGGCTCCAGGACAAGCGTGCGAAGAAGGAGCTCCGGTCGGCTGCGTAGTCAGCCGAAGAGTGCCTCGGCGGCGCGGGAGTCGGCGTACTCCTCGAAGAGCGCGATCCGGCCGTCGCGCAGCGTGACGACCTGGCAGCTGGGCACCCGCACCGGCTCTCCGGCCGCGTTGGTGCCGACGGCGGTCGCCTGCACGACCCAGCCGCCGTCGAAGGCGGGCAGCCAGCGCCGCGCGAGGGCCAGGGCCTGCTCGACGCCGGCGGCGGACGGGGCCTCGATCACGGGTTCGCTCACGGCCCCATCCTGGCGGCTACAGGCGACCGTCGTACCAGCTGGTGCGCCCCTTGGCCCCGGCGCGGGTGAGCGAGATGTGCACGTGGTTGCGGTGCCGCAGCGTCTTCGAGCACTTCTTCGTGGACGTGCAGCTCGACGACAGGTAGGGCTCGGGCCGGAACTCGTTCCAGGCGGGGTACATCTGGTCGTTCCAGATCACGTACATGATCCCCATCCGGCGCGCCCGCGCGTCGGCGTTGCCCCGGGCGTCCGGGCCGAAGAGGTCGCGGAAGAGCTGCTTGACCTGCACCCGGTCACCGCGGCGTGCGACGTCGTTGGACCAGTCGATCGCCTGCCCGGTCTGGTGCTCCGACGTCGCCCGACGCTGCTTCTTCGCGCACGGGCGCGCGGTGCCGACGTACCCGCCGCCGTAGTGGCGCGCGATCCACCGGCCGAGGTAGACCGTGCCGGCGTACGGCTTGGGGTGGCACTTGCCGGGCTGCTGGTACGACGCGTAGTCCTCGATCGGCCGCGCGGCGTCGGCCGGGGCCAGGAGGGTGAGCGAGAGCAGGAGGCCGGTGAGGGCCGAGACGAGGAGACGCACGATCGACCACGATAGGTCTAGACCAGTCGTCGCGTCGTCCTTTCGAGGTAGACCACCCCTCGGGGTGAGACCTCGTAGCCGACGTCGAAGCTGCGGGTGAGCCCGAGGTTCTTCAGCTTGCGGACGTCGATCTTGAAGGGGTCGCGCTCGCGGCCCAGCTCGGCCGCGAGGTCCGGCGCCCGGGTGTGCGGGCGCCGCCTGATGATGTCGAGGGTCACCATCGTCCACGGGCCATGGCTGCTCGCGCGGTCGAGCCGCTCCAGCTTCGCGTCGATCGTGGCGATGTCGTCGTCGGTGAGGTCCGCGCTCTCCCGCAGGGCCACCCGCGGGTCCGGACCGGCCCAGCTCAGCACCACGCGGTACGTCGCGACCTCGCCCTCCACCTTGGCGAGCTGCCGGCGCAGCCGCTCGGCGTCGGGCCAGCCGGCGGCGACGGCCTCGGCGTCGGTGATCGCCGCCTCGTCGACGACACCCACCTCGTCGACCCGGACCACGCCCGCGACCGTGCGGAACTGCGAGCCGACCGCGACGTCCTGCCTGCGCCAGCGGCGGAACGCCAACGTCACCGAGCCGTCGGCGACCCCGTGCGCGACCTTGGGCGGGAGCAGCATGGCGACCAGCCTAGAGTCGCGGGGTGACCTCTCGGGACAGCCAGGTCTGGGACGCCCAGGCCGCCACCTTCGACGACGAGCCGGACCACGGCCTCCACGACCCCCTGGTGCGCGACGCCTGGCGAAGCCTGCTGCGCTCGCTCCTGCCGCCGATGCCGGCCCGGGTGGCCGACCTGGGCTGCGGCACCGGGACGCTGTCGTTGCTGCTGGCCGAGGACGGGTACGCCGTGGACGGCGTCGACTTCTCCCCCGAGATGGTGCGCCGGGCGACCGCGAAGGTCGGCTCGTTCCCCGGCACCACCTTCACGGTCGGCGACGTCGCAGCCCCGGCGCTCGACCAGGCGGCGTACGACGTGGTGCTGTGCCGCCACGTCCTGTGGGCGCTGCCCGCACCGGCCGACGTGCTGGACCACTGGCTGCGCCTGCTCGTCCCCGACGGCCGGCTGGTGCTGGTCGAGGGCAGCTGGTCGACCGGAGCCGGCCTGACGTCCGCCGAGACCGTGGCGCTGGTGGAGGGCGCGGGGCTCGCCGCCGAGACCCGTCAGCTCGACGACCCGGCGTACTGGGGCCGCCCGATCAGCGACGAGCGCTACGTCGTCGTCGGCAGGCGCTTGGCGTAGCAGCGCGAGAGCGGCGCATCCTTGTAGAACCCGAACGGCGGGATCGGCTCGTAGCCGCTGCTCTCGTAGAGCGCCATCGCCTCGGGCTGGCGCAGCCCGGTCTCGAGGACGACCACCTCGACGCCGTGCCGTCCCACGTCGGTCTCGAGGTGCGCGAGCATCACCCGGGCGAGGCCGCGGCCGCGCGCCGAGGTCGCGACGTACATCCGCTTGACCTCGGCGGTCGCGCCGGAGCCGAGCGCGACGAGGCTCGTCCGTCGCCACGCCCCGGTCGCGACGGGGTCGCCATCGACGTACCCGACGAAGAAGCTGCCCGCCGGCGGCTCGAACATCAGCGGGTCCAGCGGCGTCTCGTCGGGGCCGCCGTACCGGACGACGTACTCCGCCTGGACCTCGTCGATCAGGCGCACCGCGTCCGGGTGGCCGTAGCCGACCCGGTGGATCTCGAGTTCAGTCACGTGCTCACGATCTGTCTGTCCGGAGGGGGTCACGGGTACGGCTGACAGAATAGGGACCGTGACCGACGACGCCCTCCAGATCCCCGCCGACCTGCTGCCGTCCGACGGCCGCTTCGGTGCCGGCCCGTCGAAGATCCAGCCGGCGCACCTCGACGCCCTCGCCGCGACGGGCACCTCCCTGATGGGCACGTCGCACCGGCAGGCCCCGGTGCGCGACCTCGTCGGCCGGGTGCGGGCCGGGCTCGCGGACCTCTTCTCCCTGCCGGACGGCTACGAGGTGGTGCTCGGCAACGGCGGCGCGACGGCGTTCTGGGACGTGGCGACGTACGGCCTGATCTCGGAGAAGAGCCAGCACCTCGCCTTCGGGGAGTTCTCGGCGAAGTTCGCCTCGGCGGCCGCCGCTGCGCCGTGGCTGTCCGACCCCTCGGTCATCAAGTCCGAGCCCGGCACCCGGCCGGCGGCCGCCGCCGAGGACGGCGTCGACGTCTACGCCTGGGCGCACAACGAGACCTCGACCGCGGTGATGGCTCCGGTCGTGCGACCGGAGGGCATCGCGTCGGACGCGCTGGTCCTGATCGACGCCACGTCCGGCGCCGGCGGTCTCCCGGTCGACGTCAGGGAGACGGACGTCTACTACTTCGCGCCGCAGAAGAGCTTCGCGTCCGACGGCGGCCTCTGGCTCGCGCTCTTCTCCCCCGCGGCACTCGAGCGGGCGGCGTCGATCGCGGCGTCGGGTCGTCACGTCCCGGCGTTCTTCGACCTGCCGACCGCGATCTCGAACTCGGCCCTCAACCAGACCTACAACACCCCGGCGGTCGCCACGCTCTTCCTGATGGCCGAGCAGCTGGACTGGATGAACGCCTCCGGCGGACTCGACGGCATGGTCGCGCGCACGACCGCGTCCTCGGACGCGCTCTACACCTGGGCGGAGAAGTCGCCGTACGCCTTCCCGTACGTCGCCGACCCGGACCACCGCTCGCTGGTCATCGGCACCATCGACTTCGAGGAGACGATCGACGCCGCCCGCATCGCCGCCGTGCTGCGCGCCAACGGGATCGTCGACACCGAGCCCTACCGCAAGCTGGGCCGCAACCAGCTCCGGATCGCGATGTACCCCGCCGTCGACCCGGCCGACGTCGAGGCGCTCACGCACTGCATCGACTGGGTCATCGAGCGGCTCTGAGCGACATGATCACCGCCCGCCGACCAGACGCACTCCCGCGGCACGTCGGCCTGATCATGGACGGCAACCGCCGGTGGGCGCGGGCAGCCGGACACCTCGACGTCAGCGTCGGGCACCGCGCGGGGGCCGAGCACCTGGGCGACTTCCTCGGCTGGCTGGAACGCCGGGGCATCGAGCACGCGACCGTCTACGTGCTGTCGGCCGACAACATCCGCAAGCGGGCCGGCGACGAGGTCGACCACCTCTTCCGACTGCTCCGGACCGTGGTGCCGGAGCAGGTCCGGTCGTCGACGTACTGGCGCCTCCACGTGAGCGGCGACCTCGGCCTGCTGCCGCCGGCGACGCGCACGGCGCTCGAGGCGGCTGTCGCCGAGACCGTCACCCGACCTGGCCACCTGACGCTGGCCATCGGCTACGACCCGCGTGCCGACATCGTCGCCGGCATCCGGGCCGCCGTCGCGGCCGGCGGCGGCGACCTCGACAGCGACGCGCTGAGCGACGCGATCACCGATGCCCTGCCGGGCGGACCGGTCAAGGAGATCGACCTGGTGATCCGCACCAGTGGCGAGCAGCGCATCTCCGGCTTCTTCCCCTGGCAGAGCCAGCACGCCGAGATCCACGTCAGTCCCCGGATGTGGCCGGCGTTCACCGAGCGCGACCTCGACCACGCCCTGGCCGACTTCGCGGCGCGGCGGGTCAGACGCCTGTGAGCCAATCGGCGACGACGTCCGGGTCGGCCAGCGCGACCAGGTGACCGCCGGGCACCACGTCGAGCTTGATGCCGAGGCGGTCGCGCGCGACGCGCTGCTGGAGGTCGGGCGGGAAGAGCCGGTCGTCGGCACCGGCGAGCCCGACCGTGGGCACGTCGGGCCACGCGTCGAGCGGCCAGGGGTCGGCGAAGGCGCGCTCGACCTCGTCGCGGGCGGGTCGGGAGAAGAGCTCGCGCGTGACCGCGGGAGGTACGTCGTGGAAGAAGTCGCGCTCGACGTCGAACTCCTCGGGTCGGCCGTCACGACGGGCGGCGGCCGCGGCCGCCTCGCCCTGACCCACGGTCTCCCACCAGGAGCCGGCGGTCTCGCCGGGCGCCGGGACCATCGCGTTGATCAGCGCGATCCGCTCGACGTCGAGACGGTCCACGGCCAGCGGCGCGCTGAAACCGCCCATCGACTGCGCCACGAGCACGACCGGACCCGCGTCGCGGCCGGCCTCGACGATCACGTCGGCGTACGCCGCCAGGCCGGCCGACTCGTCGGGTCCGGGCAGGGTGACCGCGATGCCGCGGTGGCCGCGCTCCGCGAGCGCGGCGACCAGCCGCTCCCAGAACCAGCCGTCACCACCGGCGCCGGGCACGAGCAGGAAGGTCGTCATGCCCGGTGCTGACCGGCCCCGGGCCCTCGACTCATCGGTCAGACGCGGGCGAGCAGGCCGAGCACCCGCTCGCTGAGCAGGTCGGTCGCCGCCGCGTCGTACGACGGGAGCGAGCTGTCCTCGAAGAGGTGCTGATCGCCGGCGTAGACGAAGAGCTCCCCGTCGGCGGTCGAGGCGACCAGCTCGCGGGCGGCGTCGATGTCGCCCTCGCCCGCGAAGAACTCGTCGGCGTCCATGCCGTGCACCTGCACCGGCACGCCGTCCGGCCACGGGCCGATCGCCCACTCACCGCTGATCGGCAGGCAGGACTCGCAGAGCACCGCGCCGGCGGCACCGGGTCGGGTCTGCGCGAGCCGCTGCGCCTGCATCACGCCCGACGAGATCCCGGCGTACACGAGCCCGGCCGGCAGTCCGGCGACCGCCTCGTCGGCGAGGGTGTCGAGGTCGGGCGCACCCTCTCCCTGGGAGAACGCGGCACCGTCCTGGATCGAGGCGAAGGTGCGCCCGCCGTAGAGGTCGGGCGTGTGGACCGTGTGCCCGGCGGCACGCCACCGGTCGGCGAGCGCGACCACGCCCGGTGTGAGTCCCTGGATGTGGTGGAAGAGCACGACGTCAGCCATACCCAGCACGCTAGACGAGGCGTCCGACAGTCGTCAGGCCTCGGGGATCTCCCGGCTGAAGGCCGACAGGGTGACGTCCTCCGGCTCCGGGCCACCGCGTCGACCGGTCTCCAGCCCGTCGATGGCGGCGAGCTGCTCGGCGGTGAGGTCGAAGTCGAACACGTCGATGTTCTCGGCGATCCGCGCCGGCTTGGTGGACTTCGGGATCACCTGGCGTCCCTGCTGCAGCGCCCACCGGAGCATCACCTGGGCCGGCGACTTGCCGTGGGCGGCCGCGATCTCGCCGATCGCCGGGTCGTCGAGCGTGCTGGTGTGGCCGCTGTCGCGGTAGAAGGTGATGCCGCCGATCGGCGCCCAGGCCTGGGTCAGGATGCCGTGCTCGGCACCGAAGTCCTGCACCTCCCGCTGCTGGAAGTAGGGGTGCACCTCGATCTGGTTGATCGCCGGTACACGGTGGCGACGTCCAGCAACCGGGTGAGGTGCTCGACCATGAAGTTGCTGACCCCGATCGCACGCACCTTGCCGTCGCCGAGCAGCGTCTCGAGCGCGCGGTAGGCACCGACCGTCCGCTCGAACTCGGCGGGCCACGCCTGGTGCAGGATCAGCAGGTCGATCTGGTCGACGCCGAGCTTGCCGGCGCTCTTGTCGAACGCGTGCAGCGTCTCGTCGTACCCGTAGTCGTTGATCCAGACCTTGGTCTCCAGGAAGACCTCGGACCGGTCGACGCCGGACGCCTGCACCGCCTCGCCGACGCCGCGCTCGTTGCCGTACGCCGCGGCCGTGTCGACGTGCCGGTAGCCGGCGCCGAGGGCCGCGCGCACGGCGTCCCGGGTCTCGTCGGGCGGGGTCTGGAAGACGCCGAAGCCGAGGGCGGGGATCTCGACGCCGTTGTTGAGGGTGTAGGTGTTCATCGCAGTGCCTCCTGGGGACTGGGGGTGGAGTCGGACCGGGCGTGCTCGACGGCGACGCGACGCCGCTCTCCGGGGACCACCAGGGCCAACGCTACGAGCAGCGCCAACCCGAGCAGGACCGCGCTCCCGGTGAGCGCGGCCCTGACCTCGTCGGCGAGGTCGGCACCCGCCGCGGCGATCGTGACCAGCACGGCGAGGCCGAGCGCGCTGCCGAGCTGGTGTGCGGTGTTGACGAGGCCGGACGCCGCGCCGGCGTCGCGGGCGTCGACCCCGGCGATCCCGGCCGACGTGAGTGGCGCGAACGCCAGCCCCTGCCCGCCCCCGATCAGCACCATGGGCAGGCCGATGCCCCACAAGAAGGTGTCCCCCGGGGCGACGCTGCTCAGCCACGCCATGCCGACCGCCGTGACAGCGGTCCCGACGACCAGCAGCCGGCTGGTGGTGAGGTGCGCGCTCAGGCGCGGCACCGCCATGGCGACCGCGAAGTTCACCGCCGTCATCGGCAGGAAGCCCAGCCCGGCCTGGAGCGGCGTCCACCCCAGCACGCCCTGGAGGTACTGGGTCGTGAAGAAGAAGAAGCCGATCATGGCGCCGAGGTAGAGCATGCGGGCGAGGTAGGCGCCGCTGCGCTCCCGGCTCGCGAACAGCCGCAGGGGCATGATCGGTTGCCCGGCACGTGACTCGTTCCCCACCAGCGCGGTGATGAGGACGACCGAGACTCCCAGCGCGCCGAGGATCCGCGGCGACGTCCACCCGGCCTCGGCCGAGGTGACGAGGGCGTAGACCAGGGTTCCCGCGCCCGCGGTGGCCAGCAGCGCCCCGGGTACGTCGAAGCGCGCGGCGCTGCGTGGCGTCTCGTCGAGGTAGCGCCGCGCCGCGACCACCATCGCGACCCCGATCGGCACGTTGACGAAGAACCCGGCCCGCCACGAGACCAGGTCGGCCAACGCTCCGCCGAGCACGAGCCCGAGGCTGGCGCCGACACCGGCGGTGGCGGCGTACCACGCGACGGCCCGGGACCGCTCGTCCCCGTGGAAGTGCGCGGTCAGCAGCGAGAGCGACGCGGGTGCGACGATCGCCGCACCGACGCCCTGGAGCGCCCGTGCCGCGATCAGCCAGCCGGCGTACGGCGCGATGCCGATCAGGAAGGACGCCGTCGAGAAGATCACGAGCCCGACGACGAAGAGCCGCCGTCGGCCGACGATGTCGCCTGCCCGCGCGCCCAGCAGGAGCAGGCCGCCGAAGACGAGCGTGTAGGCGTTCTGCACCCACGAGAGCTCGGCCGTGGTCAGGTCCATGCCGGTGCGGATGCTCGGCAGGCCGGTGAAGATCACCGAGTTGTCGAGCAGGATCATGCAGTACGCCGCGAGGATGATCGCGAGCACCGCGCGCGGGTGCGCGGGACGGTCAGTGGTCACGGCCGGACCAGCACCTTGAGCGCCTCCCGGTCGGCCATCGCCCGGTAGCCCGCGGGTACCCCGTCGAGGTCGACCGTCCGGTCGAAGACCCTCCCGGGCTCGAGCGTGCCGTCGAGGATGTCGGGCAACAGCTCCTCGATGTACGCCCGCGCCGGGGCCGGGCCGCCGGTCAACGCGATGTTGAGACCGAAGATGCTGCCGAAGCCGACCGGTGCGCTCTCGTACTGCGGCACCCCGACCCGACTGATCACCCCGCCGGGACGGACCACGCCGTACGCCTGCTCGTAGGCCGGCATGTGGCCGACGGCCTCGATCACGACGTGGGTGCCGTGGCCGCCGGTGAGGTCGCGGACCCTCGCGATGCCCTCCTCGCCGCGCTCGGCCACCACCTCGGTGGCGCCGAACTCGCGACCGAGGTCGGTGCGGGAGGCGTGCCGCCCCATCAGGACGATCTGCTCGGCGCCGAGGCGCCTCGAGGCCATGACCGCCAGCAGGCCGACCGCGCCGTCGCCGATCACCGTCACCGTCGTGCGCGGGCCGACGCCGCCCTTGACCGCGGCGTGGTGGCCGGTGCCGTAGACGTCGGAGAGGGTGAGGAGGGAGGGGATCAGCGCGTCGTCCGCACCGACGGGGACGGGCACCAGCGTGCCGTCGGCCAGCGGCACGCGGACCGCCTCGGCCTGGCCGCCGGTGACGTCGCCGGAGTTCCAGAAGCCGCCGTGCAGGCAGGACGGCTGGAGGCCCTCCCGGCAGAAGACGCAGGTCCCGTCGGACCAGGCGAACGGCGCGATGACGACGTCGCCGGCCCGCACGCTCGTGACGTCGGCGCCGACCGCCTCGACGACGCCGATGAACTCGTGGCCGATGGTCGCGGGAGCGCCGGCCTCCTTCGAGCCGTAGGGGTGGAGGTCGCTGCCGCAGATGCACGCGGACGTGATCCGGACCAGCGCGTCGGTCGGTTCCTTGATGGTCGGGTCCGGCACGTTCTCGACGCGGACGTCGCCGGCACCGTAGATGAGAGTGGCTCGCATGGGACCAGCAAACGTCGTGGGTCGGGTGCGCGGGAGTCACTGTCGTTCCAGGTAACGGCAGTACCTCCCACGCCTCCGACCACCGACGTACCGTCGAGCTCATGAGCGACGTCAGCGCCCAGGTCCGGGACTTCCTGGTGACCCGCCGCAACCGGCTCACGCCGGAGGCCGCCGGCCTTCCGGTGTACGGCGGCGCCCATCGCCGGGTGCCGGGACTCCGTCGCGAGGAGGTCGCCCTGCTCGCGGGGATGAGCGTCGACTACTACGTGCGGCTCGAGCGGGGCAACCTGGGCGGCGCCTCCGAGGCCGTGCTCGAGTCGCTGGCCTCGGCGCTGCAGCTCGACGACGCCGAGCGCGCCCACCTCTACGACCTGGCCCGCGCCTCGTCCGGTGGCCGACGGCGTACGCCGCCCGCGCCCGGCCGGGTGCGGCCGAGCATCCTCCGGGTGCTGGACGCGATGCCCGGCACGCCGGCGTACGTCCGCAACGGCCGGTTCGACGTCCTCGGCGCGAACCTGCTCGGGCGGGCGCTCTACTCCCCTGTCTTCGAGTCGCCGCTCTTCGCCCAGCGCGGGCCGGTCAACACCGCCCGCTTCCTCTTCCTCGACCCGGCGGCCCGGGACTTCTGGCCCGACTGGGACCGGGTCGCCGACGACTCGGTGAGCTTCCTGCGCTCCGAGACCGGCCGCTCCCCGCACGACCGGGTCCTCACCGACATGGTGGGCGAGCTGACGACCCGCAGCGACGACTTCGCCGTGCGCTGGGCCCGCCACGACGTCGGCTTCCACCGATCGGGCGTCAAGCACCTGCGCCACCCGGTGGTCGGCGACCTGGCCCTGCCCTACGAGGCGATGGACCTCGCGGCGGACCCGGGCCTGCGTCTCAACGTCTACACACCCGAGCCCGACTCGCCCGAGCAGCAGGCGCTCGCCCTGCTGGCGAGCTGGGCCGACGTCCCCACCACCCTCTGAGGAGCACCATGGAGGTCCTGACCGACCCGCCCACCACGCAGGGACCTGCCGAGATGTTCACCGGCACCGTCCACTTCGACGTGATCTGCCGCGGCGAGGCGCCGTCGCGGATGCGCGTCAACACCGTCCGCTTCGCGCCCGGCGCGCGGACCGCGTGGCACAGCCACAGCCTGGGCCAGACGCTCCACGTCACCGAGGGCGTCGGCATCGTCGCGACCCGCGACCAGGTCGTCGTCGTACGACCCGGCGACACCGTCTGGACGCCGCCGGGCGAGGAGCACTGGCACGGCGCCGTGTCCGACCGGTTCATGTCGCACCTCGCCATGTGGGAGGACGACGACGCGACCTGGGGTGCTCAGGTGACCGGCGAGGAGTACGCCGCCGCTCAGCCCTGACCGAGCGCCTCGATCTTGCGCTCCAGGACCCGGCGCTCGGCGTCGTTGCCGCACAGTCGTACGGCGTCCTCCAGCTCGGCACGCGTCTCCTCGGTGCGCCCGAGCCGGGTCAGCAGCTCGCCGCGGACGGTGGGCAGCAGGTGCGTGCCGGCGAGCGCCCCGGCGGCGACGAGGTCGTCGACGATCGGGAGCGCTGTGGCCGGACCGTCGGCCATCGACACGGCGACCGCGCGGTTGAGGTCGACGACCGGCGACGGCGCGAGTCGGCCGAGGGCCTCGTAGAGCACGACGATGCGGCTCCAGTCCGTCTCGTCCACCGAGGGCGCGACGGCGTGGCACTCGGCGATCGCGGCTTGTACGCCGTACGCGCCGAGGCCGCGGCCGGCCTTGCCGGCCACCTCCAGCGCTCCGCGTCCGCGCCGGATCGCCGACAGGTCCCAGCGCCGGCGGTCCTGGTCCTCGAGCAGGACCGGGTCGCCGTCGGAGTCGGTCCGAGCGGGGAAGCGCGCGGCCGTGAGCTCGAGCAGCGCGAGCAGTCCGAAGGTCTCCGGCTCCGGCATCAGCCGGGCCAGCATCCGCGCCTGCCGGATCGCCTCGCGCGCCAGGTCGACCCGGATCAGCGCCGACCCGGCGGTGGCCGTGGAGCCCTCGGTGAAGATCAGGTAGATCACGCTGAGCACCGACCCGAGCCGCTCGCGGCGCTCCTCCGGTGGGGGCACCTCGAACGGGACCCGGGCGGCCGCGAGCGTCTTCTTCGCCCGGGTGATCCGGGCCTGCACCGTCGCCGTAGGCACGAGGAAGCCGCGCGCGATCTCGTCACTCGTCAGACCGCCGACCACCCGGAGGGTCAGCGCGACCTGCGACTCCCGCGACAGCGCCGGGTGGCACGCGATGAACATCAGTGCGAGCAGGTCGTCCTCGATGCGGTCGGGGTCCCAGTCGAGGTCCTCGGCCTCGTCGGTGCGGTGCGCGATGTCGGCGTACCGCTCGTCGAGGGCCGACCGCCGCCGGAACGCGTCGATCGCGCGCCGGCGGGCGGTCGTGAGCAGCCACCCCGCGGGGTTCGCGGGTACGCCGTCGCGCGGCCAGGTGACCAGCGCGGCCGCCAGCGCCTCCTGGGCGACGTCCTCGGCCGTCGCGAAGTCGCCGCACCACCGGGCCAGGGTGCCGACGATGTGGGCGGACTCGATCCGCCACACGGCCTCGACGGCCTCCCGGCTCGCGGCGGGGGCGCTCACAGCTGGCCGTTGGCCTCCCGCCAGGCACGCTCCTTCTGGATCCACGGGTTGTCCTGGGGGAACTCGTCGATGCTCGGCACCCGCCGGATCTCCGTCTTGATGCCCGGCCGGGTCATCGGCAGCCGCTTCGCCCACTCGACCGCCTCCTCCTTGGAGGCGACATCGAGGATGTAGTAGCCGCCGAACAGCTCCTTCGTCTCGCCGTACGGCCCGTCGGTGACGACCGGTGGCGTCGACGAGTAGTCCACGACGACGCCCTGCTCGGCGTCGTCCAGGCCCTCGGCCGCCACCAGCACCCCGGAGGACGCGAGCTCGTCGTTGAAGCGACCCATCGCCTCGAGCATCTCCTCGAAGTCGACGTCCGCGAAGGACGCCACGGCCTCGTCGTTGCCCCGCATGATCAGCATGTATTTCATAGCTCCGCCTTCATCGGTCTGACTTTCGGAGGGATCGCCGTCCGACCCTCTCACCCAGCAGACGAACGGCGCGGGCCGCAGATCGACGCGGTCCGACGAGACTCTTGAAATCTATTGATTTTCGATAGATATCGAGCGACCATCGATCCATGACATGGGAGAAGCGGGCCGTCCTGCCCCTCCGGATCTGCCTCGTCGTCCTCTTCGGGGTGCTGCTGGTCTTCCAGACCCTGTCCCTGCCGGGACAGTTCCGCTACCAGGCCGAGCAGCACCCCGAGGACGCTGACGCGCGCTGGGTCCTGACCGGCATCGCGGTGTTCCTGGTGCTCTGCGTGCAGGTCGTCGTGGTCGCGACCTGGAAGCTCCTCAGCCTGGTGTCCGCGGACCGGATCTTCACGCCGGACGCGCTGCGCTGGGTCGACGTCATCCTCGGCGCCATCGGGGCCGCCTGGCTGGTGGTGCTCGCGATGTTCCTCTGGGTCGGATTCCACGCCGACGACCCCGGTGCGCCGATGCTCCTCCTGCTGGTGCTGGTCAGCGGCACCGTGCTCGGGCTGCTCATGGTGGTGATGCGGGCCCTGCTGCGCCAGGCGACCACGCTGCGCACCGACATGGACGCGGTCATCTGATGGCGATCGTCGTCCGCATCGACGTGCAGCTGGCCAAGCAGAAGATGAGCGTCGGCGAGTTCGCCGAGCGGGTCGGCCTCACCCCCGCCAACGTCGCCGTCCTCAAGAACGGCCGCGCCAAGGCGGTGCGCTTCAGCACCCTGGAGGCGATGTGTCGCGTGCTCGAGTGCCAGCCCGGCGACCTGCTCGAGTGGGTCGAGGACTAGCCCAGCGCCGCGCGCACCAGCTCGTACGTCGCGGCATCGAAGGCGACGATCCGCGCCTCGGTGACCGAGGTCGTCGCCGAGCGGAAGACCTCGAGCGCGCAGGCGATCGCGTCGTCCTTGGGCCAGCCGTAGACGCCGGCGGAGACGAGCGGGAAGGCCACGGACCCGGCGCCCAGCTCGTCGGCGACGGCGAGCGCGCGCGAGTAGCAGGAGAGCAGCAGGGCACGGTCGGTCTCGCCGGCGTTGCGGTTGGGGCCGACGACGTGGATCACCCACTGCGCGGGCAGGTCACCGGCGGTCGTCCAGCCGGCGTCGCCGGTCGCGAGGCCGGCGGGGAATCGGCGTACACAGTCCTCGAGGATCGCCGGCCCGCCCGCCCGGTGGATCGCGCCGTCGACACCACCACCGCCGCGCATCGCGTTGTTGGCGGCGTTGACCACCGCGTCGACGTCCTGCCGGGTGATGTCGCCCTGGACCGCGGTGACCTCCATCAGCTCTCCTTGATCAGCCTCAGCGTCGCCCGCTCCAGCGCGGCCTGCCGCTCGTCCACCGTGTCATACCGGCGCGACGTCGCGCGCTCGATGGTGCGGCCCTCCTCGTAGGCGTCGATGACGCGCGGGTCGACGTACGACGAGCGCGCCAGCGTCGGCGTGTTCCCGAGGAACGACGCGACCTCCTTCATCGCGCCGGCGACGGCACGCTTGCGCGAGGCCTTGGTCTCGCCGGGCTCGGGCGTCTCGGCCAGCGCGGCTGCCGCGAGCACGGTGGCGTGCCAGGTGCGGAAGTCCTTGGCGGTCGCCTCGAGACCCGTCGACTGCCGCACGTACTCGTTGACCAGCGCCGGCAGCACCGAGCGCCACGACCGACCGTCCTTGTAGGACAGCAGCCGCAGGTCGGAGCCGCGCCGGCGCCGCATGATCTCGACCGCGGCGATGACGACGGCGTCGTCGATCTCGATCTCGTGCTCGACCCCGGACTTGCCGACGAAGGCGAAGACCAGCCGGTCCTGACGCCGGCGCACGTGCCGCCGCTCCAGGGTGGTCAGCCCGAACGAACCGTTCTCGTCGGCGTACACGTCGTTGCCGATCCGGAAGTAGCCCAGGTCGAGCAGTCGTACGGCGACGGCGCACGCCCGTTCGAGCGGCATCCCCTCGCGGCCGAGGTCGGCGATGACGAGCTCGCGCGCCTTGGTCAACGCCTTGCCGAACTCCAGCATCCGGTCGAACTTCTCCGCGTCCCGCCGGGTGCGCCAGTCCGGGTGGTAGAGGTACTGGCGCCGCCCCGCGTCGTCGGTGCCGACGGCCTGCAGGTGGCCGTTCTCGTACGGCGTGACCCAGACGTCCGTCCACGCCGGTGGGATCACGAGGTCGCGGACGCGCTGCGCGTCCTCCTCGGGCAGCCGGTCGCCCTGCTCGTCGAGGTAGACGAAGCCGCGGCCGGCCCGGCGACGGGTCCAGCCGGGCTGGTCGGGAGACGTCCTACGAAGCCTGACCACGACGGAGCAGTAGCCACCCGCCACCGACGACAAACGCGATCCCGCCGCCGACCAACCAGGGCCAGACCGGCTGCTGCTGCTCCTGGGGCGTCGGCTCGCTCTCGACGGCGGCAGCCGGCTGAGGCGGCTTCATCGCCGCGGCGACGTCCTTCGGGAGCCGCATCCGCAGCACGTCGGTGAACTGGCCCTCGGTGCTCAGGTAGAGCTGGTCGTCCGGACCGACCGAGATCCCCTCGCCCTGGTCCTGGGTCGGCAGCGGGAACGAGGCGAGCGGCTCGTGGTCGGGGAAGGAGTAGACCGTGGCGTTCGTGTAGCCGCGGACGACGTAGTGCTTGCCGTCGGGGAAGAAGGACCCGTCGGTCGCGAAGGTGAAGCCGTCGGCGACCGCCTTCAGCTCGTTGGGGTGGTCGGCCGACAGCCTCCGCGGGGCGGCGTACGTCGTGCCGCCGAAGATGTCCTTGGAGACCACGAAGAGCTGACCGGTCCGGGGGTTCGCCATCAGGGTCTCGGCGTCGTGGGCGCGGTCCGGGTAGACGAGCTGGTACGTCGCGGGCGTGACCTCGCGGTCACCGACGCCGTACGGCACCCGTCGCACGGTGATCGAGTCGCGTGCGCGGCTGTTGTCGCCGGTGTCCCCGACCCACACCTCGCCCGGGCCCGCCGGCGCGAGCGACTCGTCGTCGACGGGCTCGTCGGCCCACGACGTCACGCCGACGGTCCGGCCCGTGCGGGCGACGGCGAACACCCGGCCGCTGTCGCCGGAGTCGTTGACGGTGACGAAGAGGTCGCCGTCGGCGACCAGCCCGCTGGACTCGACGATCTCGGGGTCCTGGAAGGTCAGCTCGACCTTCGCCTTCGGTCCGCTCGGGGCCGCCGCCGTCCCCAGCACGAGGGACAGCGCGGCCGCCGCACCGAGGACGCGGTCGAGCATCAGACGTCGAGGAGCTCGGCCAGCTTGGGGTGCAGGCCCCAGGCGGTGACGAGCTCGTCGTACTCCTTGCGGACCGACCCACCCTTCACCGGACCGCCCGTGCGCACCGCGCGGAGCATGGTGTTGCGCGGGGTGTGCTGGCTCTCGACGAACTGCACGACGTCGACCCGGTAGCCCTGGAGCCGCATCAGCGACGCCCGCAGCCCGTCGGTCAGGGTGTCCGCGAGGCGCTCGCGGAGGATGCCGTGCCGGGTGAGCATGGCGTACGGCGCGGGGGTCGGCGCCTTGCGGATCTGGGCCGCGATGTCGTGGTGGCAGCAGGGCGCGGCGAGCACCAGCTGCGCGCCCCAGCCGACCGCCTGCGCGAGGGCCTCGTCGGTCGCGGTGTCGCAGGCGTGCAGGGCGAGGACGACCTCGGGCGCCGGGTCCAGCTCGACGCCGCCGATGGTGCCGACCACGAAGTCCGCCTCGACGCCGAGCTCCCGCGCGACCGAGCTGTTGTGCTCGCGAGACTGCTCCTTGACGTCCACGCCCGTCAGCCGCACCGGCAGCTTGCGGACGCCGGTCAGGAAGCGCTCGGCGGCGAACGTCAGGTAGGCGTTGCCGCAGCCGAGGTCGACGATCCGCAGCGGCTCCTCGACGGTCGGCCGGCGCAGGTGGCCCTTGTCGATCGCCTCGGTGATCGACGAGTCGAGCAGCCGCAGGAACTCCTCGACCTGGCGGTACTTCGCCTGCCGGCTCGGCTTGATCCGCCCCTCGTCGTCGGAGATGCCGAGGACGATGAAGACCGGGTCGTCCTCCGGCAGCAGCCGCTGCTTCGCCTTGTCGTGGCCACGCGTCGCCTCGACCGGGGCGGACCGGTCCGTGGTGCGCACGGTCGCCGCGAGCTTCGACGTCACCCGCAGCTGGTGGCTCTGGGTGACCGTGTCGACGTGCCACTCGCCGTACGGCTCGTCGAGCAGCGCGTCGACGGCGTCGCGCGCCGCGTCGCCCACGGCATGGTTCTCGGTGAACGCCTGGGTCTGGTCGTACGTCGTGATCTGCAGGTGCCGCCCGGCCTTGAGGTCGACGTAGCGCAGCTCGGCGCGCCGCCAGGTGGGCTGCTCGCCCTTGCGCCGTCCCGAGGCGACCGCCTTGACCAGCACGGCGGGGTCGAGCAGGTAGGACCTCAGGCGGTTGAGCTCGCGGAGCAAGGGCTGGGGCTCGGACATCAGACCACCGCCGCGATCACGACGACCAGCAGGAGTGCCGCCAGCGCGATCGGGATGACGAGACGACGGTGCCGGGGATTCACACCTGAATTCTAGGAGCGAAGCGCTCGGCGACCTGCATCGCCTGCGTTCGGTGGCGTCACGAAGGCAAGTCTAGGGAGGTCCGGAGCAAGCAGCAGTAGCAAGCCGCCGACCGTCGTCCTCGGACTCCGGCGGCGTCGGCGCGAGTTCAACGAGCTTGCCCCTCTCGAACGATGCCAGATAGACCGCCGGGTCGCCGCTCGGGTCGTCGACCGCCAAACAACTGGCAGCGGCGAGCTCGGCTCTTCCGGTCCCGTTGGGCAACACAGCCGCTGCACTCGATGCAGCCCACTCGCCATCGAACCCGTCCGAACGTGAGTTCACGCTGATAGCGGAGTACTCGTAGCCGTCGATCGGAGCAAAGACCCGGACGGCGTATCCGATGAGCGTGGCGTTCGCTGATTCGACGGTCAGGGCTGCCGCGACCGTCGACGTGATGGTTGCCGTGAAGTCAGGAGTGCCGGGCTGCGCCGTTCCCCCTAGGTCCTCACATCGCGAGTGCGGCTTGCTTCCGAGGTCGCTCAGCGCCGCTTGATCCAGGAGCTTTGCCGAAGAGATGAGGTAGTCGCGATCGTGGACGAGCAGCCACCGGGTATCGAGGCTGTCCGTCTTCTTGTCCGCGATCGGCATGCCGATGCAATAACCGTCGAACCCGAGCGTGCAGCTGCCGGGGAATCTGTTGACCTGCGGGAAGTCAGTCCCGGGGCCTGACCGCGCGTTGACCCCTCCGACCTGTGTTTGAGCGAGAAAGCGGGCACCCACGACCGGAACTCCTGGGCAGGCCGGGGCGGCCGCGACGTACGGCGTCGCGGGCAGAACCAGCTGAACTACGCCGACGGCAGCCACGGCAGCGGCCAGCGCACCACCCACGAGAAGCACACTGCTGCCGTAGTTCGACGAGTTCTCGTTCGGCGCGTCCTGTCGTCTGTAGGCGGACGCCAGCGCCACGCCCGTGATGAGGATCGCCGCGGCGAGGACGACGTTGGCGTTCCGCTCGTTGGCTTCTCCGTAGAGCAGCTCGTACTTGAAGGTCAGGATGCGCGCCAAGCCCAGCAGCACGGTTGCCACCAGAAGAACGCCGACCAGAGTCAGCCGCGACGACCGCCAGGCATGTTTCGACGCTCCCATGCATCCATAACGCGCAGGGAACGGCCGTGTCACGCAGCGTCGATGCGACACACCCAGCGGTGCACTGGCAACCGTTCTCGACCGAGTACAGGAAAGGTTCGGTTGCTGGCTCACCGCCGCCGCGGGGATGGCGAGACCGCGCGCGAGGCGAAGAGCTCGGCCAGGTGCATCGTCGGCTGCTGCGCGAGGTCGTCGAGCTGGACCCGGCAGGACATGCCGTCGGCGAGCACGACCGCGTCCGGGTTCGCCCGGACGGCGGGCAGCAGGTGCGTCTCGGCGACGGCGACCGAGACCTCGTAGTGACCCTTCTCCATGCCGAAGTTGCCGGCCAGCCCGCAGCACCCGGCGACCTGCGTGACGGCGGCGCCGGCCTTCTCGAGGATCCGCTTGTCGGCGGCCCAGCCGAGGATCGAGGTGTGGTGGCAGTGCGGCTGCGCCACGACCTCCACCCCGGTCAGGTCCGGCAGCGGCAGGTCGAGCCGCTCGACCAGCTCGGCGAAGCTCAGCACGCCGAGGTTCGCGCCGGTCAGCTCCGCCGCGTCGCTGCGCAGGGTCGCCAGGCACGACGGCTCCAGGCCGACGACCGGCACGCCGGAGTCGACGTACGGCGTGAGCGTGCGCACCGTCCGCTCCATGATCGAGCGCGCCTGGTCGAGCTGGCCGGTGGTCACCCAGGTGAGCCCGCAGCAGGCGTCGTCGGCGATCACCCGCGCCGTCACGCCGACCGAGGCGAGGTAGTCGATCGCCGCGTGCCCGTTGCCCGGGAAGAAGTGGTCGCTGAAGGAGTCCGCCCAGATCCACACGTCCGGCACGACGTCGGGCGTGCCCACCGATCGCCGGAGCGTCCTCGGCGCGAACGCCGGGATCGAGCGGCGCTGGTCGATGCCGGCCGTGGCCTTGGCCAGCCGTGCGACCGGCCCGAGCCGCATCATCCGGTTGGCGACCGGCGCCATCGGGGCGGCCAGCGCGGCCCACTTCGGCAGCCGGCCGAGCAGGTAGTGGCTGCGCGGGCGCTTCTCCCCCAGCACGTCGTGCTTCTGGTGCAGCGCCTCGGCCTTGTACGTCGCCATGTCGACGCCGGTCGGGCAGTCGGACGCGCACCCCTTGCAGGCCAGGCAGAGGTCGAGCGCCTCGCCCACCGCCGGGTCGGCGAGCCCGCCGACGAGCTCGCCGTCGAGCGCCTCCTGGAGCACCCGGGACCGGCCGCGGGTGGAGTCCTTCTCGTCCCGGGTCGCGAGGTACGACGGGCACATCACGCCGTTGGTCTTCGGAGCCACGCACTTGCCGACGCCGGTGCAGCGGTGCACCGCGTTGCCCAGCACCCCGCCGTCGTGGACCAGCTTGAGCCCGGCGTTGACCGGCTGGCGAGGCCGGGGGGCGCGCAGGTCGGCGTCCAGCGGCGCAGGGTCGACGATGTTGCCCGGGTTGAGCAGGTTGTCGGGGTCGCAGATCGCCTTGACCGCGCCGAACAGCGCCAGCGACTGCTCGTCGTACATGACCGACAGCAGCTCGGACCGCGCCCGGCCGTCGCCGTGCTCCCCCGACAGGGAGCCGCCGTGCCCGCGGAGCTTGTGGGCGCAGGCGGTCAGGAAGTCGCGGAAGACCCTGCTGCCATCCGGGTCGGTCAGCGGGAAGTCGATGCGCACGTGCACGCAGCCGTCGCCGAAGTGGCCGTAGGGCACACCGTCGAGGTCGTGCTCGCGCAGCAGCTCGTCGAAGTCGCGCAGCCAGGCGCCGAGCCGCTCCGGCGGCACCGCGGCGTCCTCCCAGCCGGAGTACGCCGGGCGCGAGAGCGACCGGGCCGCGAGCCCGGCGCCGTCCTCGCGGATGCGCCAGAGCGCGGCCGCCTCGCGCGGGTCCTCGACCAGTCGGTGCTCGAGCGCGTCGGAGGCGGCCACCACGGCGGCGGTCTCGGCCGCCGGCACCTCGACGAACAGCCAGCCGGCACCGCGCGGCAGCTCCGGCGCGCCCGACACCAGGTCGACGATCCGCGAGTCCAGGCCCTCGCAGGCGGTCATCCCCGGGGCCACCGCCAGCAGGGCGGGTACGGCGTCGGCCGCCTCCGCCATCGACGGGTAGCCGAGCACCACCAGGTGCCGGTCGGGGTCGTCCTCGACGAGGCGGACCGTCGCCGACCGCACGATCGCGAGCGTGCCCTCCGAGCCGACCAGGAAGCGGTCCAGCGACCGCCCGTTCTCCGGCAGCAGGTGCTCGAGCGAGTAGCCGCTCACCTGGCGGGTGAACCGGCCGAACGTCGTACGGATGTGCGCCAGGTGCTGGTCGACCAGCGCCCCGAGCCGCGCCTCCACGTCCACCGCTCCGGGGCCGTGGACCACGTCGAGGCCGAGCACGTTGTCCGAGGTCCGGCCGTAGGCGAGCGCCCGCGACCCGCACGCGTTGTTGCCGATCATCCCGCCGATCGTGCAGCGGGTGTGCGTCGAGGGGTCCGGCCCGAACCGCAGGCCGTACGGCGCGGCCGCGCGCTGGAGGTCGGCGTGCACGACGCCGGGCTGGACGACGGCGCTGCGCGCCTCGGCGTCGATGGAGACGACCTGGTTGAGGTGCTTCAGCGTGTCCACGACGATGCCAGTCCCGACCGCGTTGCCAGCGATCGAGGTTCCTGCTCCACGCATCGTCACCGGCGCGCCCGTCTCGCCGGACACCTCGAGGACCGCGGCCAGCTCGTCGGTGTGCCGAGGCCGCACCACGACCTGCGGGACGACCCGGTAGAGCGAGGCGTCGGAGGAGTAGAGGGCCCGAGTGAGCGTCGAGTCGTCGACGTCGCCGATCCCCCGACGACGCAGCTCACCCGCGAGGTCGGAGGGCGTCTGCGTCACGTCACCAGTGTTCCATCGACCGGCGGAACACCTCGGCCAGGTCCTCGTCCGTGGGACTCTTCGGCGCGGTGGCCAGCAACCGCTGCTGCTGGAGGGCGCCGCCGACGAGGCCCTGGACGTCGGCCTCGCCGTACCCGATCTCGGCCAGGCCGCTGGGCAGCCCGATGTCGCGCATCAGCGCGGTGATGACCGTCGGGAGGGCGTCGGGCCCCGTGCCGGCTGCGGGGTCGAGCAGCCGGGCGGCGTGCAGGTGCCGGTCGGGCGCGGCGTCGAAGGTGAAGCGGAAGGCCTCGGGCGCCGTCAGCGCGACCGCCATCCCGTGCGGCACCATCGGCTCGTCGGGGTAGCCCTCCGGGCTGTAGTCCCGCACCCGGCCGGCGATCGGGTAGGCGTTGGCGTGCGGGATGTGCACGCCGGCGTTGCCGAAGCCGAGGCCGGCGAAGGTCGCCGCGAGCGCCATCTGCTCGCGCGCCTGCGTGTCGGACCCGTCGCGCACCGCCGACCGGAACGCCCCGGCCAGCAGACCCAGCGCCTTCTCCGACCACAGGTCGGCGATCGGGTTCGCCCCGCAGTAGGGCACCCGCTCCTCGGGACGCTTGGCGTCGAAGTCGGCGTACCAGCGCGCGGTGTAGCTCTCGAGGGCGTGGCAGAGGATGTCCATCCCGGCCGCGGCGGTGACCATCGTCGGCTGGGTCACCGTCAGCGTCGGGTCGACCACGGCGCTCGTGGGGCGCAGCGCCGGGTGGCTGATGCCGGTCTTCACGTGCAGGGAGAGCACGTCGAGCACGCAGATCGTGGTGCTCTCGGAGCCGGTGCCCGTCGTCGTGGGCACGGCGACGAGCGGCAGCAGCGGCTGGGTGGGCGACTGCGCCTTCCCGACCGGGGCATTGACGTAGTCCATCAGCTCGCCCGGGTTGGTCGTCAGCAGGTTGACCGCCTTGGCGGTGTCGATCGCCGAGCCGCCGCCGACCGCGAGGATCACGTCGAAGGGTCCCGCGTCGCGGGCGAACCCGATCGCCTCGCTCAGCGATGCATCCGTCGGCTCCACGTGCACGCCGTCGTACGTCGTGACGCTGAGGCCGGCCGCGGCGACCTGCTCGGCGATCCGCTCCGGATGACCTGTGGCGGCGACCCCTGGGTCGGTCACCAGGAGCACGCGGCGGGCACCGCTGCGCGCGAGGTCGGGCCCGATCTCGGCGGCCGCACCCGGCCCGAACTTGAGGGCCGGCGCGGCGTACGTGAAGACGGTCTCACCCATTCGGTCACCATAGAGGCAGGACCTGCCCGTACCATTCCTCGTTGGAAGAGGGGGGCTTCATGCGGCACGCGCGTTGGATCGTGCCGGTGGCAGCGGTTGTCGTGCTGCTCACCGGCGGTGCGATCTATGCCGAGCGCCGCGACTCCGCGCCCTCGGATCCCGGGGTGGAGACCGGGGCCCCGCAGCCCGTCGTCGACGGCAACCGGCTCGTCGACCAGCGCAGCGACGCCACCTTCGTCCCGCGCGGTGTCAACTGGAGCAGCTTCGAGTACGCGTGCGCCCAGGGCTGGGGGATGTCGTCGCTCGACACGCTCAGCGACCCCGACGCCGCGAACAGCGAGGCCAAGGCGATCGCGTCCTGGGGCGCCAACACCGTCCGCCTCCCGCTCAACCAGGACTGCTGGCTGGGCACCCGGGGCGCACCCGTCAGCGACCAGTTCGAGGAGCGCACCGCCGCCGGCTACCGGGCGAGCGTGCAGCGCTTCGTGACGGCGCTCAACCGGCAGGGCATGGTCGTGGTCCTCGACCTGCACAGCCGCAAGCGCATCGGGCAGCCCGAGTTCGGCAACGTCGCGATGCCCGACTCCGAGTCGCTGTCGTTCTGGCGCTCGGTGGCCGGCGAGTACCGCGACAACCCCTCGGTGATGTTCGACGCCTTCAACGAGCCGTACTCGAGGTACGACGCCCTCGACAACCTGGTCTTCGACCTGACCTGGGAGTGCTGGCGCGACGGCGGCTGCGAGGCGCCGGTCGAGGACGACCAGACCCCCACCAACGGGCTGACCACCTACACCGTGCAGGGCATGGCCTCGGTCGTCCGCGAGATCCGCGACGCCGGAGCGCACCAGCCGGTGCTGCTCGGCGGCCTCGACTACGCCAACGACCTGTCGCGCTGGCTCGACTACGCACCCGAGGACGACCAGCTGGTGGCCTCGTTCCACAGCTACGACTTCAAGAAGTGCGCCGACGAGAAGTGCTGGGACAGCGTCCTCGCCCCGATCGCCGACCGGGTGCCGGTGCTCACCGGCGAGCTGGGCGCCGACGACCCGCTGGACGGCTACGTCACCCGCTACCTGGCCTGGGCCGACAAGCACGGGATCGGCTCGCTGTTCTGGGTCTGGGCGGACCACCCGGCCGACCCGATGGCGCTGGTCAAGGACGTCACCGGCACGCCGACCGAGTACGGCGTCCTCGCGCGTCGCTACCTGCGGTCGACCGCGGACGACAGCTGACCGAAAACCCCCTCCAGGCGACGCTCAGGCGGTCGAACCGCCCCTCCACACTTGTTACCCGACTGTGGATCGCGTGTTGAGCCCCCGTCGATCACGCCCGGATAGCCTTTTTTCAGCTTGAGGGGACATCTCGGGTCGCAACGCGACTATCCAAGGGGACAACACATGAACGTGCACGCCGGTCAGGCGGGCCCACAGCGCATGTCGATGGGGGCAGCGATGCTGCGGGTCCTGTTGACGCTGCTGCTCTTCTTCGTCGTCTTCATCCCGTTCCTCATCG
Source organism: Nocardioides hankookensis (assembly GCF_042658885.1). Taxonomy (NCBI): domain Bacteria; kingdom Bacillati; phylum Actinomycetota; class Actinomycetes; order Propionibacteriales; family Nocardioidaceae; genus Nocardioides; species Nocardioides hankookensis. Next base: position 381,461 of record NZ_JBHSRJ010000002.1, on the reverse strand, counting down.
CTCCGCTGCTGACCCTCGGCGCCGGCTACCTCGTCTACGTCGTCTGGCGCTCGCGCGGCAGCCGGCCCCGCTCGGTGACGCCCGGGTCGCCGGCGGCCCCCTCCGCCTCGGGATTCGGAGCAGGCACGTCATGACCACCACCGCGAACCCCCCGACCTCTACGACGACCGCGGCGGCCGCCCCGGTCCGCGCCCGCCTCGGCGACGGCGTCTCACCCGACCTCGGTCGCCTCCTGCCCGAGGGCATCTGCCGCACCTTCCGGGTGCTGCCGTACGCCGTGGCCGACGGCGTCGTGCTCGTCGCCGCCGCCGACGTCCAGGACACGATCACCCAGCGCGTCGTCGCCGAGCGGATCGACCGTCAGGTCCAGCTGGTGCGCCACACCGGCAACGAGGTCACCGAGGCGATCGACGCGGTCTACCCGCCCCTCGAGGGCCAGATCGAGACCGCCGACGAGCGTCGCTCGCGCGTCCAGCTCGCACGGATGCTCACGAGCAGCGGCCTGGTCACCAACGAGCAGCTCCAGGCGGCCATGCTCGAGTACTCCCGGACCGGCGACCCGCTGGGCGACATCCTGGTCGCCCACGAGTCGATCTCCGAGGACGTGCTGGTCGCAGCGCTCTCCGAGCTCTACCAGATGCAGCGGGTCGGCCTCGCCGACTTCGCGCCGGACCTCGAGGTCGCCCGCCGGCTGCCCGAGCACCTCGCCCAGCGGCTCCAGGCGATCCCGGTCGCGGCGACCTCCGACCTGGTGCTGCTCGCCACCGCCCGGCCGCTGGACCCCGAGCAGACGCTCGACGTCGAGGAGGCCCTCGGGTCGCCGTTCCGGCAGCTCCTCGCCAACCGCACCGAGCTCGACCAGCTGATCCAGGAGGTGCACAGCGAGCACTACGCGTCGATCTCGACCGTCTCGCTGATGGAGTCGCAGCCCGAGGCCTCGGCCCACGTGGTCTTCGCCAGCAACCAGAAGGCCCTGGCCGTCTGCGTCGGGATCGTCGTCGTGCTCAGCGCGATCTTCTGGCCGATGGCCACGCTCATCGGCATCGTCGCGGTGCTGTCCCTGGTCTACCTGCTGGTCTCCTGCTACAAGTTCCAGCTCACCTTCCGGGCGCTCGGCACGCACCTCGAGACCGACGTGACCGACGAGATGGTCGCCGCCCTCGACGACCGCGACCTGCCGATGTACACGATCCTGGTGCCGCTCTACAAGGAGGCCGGCATCGTCCGCCGCCTCGTCAAGGGCATCAACGGGCTGGACTGGCCGCGCACCCGACTCGACGTGAAGCTCCTCTGCGAGGAGGACGACGTCGAGACCGTCGAGATGATCAAGTCGCTGAACCTGCCGCCGCACTTCCACCTCGTCGTGGTGCCGGACAGCCAGCCGAAGACCAAGCCGAAGGCCTGCAACTACGGCCTCCAGCTCGCGACCGGCTCCTACTGCGTGATCTTCGACGCCGAGGACCGGCCGGACGCCGACGAGCTCAAGAAGGCGTACCTCGCCTTCCAGACCGTGGCCTCGAACGTCGCGTGCATCCAGGCCAAGCTCAACCACTTCAACCAGGACCAGAACCTCCTGACCGCGTGGTTCGCCAACGAGTACTCGATGCACTTCGAGCTGGTGCTGCCGGCCATGGGCGCGGCGGGCTCGCCGATCCCGCTCGGTGGCACCTCCAACCACTTCATCACCTCGGTGCTGCGCGAGCTCGGCGCCTGGGACCCCTTCAACGTCACGGAGGACGCCGACCTCGGCATCCGCCTGCACCGCCAGGGCTACCGGACCGCGATGATCGACTCGACGACGCTCGAGGAGGCCAACTCCAGCGTCCCGAACTGGATCCGCCAGCGCAGCCGTTGGATCAAGGGCTACTTCCAGACCTGGCTCGTGCACATGCGCAGCCCCGGCACCCTGGCCCGGGAGACCGGCGTCCGCGGGTTCCTCAGCTTCAACCTCACGATGGGCAACGCCTTCGTGCTGCTGATGAACCCCATCTTCTGGGCGCTCTCGACGCTCTACATCTTCACGCAGGCAGGGTTCATCCAGCAGATGTTCCCCGGCTTCGTCTTCTACGCGGCCAGCGCCCTGCTCTTCATCGGCAACTTCGTCTTCGTCTACCTCAACGTCGCGGGTAGCCTGCAGCGCGGCGAGTTCGGCATCACCCGGACGGCGCTGCTGTCGCCGCTGTACTGGGGCCTGATGAGCTGGGCCGCCTGGAAGGGCGCGATCCAGCTCTTCACGAACCCCTTCTACTGGGAGAAGACCGAGCACGGTCTCGACGACGGTGAGGGTGACGAGCTGTGACGGCGACTCCCGAGACCACCAACCCCGAGGCCGCCGAGGTCACCCTCGTCGCGCCGGACGCCGACAAGGCCGCCGCCCACATCGAGGCGTCGAAGGCCCGCCGTGCCTCCCTGGTGCAGTCCATCCACCGGCGCACGCCCGACATCACCCGCCGCCCCTGGGAGAGCCTGGCGATCTTCGTCGGCTTCACCGGCTTCTACATCTGGTTCGGCTACTGGCTGGTCGTCAAGATGCACGTCGTCGGCTTCGAGACGCTGGACCGCCTCAACCGCGCGCTGATGATCTGGCACAACGACCCGGCCAAGCTGTCGGCACTCGGCTTCGACTACCCGCCGCTGGCCACGCTGCTGATCTCGCCGCTGGCGATCTTCCCGGCGGTCACGTCGTCGCTGTGGGCCGTGCCGATCGCCTCCGCGGTGTTCGCCGGCCTCACCATGCTGGTGCTGAACACGATGATGCGCCGCGCCCAGCTGCTCACCCCGCTGCGGTACGCCGCGCTGCTCGCGCTCGGCCTCAACCCGCTCTTCCTGCTCTACGCGTCGGGCGGTGCCCGTCAGTTCATCTGGATCGCCTTCGTGGTGGTCGCGATGGGCGGGATCATGGCCTGGTACATCACCGCGGACGTCCGCTTCGTGATGCTCGCCGGACTGGCCTTCTCGGTGGCCGCGCTCTCCGGCTACGGCAGCCTGCTGTGGTTCGTGCTCACCGCGCTGATGATCGGCTCGATCCTCGCCAAGCTCGGTGCCGACGGCAGCGAGGTGGAGGGCACCACGGTCGGCTTCGCCGTCCCGACGGCGTACGTCATCGCCCTGTGGTGCGTCTTCAACCTGATCCTGCTCTCGAAGCCCTTCTACTGGATCAGCGGCGCCAGCGACGCCGGCGGCGGTGACCCGGGCACCTTCACCGGCGTCGAGCTCCTCCACGACACGCTGTCCTTGGTGCTGTACGGCGCGCCGATCGCCTTCGTGGTGCTGCCCGTGCTGATCTTCGTCGGCATCGCCCGCAACAACCCGCTGTCCCTCTGGCTCGGGGTGCTGCTCGCCGCGGCCATCGTGTCGCCGGCCCTGTCCGTCGCGTTGCACCTGACGGACTCGCCGATGCAGATGCGCAACGCGCTGCCGATCCTGCTCTTCTCCGTGATCGGAACCGTCTGGATCGCCCGCTCCGCGGAGTCCAACAACTTGCTCGTCAGCATCGCGCTGATCGTGGCGCTGCTGCTGAGCATCCCGTGGACGTTCCAGGCGATGAAGACCTACCGCTACCAGAACCTCGAGTCGAACTTCGCCGCGGCGATCTCGACGCGCGACTCCCAGGAGGGAGCCACGACGGCGAGCGGGTCCAAGGTCGGAGTCCGGGACGAGCAGGCGACGGCGGAGTACATCACCTCCAACATCACCAACCCGAACTCGATCCTCACCGACAACGCGCAGACGTACGGGGTGATGCTGATGACCGGTCGCCCGGACCTCTTCGTCGACCGGGTCGACAAGAGTGACGGTCCGTGGAAGGCGATCGCCGCCGACCCGGCGCAGTACGTCGACTACATGCTGCTGTTCACCGGCGGCGGCGACCTCCTGGCGCAGACCTACCCGAACGCCGCGGACGGCTCGGACCCACGCCTCCCGGTCATCTACCGCACCGACCGTTACGTGCTGGTCGGTGTGCCCGCCAACTTCGATCCCGACGGGGGCTCCTCCCTGTCCACCCAGACCAGCACGAACGGGGCGAGCCAGTGATGGACCAGAAGGCGAACCCCATCCAGGCGGCGCCCAGCGTCGATGACCTGCTGGCGCTCGACGCCGACTCGCGGGTCGGCAAGGTCGACTTCGCGACCCGCCTGGTCGCCGTCCCCGACCCGACTCCCGACGACGAGGAGCGTGCCCCGGAGACCACGGCGACGACGGTCCTGCCGCGCCGCCGCGTGGTCGAGGTGGTGCCGGCCCCCGAGACCGAGACCGAGGTCGAGGCGGAGGCGGAGGCGGAGGCGCAGGTCGAGGCCGAGGCGGTCGTGGAGCCCGAGCCCGTCGTCGAGGCCGCGCCGGAGAAGCCGGCCCGGGCCCGCAAGCCCGCTGCCAAGACCGCGAAGACGACCACGCGCAAGCCCGCGGCCCGCAAGACCGAGGCCCGCAACCACCCGTCGATGACCAAGCCCACCCGGCAGAAGTCGGCGGTCGAGCCCGCCGCGGTGACGCCGCCCGTCGCCCCGCCGATCATGCCGATCGCCAACCTGTCCGGGGACGCCGTCGCCGAACCCGCCTTCGCACCCGCCTTCGCACCCACAGAGACCGCCGTGAGCCAAGCTGCCCTGACCGAGCCCGTGTACGCCGACCAGACGCCGACCCGGCGGATGCCGGCGGAGCCGGTCCGGCCGACCCCGGCCGACCCGGTCGTCGACGACACCACCTACCTCGGCGCGACGGTGCAGGCGGTCGCCGACGCGGCGATCGAGCGGCTCCGAGACGCGGAGAACGCGACCCTGCACCACCTCGCCGCGCTCGAGGCCGAGGCGGCCCGCCGCGCCGAGCTGCTGACCGCCCAGGCCGAGCTCGACGCCGAGCTCATCCGCATCACCGCGCGCCGCGAGGCGCACGCGATCATCAGCGCCGCCCGCACGCAGGCCGGACTCGGCGCCCCGTCCGCCCAGTCCAACCGGGACAGCCGGCAGCTGGCGGAGATCAGCGACGCCGTCTCGCGCTTCGCCGAGTCGATCGAGTCGACCCTCACCCCTGCGCACCACGGTCCCGGGGACCACGCATGAACACCCGTCGCCGCGGCGCGGCCGGCGCTCTCGCGCTCGTCGTGATCAGCGCGCTCGCTCTTGCCGGCTGCTCGGGAGACGCCAACGGCTCGGACAGGTCGTCCGACCTCGAGGTCCTGGTCAACCCGACCGACGCTGCCGGCTCGGTGGCGGTGCCCGAGCGCCGCTTCTTCGCCGCCGACTCACCGTGGAATTCCCGCATCGACGGCGCCCCGGCCGACAAGCGCTCGTCGCAGATGATCAGCCTGGCGCGCGAGCGGGTCGGGGTGACGCAGTCGGCCGACGGCTCGATCCACACGCAGCGCCGCATCGTCAACGAAGGCGTCTACATCAACACCGAGCGCTGGACGACCGCCCTCGCGGCCGGTGGCCAACCGACCAAGCTGGTCTGCCGGCAGCTGGTGTGCGGCGACGGTGCGGAGACGACGACGCTCAACGTGCCCACCGACGTCGACCCCGATCCCCGCTACGACGGCTGGTTCACGATCTTCGACATCGACCAGCCGGTCGCCTACGACCTGTGGCGCGCGCGTCGCGAGGACGACGGCAGCATCTCCTACCAGTTCATGCGCAAGTGGGACCTCGACGGCTCCGGCTTCCAGGCACCGCAGTCCGTCAGCGCCCGTGGGTCCGGGCTGCCGCTCTTCGCCGGGCTGATCCGGCCCAAGGAGCTCCAGGCCGGCCTGATCAACCACGCGCTCGCGATCAGCGTGCCCGGACCCGCCTCCAGCGTGTTCGTCCAGCCCGCCTCGGCCACCGACGGCAACGGCCGGATCAGCTCGCTGCCCGAGGGGGCACGGATCCGCCTCAAGGCCAACATCGAGGTCCCCCAGCCCACCGACCCGGTCACCGGCAAGCCGATCAAGATGACCCCGCAGCAGCAGCGGATGGCCGACGCGATCGTCGCCGCCCTGCGCACGTACGGCGCCATCGTGGTCGACCGCGCCGCCGTACCCACGCTCTACGCCCAGCGCGACGTCACGTCCGACATGATCGCCGGCAACGAGCTGATCGGCCTGCACCTCGACGACTTCGAGGTCGCCGCCATGGGCCCCCGTCACCGATTCACGCCGGGGTCCAGCTCTGCCGACGCCACCCCCCTCCCGTCGGCCTCGGCCAGCTCGGAAGGCAACTGATGACCACCCCACGTAGGTTCGGCCGCTCGGCGGCTCTGGTGCTCGCCCTGTCCGGCGCCCTGGTGCTCACCGCGTGCTCGCAGGACGAGAACCGGGACGCCAGCGACCTGGTCGCCGACGCCCAGGCGCAGGACTACCGCGCCCAGCAGGCCGCCCAGCAGCAGATCAACAAGGCGAACGCCGCACTGCCCGACCGCCCGGCAGGGCAGCTCGACATCGACGGCACGACCACGTTCTCGCTGACCCAGGACGAGGTCGACCACTACAACACGACCGGCAGCTCCACCACGGTCAACCTGCGCAGCAACAACCAGGACCAGGCCTTCCAGGAGCTGTGCTCCGGCAAGATCGACCTGGTCAACTCCGAGCGCCCGATCACGCGCAGCGAGTGGGAGGCCTGCCAGGCCGTCGGTCTCGACGTCGTGCAGTTCCAGATCGCCTCCGACGGGATCGTCGTGGCGATCAAGTCGGAGTCCGACGTCGGCGGTGACTGCCTGTCGACCGACCAGGTGCAGGAGACGTGGCGCGCCGGTTCGCCGATCGTCAACTGGAAGCAGCTCGGGTTCGACGACGTGCCGCTCGAGGTCGGCGGGCCGTCCGGGCGTTCGTTCCCGGTCGAGTTCCAGACGTTCGGCAAGACGGTGCTCGGCTCCCCGGCGCCCAGCCAGACCGACCTGCGGTCCGACTACTACAGCTACGACAAGTTCGACCAGGCCCGCGCGTTCATCAACGGAGGCACGCGACGGGCCAAGATCGCCCAGGGCTACTCGGAGATGGCCCGACAGCTGGGGTTGCGCAAGTCCGAGATGGTGACTGCCAAGCAGGTGCTCGTCGACGCGCGCCTCGAGCTCGAGACCGCCCTCGCCGAGCGCGCCAAGGGCATCCGCGACAAGCGCAGCGACGCCGACCAGGCCAAGGACGCCGCCCGCGTCGACGCCGCGCGGCTCGCTCGCACCAAGGCGTCCGACGACTTCCAGGCCGCGCACAAGCGGTTCCAGAAGGCCCAGAAGATCGCCACCCGCGCCGCGGACGCCAAGCGGGTCGTGGAGCGCAGCACCGGCCACGTCATCTATGCCCGGTTCAGCTCCTACGAGCTGTTCGAGGAGGAGCTCCGGCCCTTCGAGATCACCACGCCGGACGGTCACCGCAACTGTGTCTTCCCGAGCCAGACCACGATCTCGAACGGCATCTACCCGCTCTCGACCCAGGTCCTGGTCACCACGACCACCCGGTCCCTGGAGCGAGACGAGGTCAAGGACTTCCTCAAGGACTACCTCAACCAGTCGCAGGACGCCGCGAACGCGGCGGCCATGATCGCGCTGCCGGACGAGACCCTGCGCCTCGAGCTCGAGTGGCTCGACGGGCGGCACCAGCCGGTGCTGGTCGTCCCCGAGGAGGACGAGGTCGAGCCCACCGACGACCCCGACGCCACGGACGTGGGCACGCCGGCGCGATGACCACCCCGACGACCACCCGCCTGCTGTCGGTCGGCACCGGGCTCCTGCTCCTCGCCGGCCTCCTGGCGACGCTGGGCCCCGTGCCGTCGTACGGCGAGCGCGCGGCCTCGGCCCGCAAGGTCGTCACGGTGCAGAAGGACAAGCGCATCGTCGTGAGCTGGAAGGGCGAGCGGAAGCGCCGCGTCTACCAGAAGAGCGCGAGCGTGCCCGGGATCGGCGCGGTCGACCTGGTCTGCCGCCCCAACAGCACGCAGGTCCGGATCCGGCCCAACAGCCGCTCACCCGAGACCCAGATGTGGATGGCCAAGTTCGAGACCAAGGGCGGCAAGGACGTCGTCGCCGTCAAGAACGTGCGCGTGTACACCTACGCGACCGCTGCCGACGACGGCCGTGGTGGCACCGGCCCGAAGGCCAACGAGGGGCTCAACCAGAAGGGCTCGATCGAGGACTTCCAGAAGGGCAACGCGTACGGCGTGATCAGCCAGCGCCCGAGCCGCGCGCAGGCCGGGCTCGGTGCCCCGACGACCCCGATCACGTCGTTCAAGCTGAACTGGTGGTGGGAGCGGTTCGACTACCCGGGCCACCAGTACTGCAACATGTCGCTGACGCTGCACACCGACACCCCCCGCCAGTTCGGTCTGAACTGGCACGGCACGACCGAGGGCATGGCCCAGACCACGAGCACCACGACGATCCCCGGGGTCGGCGACGCGATCGTGACCTGCGAGCCGGGCAGCAACACCTACGACCAGACCGTGGCCTTCCGGCCCGCCGGCAACAAGCCCGAGACGTCGTTCCTCGACTACGAGTACATCCAGGGCGAGGGCGACGTCGACCTCCACGTCGACCACGTCGACGACCTCGACTACGACCCGGTCACCGGCCTCCTCGGCCCCGTCGACCTCCCCCGCAACGGCATGATGCGGCTCTGGGTCTCGGTCAACGGCGTCAAGCGCGCCTACGTGCTGTCGTCGTACTACGTCGTCAACAACGACCAGAACCCCGCGCTCAACCTCTGCGAGATCGCCGCCACTCCACTCCCCTGAGCCTCGGGTCGGCCGCACTCGGTGGTTGAGGTGCGAGCGCAGCGAGCCTCGAAACCACCACAGCCCGCGGGTCGGTCTGTGGTCGCGCGCCGACAGGCTTCCTACACGGGTACGACCGGCTCGTGATTGCGGTCGCTTCCCGGCACACGGTGGTTGAGGTGCGAGCGAAGCGAGCCTCGAAACCACCACCACGTATCCCGCCCCTCGCGTCACCCACGGCGACCACCACGAACCGCGGCGCTGAACTCATCGCCCCGGCGGGTCAGCCCGATCGGCCCGGGGCCGCCACCGGTACCAGAGCACGAGCGCTCCGCCCGCGAACCACAGCGCGGACACCACCCGGAAGAGGATGGTCTCGGACGAGAAGAACGACTGGCCGGCGAGGAACATCACGAACAGCACGAAGCCCGTCATCAGGTAGCCGGAGAGCGGCTGGACTCTCCTCGGGGCATCACTCGGCACGGGATCGATCGTCACACACGCTCCGTCGCTCGTCGCCCGATCCGCGCGTGCGGTCGGCGCGGGTCAATCGACGTCCGGGGACCAGTAAACCGTTGCGGCCCACCACGGGCCATTCTCCGTGATGTCCTGGTGGATGGTCACGTCCAAGATGTCCATCGGTCGGAGGTCGAGCTCCTCGATCCGCGTGGCGACGCGGCGCAGGAGGTGGGGAAGGTCGTTCTCGTGTTCGCCGTGGCGCTCGTTGGCGATCGAGAAGTGCCTGCTCGGATAGCCCTCAAAGCTCATCCGCGCATGGTGACAGAGTTCGGGTTCCGCGTGCAGTGCCTACGACGACCGCAGCGCCTCGCGCACCAGGTCGAGCACCGGGAGTGCGCCCGACTCGACATCGGCGACCGGGACCCAGGCGACGGCGTCGGAGGTGCCGTCGACCTCGGTCAGGACCGGCTCGGCATCGTCGGCGACGGTCACCGCGAAGGCCATCGCCACGGCGTGGAAGTCCTCGTAGCGACCCGAGGGCGCCGTCCCGCTGAAGTGGTCGTCGTGCACCGCGACCAGCTCTCCGACCGTGCCGTCGAGGCCGCACTCCTCGCGCAGCTCGCGGAGCACCGCGGAGCGCGGCGACTCACCGTGGTCGACGCCGCCACCGGGCAGCGTCCAGGAGCCGGTGTGGAAACCGCGTTCCGAGATACGGGTCAGCAGCACGTCGCCACCGCGGCGTACGACGGCGTAGGCGCCGAGCCGCTGGTGCCGGAACGGCCGGTGGTCCGCGAGCGCCTCGAGCACCATGGGTGCGACGGGGACGGTGCCGTCGAGCACGTCGGACACCGGCTTCCAGTCGGCGGCCATCGTCGAGCCGCCGACCTCGACCACCTGCGGCTCGGGTGCGTCGGGCGCGACCCAGCCCTCGTAGACGATGCGCAGCGCGTGCGCGTCGACCCGGCGGCCGTCGCGCCAGACCCCCGGCAGGTGCGCGGAGTAGACCCGGGCCGTCTCGCCGACCGTGGCGTCCAGCCCGGTCTCCTCGTGGATCTCGCGGACGACGGCGTCGCGAGGGTCCTCACCGTGGTCGAGTCCGCCGCCGGGCAGGGTCCAGAGCTCGTCCGGGGTGACCGACGGCGCCAGCCGGCTCAGCAGGATGGCACCGTCACGCAGGATCACGGCGTACGCCGCGACCCGCTGCCGCTTCGGCAGTCCGCTCATCGGGGTCGGCTCACGAGAAGGGCGGCCGATGGTCGCGGGCGAGCGAGCGGCGACCGGCCCAGCGCCAGACCCGCGCGGCGCGGTCGCGGTCCTCGTCGGTGACGAGGTTGCCCATCCAGCGCAGCGCCAGCGTCATCAGCCAGTCGGACCGCATCCCGACCGGACCCAGCGCCGGCAGCACGCGGGGCACGGTGACGAGGCCGGCGAGCCGTCGGGCGATGGAGAACGACTCGCCGTAGTGCTCGGTCAGCAAGGCCGGCCAGGCCCGGGTCAGGTCGTCCTGCTCGTCGAGCATCTCGGCGACCAGCCGCCCGGTCTCGAGCCCGTAGTCGATGCCTTCGCCGTTGAGCGGGTTCACGCACGCGGCGGCATCCCCGATCAGCGCCCAGTTGCGACCGGCGACGTGCGAGACCGCGCCGCCCATCGGCAGCAGTGCCGAGGTGGGCATCCGCAGCTCGTCGCCGAGCTGGAACTCCTCGCGCAGCTGGCCCGCGTAGTGCGCCATCAACGGCTTCACGGCCAGGTCGGTCGGGCGCTTCGCGGTCGCGAGCGTGCCGACGCCGAGGTTCACCTCGCCGGTGCCGAGCGGGAAGATCCAGCCGTAGCCGCTGAGGATCGCCCCGTCCTGGCCACGCAGCTCCAGGTGCGAGCTGATCCACGGGTCGTCCGACATCCCGGAGGCGACGTACGACCGGCCGGCCACGCCGTAGACGGTCTCCCGGTGCCACTCGCGGCCGAGCACCTTGCCGAGCGGGGACCGTACGCCGTCGGCGACGACGAGCCGACGGCAGGCGATCTCGACCGGACCGGCGTCCGTCTTGAACACGACGGCCGACACCCGGTCGCCGTCGCGTCGTACGTCGACGGCGCGGTGCCCATCGACGGCGGTCGCCCCGGACTTGATCGCGGTGGTGCGCAGGTGGTCGTCGAGCTCGGTGCGGGCGACGGCCGATCCCCAGTCGGGGAGGGTGCCCCCGGGCCAGGGCAGCAGCAGCGTCTGGCCGAAGCCGTGGGCGCGCAGACCTTGGTTGACCGTGTGCGCGCGGAGCCAGTCCTCGAGGCCCAGCCGCTGGAGCTCGCCGATCGCCCGCGGGGTCAGGCCGTCACCGCAGGTCTTGTCCCGCGGAAAGACCGCGGCGTCCGCGAGCACCACGTCCGCACCGGAGCGAGCAGCCCACGCGGCGGCCGCCGACCCCGCCGGGCCGGCGCCCACGACGAGGACGTCGGTCTCGGTCGGAGTGCTCATCCTCCGATTGTCTCAGCGCACGACCGAGTCGGTCACGCTGGGTCGCCGCGCGCCGAGGAAGAAGATGCCGGGCAGTCCCTGGGTCTCGAAGCCCCGACTGACGTTGCGCTCCAGGGTGGAGTGCCGGACCCGCATCGTGCCGGTCCGGTCGTTGCTCACGAAGAACACCGCTCCCCCGCCCTCGTTGGCGACGTTGCTGCGGATCAGCGTGCCGCCGAGGTCGAGCGTGAAGCGGTTGCCGTCGAGGTAGATCGCTCCGCCGCTGCCGCCGCCGGGCGTCCCGGAGCGAGCCGGGTTGGCCCCGTGGCCGATCGCGCGGTTGCCGACGAAGGTGCTGTTCAGCACCCGCCACGACACCCGGATGCTGCTCAGGGCCGCACCGTTGCTGCACCGGCCGCCGCGGAACTCGCTGCCCACGACGTACACCGGCTGGTCGCGGTGCTGGTCGAACACCCGCACCGCCGCGCCGCCGAGGTCGGGGCCACGGCGGTCGCAACTGTTGCCGAGGAAGCGGGAGTCCACGATCTTCAGCCGGCCACCCCGGGCGAGGATCGCGCCACCACCGCCGCCCTCCTCGTGCTGCCCGGTCGCGTTCCCGTGCGCGAGCGTCAGGTGCTGCACCACCAGCTGTGGGAAGGGCTGGTCGTCGCAGTGCGACGTGGTCCAGTGCTGCCGGCGGTCGCAGGTGTCCTGGTAGAGGATGCGGCGCTTCCCGCCCCCGTCCAGGGTCACCAGGCCGCCGCCGTCGATCACCACACGGCGCGACTCGTTGAGGACCTTCGCGGTCCTCGTCATCCGGATGGTCACGGGGTCCGGACCGCAGTCGAACGTGATGACCCCGCCGGCCCGCACCGCCCGCACCACCGCTGCCGACGTGCAGCTCCGAGCGGTCCCACGGCCGACGACGTGGTCCGGGTGCGAGGTGTCGACGGCGCGCCCGTCCTTCGGGACCGGCACCGGCTGCACACCCCGCCCGGCGGCGTACGACGGCGGCGCGGCGCCGAGCACGGTGACGGCCAGGACGACGGCGAGGAGGACCCGAGTCATCCGTCGAGGCTAGTTCATGGGCGGACGTAGGCCCGGTGCGCGAGCAGGTGCACCCGGTGGTTGCGGCATCCCGTGGTCGGGTGCGCCACGAACTGTGCGCGCGTCTCGTCCGGCAGGTAGACCCAGAACCCGTCCACGTGCTCCGGGCGGCAGCGGCGCCTCGGGTACGGCGCGACGTCGGTCGCCGCCACCTCGCTCACCACTCGCTGGCCGGGGCGCACCACGATGCGGCGCACCGGACCGGCGGTCCGCGTGGCCGCGGCGCCGACCTGGGTACCGTCGCCTCCCCCGACGTACGACAGCCCGCCGTACCCCCGGATCGAGCACGCCGCGTCCGACACGTTGCGCAGCACGATCCGGCCGTACTCGTGGCTCATCCCGCCATCGGTGCTGCGGTACGACGCCACCAGCTTGGCATTCGTGCACTCCGGTGCCGCTGCCTGGGCAGGACCGCCCACGACGGTCAGCGGCCCGGTGGACAGCAGGAGGATCATCAGCAGCTTGGTCATGTCAGTGGGACGCCCGGACGCGCGACCGAGTTGCCGGGAAATGCCGAAGGCCCCACCACCCGAGGGTGATGGGGCCTTCGTACGACCGGATCAGTTCTGGTACGAACCGAAGTCGAAGTCGTCCAGGGCGACGGCCTGGCCGCCACTGCCGAACTCGTAGTCGTAGGAGTCGTAACCCGTGACGGAGTACGCCGCGGCGCGGGCCTCCTCGGTGGGCTCCACCCGGATGTTGCGGTACCGCTCGAGGCCGGTACCCGCCGGGATCAGCTTGCCGATGATCACGTTCTCCTTCAGACCGCGCAGCGAGTCCGAGCGGCCGTGGATCGCCGCGTCGGTGAGGACGCGGGTGGTCTCCTGGAAGGAGGCCGCCGAGAGCCACGACTCGGTCGCCAGCGAGGCCTTGGTGATGCCCATGAGCACCGGACGACCCGAGGCCGGCTTGCCGCCCTCGGAGACGACCCGACGGTTCTCCTCCTCGAAGCGACCCCGGTCGACGAGGTCGGACGGGAGCAGGTGGGTCTCGCCGGACTCGATCACCGTGACCCGGCGCAGCATCTGCCGGACGATGATCTCGATGTGCTTGTCGTGGATCGACACACCCTGGCTGCGGTACACGGCCTGGACCTCGTCCACCAGGTGCTCCTGCGCCCGGCGGACACCCAGGATCCGCAGGACGTCCTGCGGGTCGGGGGTACCGACGGTGAGCATCTGGCCGACCTCGATGTGCTGACCGTCCGCGACCAGCAGGCGCGACCGCTTCGAGACCGGGTACTCCTGGACCTCGGAGCCGTCGTCCGGCGTGATCAGGATCTTCCGGGTCTTGTCGGTCTCGTCGATCTCCACGCGGCCGGCGGCCTCGGCGATCGGCGAACGACCCTTGGGCGACCGGGCCTCGAAGAGCTCGACCACGCGGGGCAGACCCTGCGTGATGTCGTCCGCCGAAGCCACACCACCGGTGTGGAAGGTGCGCATGGTCAGCTGCGTGCCGGGCTCACCGATCGACTGGGCCGCGATGATGCCGACGGCCTCGCCGATGTCGACGAGCTTGCCGGTGGCCAGCGAGCGGCCGTAGCACTTCGCGCAGGTGCCGGTCTTGGCGTCACAGGTCAGCACGGAGCGGACCTTGACCTCCTCGATGCCGGCCGCGATCAGCTCGCCGATCTTGACGTCGCCCAGGTCCTCACCGGCGGCGGCGAGGACCTCGCCGGTCGTCGGGTGGGTGACCTCGGTGGCCGCCGAGCGGGCGTACGCCGCGGTCTCGGCGTTCTCCGCCTTGACCACGCTGCCGTCCTCGAGCTTCTCGCCGATCCGCTTGGGCAGACCGCGCTCGGTACCACAGTCGTCCTCGCGGATGATCACGTCCTGCGAGACGTCCACCAGACGACGGGTCAGGTAGCCCGAGTCGGCGGTCCGCAGAGCGGTGTCCGCCAGACCCTTGCGGGCACCGTGCGTCGCGATGAAGTACTCGAGGACGGTCAGGCCCTCACGGAAGTTGGACTTGATCGGGCGCGGGATGATCTCGCCCTTCGGGTTGGCCACGAGGCCACGCATGGCCGCGACCTGCCGGATCTGGTTCATGTTTCCAGAGGCACCCGACTCGACCATCATGTAGATCGGGTTGGCGCGGTCGAACGTCGTCTCCATCGCCTTGCCGACCTCGTTGGCCGCCTGGGTCCAGATCTCGATGAGCTCCTGGCGGCGCTCCTCGTCGGTGACCAGACCACGCTCGAACTGGGTCTGGACCTTCGCTGCCTGGGCCTCGAAGCCCGACAGGATCTGCACCTTCTCCGGCGGCGTCGTGACGTCGTCGATGGAGACGGTGACACCCGAGAAGGTGGCCCAGCGGAAGCCGGTGTCCTTCAGGGCGTCGAGCGAGGCGGCGACCTCGACCTTGGTGTAGCGCTCGGCCAGGTCGTTGACGATCGCGCCGAGGGCCTTCTTGCCGACCTCGTAGTTCACGTACGGGTAGTCGGCAGGCAGGGTCTCGTTGAAGATCGCGCGGCCCAGCGTGGTGTCGAGCGTGATCGTCTGACCCGGCTCGACCTCGTCGCCCGTCTCCAGCGGCGGGACGACGTCGTTGAAGCGGATCTTGATCGGGCTCTGCAGGGTGATCTCACCGCGGTCGAAGGCCATGATCGCCTCGGCCTGGTTGGAGAACGCGCGACCCTCACCGGGCTGGTTCGGGCGCTCGGTCGTCAGGAAGAACAGGCCGATGATCATGTCCTGGGTCGGCATGGTCACCGGACGGCCGTCCGACGGCTTCAGGATGTTGTTGGTCGACAGCATCAGGATCCGGGCCTCGGCCTGCGCCTCGGCCGACAGCGGCAGGTGCACCGCCATCTGGTCACCGTCGAAGTCGGCGTTGAACGCCGAGCAGACGAGCGGGTGGATCTGGATGGCCTTGCCCTCGATCAGCTGGGGCTCGAAGGCCTGGATGCCGAGGCGGTGCAGCGTGGGCGCACGGTTGAGCAGCACCGGGTGCTCGGTGATGACCTCTTCGAGGACGTCCCACACCACGGCGTACCGGGCACCGGAGGTGGCCCGCTCGACCATCCGCTTGGCGGACTTGATGTTCTGCGCGTGCGACAGGTCGACGAGGCGCTTCATCACGAACGGCTTGAAGAGCTCGAGCGCCATCTGCTTGGGCAGACCGCACTGGTGCAGCTTCAGCTGCGGACCCGACACGATGACCGAACGGCCCGAGTAGTCCACGCGCTTGCCGAGCAGGTTCTGGCGGAAGCGACCCTGCTTGCCCTTGAGCATGTCGGACAGCGACTTGAGCGGGCGGTTACCGGGACCGGTGACCGGGCGACCGCGACGGCCGTTGTCGAACAGCGAGTCGACGGCCTCCTGGAGCATCCGCTTCTCGTTGTTGACGATGATCTCCGGCGCGCCGAGGTCCAGGAGCCGCTTGAGGCGGTTGTTCCGGTTGATGACGCGGCGGTAGAGGTCGTTCAGGTCGGAGGTCGCGAAGCGGCCACCGTCGAGCTGCACCATCGGGCGCAGGTCCGGCGGGATGACCGGGACGGCGTCCAGGACCATGCCCTGCGGCTTGTTGCCGGTCTTGCGGAACGCGTCCACGACCTTGAGCCGCTTGAGGGCGCGGACCTTGCGCTGGCCCTTGCCGGTGGCGATGGTCTCGCGCAGCGACTCGACCTCGGCCTCGGTGTCGAAGTCCTGGAGGCGCTTCTGGATCGCCGTGGCGCCCATGTAGCCCTCGAAGTACTTGCCGAACCAGTTCTTCATCTCGCGGTAGAGCATCTCGTCGCCCATGAGGTCCTGGACCTTGAGGCTCTTGAACGTGTCCCACACCTCGTTGAGGCGGTCGATCTCGCGCTGGGCACGGTCCCGGAGCTGCTTCATCTCGCGCTCGGCGCCGTCCTTGACCTTGCGGCGCTGGTCGGCCTTGGCACCCTCCGCCTCCAGGGCGGCGAGGTCCTCCTCGAGCTTCTTCGCGCGGTCCTCGACGGCGGAGTCGCGGCGCTTCTCGAGGCGCTCGCGCTCGAGCCCGACCTTGCCCTCCAGGGAGGACAGGTCCTTGTGGCGCGCGTCCTCGTCGACCGAGGTGATCATGTACGCCGCGAAGTAGATGACCTTCTCGAGGTCCTTCGGGGCGAGGTCCAGCAAGTAGCCGAGGCGGCTCGGCACACCCTTGAAGTACCAGATGTGGGTGACGGGGGCGGCGAGCTCGATGTGGCCCATCCGCTCACGACGCACCTTCGACCGGGTGACCTCGACGCCACACCGCTCGCAGATGATGCCCTTGAAGCGCACGCGCTTGTACTTGCCGCAGTAGCACTCCCAGTCCCGGGTGGGACCGAAGATCTTCTCGCAGAAGAGACCGTCACGCTCGGGCTTGAGCGTGCGGTAGTTGATCGTCTCCGGCTTCTTGACCTCGCCGTGGCTCCACGTGCGGATGTCGTCCGCGGTGGCCAGGCCGATCCGAAGCTGGTCGAAGAAGTTCACGTCGAGCACGGTGGCTGCAACCCTTCGGTAGTTCTAGAAATCTGAGTTGA
The DNA here is from genome assembly GCF_042658885.1 of Nocardioides hankookensis. Classification (NCBI taxonomy): domain Bacteria; kingdom Bacillati; phylum Actinomycetota; class Actinomycetes; order Propionibacteriales; family Nocardioidaceae; genus Nocardioides; species Nocardioides hankookensis. Next base: position 364,285 of record NZ_JBHSRJ010000002.1, on the reverse strand, counting down.
GGGGGGCGGAGGCGGGGCCGGCCGGAGCCGGCCCCGCGACTCACACCTCTTCGACCGAGCTGGGCTCGCGACGGGACAGGTCGATGCCGAGCTCCTCGGCGGCGCGGAAGACGTCCTCCTCCGCGTCGCGCATCTCGATGGCCGTGCCGTCCTGGGACAGCACCTCCACGTTGAGGCAGAGCGACTGCATCTCCTTGACGAGAACCTTGAACGACTCGGGGATGCCGGAGTCGGGGATGTTCTCGCCCTTCACGATGGCCTCGTAGACCTTGACGCGACCAGGCACGTCATCGGACTTGATCGTGAGCAGCTCCTGCAGGGCGTAGGCGGCGCCGTACGCCTCCATCGCCCAGACCTCCATCTCGCCGAACCGCTGGCCGCCGAACTGGGCCTTACCGCCCAGGGGCTGCTGCGTGATCATCGAGTAGGGGCCGGTGCTGCGCGCGTGGATCTTGTCGTCCACGAGGTGGTGCAGCTTCAGGATGTACATGTAGCCGACCGACACCGGGTCCGGGAACGGCTCGCCGGAGCGGCCGTCGAACAGGTCCGCCTTGCCGGTCGCGTCGATCATCCGGACGCCGTCCCGGTTGGGGTTGGTCGCCCCGAGCAGGCCGGTGATCTCGTCCTCGCGGGCGCCGTCGAACACCGGGGTCGCGACCCGGGAGTTCGGCGCGGCCTTGTCCGCGTGGATCTTGATCAGGCGCTTCTTCCAGTCCTCGTCCTTCGGACCGTCGTGCAGGTCCAGGTCCCAGCCCTGCTTGGCGAGCCAGCCGAGGTGGAGCTCGAGGATCTGACCGATGTTCATCCGTCGCGGGACACCCAGCGGGTTGAGGATCACGTCGACCGGGGTGCCGTCCTCCATGAACGGCATGTCCTCGATCGGCAGGATCTTCGCGATGACGCCCTTGTTGCCGTGACGGCCGGCGAGCTTGTCACCCACGGAGATCTTGCGCTTCTGCGCGACGTAGACGCGGACCAGCTGGTTCACGCCCGGCGGCAGCTCGTCGCCCTCCTCGCGGTCGAAGACGCGGACGCCGATGACCGTGCCGGACTCACCGTGCGGCACCTTCATCGAGGTGTCGCGGACCTCGCGCGCCTTCTCACCGAAGATCGCGCGGAGCAGCCGCTCCTCCGGGGTCAGCTCGGTCTCGCCCTTGGGCGTGACCTTGCCGACCAGGACGTCACCGGTCTGCACCTCGGCGCCGATGCGGATGATGCCGCGCTCGTCGAGGTCGGCCAGCATCTCCTCGGAGACGTTCGGGATGTCCCGGGTGATCTCCTCGGGGCCGAGCTTGGTGTCGCGGGCGTCGACCTCGTGCTCCTCGATGTGGATCGAGGTGAGGATGTCCTCCTGCACCAGGCGCTGGCTGAGGATGATCGCGTCCTCGTAGTTGTGGCCCTGCCACGGCATGAACGCCACCAGCAGGTTGGTGCCGAGCGCCATCTCCGCGTCGTCGGTGCACGGACCGTCGGCGATCGGCGAGCCGACCTCGACGCGGTCACCCTCGGAGACCAGGGGACGCTGGTTGATGCAGGTGCCCTGGTTGGAGCGCTTGAACTTGGCCAGCTTGTAGGTCGAGTAGGTGCCGTCGTCGTTCATCGTCTCGACGAGCTCCGCGGACACCTCCTTGACGACACCCGCGTTGGTCGCGACGACCACGTCGCCGGCGTCCACCGCGGCGCGGTACTCGATGCCGGTGCCGACCAGGGGCGAGTCGCTCGTGATGAGCGGCACGGCCTGGCGCTGCATGTTGGCACCCATGAGCGCGCGGTTGGCGTCGTCGTGCTCGAGGAACGGGATCAGGGCGGTCGCGACCGACACCATCTGGCGCGGCGAGACGTCCATGTAGTCGACCTCGTCGGCCAGGACCTCGGAGACCTCACCGTCACGCTGACGGACCAGGACGCGCTCCTCCTGGAAGCGGCCCTTGTCGTCGATGACAGCGTTCGCCTGGGCGATGACGTACTTGTCCTCGTCGTCGGCGGTGAGGTAGTCGATCTTGTCGGTGACGCGGCCCTTCTCGACCTTGCGGTACGGCGTCTCGACGAAGCCGAACGGGTTGATCCGTCCGTACGACGCCAGCGAGCCGATCAGGCCGATGTTCGGGCCTTCCGGGGTCTCGATCGGGCACATCCGGCCGTAGTGCGACGGGTGGACGTCACGGACCTCCATGCCGGCGCGGTCACGGGACAGACCACCCGGGCCGAGGGCCGAGAGACGACGCTTGTGCGTCAGGCCCGCGATCGGGTTCGTCTGGTCCATGAACTGCGAGAGCTGCGAGGTGCCGAAGAACTCCTTCAGCGCAGCGACCACCGGACGGATGTTGATGAGGGACTGCGGCGTGATGGCCTCGACGTCCTGGGTCGTCATCCGCTCGCGGACCACCCGCTCCATGCGGGCCAGGCCCGTGCGGAGCTGGTTCTGGATCAGCTCGCCGACCGTGCGCATGCGCCGGTTGCCGAAGTGGTCGATGTCGTCCGCGGCGATCTCGAGGGCACCCTGGGGCGCCTCGACCTCGGTCTGGCCGTCGTGCAGCGCGACGATGTAGCGGATCGCGGCGACGATGTCGGACACGGTCAGCGTCTGCTGGTCGAACGCCTCGACGAGGCCCAGCTTCTTGTTGACCTTGTAGCGGCCGACCTTCGCGAGGTCGTAGCGCTTCGGGTTGAAGTAGTAGTTGTTCAGCAGCGTCTGCGCGGCCTCACGCGTCGGCGGCTCGCCGGGACGCAGCTTGCGGTAGATGTCGAGCAGTGCGTCGTCCTCGCCCTGGGTGTGGTCCTTCTCCAGGGTCAACTCGATCGACTCGTAGGCACGGCCGTCGGTGCTGTTGGGGTCCGCGAACTCGCGACGGATGTCCTCGATGGTCAGGCCGAGGGCCTTGAGGAGCACCGTGACGTTCTGCTTGCGCTTGCGGTCCAGGCGGACGCCGACGAGGTCGCGCTTGTCGATCTCGAACTCGAGCCAGGCGCCACGCGACGGGATCAGCTTCGCGGTGTAGATGTCCTTGTCGGACGTCTTGTCGGCGGTGCGCTCGAAGTAGACGCCCGGGGACCGGACGAGCTGCGAGACGACCACACGCTCGGTGCCGTTGATGACGAAGGTGCCCTTGGGCGTCATGAGCGGGAAGTCGCCCATGAAGACCGTCTGGCCCTTGATCTCACCGGTGTCGTTGTTGGTGAACTCCGCAGACACGTAGAGCGGTGCGGAGTAGGTGAAGTCCTTCTCCTTGCACTCGTCGACCGTGTACTTCGGGTCGTAAAAGACCGGGTTCTCGAACGAGAGCGACATGGTCTCGGAGAAGTCCTCGATCGGCGAGATCTCCTCGAAGATCTCGGTCAGACCGGACTTCTGGGAGACGTCCTCACCCGCGTCGAGGCGGCGCTGGACGACGTCCTGCCAGGCCTCGTTGCCGACCAGCCAGTCGAAACTGTCGGTCTGGAGGGAGAGAAGCTGTGGAACTTCGAGTGGTTCGGAGATCTTTGCGAAAGAGATGCGGCGGGAGTTACCGGAAGTGGTGCGCGCGGCCAAGAGGTGTCCTTCGACGGTTACGCTGTGAGATCGGCGTCGGCCCACCACAGAACCAGCCACCGGGCAGGCTGGAGCGCATTTGAGAGCGGACGCAAAGGAACAGGCTACCGCACGCGCGCAGCCGCCACAAACCCCGGTCTCAGATCACCGGAGCGGCGTTGGCGTCGATCATGAACTCCCGGGGCGGTCAGGTCAAGCACCGCCGCCGTTGCTCAGGTGTCGAGGCCGGACACCAGCCAGTCGCCGTCGACGTTCTCCATCGTCACGGTGACCCAGTTCTTGTAGACGACCGGCTGCTTCTCGGCCTTGTTGGTGCGGGTCTGGTCGACCAGCAGGAAGACCTGGACGCGGTCGTCGTCGGCGCGCACGACCCCGGAGCTGACCAGCCGCGCGTCGACCTTGGTGCCGGTCGACGGGGCGTTCGCGGCGATCACGCCGTCGAAGAGCTTGTCGTACTCCTTGCGGTAGCTGCCGGTCAGGTAGCCCTCGGCGGCCGCCTTCGAGTCGTCCAGGTGGGCCGCGTCGTAGGACAGGATCGGCACGATCGCGCGCTCGGCGGCCGAGCGCGCTGCGGTCGAGGCCTGGTCGACGGACCGGTCCGAGGGGACGGTCGCGGCGACCACGGCGGCACTGCCGGCGACCAGCAGCGTGAGGACGGCAACACCGACGAGGAGCCAGCCGGGGACGACACGTCGCTCGCGGGCGGGACCGCCCGCGGCCACCAGCTCCCGCTCCGGCGCGGGCCCGGGTTCCGGCTCGGGTTCCGGCTCCGGGGCGGGCTCGGGCTCGACAGCCGCCAGCTCGGCGTCGTACGCCGCGCGACGCTCGGGGTCGAGCAGCACCTCGGCGGCCCGGTTGAGCGGGCCGAAGCGACGGTCGGTCGGGTCCAGGTCGGCGATCGCGGCGCGCCAGGCGGCTCGCACCTCGTCGGCCGGGGCGTCGGGGGCGACGCCGAGGAGGTCGTACCAGCTGGGGGTGTTCACTGGCCGTCCTCCGTCTTGACCGGGGCGTAGTCGTCGACCAGCCACTCGTCACCGGAGCGGACCAGGTCGACCTCCCACCGGAGCACGTCGGCGTCCGAGTCGACCCGCTTGGCGGCGTCCTTGGGGTGCTGGGGGTCCGGGTAGCTGCCCGTGAACGTCGCCGCGACGATGACCTTGGCGGAGTCGGCGTCGACGGACTCGACGCCGGTTCCCAGGACCTTCACCGCGCGGGCGTAGCCGGCCTGGGCGACCGTCTGCTCGGCGATCGGGAGCCCGGACTTCTCGAAGTCGGCGGCGAACTTCGGGGTGATGACCGCGGCCACCTGCTTCTGGTAGCCCGGCAGGTGCCCCTGCGCGTCGAGGTCGTCAGGACCGTAGGTGTTCAGGCGGAGCACGAACTGCTCGGTCTGCCGGAGCACCGCGTCGCGCTCGGACTGCGCTCCCCCGGCATCGCCCTGGCGCTGCGCGAGCAGCCAGACCAGGACTCCGGCGGAGGCGAGCAGGGCGAGCACGAGCACGCCGAGCAGGACCAGGCGGAAGCGCCCGTTGGGCGCACCCGTCGGCTCCTCGGTGACCGGCTCGGCGGCGGTCACTTCTGGCTCTCGGTCAACGGCTGGAGAAATAGCCATTTCCACGTGTCCTCTCCGAAGCTCTTCGGGGCGAGCGTGCCGGGCTGCGAGCTGGCCGCGGCCACGCGGTCGCCCCAGCGGAGCCGGCCGCTGTCGGGGTCGTAGGAGGCGACGGTCGGCGGGCGGTACGCCGCGCCGGCGCGCTTCAGGTTCTGGACGCCTCGCGGGTTGCTCTGCGAGGCGGGCTCCGTGCAGCCGGCCTTGGTGTTCATCGGCCGGTTGCTGCCGTCCTGCGGCGGGCGGGTGTCGGTGCTCTCGTAGCCGCGGTGGCAGACCGGGTTGGTGGTCAGGATGAGGCCGAAGTGCGCGTCGTAGAGGCCGGTGTCGGGGGACTTCGAGACGACGGTGAAGCCGCCCTCGACGACGTACGGGTAGATCACCAGGATCTGCTCGATGCCGGGCAGGTGCTTCACGATCACGTCGCCGGTGGTGACCAGGTTGTTGAGCAGCTCGGCGAGGTCGACGCGGTTCTCCTCGAGGAAGGTCCGCAGCTGGTTGGCCGTCGCCGAGCCCTGGTCGATCACCTCGCGCAGGTCCTTGTCGGAGCCGGCCAGCGACCCCGTGAAGAGGCTGAGCTGCTGGGCGAAGGTGCGGATCGCGCTGGCCTTGTCGGACTGCGTCTGGAGCACCGTGTTGCTGTCGCGGATCAGGGCGGTGGTGGTCTCGAAGTTGGCGTCCGCCTCGTTGATGAACGAGTTGCCGGTGTCGATGATCCGCTGCAGGTCGGCGCCGGTGCCGGCGAACGCCTGCCCGAGCTCGTCGACGGTCGTGGCCAGCGATTGCTTGTCGACGGACTCGACGGTGTCCGAGATGTCGCCCAGGAACTTCTCGGTCGCGATCGGGGTGCGGGTGTCCGCCATCGCGATCTCCGAGTTCTCCCCGAGGTACGGCGCCTTGTCGGTGCGCGGCTGGAGCTCGACGTACTGCTCACCGACGGCCGAGCGGTTGCCGACGACCGCGAGGGTGTCGGCCGGGATGTCGTCGTCGGCGTTGTCGATGTCGAGGTAGGCGTCGACGCCGTCGTCGGTGAGCACCAGCTTGCCGACGCTGCCGACCTGGACGCCGCGGTAGGACACCTCGCCGCCCTCGTAGATGCCGCCGGAGCGTTCGAGGTGCGCCACGACCGTGTAGTGGTCGTCGAAGAACACCCGGTCGAGGCGGGCGTAGCGGGCGCCGACGTAGCTCACGCCGAGCAGGGTGATCGCCACGAAGACGAGCAGCTGGAGTCGGGTGCGACGGGTGATCATCGGGTGCTCACCATCCCCGGGACGAGGAGCTGGACAAGGGCGGGGTCGAACGCGCGGCTGAGCTGGCCCATCGTCGGGCCGCGTGACCGGGTCGCGCCGACCGGTGCCCGGCCGAGGCCGAGCAGGTCACCGAGGATCGGGATGGACGGGGCCCCGGAGGGCTGCGACAGCGGCAGTCCGGGCACCGCGGGCAGGCCCGGCACCTGGGCCAGCGCCTGGCAGACGACCGCGTCGCGGTTGGCCGGCTTGAGGCAGGCCTCGCGCAGCTCGGTGAGGCCCTGGAGGGTGCTCATCAGGCGCTTGCACGGACGGCTGGTCAGGTCGCCGCTGGCTAGGCAGCGCGTCAGCAGGTCGACGACCTTGGTCGGCTCGAGGTCGCCGGGCAGCAGCGTCGGGAGCTTTGTCGGGACGCCGGTGATGCCGCCGGACAGGTCGACGTCGAGCTGGATCGACAGGTTGGTGTAGTCGCCCATGTGCAGGTTGCGAGCCACCTGCGGGTCGCGACCCACGACCTCGTCGACGAACGGGTAGGTCAGGAAGACGTTGAAGGACTTCACGAACGCGTCACCGGAGTTGGCCAGCTCGGTCAGCACCGGGTTGAGCTGGCGCAGCGACTCGATGGTGCCGGCCTTGGAGGCGTCGATGACGCGGACGCCGACCGCGCTGAGCTGGTCGAGCGAGCGCAGCATCTTCACCAGGTCGCCGCGCTGCTTGTCGAGCGAGGTGAGCGCGCTCGGCAGCTCCTCGAGTGCCGCGTCGATCGAGCCCTGCTGGTCGCGGACCGACTTGGAGAGGCGGTTCACCGAGTCGATCGCCGTGACGATGTCGTCCTTGTTGTCGTCGAGCTGCGTCATGAAGATGCGGATCTGGTCGAGCACGGAGCGGGTCGCGCCCTCGCGCCCGTCGAGTGCCTTGTTGACCTCGGTCGCGATCGTCTTCAGCTGGGCGACGCCGCCGCCGTTGAGGACCAGGCTCAGCGCGCCCAGCACCTCCTCGACCTCCGGGTTGCGTCCGGTCTGGTCGAGCGAGAGCTCGGCGCCGTCGGCGAGCGTGCCCTGGGGGGCGACGTCCGTCGGCGGGCTCAGGGACACGAACTTCTCGCCGAGCAGGCTGGTCTGCCGGATCTCGGCGATCGCGTTCGCCGGCAGGTCGACGTCCTTGCGCAGGTCCATCGTGACGACGGCGTGCCCGTCCTCGAGCTTGATGTCGGTCACCTGCCCGACGCTGACGTCGTTGACCTTGACCGTCGTCTTCGGCACCAGGTCGAGGACGTCGCGGAAGTCCGCGGAGACCGTGATGGCGTCGTCGCCGACGTCGGTGCCGCCGGGGAGCGGGAGCTTGTAGACGTCGAGGTCGCAGCCGGTGAGCAGCAGGACGCCGACCAGGGCGCCGACCAGGGCGCGCAGGACCGTGCGGGGCCGGGTCATCGCTTCGCCTCCACGAGTCCGCCGAGCGTGGCGTCGAACTTGTCGCCCGACGTCTTCCCGTTGGGGGCCGAGCGGCCCAGCGCCTGCTTCACGAGGTTGCACAGCGCGCCGGAGCTGTCGGCCTGGCCGACGATGCCGCACAGGAACGACGACGGGTCGCCGGTGACCTGGTTGACGACCTCGCCGAGGTTGGCGTTGGTGTCGAGGGTGCCGGCCTCGGGGTTGTAGGTGAGGGCCAGGTTGTTGAGCGCGAGCGGCGCCGAGTCGAGGATCTGGTCGAGCTCCGAGCGCCTCTTGACCAGGACCTTCGAGACCCGGTTGAGGCCCGAGATGTTGCGGCCCAGCGCGTCACGGTTCTCCTTGACGAAGCTCGACACCTCGCCCAGGGCGGTCGCGAGGTTGCGCAGCGCCGCGGACAGCTCGTCGCGCTCGCCGGACAGCATCGTGGACACGTCGGACAGCGAGTCGTTGAACTTGCGGACCGTCGTGTCGTTGGTGGCCAGCGTGCCGATGAAGCCCTCGAGCTTGCGGGCCGAGCCGAAGAGCTCTTCCTTGTTGTCGTCGAGGGTGGCGCTGAGCTTGCTGAAGTCCTTGATGGTGGTGTTGAACTTCGCGCCCTGGCCGCCGAAGTTGGCGGCGGTGGTCTCGAGGAGGTCGGTGAGCGCGCCCTCCTTGTTGGCACCGGTCGGTCCGAGAGCGACGGTCAGGTCGTCGATGCTCGTGTAGATCTGGTCGAGCTCGAGCGGGACCGCGGTCCGGTCCTCGGAGAGGGTCGCGCCGTCGGCGAGCACCTTGCCCCCGTCGTACACCGGCGTGAGCTGGACGTAGCGGTCGCCGACGACCGACGGCGCGATGATCACGGCCTTCGCGTCGTCGGGGACTTGGACGTCCGCGTCGTAGTGCATGGTCACGACGACGTCGGTGCCGGAGGGCGTGACCTTGTCGACGGTGCCGACCGGGACCCCGAGCACCCGGACGTCGCTGCCCTCGTAGATCGAGATCGTCCTGGGGAAGTGGGCGGTCAGCGTCTTGGAGTCGTCACCGCGGAACATCGTGAACGCCGCCGCGACCAGCAGCAGCACGAGCACGGCGGGGACGACGGCCCGCTTGAGCATCGCCATGTCAGCCACCCACCTGCGGGACCGGCGGCAGGTTCTGGATGTAGGTGTCGAACCAGGGACCGCCACCGAGGGTGCTCGCGAACACCCGGTAGAACGGCGCCATCAGCCGCAGGCTGTTGTCGAGGTTGTCCTCGTTCTTGTTGAGCACGGCCAGCACGTTCTCGAGGTGGTCGAGGGCGGGCTTGAGGTCGTCACGGCTCTGCCGGATCAGCGTGGTCAGCTCCTCGGAGAGCCCGCTCGTCGACACGAGCAGGTTGTGGACGGCCTCACGACGGGCCACCAGGGCGCGGAAGAGGACGTCGGAGTCCTTCATCAGCCCGACGATGTCCTGGTCGCGGTCGTCGAGGACAGTCGAGACCTTGTCGAGGTTGGTGAGCAGGGTGTTGATCTGGTCGTCGCGCTTCGCGATGTTCGAGGAGAGCGCCGAGACGCCGGAGAGCGCGGCGCGGAACTCCTCCGGGGTGTTGCGGGTCAGGTCGGCGAGGGTGCCGAGGGACTTCGCGAGCTGGTCGGTGTCGATCCGCTCGGAGGTCTGGGCGAGGCCGGAGAACGCGTCCACGACGTCGTACGGCGAGCTGGTCCGCTCGACCGGGATCTCGTCGCCCTCGGCGAGCTGGCCGGGGCCGGCGGGCTCGAGCGAGAGGTACATCGCGCCGAGCAGCGTCTTCACCTTGATAGCGGCGTTGGTGTCCTTGCCGAAGCCCGAGTCGGTGTCGACGCGGAAGGTGACCTTGACGTGGTCGCCCTCGAGCCCGACCGACTCCACCTTGCCGACACGGACGCCGGCGATCCGGACCTCGTCGTTGGCCTTGAGGCCGCCGGACTCGCTGAACGCGGCGTAGTAGGTGTCGCCGCCGCCGATGACCGGCAGGTCCTGGGCGCGGAAGGCCGCCATCACCAGCAGGGCGACGACCGCCAGGCTCACCGCCCCGACGATGACGGGGTTGCGTTCGCGGAAGGGCTTCATCCGAGATCACACCTGTCGCTGCCGGTGTTGTAGTCGACCGGGACGGACTGGCCGCCGGGCAGTCGCACGCGACCCTGGAAGTGGCAGAGGTAGAAGTTGAACCAGGAGCCGTACGTCGCCGTGCGGCCGACCTTGTTGAGCTTGATGGGCAGCACCTGGAGCGCGCGGTCCAGCTCGGCCTTCCCGTTGTCGAGGTTGCCGGACAGCCGGCGCAGCTGCTTGATGTCGCTGACGAACGGCTCGCGGATGCCGGAGACGAGACCGGCCGTCTGCACGGACAGCTCGGAGATGTCGTCGAGCGAGCCGAGGATCGCCTGACGGTCGTCCTTGAGGCCCCCGACGAACGTGCGGAACGTCGTGATCAGCTGGCTGAGCTGGTCGTCGCGGTCGCCGATGTGGTCGAGGACCGAGTTGAGGTTGTCGATCAGCTCGCCGATCACCTGGTCGCGGCCGGCCAGCGTCGAGGTCACCGACGCGGTGTGGGAGAGCAGCCCCTCGAGGGTGCCGCCCTCACCCTGGAAGACCTGGATGATCTCGTAGGAGAGCTGGTTGATGTCGGCCGGGGACAGCGCCTGGAAGAGCGGCTTGAAGCCGTTGAAGAGGACGGTCAGGTCGAGCGCGGGAGAGGTCTGGGCGACCGGGATCGTGTCGCCGGGCTTCAGCTCGCCGGTGTCCCCGATCTCGTCGGACAGGGAGATGTAGCGCTGGCCGACCAGGTTGCGGTAGCGGATCGACGCGTGCGTCGCCTTGCTGAGCGTCTGGCTGTCCTCGACGGAGAAGGTGACCCGCGCCCGGGTGCGGTCGACGACGTCGACGCTCTTGACGGTCCCGACCTTCACGCCGGCGATCCGGATGTCGTCGCCCTTGACCACGCCGGTGGCGTCGACGAAGACCGCGCGGTACTCGTGCTTCGGCGAGAACGAGATGTTGCCGATCAGCACGACCAGGACCGAGGTCGCGAGCGTCGTCACCAGGACGAAGATGATCAGCTTCACCAGGTCGGAGGTGGTACGGCGGTCGAGGAGCTTCATCGCAGCGACACCTCCGCCCCCCGGGCCATCGGGCCGACGAGCAGCACGCCGAGGTCGGGGACGTCGGCGGTGCTCACACCGAGCGCCGGGGCGAGCAGCGAGCGCAGCAGGGCGGTCTCCTCGGGGCTCCCGGGCACGCTGGACCGGAAGTTCGCGTTGGGCGCGACCCGACTGGTGCCCTTGCCGGTCGGCTCGTCGACGCCGTCGTCGAAGTTCGGCTGGTGCCGGACCGGGTTGGACTGGTTCCACGGTGGGTTCGGCAGGTGCAGGCAGCTCGGGCCCCGGTCCTCGCCGAAGTGCGGGGTGTCGTTGGCGTCGTACGGACGGGGCTGGTGCGGCAGCGTCTCGAGGACGATGTGCAGCGTGAAGCCCCGGAACGCCTCGGCCTGGAGCTTGCCGGCGTTGACGATGCCGCGCGTCAGGCAGTTGTACTCGGGCGCGTACTTCGCGAACACGCGCAGCTGGTCCTGGCCGACCTGGCTGAGCCGGATCAGGTTGTCGCCGTTCTCGTCGAGGAAGTCGGTCGCGGTGTCGGAGAAGGCCGACACGTCGTCGAAGAGGGCGTGCAGCTTCTCCTCGCGACCCTCGAGGGTGCCGGTCGTCAGCACCGTGTCGTCGAGGATCTGCGCGATCTGCGGCATCACCGCGGCGTAGTTGTCGGACACCTGGGAGGTGAGTCGGAGGTCCTCGATCAGCGCCGGGATCTGCGGGTTGATCTTCTTGAGGTAGCCGTCGAGGGTCTCGATGTTCTCGCCGAGCTGGTCACCGCGGCCGTCGAGCGCGGTCGAGAGCGCGTTGAGCGTCTGGTTGATCTGGGCGGGCTGGACGGTGCGCAGCAGCGGGTAGAGGTCGGAGAGCACCTGCTCGACCTCGGTCGACACCACGGTGCGCTTGATGGTCGCGCCCGGCTCGATGTGGTCGGCGGCCGGCTCGTCCGGCACCACCAGGGACACGTACTTCTCGCCGAAGAGCGTCTTCGGCACGATCGACCCCGTCACGTCGGCCGGGATCGTGTCCAGCTCGCTCGGGAAGATGCCGAGGGTCACGTTGGCGCCGTCGCCCTCGCCGTTGGCCTCGAAGCCGAGGACCTCGCCGACGATGACGCCGCGGATCTTCACGTCGGCACGTTCGGGCAGCTGGAGGCCGATCGTCGAGGTCTGGAGGGTCACCTCGTCGTAGTCGGTGAACTTCTTGGTGAAGATCGCGAACGTCAGGTAGACGCCGGCGACCAGCATCGCCAGGAAGACGATGCCCATCACCTTGGGAGCCGCTGAGCCGCCGAGGGTGCTGCGTGCCATCCCGCTCACCCACCGATCCGGACGGTGGTGGTCGCGCCCCAGATCGCCATCGAGAGGAAGAGGTCGATGACGTTGATCGCGACGATGCTGGTGCGCACCGCGCGGCCGACCGCGACGCCCACGCCGGCGGGGCCGCCGGAGGCGTTGTAGCCGTAGTAGCAGTGGATCAGGATGACGGTGACCGCGAAGACCAGGACCTTGCCGAAGGACCAGAGCACGTCGCCCGGCGGCAGGAACTGGTTGAAGTAGTGGTCGTAGGTGCCCGGGCTCTGACCGAAGAACTGGGTGACGGTCAGGCGGGTCGCGAAGTACGACGAGAGCAGGCCGACGACGTAGAGCGGGACGATCGCGATCAGCCCGCCGATGATCCGGGTCGTCACCAGGAACGGCAGGGACGGGATCGCCATCACCTCGAGGGCGTCGATCTCCTCGGAGATCCGCATCGCACCGAGCTGGGCGGTGAAGCCGCAGCCGACGGTCGCGGCGAGCGCGATGCCGGCGACCAGCGGCGCGATCTCGCGGGTGTTGAAGTAGGCCGACACGAAGCCGGAGAACGCCGACGTGCCGAGCTGGTTGAGCGCGGCGTACCCCTGGAGGCCGACCTCGGTGCCGGTGAAGAAGCACATGGCCGTGATGACGCCGACCGTGCCGCCGATGACCGCCAGGGCCCCGGAGCCGAGGGTGACCTCGGCGAGGATGCGGAGGATCTCCTTCTTGTACCGGCGCAGGGTGCGCGGGGTCCACGCCAGCGCCCGGACGAAGAACAGCAGCTCCGCCCCGAGGTTGTCGAGGAACTTGGCCGGTCGGTCGTAGACGGCCCTCATGTTCGCCATCGCGGTCAGCCGGTCTTCGGCGGGACGAGCTGGAAGTAGATCGCGCTCATCACGAAGTTGACGATGAAGAGGAGCATGAAGGTGACGACGACGGACTCGTTCACGGCGTCGCCGACGCCCTTCGGACCACCCTTGGCGTTCATGCCCTTGTAGCAGGCCACGATCGCGGCGATCAGGCCGAAGACCAGGGCCTTGAGCATGCCCTGCCACAGGTCGGGCAGCTGCGCGAGCGCGGTGAAGCTCGCGATGTAGGAGCCTGGGGTGCCGTCCTGGAGGACCACGTTGAAGACGTAGCCGCCCGAGACGCCCACGACGCTGACCAGGCCGTTGAGGAAGAACGCGACCAGCATGCAGGCGAGGACCCGGGGTACGACGAGGCGCTGGATCGGGTCGATGCCGAGCACCATCATGGCGTCGAGCTCCTCGCGGATCTTGCGCGCACCGAGGTCGGCCGCGATGGCCGACCCTGCCGCGCCCGCGATCAGCAGGGACGTGGCGATCGGCCCGGCCTCGCGGACCACGGCGAGCACCGCCGCCGAGCCGGTGAAGGACTGCGCACCGAATTGCTTGATGAGGCCGCCGACCTGGAGGGCGATGACGGCGCCGAAGGGGATGGCGACCAGGGCGGTCGGGATGATCGTGACCGAGGCGATGAACCACGCCTGCTGGATGAACTCACGAGTCTGGAACGGACGCCGGAAGAGCCCGCGCGCGACGTCGAGACCGAAGGCGAAGAGGTTGCCGGCGGTCCCGATCGGCGCGAGGGCGCGCTGGGCGGTGGACGAGGACATCAGGACACGCTTCCGTCAGCCACCGGTGACCATCGACATGTTCTCCTGGAACGACCCAGGCGGCGGTGTGATGCCGTTGTCGCGGCACCAGGCCCCGGGCTCGCGCTGGCTGCGGCGCGGCATGCCGTTGGAGGGCTCGAGCTGGAGCGGGATCGGCGGCAGCGGCGGCATGTCGAGGTCCTTCTCGGCCTCGAGCTCGTCGGCGTCCTTCTCCTCGGACATGCCGATCGGGCCGACGGTCTGCGCGTTGAGGAACTGGCGCACGACCGGCTCCTCCGACGACAGCAGCATCTCGCGGGGACCGAACATCGCGAGGTGGCGGTGGTAGAGCAGGCCGATGTTGTCGGGGACGGTCCGGGCGGTGTTGATGTCGTGGGTGACGATCAGGAAGGTCGCGTCGATCTGCGCGTTGAGGTCGATGAAGAGCTGGTTGATGAACGACGTGCGCACCGGGTCGAGGCCCGAGTCGGGCTCGTCGATCAGCAGGATCTCCGGATCCAGGACCAGGGCCCGGGCGAGGCCGGCGCGCTTGCGCATGCCGCCGGAGATCTCACCGGGGAGCTTGTCCTCGGCGCCCACGAGGCCGACCAGGTCCATCTTCTCCATGACGACGTCGCGGATCTCGGACTCGGACTTCTTGGTGTGCTCCCGCAGCGGGAAGGCGACGTTGTCGAAGAGGTTCATCGAGCCGAACATCGCGCCGTCCTGGAACAGCACGCCGAAGAGCTTGCGGATCTCGTAGAGCTCCTTCTCGGAGCAGCTCGCGATGTCGGTGCCCTCGATCATGATCGAGCCCTCGTCGGGCTTGAGCAGACCGATCAGTGCCTTGAGGAAGACGGACTTGCCGGTGCCGGAGGGGCCGAGCATCACGGAGACCTCGCCCGCGGGGATCGTCAGCGTGACATTGCCCCAGATCAGCTGCTTGCCGAACGACTTGCTGAGGTTGTCGACCTTGATCTCTACACCCATGAGCGTCTGTCCCTCCTCGTCACTGCACGCGCCACGGCGCGTTCGGACCGGTCCCCATCCCCCTGACCGGTACCAACGGGTAGCCACCGGCGAAGTTACGCGCGAGTTTCCTTCCCGTTGTGCGGGCGGCTACACCTCCTGGAGGTGAAGGTCTGGACCGATCTGTCGCGACCGGTGCCGGCGGAAATGACACGAGGGGCGGCCACCTTCCGGTGACCGCCCCTCGTGGGGTGCAGCTAGGACAACAACGTCACTTGACGGTGACGGTGGCGCCGGCGGCCTCGAGGGCCTCCTTCGCCTTGTCGGCGGCAGCCTTGTCGACCTTCTCGAGGATCGCCTTCGGAGCGGCCTCGACGAGGTCCTTGGCCTCCTTCAGACCGAGCGAGGTGAGGCCGCGCACCTCCTTGATGACGTTGATCTTCTTGTCGCCGGCCGACTCCAGGATGACGTCGAACTCGTCCTGGTCGGCACCAGCGTCCGCGGCACCGCCAGCGGCGCCGCCGGCGGCCGGGGCGGCAGCAACGGCGACCGGGGCAGCGGCGGTGACGCCGAAGGTCTCCTCGAACTGCTTCACGAACTCGCTGAGCTCGATGAGGGTCATCTCCTTGAACGCGTCGAGGAGCTCGTCGGTGGTGAGCTTCGCCATGGTGGCGTTTCCTTCCATTCGGTGGTCCGGGCGACGGTGGTCGACCGGACCGGGTTTCAGGTGGTGTGTCGCTGAGGCTCAGGCCTCAGCGGTCTCCTCGTCGGAGGCAGCCTCGGCGACGGGCTCCGCAACGGGAGCCGCCTCCTCGGCGGGAGCCTCGTCAGCGGCGACCGGCTCGGCCGAAGCCGCACCAGCACCACCTGCGAGGATCGAGGGGTCCTGCTCGGCCTTCGCCTGCAGCGCACCCGCGAGACGGGCGGCCTGGGCGAGAGGAGCGTTGAGCAGGTAGACGGCCTGGCTGAGCGACGCGAGCATCGCGCCGGCCAGCTTGCCCATCAGCACCTCACGCGACTCGAGGTCCGCCAGCTTGGCGATCTCGGAACCGTCGAGGGGCTTGCCGTCCAGGACGCCACCCTTGATGACAAGGGTGGGGTTGGCCTTGGCAAAGTCACGCAGACCCTTGGCGGCCTCGACCACGTCGCCGTTGATGAAGGCGATGGCGGTGGGGCCGTTCAGGAGGTCGTCCACGCCAGAGATGCCGGCCTCGGAGGCGGCGATCTTGGCGAGCGTGTTCTTGACCACGGCGTAGCTGGCGTTCTCGCCGAGGGAGCGCCGCAGGTCCTGCAGCTGCTTCACGGTGAGACCGCGGTACTCGGTCAGCACAGCACCGGCGGAGTCGTTGAACGAGTCAACGATCTCCGCGACGGCTGCCTGCTTGTCTGCCCGCGCCATGGGTCTCCTTCCGGTGGTAGACCCCGGCGTCCCGGTCCCGGAAAGACGAACGCCCCGAGCGCAGGCTCAGGGCGTTGGATGATCCGGGGATCTTGCTCTGTCACCTACGCAGGCCGTCCGCTTCGCGGATCCTTCGGTCGTGCTGCGGTGCAGCATGACAACCGGCGGTCTTTGGTTTCAGGAGGAACAGTACGGCGCCCTGCGGGTCAGGACAAATCGGTGAGGACCCGGACCGGGCTCCCCGCGATCCAGGCGGCGACGTCCTCGACCGCCTCGGTGAAGAAGGTCCGGTAGTTGCCCTCGGTGACGTACCCCAGGTGCGGCACGGCGAGGACGTTGTCGAGCTCGAGGAGCGGGTGCTCGCCGGGCAGCGGCTCGACGTCGTACACGTCGAGGCCGGCGCCCGCGATGCCGCCCGAGCGCAGCGCGTCCAGCAGGGCGCCGGTGTCGACGAGACCGGCCCGGGCGGTGTTGACGAGGTACGCCGTGGAGCGCATCGCCGCGAGCTCGGGCGCCCCGACGATGCCGCGGGTGGCGTCGGCGAGCACCAGGTGCAGCGAGACCACGTCGGAGCCCGCGAACAGCTCGGCCTTCGGGACGAGGCGGGCGCCCGCCGCGGCGGCCCGCTCCTCGGTGAGGTGCGGGCTCCAGGCGAGCACCTCCATGTCGAAGGCCCGGGCGACCCGGGCGACCCGCCCGCCGATCCGGCCCAGCCCGACCAGGCCGAGGGTCGCACCGGCGAGGTCGGTCCCGACGGTCGACTGCCAGGGCGTCGACGCATCGGCGAAGAGCTCGGACTCGGCGACCAGGTGCCTCGACAGCGCCAGGATCAGCGCCCAGGTCAGCTCCACCGTCGGCGTCGCCAGCGAGCCGGTCCCGCAGACGGTCACGTCGTAGTCGCGGCAGGCCTCCAGGTCGATCGACGCGTTGCGCATCCCCGTGGTCACGACCAGCCGCAGCGACGGCAGGAGGCCGAGCAGCGTGCGGGTCAGCGGGGTGCGCTCCCGCATCAGCACCAGCACCTCGACGCCCTCGAGGAGGTCGGCGAGGACGTCCTCGTCCGCCACGTGGTCCTGCACCGCCGAGACGGTGACCCCGTCCAGCGTCGACCAGTCGGCGTACGTCGTCGCGACGCCCTGGTAGTCGTCGAGGATCACGCAGTGCACGCGCACAGCCTCTCAAATGCACGGCGACCCGCCCGAGAGCCTCGGGCGGGTCGTCGTGGTTGCTTCAGTCGGTCAGGCCTGCGCCTGCGCCTCGTCCTCGACCGCGACATTCTTGGTGCGGTTGGGGTCGACCTGGACACCGGGGCCCATGGTCGTGGAGACGGTGACCTTCTTGATGTAGCGGCCCTTGGAGCTGGCCGGCTTCAGACGGAGCACCTCGTCGAGCGCCGCGGCGTAGTTCTCCGCGAGCTGGACCTCCGAGAAGGAGGCCTTGCCGATGATGAAGTGCAGGTTGGCGTGACGGTCCACGCGGAACTCGATCTTGCCGCCCTTGATGTCGGACACGGCCTTGGCCACGTCCGGCGTCACGGTGCCGGTCTTCGGGTTCGGCATGAGGCCACGCGGGCCGAGCACGCGACCGAGACGGCCGACCTTGCCCATCATGTCCGGGGTCGCGACGACGGCGTCGAAGTCGAGCCATCCGCCGGCGACCTTCTCGACCAGCTCGTCGCCACCGACGACGTCGGCGCCGGCCTCACGGGCGGCCTCGGCCTTGTCGGCGTTCGCGAACACGAGGACGCGGGCGGTCTTGCCGGTGCCGTGCGGCAGGTTGACGGTGCCGCGCACCATCTGGTCGGCCTTGCGGGGGTCGACGCCGAGACGCATGACGACGTCCACGGTCTCGTCGAACTTCTTCTTGCTCGTGGTCTTCGCGATCTTGATCGCGGCCAGCGGGGCGTGGAGCTCGTCCTTGTCGAACGTGTCCGCCGCCGCGCGGTAGGTCTTGCTGCGCTGCATGTGCTTCTCGTTTCTCTTGAAAAGAATGTGGTTAACGGGCCAGCGCGGCCCTCCCACGGTCAGTCGGTCGTGACACCCATCGAGCGGGCGGTGCCCTCGACGATCTTCATGGCTGCGTCGATGTCGTTCGCGTTCAGGTCGGGCAGCTTGGTCTGGGCGATCTCGCGCACCTGGTCCTTGGTCAGCTTGCCGACCTTCTCCGTGTGCGGGGTGCCCGAACCCTTCTTCAGGCCGGCGGCCTTCTTGATCAGCTCGGCGGCCGGCGGGGTCTTGGTGATGAACGTGAACGTGCGGTCTTCGTAGATGGTGATCTCGACCGGCACCACGTTGCCGCGCATCGACTCGGTCTGCGCGTTGTAGGCCTTGCAGAACTCCATGATGTTCACGCCGTGCGGACCGAGAGCGGTACCGACGGGCGGAGCGGGAGTAGCGGCACCGGCCTGGAGCTGCACCTTGACGAGCGCGGCGATCTTCTTCTTGGGAGGCATCGTGCTTCTCTTTCTGTTCTCGTGGTCATGACGAGGACGTACGTCGCGCGTCCTCTGCCACCTGCTGCTGCCCAGCGTGCTCGGGCAACCTGTCTATTGTGCTGCGCGCTCCGAGGAGCGCGAAATCGTCAGACTCGCTGGATCTGCGAGAACGACAGCTCGACCGGGGTCTCCCGGCCGAAGATCTCGACGAGCGCCTTGACCCGCTGCGACTCGGCGTTGATCTCGGTGATCGTCGCGTGCAGCGTGGCGAACGGGCCGTCGACCACCATGACGGAGTCGGACACGTCGAAGTCGGCGACCTCGACGGGCTTCTTCGCAGCGGCACCGGACGACGCGGTCGGGGTGCCGGCGGCGGCAGCCTCGGCCTCGGCGCGGGCGACGACGGCGGGGGCGAGCATGCTCTCGACCTCGGACATCGACAGCGGCACCGGCTGGTGGCTGTGGCCGACGAAGCCGGTCACGGACGGGGTGTGGCGGACCGCGGACCAGGACTCGTCGGTGAGGTCCATGCGGACCAGGACGTAGCCGGGGAGAACGGTGCGCTTGACCATCTTGCGCTGGCCGTTCTTGATCTCCGCGACCTCCTCGGTGGGGACCACGATCTCGTGGATGTAGTCCTCCATGTTGAGGGAGATGATGCGGTTCTCGAGGTTCGACTTCACCCGGTTCTCCATGCCGGAGTAGGTGTGCACGACGAACCAGTCACCGGGCTTGGCCCACAGCTCGCGGCGGAACACCTCGAGCGGGTCGTCGTCGCCCTCGTCGTCGCCGGCGTCGTCACCCTCGGGGCCCTCGTCGCCCTCGGCCTCGGACATCTCGAGGCTGGAGGCGCCACCGTCCTGGGTGTCGTCGAGGCCCAGGGCCTCGTCGCTGTCCTCGTCGGTGACCTCGGCGTCCAGGCGCGGGTCTTCCTCGATCTCGGGGCCGTCGTTCGGCTCGCCGTACTGGTCCTCGAGGGTGGGCTCCTGCTCAGACACGTCCTGCTCCATCACGTTGGGTGCTGCTGTGGTCGATCCGCCGGTCGGTCAGGATGACGAGCCGCCCGAGAAGACCTCGAAGGCGAGCTTGCCGAAGCCCAGGTCGAGCAGCGAGACGAGCGTCATCATGAAGATCACGAACACCATCACCACGATGAAGTAGGTGATGAGCTGTTCCTGCGTCGGGTAGACGACCTTGCGGAGCTCGGCGACCACCTGGCGGTAGAACGTCGGGATGCTGGTGCGCTTGTGGGCGCTGCCGCCCCGCTCACCGTGGACTGCCTTGCTGTCCGGCACTCCGGTCACACCCTCTCGATTCGAACCTGACTGACCTTGCAGGGCACGAGGGACTTGAACCCCCAACCTTCGGTTTTGGAGACCGATGCTCTGCCAGTTGAGCTAGTGCCCTCCGGTGGACCCTGCACCGCCGAAACCGTTTCCGGGCGCGGCCGAGCATCTGGCTGATCCACCAAACCGGGAGTCTACGGTCCTCGTGGTCGGGAGCACCAATCAGGTCTGTCCGCGGACCGCCCCGGTCGCGCGCGGGCCGGCTCTGACACGATGGGAGGGTGAGCGAGCAGCAGCCCCCCACCCACCGACTTGCCGACCTCTCCCCCGCCGAGCTGGCCGACTTCCGCCAGACCCAGCAGACGGCGTACGACGCGCTCGTCGCCGCGGGCCTCAGCCTGGACCTCACGCGCGGCAAGCCGTCGGCCGAGCAGCTCGACCTCTCCGACGGGCTGCTCGCGCTCCCGACGACGACCACGACCCCCGACGGCGTCGACGCCCGCAACTACGGCGGCCTCGCCGGGGTCACCGAGCTGCGGGCGATGTTCGCCGAGCTGCTCGGCCTCGAGATCGACCAGCTGTCGGCGCAGGGCACCTCGAGCCTGACGCTGATGAAGGACGTCCTCTCCTACCTCTGGCTCAAGGGCGGGGTCGACTCCGACCGGCCGTGGGGCGCCGAGGAGAAGGTGCGCTTCGTCTGCCCGGTGCCCGGCTACGACCGGCACTTCACGCTGCTGGAGTGGTTCGGCATCGAGATGATCCCGGTGCCGATGACCGACGACGGCCCGGACGCCGACGCGGTCGCCGCGCTGGTGGCCGACGACCCCACCATCAAGGGCATGTGGCTGGTCCCGACGTACGCGAACCCGACGGGCCAGGTCACCACGCAGGAGGTCGCCGAGCGGCTCGCGTCGATGCCGACCGCGGCCCCCGACTTCAAGATCTTCTGGGACAACGCCTACGCGCTGCACCACCTGACCGCCGAGGAGACCAAGACCGCCGACGTCGTGTCGCTCGCCGCGGTCGCCGGCCACCCGCACCGCCCGGTCGTCTTCGCGTCGACGTCGAAGATCACCTACGCCGGCGCCGGGGTCTCGTTCGTCGGCGGCTCGCGGGAGACGGTGACCTGGTTCCACGCCAACCTCGGTCTCGGCTCGATCGGGCCCGACAAGGTCAACCACCTGCGGCACCTGGAGTTCTTCGGCACCCCGCAGGGCGTCCGCGACCACATGGACAAGCACCGTGCGCTCCTGGCCCCGAAGTTCGCCGAGGTGGAGCGGATCCTCTCCGAGCGGCTCGGCGGCCTCGGCATCGCGACCTGGACACACCCGCGCGGCGGCTACTTCGTGAGCCTCGACGTGCTGCCCGGCACCGCGTCGCGGGTCATCGAGCTGGCGAAGGCGGCCGGCGTCGCGCTGACGCCCGCGGGCTCGGCCTTCCCCTACCGCCGCGACCCCGACGACACCAACATCCGGCTCGCGCCCAGCTTCCCGACCCTCGACGAGGTCACCGGGTCCATGGACGCGGTCGCCACCTGCGTGCTCCTCGCGGCGGCCGAGAAGCTGGGCGGCTGACCACCGCCACGATGCGCGATCTCCTCGAGCTCCCCAAGGCGCACCTGCACCTGCACTTCACGGGGTCGATGCGGCACTCGACGCTGCTCGAGCTCGCGGCGCGCGACGGCATCGCGCTCCCGGACCAGCTCGTCGAGGAGTGGCCGCCGACCCTGTCGGCCGCCGACGAGAAGGGCTGGTTCCGCTTCCAGCGCCTGTACGACGTCGCCCGGTCGGTGCTGCGCACGGAGGACGACGTACGCCGGTTGGTGCGTGAGGCCGCCGAGGACGACGTGCGCGACGGCGGCCGCTGGCTGGAGATCCAGGTCGACCCGAGCGGGTACGGCGCCCGCTTCGGCGGCATCACCGAGTTCACCGACCTCGTGCTCGACGCCGTCCGCGAGGCGTCGGAGACGACCGGCCTCGGGATGGCCGTGGTGATCGCCGCCAACCGCACCCGGCACCCCCTCGACGCCCGCACGCTCGCTCGCCTCGCCGGTCAGTATGCCGGGCGGGGCGTCGTCGGCTTCGGCCTGTCCAACGACGAGCGGCGCGGCAGCACCGCCGACTTCGCGTCGGCGTTCCGGATCGCCGACCGGGCGGGCCTGCTCCTCGCGCCGCACGGCGGCGAGCTGCGCGGGCCCGAGCACATCCGGGTGTGCCTGGACTCGCTCGGCGCGGACCGGCTCGGCCACGGGGTGCGTGCGGCCGAGGACCCCGCCCTGCTCGACCGGATCGTCGAGGCGGAGGTCGCCCTGGAGGTCTGCCCGGTCTCCAACGTCGCGCTCGGGGTCTACTCGGACCTCACCTCGGTGCCGCTCCCGACGCTGCTCGCCGCCGGCGCCACGGTCGCGCTCGGGGCCGACGACCCGCTGCTCTTCGGCTCCCAGCTGGCCGGCCAGTACGCCACGATGCGCGCCGCCCACGACCTCGACGACGCCCGGCTCGCCGAGCTGGCGCGGATGTCGGTGCGAGCCTCCCGGGCACCCGACGACGTCCGCGCCACCACGCTCGCGGACATCGACAGGTGGCTGGCCGCTCCCGCCTGACAAGATGGCGCGCATGACGACCGGTCCGGAGAACCCCTACGGCGAGCAGGACCCCGGCACGCCGCCCGCCCCCTCGCCGTACGGCGCACCGCCGCCGTACCAGCAGCAGCCCCCGCAGCAGCCCCCTCAGCCCCAGCCGCCGTACGGGAACCCGTACCAGCAGCAGCCCTACCAGCAGCAGGGCTACGGGCAGCCGGGGTACGGCCAGCCGGGCTACCCCTACGTGTCGCCGACGCCGCCGACCGACGGGCTCGCGCTCGGCTCGATGATCACCGGCATCGCGGCGCTGGTGCTGTCCTGCCTCTACGGCATCGGCCTGCTCGCGTCGCCGGTCGCGATGGTGCTCGGCAAGGTGTCGATGAACCGGATCAAGCGATCCCAGGGCCAGCTCGGCGGTCGAGGCATGGCCCTCACCGGCTTCATTCTCGGCATCATCGGGACGGTGCTGCTGGTGCTCGCGATCGTGGTCATCGTCATCATCGTGATCGTCGCGATCAACGACCCGGACGCGTTCGACGAGGCCGGCGGGCTGATCGCATGACGACCGGTCCGGAGCACCCGTACGGCGCGCCGCAGGAGCCGGGCCAGCAGCCGCCCCCGCCGCCGTACGGGTACGGCGGCCAGCCGTACGCCTACCGGCCCCCGGTGCCCAAGCACCCGTCGGCGACGACGGCGATGGTGCTGGGCATCATCGGGCTGGTCGGGATCCTGGCCTGCGGCGGCGTGACGCTGGTGCTGTCGCCGTTCGCCTGGGCGATCGGCAGCCGCGCCGTCAAGGAGATCGACGCCGCACCGCCGGGCACCGTGGGTGGGCGCGACGAGGCCAACAGCGGCCGGATCATGGGCATCATCGGCACCGTCCTGTTGGTCCTCGCGGCGCTAGCGGTCGTGATCCTGGTCGTCGCGCTGGTCGCCGTCGGGAGCAGCAGCTCGTCATACGACAGCGGCTACTAGAGCGCGCAGCCGACCAGGACGGGCTCGTTGACGAGCACGATCCCGAACCGCTCCGCGACCCCGTCGCGGACCTCGCGGGCCAGCGCGAGCAGCTCGTCGGTCGTGGCGCCGCCGCGGTTGGTGAGCGCCAGCGTGTGCTTGCCCGACAGCGCGACACGGTCGGAGCCGTAGCCCTTGGTGAAGCCTGCGTGCTCGATCAGCCAGGCTGCGCTCGTCTTGACCCGTCCGTCGGGCTGCGGCCACGCCGGCGCCCCGTCCGGTACGACGTCCGCGTCGACGACCGGGTTGGTGAAGAACGAGCCCGCGCTCCAGGTGTCGTGGTCGGCCGGGTCGAGCACCATGCCCTTGCCGCGCCGCAGCCCGAGCACGGCCTGGCGCGAGTCGGCCAGGGGGGCCCGCTCGCCGAGCTCGACGCCCAGGGCGCGGGCGAGCTCTGCGTAGGCGACCGGTGCGCCGAGGTCGCCCTGGCGGAGCTGGAAGGTCACCGACAGCACGACGTGGCGCGAGGGGTCCTGCTTGAAGCGGGAGGTGCGGTAGCCGAAGAGACACTCCGCGTTGGCGAACGTGCGGACGCCGCGCAGGGTCCGGTCCCAGACCCGCACGCGGGCGATGGTCTGGCTGACCTCCTGGCCGTAGGCGCCGACGTTCTGGACGGGCGTCGCGCCGACCGACCCCGGGATGCCCGAGAGCGCCTCGATGCCCACCCACCCGCGCTCGGCGGCCAGGGCGACGACGTCGTCCCACGTCTCGCCGGCAGCGACGGTGACCGTCGCCCCGCCGCAGGTGGGCTCGTCGTCGGCGTCGATCTCGGCGCCGGTGGTCGCGACCTCGACGACCGTCCCCTGGAAGCCACCGTCGGCGACGACCAGGTTGCTGCCGCCGCCGAGCACGAGGACCGGCTCGCCGGCGGTGTCGGCGTCGACCAGCGCGTCGGTCAGCTCGGCCTCGGTCGTCGCCCGGACCCAGCGCTCGGCGGGGCCACCGAGCCGGAGCGTCGTGTGGTCCCTCAGGTCAGGCACGCAGGACAGCCTTCGGCATCCCGAGGACCTTCTGCCCGCCGCAGGTGACGGTGAGGGTGACCGTGGTCAGCCCGTCCTCGTCGGCAGGCTTCGCCTCGCCGGCGACCTCGATGTCGACGCCGCCGTCGGCGGGGACGACGACCGGGTTGGTGAACTTGCAGCCGAAGGTGACCACCTCGGCGCCGGGGTACCAGGTCGCGACCGCACGCGCGGCGAGCGCCATCGTGTACATGCCGTGGGCGATCACGCCGGGCAGCCCGACGCTCGTGGCGACGGCCTCGTCCTGGTGGATCGGGTTGTGGTCGCCGCCGGCCTCGGCGTAGCGGACCAGGTCGGCGCGGGTGATGGTGAAGGTCTGCGGCTCCAGGTTCACGCGGCACCCCGGTGGACGAGGGTCGCGCTGGTCGTGCAGACCAGGGCGCCGGAGCCGTCGGTGATCGCGCTCGTGGTGCCGATGATGTCGTTGCCCGCGATCTGGCGCAGCGAGGTGACCGTCAGGGTCGCCGTCAGCACGTCGCCGGGGACGACGGGGCGCTCGTAGGCGAACTTCTGGTCGCCGTGCACGATCCGGAAGAGGTCGACCTGCACCGCCTCGAGGAAGGCGTTCATCGCGTCGAAGGCCACGACGATCGGGTACGTCGGCGGCGCCGCTCCCCCGGCGTACTCGCCGGCGGTCGCCTCGGTGAAGTCCCGGACCTTCTCCTCGGTCACCTCGTAGGGTCTCGTGGGTGGGAAGGTCCGACCGACGAGCTCTTGGTCGACTGGCATGCGTCCAACTTAGCGTTGTGCTCGCGCTCACCTGGCTGGCGGCCGGCTGCACCCCGGCTGACCCCGACGACGCGCCGCAGGTCGAGACGCACACCCGGAGCGGCTGCGGTCCGCTGACCCCGGCCCGGGT
The DNA here is from genome assembly GCF_042658885.1 of Nocardioides hankookensis. Lineage (NCBI taxonomy): Bacteria > Bacillati > Actinomycetota > Actinomycetes > Propionibacteriales > Nocardioidaceae > Nocardioides > Nocardioides hankookensis. The sequence continues at coordinate 338,889 of NZ_JBHSRJ010000002.1, read as the reverse complement.
GGCCGGACCGGTGCCGGCGTACGTCGAGGGCGGGGTCGACCGGTTCCCGAACGACCACGCAGCGTGCGCGGCGACGTGGCTCGGCGTCGCGCGCACGGGGTTCGTCGCCCAGGGGGTCGCGGTCCGGGGGCATGCGGCGTGGGTCAGCGGCTTCGACGGCGACGGTCGCGAGGGCCACCTGTGGTGCACCGTGGTCCGCACCGACCTGCGGACCGGGATCGCGCAGGACCGGCGGGTGCTCAGGGACGTCCCACTCCCCGAAGGCACTCGGTCCTGCCGGCACGCGGGCGGGATCACCGTCGACGACCACGGGCTCTGGCTGGTTGAGGCCGCCCGGCTCTGGCTGCTCGACCCGGAGACCCTCGACGTGGAGCACTCGTGGTCGCTGCAGGGCGGCGTCCGTGGGTCGTTCGCGGTCGTCGACGACGACGGTCGCCTGGGCGTCGGCGCCTACCGGTCGGCCCGCCGCGGCTGGCTGGACTGGCTCGACCCGGACGCGCTCGTCGCCGGGAGCGCAACGGTCATCGACGAGCGCGACGTGCTCGATCACGTGGTCGGGCCGTCGCACGCGCAGGGTGTCTTCTGGGGACGCCTCGGCAGCCGCCAGCCAGGCCTGTGGTGGGCCCGGTCTAACACGCGCTGCGGGGTCCTGGTCGGAGCGTCGGGTCGACGTGGCTTCGTCCCGGGCGCCGAGGGCATGGCGCCGGCGGGGCGCGACGGGATGTGGGTGGTCAGCGAGTCCGGGAGCCGGCGCTACCAGGAGGCCGGCGGACGGCCCGTCGTACCGACCCTGGTGCGGCTCGACGTCGCCGACGTGCGGTCGTGGCAGCGCCCGGAGTGCTCGATCTGAGGTTCGCACTGAAATGCCGAAGGCCCGCCGGACCGGGGGTCTGGCGGGCCTTCGGAGAAGACTGGATCAGCGCGTCTCGCGGTGCATCGTGTGCTTGCGGTCGCGCGGGCAGAACTTCATCATCTCGAGCCGGTCGGGGTCGTTGCGCCGGTTCTTCTTGGTGATGTAGTTGCGCTCCTTGCACTCGACGCACGCGAGAGTGATCTTGGGGCGAACATCGCTGCTCTTGCTGGCCACGGGAAGTCCTTCGGTCGGTACTGGGTGTCGCTGGGGTCTGTCTTGGTAGCGGGAGCGGGACTCGAACCCGCGACACCACGATTATGAGTCGTGTGCTCTAACCGCCTGAGCTACCCCGCCAAACGGGCGAAGGCACGCAGGAACCAGGGTAACCCGGATCCCGCAAACCTCTCCCAGAGCCCCTTTACGGAATCGAACCGTAGACCTTCTCCTTACCATGGAGACGCTCTGCCGACTGAGCTAAAGGGGCAACGACGGAGAACGATACACAGGGGGATGCGTGAACGAGAAATCGGCCCGGACGAGCCCGTTCTACCGCCTGACGAGCCCCTCCGGGAGGACCTCGGAGGGCGCCGTGGAGGCCTTCGAGTCGCTCCCCACGACGGCCGGTCCGTGGTCCCCCGACAGCCAGCACGGCGGCCCTCCGGCTGCTCTCCTGGCGCGCGCGATCGAGGGTCTCTCGGACGCCCGGATCGGCCGGTTCACGATGGAGCTGCTCGGCCCGGTGCCGGTCGGTCCGGTCGCGGTGAGCGCCTCCGTCCTCCGCGCCGGTCGGTCGGTCCAGCTGCTCGGCGCCGAGCTCCGTGACGTGGCGCGGGACCGGGTCGCGGCCACGGCCCGTGCCTGGATGTTCCCGCGGTCGGCAGGGCCGGGCGGTGACCCCGAGCCCCTCCCGCACTCGCCCGCCGACGGCGCGGAGCACCCCCGCCCGAGCGGCTGGCACGGCGGCTACCTGGACGCGATCGAGTGGCGATGGATCAGCGGCGGCCTCGAGGTCCCCGGCACCGGCACGGTCTGGATGCGCAGCCCCGACCTCGTCGTCGGCGAACCGATCTCGCCGGTCCAGCGCCTGCTGGCGTGCGTCGACTCCGCGTCAGGGGCGAGCGCCGCCCTCGACGTGCGCGAGTGGGGTTTCCTCAACACGGAGCTGACCGTGCACGTGCTGCGCGAGCCGGTCGGCGAGTGGATCTGCCTGGACGCGGAGACCACCCTGGCCGACGGCTCGGTCGGCGTCGCGACCTCCGCGGTGCACGACGAGCGCGGCCTGGTCGCCCGGTCGGCTCAGGCGTTGCTGGTCGTGCCCAGGAGCGGCCAGGGGGCAGCCTCCTCGAGCTCGTAGGCGAGCTCCAGGAGGGTGGCCTCGTCCCCGGCACCAGCGGTGAACATCATCCCCTGGGGCAGCCCGGCGACCGTCGTCGCGAGCGGCAGGGAGACAGCCGGGTCGCCGGTGGCGTTCTGCCACGGCGTGAACGCCACCCAGTCGAGGACCCGCTCCATCACGACGTCGTACGACGCGGTGGGGTCCAGGTGCCCGACGAGCGGCGTCTCGTGGGCCAGGGTCGGCGAGAGCGCGACGTCGTAGGTGCGGTGGAAGTCGGCCGACACGGCCTGGAGGCGGCGCAGCCGGCGGATCGCGCCGGGGATCCGGTGCACGTTGCGGCGACTGTGCCGGTCCAGGCCGAGGGTGAGGTTGTCGAGCCGGGTCCGGTCCCAGGTCGGGCCGGCGGCGCGACGACCGGTGCGCACGATCATCATCGCGAGCATCGCCCAGTACAGGAGGAAGTCGTCGGGCACGGACGCCGGCGCGGGGTGCGCCACCTCCTCGACCTCGTGGCCGAGCTCCTCGAGCAGCTGCGCGGTCTTGAGGGTGAGCTCGACGACCTCGGGGGCGGCCGCGCGGCCGATGCCGGCGGTGTGCACGGCGACGCGGAGCCGCTTGCGGCCGGGCCGGGTGACGTCGCCGATCGGCGGCAGCCGGAGCTCGCGGTAGACGGCTTCGGACTCCCGCAGGAACGCCGCGGTGTCCCGCACCGAGCGGGTCAGCACGCCGTCCGAGACGATCCGGATCGGCATCTGCCGGCTGAGCGTGTCCTGGGCGAGCCGGTCGCGGGTGGGCTTGAGCCCGACCAGCCCGTTGACGGCCGCCGGGATCCGGATCGAGCCACCGCCGTCGTTGCCGTGCGCGAGGGGTACGGCGCCCGCCGCGACCAGCGCCGCCGTACCGGCAGACGAGGCGCCGGCGGTCCGCGACGTGTCCCACGGGGAGCGCACCGGGCCGAGCCGCGGGTGCTCGGCGGACGGGCTGAAGCCGAACTCCGAGAGCTGGGTCTTCCCGAGCGGCACCAGCCCGGTGGCGAGGAACATCCGGGCGAAGTCGCCGTCCACCGCGACCGGACGGGCACGGTAGGCGTCGCAGCCCTGCTGGGTCGGCATCTGGGCGACGTCGACGTTGTCCTTGAGGAAGGTCGGCACCCCGGCGAAGAAGCCGCCGCGGGGGTCGCGGGCCTCGGCCCGGGCACGGTCGTAGGCGACGTACGCCACCGCGTTCAGGTCCGGCTGGAGCCGCTCCGTGCGGCTGATCGCGGCCTCGACGACGTCCGGGATGGAGACCTCGCCCTCCTGGATGGCGGTGACCAGACCGACCGCGTCGAGGTCGCCGAGGGCATCGTCACCGAACGCGTGGACACGGCTCACGAGCCGAGGCTAGACCTCTCAGAAGGCCTCGGGACCGAATCGCCAGTAGGCGAGCACCACGCACATCACGATGAGGGCGATGGTGCGCAGTGCGTCGGGGAGCAGCTCGCCGCGGCGTACGTGCACGACGAGCGCACCCACGGTCAGCGCGGCCAGGCACGACGCGGCGACGGGGGTGATGACCCCCAGCCCGACCAGGGGCGGGACGACCAGGCCCACGGCCCCGAGGACCTCGGCCCAGCCGAGCGCACGCAGCTGTCGCTCCGAGTAGTCCTCCGCCCAGGTGAGGCCCTCGGCGACGATCTGCTCGCGCGTGCGCGTCAGCTTGAGGACGCCGGTGCCCAGGAAGAGCAGGGCGAGGAATCCGGCGAGGATCCAGAGCCAGGTGTTGGGTTCCACGCCCCGAACCCTAGGCCGAACCTCAGGACGCTGCGGCAGCCAGGCGGGCGTCGACGGCGACCGGCGCGAGCACGTGGTCGAGGGCGAGCGCGGCGCAGCCGACCAGGCCGGCCCGGTCGCCGTGCGTCGCCGACAGGAACTGCAGGTCGCGGGTGGCCAGTGGGGCGGCGAGCGCGTAGACGCTCTCCCGGATCCCGGCGACGTGGAAGTCGAAGGCCGACGCCATGTCGCCGCCGATCACGATCGCGGCCGGGTTGAGGAGGTTGATCGCGATCGCCAGCACCTCGCCCAGCTCGCGGCCGCTGTCGCGCAGCAGCCCGCGGGCGGTCGGGTCGCCCTGGAGCGCGAGCGCGACCAGGTCGCGCAGGTGGCCGACCTCGTGGCCGGACTCGCGGGCCCGGGCCACCAGGGCCCAGCCGCCGGCGAGGGTCTCGAGGCAGCCGGTCGCGCCGCACCGGCACGGGAGCCCGGCGGCCGCGTCGACCTTGGTGTGGCCGATCTCGCCGGCAGCGCCGAGGTGGCCGCTGAGCACCCGGCCGTCGGCGATGATGCCGAGGCCGAGGCCGGTCGAGGCCTTCACGACGAGCACGTCGTCGAGGGCGGCGGAGCGACCCAGGAGCTCGGAGCGGGCCAGCACGTCCGCGTCGTTGCCGACGAAGAGCGGCGCCCGGGTGACCCCGTCGAGGTACGGCGCGAGCTCGACGCCGTCCCAGCCCGACATCACCGGCGAGCCGATGCTCAGGCCGCGCACGGAGTCGAGCGTGCCGGGCAGGCTGAGCCCGATGCCGAGGACGGGAGGTTCGACCCCGTCGAGCAGGCCGGCGAGCCGGGTCGCGATCTCCGGCATCAGCTCGTCGGGCCCGACGCCGACCTCGTGGTCGCGGGAGTCGGACGCGATCTCGTCGCCGTCGAGGTCCATCACGGCCAGCTGGCTCCGGGACCGGCCGATCGCGACCGCCACGACCACGCCGGCGTGCTGGTTGAAGACCAGCGCCCCGGGCGGTCGGCCCCCGGTGGACGCGAGCTCCTCGCCGAGGAGCAGCAGTCCGGCCGAGGTCAGCGAGCTGACCCGGGTGGTGATGGCGGTCCGGGACAGGCCGGTGAGGGCGCGCAGCTGCGACCGGGTGCTGGCGCGGCCGCTGCGCACGAGGTCGAGCAGCTCGCCGGCGGTGGCCGGGGCGGCACTCTCGCGCACGTCGGTGCGCGGCAGCGCGCCACGGGTCGAGGTCTGCGTCACGGGCGAGAGCATAACGCGCCATACTTTGATCGTGAAAGAACCTTAGTTGTGCTTGCAATGAGCCGAACTAGTTCCTACCGTGGATGCCATGGACCCTCACCCCAGCCCGCACGTGCTGCCGGCCGCGTGCGACTTCACCGTCTTCGGTGGCACGGGAGACCTGGCCCTGCGCAAGCTGCTGCCGGCGCTCTACCACCGTGACCTCGAGGGTCAGCTGCCCGCGGACTACCGGATCCTGGGCGTCTCGCGCTCCGACCTCGACGACGCCGGCTGGCGTGCGGAGGTGCGTGCGGCGCTCACCCTGCACGTCGACGCCAGCGACCTCTACGACGGCGCGGTCGACCGCTTCCTGGCGCGGCTCTTCCACCTGATGCTCGACGCCGAGGTCCCCGAGGACTGGGACCGCTTCCACGCGCTGCTCAAGGACCGGCCGCACCCCGAGGACGCCGTCCGCGTCTTCTACCTCGCCGTCGCCCCGAAGCTCTTCGGCTCGATCTGCCAGCGCCTCGACGAGATCGGCGTCGTCGACGAGCACGCCCGGGTGGTCCTCGAGAAGCCGATCGGCCACGACCTGGCGTCGGCCCGCGAGGTCAACGACGCGGTCGGCCAGGTCTTCGCGGAGTCGCAGATCTTCCGGATCGACCACTACCTCGGCAAGGAGAGCGTCCAGAACCTCCTGGTGACGCGCTTCGCCAACACGTTCCTCGAGCCGCTGTGGAACTCGCGCTGGGTCGACCACGTCGAGATCACCGTCTCCGAGACCGTCGGCGTCGGCGGCCGCGGCGAGTACTACGACCACGCGGGCGCGCTGCGCGACATGGTGCAGAACCACCTGCTCCAGCTGCTGTGCCTGGTGGCGATGGAGCCCCCGACGTACGTCGGTCGCGAGACCGTGCGTGACGAGAAGGTCAAGGTGCTCCAGGCACTGCGACCGATGGGGCCGACCGACGTCGACCAGGACACCGTCCGCGGTCGCTACGAGGCCGGCCTCGTCGACGGCGTCGCCGTGCCGTCGTACGCCGAGGACCTCGGTCACGGCGGGTCTCGGACCGAGACCTTCGTGGCCCTCAAGACCGAGGTGCAGAACTGGCGATGGGCCGGGGTGCCGTTCTACCTGCGCACCGGCAAGAGGATGGACCGACGGGCGTCCGAGATCGTGGTGGTCTTCAAGGAGCCGCCGCACTCGATGTTCCCCGGGGCCGAGGGCGTCACCGCGCCGAACCGGCTGCACATCCTGGTCCAGCCCGACGAGGGCATGCGCCTGCACCTCACCGCCAAGGAGCCCGGGCCCGGGGGCTACCGCCTCCGGCCGGTCTCCTTGGACCTCAGCTACGCGACCGCGTTCGACGAGCGGCTCCCCGACGCCTACGAGCGCCTGCTGATGGACGTGATCAAGGGCAACCCCACCCTCTTCATGCGTCGCGACGAGGTCGAGGCGGCGTGGACCTGGACCGAGCCGATCCTTCGGCGCTGGGCGGCGACGCCCGACCGGCCGAAGAAGTACCCGGCCGGCACGACCGGTCCGACCGCCGCCGCGATGCTCCTCGAGCGGGACGGCCGAACCTGGCAGGAGCCCGACCAGTGACCCCTCCCCCGCAGCAGCTGCACCCCACCCTGGCGGCCGTCACCGAGCGCATCGTCGAGCGCAGCGCCGAGAGCCGCGCGGAGTACCTGCGGCGCATCGACGCGGCCGCCGTCGCCGGCCCGGCCCGCGGCCGGCTCGCCTGCGCCAACCTGGCCCACGGCTTCGCGGCCTCCGAGCCGACGGAGAAGCAGGCGCTGCGCGGCCACACCAAGCCGAACGTCGCGATCGTGTCGTCGTACAACGACATGCTCTCGGCGCACCAGCCCTACCGCGACTACCCCGAGGCGCTGAAGAAGGCCGTCATCCGCGGCGGCGGCATCGCCCAGTTCGCCGGCGGCGTGCCGGCGATGTGCGACGGGATCACCCAGGGCCGCGACGGCATGCAGCTCTCGCTCTACAGCCGCGACGTCATCGCGATGGCGACGGCGATCGCGCTCTCGCACGACATGTTCGACGGCGCCCTGATGCTCGGGGTCTGCGACAAGATCACGCCCGGCCTGCTCATCGGCGCGCTCTCCTTCGGCCACCTGCCGACGGTCTTCGTGCCGGCCGGTCCGATGACCTCGGGCCTGCCGAACTCCGAGAAGGCCCGCGTGCGCCAGCTGTACGCCGAGGGCAAGGTCGGCCGCGACGAGCTGCTCGAGGCCGAGGCTGCGTCGTACCACTCGGCGGGCACCTGCACCTTCTACGGCACGGCCAACTCCAACCAGCTGCTGATGGAGGTGCTCGGCCTGCACCTGCCGGGCTCGTCCTTCGTCAACCCGGGCACGCCGCTGCGCGAGGCGCTGACCCGCGCGGCCGGTCGCCGCGCCGCCGAGCTGCCGACGCCGATCGGCCGCGTCGTCGACGAGAAGGCGGTCGTCAACGCCTGCGTGGCGCTGCTCGCCAGCGGCGGCTCGACCAACCACACCATGCACCTGGTCGCGATCGCCCGGGCCGCCGGCGTCGCGCTGACCTGGGACGACCTGTCGGACCTGTCCGCCGTCGTGCCGCTGCTGAGCCGGATGTACCCCAACGGCGAGGCCGACGTGAACCACTTCCACGCCGCGGGCGGCATCGCGTTCATGGTGCGCACCCTGCTGGAGGCGGGGCTGCTCCACGACGACGTGCAGACCATCGTCGGCCATGGCCTGTGGCGCTACACGCAGGAGCCGGTGCTCCGCGGTGACGACCTCACCTGGGAGGACGGGCCGACCGAGTCGCTCGACCACGCTGTGCTGCGGCCCGCCGACGCACCGTTCTCGCCGGACGGCGGCCTGCGGATGCTCACCGGACCGCTCGGCCGCGCCGTCATCAAGACGTCGGCGGTCAAGCCCGAGCACCGGTTCGTCAGCGCACCGGCCGTCGTCTTCGACGACCAGCACGACTTCCTGGAGGCCTTCGGTCACGGCGAGCTCGACGGCCGCGACTTCGTGGCCGTGATCCGCTACCAGGGTCCGGCCGCCAACGGGATGCCCGAGCTGCACAAGCTGACCCCGGCACTCGGCGTGCTCCAGGACCGCGGCCAGAAGGTCGCGATCGTGACCGACGGCCGGATGTCCGGCGCGTCGGGCAAGGTCCCCGCTGCCATCCACGTGACGCCCGAGGCCGCGCTCGGCGGCCCGCTGTCGCGGATCCAGGACGGCGACGTGGTCACCGTCGACGCCGACGGCGGCCTGCTCGGCCTGCACGTCGACCACGAGGTCTTCGCCCGTCGCCCGATCACCGGGCGCGCCCCGCAGGGCCCCGAGTGGGCCGGCACCGGTCGCGAGCTCTTCGCGGCCTTCCGCGCCACGGTCGGCTCCGCCGACACCGGCGCCAGCGTCTTCCCGGGCGTCACCGCCCCCGGCCAGGAGGTCCCCGTTGTCCAGCCTGCTTGATGTCGTCCCCGTGATGCCGGTCGTCGTCGTCGACGACGTCGACCACGCCGTCCCGATCGCACGGGCACTCGTCGCGGGCGGCCTGCCGGCGATCGAGCTCACCCTGCGTACGCCGGTCGCGCTCGACGCGATCCGGGCGATCGCCTCCGAGGTGCCCGAGATCCTGGTCGGTGCCGGCACCGTCGTGGCGCCGGGTCAGGCCAAGCTCGCGGCCGACGCCGGCGCCCAGTTCCTGGTCTCCCCCGGCACGACGGTGCAGCTGCTGCACGCCATGCAGGACACCGGGCTGCCGTTCCTGCCGGGCACCGCCACCGTCTCCGAGGTGCTCGCCGCCCTGGAGGCCGGCTGCACGGAGCTGAAGTTCTTCCCGGCGGCGGCGTCCGGCGGCACGGCGTTCCTCAAGGCCGTCGGGGCCCCGGTGCCGGCGGCCCGCTTCTGCCCGACCGGCGGCATCACGCTCGGCTCCGCGCCGTCGTACCTCGCGCTCGACAACGTCGGCTGCGTCGGCGGCTCCTGGATCACCCCGGCCGACGCGCTCGCCGCCGGCGACTGGGACCGGGTCACCCGCCTCGCCGCGGAGGCTGCCGCGCTCGGCTGACGGTTCGTCCTAGTCTCGCGGGCGTGGACCGACAGACCGAGGAGCTCCGCGACGCCCACGACGTGCTCGCCGACGTGTACGTCGAGCGCCTCACGGGGCTGCTCGACCAGATGCCGATCGAGCGGGCGGTGCTCGGCCTCTTCGCCGAGCTGGTGCGCGACGCGGGCCCGGGTCGGGTCGTGGGCGACCTCGGGTGCGGGACCGGTCGGCTGGCGCCGTACTTCTCCGCCCAGGGGTTCAGGATCCGCGGCGTCGACCTGTCCCCGGAGATGGTGCGGGTGGCGCGGCGCGACCACCCCGACCACTCCTTCGAGGTCGGCGACCTGCGCGCCCTGCCGATCGGCGACGCGGAGCTCGACGGCGCCGTCGGGTGGTACTCGATGATGTACCTCGACCCCGACGACCGGGCGCTCGCCTTCGCCGAGCTCGCCCGCGCGGTGAAGCCCGGCGGGTACGTCGCGACGGCGTACAAGATGGGCGACGACACGCTCCGCCGGGACGGCAAGACGCTCGACCTCGGGATCGGCTTCGACATCTACTGGCACTCGCCGACGGAGGTCGAGCGGCGGTTCGAGGACGCTGGCTTCGAGGTCGTGTTCACGGCCGGTCGGCCCGCGGACCCCGACGAGGTGCAGCCGCAGGGCTACCTCGTCGCCCGCCGAGCCTGAGAGGAGCTCGATCATGCTGCCCCGCGTCCACGACGTCGACCTGCTGACCCACCGGGTCGGGCTCCTCGAGTGGGGCCCGTCCGACGGCCGTCTGGTCGTCGCGCTGCACGGCTTCCCCGACACGGCCTGGACCTGGCGGCGGGTCGCGCCGCTGCTGGCCGAGCACGGCCTGCGGGTCGTGGCCGCGTCGATGCGCGGCTACGCGCCCTCGGGGATCCCGGCGGACGGAGACTTCTCGGTGCGCGCCCTCGTCGCCGACGCGCGGGCGCTGCACGAGGCCCTCGGCGGTGACGCCGACAGCGTGCTGCTCGGCCACGACTGGGGCGCGATCACGACCAACGCGGTCGCGGCCGACCCGGCCTCGCCGTACGCCCGGCACGTCGCGCTGGCGGTGCCGCCGTTCTCGGCGATGAGCGGGTGGGATCCCGCCCTGCTGCGCCAGCCCCTGCATTCCTGGTACATCGCCTACAACCAGGTGCCCGGGTTGGCCGAGCGGACCTTCGACTGGCTCACCGAGCGACTGTGGCGCGCGTGGTCGCCGGCGTACGACGCCCGCGAGGACCTCGAGCTGCTGCGCGCCGCCGTGCCGGACCGCGAGCACGCGCGGGCGGTGGTGTCCTACTACCGCGCGATGCTCGGCCGCGGCATCACGCCGGCGCTGGCCGAGCCGGTGCACCCGCTGCTGGTCCTGCACGGTGACGGCGACCGCTGCATGGAGCCGGGCCTGGCGCGACGTGCGGGTGCGACCGTGGTGCCCGGCGCCGGGCACTTCCTCCAGCTGGAGCAGCCGGAGGCGGTGGCCGAGGAGATCAGTCGCTTCCTCGCCTGAAGCAGCCGACCAGGTGGGGATCGAAGATGCCGATCGCCTCCATCAGGGCGTACATCGTCGTCGGTCCGACGAAGGCGAACCCGCGCTTCTTCAAGCCCTTCGAGAGCGCCACCGACTCGACCGACGTGGTCGCCATCTCGGTGGTGTCGGCCCAGGCCGGCGGCTCGTCGGGGGCGAACCCGAGCACGAACGCCTCCAGCCCCTCGGCATCCCGCAACGCCACGCTCGCCCGGGCGTTGGTGACCGCGGCCTCGATCTTCATCCGGTTGCGGACGATCCTCGGCTCCTGCATCAGGCGCTCGACGTCCGACTCGTCGAACGCCGCGATGGCGCCGGCGTCGAACCCGTGGAAGACCTCGCGGAACGCCGGTCGCTTGTTGAGGATCGTGGACCAGGACAGCCCGGACTGGAACGCCTCGAGGGTCAGCCGCTCGAGGTAGGCCGCCTCGCCGTGGACGCGCCGGCCCCACTCCTCGTCGTGGTAGTCGCGCATCACGCCCGCGCCACCCGCCCATGGGCAGCGCGCGACCCCGTCCTCACCGATCAGCGGTCCCATGCCTCCATCCTGGCCCAGGCCGCCGACACCCTGAACCTCGCGGCGCCCACCCCCGTGTCATCCCCATGACGAACCGCACGCCCGCCGTGCTGGCGCTGAGCGCCGCACTCCCGCTCCTCACGTCGACGTTCCTGGTCGACACCTCCGCCCACGCCGATCCCGCCCAGCGCGCCGTCGTACGCCTCGAGACCCGGCTGCGTCCCAGCGGCGACCCGGACGGGGCGGGCCAGGCCCACCTCACCTTCGACCGGGCGCGCGGCCGGGTGTGCGCGACGGTCGAGTGGCGGCGGATCCAGCGGCCCGACTCCGCCCACATCCACCGGGTGTCCGACGGCAGCATCGTCGTCGACCTCGGCGGCTCCGTCACCGGCGGTCCGCGGTGCACCACGGGTGTGCCGAGCAGGACGATCGCGCAGATCCTCCGGCACCCGCGTCAGTACTACGTCAACGTGCACAACCCCACGTACCCCGCGGGCGCCATCCAGGGCACGCTGCACCGCTGACGGGTAGAGGAGGCGTCAGCGTCGCTCCTTCAGGCGGGCGTTGGGCAGCGGCGGCGCGGGGATCGGCGGGCGCTCGTCACCGACCGGGACGCCGAACCACCCGTCGGTGAGCCGGCCGTCGACGATCTGGTCCTGCCACGCGTTGCGCCACTCCACGACCTCCTCGTGGGTGCGAGCCACGATGTTCCACCACATGACGATGCTCTCGCCGAAGGGCGGCCCGCCCAGGAGCAGCAGCCGCACCGGCTCGTCGTACGCCGTCAGCGTGAGCGTCGTCGACCCGGGCGGGACGTAGGCGAGGTCGTGCTGCTTGGTCTCGGTGCCGTCGACCGTGAGCACGCCCGCGTCCACGAGGACACCGTGCTCGAAGGCCGGGTCGACGTCGAGCACCACGGTGGCGCCGGGCTCGAGCAGGATCTCGGCGCCGAGCAGGGGTGTGTACGTCGGGACCGGTGAGGCGTCGCCCAGCAGCGAGCCGAGGAAGACGCGCGCCACGTAGCCGTCACCGGTGACCGGCTCCGGCGCGTGGTGCGCGAAGTCGGGGTCGACGGCGCGCGACGCGTCGGGCAGCGCGACCCAGAGCTGGGCGCCGTGCAGGGTCGTGGTCGTCGGCGGCGAGACCTCGGAGTGGCTGATGCCGCGGCCGGCGGTCATCAGGTTGACCTCGCCGGGGCGCACCATCGCGTGGTGGCCGGCGCTGTCGCGGTGCTCGACCTCGCCGGTGAAGAGCCAGCTCACGGTCTGCAGCCCGGTGTGCGGGTGCGGCGGCACGACCATGCCGCCGGTGTCGGCGACGTCGTCGGGGCCGTAGTGGTCGACGAAGCACCACGCACCGATCAGTGACCGCTCGCGCTGCGGGAGGGTACGCCGCACCCGCATCGCCCGCGGCCCGCCCAGCGGCACGTCGCGGGGCGTCATGATCTCGACGCCGGACGCGGGCGCCGTACGGCAGTCGAGCTCCGGCGGCTTCTCCTCCAGGTTGCTCATGACAGGTGCTCGGGCTCGACGGTGCGCTTCTTGTCCCCGCCCTCGACCTGGCCGGCGTCGCTGCTCTCGACGCCCTGTCCGCCGGTCGGCGGCTCGAGCCGGACGATGACCGACTTCGAGGTCGGGCAGTTGCTGCCGATGGCTGTAGAACCCAGTGGGACAAGGGGATTCGTCTCCGGGTAGTACGCAGCCGCGCAGCCGCGGGGCTGCTCGTAGGGCACCACCCGGAACTCCGGCGCCCGACGCTCGGAGCCGTCCGACCACTCGCTGACCAGGTCGACGACGGACCCGTCAGCGAGCCCGAGCGCCGTGATGTCGTCGGGGTGCACGAAGACCACGCGCCGCCCGTTGTGGATGCCGCGGTAGCGGTCGTCGAGCCCGTAGATCGTCGTGTTGAACTGGTCGTGCGAGCGCAGCGTCTGGAGCAGCAGCCGGCCCTCGGGGACGTGCAGCACGTCCGTGGGACTCGTCGTGAAGATCGCCTTGCCGACCTCGGTCTTGAAGGTCCGCGAGTCCCGCGGCGGGTGCGGCAGCACGAAGCCGCCCGGCTGGCTGACCTTCTCGTCGTACGCCGCGCAACCCGGCACCACGCGGGCGATCCGGTGCCGGATCTCGGTGTAGTCGGAGCGGAACGCGTCCCACGGGATGCCGTGCCGGTCACCGATCGTCGCGATCGCGAGCGAGCAGATGATGTCGACCTCGGACCGCAGGTACGGCGAGGCCGGCTTCAGCGGGCCGTGCGAGGCGTGCACGGCCGACATCGAGTCCTCCACCGTCACGCGTTGCAGCCGCCCGCCGGTCAGGTCGCGCTCGCTGCGCCCCATCGCGGGCAGGATCAGCGCCTCGCGGCCGGTGACGACGTGTGAGCGGTTCAGCTTCGTGGAGACGTGGACGGTCAGGTCGGCGCTGCGCATCGCCTGCTCGGTGACCTCGGTGTCGGGCGCGGCCGAGACGAAGTTGCCGCCCATGCCGACGAAGATCTTGGCCTTGCCGTCGCGCAGCGCCTCGATGGCCTGGACGGTGTCGAAGCCGTGCTCACGGGGCGGGTCGAAGCCGAACTCCTTCTCGAGCGCGTCGAGGAAGTGCGCCGGCGGCTTCTCCCAGATCCCCATCGTCCGGTCGCCCTGGACGTTGGAGTGGCCGCGCACGGGGCACAGACCGGCGCCGGGCTTGCCGATGTTGCCCTGCAGGAGCGCGACGTTGACGATCTCCTTGACGGTCGCGACCGCGTTGCGGTGCTGGGTGATGCCCATCGCCCAGCAGATGACCGTCGCGTCGGACTCCTGGAACATCCGCGCCGCGGCCACGATCTCGGACCGGTCGAGCCCGGTGGCCCGGCGTACGGCGTCCCAGTCGAGGTCGCGCGCGGCCTCGGCCCACTCCTCGAAGCCGGCCGTGTGGTCGCGGACGAACTCGTGGTCGACGGCGTCCCACTCGAGCAGCAGCGCGCCGATCGCCTGGAAGAGCGCGAGGTCGCCGTTGACGCGCACCGGCAGGTGCAGGTCCGCGAGCCCGGTGCCCGCGCCGGCCCAGCCGCGCACCTTCTGCGGGTTCTTGAAGCGCACCAGCCCGGCTTCGCGGAGCGGGTTGATCGCGATGATCCTGGCGCCGTTCTGCTTGGCGATCTCGAGTGCACTGAGCATCCGCGGGTGGTTGGTCCCGGGGTTCTGCCCGGCGATCACGATCAGCTTGGAGCGGTGGATGTCCTCCAGGCTGACCGATCCCTTGCCGATGCCGATCGCCTCCGCGAGCGCGACCGAGGTCGACTCGTGGCACATGTTGGAGCAGTCCGGCAGGTTGTTGGTGCCGAAGGCACGGGCGAAGAGCTGGTAGGCGAACGCCGCCTCGTTCGACGTCTTGCCGGAGGTGTAGAACACCGCCTCGTCGGGCGACGCCAGCCCGTTGAGCAGGCCACCCATCAGCTCAAAAGCCTGGTCCCACGCGATCGGCTCGTAGTGCGTGGCCCCGGACCGGAGCACCATCGGCTCGGTGATCCGGCCCTGCTGGCCCAACCAGTAGTCCGTCTTGTCGCGCAGGTCGTCGATGGAGTGCTCGAGGAAGAACGCCCGGTCGACCCGGCGCCGGGTCGCCTCCTCCGTGACCGCCTTGGCGCCGTTCTCGCAGAACTCGGCCGTGTGCCGGTGGCTCGGGTCGGGGTCGGGCCAGGCGCAGCCCTGGCAGTCGAAGCCGTCGGCCTGGTTGAGCCGGAGCAACGTCTGCGCCGTACGACGCACGCCCATCTGCTCGACGGCGAGCTTCATCGAGATCGCCACCGCCGTCGCGCCCGCCGCCGCCTGCTTCGGCCGCTCGACCTCGAGACGCTCCTCGTCGATGTCGTGCTTCGGTGCCTTCCTCATGCCACCATCCTGCCGCGCGACTCCATGGAACCGACGTACCCATCGGCCCGGCAAGGGATGTGCCAGTCTCAATAGCCCGTCCCGGCCCTGTCCGCGAGCGCCCCGATCCCGCTAGGTTGCAGGGGTCTGCCGCTCGAGCGACGAACGAGGAGTCATCCATGTCCACGAACGAACCCCCTCCCGAGCAGCCCGCACCGCCGCCCTCGGGCGAGTACGGCGAGGCTCCCCCGCCGCCTCCGCCGCCGCCGCCGACCGGCGGCTACGGGCAGGTGCCCCCGCCTCCCCCGCCGGCACCTCCGGGCGGCAGCGGCGGCTACAGCGTCGGCAACGCCTTCTCCTACGGCTGGACGAAGTTCACCCAGAACGTCGGGCAGATCCTGATCGCGGTCCTGGTGCTCGTCGGGGTCCTCATCGTCATCCAGGCCATCGGGTTCTTCCTCGGCCGCGCGGCGGCCTGCGACCCCTCGTTCACCTACAACTCGTCCACCGGCGAGTCGCACCTGGAGACCTGCAACGGCGGGATCTTCGTCGTCCAGAACATCATCAGCTGGACCTTCAGCCTCATCTCCTGGGTCATCTCGATGATCATCGGCGCCGGCATCGTGCGGGCCGCGCTCGACATCACCGAGGGCAAGGAGCTCAACCCGAAGACGATCCTCACGCCGACCAAGCTCGGCGAGGTGATCGTCGCGTCGCTGCTGATCGGCGTCGCGACGTTCGTCGGCTTCATCCTCTGCGTGATCCCGGGCCTGCTGGTCATGTTCTTCACGTCGTACACGCTCTACTTCCTGATGGACAAGCAGGAGCTCGGGGCGATCGACGCGATCCGTGCCAGCTTCGAGTTCACGAAGAACAACGCCGGCAACGTCATCCTGTGGTTCCTGCTCAGCGTCGTGGCGTGGCTCGTCGGTGCGTGCCTGTGCGGGATCGGCCTGATCGTGGCCGTTCCCGTGGTGCTCATCGGCACGGCGTACACGTACAAGACGCTCAGCGGCGAACCGGTCGCCGCCTGACGTGGGGCTGCTGACGCCGCTGGCGATCAGGATCGGCGCCATCCCCTGGATGCCGAAGCTGCTGCCGCAGATCGTCTGGACCGATCGCGGGCTGCAGCGCCTGACGAGGGGACGGATCTCCGTCCTCGACGTCGCCGGGTTGCCGAACCTGGTCCTCACGGTCGTCGGCCGCAAGAGCGGGGTGCCTCGCAGCACCCCGCTCCTGTGCGTGCCCGACCAGGGCACCTGGCTGATCGCGGGCTCCTACTTCGGGGGGCCCGACATGCCCGTCTGGGTGGGCAACCTGCGTGCGGCCGGCGAGGCCCAGATCGCGTACGACGGGCAGCGGGTGCCGGTCGTGGCCGCCGAGCTGGCTGACGACGACCGGGCCGCGGCCTGGCAGGTGATGCTGCGGACCTGGCCCAACTTCGCGAAGTACGAGGAGCGCACCGACCGGCTGATCCCGGTCTTCCGGCTCACGCGCCGTTAGCGGTGGCGATCGGCTGGTGGGCCCGAGCAGCTGATTCGGCCCCGCGCCGCCGTACTCCTGGGGCACTTCGCCAACTTCTGGGGCTTTGCAAAGGCCCAGAAGTTCAGGGATACCCGGTTAACCGGGTATCCCTGGGACGGACGGCAGCACGCCTCAGCTGTTCGAGAACACCGCCGGGTCGTCGGGTCCTCGTCCGGCCCAAGTCCACGCGTACGCCGGGTCCTCGACGGCCAGCCCGCCCTCGCCGAGGTCGAGCGGGGCGAAGGTGTCGACCATGACGGCCGACTCGTCGAAGTAGTCGACCCCCAGGGACGCCTCGATCGCGGACGGCTGCGGGCCGTGCGCGTAGCCGCCGGGGTGCAGCGAGATCGAGCCGAGCCCGATGCCCGAGCCCTTGCGGGCCTCGTAGTCGCCGCCGACGTAGAACATCACCTCGTCGCTGTCGACGTTGGAGTGGTAGTAGGGCACCGGGATCGACAGCGGGTGGTAGTCGACCTTGCGCGGCAGGAAGTTGCAGACCACGAAGTTGTGGCCCTCGAAGACCTGGTGCACCGGCGGCGGCTGGTGCACCTTGCCGGTGATCGGCATGTAGTCCTCGATGTTGAACGTGTACGGGTAGAGGCAGCCGTCCCAGCCGACCACGTCGAAGGGGTGCGTCGCGTAGGTCATCCGGGTGCCCACGATCCCGGCGCTGGTGCGGTGCTTGACGAGCACCTCGACGTCCGCGCCCTCCTGGAGGAAGGGCTCGGACGGGCCGTGCAGGTCGCGCTCGCAGTACGGCGCGTGCTCGAGCAGCTGGCCGTAGCGGGACAGGTAGCGCTTCGGCGGCGCGACGTGGCTGTTCGCCTCGATCGCGTAGAGCTGGCTCGGCTCCGCCGGCACCCACCGGTGGGTCGTCGCGCGCGGCACGATCACGTAGTCGCCGGTGCGGTAGGCGACGACGCCGAACACGGTCTCGACGACGCCGGACCCGGCCTCGACGTACACGCACTCGTCACCGATGGCGTTGCGGTAGTACGGCGACGGCTCGGTGCCGGTGACGACGTACGAGATGCGCACGTCGTTGTTGCCCAGCACGAGCCGCCGGTCCTGCACGGCGTCGGGGTTTCGAGACAGGCGCTGCGCGCCTTCCTCAACCACCGGAAACAAGGAGTGCAGCTTGAGGTGACGCGGCTTGAGCGGGTGGTTGGGGGTCCGGCTCTGGTCCGGCAGCTCCCAGACCTCGCTCGCGACGATCGCCGACGGCACCCCGCGGTGGTAGAGCAGCGAGGAGTCGGAGGAGAAGCCCTCCTCGCCCATCAGCTCCTCGTAGTAGAGGTGCCCGTCGGGGTCGCGGTGCTGGGTGTGCCGCTTCGGCGGCACCGAGCCGAGGCATCGGTAGTGGGCCATGACGTCGTCTCCATTAGTCCGATAATCGAACACATCTGTCCGATATCTGATCTCTGGCTAGAGTAGCCAGCGTGTCAACGGAACCACTCCCAGCGACCTGGCGCGGCCTCGTCGACGACGCCGCCATCTTCCCCCCGGGCGACGCGCCCCTGCACCAGGCGTCAGCCGCGCACGCCGAACGCCGGCACGCGCCGTACGCCGACCTGGTCGGCACCTTCGTCGCCCGCGACACCGACATCCCGCTGCTGCGCGGCACTCCCCTGGCCCTCTCGGTCGTCGTGACCGGCGGCGCCGGACAGGTCGCCGGCGCGGCCGGTCTGGGTCGCAAGCTGCACGTCGCGATCGAGGGCCTCGAGATCGCGCTGCGCGACCCGGCCGACCCGGTGGGTGCCGCACGCCGGGTCGTCGCCGCCGTCGACGCGGCCCGGGCGGAGGGCGTCCTGGACGACCACGTCCCCGTCTTCGTCGAGATCCCCGCCTCGTGCCCGGAGCCGCTCTGGCTCGCGGCCGCCGACGAGGTGGCCGCGGCCGAGCACCGGCTCAAGCTCCGCACCGGCGGGCTGGAGGCGCACGCGTTCCCGCCCGCGACCACGCTGGCCGGCTGGATCGACGCGGCCCTGGACCGCGAGACGCCGTTCAAGTGCACGGCCGGCCTGCACCGCGCGGTCCGTCACACCGGCGAGGACGGCTTCGACCACCACGGCTTCCTCAACGTCCTGGTCGCCACCCGGCAGGCCTTCGACGGCAGCAGCCCTGACGAGGTCGCGGGCGTCCTCGACGAGCGCGAGCCCGCCGTGCTGGTGGAGTCGGCGCGCGACCTCGACCTCGCCGGCGCCCGCCGGTGGTTCACGTCGTTCGGCTCGTGCTCGGTCAGCGAGCCGCTCGATGACCTGCTCCAGCTGGGCCTGGTCGGATGAGCGGCTTCGGTCTCGACCACCTCCCGTACGGCGTCTTCTCGTACCTCGGCGACGCACCGCGCGTCGGCGTCCGGTTCGGCGACGCCGTCCTCGACCTCGCCGCCGCGACCGGTCGGCCGGAGCTGGCGACCTCCTCGCTGAACGCCTTCCTGGCACTCGGGCCCGAGGTCTGGAGCGAGACGCGCGCGCAGGCCCGCAGGCTGCTCGAGGACGGGACGCAGACGATCCCCCTGGCCGACGTGGTGCTGCACCTGCCGGTCGAGGTGGCCGACTACGTCGACTTCTACGCCTCCGAGCACCACGCGACCAACGTCGGCAGGATCTTCCGGCCCGACGGCGACGCGCTGCTGCCGAACTGGAAGCACCTGCCCGTCGGCTACCACGGCCGCGCCGGCACCGTCGTCCCGTCAGGCACCCCGGTCGTGCGACCGAGCGGCCAGCGGAACGGCGGCACCTTCGGCGCGTCGACCCGCCTCGACATCGAGGCCGAGCTCGGCTTCGTCGTCGGCGTCGGATCACGGCTCGGGACACCGGTGCCGTACGACTCGTTCGCCGACCACGTGTTCGGCATCGTCGGCCTCAACGACTGGTCGGCGCGCGACATCCAGGCCTGGGAGTACGTGCCGCTCGGACCGTTCCTCGGCAAGTCCTTCGCGACGTCCATCTCGCACTGGGTGACTCCGCTCGAGGCCCTGGACGTGGCCTGGGTGGACCTGCCCGGCCAGGACCCGGAACCGTTGGCCTACCTGGGTCCTGGCGCCACCCGAGGTCTCGACATCGAGGTGGAGATCGAGGTCGGCGGCGAGGTCGTCAGCCGACCGTCGTACCGCGACATGTACTGGTCGCCGGCCCAGATGCTCGCGCACCTCACGGTCAACGGCGCCTCGCTGCGCACCGGCGACCTCTACGGCTCCGGGACCATCAGCGGGCCTGCCGAGGACCAGCGCGGGTCGCTGCTGGAGATCGGCTGGGGCGACGAGTCGGCGTTCCTCTCCGACGGCGACGAGGTGGTGCTCCGCTACTCGGCGCCCGGCACCGGTGGTGGTCGGATCACCCTCGGTGAGGTCGTCGGACGGATCGAGCCCGCCCGGGAATGACGCAGCCGCAGCGGGGAAGACCGGAACCATGAGCGATCGGACCAACGCCGGCAACCTGGTCGGTGTCCTGGCGATCGGTGGCATCGTCGCCATCGGCCTCGGCACGTTCGTGGCCACTGTCGAGTGGCCCCACGACTCGGTCTACAACGGCGACGACGACGGCAGTGCCGCACTCGCCTACCTCGGGCTGGTGATCGCCGGGATCGGGCAGCTGGCGCTCTTCGCGGCCGTCGTCGCGTGGGCGGTGACCATCGGCATCCGCTGGTCCGGTCTGCGCGAGGACATCCAGTACTCGATCACGCGTGCGGGCGAGCGGACCGGCATCGAGCCGCTCGGACCGGTCAGCGACGTCAGCTACCTCGACGAGGACAACCGCTAATCCGGTTGTGGGCGCCGGTCCGCGGCGGTTTGCTGAGGACATGACGGACCTGCGCGTGGGCCTGGCCTCGGACGCCGACCGGTATCTCGCGACCGACCAGACGGTGTGGTTCGCGGAGGTGCTGTCAGCCTCGACCGAGGAGCAGCTGCTCGGGCTGCCCGTCGACCAGCGCTTCGCCGTCGACGTCGACGGCGCCGACCCGGCGACGTACCCGGGCATCTACGGCGTCTTCCCGATGACGCTCGCGATCCCCGGCGCGGCGGACGCGCCCCGCCAGGTGCCGTGCGCCGGGCTGACCTGGGTCGGCGTACACCCGGACCACCGCCGGAAGGGCATCCTGACCACGATGCTGCGCCACCACTTCGAGGAGGTGCACGCGGCGCCCGGCACGCACGTCTCGGCGCTGCACGCGAGCGAGCCGGCGATCTACGGGCGGCACGGCTACGGCCTGGCCTCCCACGAGCTCGTCGTCACCCTGTCGCGGGGCGCGACGCTCACCGCGCCGGACCTGGAGGACGCGGCGGGCACGATCACCACGCAGATGGCCACTGCGACCGACCCGGGCGTGCCGGCCCGGCTGCGCGAGTGCCACCTCGCTGTCGCCGAGCTGGGCTCGGTCGTCGGCGAGCAGGCGTACTACGAACGCGTCTGCCAGCAGCTCCCCGAGAACCTCCGCGGCAAGGAGCCGTGGCGGGTGCTCTTCGCCCGGCGCGACGGCGTCGACGTCGGGTTCGCGGCCTTCCGCCGCAACGAGAAGTGGGAGCACGCCCGCCCCAGCAGCACGCTCGACGCCTGGGCCGTCGTCGGAGAACCCGCGACGCGACTGGCGCTGCTGCGACGCCTCCTCGACTTCGACCTCGTCTCGACCGTCAAGGTCGGGACCGTCGGTGCCGACGACCCGCTCGTGCTGTGGGCCGGCGGCCCGCGCGCCACCGGCGGCATCGAGACCTACGACAGTCTCTGGATCCGGCTCGTGGACCTGCCCGAGGCGCTGATGGACCGCGCCTGGAGCGCACCGTGCGACGTCGTCGTCGACGTGGTGGACCGCGCCGCACCCTGGAACGAGGGCCGCTGGCGGATCCGTGCCGACGACACCGGCGCCGCGACGGTGGAGCGGTCCGAGGCCGACGCCGACGTACGGCTCCCGGTGGCGGCGCTGGGCTCCGGCTACCTGGGCGGCGCCAACCTGCTCGGCCTCGCCCGGGCGGGCCTGGTCACCGAGCAGCGTCGTGGCGCGGCCCGCGAGCTCTGGCACGCGCTGCGCGCGGACGTCACTCCGGTGGCCGCCGTCGGCTTCTGAGCCGGGCGTTCAGTCGATCGGTCGCTTCGAGACGAGGTGACCGAAGGCCACCAGGCGCTCGTCGGTGTGGAACAGCTCCGCGCAGGTGACGAGGGTCAGCAGCCGCTTCGACCCGGCAGTGGTCGAGACGGCGGTCCCGGTGTCGGGGTCGACGGGGTCCGGCGCGACGACCCAGCCGGCGTCGTCGTCGACAGTCAGCGCGTCGCCGTCGGTGTCGAGGACGTAGGTGTAGACGGCGTCCCGGGTCTCGACCAGCACCTCGTCACCGGCGTCGAGGTCCGGCATGTGGCGCAGCGGCTCGCCGTGGGTGATGCGGTGCCCGGTCATGGCGAAGTTCCCGACACCGCCCGGCGCCGGCGAGCTCTCGAAGATCCCGAAGCCCCGGGCCAGCACGTCGTCGCCCGTGCCCTCGGCGGCGGGCACGACGTAGTCGTCGCCGAAGGCCGGGATCCGGATCAGCGCCACCACGTCGGACGCCACGTCGTCGTCGTGCGAGGAGACGGAGCCCTGGCCCCAGGAGCGCTCCGTGGACTCGACGATCGAGCGCTGCTCGCGCTTCGAGACCCAGGTCGTGCCCCAGAGCTCCCAGCCGATGTAGCCGATCACGCAGAGGCCCGCGAGCATCATCGCGACACCGACCCACACCAGGGGACGCCCGCGCCGCTTCCGTGCCACCGGGCCAGTCTGCCGTGTCCCCGCCGCCCCGGTAGCGTGTCGACGTGCAGTTCGGTCAGTACCCCGCGCCCGGCCACACGGTGGCCCACCTCAGCGACCCGCACCTGCTGGCCGCCGGGGAACGCCAGTACGGCGTGATCGACACCGAGGTCGGCCTGGCCCTCGCGCTCGCGCGGATCGCCCGCCTCGACCCGCTGCCCCAGGCCCTGGTCTTCACCGGCGACCTCGCCGACAAGGCCGAGCCGGAGGCGTACGCACGCCTGCGTGAGCTCGTCGAGCCGATCGCCGCGGAGATGGGCGCCCAGGTGATCTGGGTGATGGGCAACCACGACGAGCGCGCGACGTACGCCGACGCGCTCTTCGACGAGAAGCCGGGCGAGGGCGAGGCGCGCACCCAGGACCGCGTCCACGACGTCGACGGACTGCGGATCATCTCGCTCGACACCAGCGTCCCGGGCTACCACCACGGCGAGGTCACCGACGCCCAGCTCGCGTGGCTCGCGGCCGAGCTGGCGACCCCGGCCGCGCACGGCACGCTGCTCGCGCTGCACCACCCGCCGATCCCGATCCCGATGATGCCCGCCGCCGAGGTGATCGAGCTGCTCGACCAGTCGCGCCTCGCCGAGGTGCTCGAGGGCACCGACGTGCGCTGCATCCTGGGTGGTCACTTCCACTACTCGACGTACTCGACCTTCGCCGGCATCCCGGTCTCGGTCGCCTCGGCGACCTGCTACACCTCCGACCCGGCGCCCCTGGCCCGTTTCGTCTCCGGGGTCGACGGCCACCAGGCGATGACGATGGTGCACCTCTACGAGGACCGGATCGTGCACACGGTCGTCCCGGTCGATGAGGCACCCGAGGTGAGCGGCTTCCCGTCCGACGTACGCGAGCAGGTCGAGGCACTCTCGCCCGAGGACCGACGGGAGCTGCTGTCGCGCAAGGACTCCCCGATCTACACCGGCGAGATGCAGGTCCCGGGGATGGTCTGACGGGCCATGTGGTCTGCGCTCTTCTGGGGTCTCCTCTCCTCCGCCGCGCTGTTCCTGGGCCAGGCGCTCGCGAAGCCGCTCGGCAGGTCCGAGCGCGCGATCGGCCTGATGATGGGCTTCGGCGGCGGCACCCTGCTCGCGGCCGTCGCCTACGAGCTGATCCCCGAGAGCACGCTCACGGACGGCTGGCAGATCTGCGGGTGCGCGCTGGTCGGCGCGCTCGTCTACTACGTCGGCGACCGGCTGGTCGACCAGGGCGGCGGTGCCGCGCGGGTCTCGGTCGCCACCGGCAAGGGCGAGGGCGGCTCGGGGATGGCGATGTTCCTCGGCGCCCTGCTCGACGGCATCCCGGAGGCCTTCATCCTCGGCCTCGGGCTGGCGCTGGGCGGCCAGATCAGCCTCGCGTTCCTGGCCGCGATCTTCGTCTCCAACATCCCGCAGGGCCTCGCCGGCACCACCAGCCTCCAGGAGGCGGGCACGCCGGACCGCCGGATCACCGTGATGTGGGGGCTGCTCACCGTCGCCTGCGGCCTGGCGTCGTGGCTCGGCTACCTGATGGCCGACCACCTCAACCACGTCGGCACCTACGCGAGCGCCTTCGCCGGCGGCGCCGTGCTGATGATGCTCGCCGACTCGATGATCCCGGAGTCCTACAAGCACGGCGGCCGGACCGTCGGCCTGCTGACCGTGGTCGGCTTCCTGGTCGCCGGGGTGCTGACCGTCCTCCAGTAGGACCTACGCGGTCTCCTCGGCCTCGGCCTCGGCGGCGGCCGCCGCGGCGAGGCCGAAGGGCCCGTGCAGCACCGGTCGTACGTCGCCGCGGGTGCCGACCCAGCCCACGCCCGGCTCGAGGCGCCGCAGCACCTTCGCGGGCGCGCCGCCGACGACGGTGTGGTCCTCGACGACGCCGCGGACGACGGAGCCCGCCGCCACGACGACGTTCCGCCCGATCCGGGCACCCGGCAGGATGATCGCGCCGTGCCCGATCCAGGTGCCGTCGCCGATCTCGACCGGGTCGTGGGTCCCGAACTGCTCCCCGATGGGCAGCTCCGGGTCCTGGTAGCCGTGGCTCGCGTCGGAGACGAAGATGTCCTGGCCGAACCACACGCCGTCGCCGATCACGATCGACTCGTGGGCGATGATCGTGCAGCGGGCGCCGATCACGCTGCGGTCGCCGATCACGAGGGCCCGCTCCGGCGCCCGGGTGTCGAGCACGCCGTACCCGACCGCGAGGCTGACGTGGCGCCCGACCAGGGTGTCCTCGCCGATGTGGATCGAGCGCTGCCCCATCAGGGTCGCCATCGGGTAGCCGATGCTGCTCCCCCGGCCGAGGCTGCCGAACTGCTCCGCCGCGCGCGTCCCGGGGACGATCTGGCCGACCTTGTCGAGCCAGCGCGAGGACGCCAGCACGGCGCGGTTGAGGAGTCGGTTCATCGGGCCGGTCACGACCGCGAGGCTAGCGGTTCCAGCGGACGTTGTGGCGAAGACCACGACGACCTCCCCGCGTATATGCGACAGGTCACGTCCGAATCGGGATAACGGAGCGGGTCCGGGTCGTTGATCCCCGTAGCGCCTGCGGTGGGTGATGACCCGCCGCGCGCCCTCCCTCGCCAGGACCGCGCGATCAGGTGTCGTCGTCAGGCCGCCGTACCGGCCGCCGCTGGCTCGTCAACGAAGGAGTCAGCAATGCCATCGTCCCTGTCCGTGCTGCGCCGCGCCGCGAACGCGCCCCGGTGGGTCGCCGTGGTTCTCGCGGTCACCGTCGTCGCGAGCATCGTGGTCGTCGCCGGCCACCGGCACCTCGCGCCGACCCCGGCGGCCGACGCAGCCCCGGCACCGTCCGCCCCGGCAGCCGTCGTACGCCGGGAGCCGGTCGCGTCGCGCGACCTGGACCGGACCGCCGACCGCGAGGTCGAGCAGCGTGTGCGACCGTCGATCCCGGTCGTCCGCAAGCCGATCCCCACCGTGCCCGTGGCGAGCAGCGACGCCGCCGAGACGGTCGCCGCCGCCGAGGCCTCGACGTACAACGTCCCCGGACAGTGCCTCGGCTGGGCGCGCGAGCAGGCCGACATCCCGTCGCGCTACTCGACCGCCGCCACCGCCTGGGACCACGCCACGGGCCGGCACCCGCACGACCTGACGCCTCCGAAGGGCGCGGCCGTCTACTGGACCGGCGGCAGCGCCGGCGCCGGGCACGTCGCGATCTCCGTCGGCCACGGCCGGGTGCGCTCGTCCGACGCCGGTGGCTCGGGCGTGGTCGCGACCATCTCGGTGCGCAAGCTGACCCGCGACTGGCACCTGACGTACGTCGGCTGGGCCGACTCGATCAACGGCTACCGGATCCAGGGCGTCGCCCGGACCTGAGTCGCCACTCGCCTCCCGCGCGACGCCTGACCGATTCCCGCCGACGAGACCCCGAGAAGAACTAGGATCACGCGGGGTCGCCGACGGGAGGGAACGCGATGGGACGAGAGCTGGCACTGCCGGCGGCTGCCCCCCACGAGGCGGAGTTCGGGCACGACGCCCTGATCGTGTGCGACAACGTCGTGCGGATCTACCAGACCGAGAGCGTCGAGGTGCAGGCGCTGCAGGGCCTCGACCTGCTGGTGCACCAGGGCGAGATGATCGCGCTGGTGGGCGCGTCCGGGTCCGGCAAGTCCACCCTGCTGCAGGTCCTGGCCGGGGTCGACGCACCGACGGCGGGCCGGGCGCGCGTGGCCGGCCACGACCTCGTGGACATGAGCCGCTCCGAGCGGGTCGACTACCGCCGGCACGTCGTCGGGTTCGTCCGCCAGCAGTCGGCGCGCAACCTGGTGCCCTACCTGACGGCACGCCAGGTGGTCGACCTCCCGATGACCATCGCCGGCGTACGACGCAAGGAACGTCGGGCCCGCACCGACAGCGTGCTGGAGACGCTCGGGGTCGCGGACTGCTCCGACCGCCGGCCCGATCAGATGTCGGGCGGTCAGCAGCAGCGGGTCGCGATCGCGGTGGCGCTGGCGAACCAGCCGCGCGTCCTGCTCGCCGACGAGCCGACCGGCGAGCTGGACAGCGAGAGCGCCGCGGAGGTCTTCGCCGCGCTGCGCACCGCCAACCGCGAGCTCGGCGCCACGGTCGTGGTCGTCACGCACGACGCCGCGGTCAGCGGGCAGGTGGCGCGCAGCGTCGCGATCCGCGACGGCCGGACCAGCAGCGAGACCCTGCGCAGCGAGGCGACGGGCGATGCGCCCGGTGCCTCCGAGGAGTACGCCGTCATGGACCGCGCGGGGCGGGTGCAGGTGCCGCGGGAGTTCCGGGAGGCGCTCGCCCTCACCCGCCGGGTCCGGCTCGCGCTCACGGCCGACCACGTCGAGATCCGCTCCGACGACCGCGGCGAGGAGGCATGAGCGCGACCGACGAGCCGGTCATCGAGGCGCGGGGACTCACCCGCACCTACGGGTCGGGCCCCACGACGATGCACGCCCTGCGCGAGGTCTCCTTCGACGTCCGACCCGGGGAGATGGTGGCCGTGGCCGGCCGGTCGGGCTCGGGCAAGACCACCCTGCTCAACCTGCTCGGCGGCCTCGACAAGCCCGACGGGGGCACGCTGCGGGTGGTGGGCAGCGACGTCGCCGCGCTCGACGACCAGGAGCTCAGCCGCCTGCGCCGCGAGCGGATCTCCTACGTCTTCCAGACGTTCGGGCTGATCCCGGCACTCACGGCGAGCGAGAACGTCGGCGTACCCCTGCGCATGCGACGCATGCCGGTGGTCGAGCGCGAGCAGCGGGTCGCGTTGCTGCTCGACCTCGTCGGGCTCCGCGACCACGGCGGACAACGGCCCGGGGAGCTCTCCGGCGGTCAGCAGCAGCGGGTGGCGATCGCCCGGGCGCTCGCCGGGTCACCCCGGCTGCTCCTGGCGGACGAACCGACCGGCCAGCTCGATGCCGAGACCGGCCTGGCGGTGATGGCGCTGCTGCGTGCCATCGTCGACTCGGAGGGTGTCACCGCGGTGATCGCCACCCACGACCCGACGATGATGGCGCTCGCCGACCGGGTGCTCACGATCGCTGACGGGCGGGTCGAGGGCTGAGATGACGGACCGGTGCTGACCCTGACCCTCCGGCGCGCTCGCGTGCAAGGAGGGATGCTCGCCGCCGTCGTCCTGCTGATCGCCGCGGCCGCCTGCCTCGTCGGCGTCTGCGCTCTGTTGCTGAGCGCCACCCAGGCGCGGGCCTTCCACGCCGACGTCGAGCGCGCCCAACCCGACGACGTCGACGTGACGGCGTTCCTGGTCGACCTGCCGGGCAGCGAGCTCGAGGATGCTCGGTCGCAGGCCCAGGACGTCGTGACCGACGTCCTGGCCCCGATGCGTCCGACGGTCAGCGCCAGCGCGGTGGGGGCGATGCGTCAGCTCGACGGCGACCGGGTCGCCTACCTCGGCACCGACGACGACCTGGCCGGCCGTGCCGTGCTGACCAGCGGGCGCCTGCCGGAGGACACCCGTGCGGCGCGTCCCGAGGCCGTGGTCCCCGCCTCGGCCGCCCGCCAGCTCGGCCTGCACCTCGGCGACACCGTGACGCTGGACCGCGAGCTCGGCCTGTCCGGCGTGACGAGCGTGGCGAAGCCCGTCACCATCGTGGTCGTCGGCACGTTCGACGCCCGTCCCGGCGGCGGCTGGGAGACGGACCCGCTGACGGGCCAGGGGGTCGGGACCTGGACGCACGGGTCGGCCTCGGCCGCGGCGTACGGGCCGTTCCTGGTCGGCGACGCGGCGTTCCGCTCGACCGCGTCGTACGTCACCGGGCTGCGCGTCACCGGCCACCCGACGCTGGCGCTGGCCCAGCGCTCGACCCTGGCCGACGCGTCCCAGGGTCTCGGTCGTGCCTCGGCACTGCTCACGGACGGCGTCGGCGACGACGTGCAGATCACCCGGGTGGGGTCCAACCTGACCGGCACGCTCGACCGGATCGAGGCCCAGCAGGCGACCACCCGGTCGACGGTGCTGGTGGTGGTGCTCCTCGGCGCGGCCCTCGCCTTCGCGGCCGCGCTCCTGGCCGGCTGGCTGGTCGCCTCGCGGCGCGACGACGAACGCGCCCTGCTCGTCGCCCTGGGCCTGAGCCGGCGCCAGCAGGTCACGGCCGCCCTGACGGAGGCCGGGCTGCTCGCCGCCGCGGCCGCGGCGCTGGCCGTCCCGGCCGCCGCGCTGACCCACTCCCTGCTCACCCACGCTCCCGACCTGCGGGCGGCCGGCCTCACGCAGGGGCCGACGGTCACGGTCGCGCTGGTGGCGGGCGTGCTGGTCACCAGCTTCCTGCTCGCGCTCGCCCTGGTCCTCACCGCCCTGGACACCGGCACGGCGACGGACCGCGGCGCGCGGCACCGAGCGGCGGTCCGCGGCGGTCTCGACGTCCTGGTCGCGGTCGTGGCGGTCGCGTGCTGGCTCCAGCTGCGCTCCCGGCCGGCGACGACCGGCAGCGGCGACCTCGTCCTGACGGTCGCGCCCGTGCTCTGCCTCGCGGCGGTGACGGTGCTGGCGGTCCGACTGGTGCCGATCGCGCTCGGCGCGGCCGCCCGCGTCGGCGCGCGTTCGCGCGGTCTCGTCCTGCCGCTCGCCGCCCAGCAGGCGGCCCGCCGTCCGCACACGGGCACCGCCATGGTGGCGATCGCCGCCGCGGTCGCGGCCGGGACCTTCGGGCTCGGGCTGCACACGACCTGGGAGCGGTCGCAGGACGACCAGGCCGCACTGCTCCTCGGCACCGACCTGTCCCTCGTCCCGGGGGCGACGGCCGGCCAGCGGGCGACGACGGCCGTCGAGTCCGCGACGGAACGCGGCACCCTGGGCGCGACGGTCTCCCCCGTCATCGACCGGCCGCTGACGCTCGGCAGCTACGTCGGGCAGAAGGGTGAGCCGCCGGTCCTGGTCGCCGTCGACACCACCCACGCCGGGACGCTGCTGCGCGGCCGCCTCGACGACGGCAGGTCCTGGGGGCAGATCGGCGCAGGACTGGCCCCGTCGGCTCCGGTGCAGGGCATCCCGCTGCCCGCCGACGGCGCGGGCATCGAGGCCCGCGGGCAGGCACCGTCGCGGGCGGCCCTGCGGATGACCGTGACGGCCGTCCTCCAGGACGCGGCGGGGATCCGCAGCTCCGTCGATGCCGTACCCCTGCCGATGGACGGGCGCACCCATCCCGTGTCGTGGCTCGGCCCGATCAGCTCGGAGCAGGCGCTGGTCGGCGTCCGGCTGGACCTCGACGGGCCTGGCGCTCCGACGACGGCCGACCTCTCGGTCTCCCTCCGGGTCCCGGGCCCGGCGGCGCCGGCCGGCACGGCCTGGACCGCGATGCCGCCGGGCGACAACAGCGTGCTGAGCCGGACCGACGCCACCGTCGAGCCCGACGGCAGCGGCACGGTGATCACCGCGACGGCCAACGCCGACCTCACCTACTTCGGCTACGCGAGCAACACGCTCCTCGCCACCGGCATCCCGGTCGCCCCGGACGTCCCCGTGGCCGTCTCGCAGGACCTGGTGGACGACCTCGACGCCCCGGTCGGCAGCCGGCTGACCGCGAGCCTGGACGCCACGACGGTGACGCTGCGGGTGGTCGACGTCGTGCCCGATGTCCCGTCGGCACCCGGCCGGCCGGCGGTGCTCGCCGACGGTGACCTGCTCACCCGCGCCCTGGTCGACGCCGGGGACCTCGACCCGGGCTACGACGCCTGGTGGATCGCCGACACCTCGCCCGCGAGCGTGCGGGCGGCGGAGCGGCTCGGGGTCGGCGAGGTCACGAGCAGGTCCGAGGTGGCAGCGCAGCTCGCCACCGGGCCGCTGCGCGTCGGCGTACCGACCGCCCTGCTGACCCTCGTGGTCGTCGCGACCCTGATGCTGCTCCTGAGCGTCGGCCTGCTGCTGGCCAGCGACCGGCACCGGCGTTCGGCCGAGGTCTCCCGGCTCCGGGCCCTGGGCATGTCCGCTCGCGACGCGCGGCGGCTACTCCTGGCCGAGAACGCCGCGTTCCTGCTGCCCCTGGTGGTCGTCGGCGCCCTCGTGGGCAGGGCGATGTCGGGCGTGCTGGGTCCGCTCCTGATCCGCTCCGACCTCGGCGGCGCGCCGGTCCCCCCGGCCGTGGAGGCCTGGCCGTGGGGGGCGGAGGCACTGCTGGTCGGCGGATCGGTCGTCGGCGCCCTGGCCATCGCCGCGGCCCTCACCGCCGCCCACGTCCGCCGCGCTTCTCCGGCACGCCTGCACGCCGGGGAGGCGGGATGATCCGGCGCCCACGCTGGCACCTGCCGACCATCGTCGGCCGCGTGCGCGGTGACGCCCCGCTCCTGGTGCTGACCGGTCTGGTGGTGGCGGTGACGACCCTGCTGACGGCGGCGGTGGCGCCCGTGAGCGACCGCGCCGCCGACCGCGCGATCGTCGCGGCGGTGCGCGACGCCGGGCTCGGTGGTGCTGTCGTCGCCACGCTGCCGCGCGACCCCTACGCGCCCATCGCCACGATCCGGGACCCGCACTCGCCCCGGACGCTGCGGGCGGTCATCGGCCAGGCCCAAGACGAGCTCCCGCCCGGGCTCGCCGCGATCCTGGACCCCGGGATCGCGACGGTCGCGACCCCGTCGCTGCACCTGCTGGACCGGGGCCCGGGCCGCTCCCTCCGGCTGACGTACGCCGACACCCCGGCCGGCCCACCCGCCGTGACCTACGTCGCCGGCCACGCACCCCGCTCCAGCGCGCCCGCCGGCGACGCCGACGTCACGCTGGAGCCCGACGGCGCGCCGTGGCCCGTCCAGGTCGCCGTCTCTCGGCGGGTGGCCCGGGCCCTCGGCGTCGGGCCCGGCGACCGGCTGCCCGCCGAGGACGACGACCACAACCCGGTCCGGATCCGCGTCAGCGGCGTCTACGTGCCCGCCGACCCGCAGGACCCGGTGTGGCAGCTCGCGCCGGACCTGCTCGAGCCGTCGCAGGGCGTCTCGGAGGGCCTGCAGCGGACGGCGGGGGGCGCCCTGGTCGCCTCGGCGTCGCTGCCGGACCTGCAGCTCGCCGTACGCACGGACGAGCTGGCGCAGCACGTCACCTTCCTGACCCGACCGTCCACGGTCCGCTGGCGCGACACCGGCACGATCGCGGGCGAGGTCGCCCACCTCCAGGCCGCCGACGTGACGGGGAGCGACCTGCGGTGGGACAGCGCCCTGGGTGGCGTGCTTGCCGACGGACGGGACCGGGTCGTCGCCGCCCAGGGACAGGCGCAGGTCGTCCTCGTCGGGCTGGTCGTCGCCGCCCTGCTCGTCCTCGCCCTCGCGGCGCAGCTGCTGGTCAGCCGTCGCTCGGGCCCGGTCACGGTCGCACGCGAGCGTGGCGCGTCGCTCCTCGACATCGCAGGCGAGCTCTTCGTCGAGGCGCTCCTCGTCGCGGTGACCGGCACCGCGCTCGGGCTCGTCGCCGCGAGGCTGCTGGCCGGCGGCGTGGGCTGGGCCTGGTGCGTCCCCGTCCTCGTCGTCGCGGTGCTCGCGACACCCGTGCACGGCGCTGTCGTGGCCGCCCGCTCGACCAGCGTCCGGCGAGCCCCCGCCAACCGCTCCGCGCGACGCACGCTCGACCGCGCCCGGCGGACGCGGAGGCTGGCGGTCGAGGTCACCGTGCTGGCGGCGGCGGCCCTGTGCCTCGCGGCGCTGCACCAGCGTGGCGTCACGCAGGGCAGTGGATGGGGTGGCCTGACGGCAGCGGCCGCTGCCACGGCGTGTGCCGTCGCCGGCACCCTGGTCGCCGTGCGGTTGCTGAAACCGGCGCTGCAGGTGGGCCTGCGCGCGGCCCGCCGTTCGGAGCACGGCGTCGGCCTCCTGGTCACGGCGCGGCTCAGCCAGACGGCGGCACGGGTGCTCCCGGTGCTCGCCGTCTCGGTGGCGGTCGCCCAGCTCACGTTCGGCGTCGCCCTGGCCGCGACCGAGCACCAGGGGCAGGGGGCCGGAGCTCTGCTGGCGGTGGGCGGCGACGCGCGACTGACGTCGACGACGGGCGGCGATCTCGAGGCGACGGCACGCCAGGTCGCCGCAGCGCCAGGCGTGCGGGCCGCGGTCGCCGGGCTGGTCGCGGACGACGTCAAGCTCGTCTCCCGGCGCACCGCCGCACCGGTCCGCCTGGTGGTCGTCGACGCGACGGCGTACCAACGGCTGCTCGCGAGCAGCCCGCTCCCCGACGCGCCCCAGCTGGCCGGGCTCGGCGACGGCGAGGGGACCCAGGTCCGTGCCCTGCTGCTCGGGGGCTCCCCGGACCTCCGGGACGACCCGACCGTGCGGTGGCAGGACGTCACCGTCCACCTCGACGTCGTCGGCACCGCCCCGCGCGTGGACGCCTCGATCGAGCCCGTCCTGGTCGTGGACGCGGAAGCCTTCGCCGGCGCCGGTGCGTCCGCGACGCCGAGCACGGTGTGGGCGGTCGGGCCGGGTGCGGCCGAGGCCCTGCGCGACAGCGGCGCCGGCTCCGTCACGACGTACGCCGACGAGCTGGACGTCCGCCGCGACGCTCCGCTCTCCTCCGCGTTGTTCCTGCTCGCCGCGGCGTCGTCGGTGCCGCTGCTGCTCTTCGCCGTCCACTCCGTGGTCCTCGCTGCGGCCGCCGAGGCTCCCGCCCGGGGCCAGTCCCTCGGGCGGCTGCGCGCGCTCGGCATGACCGACCGGGACCTGCGCCGAGTCCTGTCGGGCGAGGTGCTGACAACGGTCGCCGTCTCCACGCTGCTGGGCCTGGGGCTCGGTCTCGGCTGCATCGTCGCGACCTTCGGATCCCTGTCC
Source organism: Nocardioides hankookensis (assembly GCF_042658885.1). Taxonomy (NCBI): domain Bacteria; kingdom Bacillati; phylum Actinomycetota; class Actinomycetes; order Propionibacteriales; family Nocardioidaceae; genus Nocardioides; species Nocardioides hankookensis. The sequence continues at coordinate 305,759 of NZ_JBHSRJ010000002.1, read as the reverse complement.
CTGGAACGGATCACCGGTCAGACACTGACGCCGGACGTCGTCGTGCCGTGGTGGGTCACCCTCTGCGCCGGCCTCGTCGTGCTGAGCGCCCTGGGCGTGGCGCTGTGGGAGTGGCGACACCTGCAGCGGCGGGTCCTGGCCGAGCTGCTCCGCAGCTGAACCGCGGGCCGGCTGCTTGGATGGGCGGCATGGCGAACTACTCCGACTTCCAGCTCGGGCTCTACTTCGCGGGACTCGGCGGCGAGACGCCGGCGTACCCGCTCACCTTCGCCGGGCTCGAGGCCGCGGCGCAGGAGAAGATGGAGCACCGGCTGTGGGACTACGTCTCCGGCGGCGCGGGCGACGAGCACACCCAGCGGGCCAACGTCGCGGCGTTCGAGCGCTGGGGCATCCTGCCGCGGATGCTCTCCGGCGCCGCGGAGCGCGACCTGTCGGTCGACCTCTTCGGCCACACCCTGCCGGCGCCGGTCTTCATGGCGCCGATCGGCGTGCTCGGCGTGATGACGGACGACGAGCACGGTGACGTCGCGACGGCGGCTGCCGCTGCCGCGTCCGGAGTGCCGATGGTGGCGTCGACGCTGATGCAGGACCCGATGGAGGACGTCGCCGCCGCCCTCGGCGACACCCCCGGCTTCTTCCAGCTCTACACGCCCAACGACCGCGAGCTCGCCGAGAGCTTCGTACGCCGTGCCGAGGCGGCCGGCTTCCGCGGCATCGTGGTCACCCTCGACACCTGGACGCTCGGCTACCGGCCGCGCGACCTTCAGCACGCGACCTTCCCGCAGCTGCGCGGCGCCTGCCTGGCCAACTACACCTCCGACCCGGTCTTCCGCGCCAAGCTCGAGGTGCCACCCGAGGAGGACCTCGGCGCCGCCGCGATCCAGTGGGCCTTCACGTTCGGCAACCCGACGCTGACGTGGGACGACCTCGCCTGGCTCCGCGAGCTGACCGACCTGCCGCTGCTGCTCAAGGGGATCTGCCACCCCGACGACGTACGCCGGGCCAAGGACGCCGGCGTCGACGGCATCTACTGCTCCAACCACGGAGGTCGTCAGGCCGCCAGCGCACCGGCGCTCGACCTGCTGCCCGGAGTCGTCGACGCCGCCGAGGGCATGCCGGTCCTCTTCGACTCCGGCGTGCGCTCCGGCGCCGACGTGGTCAAGGCGCTCGCGCTCGGCGCCACCGCGGTCGGCATCGGCCGGCCCTACGGGTACGGCGCCGTGCTCGGCGGGACGGCCGGCATCGAGTTCGTGCTCTCGTGCCTGCTCGCCGAGGCGGACCTGACGATGGGCCTCAACGGCTACGCCAGCGTCGCCGAGCTCACCCGCGACGTGCTCGTCCGCGTCTGAGACACCCGGAAAGCGCGCTGGCCCCCGCCTGAGGCGGGGGCCAGCGTTCCCTGTGGCAGGTGAAGGATTCGAACCTTCGAAGGCAAAGCCGACGGATTTACAGTCCGCTCCCATTGGCCGCTCGGGCAACCTGCCTGGGTGTCCTCGCGAGCCGTTTGGCTCCACGACAACAAGGCGAAACAATAGCGCAGGCTCACCAGCATCAGGAAAACGCCAGAGGAGAAGACATGGCCGACTCGTCGTTCGACATCGTCAGCAAGATCGACCGCCAGGAGGTCGACAACGCGCTCGGCCAGACCGCCCGCGAGATCGCGACCCGCTTCGACTTCAAGGGCACCGGCGCCACCATCGAGTGGCAGGGCGAGCAGGCGATCGAGATCTCCGCGTCGGCCGACGACCGGGCCAACGCCGTGCTCGACGTCTTCAAGGACAAGCTGATCAAGCGTCAGCAGAGCCTCAAGATCCTGGACGCCTCCGAGCCGCGTCAGTCCGGCCAGCAGTCCAAGATCGGGATCGCGCTCAAGGAGGGCATCTCCTCGGAGGACGCCAAGAAGATCTCCAAGCTGATCCGCGACGAGGGCCCCAAGGGCGTCAAGGCGCAGATCCAGGGCGACGAGCTGCGCATCTCCTCCAAGAAGCGCGACGACCTCCAGGCCGTGCAGGCCCTGGTCAAGGGGCAGGACTACGACTTCGCGGTGCAGTTCACCAACTACCGGTGAACCGGTACGCCGCCCTGCTCCTCGCCGTCGCGCTCGCGACGGCGGGGTGCTCGGGCGGTGATGGCGGCGATCCCGCGGCGGATCGAGGCGGCGGCACGACGCGGCAGGAGCCCCGACCCTTCCGTCCGGCGACGAGCGGCGTGCCCACGGGGTTCACGTTCGCGCAGTGCTCCGACCTGCGCCGCCCGGACAGCAACACCGGGCTCGCGGTCCAGGTGAGCGTCCCGCCCGGTTACCACCCGACGTCGCGCGGCGGCGCCGGCTGCGACTTCGCCGGGCCGGGCTTCGGGCGAGACCTGGCCATCTCGGTCGGCCCGCTGGGGACGCTGAAGGCGGAGAAGGAGCGCGACGTCGACCCGTTCGAGGACGAGGGAGGCGACGACTCCGTCAGCGACATCCGCTACGCCGCCGACGTCCCGGTCTTCGACCCGCACCGCGGCGAGCGGCTGGCCTACTACTGCTACTGCGACGGCCAGGACCTCGACGTCCGCGTCGTCCAGGCCCGCGGCGTACGCCTGAGCTGGACCACCCCGCACCGCAAGGGCCCGGACGCAGCGACCTCGCGCGCCGTACGCCGGAGCGTGGGGCTGGTGCGCAGCGACCGGAGCACCTGTCGCTCGCGCGGCCGCACCGTGACCTTCCGGCCGCCGGTCCCCCAGACCGAGTCGATCGACTTCTACTCCGACCGGTGCCACCTCTACCTGCGCCCCGGCCGGGCATCGCTGCTGAGGTACGCCGAGATCGAGCTGGACCCGCCGATCACGCTCGACGAGCGTGCCGACCGGCTGCGCGCCCGCAAGAGCGTCACCGAGGTCGAGCACGAGCCGGGCTCCGACCGGCTGACCTGGCTCACGGTGCGGCGGAAGCCCGGTCCCTACCAGGCGCCGACCGGCACGTGGCGGGCCGTCACGGTCGCCACCGGCGACGCCTGGGTCACCTGGAGCGCCCGGCCGAGCCAGTGGCGGACCGAGGCCGACGACGCTCGACGCTTCGTCTCCTCGGTCCGCCCCTGATCAGCCGGCGGCCGCGCTCAGCGCCGGCATCGTCAGCGCACCCGACGCGGCGGTGACCCAGACCCGCACGCCGGTGTCGAGACCCAGCTGGCGGGCGTGCGTGCGGGTGAGCACGACGGTGACCTCGTCGCCGTCGTCGGTGAGCACCGTCGCGCGCACCTCGAAGCCGACCCGGAGCAGGCGCGAGATGGTGCCCTCGGCCGCGCCGGGCAGCTGCGGAGCGAGCGAGATGTGCACGTCGTGCGGGCGCAGCATCACGCCGTTGAGCGTGGTGATCTCGCCCAGGAAGCCCATCACGAAGTCGTTCGCCGGCTCGTCGTACAGCTGGTCGGGGGTGCCGACCTGCTCGACCCGGCCCTCGTTGATGACGACGATCTCGTCGGCGACCTCCATGGCCTCCTCCTGGTCGTGCGTCACGAAGACGGTGGTCACGTGCACCTCGTCGTGCAGGCGACGCAGCCAGTCGCGCAGCTCCTTGCGGACCTTCGCGTCGAGCGCGCCGAACGGCTCGTCGAGCAGCAGCACGGTCGGCTCGACGGCGAGCGCCCGCGCCAGCGCCATCCGCTGGCGCTGACCGCCCGAGAGCTGCGACGGCAGCCGGTGGGCGAACTGCGAGAGGTGCACCAGGCGGAGCAGCTCGTCGACCTTCGCCGCCACCTCCGCCTTCGGCCGCTTGCGGATCTCCAGGCCGAAGGCGACGTTCTTCGCCACCGTCATGTGCTTGAAGACCGCGTAGTGCTGGAAGACGAAGCCGACGTTGCGCTTCTGCGGCGGCAGCTCGGTGGCATTGGTGCCCTCGATGCTGATCGTGCCGGAGTCGGCCGAGTCGAGGCCCGCGATGATGCGCAGCAGGGTCGACTTGCCGCCACCCGACGGCCCGAGCAGGGCGGTCAGCTGGCCGGTGGGCAGGGACACGTTGACGTCGTCGAGCGCGACGAAGTCACCGAACTTCTTGTTGACGCCCTTGATCTCGATGCTCATGCACGTACTCGCTTCGCTCCGTGCGCGCATGAGGCACCTAGCACGCTGTACTGAATGGTTCGCTCACTTCGTTCGCTCATGACTCTTGCTCCTTCGGACGCAGCAGGGCGACGACGACCAGGCACAGCACCGCCATGAAGACGAGCATGAATGCCACGGAGTACGCCGTGTCCTGCTGGAAGTTCTGGTACTTCTGCTGGACGAGGACGGTGGCCACCTGGGTCTCGCCGCCGACGTTGCCGGCGACGACCTTGACGGCCCCGAACTCACCGAGGGCGCGGGCGAGGCTCAGCACCACGCCGTACACGACCGCCCACTTGATGCCGGGCAGGGTGATCCGCCGGAAGGTCTGCAGCGCGTTCGCCCCGAGGCTGCGCGCCGCCTGCTCCTGGTCGTCCCCGAGCTCCTCGAGCACCGGCACGACCTCGCGGATGACCAGGGGCAGGATCACGAAGCAGGTCGCCATGATCATGCCGGGCTTGGCGAAGATGACCTGGATCCCGTGGTCCTCCAGCCAGGGCCCGAACCAGCCGAACCGGCCGTTGTAGACGAGCACCAGCGCGAGGCCGACGACCACCGGCGACACCGACAGCGGCAGGTCGATCAGCACCGACAGCGCGCGCTTGCCGATGAACGTCTTGCGCACCAGCAGCAGGGACATCCCGACACCGAAGACAGTGTTGATGACGACCGCGATCACGGCGATCTGGGCCGTGAGCTTGAGGGCATGCACGACGTCCGGGTCGGCGAGTGCGTCCTGGATGCCGGTGAGGCCGTCGGCGAACGTGTGCTTGACGACGTACGCCGTGGGCCACGCGACCAGCATGAACAGGTAGCCGATGACCAGGAGCCGCAGCACCCACTTCACGACCGGCGACCCGTTGGCGACGGCCCGGCTCGAGCTAGCCACGTCGGGCCACCCGTCGCTGGATCACGTCGAGCGCGACGATCGCGAGGAGCGCCACGAGCAGCATGATGGTCGCGACCGCGGCAGCTGCCTCGGTGTTGCCGCCCTCGAGGAACGAGAACAGGCGCACCGAGACGACCTCGGTCTTGCGAGGCAGGTTGCCGCTGATCAGCACCAGAGCGCCGTACTCACTGATCCCTCGGGCGAAGGACAGCGCGGCACCGGCGAAGATCGCGGGCACCAGCGAGGGCAGGACCACCCGGCGGAACGTCGTGAACCGGGTCGCGCCCAGCGACGCCGCGGCGTCCTCGACGTCGGTGTCGAGCTCCTCGAGCACCGGCTGCACCGTGCGCACCACGAAGGGCAGCGTCACGAAGGCGATCGCGAGCAGGACCGCCCAACGGGTGCTGCTGACCTCGACGCCGATCGGGCTCTCCGGCCCGTAGAGCGAGAGGAGCACCAGGCCCGCGACGATCGTCGGCATCGCGAACGGGATGTCGATGATCAGGTCCAGCAGCGCCTTGCCCGGGAACCGGTCGCGGACCAGCACCCACGCGATGATGGTGCCCATCACCATGTTGATCGCGGTGATGATGAGCGAGGACACCACGGTGAGGGTGAGCGCGGCTCTGGTGTTGTCGTTGGTGAGCACGTCCGTGAACGTCGACAGGCCACCACCGGCGGCCTTGACGATGATCGCGGACAGCGGGATCAGGACCAGCAGGCTGAACCAGATCATGGAGACGCCGAGCCCGAAGGCCGACCCTCGTGTCAGGGAACTGGACGAGGCCGACCGACGCTTGCGCGTCGGCCGGCCGCCCACTGCTACGGCTGAGGCCATTACTGGCCCGATTCCGCCTGGATCTTGGTGAGGATGCCGTCGTTCTCGTCGAAGAACTTCGTGTTGGCCTCGGCCCAGCCACCGAAGTCGTTGTCGATCGTCAGCAGCTTCGCCGGGTCCGGGTAGGGGTCGCTCTCGTCGTTGGCGCCCTTGACCTCGAGGTCACCGACGTCGGTCAGCGGGCGGTAGCCCGTCTCGGCGTACAGCTTCTGGCCGTCGGCGCTCTTCTGGAAGTCGAGGAACGCCTTCGCCGAGTCCGAGGCGTCCGTCGTCAGGGCGCACGGGTTCTCGATGAGCAGCGTCGAGTCGGGGATGACGTAGTCGAAGTCGGTGCCGCTCTGGCGGGCCAGGATGGCCTCGTTCTCGTAGGAGAGGAGGACGTCGCCGGTGCCGCTGGTGAAGGCGGTGGTCGCGTCGCGGCCCGAGTCGGGCAGCGCGACGACGTTGTCGAAGAAGCTCTTCATGTAGGTCTCGGCCTCGGCCTCGGTGCCACCGTCGCCGATGACGGAGCCGTACGCCGCGAGCAGGTTCCACTTCGCGGAACCGGAGGAGGCGGGGTTGGGGGTGACGATGCCGACACCGGGCTTGGCCAGGTCGTCCCAGCTGTCGATGCCCTTCGGGTTACCGGACTTGACGACCATGACCACGACGGAGGTCGTGCAGATGCCCTTGGTCTCGTTGTCCTTCCAGTCCTTCGCGACGATGCCCTCGTCGACCAGGCGGGTCACGTCGGGCTCCAGCGACAGGTGCACCTCGTCGGCCTTCTGGCCGGCGACGACGGCGCGGCTCTGGTCGCCCGAGGCGCCGTACGAGCCCTTGATGTCGACGTCCTTGCCGGCGTCGGTGTCGTTGAAGGCGTCGATGACTCCCTCATTGGCCTGCTGGAGAACGGAGTAACCAACGACGTTGACGGTGTCGCCACTGTCGCCGGACGAGTCACTGGAGCACCCCGTCAAGGCCAGCACCCCGGCGGCCGACAGGGCCACCGCAACCTTGATCGTCTTGTTCATCGCCTTCTCTTTCCTGACCCCGCACCCGGGACCATTTTTAGTCAATGACGAGCAGAGTAGTGAACTTAGTCAAAGTAACTGGCATTGGGGTCATTGTGGCGGGAAAATATATGATGTGTGGTGGATCACGGATCCATCAGGGGAGACGCGTCCGACGGCCAGGGGCGGCGGACTATCGTGGGAGGCCGTGCACGCGGGGTCCACGCGAGAAACTGAAACGTGTTCCAGTTTCTCCGTACCGTGAGTACGATCGAGGAGGCCGTCCGCCGCCCTGCGGCTGGAGTGCGGGCACCGACAGCACGAGCAGAGCAACAGAGGGAAGTGGGCGCACAGTGTCCAAGCAGGTCAAGCAGCTCGACCGGGTGATCATCCGGTTCGCGGGCGACTCCGGTGACGGCATGCAGCTCACCGGTGACCGGTTCACGTCGGAGTCGGCCGTCTTCGGCAACGACCTGATGACGCTGCCGAACTTCCCGGCCGAGATCCGGGCGCCGCAGGGCACGCTGCCGGGCGTCTCGTCCTTCCAGGTGCACTTCGCCGACCACGACATCCTCACCGCCGGCGATGCGCCGGACGTGCTGGTCGCGATGAACCCGGCCGCCCTGAAGGCCAACGTCGGAGACCTGCCCAAGGGCGCGGCGATCATCGTCGACACCCACGACTTCACCAAGCGCAACCTCGACAAGGCGGGCTACGAGGCCAACCCGCTCGACCTGCTGGGCGACGCGAACGACCCGCTCGGCGAGTTCCAGGTGACCCCGGTCGACCTGACCGGCATGACCGTCGAGGCGGTCAAGGAGTTCGGCCTGTCCCGCAAGGACGCGGCCCGTGCGAAGAACATGTTCGCGCTCGGCCTGCTGTCGTGGATGTACGGCCGTCCGACCGACCCGACCATCGCGTTCCTCGAGAAGCGCTTCGCGAAGGTCGCCGACATCCGCGACGCCAACATCACGGCGTTCAAGGCCGGGTGGAACTTCGGCGAGACGACCGAGGCCTTCGTAATCCAGTACGAGATCAAGCCGGCCCCGATGTCGCAGGGCACCTACCGCAACATCACCGGCAACCTGGCGCTGGCCTACGGCCTGATCGCCGGTGGCGTCCAGTCGGGGCTCCCCGTGTTCCTGGGCTCCTACCCGATCACGCCGGCCTCCGACATCCTCCACGAGCTCTCGAAGCACAAGGCGTTCGGCGTGACGACGCTGCAGGCCGAGGACGAGATCGCCGGCATCGGCGCCGCGATCGGCGCGTCCTTCGCGGGCTCGCTCGGGGTCACCACCACCTCCGGCCCGGGCATCGCGCTGAAGTCCGAGGCGATCGGCCTCGCCGTGATGACCGAGCTCCCGCTGGTCGTCGTCGACGTCCAGCGCGGCGGCCCGTCCACGGGCCTGCCGACGAAGACCGAGCAGGCCGACCTGCTCCAGGCGATGTTCGGCCGCAACGGCGAGGCCCCGGTCCCGATCGTCGCGCCCCAGTCACCCGGTGACTGCTTCACCGCCGCGCTCGAGGCGGTCCGGATCGCGATCACCTACCGCACGCCGGTGATGCTGCTCTCCGACGGCTACCTGGCCAACGGCTCGGAGCCGTGGCGGATCCCCGAGATCGCCGACCTCCCGTCGATCGACCCGAAGTTCGCCACCGAGCGCAACCAGACCGTGGTCGCCAAGGACGGCACCGAGTCCGAGGAGTACTGGCCCTACCTGCGCGACGAGGACACCCTCGCCAGGCCGTGGGCGATCCCGGGCACGCCCGGCCTCGAGCACCGCATCGGTGGCATCGAGAAGGCCAAGAACACCGGCAACATCTCCTACGACCCGGCCAACCACGACTACATGGTGCGGATCCGCCAGGCCAAGGTCGACCGGATCGCCGACTCGCTCCCGCCGCTCCAGGTCGACGACCCCAGCGGCGAGGCCAAGGTCCTGGTGATCGGCTGGGGCTCGACGTACGGCCCGATCGGCGCCGGCTGCCGCCGGGTCCGCAAGGCCGGCTTCAACGTCGCCCAGGTGCACCTGCGTCACCTCAACCCGTTCCCGAACGACCTCGGCGAGATCCTCAAGCGCTACGACAAGGTGCTCGTGCCCGAGATGAACCTCGGCCAGCTCTCCCTGCTGCTGCGCGGCAAGTACCTCGTCGACGCCATCGGCTACAACCAGGTCAACGGCATGCCCATCAAGGCGGCCGCGCTCGCCGAGGCCATCGGCGGCCTGGTCGCCGAGGCCGAGGGCGTCGAGATCGACCTGTCCGTCACGACCTCCGAGGAGGCGAAGTGAGCACCAGCACCGAGCTGCCCTTCCCCGGGCTGCGCTCCGGCGTCGAGCTCGTCCCGACCAACGACCAGCCGCAGACCGGCAAGGAGTACACCTCCGACCAGGAGGTCCGCTGGTGCCCCGGCTGTGGCGACTATGCGGTCCTCAAGGCGGTGCAGGGCTTCCTGCCCGAGCTGGGCCTGCGCCGCGAGAACATCGTCTTCGTCTCCGGCATCGGCTGCTCGTCGCGGTTCCCCTACTACCTCGACACCTACGGCATGCACTCGATCCACGGCCGGGCGCCGTCGATCGCGACCGGCATCGCCACGGCCCGCGAGGACCTGTCGGTCTGGGTGGTCACCGGTGACGGCGACGCGCTCTCGATCGGTGGCAACCACCTGATCCACGCGCTGCGCCGCAACGTGAACATGACGATCCTGCTCTTCAACAACCGGATCTACGGCCTCACGAAGGGTCAGTACTCCCCCACCTCCGAGGCCGGCAAGATCACCAAGTCGACCCCGATGGGCTCGCTCGACCACCCCTTCAACCCGGTCTCGCTGGCGCTCGGCGCCGAGGGCTCGTTCGTCGCGCGCACCATCGACTCCGACCGCAAGCACCTCACCTCGGTGCTCTCCGCGGCCGCCGCCCACCGCGGCACGTCGTTCGTCGAGATCTACCAGAACTGCCCGATCTTCAACGACGGCGCGTTCGACGCGATCAAGAACAACGACACCAAGGCCGACGCGATCATCCCGCTGGTGCACGGCGAGCCGATCCTCTTCGGCAACGGCTCGAAGGGCCTGGTCCGCGACACCGAGACCGGCGGCGTCAAGGTCGCGCTGGTGGCCGATGTCGGCGAGGACGCGATCATGGTCCACGACGCGCACAACACCGACCCGACGACGGCGTTCGCGATCTCGCGGCTGACCGACTCCGGCTACCTCAACCAGTCGCCGATCGGCATCTTCCGTCAGGTCGAGCGGCCGACGTACGACGACGGCGCCCGCGCCCAGATCGCCTCGGCCCAGCAAGCGGCTCCCGGCGACCCCACCGACCGCCTCGCAGCGCTCATCGGCGGTGGCGACACCTGGACGATCGTCTAGGTCACCGCACCGCACCACCGGCACAGACAAAGGGTCCCCGCCCGAGAGCGGGGACCCTTTTGTGTATCAACGCACCGCCCGAATACCCATTGGCGGCGCCCCCTAACCATCCCCCTATCCTGAGCCGGTGCCCGATGCCCGCCGTGGTCTGCTGCTCGGCGTCGCGGCGTACGCGATGTGGGGCCTCTTCCCGCTCTACTGGCCCCTGCTCGAGCCGGCCGGCGCGTTCGAGATCCTGGCCCACCGGGTGCTGTGGTCGTGCGTCACGATGTTCGTGCTGCTGCTGGTGCTGCGCCGCGGCCCGCAGCTCCGGGCGATCTGGCGCGAGCGGCGGGTTCGGCTGCTGCTGACGGTCGCCGCCTTCGTCATCAGCATCAACTGGGCGACGTACATCTGGGGCGTGAACAACGGCCGCGTCGTCGAGACGTCGCTCGGCTACTTCATCAACCCGCTGGTGACGGTGCTGATGGGCGTGGTGATCCTGCACGAGCGGCTGCGACCGCTCCAGTGGGTCGCCATGGGCATCGCGACCGGTGCCATCGTCGTGCTGACGCTCGACTACGGGCGCCTGCCGTACGTCGCGCTCGTGCTGGCCTTCACCTTCGGCAGCTACGGGCTGTGCAAGAAGACGGCGAACGTGGGCGCCACCGACAGCCTGACCTACGAGACGGCGGTGATCGCGCCGTTCGCGCTCGCGTACGTCGCGTGGCTGGGTGCGACCGGTGGCTCGAACTTCGCCTCGCACGGCGTCGGGCACTCGCTGCTCTTCATGACCACCGGCATCATCACCGCCGTCCCGCTGATCTGCTTCGGGGGCGCCGCGACGCGGGTCTCGATGGTGTCGCTCGGGCTGCTCCAGTACCTCGCGCCGATCATCCAGTTCGCGCTCGGCGTGCTGTGGTTCCACGAGGACATGCCGGCCGGGCGGTGGGCCGGCTTCGTGCTGGTCTGGATCGCGCTGGTCATCTTCACCGTCGAGGCGGTCAACCACCGGCGCCGGCAGCTGCGCCTCACGGTCGAGGCGACGACCGCCGCCTGACGCTCCCGGCCCGACTCGGGCGCGCACGAGGCCCAACTCGAGCGTGCGCGAGGCCCAGCTCAACCGCCAGGACGGGTCGCCGGCTGCTCGGTGTCGATCAGCGAGGGCGGGCCGGTCGCGATCTCGTCCTCGGCGACGTGCGTGGACGCCCGGGCGTCGGCGAGCACATCGGCCGGGACGTGCTGCTCGAGGAAGCGCCGAGCGAGGCGGGTCGAGGGGTGGATGGCGATCGTCGCCACCACGATGATGCCGGCGATGACGATCCAGCCGGCGGCGCCCCAGCTCATCGCCAGGAAGGTGTAGAGCGCCGGCGCCCACACCTTGCCGAGGGTGCCGCTGAACTCGGCGGCACCGTTGTAGGCGCCGCGCTGGCGCGGGTCCATCAGCTCGGCCTCGAGGGCCCAGGTCGCGGCGGAGAGGTAGAGCTCGGCGCCGGTCACGGTGACGTGACCGAGCCAGACGAGGGCGATCGTGGTCCACCCGAGGGTGTCGTGCGTCGCCAGCGTGATCAGGCAGGAGACGACGAAGAAGGTGGAGGAGATCCGGACCGCCTTCAGCGCCGTCGGCACGTCCTCGACGCCTCGCGCCGCCGCCATCGGCAGGAAGATGCACATCACGGTGTTGGTGCCGAACAGGAACGCCAGCAGGACCCGGGGGGCGTCGGTCTGCTCCACCAGCCAGAGCGGGATGACGATGTTGAGCAGCACCTGGTTGGTCCAGAAGACGCCGGTGAAGAACGACGTCAGCAACCAGCCCAGGTTGCGCATCGGACCGGGTCCGGGGACCTTGGCCTTGCGGTCCTCCGGCGTACGGTCGTCGTGCGGAGCCCGGGGCAGCCGGCTGATCGCGACCGCGTTGACCAGGAAGACGGCCGCGGTGAACCAGGGCACCGAGTGCAGCAGGTCGTCGGAGTGGAAGGCGAGCGCGATGCCGCCGACCAGGGAGCCGAGCGTGAAGCCGACGTTGAGCGCCGAGTACATGTAGGCCCGCGAGCGCACGCGCTCGTCGGGCGGCAGCACGTCGATCGTGTAGGCGCCGTGCGCGGCTCCGCCGAGTGCGCCGATGACCTCCATGCCGACGGCCATCAGGACGTAGCCCTGGAAGTCGGTGATGAACGGCCACAGCGCGAACATCGCCGCCTGGCCGGTCGCGCTGAGCGCCCACATCTTCTTGGGGCCGAAGCGGTCGACCAGCTTGCCCATCGGCAGGGCGGCGAGGAAGGACGCCACCCCGGCCAGGGTCAGGCCGAGGCCCACCTGGGCGGCCGAGAGCCCCACGATCTGGGTGAAGAACACGGCCGAGCCGGTCATGAACGTCCCCTCGCCCAGCGCGAAGAGGAGCGACTGGACGGCGAGGCGACCGGCGAGGGGCGACGGCGGGCGCGCGTGGCGCAGGAGGGCGGCGAACATCACCGACACTCTCTCCCGCGGGGACCTCCCCCGTCGCCCCAGTTTCCGCCGAATCGTGAGTTCTGGTCACTCCAATCGGGAGTTCTGGTCACCAGGACTGACCAAGACTCCCGAATCGAGTGACCAGAAGTCCGGACTCGGCGGTTCAGGTGGATCGGGTGGCGACGATGTCGGCGAACGCCTCGAGGGCGGCGCGGACCGGGCCCTCGGGGACGACGGCGAGGTGCTGCTTGGCGTCGTTGGCCTGGGCGACGACGTACGCGCGGGCCTCGTCGAGCGCCGGGTGCTTGCGCAGCAGGTCGAGCGCCTCGGCGTGCAGGTCGTCATCGGTGAGCTCGCCGTCGAGCAGCTCGTGCAGGCGGGCGTCGGCGGGGTCGGTGGAGGCGCGGGCCATCAGCACGGGGAGCGTCGGGACGCCCTCGCGCAGGTCGGTGCCGGGGACCTTGCCGGACTCGACCGAGTCGGAGGCGATGTCGAGGATGTCGTCGGAGAGCTGGAAGGCCGCGCCCACGATCTCGCCGTACGCCGTGAGCGCGTCCTCGACCTCGCGCGTGGCGCCGCCGAAGCGGGCGCCGTAGCGGGCGGAGGTGGCGATCAGCGAACCGGTCTTGCCGGCGACGACCTCGAGGTAGTGCGCGAGCGGGTCCTCACCCGGACCGGGCGCGACGGTCTCGAGGATCTGGCCCTCGACCAGCCGGGTGAACGTCTGCGCCTGGATCCGCACGGCGTCGGCGCCCAGCTCGGCGGTCAGCTCGGAGGACTTCGAGAAGAGGAAGTCACCGGTGAGGATCGCGACGTGGTTGCCCCAGCGCGTGTGCGCGGCGACGGCCCCGCGGCGCAGGTCGGCCTCGTCCATCACGTCGTCGTGGTAGAGCGACGCCAGGTGGGTCAGCTCGACCACGCAGGCCGCGGTGATGACCTCGTCGGAGCCCGCGCGGTCGCCCAGCTCAGCCGCGAGCAGCACGAGCAACGGACGGAACCGCTTGCCGCCGGCCTCCATCAGGTGGCTGGCCGTCTCGGTGACGAACTCGGCCCGGCTGCGGACGTGACCCGCCAGCGCCACCTCGACGAGGTCGAGGCGTTCGAGCAGCCGGGCGGCGAGGGCGTCGTCGCCGACGGGGAGTGCGAGAGCGGCAGATCCGGACGTCACCTGAGGAATTGTCCAGCATGGTCGGCCAAAGTGAGCACCGGGCCGGGTACGACGCCCAGGACGATCGTCGCGGCGAGGCCGACGGCGATGGTCGCGGAGGTCAGCACCGAGGGCCGCGCGACGCTGGCGAGCTCGCCCGCGTCGGGGGTCACGTCGACGAAGAACATCAGCACGATCACCCGCACGTAGAAGAAGACCGCGATGATGCTGCACAGGATCGCGGCGATCACGACCGGCCACGCGCCGGCCGACAGCGCGACCGTGAAGACCGCCCACTTGCCCACGAAGCCGGCGGTCAGCGGGATGCCGGCCATCGACAGCAGGAAGAACGCGAACAGCCCGGCCACCAGGGGCGAACGGCGTCCGAGGCCCTGCCAGCGCGCGAACGTCGACGCCTCGCCCGAGGAGTCGCGCACCAGCGTGACCACCGCGAAGGCGCCGAGCATCGCGAAGCCGTACGTCGTCAGGTAGAAGAGCACGGCCTGCATCGACGTGACCTCGCCGTCGGAGAGCTCCGAGGCCTGCTGCACGCCGAGCACGCCGGTGAGGAGGAAGCCGGTGTGCGCGATGGACGAGTACGCGAGCATCCGCTTCATGTCCGTCTGGACGACGGCGAGCACGGCACCGACGACCATCGTCAGGATCGCGATGATCCAGAGCATCGGCTGCCAGGTCCACCGCTCCGAGCCGAAGGCCACGTAGAAGAGGCGCAGGATCGCGCCGAACGCCGCGATCTTGGTGCCGGCGGCCATGAACGCCGTCACCGGCGTGGGTGCACCCTGGTAGACGTCGGGCGTCCACGAGTGGAACGGCGCCGCGCCGACCTTGAACAGCAGGCCGACGGTCAGCATGCCGAGCCCGAGCAGCAGCAGCGTCTGGTTGGAGAGGTCGTTGCGGACCGCCTCGTTGATGTCGGCGTAGGACATCGAGCCCGCGAAGCCGTAGGTCAGCGCCACGCCGTACAGGAAGAAGCCGGAGGAGAAGGCGCCGAGCAGGAAGTACTTCAGTGCGGCCTCCTGGCTGAGCAGCCGGCGCCGACGCGCCAGGCCGCAGAGCAGGTAGAGCGGCAGCGAGAGCACCTCGAGCGCGACGAAGAGCGTCAGGAGGTCGTTGGCGGCCGGGAAGAGCATCATGCCGAAGACCGCGAACATCAGCAGCGGATAGATCTCGGTGTGCTCGAGGCCGCTCTTCGACGCCTGGCGCTCCGCCTCGGTGCCGGGCAGCGCGGCGGCCTGGCCGGCGAACGCCGACACCCCGCCCTCGAGCCGGCGCTCGGCGAAGAGCAGCACGCCGCCGATGGCGACGACCAGGATGAGTCCCCAGAAGAAGACGGCGGGACCGTCGACGGCCAGGGTGCCCTCGACGTCGATGGCACCGCGGGCGGCGCCGTCGTTGTGCACGGTCAGGTCGCGGGCGACCAGGATCGTGCCGACCAGCGCCGCCACCAGGCCGGCGGCGGCAAGCACGGTCTGCACCAGGAAGCGGCGCTGCCGCGGGACGAACGCCTCGACGACGACTCCGACGCAGGCCACCCCGAAGACGAGGATGAGCGGCCAGATGTCGGCGTACTCGATGGTGGGCTTGGTGAAGTCCATCAGTGAGCACCTTCCTCAGCGGCAGGCACGGTCGGCGGGTCGTCCGTGACCCCGACGTGGTGGAGCAACGAGTCGACGGTCGGGTTGACCGCGTCGAGCATCGGCATCGGGAAGAAGCCGAAGACGACCAAGGCGGCGACGAGCGGTACGACGGCGACGAGCTCGCGCTTGTCGAGGTCGCGGATGCCCGCGTCCTCCGGCACCTCCGGTCCGGTCATCGTGCGCTGGTAGAGCCAGAGCACGTAGACGGCGGCCAGCACGATGCCGGTGACCGCGACCGCGCCGACCCACCAGTGGTAGTCGAACGCCGCGATCATCACCAGGATCTCGGAGACGAACTGGCTCAGGCCCGGCAGACCGAGGGTGGCCAGGCCGGCGACCAGGAAGAGACCGGCGAGCAGCGGCGCGCGGTGCTCGACGCCGGTGATCTCGCTGATCAGGGACGTGCCCTTGCGCTTGATCAGGTAGCCCGCGAGCAGGAACAGCGCGGCGGTGCCGACACCGTGGTTGACCATGTAGAGGATCGAGCCGGAGCCGCCCTGGCTGGTCAGCGCGAAGATGCCGAGCGTGATGAAGCCGAAGTGGCTCAGCGACGTCAGGCCGATGAGGCGCAGGATGTCGTCCTGGCCGATCGCCAGGAACGCGCCGTACACGATCGAGATCAGCGCCAGGGTGATGACGACCGGGGTCGCCCACTGCGAGGCGTTCGGGAAGATGCCGAGGCAGAACCGCAGCATCCCGAAGGTGCCGATCTTGTCGAGGATGCAGACCAGCAGCACGCTCGTGCCCGGGGTCGCCTTCTCGGTGGTGTCGGCCAGCCAGGTGTGCAGCGGGAAGAGCGGCGCCTTCACGATGAACGCGATCATGAAGCCGACGAAGAGCCAGCGCTCCCAGGTGGTGCTCATGTCGAGCTGCTGGAGGTCGGAGAGCAGGTACGACGGCTTGCCCGCGTCGGCGGAGACGACGTAGAGACCGATCACCGCGGCCAGCAGCACGAGGCCGCCGCCGAGCTGGTACATCAGGAACTTGAGCGCCGCGAAGCCGCGACCCTCGCGCCCGAAGCCACCGATCAGGAAGTACGCCGGGATCAGCGTCGCCTCGAAGACGACGTAGAAGAGGAAGACGTCGGTCGCGGCGAAGACGCACAGCGCGAAGCCCTGGAGTGCCAGCGCCCAGGCGAAGAACGCCGCCGGGTTGCGCCCGTCGGCCTCGTGCCACGACGCCACGAAGACGACCGGGACCAGCCCGACGGTCAGCAGGATCATCAGCAGGCCGAGCCCGTCGACGCCGAGGGCGTAGTGGACGCCCAGCGGCTCGATCCAGGTGTGCGTCTCGGTGAGCTGCATGCCGTCGCCGGCGTGGAACTGGGTCGCGATGACGACACCGACCGCCGCGGTGACGAGCGCGAAGGCCAGCGCCACCTGCTTGGGCAGCGCGGTCTCGCGTCCGGCCTTGGGCAGCAGCGCCGTGACCAGCGCGCCGACGAGCGGCACGACGATCAGCGTGGTGAGCCAGGGGAAGTCGCTCATGCGAGGTTCACCGCCAGGAGGGCCGCGGCGACGATGAGAGCGCCGACCAGGATGGACAGGGCGTACGAGCGGACGTAGCCGTTCTGGACGCGTCGGGCGAGCCCGGCGAGCGCCCCGACCGCGACCGGGCCCCCGGTGAGCACGCCGTCGACGGCGTACCTGTCGGTGGCCAGCAGCGCCGTCGTCAGGTGCGTGCTCGGGTTGACCACCAACGTGTTGTTGATGGTGTTGCCGTAGAGCTCCTCGCGACCGGCACGGGTGGCGAACGAGACGTCCTGGGGAGCCGTGCGCGGGACGTCCCGCTTGCCGACCAGGAACCAGGCCGCTGCGACGCCGACGGCGACGACCAGGACCGCGATCACGCTGACGGCGAGCGCCGGGATCGGCGGGTCCTCGTGCGGGGCCGTGCCGGTGACCGGGGCCAGGAAGTCGACGATCCAGTCGTTGATCAGCACCACGCCACCGAGCACCGACAGCGCGGCGAGCACCATCAGCGGCACCGTCATCACCGACGGCGACTCGTGGGGGTGGACGCCCTTCTCCCACCGCTTGTCGGTGAAGAACGTCATCAGCATCATCCGGGTCATGTAGAAGCCGGTGACGCCGGCGCCGGCGAGAGCGCAGAGCCCGATGATCCAGTTGTCGGCGAGCGCGGTCTCGATGATCTTGTCCTTGGACCAGAAGCCGGAGAAGCCCGGGAACCCGATGATCGCGAGGTAGCCCATCGAGAACGTCAGGAACGTCACCGGCATCATCGTGCGCAGGGCACCGTAGTGGCGCATGTCGACGTCGTCGTCCATGCCGTGCATGACCGAGCCGGCCCCCAAGAACATGTTGGCCTTGAAGAATCCGTGCATGAGCAGGTGCATGATCGCGAACGCGTAGCCCGCGACGCCGAGCCCGGCCGCGAGCATCATGTAGCCGATCTGGCTCATGGTCGATCCGGCGAGCGCCTTCTTGATGTCGTCCTTCGCGCAGCTGATCCACGCGCCCCAGAAGATCGAGATGACGGCGACGATCACGACGACCGTCTGCGCGTGCGGCGCGAGCTCGAAGACGAAGTTGGAGCGGACGATCAGGTAGACGCCCGCGGTCACCATGGTCGCGGCGTGGATGAGCGCCGAGACCGGGGTCGGGCCCTCCATCGCGTCCAGGAGCCAGGCCTGCAGCGGGAACTGCGCGGACTTGCCGCAGGCGCCGAGCAGGAGCAGCAGGCCGAGGATCGTCATCGTGGTGGTCGAGGCGTCCCCGGCACCGGCACTGATCACCGTGAAGCTCGTCGAGCCGAACGTGATGAAGAACAGCATGATCGCCAGCGACAGGCCCATGTCGCCGACCCGGTTGATGACGAACGCCTTCTTCGCCGCGGCGGCCGCGGTGGGCTTGTGCTGCCAGAAGCCGATCAGCAGGTACGACGCCAGGCCGACGCCCTCCCAGCCGAGGAACAGGCCGAGG
Source organism: Nocardioides hankookensis (assembly GCF_042658885.1). Classification (NCBI taxonomy): domain Bacteria; kingdom Bacillati; phylum Actinomycetota; class Actinomycetes; order Propionibacteriales; family Nocardioidaceae; genus Nocardioides; species Nocardioides hankookensis. The sequence continues at coordinate 287,410 of NZ_JBHSRJ010000002.1, read as the reverse complement.
TAGTTCTCCGAGAGGACAAGCATCAGCATCGCCGCGACGAAGAGGTTCAGGTAGCCGAAGAACCGGCGCCGGCGCGGGTCGTGCGCCATGTAGCCGATCGAGTAGACGTGGATCAGGGAGCCGACGCCGGTGATCAGCAGCAGGAAGAGCGCCGACAGCGGGTCGTAGAGCAGGTCCATGCCGACGTCGAGGTGGCCGGTCTGCATCCACTGGTAGAGGTGCTGGCTGACCTGACGGTCCGACTCGTCGCGACCGAGCAGCGAGATGAACATCGCCAGGCTGATCGCGAACGAGCCGATCGGCAGCAGGGTGCCGAGCAGGTGGCCCCACCTGTCGGTGTACTTCCCGCCGATGAGCAGGACCGCGGCGCCGGCGAGCGGCAGCGCGATCACCAGCCAGAGCAGGCCGAACACCCCGTCGGCCGACGTGGGGTCGACGACCGGGATGCTCCCGCCTTCGTGCAATGCGTACATCTGCGCAGGCCCCTTAGTACTTCAGCAGGCTGGCGTCGTCGACCGAGGCCGACCGCCGGGTCCGGAAGATGGTCATGATGATCGCGAGTCCGACCACGACCTCGGCCGCGGCCACCACCATCACGAAGAAGGCGGCGATCTGGCCGTCGAGGTTGCCGTGCTGCTTGGCGAAGGCGACCAGCGCGAGGTTCGAGGCGTTGAGCATCAGCTCGACGCACATGAACACCACGATCGCGTTGCGCCGGGTGAGGACACCCACGCAGCCGATGGTGAAGAGGATCGCCGAGAGGACGACGTACGCCTGGATGTTCACTGGCTGTCCTCGCTGCCCGTCGCGGGGGCCTCTTCGGTGGTCGATGCCGGCGGGGCGGCGTCACGACCCGCGTGCGGTGCCCAGCCGATCTGCTTCTCGATCTCCTCGATCGCGTCGGCGGTCGCCGGTGCGGACCGCACGGTGCCGCGGGCGGCGAGCACCCGGGAGACCGAGCTGGACGCCGCCGTGCCGTCGGGCAGCAGGGCCGGGGTGTCGACCGCGTTGTGGCGGGCGTAGACACCCGGAGGAGGCAGCGGACCGAGGTGCGTGCCCTTCTCGGCGTAGTCCTTGACCCGCTGCGCGGCGAGCTCGGCCTGGCCGGCCTTCGGGGTGAGGCGCTCGCGGTGGGCGAGCACCATCGCGCCGACGGCCGCGGTGATGAGCAGCGCGCTGGTCGTCTCGAACGCGAAGACGTAGCGCGAGAAGAGGATGTCGGCGACCGCCTCGATGTTGCCGTTGGCGTTCGCGGCGCCGAGCCCGACCGCCGGACCGAGCGAGATCTGGCCGAGGGCGACCACGAGGACCGTCCCGAGGACGACACCGCCGACCATGGCGAGCACGCGCTGGCCGCGGATCGTCTCGACGACCGAGTCGGAGGCGTCGACGCCGACGAGCATCAGGACGAAGAGGAAGAGCATCAGGATGGCGCCGGTGTAGACGATGATCTGCACCGCGAAGAGGAACGGCGCGTCCAGCGTGAGGTAGAGGACGGCCAGCGAGATCATCACGACCGCGAGCAGCAGTGCGGCGTGCACGGCCTTGCGGACGAAGAGGATGCCCAGGGCGGCGATCACCATGATCGGCGCGAGGATCCAGAACGCGACCATCAGTCGGCCTCCCGTGCGGCCGGGGCGGGAGCGGCGAACTCGCCCCGGTAGTAGGCGCCCTCGTCGTCGCCGAGCAGCATCGCGTGCGGCGGCTGCTCCATGCCGGGCAGGAGCGGGGCGAGCAGGTCGGACTTCTCGTAGATGAGGTCCGCCCGGTTGGTGTCGGCCAGCTCGTACTCGTTGGTCATCGTGAGCGCCCGGGTCGGGCACGCCTCGATGCACAGGCCGCACAGGATGCAGCGCAGGTAGTTGATCTGGTAGACGCGGCCGTAGCGCTCACCCGGGCTGAACCGGCCCTCGCCGTTGGCGGAGTCGTCGTTGGACGCGCCCTCGACGTAGATCGCGTCGGCCGGGCACGCCCACGCGCACAGCTCGCAGCCGATGCACTTCTCGAGCCCGTCGGGCCACCGGTTGAGCTGGTGCCGGCCGTGGAAGCGCGGCGCCGTCGGGAGCTTCTCGAACGGGTACTGCTCGGTGACGACCTTCTTGAACATGGTGCGGAAGGTGACCCCGAACCCGGCGATCGGGTCCCAGAGCTGCTCCTTCATGCTCTTGGACTGCTCGTCAGCCATCAGATCTCCTCCCCTGCGCTGCGCGTCGCGGCGACAGGCTCCGTGATGGGCGATCGGTTCTCGAAGGTCAGCGGCTGAGCAGCACCACGGACGGCGCCCCCGGCCGGCATCGGCGGGACCGGGAAGCCTCCCGGGTGCGCCACGGCCTCGACCTCCTCCGTCTCCTCGGCCGAGTCGCCGATGAAGAACAGGACGACGAAGATCACCGCGAGCACGCCGATGCCGATCAGCAGCCAGCGCCGGTCGATGCCGCCCTCGAGCGAGATCGAGCGGATGGTCGCGACGGCGACGATCCACACCAGCGCGATCGGGATCAGCCGCTTCCAGCCGAACGCCATGAACTGGTCGTAGCGCAGCCGCGGCAGGGATCCCCGCAGCCAGATGAAGACGAAGATGAAGAAGAGGACCTTGCCGAAGAACCACAGCACCGGCCAGTAGCCCTCGTTGGCGCCGGCCCACACGTGGTCGATCCAGAACGGCGCGTGCCAGCCGCCCAGGAAGAGCGTGGTCGCGAGCGCGGAGACCGTCGCCATGTTGATGTACTCGGCGAGGAAGAACAGCGCGAACTTCAGCGAGCTGTACTCGGTGTGGAAGCCACCGACGAGCTCGCCCTCGGCCTCGGGGAGGTCGAACGGCGCCCGGTTGGTCTCGCCGACCATCGCGATGCAGTAGATGACGAACGACGGCGCCAGGATCAGCCCGAACCACAGGTCGTCCTGCGCGTCGACGATCTGCGAGGTCGACATCGAGCCGGCGTACAGGAAGACGGCGACGAGGGCCAGGCCCATGGCGACCTCGTAGGAGATCATCTGCGCGCTGGAGCGCAGGCCGCCGAGCAGGGAGTACGTCGAGCCGCTGGACCAGCCGCCGAGCACGATGCCGTAGATGCCGATCGAGGCGATCGCCATCACGAAGAGGACGGCGACCGGCATGTCGGTCAGCTGGAGCGGCGTCTCCTGGCCGAAGAAGTTGACCGTCGGCCCGAACGGGATGACCGCGAAGGTCACGAACGCCGGCACGGTCGCGAGGACCGGGGCGATCAGGAAGACGACCTTGTCGGCGGCCTTCGGGGTCAGGTCCTCCTTGAGCGCCAGCTTCACGCCATCGGCGAGGGACTGGAGCAGGCCGAAGGGGCCGTGCACGTTGGGGCCGATGCGGTGCTGCATCCGCGCCACGACGCGGCGCTCCCACCAGATGTTGAAGAGCGTGAGCAGCACCAGGATCACGAAGATCAGGAGGGTCTTGATGACGATGACCCACCAGACGTCGTGCCCGAACTGCGACAGGGGCTCGGCCGCCATCGCGATCATGAGGTCACTCCCTTCGCGATGGTGACCCGGCTGCCGGGCGACGCCAGGTCGGCGAGCACGCCGTTGCCGAAGGAGTTCGCCGGGAGCCACACCACGTCGTCGGCCAGATCGGCCGCCTCGGCGGGGAGCGTCACCGAGCCGCGGTCACCGGTGAGGGTGACGGTCGGGCCGTGGGCGTCGTACGTCGTGCGCGAGACGCGGGCGACCGGGACCCGCGCGGTCGCCAGGTAGGCCTTGTCGCCGTGCTGCATCGAGCCGTTGTCGATGAGCAGCTTCCAGGTCGCCAGCGCGAGCGAGTCGTCCGAGCTCGGTGGTCGAGTGCCGTCGCGAGGGACGAGCGACGGCGTATCGAGACCGGCGCGCTCGCCGTCCCACGGCCCCATCTCCTCCATCTCGGCCCGCGCCTCGGCGACGGTGCGGAAGCCGAGGGGCCTGCCGAGCTCCTCGGCGATGCCGGCCAGGATGCGCAGGTCGGGCAGCGAGGTCGGGCTGGCGAAGACCGCGTCGAACGTGCGCGGGCGGCCCTCCCAGGTCACGAACATGCCGGCCTTGTCGGTGACGGGCGCGACCGGGAAGACGACGTCGGCGGCGCGGGTCACGTCGGTCTCGCGCAGCTCGAGCGCGACGACGAACGACGCGGCCGCGATCGCGGCGCGGGTGGCGGCCGGGTCGCTGGTGTCGTCGGGGTCGACGCCACCGATGACGAGACCGTGGAGCTCGCCGGCGTTGAGGGCGGCGACGATGCCGTCGGCGTCGCGACCCGCTGCCTCGGGCAGGTGGTCGACGCCCCAGTCGGCGGCGGCGTCCACGCGGGCCGCCGGGTCGGCGACCGGGCGTCCGCCCGGCAGCAGGTTGGGCAGGCAGCCGGTCTCGACCGCACCCCGGTCGCCCGCGCGGCGCGGGACCCAGGCCAGCCGGGCACCGGTCTTCGCGGCCAGGGCCGCAGCGGCGCTGAGTGCGCCGGGCACGGTCGCCAGCCGCTCGCCGACGAGCAGCACGGCGGTCTGGTCGACGCCGTACTCCCCCTGCTCGACGAGCGCCTCGATCGCGGCGGCCTCGTCGCCGGGCGCGGTGCGGACCAGGTGGGCGCCGAGCTTGGCGTTGCCACGCGAGAGGTACGGCGCGAGCGCGATCACCCGGGTGGTCCCCTTGGTGGCCTTGCGCAGCCGCAGGAAGATCATCCCGGCCTCGTCCTCGGGCTCCAGCCCGGCCAGGACGACGGTGCTCGCGGACTCGAGGTCGGCGTACGTGACCGTGCTCCGGAGCACCACCTCCGAGGCCAGGAACGAGGCCTCCTCGGCGGAGTGCGGACGCGAGCGGAAGTCGATGTCGTTGGTGCCGAGCGCGACCCGCGCGAACTTGCTGTAGGCGTAGCCGTCCTCGGCCGTCACCCGACCGCCGGTCAGGACGCCGGTGGCGCCTGCTGCCTGGAGCCCGCGGGCGGCGACGGCGAAGGCCTCGGGCCAGGACGCCGGTCGCAGTTCTCCGTCCTCACGGACCTGCGGGTAGGAGAGACGGTCGGCCTCGGTGGCGTAGTGGAACGCGAAGCGGTCCTTGTCGGTGATCCACTCCTCGTTGACCTCGGGGTCGTTGCCGGCCAGGCGGCGCATCACCTTGCCGCGCCGGTGGTCGATGCGGATCGCAGAGCCGCACGCGTCGTGCTCGGCGATGCTCGGGGTCGAGACCAGGTCGAAGGGGCGGGAGCGGAACCGGTACTCGGCGCTGGTGAGGGCGCCGACCGGGCAGATCTGGATGGTGTTGCCGGCGAAGTAGGAGAGGAACGGCGCGTCCTCGGCGATGCCCACCTGCTGCTGGGCGCCGCGCTCGATGAGCGCGATGAACGGGTCGCCCGGGATCTCCTCCGCGAAGCGGGTGCAGCGCTGGCAGACGATGCAGCGCTCGCGGTCGAGGAGCACGGTGGGCGACAGGTTGATCGGCTTCGGGAAGGTGCGCTTGACACCGCCGCCGTCGGAGAAGCGGGAGTCGCCGCGGCCGTTGGACATCGCCTGGTTCTGCAAGGGGCACTCGCCGCCCTTGTCGCAGACCGGGCAGTCCAGCGGGTGGTTGATCAGCAGGAACTCCATGATCCCCTGCTGCGCCTTGTCGGCGACCGGGCTGGTGACCTGGGTGTTGACGACCATGCCCTCGGCGACCGGGAGCGTGCAGGACGCCTGCGGCTTCGGGAAGCCGCGGCCGTTGCCGGCGTCGGGGATGTCGACCAGGCACTGGCGGCAGGCACCGACCGGGGCGAGCAGCGGGTGGTCGCAGAACCGCGGGACCTGGACACCGATCTCCTCGGCCGCCCGGATCACCAGGGTGTCCTTGGGGACGCTGACCTGGACGCCGTCGATGGTGAGCGTGACGAGATCGGTCGCCTTCTCAGGAGCCACACTCATGCGCGTACTCGCTTCGCTCCGTGCGCGCATGAGGCACATGTCGCGCTGTGTTGGATGACTCGCTCGCTTCGCTCGCTCATGCCGTCACCTCCTGTCCTGCCCAGGCAGTCGATCGGGCCGGGTCGAAGGGGCACCCGCCCTCGGTGAGGTGGGCGACGTACTCGTCGCGGAAGTACTTGATGGAGCTCATGATCGGGCTGACGGCACCGTCGGCCAGCGCGCAGAACGAGCGGCCGAGGATGTTGTCGCACTGGTCGAGCAGCAGGTCGAGGTCGGCCTCGCTGCCCTGGCCCTTCTCGAGGGCGGTCAGGGTCTGCACCAGCCACCAGGTGCCCTCGCGGCACGGGGTGCACTTGCCGCAGGACTCGTGCTTGTAGAACTCGGTCCAGCGCAGCGTCGCCCGCACCACGCAGGTGGTGTCGTCGAAGATCTGCAGCGCGCGGGTGCCGAGCATCGAGCCGGCAGCACCCACGCCCTCGAAGTCGAGCGGCATGTCGAGGTGCTCGGCGGTGAGCAGCGGCGTGCTGGAGCCGCCGGGCGTCCAGAACTTCAGCTCGTGCCCGTCGCGTACGCCGCCGGCGAGCTCGATCAGGGTCCGCAGGGTGATGCCGAGCGGAGCCTCGTACTGACCCGGCTTCTGCACGTGGCCGGAGAGCGAGAAGATGCCGAAGCCCTTGGACTTCTCGGTGCCCATCGAGGAGAACCAGCCGTGGCCGTGGGCGATGATGCTCGGCACCGAGGCGATCGACTCGACGTTGTTGATGACGGTCGGGCTCGCGTAGAGCCCGGCGACGGCCGGGAACGGCGGGCGCAGCCGCGGTTGGCCGCGGCGACCCTCGAGGCCCTCCAGGAGGGCGGTCTCCTCGCCGCAGATGTAGGCACCGGCGCCGGCGTGCACGACGACGTCGAGGTCGAAGCCCGAGCCGTGGATGTCCTTGCCGAGGTGGCCGGCCAGGTAGGCCTCCTGCACCGCGCGCTGCACGCGCCGGATGACGTGGAGGACCTCGCCGCGGACGTAGATGAACGCCTTGTTGGCGCGGATCGCGTAGGAGCTGATGATGACGCCCTCGACCAGCGTGTGCGGGCTGGCCATCATCAGCGGGATGTCCTTGCAGGTGCCCGGCTCGGACTCGTCGGCGTTGACGACGAGGTACTTCGGCTTCGGGTTGTCCTGCGGGATGAAGCCCCACTTCATGCCGGTGGGGAAGCCGGCGCCGCCACGACCCCGGAGACCGGACTCCTTGACCTCGTTGATGACCGCGTCCGGGTCCATGGCGAAGGCCTTGTCGAGCGCCTCGTAGCCGCCGCGGGCGGCGTACGACTCGAGCGTCCAGCTGCGGTCGTCGCCCCAGTTGTCGGTGAGGACCGGGGTCAGTGTGTCAGCCACGGAGTGCCCCCTTCCGGTGGTTGAGGTGCGAGCGGAGCGAGCCTCGGAACTCAGTCATCGCTGCCCTCCTCCTGCTTGGTCTCGGTCTCGGCGCGACCGGTGTCGGCCTGCGCGACGGCCTCCTGCTTGGAGTCGGCGGTGCGGCCGCTGCCGGCGTCGGTGTCGGTGTCCGGCGCCGTCCAGCCGCGGTCGCGGGCGATGCCGAGCCCCACGAGGGAAGCAGGCCCGGCGGCCGGACCGTCGTCGGCGAGGTCGTCCGGGAACCCGGCGAGCACCCGCTCCGCCTCGCGCCAGGTCACGACGCGGGGACCGCGGGTGGAGTGGACCTCGCGACCGTCACGGAGGGCCTCGACCAGGCCGACCGCGGCGTCCGGCGTCATGTTGTCCATGAACTCCCAGTTGACCGTCATCACCGGGGCGTAGTCGCAGGCCGCGTTGCACTCGATGTGCTCCAGCGTGACCTTGCCGTCCTCGGTCGTCTCGTCGTTGCCGACGTCGAGGTGGTCCTTGAGCCGCTGGAAGATCGCGTCGCCACCCATCACCGCGCACAGCGTGTTGGTGCACACGCCGACGTGGTAGTCGCCGACCGGACGACGCTTGTACATCGTGTAGAACGTCGCGACGCCGCTGACGTCTGCGGCGGTGATACCGAGGACCTCGGCGCACGCCTCGATGCCCTCGGGGGTGATCCGGCCCTCGACCGACTGCACCAGGTGCAGCATCGGCAGCAGGCCGGAGCGGGCCTCGGGGTAGCGGGCGCCGATCGCGCGCAGCTCGTCGTACGTCTCCGGGGTCAGGGTCATCGGTCGACGCCTCCCATGACGGGGTCGATGGACGCGATCGCGACGATGACGTCGGCGACCATGCCGCCCTCGCTCATCACGCTCGTGGCCTGGAGGTTCGTGAAGGACGGGTCGCGGAAGTGCGCCCGGAACGGCCGCGTGCCACCGTCGGACACGACGTGGGCTCCGAGCTCGCCGCGCGGCGACTCGATCGGCACGTACGCCTGGCCGGCCGGGACCCGGAAGCCCTCGGTCACCAGCTTGAAGTGGTGGATCAGGGCCTCCATCGACTCACCCATGATGTGCCGGATGTGGTCGAGGCTGTTGCCCATCCCATCGCTGCCGATGGCGAGCTGGCTCGGCCATGCGATCTTCTTGTCGGCGACCATCACGGGCGCACCGTCCATCTTCGCGAGCCGGTCTGCGGCCTGCTCGATGATCTTCAGCGACTCCCACATCTCGGCGAGCCGGACCCGGAAGCGGCCGTACGAGTCGGCCGTGTCCCAGGTCTGCACGTCGAAGTCGTAGGTCTCGTAGCCGCTGTAGGGCTGCGTCTTGCGCAGGTCCCACGGGTAGCCGGTGCTGCGCAGCACCGGTCCGGTGAGGCCGAGCGCCAGGCAGCCGGCGAGGTCGAGGTGACCGACGCCCTCGAGCCGGGCCTTGAAGATCGGGTTGGCGTTGCAGAGGTCGGCGTACTCGGGAAGCCGCTTCTTCATCAGCGCGATGAAGCTGCGGATCTCGTCGAGGGCGCCCGGCGGGAGGTCCTGCGCCACGCCGCCGGGACGGATGAACGCGTGGTTCATGCGCAGCCCGGTGATCAGCTCGAAGAGGTCGAGCACCAGCTCGCGCTCGCGGAAGCCGATCGTCATCACCGTCAGCGCGCCGATCTCCATGCCGCCGGTGGCGATGCAGACGAGGTGGGAGGAGATCCGGTTGAGCTCCATGAGGAGGACCCGCATCACCTCCGCCTTCTCGGGGACCTGGTCCTCGATGTCGAGCAGCCGCTCCACGCCGAGCACGTAGGTCATCTCGTTGTAGAACGGCGAGAGGTAGTCCATCCGGGTGCAGAACGTGACGCCCTGGACCCAGGAGCGGTACTCCATGTTCTTCTCGATGCCGGTGTGCAGGTAGCCGATGCCGCACCGCGCCTCGGTCACCGTCTCGCCCTCGAGCTCGAGGATCAGGCGGAGCACGCCGTGGGTCGACGGGTGCTGCGGGCCCATGTTGACGACGACCCGCTCGTCGGCCTCCTCGGCGAGGCCGTCGACGATCGAGTCCCAGTCCTGGCCGGTGACGGTGAAGACACGACCCTCGGTCGTGTCGGTGCTGCCTGCGTAGAGATCCTGGTCGGCAGTCATGTCAGCTGTAGCTCCTGCGCTGGTCGGGCGGCGGAACCGTTCCGCCCTTGTACTCCACGGGGATGCCGCCCAGCGGGTAGTCCTTGCGCTGGGGGTGGCCCGGCCAGTCGTCGGGCATGAGGATGCGGGTGAGTGCGGGATGGCCGTCGAAGACGATCCCGAACATGTCGAAGACCTCGCGCTCGTGCCAGTCGTTCGTCGGGTACGTCGCGACGATCGACGGGATGTGCGGGTCGGCGTCCGGGGCGGTGACCTCGACGCGGATCCGGCGGTTGTGGGTCATCGAGAGCAGGTGGTAGACCGCGTGCAGCTCGGCGCCGGTGTCGGCCGGGTAGTGGACGCCGCTGACGCCCGAGCAGAGCTCGAAGCGCAGCCGCGGCTCGTCACGCAGCACCTGCGCGACGACCGGCAGGTCCTCGCGGCGGACGTGGAAGGTGATCTCGCCGCGGTGGATGACGACGCGTGGCGTCGCGACCTCCAGCCCGGCGGCGGTCGCCGCCTGCTCGAGCGCGTCCGCGACCTCGTCGAACCAGCCGCCGTACGGCCGCTGCGCCTCGCCGGGGTAGACGATCGGCTGGGTGAGCCCGCCGTACCCGCTGGTGTCGCCGGTGCCGTGGATACCGAACATGCCCTGGCGCACGCCCACGGCACGGACCTCGCCGGACTGGGCCGGCAGGTTCTCCGGTGCGTTCTCCGGCGACTGCTCGACGGCCGGCTGGTCCGGGGCCTGGTCGGGGGACTTCTCGTCGCTCATCGCAGCTGGCCCCGCATCTCGGAGGTCGGCAGCGCGCGCAGCGCGGCGGTCTCGAGCTGCTCGATCTCCTGTGCCCGGTTGGCGCCGAGCTTGGTGTGCTGGACCTGCTCGTGCAGCTTGAGGATCGCGTCGATCAGCATCTCCGGGCGCGGCGGGCAGCCCGGCAGGTACATGTCGACCGGGACGACGTGGTCGACGCCCTGGACGACGGCGTAGTTGTTGAACATGCCGCCGCTGCTCGCGCAGACACCCATCGCCAGCACCCACTTGGGGTTGGGCATCTGGTCGTAGATCTGACGCAGGACCGGGGCCATCTTCTGGCTGACCCGCCCGGCGACGATCATCAGGTCGGCCTGGCGCGGGCTGGCCCGGAAGACCTCCATGCCGAAGCGGGCGAGGTCGTACTTCGGACCACCGCTGGTCATCATCTCGATCGCGCAGCAGGCCAGGCCGAACGTGGCCGGCCAGAAGGACGCCTTGCGCATGTAGCCCGCGACGCCCTCGACGGTGGTCAGCAGGACCCCGCTCGGGAGCTTCTCCTCAATCCCCATCAGATCGTTCCTCTCTGAACCGACGGCTGAGCGTCGTCAGGCGCGTGCAGTGCCAAGGCGGAGGAGGGAAGGCGGCCTTCAGCGGAGCGAAGCGGAGCGGCCGTCGACCGACGACAACGCGGGCAATGTGCGTGCATGGCGGCGATCAGTCCCATTCGAGGCCGCCGCGTCGCCATACGTAGGCGAAGGCGACGAAGACGGTGGCGATGAAGACGACCATCTCGACCAGGCCGAAGAGCTTCAGCGCGTCGAAGCGCACGGCCCACGGGTAGAGGAAGATGATCTCGATGTCGAAGACGATGAAGAGCATCGCGGTGATGTAGTACTTCACCGGGAACCGGCCGCCGCCCACGGGCTGCGGCGTCGGCTCGATGCCGCACTCGTACGAGTCCAGCTTGGCCCGGTTGTAGCGCTTGGGGCCGACGAAGGCACTCATGATCACCGAACCCACGGCGAACAGCGCCGCGAGGAGCGTCAGCGCCAGGACCGGCGTGTAGAGCGACATGCCTCGCGTTCCTTCCTGTGTCCACTGCGGGTGTCCACTGCGCCCGGACTCGGTCCGGAAGGGGCCGATTTTGTGACTTTGTGAACTGAATCACTAAGTGGCGCGGAACACAGTTAACCACTCCCCCTCGGGACGCGCACGCGACCCCCGGCGCGGCGGCCCGATTGAGGCCCGAGGTCCCGAAAATCCCGCCTGACCTGCGGATTTAGGAAATACGAATGTGCCCTAATTCAGGCGGCGGCGTGACGCTCAGTCGGCGCTGTCCGGCTTGCTCGGCCAGTCGGAGTCGTCGTCCCCACACTCGTCGCGCAGCCAGTCGACGTAGTCCTCGTTCGACTGCTGGTTGTCGCCGACGGCATCGACGAGCTCGTCGATCGCCGCGTCGGCTCCCTCGTCGGTCGACAGGTCCGCGTCCGCGAACACGTCGCGGGTGGTCGTCCACGTCTCGTAGGCGGTGTCGGCCTGCGCGCGGGTCTCGCTGGGCACCTGGTCGCGGAGGTCGCCGGCGAGGCCGACCACCGTGTCGATGACCCCGTCGATCTCGTCCGCGGGCGGCGGCCCGTCGTACGCCCCGGCGAAGTAGTTGGTGTACCAGACGTAGTCGTTGGCGTTGGCGCACATCCCGTCGTCGTCCGAGCAGGCGTTGAGCGGCGCCACGAGGAGGAGACCGACCGCGGCCGCCGCCCAGCGCGCCCGGGCGGTGCTCAACGGACCCCGAGGTGGACGACGCCCGCTGGCCCGATGGAGGGGTGCGAGTGGTGGAAGTTGTACGGCGTCTGGGCGAGGTCACCGTCGTCGTTGACCCATCCGTAGCTGGACCGGATCACGGTTTCACCACTCTCCCTGTTCTCGAAGACGTCATAGACGGTCAGCAGCGCGCGGGTGCGCCCGTCGTCGTTCTGCTCCAGCCGGATGTCGTAGGCGTGGTGGGCATTGTCGTCGATGCCCTTCGCGGCGAGGAAGCCCTCACCCCCGGAGATCGCGAGGTCGAGGGCGCCACCGAGACGGTCGGCACGTGCCGGGTGGTAGCCCGGCTGGTCGCCCTCGAAGTCGGGCGGCAGGTCGGCCGGGAGGTCCCGCGCGTCGTGGGAGGAGATCTCGCCGCCGCCGAGCGACGGGTAGCCGCTGCTGCTCAGGTGCAGGTCGCCGGCCAGGTCGGTGCGCCGCACCAGGTCGCCCGCCGGCCCCATGTCCGCACCGGCGACCCCGCCCGCCGCGACCAGGAACTTGTCGACCGAGCTGACGTCGTCGAGCTGGTCGTAGTCCGTGTGCTGGCCGATCAGGTGCCACCCGTCGTCGGCGCCGTCGAGGTCCTGGATCCGCGGACCGTCGGGCGAGGCGTCGGCGCCGTACGGGACGCCGTCGATCATGACCTGCGGCACGACGAGCGGGTAGAGGCGACCGTCCGGGCCCTCGATGAAGCCCCCGCCGTAGTACCCACTGAGCCGGCCGTCCTCGGGCAGGTCGTCGTCGCCGCTGTAGTACGCCGGGAAGCACGCCTCGAGGCCGACCTGCCGCAACCAGTCCTCACGGTCGCCCGAGCGGAACGCGTCCATCGGGTCCCACGACGCGGGGAAGGTCACCGGCAGCAGCGAGCCACCCAGACCCTCGCCGCCGAGCCGCCTGAGCAGGTCGTAGGCGGTGTCGGCCACCTCGGGTGGGAGCAGCAGCGCATCGAGGCTCGCGGCCACCTGCTCGTCGGTCGCGGCCGCGGCCACCAGCGCGGCGTGGACGGCGTCGGCGTGCTTGGTCGCCAACGCCTGGGACGCGGCGACCTTGTCGTCGTAGGCCTGACGGTAGGACTCGACCTGCTCGGCGGTCGCGTCCGAGGAGTAGGCGTAGTCGGGCACGGACGGGCCGTGGACGGTGCCGTCGTCATCGACCGTGCAGCCGTCCGCGCTCGCGGCGGACAGGCAGTCCACCATCTGCTCACGCGCCGACGAGAGCGCGGTGGCGCCGTCCCGCAGGGCGTGCACCGCCTGGGTCAGGACGGCCGTCATCTGGTCACCGAGCTGGACCTGGTGGCCGACGGCCGCGGCGGCGGCCTCCCCTCCGTCGCCCTGCCAGTCGGCCACCAGGTCGGAGCGGGTCGACACCAGCGTGTCCACCCCCGCGCCGACCTGCCTCTCGGCGGTGCGTACGGCGTCCGCGGCGGACGCCAGTCCCGTGGGCTCCCAGGCGGCGACGGCGGCCGGGGTCAGCGCCTCACCCACCGGCCGTCACCTGCATGATCTCGGCGACGACGTGCTCCTCGGCGTCCCGATAGGCACCGGCCGCCTCGACGGTGCTGCCGGCGAGGGCGTTGATGCCGACGGCGTACGCCGAGGTCCCGGTCGAGAGCCGGATCGCCAGCGAGCTCACGGACGCGGCGGTCTGCGTGCCGGAGATCCCGGCGGCGGCCGAGGCGACGGCGTCGGCGGTGTCGATCTCGACCAGGCTGGTCGCCACCGTGACGAAGCGGCCCGAGGCGCTGGCCAGCGCCTCTCCCTGTACGACGATGTCTGCTGCCATCCCGCGCCCCCGAAACGCTCCCCCGAGCAATGGTCCTGTCGCTCGCGTGATGCCCGTCGGAGCCGCGGTCGAAACCGCGACCGACGTCAGCGGGTGGCGCGGTGCAGGGCGACGATGCCGCCCGAGAGGTCACGCCACTTCGGCGCGTCCCAGCCGGCGCTCGCGATCAGGGCGGCCAGGCCGCGCTGGTCGGGCCAGGCCCGGATCGACTCGGCGAGGTAGACGTAGGCGTCCGGCGCCGAGGAGACCGCGCGCGCGATCGGGGGCAGCGCCTTCATGAGGTACTCGAGGTAGACGGTGCGCCACGGCGCCCAGGTCGGGTGGCTGAACTCGCAGACGACCAGGCGGCCACCGGGGCGGGTGACCCGGCGCATCTCGCGCAGCCCGGCCTCCGGGTCGACGATGTTGCGCAGCCCGAAGGAGATCGTGACGGCGTCGAACGTCCCGTCGGCGAAGGGCAGCTGGGTGCCGTCGCCGGCCGTGAACGGCAGGTGCGGCTTCGCCGCCTTCCCCACCTGGAGCATCCCGAGGGAGAAGTCGCACGGCACGACGGTGGCGCCCCGGTCGGCGAACGGCTGGCTCGACGTACCGGTGCCGGCGGCCAGGTCGAGCACCCGCTCACCCGGCTGCGGGTCGACGGCCGCGATCACCTCGCGGCGCCAGCGGCGGTCCTGGCCCATCGACAGCACGTCGTTGGTGACGTCGTAGCGGCGGGCGACGGCGTCGAACATCCGACGTACGTCGGTCGGCTGCTTGTCGAGCTCTGCGCGGGGCACGCGCTGAGGATACGGGGGTCACAAGTTGGTCACGACGGCGGCGCCGCGCCGATCGCATGCAACCGGACGGCGTGCCCGGGCGTCACCCTCGTGTCCGACTCACCACTTCCCCGGGAGAGCTCATGCTGTTCCTGCGTCGCCTGCTGCTCGTCGTCCTCACGGCGGGCCTGTTGAGCGCCGGTGCGTTCGTCGCGGGCCACGCCCTCGACGACAGCCCGGCGGCCCACCCCTCCGCCACCGGCACGCCCGGCGCGCCGGAGCCCGAGCCCGCCACGGGCTCGCCCGCCCCGGTCGACACCCCGACGCCGACCGTCACCCCCTCGGTCGAGCCGCCCGCCCCGACACCGACCGCGCCCACCAGGCCGAAGCCCGCGGAGCTCATCGCAGGCCCGCGGCTGCTCGGCCCGGGCGACGACGGGTCGCAGGTGCGCGACCTCCAGGCCCGGCTCAAGCAGATCGCGTGGTTCAACGCCGACGTCACCGGCACGTACGGCGACGTCACCCGCGAGGCCGTGCGCGGCTTCCAGGCCAAGCGGGGGATCCCGGTGACCGGCGAGGTCGACCAGCGCACCCTCGACCGGCTCGCGGCCATGACGGTGGCGCCGACCACCGCCGAGCTCCACAACCGCGGCAACACTCCCGGTGCGCTCGACCCGCGGTGCCGCGTCGGGCGGGTGCTCTGCGTCGACAAGACCAGCTCCACGCTGCGGTTCGTGGTCGACGGCCACGTCGTGCAGACCCTGGACGCCCGGTTCGGCGCCACCAGCACGCCGACCCGCGAGGGCGTCTTCCACGTCTACATGAAGAGCGCCGACCACGTCTCCCGGCTCTACGGCTCGTCCATGCCGTTCGCGATGTTCTTCTCGGGCGGGCAGGCCGTGCACTACTCCTCGGACTTCGCCGCCCGCGGGTACGCCGGGGCGTCGCACGGCTGCGTCAACATCCGTGACTACGACGGGGTCGCGCACCTCTTCGACCAGGTGCGGGTCGGCGACACCGTCGTCGTCTACTGGTCCTGACCGGCCCCCCATTCGAGCCCGCGGACGTCGGGGCGCGCGTACGGTCGCGGCATGGTGGGGGAACACCGCGCGGTCACGGGCGCGCTCGAAGGAGTCCGTGACGCCGCGGTCGCCGCTGTCGCGCGCCGGGGTGAGCACTGGCCCCTGCACGCCCAGGCCGAGGAGGCCTGCGGTGCGGCGTTCGCGGGCCTGCTCCACGACACGACCCGGGACGCGTTCCAGGAGGCGCTCGGCGAGATCGCCGTACGCTTCCGCCTCACCGAGCTCGACGCCCTCCTGCTGAGCGTGGCCGCCGCCGCCGAGATCGACCCGGCCGCCCACCTGCTCCTCGGACTGCTCTCGGGCGACGGTGGCCCCGGCCGGCCGACCGTGGCGCTCGCCCTCGAGCTGGCGGGCGTCTCGACCGCCGACCCCGGCGGCCGGTCCCGTCTCTCCGAGCTCGCTCCACTGGTGCGCCACGGGCTGCTCCAGGTGGTCGGGGCCGACGTGCTCCCGTCCCGCCGCCTGGTGCTGCCCGACCGGGTCGCGGCGCACCTGACCCACGCCGGCGGCCCTCCGGCCGCGACCCTGGTCCCCTACCTGCTCGACGCCGTGCCCGTCGAGGTCGCCGGCGCCGCCGCGGTCGCCGACGCCCTCGAGCACGGCGAGCAGCTCGTGTGGGTGCACTCGGTCGCCGGTGCCGCCGGTGTGGGTCTCGCCTCCGCCGCCTGCGAACGGCTGGACGTCGACTACCTCGTCGTGGACCTGGCCCGCGTCCCGCGCCCGGTCCACGTCTCGGCCACCGGCGATCCCGTCGCGGACCTCCGGGTGCCCGACCAGCTGCTGCGCGACATCGTGCTCGAGGCCGGGCTGCGCGGCGCCGTCACGGTCGTCGCCGCCGCCGAGCGCGCCGCCACCTCGGTCCGGCTGCTGCTGGACGCACCGGTGCCCGTCGTCGCGGTGAGCGCGGCGCCCTGGGACCCGGCCTGGGCGCACGAGCTCCCGCTCGCGGTCACCGCTCCCCGGCTGACGATCGCCGACCGCGAGCGCCTGTGGGCGCCGCTGCTGGCCCCGGACGCCGTGCCGCGGGAGGTCACCGCCCTCCGGATGACGCCCGAGGACATCGCCCGGGTCGGCCGGCACGCCGTACGCCAGGCAGCGATCGGCGGCCAGCCCATGACGGTCGCGCAGGTACGCCGCTCCACCCGTCGCCTCGGCCAGCGTCAGCACCCCGACGCGGGCGACGGCGGCGCCCTGACGCTCGACGACCTGATCCTGCCCGAGCACGCGGGGTCGGAGGTCCGCAGGATGCTCGACTGGGCGCGCTACCGCGACGAGCTGCTCGCCCAGGCCCCGCTGCAGGGCAAGGGCGGCAAGGGCACCGGCATCTGCGCGCTCTTCGCCGGCGGTCCGGGCACCGGCAAGACCCTGGCCGCACACGTGGTCGCCGACGAGCTCGGCCTCGACCTGATGCAGGTCGACCTGCCGAGCGTGGTCTCGAAGTACATCGGCGAGACCGAGAAGAACCTCGAGCGCGTCTTCCAGGAGGCGGAGTCGCTCAACGCCCTGCTGTTCTTCGACGAGGCGGACTCCCTCTTCGGCTCGCGCTCGGAGGTGAAGGACGCCCGCGACCGCTACGCCAACCAGGAGGTGTCCTACCTCCTCCAGCGGATGGAACACTTCGACGGGATCACCGTGCTGGCCACCAACCTCCGGGGCAACGTCGATCCGGCGTTCGCTCGCCGCCTGCACTTCATCGTCACCTTCCCGGACCCGGACGAGGCGACCCGCAAGGAGCTGTGGTCCCACCACCTCGCCCAGCTGCCCAGCACCGACCCCGCCGACCCGCTCGACCCGACCGCCCTGGCCACGCTCGACCTCGCGGGCGGTGGGATCCGCAACGTGGTCCTGTCGGCGGCGTACGCCGCGATCGCCGAGGGCGAGCCGGTCGGGATGCGTCACCTGGGCGCCGCCGCCGCGCGGGAGTATACCAAGACGGGCCGGCGGGTGCCGTCGGCCGACTTCCTGATCTCGGACGACCCCGGAGACGTCGATGGGCACTGAGCTGAGCCGGATGCCGGTGCAGGTGGAGGCCGAGGCAGAGCAGGTCGAGCAGGCCGAGGTCCCCGCACCGCTGCCCTCGTGGCCGACGCCCGTGGCCCAGCCGGCGGTGCCGTCGGTGCCGTCGGTGTCGGCGATGTCGGTGATGAGCGTCGGCGCCGCCGACGACCCCGCCGAGGCCGCTGCGGACCGGATGGCGGACCGCGCCCTGGCCCGCCTGGGCACCGAGCCCCGGCCGCACGACCACGGCACGCCGACACCCGGCCTCGTGCAGCGCTCCGTCGTCCCCGGTGGCGGCGCCGAGGGTGGTGCGCTCGACGCGGACACCACTGCCCGGATCTCCGGACGCACCGGCGGTGGCCGACCGCTCGACGAGCCGGTGCGCCGGCGCATGGAGGACGCGTTCGGCCAGAGCTTCTCGTCCGTGCGGCTGCACGACGACCAGGGCGCCGCCGACCTGAGCAGCTCGATCTCGGCGCAGGCGTTCACGACCGGCAAGGACGTCTTCCTCGGCTCCGGCGTCGACACCGCGACCCCCGGCGGCGAGCGGGTGCTCGCCCACGAGCTCGCGCACGTCGTGCAGAACGGCGGAGGTCGCGCGCCGATCCACCGCCTCTTCGGGTTCGGCAAGAAGAAGACCGAGGCACCGAAGCCACCGCAGGGAGGCGCTCCCGATCTCGCCCAGGAGGTGGCGCGGGAGGAGCCGAAGCCGGAGGCGCCCAAGCCGGTGGCCAAGAGGGCAGCGGTCGCCAAGGGCGAGGAGGGCCTCAACTCCGATGCCCGCAAGGCCTTCACGGCGGCGAAGAGGTACGACGAGACCTACGCCCTGCCCGAGGCGCAGACCGCCGCGTGGGTGCCGCAGAAGCACCAGAAGGAGATCGTCGACATCTCCTCGTGGAGCAAGCGCGCCGGGGGCGACGAGGACAAGCGCAACCTCAAGGACCTGCTCCGCGCCTACATCCTCAAGCAGTACGTCAACATCGTCCGCCAGAAGATCAAGGAGCCCCAGCTCACCGATGCCGGCGAGCTGCGCGCCCCCGACGCCGAGGAGAAGAAGTCCCTCGAGTCGAAGTACTACCCGAAGACGCTCCAGAACCGGGACAAGTGGAAGGGCCTGATCGACAAGGGCCCGTACGCGCCGGAGACCCAGACCTGGCTGCGGGACGCCGGCTTCGCGGCAGCCATCACGATGACGCCCGAGGACAAGGCCAGCGAGGGCGGCGGGCCCAAGCTCGACGTACGCTCCACGTTCATCGGCAGCGAGATCCTCGGCGCTCCCCGACGGATGCACCTCTTCCTCGTCTACACCTCCTCGGAGGGTGAGCAGACCTACTTCCGCGGCGGTCCCAGCGGTGGCTTCACCGTCTGCAACATCGGGTCCTACGCACCCGGCACCGTCGACTGGGACCCCTCGGCCCCGTCGGTCACGGTCGCCACCGGAGACAAGGCGGTCAAGTCGGTCGACAAGATGTACCGCGTCGGCGACGTCATCAACGCCATGCAGGTGCCGTACGTCGGCAAGACCTGGGAGGCCAACAAGGGTGGGCTCGGCGGTCTCGAGGCACTCCTGACCGGCGAGAACTGCAACGCCACCGTCTGGACGCTGCTCGACAAGGCGGGCGTCGACAAGAAGAAGCCGAGCGGGGTGCATCCGGGCTGGGGGCACAAGCTCGGCGCGATCCTGAGCCCCGAGAAGGCGCCCCGCCTCGACGTCCGCGAGAACATCGGGATGGGCGTGCCGGGCAAGCTCGCGGGCGACGCCGCCAAGATCGTGCAGATCTACGGCGACCGGGGCAAGGCGGAGAAGCTCCTGACGATGCCCGACGAGACCGACATCGCCGTCGTGAACCGCTACGGCCGGGTCGTCCAGATCCGCTTCGGACCCGAGAACACGCTGGGCTACATCAACCAGGACGACCTGTACGTCGAGCCGGCGGCCCGCCAGATCTGGGTCGACGGCCTGCCCGGCGAGACCGTGCCGATCACCGACAAGACCGGCAAGACCCTCGGCTACGCGGAGGGCGGTCGGCAGGTCCTGATCCTCGACCCCTCCTGGCTGCCCGGCGACGAGGGCAACTACAAGATCCGGTACGTCGACCCGATCGATGGCACCATCAACGGCTTCATGCGGGGCATGTACCTGGTCCCCACGGACCCGCAGGTCGCCCCGGTGGACGACGACGATGACGACGATGACGACGACGTCGTCGAGGGCCCGGGAGACGGGCCCGGCGGTGGCGGGCCCGGTGGCGGTGCGGTCGTCGACGACTTCGACCCGGCGGCCAAGCGGGAGCCGACGCACTACTTCATGACCGGCGCCAACGTCTTCATGTTCAACATGGACGGCTCCCCGCACCCGCTCAAGGCCGCGATGGCCCAGGACGGTGGACGGGAGGTCGGTGCCACCGGCGTCGCGCGGCGTCTGCCCGACGGCACGATCATGGTCGAGTTCGTCGTCGACGGCGAGCAGGCGTGGACGACGATGGCCAAGTGGGACGAGATGTTCGCCGACGAGTACCCCATCAAGGAGGGATGAGGTGCCGACGATGCGTCACCTGGACCTCGCCGACCTCGGCGACGCCGGCGAGGTCGTCCTGACCGACCACATGAACGCCGAGTACGACCGGGTCACCGACCGGGACGCGATCGCCCGCCTCGGTGCCTGGCTCGCCGAGCGCGAGGACGGCTGGTACGTGCCGCGCGAGGGCGTCGAGATCGTCAGCGCCCAGCTCACGTTCTACGACGCGGGCCGGATCCTGGGCTCCGTCGGACTCGGGCGGGAGTTCCTCGTCGCGCAGCGGCAGGGTGGATTCGGCCAGCGCGAGGCGGCGCCAGACGACCGGGCCGAGGCGCTCGCGATCCTCGGGGTCGACGACCCCGACGGGTGACCTCAGTCCTGGTCGTAGGTCTTCAGGAGCTCGTCGGCGACGCCGACCAGGTCGTCGGCCGCCACGGCGGACGAGCCGATCTGGACGGTCACCTCGCCCTCCGAGACCTGGCACTGGCTGAACGCGACGGGCGCCGCCTGTCCGGCGGCCTGGGCCTGGCCGTAGGTGAGGATGCAGGCGCCGTCGCCGACCTTGGTCATCTCGGTGCCGGCCTGGCCCCCGGTGTTCGCCGGGTCGGGGATGCTGTTGGGCGCGAACGCGCCACCTTCGGACTGGAACACCTGCACGAAGACGGCCTCGGTGCCGTCGGCGACGTACGTGCGCGTCGCGGCCGAGGTGCCGAGCGCGTCCGGGAGCACCCCGTTGCCGTAGTCGGCGTTGGCCGCCTCCTGCTTCGCGATCTCGTCGGCCTGGTCGGCCAGCTGGCCGTCGGCGAACGCGGCCGGGTCGTCGGAGGCGACGTACCCACCGGGCAGGGTGTCCGGCAGCGTCAGGGACAGCTTCTCCGGCTCCGGGGCGGCCTCGTCGCCCTGCGCCTTCGGCAGCCCGATCGCGAAGGCGGCCAGCAGGCCCAGGAAGAGGACGCCGAGCAGGATCGCGACCACCGAGGGTCGGCCGGTGCTTGTGGGGGTGCTCACGCCCTCCGACGCTACTAGTGCGGCCGGCGCGGGGTTTCGCCGGGTCCGTGAGTACGCTCGGCCCGTGACGCTCACCGTCCGCACGACCCGCCTCGACCTCGCCGAGGCCACGCGGCTCCTCGACCTGGTCCCGGCCGACCGTCCGGTGACCTGGCTGCGCCGCGGCGACGGCCTGGTGGGCTGGGGCGTCGCCGCCGAGGTGCGCACCCACGGCGCCACCCGCTTCGCGGACGCCGACAAGTGGTGGCGCGAGACCACGGCACGCGCGAGCGTGACCGACGAGGTCAACGAACCGGGCACCGGACCGGTGGCCTTCGGCACCTTCACCTTCGCCGACGAGCCCGGCGAGTCCGTGCTCGTCATGCCCCGGGTGGTCGTCGGCCGCCGCGGCGACATCGCCTGGCTGACCGTCGTCGGCGACGAGGCCGACCCGGCGCTGGACCCGGCGCCGGCGGCCGCCGCGCCGGTGGGCGTGAGCTTCGCGGACGGCGCCCTCAACGGCGAGCAGTGGATGTCGGTGGTCGCCGACGCCGTCGCCCGGATCAGCCGCTCGGAGCTCGAGAAGGTCGTCCTGGCCCGCGACCTGGTCGCCACCGCCGACGAGCCGATCGACGTCCGGTGGCCGCTGGGTCGTCTCACCGAGACCTACCCGATGTGCTGGACCTTCCACGTGGACGGCATGTTCGGCGCGACTCCCGAGATGCTGGTGCGCCGGGAGCGTGGCCTCGTCACCTCCCGCGTGCTCGCCGGCACGATCCGTCGTACCGGCGACGACGAGCGCGACCTGGCGCTGGCCGCCACGCTGGCCCGGTCGTCGAAGGACCTCGAGGAGCACGAGTACGCCGTCCGCTCCGTCGCCGACGCGCTGGAGCCGCACTGCTCGTCGATGAACGTGCCCGAGGCTCCGTTCGTGCTGCACCTGCCCAACGTGATGCACCTGGCCACCGACGTCGCCGGCGTCGTGCACGACTCCGCGACCGTGTCGTCGCTGCAGCTCGCCGAGGCGCTGCACCCCTCGGCCGCCGTGGGCGGCACCCCGACCCCGGTCGCGACCGCCCTGATCGCCGAGATCGAGGGCATGGACCGCGACCGCTACGCCGGCCCGGTCGGCTGGATGGACACCTCCGGCGACGGCGAGTGGGGCATCGCGCTGCGCTCGGCCCGGGTCGACGGCTCCACCGTGCGCCTGTTCGCCGGCTGCGGGATCGTCGCCGACTCCGACCCGGAGGCCGAGCTCGCCGAGGCGCAGGCGAAGTTCGTGCCGGTGCGGGACGCGCTGACGGCTGGCTGAGGGTCGTCCCAGGGATACCCGGTTGACCGGGTCTCCCTCAACTTGTCGGGCATTGCAAAGCCCCAGAAGTTGAGGAAGTGCCCTACAAGTCCGCGCCGTCGGCCCGCCGGAGGTACTCCTGGCCGGCCTTCGGGAGGAAGAGGTTCATCTGCGTCTCGAGGATGCCGTGGGCAGCCTCGGTGTAGATCCGGTCGTGGATCGCCAGGTTGCGGGGGGCCTTCACCGCCCGTGCGAACTCGATCGCCTCGGACGCCTTCAGCCACGGGGCCGACGACGGCACCAGCAGCAGGTCGACCTCCTCGCCGGGCTCGGTGAGCGAGTCGCCGGGGTGGTAGACCTTCGCGTCGCCGGCGGTCACGACGTACCCGCTGTTGAAGATCCGCGGGATCTCCGGGTGGATGATCGCGTGCATCTCGCCGACGACGCGCACCGGCAGCCCCACGTCGAGGGTCTCCCCCGGCGTGACGACGGTGACCCGTTCGGCCACGTCGGGCGCGTCCTCGCGGATCTTCGCCGCGACGGAGTCGATCGTGAAGATCTGCGCATCGGTGGCACGCAGGTGGTCCGGGACGTAGTGGTCGAAGTGCTCGTGGGTGATCAGTACGGCGTCCGCGCCGTCGACGGCCTCGGGGTCGGTGAAGACGCCGGGGTCGAGGACGATCGTGGTGCCGTCGTGCTCGATCCGGACGCAGGCATGGCCGAACTTCGTGATCCGCATGGCCCCTACGATGCCACCGTGCCCCCCGCGCTTCGCCTCGCGACCCCCGCCGACGCGGCCGCCTGTGCGGTGATGCACGCGGAGTGCTGGCGCGAGGCCTACGGTCCGTACGCCGATCCGGCCCTGCTGGCCGAGCGCCTCGCCGACACCGAGGGCTGGCTGGCCGCGTGGACGCGGCACCTGACGGAGGGGCCGCCGCGCGTGCTGGCCGAGCACGACGGCGAGATCGTCGGCTTCTCGGTTGTCGGCCCGGGTCGCCACCCGGGCGATGCGACCCAGGAGCTGTACGCGATCTACACCCGGCAGGCGTGGTGGGGCACCGGGCTCGGTCAGGAGCTCTGGGACGCCGTACGACCCGACGAGCCGTGCTCACTGTGGGTCCTGGAGGACAACGAGCGCGCGCAGGGGTTCTACCGTCGCAACGGCTTCGTCGCCGACGGAGCCCGCGACTTCTACGACGGGCTCGGGACCTGGGAGATCAGGATGGTCCGGCCATGAGCTACTTCGACCTCTCCGACCCGACGTTCGACGTGACGTCGCCGACGGTGCACGAGGCCCGATCGACGAGCTGGTACGTCGAGACCAACTGGGGCTGGGCGGTGCTGCGCTACGCGGAGGTCAGCGCGCTGCTGCGCGACCGCCGCTTCCGGCAGGGCAACGCGCGCTGGCCCTCCCAGAACGGCATCCACTCCGGGCTCTTCTCCGACTGGTGGCAGGAGACGCTGCTGTCGCTGGAGGGTGACGACCACGCCCGGATCCGACGGCTGCTGATGCCTGCCTTCCGCAACAAGACCATCGCGGCGATGCGCCCGCGCTTCCAGGCCCTCGCGAACGAGCTCATCGACGGCTTCGCGGAGCGCGGCGAGGTCGAGTTCGTCAGCGAGTTCGCGGAGCCGTACGCCGCGCGCATCATCTGTGTCCTGCTCGGGCTGCCCGAGGACCACTGGCACCAGGTCGCGCAGTGGGCCGACGACCTCGGGGCGTCCTTCTCGATCGACGTCGGCAACCAGGTCCCGAAGATCGAGGCCGCCCTCGACGGCCTCTACGGGTACGTCGACGAGGTGGTCGCGGACCGCACCGCGCACCCGCGCGACGACCTGGTCACCACGCTCGTGCAGGCCACCGAGGACGGCGACCGGCTCTCGCGCCACGAGCTCGGGGTCGCGCTGGTCTTCCTGGCCTTCGCCGGCATGGAGACGACCCGCAACCAGCTCGGGCTCGCCCTCCAGACGCTGCTCCGGCACCCCGACCAGTGGCGGCTGCTCGGCGAGCGGCCGGACCTCGGCGAGAACGCCGTGGAGGAGGTGATGCGGGTCAACCCGACCGTCACCTGGGTGACGCGCGAAGCGCTCGAGGACGTGGAGTTCCAGGGGCTGCACATCCCGCGGGGCGGCATCGTGCAGATGCTGTCGCACAGTGCCGGCACCGATCCGTCGGCGATGCCCGACCCCGCCTTCGACATCACCCAGCAGCGGCCGCCGCACCACGGCTTCGGCGCGGGCGTGCACCACTGCCTCGGCCACTTCGTCGCGCGCACCGACATGGCGGTCGCCCTGCCGCTGCTCGCCCGGCGGATGCCGGACGCCGTACCGGACGGGCCGGGTCAGTGGCTGCCGGTCTCCGGCAACACGGGGGCGCTGTCGTTCCCGATCAGGTTCGCGCCGCTCAGGCGAGATTGATGGTCTCGGTGGCGACGGTCGTCCGGTCGTCCACGTAGGTCAGCCTGACCCACGCCAGGCCGGCGATGGGAATGCGGAAGTGCCACGAGTAAGCGTCGCCGTCGCCACTTCCTCCGCCTCCGTTGGGGTGGATCCGACCGTACGGCCCATCGAACCTGACCCGGTCGTCCGGCCCCTGTCCCCGACCTCCCGGCATCCAGGGGTCGATCCCGAACTCGCTCGTCCACACGAACGTGAACCACAGGTAGCCCGCCTTCCGGCCCACCGGCATCCGCTCGATCTGCACGCCGTCCGACATGACTACCGCGAAGCCACCGGGGTTGTCGGGCTCCAGGACGCCTGCGGCGATCGGACCGCGGGCTGCGATCGCCCGGTCTCGCTGGTCGAGCTCGCGATACCGCTCCAGCACCGAGGCGTCGTAGTCGGGCTCGACGAACCCGAACCCGAGCCGAACGCTGAGCCCGTCTTCATCGTCGTCATCGTCGTCGTCCGACTCGTGGTCGTGCGACTCCACGAACTGCCAGGTCGCGAAGGCACCCGCCTCTTGCCAGCGTCGGTCCGCGTCGGCGGCGGCCGCGAGCTCGTCCGCGCCGAGCGGCGCCGGCAGCCGTGCGGCCAGCTCGTCCCAGTCCGTCGGGTCTGCGGCGAGGACCGAGCCGAGGACGTTCGCCAGCTGCCGCATCCTGGGTGACGGCGCGAACTCCCCGACGTGCCGTCCCCGCTCGTCATTGACGAAGGTGGCGCCGCGCTCGGTCCGCGTCGACGTGAACGCAGAGGCGGTTGCGGAGAGCGCGCCGATCGCCGCCGAGTACGGGTCTGCGTGCGACGTGTACCGCAGCGCCTCGAGCCCGTGGATCGGAAGCCAGGCGTGGTACCTCGCCAGCGCCCCGGCGGATGCCTCGTCGAAGTCGTCCTCGGCCTCCAGGCGGTCGCTAGCGGCAGCGTACCGGCGTCGCAGCGTCTCCAGTCCGGGCGGCAGGGACGTCGGCGCGCCTGACCCGAGCTGGTCGAGGACCTGTCGGACGGCCGGCTGGTCGGTCAGGCCGGCCTCCCGAGCGGCAGCCAGCGCCGCCCACTCCGCCAGGCGGCGCTGGCTCCCCGGGGGTAGGGCATCGACGGCATCCTGCAGCTCGGGAAGGGAGTGCTCCAGCGGCCGGTACCCCCGCCCTCCCGGGAGGTACGTCGTGAGGTCTGCCGGCCGGGAGATGATCGGCAGGGACCGGGACCCGTCGAGGTCGGCCCGGGAGAACCCGACACCGGCGTACGTCTCCACCATGGCCGCACCGACCGCCACCAGGTCGGGGACGTCGTCGCCGACACAGAGGCGCGCGAGCGGCCGCAGCGCCCGCGGCAGCTCGGCGAGGTCGTCCTCGTCGACGTAGGAGAGGTCGACCGTCGCCACCACCTTGCCGCGGCGGGCGCACGTCACCTGGACAGCGCCGTTCACGTTCCAGAAGATGCTGGCGGCAACCTTGGCGCCGCGCCGTGAGGCATCGCGCAGCACCTCGGCCCGCGTTCCCTCGAACCCGTTGAACTCGAAGACCGCCGCGTTGCTGCCGGTCGCCGCCACCCAGATCTCGTTCCCGAAGTCGCCGAGGTCACCCCGGATCGCGCGTTCCGAGAAGCTCTCACGAGGCAGCCCGTCTGCACCGTCGTCGGCGCCGGGCTCGTGCCCGAACGCCTGGACCACCGCGTCGGGGTCCGCCTCCGGGACGACGGTGACGCATCCGGCCACCTCGAGCTCGGACTCCGACAGCCAGGCGTAGGTCTCGACATCGACAGCAGGCATGCGCGCAGCGTAGGGCGCTACGCCGCGCGCGTCAGGCGGTCAGGTGGTGCACGTAGCACCAGCGCCAGTCCTCGCCGGGCTCGGCGGACTGCATGACGGGGTGCTGCTCCTCGTGGAAGTGCCGCGTGGCGTGCTGCTTGGGTGAGGAGTCGCAGCAGGCGACGTTGCCGCACTCGAGGCAGCGGCGCAGCGCGACCCACTGGGTGCCCTCGTCGAGGCAGGCCTGGCAGTACGTCGCGGGCTCCTCGTCGACCACGGCGTACTGCTCGAGGTCGGGGCAGAGGTCGCCGGTGGTCCAGCGGCGGACGCCGTACGCCGCGGACTCGTCGCGCTCGGCCTCCGCGCTGTCGAGCATCGACTCCTCGATGTCGAGGGTCGCGAGCACGTCGGCGATCACCTCGGAGTCGACGGTGCCCGACTTGCGGATGTCGAGGATCCGGCGGCGTTCGGCGTCGAGCATCTCGGTGCGGATCCGGTAGTAGAGCGCGGCCGGCGACTCCTGGTCGGCGGTGGTGCTGAGCCGCTCCCAGGCGGCGAAATTGCGCTGGTCGAGCCGCTGCCGGATCAGGTCGACGACGCCGGCGCGGTCGTCGTAGTCCATCTCGTCGAGCTCGTCGAGCGCGGCCTTGGACGCCTGTTGCAGCAGCGTCGCGCGGGCCAGCGCGTCGTCGAGCGGGTCGGGCGAGGGCACCTTCAGCCAGCGCGCGATCATCGGCAGCGAGAGGCCCTGGATCAGGAGGGTGCCGGCCACGACGGTGAACGCCGCCATCAGCAGCACCTCGCGGTGCGGGGTGTCCTCGTCGATCAGGAAGGCCGCGGCCAGCGTGACGACACCACGCATGCCGGCCCAGCCGACGAGGAACGTCTCGGCGATCGGTGGCCTGCGGCCGGTCGTCGGGTCGGGGCCTGGGCGGACCAGCATCCACCGGGAGATGTAGACCCACACGATGCGCAGCACGATGCAGGCGAGCAAGGTCGCGGCGCAGATGAGCGCGATCCGGCCTCCCGAGAGGTCGCTGTCGGCGAGGTCCTGGAAGAGCCACTGCGCCTGCAGGCCGATCAGCGCGAAGACGGTGTTCTCCAGCAGGAACGCGATCGTGCGCCAGTTGGTCTGCTCCGCGATCCGCGACTGCGCCGTCTGCAGCAGCGCCGACTTGTGACCGAGCAGCAGGCCGGCGACGACCACGGCGACCACACCCGACGCGTGGATCTCCTCGGCGGCGATGAAGCACGCGAACGGGATGACGAAGGAGAGCCCGACGTCGAGCACCGGGTCGGTGATCCGGTGCCGGAGCTTCGCGATGACGAAGAAGCCGACCAGGCCGATCAGCACACCGCCGCCGGCGGCGACGAGGAAGTCCCAGCCGACGTACCAGGACAGCCCGGTCGCGAGGAGCGCCGTACGCAGGGCGACAAGTGCGGTCGCGTCGTTGAAGAGCGACTCGCCCTCGAGGATCGTCACGATCCGGCGGGGCAGACCGATGTTGCGGCCGATCGCGGTGGCCGCGACGGCGTCCGGCGGCGCCACGACCGCGCCGAGGGCGAAGGCCATCGGCCAGGTGATGTCCGGCACCAGCTCGTGCACCACCACGCCGACGCCG
Organism: Nocardioides hankookensis; assembly: GCF_042658885.1. Lineage (NCBI taxonomy): Bacteria > Bacillati > Actinomycetota > Actinomycetes > Propionibacteriales > Nocardioidaceae > Nocardioides > Nocardioides hankookensis. The sequence continues at coordinate 259,232 of NZ_JBHSRJ010000002.1, read as the reverse complement.
GCCATCGTGAAGAGGACGGCACCAACCGACAGCGCCAGGATCACCCGGCGATGGGCGTTGAAGTCGCTCAGCGAGGACGAGATCGACGCCGAGTAGAGCAGCGGCGGGAGCAGCCCCAGCAGCACCACCTCGGGCTCGAGGTGGACCTGCGGCACGAACGGCAGGAACGACGCGCCGACGCCTGCGACGACCAGCAGCAGCGGTGCCGGGACGTCGACCCACCGGGCGACGACGACGACCGCGAGCACGCCGGCGGCGAGCGCGACGAGGAAGAGGGCGACATGCACCCGCCCATCCTCCCCGATCGACGTGACGGTTGGAGGTCAGGCGGGTTGCGCGACCCAGAGCATCGGGTCGCCCCAGCCCAGCTCGTCGATGCCGTGGCTGGTGAACGCGAGCGCCACCAGCGTCCGCCGGTGGGCGGCGAAGGTCAGCACGTGGGCGATCATCCCGCCGTACGTGAAGACCTCGGCGGGCTCGCAGAGCGCGTCGACGAAGGTGTCGTCGAGGCGGCCGGCGTCGACGACGTCGCGGACGTGGGAGAGGTACGTCGGACCCTCGGCCGCGAGACGTTCGCGGAGCGAGGTCACGGACTCGTGCTCCTCGACCGACCAGTCGTAGTCGCGGGTGGCGAGGGCGGCGTTCCACATGCCCATCTGGCCGACGAGGCGGGACAGGAGCGAGCGGATCGTCTGGCGGTCGTCGTCGACGTCGAGCTCGATGCGCTGGTCGAGCTGCTCGTCGCTGAGCCGCTCCGCGACGCGGATCATCTCGCCGGTCAGCCAGACGTGGTGCTCGACCATCTTCGTGAGGAGGTCCATCGGTGTCACCTGGTCTCTCGCCGGCAGCCGGAGGCCGCCGGGTGGGTGGAAGTGCACGCCGCTGGGTGCCTCGACCTGGAGGTGGCCGGGCTTGCGGCGCCAGGCGGACGGCGGGACGCCGTACGCCTTGGTGAAGGCGCGGGTGAACGCCTCGTGGGACCCGTAGCCCGCCTCGACGGCGATGTCGAGGAGCGGGGCGGAGGTCGTGATCATGCGGTACGCCGCGCGCTCCAGCAGGACGCGTCGACGGAACGCCTCGGGCGGCTCCCCCGCGATCGACCGGATCATCCGGTCGAGGTGGTAGCGGGAGAAGTGCAGCCGGGCGGCGCGTTCGTCGGGACCCACGTCGTGGTCGTCGAGCGCCTCGGCGAGGTGGTCGACGAACCCTGCGAAGAGATCCGGAGCGGTGGTCATGTCAACGATGATGCTGGCAACGCGGACCCCCGCGCTTGATCGTGCTTGCGTAGCCTGCGCGTGTGGTTGCCCTGCTGCTCGTGCCGAGCCCGCTGCTCGGTCCTGCTACCTGGGCGCCGGTCGCCGAGCTGCTCGACGCGCGGGTGGCGGCCGTCGACGACGTGATCGCGGCGGCAGCGGACCTGGACGACGTCGTCCTGGTGCCGCACAGCAACGCCGGCCTCCACGCCCCGCGCCTCGCCGCCGCGGTCGCCGCGCGCGCGACCGTGTACGTCGATGCGGCGCTCGCCGGCGACGGGTCGGACGTGGGGCTGGCGCCGCCCCGGTTCCTGGACTTCCTGTCCGGCCTGGCCGACGCGGACGGCGTGCTGCCGCCGTGGACGCAGTGGTGGGACGAGGACCAGGTGCGGGGCCTCTTCCCCGACGCCGCCACCCGTCGCCGCGTCGAGGCGGAGCAGCCCCAGCTGCCGCTCACCCACTTCCACCACCGGGTGCCGGTCCCGGCCGGCTGGGCCGACCGGCCGTCGGCGTACCTCGCCTTCGGCGACACCTATGCCGACGAGATCGCCTTCGCGCACGCGCACGGCCGGCCGGCGCACCGGCTCGACGGCCGGCACCTGCACCAGCTGGTCGACCCCGTCGCGGTCGCTGCGACGATCACGGACCTGGTCGCAGCGCTCTGATCCGGGCGTCGAGGTCGCGCCGGTTGTCGCGGCGCACGACCACCTCGACGACCTCGATCCCGCCGTTGGGGCTGGCGAGCGCCTGCTCGAGCTCGGCGAGCGAGCCGACCCTCCAGTGCGGCGTGCGGGTCGCGGCGCAGAGGGCGGCGAGGTCGACGCCGTGGGGGGTGCCGAACAGCTTCTCGAAGCGGTCGTCGTACGCCGGCGCACCCTGCTCGAGCATCGTGAAGATCGAGCCGCCGTCGTCGTTGACGACCACGATCGTCAGGTCGGGGACGGGCTCGCCGGGGCCGATGACGAGGCCGTTGGCGTCGTGCACGAAGGTCACGTCGCCCATCAGCGCGAACGCCCGCGTCGTCCCCGGGCGTGCCAGTGCCGCGCCGATCGCGGTGGAGATCGTGCCGTCGATGCCGGCCAGGCCGCGGTTGGCGATCACCTTGCGGCGCGCGCCGACCTCGTAGCGCGGCACCATCAGGTCGAGGTCGCGGATCGGGCTGGACGCGCCGACGACGAGCAGTCCCCCTGCAGGCAGCGCCCGAGCGACCGCCCCGGCCACCTCGTGCGGCGTGACGTCGGGCTCGGCGGCGAGCAGCCGGTCGAGCTGTCGCGAGACGCTGGCGTCCGCGTCGTGCCACTCCGCCAGCCAGGAGGGGTCGTCCGCACCGGCGGCATGGGGGACGACGGGCAGCCGCTCGTCGACCGGGAACGGCCGCTCGGTCCACGCGCCCCGCGACGGGGTGTCGACGACCTGGACGTCGTCGCGGGCGAGCAGCCGACTGACCGGTCGCGACAGCGTCGGGTGCCCGCAGACCACGACCCGCTCGATCCGCTCCCCCAGGTCGCCGTCGAGCAACAGCCGGTAGGTGCGGATGGCGTTGTCGCCCGTGCGCGACCCGCTCGACGGCTCCGCGAGCAGCGGCCAGCCGCCCGACTCGGCGAGCTGCCGGGCGCGCGGTCCCGCGTCGTCGCCGGCGACCACGACGGTCCGCGGTCCGGCCTCGAGGGTGACCACGACAGCGGGCTCGGCCCGGACCGGGGGCGGGCCGGGGGTGACGTCCGGCTCCCAGGCACCGTCGGGCAGCAGCGGCTCGTCGAGCGCCACGTTGACGTGGACGGGAGCGAGGGAGGACAGGTCGACCGAGGCCGCGTCCTGGGTCGCGACGAGCGGGCCGAAGACGCCGACCTGGTCGGTGGTCTGGTTGGCGTTGGTGCCGCGCAGCCGGGCCGGCCGGTCGCCGGTCACGACCACCAGGGGCAGCCCGGCGTGGGCTGCCTCGAGGACGGCGGGGTGCAGGTTGGCGACCGCGGTGCCGGAGGTGCAGACGACCGCGGCGCGGTTGCCGTTCTTGGTCAGCCCGAGGGCGAGGAAGCCCGCGGTGCGCTCGTCGATGCGGGTGTGCAGCCGGAGCAGGCCCGCAGCGGCCGCGTCGTACGCCGCGAAGGAGAGGGGTGCGTTGCGCGACCCGGGCGCGACCACTACCTCGGTCACGCCCGCCTCGACCAGCGCGGTCACGACGGAGCGGGCGAGGTCGGTGGCGGTCACGAGGAGCGATCCTGCCGTAGGGCTCGCACCTCGGCCAGCCGCGCCTCCCAGTGGGCGACCCGGTCGGGGTCGGCGTGCACCAGCGACTCGTCGAGCACCGGCAGCCGCACCGGCAGCGCCCCGTCGACCGGCAGCAGCGGCTCGGTGACGACGTCGGACTCCAGGAGCTGGACGGTCGCCAACCCACACGCGTAGGGCAGCTCCGGCAGGGCCGCGGCCAGCGCGACCCCCGCCGCGATCCCGATCGACGTCTCGAGCGCCGACGAGACGACGACCGGCAGGCCGATGTCCTCGGCGATCCGCAGGCAGGCGCGGACGCCGCCCAGCGGCTGCACCTTGAGGACGGCGACGTCGGCGGCCTCGAGGTCGCGCACCCGGTAGGGGTCCTCGGCCCGGCGGATGGACTCGTCGGCCGCGACCGGTACGTCGACGCTGCGGCGCACCCGCGCCAGGTCCTCGACGGTCGCGACCGGCTGCTCGACGTACTCCAGGCCGCCGGCGGCGCGGTCGAGGACGGGGATGCTCGCGACCGCGGCGTCGAGGTCCCAGAGCCCGTTGACGTCGATCCGGACCCGGCCCTCGGGGCCGATCGCGTCGCGCACCGCCTCGAGCCTGGCCTGGTCGTCGGCCAGGGACTGGCCGGGCTCGGCGACCTTCACCTTCGCGGTCCGGCAGCCGCCGCGGAGCACGATCGCGTGCGCCTGCTCGGGACCGACGGCCGGCACGGTGACGTTGACCGGGACGGTGTCGCGCACGGGGGCCGGCCAGTCGCCGGCGGCGGCTTCCTCGGCGCAGCGCAGCCACGGTTCGGCGACGGCCGCGTCGTACTCCAGGAAGGGGCTCCACTCGCCCCACCCGGCCGGACCGGGGAGCAGCACACCCTCACGGACGGTGATGCCGCGGAAGCGGGTGCGCAAGGGCAGGCTGTAGACCCTCACGCCATGCTCCGCAGGGTCACCCGGTCGGGCTTGCCGTTGGGCAGCAGCGGGATCGCGTCGAGCTCGACGAGCTGCCGCGGCGCCCACGACCGGGCGTGCGTCTCGCCGACCCAGCCGCGCAGCTCGTCGAGCGACACGTCGCCGACCACGAAGGCGACGAGCCGGTTGCCCCACTCCTCGTCGGGGACGCCGAGCACCTCGGCGGCGGCGACGGCGGGGTGCTCGCGCAGCCGGGCCGCGACCGCCGGGGCCGGCACGTTGACGCCGCCGCTCACCACGACGTCGTCGACCCGGCCGAGCACGTGCAGCCGCCCGTCCTCGTCGAGACGGCCGGCGTCGGAGGTCAGGAACCAGCCGTCGACCAGCACCTCGGCGGTCGCGACCGGGTCGCCGGCGTACCCGTCGAAGAGCGTCGGTCCTGCGATTCGGATCCGGCCGCCGGCGTCGAGCGCGAGCGCCACGCCGTCGAGGGCGTAGCCGTCGTAGACGCAGCCACCCGCGGTCTCCGCGGAGCCGTACGTCGCGACGACGTGGACCCCCGCGTCCGCGGCACGCTGCCGCAGCCCGGGGTCGATCGGGCCGCCGCCGAGCAGCACGGTGCGGAACCCGCGCAGCGCCTCGGCGTCGGTGTCCAGCAGCCGGTGCAGCTGCGTCGGCACCAGCGAGACGTAGTCGGCCTCGCGGGCGGCCTCGGCGAACGACGCGTGCTCCTCGAGCAGCACCGGCGGGTACCCGGCGACCAGCGAGCGGCAGACGACCTGCACCCCGGCGACGTACGACGCGGGCACGGCCAGCAGCCAGCGACCGGAGCCGCCGAGCCGGCGGGCAGACGCCTCCACCGACGCGAGCACCGCGGCCCGCGAGAGCACGACCCGCTTCGGCGTACCGGTCGACCCGGAGGTCTCCACGACCCACGGGTCCGGGTCCTCGGAGGCCAGCCACCCCTCGAGCTCGCGGACCGCGTTAATCACGCGACCGACAGTAGTGGGGCGTGATCGGATGGCGACGTGCCGTCCCGCCTCGACCGGTTCCTGCCGCCCACGCCACTGGCGCGGCGGCTGTCGGTGCAGTCGGTGCTCTACGCGATCGGCGAGGGCGCCTTCATGACCGGGAGCGCGGTCTTCTTCACCCACATCGTGGGGCTGACCGCCGCCCAGGTCGGTCTCGGGCTGACGGTCGCCGGGGTGTTCGCGTTCGCGTTCGCCGTGCCGCTGGGCCGGCTCGCCGACCGCATCGGACCCAAGCGGCAGTGGGCGATCGGCGCGTCCCTGACGGCCGCGCTCTACCTGCTGTGGCCGTTCATCGGCGGGTTCTCGACGTTCCTCGTGATGGTCGTCGTCCTCGAGCTCGCCCAACGGGCAGGGTGGTCGGGCCGCGGCGCGTACACGCTCGACGTCTTCCCGCACGACGAGCGGGTGCGCTCGATGGCGTTCATGCGGGCGGCCCTCAACATCGGCTTCACGATCGGTGCGCTCGCCGGCGGTCTCGCGCTGGCCTTCGACAGCGACGCCGTGATCCGCGCGATGCCGTGGGTCACCGCGTGCGTCCTGGCGCTGAACGCCTGGTTGATCACCCGGCTCCCGGACGCGGCGCACGACCACCCGGCCGAGGCCCCGGTCGAGAAGGCGGTCGGCTCGAGCGCGCTGCGCAACCGGGGCTTCCTGGTGCTCAGCGCGTGCAACGGCGTGCTCGAGACCAACCAGGTGCTGCTCAACATCGTGATCCCGCTCTGGCTCGTGCAGGAGACCGACGCCCCGCACGTGCTGCTGGCGTGGCTCTTCGGCACCAACACCGTGCTCGCCGTCCTCTTCCAGGTGCCCGCCGCCCGGGGCGTGAACTCCGTCGACACCTCGCTGCGCGCCGCCCGGATCGGTGGGGTGTTCTTCGTGGTCTCCTGCCTCATCGTGCTGGTCACCCACGACACCCTGGGCTGGACCACGATCCTGCTCGTCTGGCTCGGGCACGTCACCGTCACCGGCGCCGAGCTCTTCGAGTCGGCCGCGCACTGGGGCTTCCTCTCCGAGCTCTCCGAGCCCGACCGACGCGGCGAGTACCAGGGCGCCAGCCAGCTCGGCGAGACGCTCGGCAGCGTCTGGGCTCCCGCGGCGTACACCTTCCTCGCGATGGAGTGGGGCACCCCCGGCTGGCTGACGATCGCCGGCATCGTGGTCGTCGCCGTGCTCGTGATGACACCCGCGGCCCGGTCCGCGGAGCGCTACCTGGCGCGCACCCAGCAGCCGACGGCTGCTTGAATCTCCCTTCGTGGCAACTCCCTCCCAGTGGCTCGCCGGCGCGCGACCGCGCACGCTTCCCGCTGCTGTCTCCCCCGTCCTCGCCGGCACCGGCGTCGCGGCGTACGTCGACAGCCCCGTGTGGTGGAAGGCGCTGCTCGCCCTCGTGGTCGCCCTCGCCCTCCAGGTGGCGGTCAACTACGCCAACGACTACTCCGACGGCATCCGCGGCACCGACGCGGACCGGGTCGGGCCGCTGCGGCTCGTCGGGTCCGGGACCGCGTCCGCGGCGGCGGTGAAGCGGGCGGCGTTCCTGGCCTTCGGTGTCGCGGCCGTCGCCGGCCTGGTCCTGGCCGCCACGACGGCATGGTGGCTGGTGGCCGTCGGTGTCGTCTCGGTGCTGGCCGCGTGGTTCTACACCGGCGGCTCCAAGCCCTACGGCTACCTCGGCCTCGGCGAGGTGATGGTCTTCGTCTTCTTCGGCCTGGTCGCCGTCGTCGGCACGACGTACGTCCAGACCGAGACGTGGGAGTGGGCCTCGCTCTGGGCCTCCGTCGGCATCGGGGCCCTGGCCTGCGCGATCCTGGTCGCCAACAACCTGCGCGACATCCCGACCGACACGGGCGCCGGCAAGCGCACCCTGGCCGTGGTGCTCGGCGACCGCCGCACGCGCCTGCTGTACGCCGTCCTGGTGGTCGTCGCAGCCGCTGCGGTCGTCGCCGTCGCGGTCGTCACCTCGTGGTGCGTGCTGGTCGGCCTCGGGTTCCTGGTGCTGGCGCTGCCCGCGACCCGCACCGTCCTCGGCGGCGCCGTCGGCCCGGGCCTGATCCCGGTGCTGCAGCAGACCGGCCTCGCCGAGCTGCTCTGGGCGGTGCTGGTCACCGCCGCCCTCGTCGTCTGCGGCTGACCCACCAGAGCCGACGTACGCTGACCCCATGCTCTGGGTGATCCTGCTGGTCGTGGTGGTGGCTGTGCTGGCCTACCGGTTCCGCGCGCCGCTGCTGGCGAAGATCCTCGGCCAGGACCGGTCCCGGATCGACCGGCAGCTCAACCGCCGCAAGGACTGAGCCAAGCCTCAGACGTCGTCGTCGACGTCTTCCTTGGCCCGCATCTCCTCGATCTTGCTGGTCATCGCCTCGGCGCGGGTCTGCACCCGCCGGGCGAGCGCCTCGCGCTGGTGGTTGAGCAGGAAGTAGGAGCCCATGCCGCTCATCAGGAACGACGCGACGATCACCCACAGCCAGAGCACGTCACCGCCGACCAGCGCCCACACGCCGCCGATGATCGCCAGCGACGCCAGGAAGAGCACGATGCGCAGCGAGGTGTAGACCCAGAACTCCTTCACGGGCCCAGGGTAGATCGTGACCACCCGGGTCCTACCCTGGAGGGGTGCTGAAGTTCCTCCTGGTCGTGATCCTGATCGCGGTCGCGGTCTACCTGACGACCCGCGCGATCCAGCGTCGCGGCATCGCGCCCGCTCCGAAGCCGCGACCGCGGCGCGCGGAGCCGCCCCGCTTCGTGGGTCCGGACGACGACCCGGACTTCCTCCGCGACCTGGACCGCAAGCGGAAGCACCCCGAGGATCCCGCCGAGTAGCGCGTCCGCCGACCCGCTAGCGCTGGAGGGTCTCCGCCGAGATCGGCGCGGGAGCGCCTCCGGCGTACGAGTGCTGCGAGGTCGTCGAGAAGTAGTTGATCCCGATGAAGTTGAACCACAGCGTGGCGACGCCGACCAGGGCCAGGATCGCGGCGTTGCGCCCCTTCCAGCCGGCCGTCGTGCGGGCGTGCAGGTAGGCCGCGTAGACGACCCAGGTGATGAACGCCCAGACCTCCTTGGGGTCCCAGTTCCAGTACGACGACCAGGCCTGGTGGGCCCAGATCGGCCCGGTGATCAGCACCGCGAAGGTCCACACGGGGAAGCCGAAGGCGTGCAGCCGGTAGGCGACGCGGTCCAGCGCCTCGGGCTGGGGCAGCCGCGCGACGTAGCCGCTCTCGGCCGACGCGCCCCGGGCCACGGACCGCGCCTTGACCAGGTAGAGGGCGGAGGTGATGCCGCCGAGGGTGAACGCGCCGGTCGCGATGATCGCGGACACGACGTGGATCACCAGCCAGTACGACGAGAGCGCCTCGGTCAGCGGCGCGACCGGCGAGTACAGCCAGATCACCGCGACCATCAGGATCGTCAGCACGAAGGCGAGCACGATCGGCGCCATCCAGGCGAGCCGGAACTTGCGGTAGAGCACGACGTAGAGGAACGCGACCACGAAGGTGCCGGTCAGCGTGAACTCGTACATGTTGCCCCACGGCACCCGGTTCGGGTCCGCGGCCATCCCCCGCGAGAAGAGGGACACGAAGTGCACCGCGACCGCGAGGCAGGTGACCAGGTAGCCGAGCCGGCCGAACAGCGCCGTACGACGTGCGCGGTCCTCGACCTCGTCACCGTCGGGTCCGGTCGCGACCGCGACGCCGCCCGGGATGTCGACCGACTCGGTCGCCGCCGCACCGGACGCGAGCGGCACCTTGCGCAGCGAGGCCCACTCGACGAGGTGGGCCAGCAGTGCGAGGAAGTAGAGCAGTCCCGCAGCGGCGATCGCCTGGTTGCTGAGACTCTCCCACGCTGCGTCGGTCACGACTCGTCCTCTCGTTGGTGCTTCTGTCCCTGCAGGGTGGCCACCAGCTCGTCGACGACGACCGCGACGTCGCCGCCGCCGGACCGGTCGAGCGCGGCCACCTCGACCAGTGTGCCGTCACCCTCGCGACGGGCGCGAACCCACACCCGCCGGGGCCGGATGAAGAGCGACCCGAGCAGGCCGATCAGCGCCATCACCACGCCGGCCAGCGCGATCCACTTGCCGGGGGTCTGGCTGATCTGGATCTTGTTCCACTGCTGCACGCCGCCGGGGACGCCGTCGACCTTCTCGAAGGTCACCGACCCCAGCCCGTTCGGCAGCTTCTGGGTCTCGCCGGGCCGCAGGTCGACGCGGTACGGCGTGCCGTTCTTCTTGGTCAGCATCGTCGTCTTGCTCTTGTCGAGCGCGTAGACCGACTGCGGGACGCCGTCGTCCATGCCCAGGTCGCCGGTGTAGACGAGCATCGAGACCATCGGGTCGAGCGGCTTGCCGAGCAGCGAGTAGTAGCTGCCGGTCTGCTGCGAGAAGGCGACGGTCGGGTAGAACTCACCCTCGAGCCCGATCTGGGTCGGCTCCGCGTCGGCGGCCTTGACGACGCCGATCGACTGGAAGCTCTGGCTGGTCGGGAGGAAGATCGTCGGGCCGCTCTGGACGACGTTGCCCTCACCGTCGCGGACCGTGATGACCGGGGCGTAGCCGTGCCCGATCAGGAAGATGTCGGTGTTGCCGATCGTCAGCGGGTGGTTGACCCGCAGGTCGTAGCTCTTCTCGGGAGCGTCCAGCGACTCCTGGTACTTCAGGTGCGACTGGAAGCCGCGCGCCATCCCCGCCCGCGGTCCCGTGGTCAGCCAGTCGACGTCGAAGTCGTCGATCGAGAAGGAGAACGGCTCCATCCGGTCGGCCTGGAAGAGGCTGCCCGGCTTGAACTCGTCGTACTGGTCGGCGGTGTTGGCGAAGCCGTACTGGTCGCCGACCAGCATGATCACGCCGCCCTTGTAGCCGAGCAGCCCGCCCATCGCGAAGCCGACCAGCACGACCAGCACCGACAGGTGGAAGACCAGGTTGCCGACCTCGCGCAGGTAGCCGCGCTCGGCGGATACGGCCTCCGTCCCGTCGCTGAGGCGGTAGCGACGACGCTTGAGCAGCCGCTGGGCACGCTCGAGGACGACCTCGGGCGCGTCGGTGGTCACGTACGACGCGTGGTCCGGCAGCCGACTCAGGTTGCTCGGTGCCGTCGGCGGCTTCGCGCGCATCCCCTTCCAGTAGTGGAAGGTGCGCGGCACGATGCACCCGACCAGGGAGATCATCAGCAGGATGTAGATGGCCGAGAACCAGGCCGAGTCGTAGACCGAGAAGAGCCCGAGCCGCTCGTAGACCGGCGTGAGCTTCGGGTGGTCGGACTGCCAGTTCGAGGTCTTCAGCGCGTCGACACCGGTCTGCGGGATCACGGAGCCCGGGATCGCCGCCAGCGCGAGCAGGAGCAGGAGGATCAGCGCGGTCCGCATGGACGTGACCTGGCGCCAGACCCACCGCAGCAGCTCGCGGAAGGTCAGCTCGCCGGGACGGCGGTCGTCCTCGGGCGGTCGCGTGGAGAGGGCGGTGCTCACAGGGCCTTCCTCATACGGCGGTCTCCGTCGACGTCACCAGCTGCACCTGGATCCACGTCACGAGCTGGTCCCACCAGCCGGTCAGCAGCAGCACCCCGACGGCGATCAGCATCAGCCCGCCGGCGCGCATCACCCACACCTGGTGGCGGCGCACCCACCCGATCGCCGACAGCGCCTTCTCGTACGCGAGCCCGGCGAGGATGAAGGGGATGCCGAGACCGAGCGCGTAGACGGCGGAGAGCAGCGCGCCCCGGGCCGCCGTGGACTCGGTGAAGGAGAGGCTGGTGATGGCGGTCAGCGTCGGCCCGATGCACGGCGTCCAGCCGAGGCCGAAGAGGAAGCCGATCACCGGGGCGGCGGCGAGGCCGACGGCCGGGAACTGGTGGACGCGTACGTCGCGCTGCAGGATCGGCAGCCAGCCCGCGAAGGCCAGGCCGAGGACGATCATCACGATCGCCAGCACGGTGGTGATCTGGTCCTGCCACTCGAAGAGCCAGGACCCGAGCGCGCCCGAGGCGGTGCCGAGGATGACGAAGACGGTCGAGAAGCCGAGCACGAAGAGCACGGACCCCAGGAACATCCGGCCGCGGCGGGTGCCGGCGACGCCGTTCGCGAGGTCGGCACCCGAGAGACCGGTCGCGTAGGAGAGGTAGCCCGGCAGCAGCGGGATCACGCACGGGGAGAAGAACGACACCAGGCCGGCGACCAGCGCGACCGGGATCGCCAGCACCAGGGAGCCGGACAGCGCCGTCTCCTGGAACCAGTCAGCCATCCGAGTTCCCGCCGTCGTCCCCGGCGACGTCGTCGATCACGTCGAGGAGCGTCTGCTTGCTCGGCACCGGCCCGGTGATGACCGCCGCGACCCGGCCCTCGTCGTCCAGGAAGATCGTGGTGGGGGTGGCCGCCATCGGCGCCTTGCCGGCGAAGGCGAGGCCGACCTTGCCCTGCACGTCGTACACGGACGGGAAGTCGGCGCCGACCCGCTTCATGAAGGACAGCCCGTTCTCCGGGCTGGAGTCGCGGACGTTGATGCCGAGCACCGCGGCCCGGTCACCGAGCTCGGGCGACACCTCACCCAGCATCGGCATCTCGGTGCGGCAGGGACCGCAGCCGGACCACCACTTGTTCACGACGAGGACCTTGCCGAGGTAGTCCTCGGACGAGATCGGGTCCCCGGTCAACGACGTGCCCGAGAACGTCACGGGGTCGTCGCGGTCGGCGGGGTCGATGACCTGCACGCTGCCGTCGCCGCTGATGTAGCCCTTGTTGCCGGTCGCGCCCAGGGAGGTGCAGGCGGTCAGCGCGAGCAGCAGCGGGGCGGCCACGCCGAGAAGCATCCGCTTCGGTGTCGACCAGTGGGTCACGGGCGCTGCTCCTCGGGCGCGCCACCGGCCGAGAAGGGCGCGTTCTTGTCCTTGACCGGGATCAGGTCGCCGGCGGGCTCGGAGTAGCTGACCTGGGTGATCCGGTCGCCGACGAAGTGCAGCGAGGTCAGCGAGCACAGCGTGCACTGACGGCGGCGGGGGTCGTGCAGCTGGCGGCGGCCCTCGACGTGCAGCCGGGTCGTCCAGATGGGCAGCTGGTGGGAGACGATGACCGCCTCGTGACCGACCGCGGCGGCGCGCGCGTCCTCGACCGCCGCCATCATCCGGGCGACGATCTCCTTGTGCGGCTCGCCCCAGGAGGGCCGGGCCGGGTTGTAGAAGTGCCGCCAGATGCTGGGCCGCTTGATGATCGACCAGGCGCCCTGGCCGAAGCTCAGGCCCTCGAGCTTGTTGGCGGACTCGATGACCCGCTCGTCGGTGACGATCTCGAGGCCGCGGGCCTCGGCGAGCGGGCGCGCGGTCTCCTGTGCACGCTCGAGCGGCGACACGCGCATGTGCACGATGTCGCGGTCACCGACGCTCTCCGCGATCCGCTCGGCCATCCGGTTGCCGAGGTCGGAGAGGTGGAAGCCGTCGCGACGCCCGTAGAGGATGCCCTCGGGGTTGTGCACCTCGCCGTGGCGCAGCAGGTGGACGATCGTGTCGGGGGTCTGGCTCACAGTCATCTCCTACGCCTGGGCGGCTGCGGCCGCGCGGGCGGCGCCGGGCAGAGCGTCGAGCACGGCCTGCACGGCGCGGTCGTCGTGGGCAGCGGACAAGAACCACGCCTCGTACGCCGACGGCGGCAGGTAGACCCCCGCGTCGAGCATGGCGTGGAAGAAGGCGGCGTACGCCGAGGAGTCGGTCGTCGAGGCGTCCTCGAAGTCGCGGACGCGACCGCCGTCACCGGCGGTGAAGAAGATCGAGAACATGGTGCCGGTGGCCTGGACGACGTGCGTGACGCCGGCGGCGGTCAGCGCCTCGGAGGCGGCGGCCCTGATGGTGTCGGCGGCGGCACCGATGTGGGCGTAGACCTCGTCGGTCGCGAGGCGCAGCGTCGCGAGGCCGGCCGTGGTGGCGATCGGGTTCCCCGACAGCGTGCCGGCCTGGTAGACGGGCCCCTCGGGCGCCAGCCGCGACATCACGTCGGCGCGGCCACCGAAGGCCGCCGCGGGGAAGCCGCCGCCCATCACCTTGCCGAAGGTCACCAGGTCGGGGCGCCAGCCCTCGACCGCGCCGTCGAGACCCCACTGGCCGAGCTTGCTGGCCCGGAAGCCGGTCATCACCTCGTCGCTGACGAAGAGCGCCCCGTTGCGGACGCAGGTCTCGGCCAGGAAGTGGTTGAACCCGGGCTCGGGAGGGACGACGCCCATGTTGCCGGGGGCGGCTTCGGTGATCAGGCAGGCGATCCGGTCGGGGTACTCCGCGAAGACCTTCTCCACCGCGGCCCGGTCGTTGTAGGGCAACACGAGCGTCAGCTCGGTCGACGACGCCGGGACGCCGGGCGTGCCCGGCACCGCGAAGGTCGCGAGGCCGGAGCCGGCGGAGGCCAGCAGCGAGTCGACGTGGCCGTGGTAGCAGCCGGCGAACTTCACGACGACGTCGCGACCGGTGAAGCCGCGGGCCAGCCGGATCGCCGACATGGTGGCCTCGGTGCCGGAGGACACGAAGCGGACCCGCTCCACCGGCGTGCGGGCCACGATCTCCTCGGCGAGCTCGACCTCGGGCTCCGTGGGCGCGCCGTACGACGTGCCGCGCGCGACCGCCTCGGCGACCCGGGCCTGCACCTCGGGGTGGGCGTGCCCGAGCAGCATCGGCCCCCACGAGCAGATCAGGTCGACGTACTCGTTGCCGTCGGCGTCGGTGATCCAGGCACCCGCCGCGGAGCGGATGAAGCGGGGGGTGCCGCCGACCGCGTTGAAGGCCCGGACCGGGGAGTTCACGCCGCCGGGCGTGACGGCTCGTGCCCGCTCGAAGAGGGCAGCACTGGCGGTGGTCGGTCGGGGCACCGGCCCATTGTCCCCGAGGACGCCAACCGACCCCAGTCGAGGGCCGTCGGGCGGCCCGCAGGGGTGGGCCAGGCCACGTCGCCGGCCGCTGTCGGGTGGCGTTCTGCAACGGGTTTCACCGTCACGACCTGCGGGAATGGTCGTCACACCGACGAACGGCTGCACCAGACCGGCAAGCGACGTACCGTAACTGGTGGAGGATCCGGTCGTTTGATGTCCGTCACACCGAGTGCTGAGGGAGCACCGGGTCCGAGGGAGCAGGAGCAAACGGAATGACCAGGTCGACTGATGCCCGTGGGGGGCGCTTCGGGCGTGGCCACAAGGTCATGGCGCTGATCCCCCTGGCCGTGCTGTCCGTCGCCTGGACGGCGAGCATCGCCACGACGGGTGCCGGTACGGCGCTCGCCGACGCGACCACCGACCCGCAGCTCCCCGACGGCACCAGCCTCCCGACCGAGGCCATCGAGGTCCCGGCCAGCGTCTCCGCCGCCGGTGGCGTCGCCCCCGGCATCACCGGTGACGTGCAGCAGGCCGTCGCCACCGCCTCGACCTCCGGCATCCCGGCCGCCGCGCTCGCGGCCTACCAGCGCGCCGAGACCGTCATCAACTCCGCCGACCCCGGCTGCCACCTCTCCTGGCAGCTGATCGCGGCGATCGGCCGGGTCGAGTCCGACCACGGCCGCACCAACGGCAACACCCTCGACGCCCAGGGCGTCGCCACCCCCGGCATCTACGGTCCCCCGCTCAACGGCGGCGACGGCACCAGCCGGATCTCCGACACCGACGCCGGCCAGTACGACGCCGACACCACCTGGGACCGCGCGGTCGGCCCGATGCAGTTCATCCCCTCCACCTGGTCGGTGGTGGGCGTGGACGCCGACGGCGACGGCCAGCGCAACCCGCAGGACGTCGACGACGCGGCACTCGCGACCGCGGTCTACCTCTGCTCCGGCGGCGACGACCTCGGCACCACGGCCGGCCAGCGCTCCGCCGTCCTCCGCTACAACCACAGCCAGTCCTACGTCGACCTGGTGCTCTCGATCATGGCCGCCTACCTCGACGGCGAGTTCACCTCGGTGCCCAACGGCGTCACCTCGGCGGGCTACGTGGTCCCGCAGCTCCCGCAGACGACCGGCGGCAAGGGACACCACCCGGGCAAGGGCCACCACGGCGGCCACACCGGCGGGAGCAACACCGACCCGGGTGACAGCACCAGCGAGCCGACCGCCAAGCCGACCACGAAGCCGACCACGAAGCCGTCCTCCGGGCCGAGCCTGCCGTCGACCCCGACCGACGGGCCGAAGCTGCCGCTGCCGACCCTGACGCTGCCGCCGCTGCCGTCGACCTCGATCTCCCCGGTCGACCAGCTGCTCACGCAGGTCCAGGCCCGCGCCCAGTGCCTGCTCGACGGGTACGTCGACAACCTGCTGCGTGCGGACGACCCGTACGACCAGTGCGTCTACGCCTACACGCACTAGCGCCTGGCGGTGGTTTCGAGACGGTTGCCAGCGCAACCTCCTCAACCACCGTGCCGGTGGTTGAGGAAGGCGCGCTAGCGCCTGTCGCGAAACCAGCTCGTCCAGCGCGCGATGAGCCGTGCGGCCTCGGCCGCCCATCCGCTTTGCACGCACGTGCGTTCAAGATGAACACCCGTGCGTGCAAACACGCCGCGTCGACGTGCCAGCCCGCGAGTGCGCAAGCCCTCGCCGGTTGAGGTGCGAGGCGCGCCAGCGCAACCTCCTCAACCACCGTGCCGGTGGTTGAGGAAGGCGCGCTAGCGCCTGTCTCGAAACCACCACTCAGCGCGCGATGAGCCGCGCAGCCTCGGCCGCCCATCCGCTTTGCACGCACGTGCGTTCAACATGAACACCCGTGCGTGCAAACGCCGCGTCGAGGTGCCAGCCCGCGAGTGCGCAAGCCCTCGCCGGTTGAGGTGCGAGGCGCGCCAGCGCAACCTCCTCAACCACCGTGCCGGTGGTTGAGGAAGGCGCGCTAGCGCCTGTCTCGAAACCACCACTCAGCGCGCGATGAGCCGCGCGGCCTCGGACGCCCAGTACGTGAGCACCACGTCGGCGCCGGCGCGCCGGATCGACGTCAGCGTCTCGATGATCGCCGCCTCGCGGTCGATCCAGCCGTGGGCAGCGGCGGCCTCGACCATGGAGTACTCGCCGGAGATGTTGTACGCCGCCACCGGGACGTCGACCGCGTCGCGCACCTGGCGCAGCACGTCGAGGTAGGCGAGGGCCGGCTTCACCATCACGATGTCGGCACCCTCGGCGACGTCGAGCAGCGCCTCGCGCACGCCCTCGCGGGCGTTGGCGGGGTCCTGCTGGTAGGTGCGCCGGTCACCCTGGAGCGAGGAGTCCACGGCCTCGCGGAAGGGGCCGAAGAAGGCGGACGCATACTTCGCGGAGTAGGCGAGGATCGAGACGTCGGTGTGCTCGGCGGCGTCGAGGGCGGCCCGGACCACCGCGACCTGGCCGTCCATCATGCCGCTCGGGCCGACCATGTCGACGCCGGCGTGCGCCTGGGCGCGAGCCATGTCGGCGTACGCCTCGAGGGTGCGGTCGTTGTCGACCTTGCCGTCGGGGGTGAGCACGCCGCAGTGGCCGTGGTCGGTGAACTCGTCGAGGCACAGGTCGCTCATCACGGTGAGCGCGTCACCCACCTCGGCCACCACGTCGGTGATCGCGAGGTTGAGGATGCCCGCCGGGTCGATGGCGCCCGAGCCGGTCGCGTCCTTGCTCTCCGGGATGCCGAAGAGCATCACGCCGCCGAGGCCGAGGTCGGCGGCCTCCGCGACCGCCTTCAGCAGCGAGTCACGGGAGTGCTGGACGACGCCGGGCATCGACGAGATCGGCCTCGGCTCGTCGATGCCCTCGCGCACGAACAGCGGCAGCACCAGCTGGCGCGCCTCCAGGGACGTCTCGGCCACCATCCGGCGCAGGGCCGGGGTGGTGCGCAGGCGGCGCGGCCGGACGGTCGGTCCGGTCACGGGAGGAACGCCGTGCTCGCTCATCCCCGGGTCACTCCGCGCGCGCCTTGCGGCGAGCCGAAGGCTTGCGCTCGGACGGCTTGGTGACCGGCTGGCCGGCCTCGACGAGCGAGGCGCGGCGGGCGGCACCGAAGTCGGCGAGCGCGTCGACGAGCTCCTCGACGTCCGGGCGGCTGGCCAGGACGTCGACGCGCAGGCCGTGCTCCTCAGCGGTCTTCGCGGTGGCGGGTCCGATGACGGCGATGATCGTCGAGGTGTGCGGCTTGCCGGCGATGCCGACCAGGTTGCGCACCGTCGAGGACGACGTGAAGACGACGGCGTCGAACTTGCCGGTCTTGATCGCGTCGCGGGTCTCGGGCGGCGGCGGGGCCGCCCGGACGGTGCGGTACGCCGTGACGTCGTCGCACTCCCAGCCCAGGTCGATCAGGCCGGCGACCAGGTTCTCGGTCGCGATGTCCGCGCGGGGCAGGAAGACCCGGTTGATCGGGTCGAGCGCCTCGTCGTACTCGGGCCAGTCCTCAAGGAGGCCGGCCGCCGACTGCTCGCCGGAGGGCACCAGGTCGGCGCGCAGGCCCCAGTCGCCGATGGCCCGGGCGGTCTTGTCGCCGACGGCGGCGATCTTCAGGCCGGAGAAGGCACGGGCGTCGAGGCCGTACTCCTCGAACTTCTCGCGAACCGCCTTGACGGCGTTGACCGAGGTGAAGGCGATCCACTCGTAGCGACCCTCGACGAGGCCGCGGACGGCCTTGTCCATCTGCTGCGGGTTGCGCGGCGGCTCGACGGAGATGGTGGGGACCTCGTCGGGCACGGCGCCGTAGCCGCGCAGCCGCTCGGAGAGCGAGCCCGCCTGCTCCTTGGTGCGGGGCACCAGGACGCGCCACCCGAAGAGCGGCTTGGTCTCGAACCACGAGAGCGTCTCGCGCAGGTCGACGACGTCACCGACGACCGTCACCGCCGGCGGCGCCATCCGGGCCGCGCGGGCGTCGGCGGCGATCCGCTCCAGGGTGGAGGCGACCGTGGCCTGCTCGGTGGTGGTGCCGACCCGGGTCATCGCGACGGGGGTCTGCGGCGAGCGGCCGGCAGCGACGAGCGCCTTGGCGATGTCGCCGATCTGGCCGACGGCCGAGAGCAGGACCAGGGTCCGCTTGCCGGCGTACTGGCTCCAGTCGACCTTGTCGCCGCAGGTCACGACGGCGACCTCGCGGTGGTCCTTGGTGGTCAGCGGGATGCCGGCGTACGCCGGAACCGCGTTGACCGACGAGACGCCGGGGACGATCTCGAAGGCGAGGCCGGCCTTGACGCAGGCCTGCGCCTCCTCGGGGCCGGAGGCGTAGAGGAAGGGGTCGCCACCCATCAGGCGGACGACGCGCAAACCGCGCTTGGCGTGCTTCACGACGACCTTGCCGCGCGCGGCGTGGGTCAGCGGCTGGCCGTCCTCGCCGAAGCCGCCGTCGACGATCTCGGGGCCGACCGGCTCCGTGACGTCCTCGGTGGGCACCGGCAGGCCGAGGACCTGACGGATCAGCTCGGCGTGCTCGGGCACCTCGGTCACGACGACGTCGGCGCGCCGCAGCAGCTCGACGGCGCGGACGGTCAACAGGCCCGGGTCGCCGGGGCCGCTGCCGACGAACGACACCCAGCCGCGCGGCTGGTCCGGGTTCGGGCTGGTCTTGGCACGGGTCATGCGTTCTGCACCTTGTCTATGTTGCTGGTCTGCGTCAGGTCTGCTGCGCCGTCGGCGAGCATCTCCTTCGCGAGCCGGTCTCCGACGCCGGCTGCGTCGGCCGGGTCCCCGGTGGCGGACATCCGCACCGAGAGCGCTCCATCGGGTGAGAGCGCGATCGCCCGCACCCAGAGCTCCTCGCCGTCCTCGCCCTCGGCCACCTCGGCCAGGGCTCCGATCGGCGCGGAGCAACCTCCTTCGAGCGTCGCGAGCACCGCTCGCTCCGCCTCGACCGCGGCCCGGGTCCGCGGGTCGTCCAGCACCTCGCGCAGCTGCGCGGCGAGGTCGTCATCGGTCCGGCACTCGACCGCCAGCGCGCCCTGCCCGGGGGCCGGCAGCATCTGGAGCGGGTCGAGCACCTCGGTCGCCTCGTCGACCCGGTCGAGGCGGGCCAGGCCGGCACGGGCGAGCACGACGGCGTCGTACTCACCGGAGCGGACCTTGGCGATCCGGGTGTCCACGTTGCCGCGCACCCCGACCACCTCGACGCCGAGGCCGAGGGCGTGCAGCTGGGCCGCGCGCCGCGGCGAGCCGGTGCCGACGCGGCTGCCGACCGGCAGCTCGCCGAGCGTCAGCCCGTCGCGGGCGACGACCACGTCACGCGGGTCCTCGCGGGTGGGTACGGCGGCGAGGGTGATGCCGTCGGCGGCGTACGTCGGCAGGTCCTTGAGCGAGTGCACCGCGACGTCGACGCGGCCGTCGAGCAGGGCGTCACGCAGGGCGCTCACGAAGACTCCGGTCGACGAGGAGCCGACGAGCGAGGTGCCGGCAGCCTGGCTGCGGTCGCCCTCGGTGGCGATCTCGACCAGCTCGACCTCGCGGCCGAGGCGCTCGGCGATCAGGTCGGCGACCAGGCGGGACTGGGTCGTGGCCAGGACCGAGGCACGGGTCCCGACACGCAGTGCCGTCCCGCGGGGGGCCGTCTCCTGGGGGGCACTCATGACAGGCCCTCCGGTCGGGTCACGGCGTCGACGGCCTCGGGGTCCAGGGCGAAGAGCTCGGCGAGCGCGGCGGCGTAGGAGACCGCGCCGGACTCGTTGGCCAGCTCCTTGACCCGCACGGTCGGCTCGTGGAGCAGCTTGTCGGCGACCCGGCGGACGGTGTGCAGGACCTCGGCGCGGGTGGCGTCGTCGAGGTCGGGCAGCCGGCCGGCGAGCCGGTCCATCTCGGCGTCGACGACGGAGGTCGCCATCGAGCGCAGCGCCACCACCGTGGGCGTGACGCTGGCCTGGCGGCGCGCGGAGAGGAACGCCGCGACCTCCTGGGTCACGATCCGGCGGACCGCCTCGACCTCGCGACCGGCGTCGGAGTCGCGCAGCTCGCGGGCGAGCTCGGCGAGATTGATCAGGGTGACGCCGGGCAGGTCACCGGCGGCGGGGTCGACGTCGTGGGGCAGGGCCAGGTCGACGATCGCGAGCTCGCGTCCGTCGGTGGTCGCGGCAGCCACCATCTCGGCCGTCACGATCACGCCGGTCGAGCCGGTGCAGGAGACCACGACGTCGGCGTTCGCCAGCTCGTCCGCCACGTCGGTCAGCAGCGCCGAGCGGGCGCCGTACTCGTCGGCGAGCCGGACCGCGTTGCCCGCGGTGCGGTTGGCGACGGTGACGCTCGCGGCACCCCGGCGCGACAGGGTTGCCGTGGCCAGGCCCGCCATCGCACCGGCGCCGAGCACGAGGGCGCGCTTGCCGGTCAGGTCGCCGACCGCGGTGTGGCTGCGGTCGAGCGCGGCGGAGACCAGCGTCGGCGCGGCGTGGTCGATGTCCGTCTCGGCGCGGGCCCGCTTGCCGACCCGGAGGGCCTGCTGGAAGAGCACGTTGAGCGACGGGCCCACCGTGCCGATCTCCTGGCCGGCGCTGAGGGCGTCGCGGGTCTGGCCGAGGATCTGGCCCTCGCCGACGGCCATCGAGTCGAGGCCGGCGACCACCTGGAAGAGGTGGGAGACGGCGCCGTCGTCGTAGTGGACGTAGAGGTGCGGGAGCATCGCCTCGGTCGCCTCGCCGGCCCGGTCGATGAGCAGCTTGGAGACCTCCTCGACACTGCCGTGGAAACGGTCGACGTCGGCGTAGATCTCGAGCCGGTTGCAGGTCGAGATGACCGTCGCCTCGGTGACGTGCTCGGACGCCGCGACGTCGTCGATGAGCTTGTGGACGCCGTCGGCGTCGAGGGCGACCCGCTCCAGGAGCGAGACCGGGGCGGACTTGTGGGAGATCCCCACGACCAGGACGCTCACGCTGTGGCCGCCTTCCGCTGCTCGTGGTAGGCCAGGATCTGCAGCTCGATCGAGAGGTCGACCTTGCGCACGTCGACCTGCTCGGGCACCGAGAGCACGATCGGTGCGAAGTTGAGGATGCTGGTGACGCCGCACGCGACCATCCGGTCGGCGACGTCCTGCGCGGCGACGGCCGGTGTGGCGATCACGCCGATGGCGACGTCGTGGTCCTTCACGATCTGCTCGAGGTTGTCGAAGGCCTGCACCTCGACGCCGGCGACGACCTCGTCGCGGCGGGCCGGGTCGGCGTCGAGCAGCGCGACGACGCGGAAGCCGCGACTGCGGAAGCCGGAGTAGTTGGCGAGCGCCTGGCCGAGGTTGCCGATGCCGACGATGACCACGGGCCAGTCCTGGGTCACGCCGATCT
The DNA here is from genome assembly GCF_042658885.1 of Nocardioides hankookensis. Taxonomy (NCBI): domain Bacteria; kingdom Bacillati; phylum Actinomycetota; class Actinomycetes; order Propionibacteriales; family Nocardioidaceae; genus Nocardioides; species Nocardioides hankookensis. The sequence goes on along the minus strand of NZ_JBHSRJ010000002.1, from coordinate 237,639 downwards.
CGCGGGCGATCTGGTAGCGCAGGTACTCGACGTCGTACCCGACCCCGCGGGTGCCGTAGCTGCCGAGGTACGAGAGGTCCTTGCGCAGCTTGGCGCTGTTGACGCCCGCGGCGACCGCGAGCTCCTCGCTGGAGCAGGTACTGGTGCCCTGCTCGGACAGCGTGGTGAGCGCCCGGAGGTAGACGGGCAGCCGTGCCACCGTTGCTTCGGGAATGTCCCGAGAGCTGTCGGATGACGTACGTGCGCTCACTGAGTTGCCTTCTCCATAGCCGGGGGGCTGCTGGGCCGTCGTCGGGCGCACTGGAACGACTCGTTCCGGAGGGCCCGGCGGCTCGTTCACTGTAGGAGTTTGTGAACGGGAGAACAAAACGAGAGCGGGTCCCCGAGCCCGCGGAACTAGCACATGTGACATGGCCCACGCCGAGCGGGTCGGTCAGCCCGGGCTCAGCCGGTCAGCGCCGCCCGGAGCCGCTGCTCGTCGACCCGCCAGAAGTCGTGCTGCCGGCCGTCGACGAAGGTCACCGGGATCTCCTCGCCGAACCGCTCCTGGAGCGCCGGGTCGCCGTCGATCGAGACCTCGGCGTACGCCTCCCCCAGGTCGGCGCAGACCCGCTCGATCACCAGGCGCGCGTCGTCGCACAGGTGGCAGCCGGGCCGGGAGTAGAGGGTGATCCGCGGATCGCTCATCCGGGGCTCCTCACTCGAGGAGGCCGAGCGAACGGCGCCGCTCGATGCCGCGGAGCCGGCCCTTCTGGACCTTGCCGGTGACGGTGCGCGGCAGCGCGTCGACGACCTCGATGCGGGACGGCTGCTTGAAGCGCGCGAGCCGGGTGGCGCAGTGCTCACGCACGGCGGCGGCGACCGCGTCGGGGTCGCCGTCGACCGTGCGCACGTAGGCGACGACCGCCTCGCCGGTCTGCTCGTCCGCCACCCCGATCACCGCGACCTCGGCGACCCCGGGGACCTCCTCGATCACGTCCTCGACCTCGACGGGGTAGACGTTGAACCCGGACACGATGACGAGCTCCTTGAGCCGGTCGACCAGGAAGAGGTCCCCGGTGTCGTCGAGGAAGCCGACGTCGCCGGTGGCCCACCACCCCTCGTCGTCCGGTCCGCCGGAGCCGTCCGGCCAGTAGCCGCTGAAGAGGTTGGCACCGCGGATCTCGATCTCGCCGGGGTCGTCGCCCTCGGGCGGCTTCCCGTCGTCGTCGAGCAGCCGGATGTCGATGCCCGGCAGGGCCGCCCCGACGGAGCCGACCTGGAGCTCCTGGCTGCACAGCGTGCTGGTGACGACCGGGGACGCCTCGGTCAGCCCGTAGCCCTGGTGGACGGGCACGCCGGTGCGCTCGGTGAACTCCTGGATGACCTCGGGGCTCAGCGGCGCCGAGCCGGAGAGCATCAGCCGGACCGGGCCGAGCCGCTCCTCGAGGTCCTGCTCGCCTCGCCAGTAGGCGAACACCGGGGGCGCGACCGGCACCACGCTGCACGCCTCGTCGTCGATGATCGCCAGGGTCTCCTGCGGGTCGAAGCGCTCGACGAGCACCAGCTTGGCGCGGTGCCGCAGCACGCCGCCGAGCACGGCGTTGAGCCCGTAGACGTGGAAGAGCGGGAGCACCCCGAGCACGACGTCGTCGCCGTGCATCATCGGTGGCTCGACCTGCGCGACCTGGTCGATGTTGGCGAGCAGGGCGCGGTGGGTGAGCATCGCGGCCCGCGGCAGCCCCGACGTACCACTCGTGTAGAGCAGGGCCGCGAGCTTCTCGGGGTCCTGGAGCGGCGGCGCGGGCCGGGCGGTGTCGGCGCGCAGGTGGTCGTAGGAGCGCTCGCCCGGTTGCAGGGTCGCTCCGACCACGACCAGCCGTGGCGGGCCGTCGAGGGTCGCCACCGCCTCGCGCACCGTCACGACGGTGTCAGCGTCGGTGACGACCATCCGCGAGCCGGAGTCGGTGATCATCCGGGCCAGCTCCCCGGCCTTCGACAGCGGGTTCACGGGTACGGCGACGGCCTGGGCGCGCAGCACTCCGAGGTACGTCGTCACGAACTCGAGCCGGTTGCCGATCGCGATGAGCACGCGGTGTCCGCCGAGGACACCCGACGCGGCCAGGCCGGTCGCGACGCGACCGACCTCGTCCTCGAGCTCGGCCCAGGTCAGGCTGCGCCCCCCGGCCTCGACGACCGCGAGGCGGTCGGGGCTCTCGGCGGCCGCTCGGGTGACGAGCTCAGCCACGTCCCGGATGCCAGACATACGGGGATACTTCCACACCGCGTGGTCGCCCCGGGTGGGTCTACCCTGCCCGTGTGACGCCCCCCGACCGGAAGCCGCGACCGCGCAACCTCCAGCAGCGGTCCACGCTCGCGGGCGAGGCGGCGGCCGCCGCCACCGAGGTCGAGTCGGCCCTGACGCCGCCGCTGGACGCCAGCGCCGCCGCCTTCTTCGACGTCGACAACACCGTGATGCAGGGCGCGAGCATCTTCCACCTGGCCCGGGGCCTGCACCGGCGCAAGTTCTTCACCACCCGCGAGATCCTCGGCGCCGCGTGGAAGCAGGCCTACTTCCGGGTGGTCGGGGTCGAGGACCCCGAGCACGTCGCCGAGGCCCGGTCGTCCGCGCTGAGCTTCATCGCCGGCCACACCGTTGCCGAGCTCGAGGAGCTCGGCGAGGAGATCTTCGACGAGGGGATGGCGCACCGGATCTGGCCCGGCACCCGCGCCCTCGCGCAGCTGCACCTCGACGAGGGGCAGCGGGTCTGGCTGGTCACGGCGGCCCCGATCGAGATCGCCCAGATCATCGCGCGGCGGCTCGGGCTGACGGGCGCGATGGGCACCGTCGCCGAGCACGTGGACGGCGTCTACACCGGCCAGCTCGTCGGCGACATGCTGCACGGACCGGCCAAGGGGGAGGCCGTCAAGGCACTGGCCGCCCGCGAGGGCCTCGACCTGCGCCGCTGCTCGGCGTACTCCGACTCCCACAACGACCTGCCGATGCTCACGCTGGTCGGCGATCCGTGCGCGATCAACCCCGACCACAAGCTGCGGGCCTACGCCCGCGAGCAGGGCTGGCGGATCCACGACTACCGCACCGGTCGCAAGGCGCTCCGCGCCGGCCTGGTCGTCGGCGGGGTCGCGGGCGCCGTCTCGGGCACCGTCGCCGCGGGCGTCGCGCTGCGCGGCCGTCGGCACTGACCCGCCCGTCCCACCCTCTGGGCTTTACCGCACTGGTCTGGTCCGGGAGGAGTAACTCGCGTTTACTGGGGAATGGCTGGATGAGGAGCATCCGGGAGGGTTCGCCACATGGCACAGGTGGGGCATGACGTCGCGCGCGGGCTGGACTCGCTGCGCCGTCTCGTCGCCGAGGTGCTGCTCATGGAGCGGCCGGCGCTCGCCGGGATGCCCGGACAGGTCCCCGGGATGCTCGCGACCGAGGCCGTCACGAGCGGCCGCACGGAGACCGGCACCGGCTCCGGCGGCGGGTACGACGACTCCGACCTGGCCGCCTCCTCCGAGGAGGACGAGGCCGAGCGCGGCCGGCTGATCGCGCTGGTCGAGCTGGCCCGCGGGGGCGACGCCGAGGCGTTCGGCCTCCTCTACGACCACTACCAGGGCTCGGTCTACCGCTTCCTCTTCTACCGGACCCGGTCCAGCACGCTGGCCGAGGACCTCACCTCGGAGACCTTCTTCCGCGCGCTGCGCAGCATGAACGGCTTCCGCTGGCAGGGCAAGGACTTCGGCGCCTGGCTGATGACCATCGCCCGCAACCTCGCCACCGACCACTTCAAGGCCGGCCGGACGCGGCTCGAGATGACCACGGAGGACATGAGCCTCCACGACGACGCGACCGACGACGGCCCCGAGGGGATGGTGCTCGCCGGCCTGACCAACGAGGTCCTGATGCAGGCGCTCACCGAGCTCCCGGCGGAGCAGCGCGACTGCCTCGTGATGCGCTTCCTCCAGGGCATGAGCATCGCCGAGACGGCGGCGGTCCTGGGCCGCAGCGACGGCGCCGTCAAGCAGCTCCAGCTGCGCGGCGTGCGCAACCTCGCCAAGCTGATGCCGGAAGGGATCCGGGACTGATGCCCGGCGCCGCCGAAATCGTTTACGTGGATCGCCGATCCGCCGTAACTCCGCCGCCTCACGCGTCGTTGAGCACGACATGAACTGGGGGCCCAGGGCGCAACGACGCGCCGATGACTTCGACACCCTGGTCGAGCAGCTCTCGACCGGGCAGACCCACGACGCGAGCACCACGCGCGACGCCGAGCTGCTCCAGCTCGTCGGCGCCCTGCGGGGCGTGCCCGACCCGCAGCCGCGGCCCGAGTTCGTGGCCGACCTGCGCACCCGGCTGATGGCCGAGGCGGAGACCGCACTGGTCCCGACCGACGTCACCCGTCTCCAGCTCCCCGCCCGTCGTACGACGCGGGAGCGGCGGATCGCCGCCGTCGTCGGCGGTCTCGCCCTCGTCGGTGCCACGACCTCGGTCGCGATGGCGGCCCAGTCGGCCCTGCCGGGCGAGGCGCTCTACCCGATCAAGCGCGGCATCGAGTCCGCCCACACCAGCCTGTCCCTGGGCGAGGCACGCAAGGGCAGCACCGAGCTCGCCAACGCCGCCAGCCGCCTCGACGAGGCCACCGCGCTGACGCAGGACGGCAGCTCGTCCGACGACGACCGGATCGCCCGCACCCTGAGCACGTTCACCGACCAGGCGACGTCCGGCGCCGACCTGCTGTTCGCCGACTACGCCCACACCGGCCGTGAGGCGTCGATCGCCCAGCTGCACGACTTCGCGTCGAGCAGCATGGCCCAGCTCGCCGCCCTCGAGCCGCAGGTCCCGTACGTCGCCCGCGACGAGCTGATCGCCGCCGCGAGCACGATCGCCCAGATCGACTCCGAGGCGACGCTCCAGTGCCCGACCTGTGGCGGCACCGCCATCGACTCGATCCCGCCGACTCTCGTGGCCGCGGAGCAGATCGAGCTGCCCGCGGCGCCCTCGGCCCAGCCGACCGAGCCCGCGAGCGGCAAGCCCGCCCGCGGCGACGGTCACCAGGGTGGGAAGCAGGGCGGCAAGGGCTCCGGCACCGAGGGCGGCACGCAGCTGCCCGACGTCGGGGGCACCATCCCGCCGGGCAGCATCCTCGACCCCGGTGCGGGTGACCAGTCGACCGCACCCAACCCGGTCAAGGACCTGACCGACGGCCTCACCGGCGTGCTGACCGGCAAGGGCTCCACGGGCACGTCCGGCGGCAGCACCGGCGGCACCGGCAGCACCCCGTCGGCTCCAGCGCTCGGCGACGTGGTCGGCGGCGTCGGTGAGATCCTCCAGGGCGTCCTGGACCCGGTCACCGGGCTCCTGGTGCCCAGCACCACCCCGAAGCCCTGAGCGGATCCGCGGACGACGCGGGCTCCTACCTGAAGACCGACTGCCGCTGCATCAGCAGCGAGTAGAGCGTCTGCTGGATGGTCTCGCGCACCTGGTCGGTGACGTTGAAGACCAGCATCGGGTCGTCGGCGGCACCGGCGTCGAACTCGTCGGTGCGGATCGGCTCGCCGAACTCGAGCAGCCACTTCGAGGGCAGCGGGACCAGGCCGAGCGGGCCGAGCAGCGGGAAGAACGGCGTGATCGGGATGTAGGGCACCCCGAGGAGCCGCGCCAGCGACGGCAGGTTGCCGACGAGGGGGTAGATCTCCTCGGCGCCGACGACGGACAGCGGGATGATCGGGACGCCGGTGCGCACCGCAGCCGAGACGAAGCCGCCGCGGCCGAAGCGCTGGAGCTTGTAGCGCTCGGCGTACGGCTTGCCGATGCCCTTGAAGCCCTCGGGCCAGACGCCGACGAGCTCGCCGCCGTTGAGCATCCGCTCGGCGTCCTCGTTGCAGGCGAGGGTGGCGCCGCTGCGCCGCGCCATCGAGCCGACGAACGGCATCTTGAACACCAGGTCGGCGCCGAGCGGGCGCAGGAACCGGCCGGTCTCGTCGTGGATGGTCACCAGCGTCATCAGGCCGTCGACCGGCACCGTGCCGGAGTGGTTGGAGACCACCAGCGCGCCACCGTCGGTCGGGATGTTCTCGATCCCGCGGACCTCGATGCGGAACCACTTCTGCGCGATCGGGCGCAGCACGGCCATCAGGAAGCGCTCGGTGATCTCCTGGTCGAAGCCGTACTCGTCGACGCGGTAGTCACCGGCGACGCGTCGGCGCAGGAACGCCAGGAAGCGCGCGAGCTGAGGCTCCCAGTCGTCGCCGAACACCTCGGCGGCACCGTGCTGGATCGCGGCCAGCCAGTCGGAGGCCGGGATCCCGTTGGCCGTCGGCACCTCGGTGGTGGTCGGCGCGCGTGTGGGCTCGGTCGCCGGCCCGTCGGGCTGGGGCTTGGCCTTCGGCTTGGGCTTGGGCTTCGGCTTCGGCTTGGCGGCCGCCTTCGTGGCAGGCGCCGGCCGGGTCGCCGACTTGGGGGCGGCGGTCTTCGGCGCGAGGCCACGGGCGGCGGAGGACGGCTGGGTGCCGGTGCCGCGGCCGGGACGGCCCCGGGTTCCGATCGGGATGATCTCGGCGTCACCCATGGTCGCTCCCCCCGACGGCGGGCACGGTCTCGACCGGCGGCAGCTGCTCGGCGAGGCGGTCCAGCACCCGGCCGGTGCGACCGCCGGTGACCGGCAGCGGCTCGGCGAAGTCCGCGAACGCGGACGCCGTGGTGAACTCGGGCTCGAAGCCGAGCTGGGTGCGCATCCGGGTGGTGTCGACGCCGCGGCCGTAGGTGAGGAACGCGGTCTGCTCGGGCGAGAAGTCGGCGACCCGCGCCGAGCGGAGCACGGAGCCGACGTTGCCGACCGCGAACGGCGGCAGCGCGATCGTGGGCCGCTGGAGGCGGCGTACCGCCTGGGAGAGCATCAGCAGGCCGTCGCCGGCGACGTTGAACGTGCCCGCGATGTCGGAGTGCGTGGCGTGCCGGAGCACGGCGAGCAGGTCGCGCTCGTGGAGGAACTGGAGCCGGGCGTCATGGCCGAGGACGGTGGGGATCAGCGGCAGCCGGAAGTACGACGTCAGCGGGCTGGTGACGCTCGGGCCGATCACGTTGGCCGCCCGCAGCAGCGTCACCCGGACGTCGGGGCGCCGGCGCGCGAACCCGCGCACGTAGCCCTCGATCTCCGCGACGTCCTTGGCGTAGCCCGAGCGCGGTGGCCGGCGCGGCTCCATGTCCTCGGTGAACATGGCGGGGTCGCGGCTGCTCGCGCCGTACACGGTGGTCGTCGACTTCACGACCAGTGAACGAAGCTCGGGGGCCTTCTGGCACGCCGCCAGGAGCTGCATCGTCCCGATGACGTTCAGCTCTTTCATCGTGTTACGACCCCCGGCGCTGCCGGGGGTCGAGATCACGCTCATGTGGACGACGGTGTCGACGTCCTCCTTGACGATGATCTTCGCGATGACCGGGTTGCGGATGTCAGCGCGGACGAAGGAGACGTCACCGATGTCGCCGCGCGGCGGCACGGCGTCGACGCCGATGACCCGAGCGACGTCGGGGTCGGCTGCGGCAGCGCGCGCGTACTTGCGCCCGAGGTCACGTGAGACCCCGGTGACGAGGACGACCCTGCCGGCGCTGCCCATACGGCGAACGAGCCGCGCGGCCTACTTGCCGAGCTTGCGACGCTGGACGCGCGTCTTCTTCAGCAGCTTGCGGTGCTTCTTCTTGGCCATGCGCTTGCGCCGCTTCTTGATGACAGAACCCACAGGGAAACCTTTCAACAGCCGTACAGCTGCCCCCGGACCAGCCCGGAGGACCGGCCCAGCCTATCCGGGGATGGTGCCCCGGCAGAATCGGCCGGTCCCTCCGGACCGGGTGAGCCCTGTTGCAGCACCCTCGGGTGCCGAGTATCAGCCCTGGTTCAGCCAGCGCTGTAGAAGCTCTTGCGCAGGTACTCGTCCACGTCCTCCTCGAGGACACGGAACGAACGGCCGACCCGCACGGCGGGCAGCTCGCCGCCGTGGACGAGTCGGTAGACGGTCATCTTGGACACCCGCATCATCGCCGCCACCTCGGCAACGGTGAGGAACTTCGAGTCAGAGATGTCTCCGGAGTTGGTAGCCATCGTGCACCGATACTTTCTGTCTGACGCGCCACCGGCTTCCCCACCAGTGATCACACGCGCCGCGCATCCGTGAGAATAGAGCCTGATGTGACTCGTGGGGAAGAGGTTCACCAAAGAAACGATTGGGACACGGCGTGTCCGCTTGCGCGGATGTGTCCCCGACGTTCTACGGGAGCGGGTCGAGGCCGTGCAGCGGGAACGCCTCCATGCGGGTCGCGTGGATCGCCCGGTCCAGCCACGTCTCGGGGTCGTAGCCCTCGCGCCAGTCGCGGTACGCCGGCGTACGGCCGTCCGTGAGGCGCATCGGCGCGACCCGGCCGAGCCGCTCGCGCACGTGCTCGCGCCAGGCGCCGGGCGTGTCCAGGGTGGGCTCCAGCGGCGCACCCGAGAGGATCGCCAGCAGGTGCGACCAGGCGCGCGGCACGACGTCGACGATGGCGTACCCGCCGCCCCCGGTGGCGACCCAGCGGCCCTCGCACAGCTCGTGGGCGAGCTCGTGGACGGCGAGGTAGGCGGCGCGCTGGCCGTCGACGGTGAGCATCAGGTGGGCCAGCGGGTCCTCCGCGTGCGAGTCGCAGCCGTGCTGGGTGACCAGCAGCTGCGGCTTGAACTCGCGCAGCAGCGGCGGCACCACGGCGTGGAAGGCGCGCAGCCATCCGGCGTCCCCCGTGCCGGGCGGCAGCGCGACGTTCACGGCCGACCCGGGCGCGTCCGTCCCGCCGAGGTCGGTCGGGAAGCCGGTGCCGGGGAAGAGCATCTGCCCGGTCTCGTGCAGGGAGATCGTCAGCACCCGCGGGTCGTCCCAGAAGATCTTCTCGACGCCGTCGCCGTGGTGGACGTCGAGGTCGACGTACGCGACCCGCTCGGCGCCCTGGTCGAGGAGGCTCTGGATGCCGACCGCCACGTCGTTGTAGATGCAGAAGCCGCTCGCGCGGCCGGGCATCGCGTGGTGCAGGCCGCCGGTGATGTTGGCGGCGTGCAGCGACTCCCCGGTCCAGACCTGGCGGAACGCCTCGACGCTGGCGCCGACGATGTGCGCCGTCGCGTGGTGCATGTCGTGGAAGACCGGGTTGTCGTCGGTGCCGAGGCCGTGGACGCCGTCGTTCGCGCGCGGGTCGCGACCGGCTCGGACGACGGCCTCGATCAGCTCGGGACGGTGCACGGTGGCGATCAGGTCGTCGGACGCCATCGGCGCAGGTACGACGCGCAGCCGGTCACCCACGACGCCCAGCTCGGTCGCGAGCCGCATCGTCAGGTCCACGCGCAGCGGCGACATGGGGTGCTCGGGACCGAAGTCGTACTCGGTCAGGCTCTGGTCGAAGACGACCGTCGCCGGCCCTGAGCACTCCACCGACGACTGGGCCATGTGACGGACGCTACCGCTATGGTGTGTGGGTGCTGACGCTCCGTTCCACCCAGTGGTGGCCCGCCTGACGGCGGCCCGCCTCCCAGCACACCCTTCGACGGCCGCCCACGGGCGGCCGTTCGCCATTTCTGCCGGCACCTCCGCCCGTGGGCTCTCACTCCAGGAGAACCCATGAACCGCCAGCTCTCGCTGCTCACCCCGAGCGGCCACCTCACCCTCGGCAACCTCCTCGGCGCGCTGCGACCGATGGCCGCCCGGCAGGACGACGCCTACTACGGGCTCTCGGACCTGCACGCGATGACCTCGACCCACGACCCGGCCCTGCTGCGCGCACGCACGACGGAGATGGCCACGCTGCTGCTCGCGGCCGGACTGGACCGGGCGACGCTCTTCCTGCAGAGCCGGGTCCCCGCGCACACGCAGCTCGCCTACCTGCTCGAGTGCACGGCGTACACCGGCGAGCTCAACCGGATGATCCAGTTCAAGGAGAAGGGCAGGGGGAACGACTCGACCCGGGTCTCGCTCTACACCTACCCGGTGCTGATGGCCGCGGACATCCTGCTCTACCGGCCGACCGAGGTGCCGGTCGGCGCCGACCAGCGCCAGCACGTCGAGCTCACCCGGGACCTCGCGATCCGGTTCAACAACACGTACGGCGCCGTCTTCACCGTGCCCGCCGTCGTCACGCCGGCGGCCGGCGCCCGGGTGATGGACCTGAGCGACCCGACCCGGAAGATGAGCAAGTCCGCCGACGCCGCGGGGTCGGTCTTCCTGCTCGACCCGCCCGACGTCGTGCGCCGCAAGGTCGCGCGGGCGGTGACCGACTCGGACACGGGCACCGATGCGGTGCGCGCCGACCCCGACAAGCCCGGCGTCACCAATCTCCTCGAGATCCTGACGGCGTGCGGCGGCTCCGCCGACGGCCTGACGACGTACGGCGCCCTCAAGCGGAGCGTCACCGACGCGGTCGTCGCCGAGCTCGAGCCGCTCCAGAAGAGGTACGCCGAGCTGGCGGCGGACCCGACGTACGTCGACGGGGTCTACCGCACGGGTGCCGAGCGCTGCCGCGAGGTGACCGCTCCGGTGCTGGCCGCCGCCGAGGCGGCGATCGGGATCTAGGTCTTGAACATGTTCAAGAAATGGGCGTACTCTCGCCACATGGAGCAATTGAACACGTTCAACTCGGACGATGTCGGCGACGGCCTGACGTCGATCGCGTGCGCGGTGGGCGGGATCATCCTCATCGTGATCGCCTGCGTCATCGAGCCGAGGCTCGCGCTCGCCCTGAGCTGGCTGCTGGCGCTCGGTGGCACCTGCGTCGCGGTGGCGTCCCCAGCGCGTCGACCGGTTGCCGCCGGGCTGGCGTTCGCGGGCGCAGCACCGCCGTTCGCGATCTTCCTCTGGTTCTGGGTCGCGCTCTCGGGAGGGGCGTTCCTCGGATGAGCACCGCCAAGGCCGAGCAGACCCGGGGCGCGATCGTGGGTGCGGCGATGCGGCTCTTCCGCCAGGACGGCTACGACCGGACCACGATGCGTGCGATCGCCACCGAGGCCGGGGTCTCGGTCGGCAACGCCTACTACTACTTCGGGTCCAAGGAGCACCTGGTCCAGGCGTTCTACGACCAGCTCCAGGTGGAGCACGCCGAGGCGGCGGCCCGGGTGCTCGACGGCGATCGCGCCTTCGCCACCCGGCTCGAGGGCGTGCTGCTCGCCTGGCTCGACGTGGCGGCGCCGCACCACGAGTTCGCCGGCCAGTTCTTCCGCAACGCCGCCGACCCGCGCAGCCCGCTGTCGCCTTTCAGCGAGGAGTCCACCCCGGCCCGCGATGCGAGCATCGCGCTCTTCGCGTCCCTGCTCGACGGCTCGGACGTCAAGCTCGCGCCGACGCTGCGCGCCGAGCTGCCGGACCTCCTCTGGCTCCTGCAGATGGGCACCGTCCTCTACTGGGTCTACGACGCCAGTCCCGGCCAGGAGCGCACCCGGACCCTCGTGAGACGGGTCGTCCCGATCGTCGACCGTCTGGTGCGGCTGTCGCGGATGCCCGTCGTCCGCGGCGTCGTCGACGACGTGGTCGGCCTGATGAAGGAGCTGCGGTCATGATGCCCACGGGTCGCGGCGCCCGGCTCCTGGCCGCCGCCTACGTCGTGGCCGTGGCCGTCCTGACCGCCCGAGCCTTCTCAGAGGCCGACCACGACCACTGGGCCGCCGAGATCGCCGCGGCCGTCCTGACCCTGCCAGCGATCGTCCCGGCGCTCCCGGTGATCTACGTCGTCGGCGCGAGCGCGTGGAACGTGGGGCCGATGTGGGTCGTGACCCTCACCTTCACGCTGCTCATGACGGTCGTCGCGTGCGCCAACGTGCTGCTGCTCCGGTGGGCGTGGCGCAGCCTCAGAGGAAGGCGCGCAGCTTCGGACCGGACTCGGTCGGCAGCTTGACCGCGATCCCCTCGGCGACGGCGCGCAGGGTCCAGCCCTCACCGTCGCGGGAGATCCGGGCCATCACGACGCCGGTCTCAGGCACGCCGAGGGTCAGCGTGACCCGGGCCAGCTCGACGCCGTGGTCGTCGACCACGCGGCAGTAGGCGTTGGCGACCCACTCGAGCGAGTGGCCCTGGTAGCTGGTGACGAGCAGGAAGATCGTGTCGATCTGCCGGTGCACCTTCGCGAGGTCGACGGTGATCGACTCGTCGTCGCCCTCTCCGCTGCCCGTGGTGTTGTCGCCGAGGTGCACGACCGAGCCGTCGCGGGTCGTGGTGTTGTTGTAGAAGGCGATGTCGAAGAGCTGACCGCCGCCGAACTGCACGGCGGAGGCATCCAGGTCGACGTCGCGGTTGCCACCGCTGCTGAAACCACCCGCGCTGGGGTTCTTGTCCCAGCCCAGCCCCATCCTCAGCGCGCCACCGTCGACGGGCAGCGCCAGCTCCTGGCCCTTGGTCAGCTCGATCACGGGGCCGAGGCTACTCGGGGTCAGGGCGTCCAGATCCACGTCTCGTCCGACAGCCCCGAGGGGTCCTCGTACGCCGTCGCCTCGTCGAGCCCGCCGACGACGACCAGCCTCCCGTCCGCCCACACCGCCGACTGCTGGCTGTCCGTGGGCGAGCGCGGCCGCCCCAAGGAGGTCCAGGTCTCGGCGTCGTCGTCGTAGACGTAGCCCCAGCCCGCCATCAGCGGGCCGTCCGCGGCGAGCGGGTACCACCCGTCGCCGCGCGGGGCGTCGACGTCGGGCGCGTCGGGCAGCGGGCTCCACTCCCCCGTCTCCGGGTCGAGGCGCCCGCCGTACACCGGGTCGCCGTCGAGGCCGGGCGCGGTCTGGATGTCCAGGTCGACCAGGCGCGAGCCGGTCCAGTGCTCGCACAGGTTGCCGATCGAGTTGGCCTTGGGGAAGCGGGCGCTCCACCGCGCGCCGTCGAAGCGGTCGACGACGGCGAACCGGGGAGTGTCGCCGTCCTCGCGCGTCTCGGGGTCCGAGCCGCACGCGAAGATCCCGTCGTCGGTCGGCAGCACGGCGTACGCCTTGAGCCGGGGCTGCTGGTCGTCGACCGGCAGCTGCGACCACTCGCGGCGCGCGACGTCCAGCACCTGCACCCGGCCCGACCTCGCCGGCACGTAGACCCGGCCGTCGAGCGCCGGGATCGCGCCGCTGTCGGTCAGCCGCACCGGAGCGGACGGCAGGGTCGACCAGGTGTCGTCGGCGATGGAGTAGGCCAGCCAGCTCCGGTCGCCGTCCCAGATGACCAGCGTCCGGCCGACGACGACCGGGCGGAACCAGTAGCCGACCGGGACCGGCGCGTCCGCGATCGGTCGCCAGGTGTCGGTGCGCGGGTCGTACGCCGCGCCGTCGCTGGCCATCGTGTCGGCCTTCACGCAGCTCGCCGTCGGCGGGCACGGCGACCCGTCGCCCCCACCGACCGCGATCACCTCCTCGCCCGTCCAGGCCAGGACCGGCGACCAGCGCGGCCCCGTCGGGAGGGGTGCGCCGGAGTGCCAGCTGCCGCCGACAGGAGGCGCAGGGGCCGGGCTCGGGTCCCGGTCGCCCCTGAGCCCCGGCACGGCGACCGCGACGGCGACCAGGGCGACGACCGACACCGCGGCCGCTGCCTCGACGATCCTCCGCCGGCGTCGGACACGACGGCCGAGCTGCTCGGCGGCGAACCGGTCGCCCGGTCCCGGGTCGACCTCGGCGAGCCCGTCGGTCAGGCTGCTGCGGAGGCGTTCCTCGATGCTCATCTGCGGTCTCCTTCCGCCGGGTCCAGCTCGCCGAGCCGGGCGCGCAGGGTCGTCAGCGCGGCGGCGGCCTGCGACTTCACGGTCCCGGGGCGGCACCCGAGGGCGTCCGCGATCTGGCGTTCGCTCAGGTCCTCGTAGTAGCGCAGCACCACGACCGCGCGCTGCCGTGGCGGCAGCGCCCGCACCGCCCGCCAGACCTCGTCGCGCTCGAGCAGGTCCGGCCCGGGGTCCGCCGTACGCTCCGGCAGCCGGTCCACGGAGGTCTCGCGGCGGAAGGAGGCGCGGCGGTGGTGGCCGATCGCGGCGTTGATCGCGATCCGGCGCACGTAGGCGGTCGGGTCGGCCGCCCGGTGGACGCGTGCCCAGGAGGCGTACGCCTTGGCGAAGGCCACCTGCACGGCGTCCTCGGCGAGCTGGCGGTCACCGGTCACGGCGTACGTCGTGCGCAGCAGCGTCGGGCGCGCCGCGACGTAGAAGCTCGCGAAGTCCGGCACCGTGCTCACACCCTGAGGATGCCGGTAGGCGCCCGTTCGGTTCGGCCGAGTCGGGACTTCTGGTCACCCCATTCGGGAGTTCTGACCAGTTGAGCCCGACGCCTGACTGACCAGGGGTCCCGACTCGGCTGGTCAGAAGTCCGGACTCGAGTGACCAGAAGTCACGATTCGACCGGGGTCAGGAGCCTTCGGCCAGGGCGCGCGAGCGGTCGCGGGCCGCCTCCATGGCAGCGAGGAACGCGGCACGGACCTTGTGGATCTCGAGCTCGCGCAGCGCGGCCGCGGTGGTGCCGGCGGGCGAGGTGACCTGCTCGCGGAGCACCGTCGGGTGGGTGCCGGTCTCGCGGAGCATCTTGGCGGAGCCCACGACCGTCTGGACGACGAGGTCGGTGGCGGTCGAGCGCGGCAGCCCGAGGTGCACCCCGGCCTCGATCATCGACTCGACCACGAAGAAGATGTACGCCGGCCCGCTGCCGGAGATCGCCGTGACGGCGTCCTGCTGGCGCTCCGGGATGCGCAGCACCTTGCCGACCGAGGCCATCAGCGCCTCGGCCTCGGCGAGGTGCTCGTCGGAGCAGTGGCTGCCGGGCGAGATGGCCGCCATGCCCTCGTCGACCAGGGCCGGGGTGTTGGGCATGACCCGGACGACGGCGACGCCCTCGGGCACCCGCGACTCGATGAACGCCGTGGTGATGCCGGCCGCCAGGGAGACCAGCAGCTGACCGGGCCGCAGCACGGGCGCGATCTCGTCGAGCACGTCGCCCATGTCCTGCGGCTTCACGACGAGCGCGACGGTCTCGGACTTCTCGGCCGCCTCGCGGTTGCCGACCACGGCGACGCCGTACCGCTCCTCGAGCTCGCGGGCGCGCTCCGGGCGCTTCTCGCCGACCAGCAGGTTGTCGACGCGCCGGCCGGCGCGGACCAGGCCGGAGAGCAGGGTCTCGCCCATGACTCCGGCGCCGAGGATGGCGGTCTGGGGCACGGGCTCGTCCTTACTTCTTGGAGATCAGCGAGCGGACGAAGAATGACAGGTTCTGCGGACGCTCGGCGAGCCTTCTCATCAGGTAGCCGTACCACTCGGTGCCGTAGGGGACGTAGACGCGCATCCGCTCGCCCTTGCCCGCCAGCCGGCGCTGCTCCTCCGGGCGGATGCCGTAGAGCATCTGGAACTCGTAGGTCCCCGGCGCGCGGCCGAAGCGGCTCGCGAGGGAGCCGGCGATCTCGACCATGCGCGGGTCGTGGGTCGCGATCATCGGGTAGCCCTCGCCGGCGAGCAGCACCTTGAGGCAGCGCACGTAGGACTTGTCGATCTCGAGCCGGTCCTGGAAGGCGACGTCCTCGGGCTCGAGGTAGGCGCCCTTGCAGAGCCGGACGCGCGAGCCCTCGTGGGCCAGCGCCTTGCAGTCGGCCTCGGTGCGGTGCAGCATCGCCTGCAGCACGGCGCCGGTCTCGGGGAAGTCCTTGCGCAGCTCGCGCAGGATGCCGAGCGTCGAGTCGGTGGTGGTGTGGTCCTCCATGTCGAGGGTGACCGTGGTGCCGGCGTTGCGGGCGGCGCGGCAGATGGTGCGCGCGTTCTCCAGGGCGACCTTGTGGCCGACCTCGGGCAGGAACTGCCCGATCGCGCTCAGCTTCACCGACACCTCGGCGCCGCGGGTCAGGCCGCGCGCCGAGAGCTGCTGGAGCAGGTCGAGGTACGCCGTCACCGTCGCGTCGGCCTGCTCCGCGTCCAGCGTGTCCTCACCGAGGAAGTCGAGCGTCACCAGGAGCCCGTCCTCGGAGAGCCCGGCCGTGGCGTCGGCGGCGGCCGCGGTGGTCTCACCGGGCACGTAGCTGCGGACGATCCCGGCCGAGACGGGCATGGTGCTGACGAGCTTCTTGACCTGCTGGCTGCGGGCGAGCAGCAGCAGGGGCTGACGGAGGAGCGACATGCCACTCAGGCTACGACGGGGACGCTCGGATGCCGATTTCAGGCGGTACGGCGGCCGGCGCACTCACGGCGTACCGACCGCCAGGTGCTCGCGGGCGAACTCCAGCGACTCGCGCAGGTCGCGCTCGCGCTCGGCGCGGTCGACGCACTTGCGGGTGTTGATCTCGAGCACCACCTCGCCCGAGAAGCCGGTCGTCGCGAGGTGGCGGAGGAAGACGTCGGCCCCCATCGAGCCGCGCCCCGGCACCAGGTGCTCGTCCTTGGCCGAGCCGGTGCCGTCGGTGAGGTGGATGTGCCGCAGCCGGTCGCCGAGCCGGGTGGCCATCGCGACCACGTCGTCGTGCGCGATGGCGGCGTGCGACAGGTCGATCGTGGTGTTGGCGTAGGACTCCGTGGACGGGTCCCAGCCGGGCAGGTACATCTCGGCCTTCCGACCGGAGGCCCGCCACGGGTACATGTTCTCGACGGCGAAGGCCAGACCGGTCGAGGCCTCCAGTGCGGCGATCCCGTCGACGAACTCACGGGCGTAGGACTTCTGCCAGCGGAACGGCGGGTGCACGACGACCACCTCGGCGCCGACGGCGTGCGCCATCTCGGCCGAGCGCTCGAGCTTGCCCCACGGCTCGGTGCCCCAGACCCGCTGGGTGAAGAGCAGGCACGGCGCATGCACGGCGGAGACCGGGATGTCGTGGTGGTCGGAGAGCTGCTTGATCGCCGAGGTCTGCTGGCTCAGGGCGTCGATCCCGACCATCACCTCGATCGTGTCGTAGCCCAGCGACGCCGCGTAGGAGAAGGCGTGGGCCGACGACTCCGGGTAGACGGAGACCGTCGAGAGCCCGATCCTCGGCAGGCTGCTCATGCCAGGCCGCCGATCTGGTCGAGGCGTTCGAGGATCACACCCTCGCGCAGCGCCCACGGGCAGATCTCGAGGGCGGGCAGCTCGAAGATGTCCATCACGGCCTCCGCGACGAGGGCGCCCGGGACGATCTGGTGCGCCCGGCTGGCCGAGACGCCCGGCAGGTGGGCCAGCTCGTCGCGGTTCATCGCCACCAGCTTGGGGATCCACTCGGACAGCTCGCTCACCGGCAGCGAGCGCGG
Source organism: Nocardioides hankookensis (assembly GCF_042658885.1). NCBI lineage: Bacteria > Bacillati > Actinomycetota > Actinomycetes > Propionibacteriales > Nocardioidaceae > Nocardioides > Nocardioides hankookensis. The sequence continues at coordinate 220,448 of NZ_JBHSRJ010000002.1, read as the reverse complement.
CACCAGCGGCCCCTCGGCGGACGGGGCCGCGCCGCAGATCCGGGCCAGCGAGCGGAAGGTCTTGGACGTCGCCGCCGCGTGGTCGGGCGCACCGTGGCGCAGCATCCGGCCGGCGTCGCGGGCGATGTCGGCGCGGATCTGCTTGCGCAGCGCGCGGACGGCGTCCTCGTCGGGTCGGTCCACGTCGAAGTGCTGGCGCGCCAGCCGGGCCGCACCCAGCGGCAGCGACCAGGCGACCTCGGGCTCCTCGTCGGCACCACCGGCCATCTCGAGCGAGCCGCCGCCGATGTCGAAGACCCACAGGTGCCCGGCCGACCAGCCGAGCCAGCGGCGTACGGCGAGGAACGTCAGCCGCGCCTCGTCGTCGCCGGAGAGCACCTCGATCGGCAGGCCGGTGCGCTCGTCGATCTCGGCGAGGACGGCATCGCTGTTGACGGCGTCGCGGACCGCGGACGTCGCGAACGCCAGCATGTCCTCGCAGCCCTTCTCCTCCGCGACCTGCTGGGCCTGGGAGGTGAAGGCGGCCAGGGCGTCGATCCCCTTCTGGGACACGGCTCCGGTCTCGTCGAGGTGCTCCGCGAGCCGCAGCGGCTCCTTGTAGGAGAAGGCCGGCAGCGGCGCCGCACCCCGGTGGGCGTCGACCACCAGCAGGTGTCCGGTGTTGGACCCGATGTCGAGGACGCCCAGACGCATGGCTCCCACGCTACTAGGGAGGTCCCGCCCCGTAGGGTTGCGTCCGTGCCCGAAGTCGACCTGGTCTTTCCCCGCGCGTACGTCGAGTTCGTGAACCCCGGCGACGCGTCGGAGGTGATGCGCTGCGACCTGACCTGGCTCACGTCGAGCTACAAGTGCATCTTCGGCGAGGGCTGCTGCGGCATCTATGCCGACGCCCCCGACGTCGGCTGCTGCACCCTCGGCGCGCACTTCGCCGACAAGGCCGACGAGAAGCGGGTCGCGGCGTACGTCGACATGCTCGACGAGAAGCTCTGGCAGCAGAAGCCGCAGGGCCGCGCGGTCAAGAAGAAGGACTGGGTCGAGGTCGACGAGGACGGCGAGCGCAAGACGCTCACCACGGTCGTCGACGGGCAGCAGGCGTGCGTCTTCCACAACCGCAAGGACTTCGAGCTCGGAGCGGGCTGCGCCCTGCACGCACTGGCGTTCGTGCTCGAGAAGAACCCCGTCGAGACCAAGCCCGACGTCTGCTGGCAGCTGCCGATCCGGCGCACCTTCCGCACCGTCGACCGCCAGGACGGCACGTCGTACACCGAGGTCTCGATCGGCGAGTACGACCGACGCGGCTGGGGTCCCGGCGGCCACGACCTCGACTGGTACTGCTCCGGCAACACCGAGGCGCACGTCGCCCCCGAGCCCGTGTACCTCACCCACGAGGCCGAGCTGACCGCGCTGATGGGCAGGCCGGCGTACGACGAGCTGGTGCGGCACTGCGACGCGCACGTCCGCTCGCGATCGGCTCTGGCACTGCATCCCGCCGATCCGCGGTAACTCTCGACGTCAAGAAACCCCGACCCCGGTGTCCACCGTCGTCGGACGGGCGCTCAGAATCTCTGCATGCGCTTGGACCATCTCTCTTTCGCCGCAGGACCTGATGGCCTCGCCAGCACCGCCCAGCGACTCGGGGGACTGCTCGGCAAGGACTTCGTCGACGGCGGTGTGCACCCCCGCTTCGGCACCCGCAACATGATCCTGCCGCTCGCCGGTGACACCTACCTCGAGATCGTCGAGGTGCTCGACCACCCGGCGTCCGACAAGGCGCCGTTCGGCCAGGCCGTCCGCGCCCGCTCCGCCCTCGGCGGCGGCTGGCTCGGCTGGGTCGTCGCGGTCAAGGACATCACCACGGTCGAGGCCCGGCTGGGCCGCGAGGCCGTCACCGGCAGCCGGCACCGTCCCGACGGCGCCGAGCTGCGCTGGGAGCAGATCGGCGTCAGCGGCCTGATGGCCGACCCGCAGCTGCCCTTCTTCATCCAGTGGGAGAGCCCCGCCGAGATGCACCCGAGCACGGGCGCCGACGGCGACTTCTCCCTTGCCTGCTTGGAGATCGCGGGCGACCCGCTGCGCGTCAGCGAGTGGCTCGGCGAGCCCGTCGAGGCGCCGCTGGAGGACGTGAAGGTCGAGTGGGTCGCCCCCAACGGCACCCCCGGCATCCTGGCCGCGCAGTTCCAGACGCCCAACGGACTCGTCCGGATCTGACGCCCTGAGCGTCTCCCCCGGGGCTCGCCCGAGCCCCAACATCTGGAACCACACCGCGACGTACGAGACCGAGAACCGCGCCGTCGACCCCGACGGTGCGATCGAGGCGGCGATGCGGTCGGTCGCGTCGTGGGACGGGCGCGCGGTGCTCGACATCGGCTGCGGCACCGGATTCCACCTGCCGTGGCTCGCCGCGACGGCCGCCTCGGTGGTCGGCGTGGAGCCGCACGGCGACCTGGTGTCGCTGGCGCGACGTCGCACGCGGCGGCTCGCGAACGTCAGCGTCCTCGCCGGCACGGCCCAGGCGCTCCCGGTGCCGGACGCGTCCGTCGACGTGGTGCACGCGCGCTGGGCCTACTTCTTCGGCCCGGGGTGCGAGCCCGGCCTCGCCGAGCTCGACCGCGTCGTACGTCGTGGCGGCACGGCGTTCGTCATCGACAACGACCCGACCCGGTCGACCTTCGGCTCGTGGTTCCGGCGCGGCTACCCGGACGTCGACCCCGTCGCCGTCGAGCGGTTCTGGTCGACGCGCGGCTGGACCCGGGTGCCGGTCGAGATGCGGTGGTCGTTCGCGTCGCGCGCCGACCTGGAGTCGGTGGTGCGCATCGAGCTCAACGCCGCGGTCGCCGAGGCCGTGCTGGCCGAGCACGAGGGCACCGAGGTCGACTACGCCGTCAACCTGTGGTGGCGGGGGTTCTGAGCTCGGCGAGCTCGCGCAACGCGTCGACCAGGTGCACCTTGCCGGGCGCGTGGTCGTCACTGCGGTGCACCGCCGTCAGGTGCTGGTGCAGGGGCGGCTCGAAGCTGCGGACGACGACGTCCGGCCCGAGGATGCGCAGGTTCTCGACGCTGTGCCAGATGCACGACGCGAGTCCGCGCCGGACGCTCTCGAGCCACACGTTGCGCTCGTCGCTCTCCACCGAGACGCTCGGGGTGACGTCGACGGCCTCGAAGAACCAGTCGAGCGCGGCGCGGCGGTCGGACCCCGCCGTCGGCAGCACGAGGGGCACGTCGGCCAGCTGAGCGACCGTGATCGGGTCGGGCAGGTCCAGCCCGCTCGGGGAGACCAGCACGACCTCGGCTGCGCCCAGCGAGACGACCTCGAGGTCGGTCGGGACGTCCTGGTCGCAGAGTCCGAGGTCGGCGCGCCTCTCCCGCACCATCGCGTGCACCTCGTTGCTGCCGCTGCAGCCGACCAGCCTCGCCGGCGGCGCGACCCCCTGGTCACGGAGCGACTCGAGGAGGGGCAGTGCGAGGGAGGCCTGGAGGGTCGGTGAGGCCGCGATGACGAGCGGTACGTCGCGGCTGCCCGGGTCGGACAGCCGGCGCAAGGCGTCGATGCTGCGCAGGACCCGCCGGGCGCGCGCGACGAAGGCATCGCCCTGGGAGGTCAGCGCGATGCCGCGGCCGGCCCTGCGGAAGATCGTCACGTCGAGCTCGCGCTCGAGCTGACGGATCGCGCGGCTCAGCGCCGGCTGCGCGACGAAGAGCTCCGTCGCCGCCGCGGTCATGCTGCCGCGGTCGGCCGTCTCGACGACGTAGCGCAGCTGCTGGATGTTCACGCCGCTCCTCCGATCCAGACCGAACGGGCATTGGACCGCTCCTGGGCTGCGCCCGAATGTAACGGGGGTCACCCCAGACCCGAGGAGGACCCATGCAACCCACCCGCAGAGCGCTGCGCGCGACGTTCGTCGCCGCCGCCGTCTCGCTCGCCACCGTCACGACCCTGGTCGTCGCGACCACGTCCCAGGGCTCGGAGGCCCCGACGCGCCGGACCGCGCCGACGCCGGCCTCGATCGCCGGGCTGAAGGTGCTGCTCACCAACGACGACAGCGCCCGCGCCGCGGACACGACGTACGGCACCGACGGCAAGGGGATCTACGAGCTGCGCAAGGCCCTCTGCGCGGCCGGCGCCGACGTGCTCGTGGTCGCGCCGTGGCGCCAGCAGAGCGGCGCGGGCGGCCGGATGACGGTCCCCGGCTTCTCGCCCGTGCCGCTGACGGTGCAGGCGGTCGCCCCGCCGTCGGCGTACGCCGAGGACTGCGCCGGCGCGTCGGCGCAGGGTGCCGTGTTCGGCGTCTGCCAGGCCGCGGCTCCCTGCGACTCCGGCTCCACCTCGGCGTCGCCGTCCGACGCGGTCTACGTCGCGCTGCGCCGCTTCGCCGCGACGTACTGGCCCACCGGTCCGGACGTCGTGCTCTCGGGCGTGAACTTCGGCCAGAACGTCGGCGCCACGCTCAACCACTCCGGCACCGTCGGTGCGGCCGTCACCGCCGCCGAGAACGGCGTGCCCGCCGTCGCGCTCAGCGCCGAGGTGGCGCTGAGCCTCGCCGACCTCCCGAACGTGCCGTTCGCCCAGACCTCGGCGTACGCCGTGCAGCTGCTCCAGCAGCTGGTCGGCGCGGACCGGCTCACGCCGTCGCTGCTGCTGAACGTCAACTACCCGTTCATCGGTGCCGGCGAGCAGCTCGGCAAGCCCGTGAACACGGTCGCGGGCACGTCCGACCTCCTCGGGATGTCCTACTCGGGCGACGTGACGAAGGAGGGCGGCACCTACCAGCTCGGCATCGGCAGCACGGCCGAGGAGACCCGCGCCGACGCCGACACCACGGCCCTGAAGGCCAACAACATCTCGGTCACCCAGCTCGACGGAGACTGGACGCTGCCGGACGCCGACGACCTGGTCGGCGAGCTCGACGGCACCGCGGCCCCGACGGCCACGTCGCTGCGAGCGGCCGCCAAGCCCGCACGTGACCGGACGCGGCCGTACTCCACCGTCGTCAGCGGCCGGGTGCTCGGTGCGGACGAGGAGTGCGCGGGACGGGTGAGGGTGACGGCCGCCGGCAAGGTCCGCGCGACCGGCGTGCGCGGCAAGGTCGCCGTGGCCGGCACCAGGTCGGTCAAGGTCGGCGCCGACTGCCGGTTCACGGGCCGGGTCACGATCGCGCCCACCAGGAAGGCGCTGCGCAGGGCCTCGCTGTCGGGGACCGTCACGGTGCGCGCGGCGTACGCCGGCACCGACGACCTCGCCGCGTCGGCGACGACGGTGAAGGTCCGGGTGGGCTAGCTGGACCCGCGCACCGCCAGCGTCGGCACCAGCATCACGCCGGTGCCGACGACTGGCGGGTGCGCGAGCAGCCCCTCGAGAGCGGTGACGACCTCCACGGCGACCTGCTCGAGCGGCTGGCGCACGGAGGTCAGGCCGGGCGGGACGACCTGGGCGACCTGGGAGTCGTCGAAGCCGACGACCGCGACGTGCTCGCCGGCGCGCAGCCCGCGGTCGCGCAGCGTGTGGAGCACCCCCATCGCCAGGGTGTCGGAGGCGCAGACGAAGGCCGAGGGCTGGGCGCTGTCGAGGAGGTGGGCGCTGGCCTCGCGGCCGGACGCGACGGTGTCCTCGACCCGGGAGGCCAGCCCGGTGGTCGGCAGTCCCCGGGCGTGCATGGCGCGGGTCCAGCCCGACCGCCGGTCCTCGCTGATGCGGGAGTCCTTGCGCCACCCGATCCAGGCGATCCGGTGGTGACCCTTGTCGAGCAGGTGCTGGGTGGCCAGCTCGGTGCCGGCGGCCCCGTCGACGTCGACCCAGGAGTGTCGAGCCTGAGGGTTGTCCCACGGCCGTCCGAACGCGACGAACGGCGCGCGCCGCTCCTCGAGCCAGGTCGCCTGCGGGTTGCCGAGGTAGGTGTCGGTGACGACGAAGGCGTCGACCGCGGTCGAGCGGAGCAGGTCGTCGTACCCCGCCAGCGGGTTGGTGCTGCTGCCCGCACCCGCGAAGAGGAGCACGTGGTAGCCGGCCTCGCGCGAGGTCTCGACGAGGGAGTGCACGAAGCGGTCCATCGTCGCGTTCGCGGTGCCCTCCTGGGCCGGACCGATGCGCATCCCGATCAGGTGCGAGGCGCGGGTGCGCAGGTTGCGCGCCGCGCGGTTGGGTGAGTAGCCGAGGGCGTCGATCGACTCCTGGACCCGGGTCAGGGTGTCGGGACGCAGCAGGTCCGGGTTGTTGATCGCGTTGGACACCGTCTGGCGTGAGACGCCGGCGCGCTCGGCGACGTCGGCGAGGGTCGGCGGGGTCACCGACAGCGGGGGCCGGGCCTGGACCCGACCGACGGCGTGCTCGGAGCTCTGGGGCACCCGCACCTCCTCGACCTGACGCGGTGACCGCTTGATCGTTCCAATGACACCACATTCCGGCGCCGTACGTCGGGTGTCGGTGCCGACACCTACCGTGTGCGCATGCCCAAGACCGCCAGGCCCGCCTACCGCTGCTCCGAGTGCGGATGGGAGACCGGCAAGTGGGTCGGCCGGTGCGGGGAGTGCCAGGCGTGGGGGTCGGTCGCCGAGGCCGCCACGGTCACGACGGGCCGCACCTCCGCCGCTCCCGTGAGCACCCCGGCGGTGCCGATCGGCCAGGTATCGGTGACCGAGTCGGCGTTCCGCACCAGCGGCGTGCCCGAGCTCGACCGGGTGCTCGGCGGCGGCCTGGTGCCCGGCGCCGCGATCCTGCTGGCCGGTGAGCCGGGCGTCGGCAAGAGCACGCTGCTGCTCGAGGTGGCCGCCCAGACCGCGCGCTACCAGCGCCGCACGCTCTACGTGACCGGTGAGGAGTCCGCCTCCCAGGTGCGGCTGCGCGCCGACCGCACCGGCGGGGTGCACGACGAGCTCTTCCTTGCTGCCGAGACCGACCTCGGTGCGGTGCTGACCCACATCGAGCAGGTGCGCCCGACCCTGCTCGTCGTCGACTCGGTGCAGACCATCGGGGCGTCCGGCATCGAGGGCGTGCCCGGCGGCGTCACCCAGGTCAAGGAGGTGGCGGCAGCGCTGATCCGGGTCGCGAAGACCCGCAACATCACGACCGTCCTGGTCGGCCACGTCACCAAGGACGGCTCCATCGCCGGCCCCCGCGTCCTCGAGCACCTCGTCGACGTCGTGCTCAACTTCGAGGGCGACCGCAACTCCCGCTTCCGGATGGTGCGGGCGATGAAGAACCGGTTCGGCCCCATCGACGAGGTCGGCTGCTTCGACCTCGGCGCCGACGGCATCAGCGCGGTCACCGACCCCACCGGCCTCTTCGTCGAGAACCACCACAGCCAGGTCCCGGGCACCTGCGTGGCGGTCACCATGGAGGGTCGCCGCCCGCTGCTCGCCGAGGTGCAGGCCCTGGTCACCCACAGTGCCGCCGAGCGTCCCCGGCGTACGACGTCGGGCCTCGACTCCCCGCGGGTGGCCATGGTGATGGCGGTGCTGCACCAGCACTGCCGGATCCGGCTCCAGACCATGGACGTCTTCGCGTCGACGGTCGGCGGCGCCAAGGTGATGGAGCCTGCCAGCGACCTCGCCGTGGCGGTCGCCCTCGCCTCGGCGAGCGAGGGCGTGGCCGCGCCGCGCGGGATGGTCGCGATGGGCGAGATCGGCCTGGCCGGCGAGCTGCGCCGGGTGCGCGACCTGCCGCAGCGCCTGGCCGAGGCCGCCCGGCTGGGCTTCCAGCTCGCCGTCGTGCCGTCCGAGCCGGGCCAGGGCGGCCCCCGCTCCCCCGAGTCCTGGACCGTCGACGGGATGCGGGTCGTCGACGTCCCCGACGTGCGTGGCGCCCTGCGGCTGGTCAACCTCGCCGGCGAGCGCGGCCCGAGCGGGCCCCGCCCGGTGTGATGGGCTCGCCGTCGTGAGCGTTCTGTGACCTCACGGACGCCCCGCACGCCCTAGACTGACCGCCCCGGGGGATCGACGGATGCTCCGGCTCATGCATGGGAGGACGTCGCGGTGGCCATCGACCGCTCTGACGAGCAGCTGCGCCTGCGTGCCACACTCGCCACGATCGCGCCCGGCACGCCGCTGCGCGACGGCCTCGAGCGGATCCTCCGCGGTCGCACCGGCGCCCTGATCGTCCTGGGCCAGGACAAGGTCGTCGAGTCGATCGCGACCGGCGGCTTCATGCTCGACGTCCCGTTCACGGCCACCGGGCTGCGCGAGCTGGCGAAGATGGACGGCGCGATCATCGTCGACAAGGACGTGACCCGCATCCTGCGCGCCGCCGTGCACCTGATGCCCGACCACACCATCCCGTCCGAGGAGACCGGCACCCGGCACCGCACCGCCGACCGGGTCGCCCGGCAGACCGGCTTCCCGGTCATCTCGGTGTCGCAGTCGATGCAGATCATCGCGGCGTACGTCGGGGAGACCCGCCACGTGCTCGAGGACGTCGGCCAGATCCTGTCCCGCGCCAACCAGGCGCTCGCGACCCTGGAGCGCTACAAGCTCCGCCTCGACGAGGTGTCCAGCACCCTGTCGGCCCTGGAGATCGAGGACCTGGTGACCGTCCGCGACGTCGCCGTGGTCGCGCAGCGGCTCGAGATGGTCACCCGGATCGCCCGCGAGATCGAGGACTACGTGCTCGAGCTGGGCACCGACGGCCGGCTGCTCTCGCTCCAGCTCGAGGAGCTCATCACCGGCGTCGACATCGAGCGCGAGCTGGTGATCCGCGACTACCTGCCGGTCGGCCGGCGCTCCCGCACCCCGGAGTCCGTGCTCGCCCGCCTCGAGTCGCTCTCCTCCATCGAGCTGGTCGACCCGGCCGCCGCCGCACGTGCCCTCGGGCTCGGCACCGGCGAGCACCTCGACGGCGCCGTCGCCCCCCGCGGCTACCGGCTGCTCGCCAAGGTGCCCCGGCTGCCCAGCACCGTCGTGGACCGGCTGGTCGACCACTTCGGCACGCTGCAGAAGCTGCTCTCCGCCGGCATCGACGACCTCCAGGCCGTCGACGGCGTCGGCGAGCTGCGGGCCCGCAGCGTCCGCGAGGGACTCTCCCGGCTGGCGGAGTCGACGATCCTGGAGCGGTACGTCTAGCTCTAGTCCACGGCACCCGTCGGCGAGCCGGACGGCTTGCCGCTCGGCTTGCCGCTCGGCTTGCCGCTGGGCTTTCCACTGGGCTTGTTCGACGGCGTCTGCGTCGGCGACTGCTTCGGCGTCGACGTCACGGTGATCGTCGCGGCCGTCGGCGTCGTCAGCTCGAACTGGAGGTCCGACGGCTCCCCGCCCAGGGCGGCCGCGGTGACGTGGTACCAGCCCGGCGAGGCCCAGTCGGTGCGCGCCGAGCAGTCCTCGTCGGAGCGCTTGGCCTGCTTCCAGACGATGCCGACGTTGGTGGTCACGTCCTGGCGCACCACGACGTCGCGGCGCGGGATGGCGCGGTGGCAGGCGCGGCTGTTCCAGATCGCGTCCTTGCCGGAGGTGATCGAGACGGCCAACGACTCCGGCGAGACCCGCCAGGTGCAGGCGGGGCTGCTGATCGTCCGCAGCTGGAGCACGACCAGCACGTCGCGACCGGCGACCGCGTGCTGCACCTTCGGCGTGACGGCGATGTCGGAGCCCACGCAGGTGCCCTCGGGCTCCGCGAGCACGGGAGCCTCGCTCGTCGTCGGCGCCTTGCCCGGCTTCACCCTCTTCGTCGGGGTCGGCGACGTGGAGAGCGTGATGGTCACGTCGTCGGTCGGCGTCTCGGACGGCGAGTCGGCCGTGAGGCGGGCGGCGCCGTCACCGTCCGACGAGGCGTCGCTGCCGTTGCCGAGCAGCCGGGCGATCGCGAAGACCAGCAGCAGGGCGGTGCCGAGGACCATGATCCGGCGTACCCAGTAGACCCGGGCCGGCAACGGTCCGCGGGTCGTGGCAGGCATGGGGTCACGCTAGTCAGTCCCCCACGGCCGACGGTGGTGCCACACCGGCACAATGGACGGGAGATGAGCCTTCTCCACGAACCGGTCCTGCGGTGGTACGACGACCACGCGCGCGAGCTGCCCTGGCGCGGCCCCGACGCCTCGGCGTGGTCGGTCATGGTCTCCGAGCTCATGCTCCAGCAGACGCCCGTCGCGCGGGTGCTGCCGGTGCACGAGGCGTGGCTCGAGCGCTGGCCGACCCCCGCCGACCTCGCGGCCGAGAGCACGGGCGAGGCGGTCCGGGCCTGGGGCCGGCTCGGCTACCCGCGCCGGGCCCTGCGCCTGCATGCCGCGGCGACCGTGATCGCCGAGCGGCACGGCAACGAGGTTCCGGCGTCGTACGACGAGCTGATCGCGCTGCCCGGCGTCGGCGACTACACGGCTGCCGCGATCGCGACGTTCGCCTACGGCCGGCGCCACGTCGTGCTCGACACCAACGTCCGCCGGGTCCTGGCGCGCGCGCTCCAGGGCGTCGAGTTCCCGGCGCCGTCCGTGACCCGGGCCGAGCGCGACGCCGCCGCCGAGGTGCTGCCCGAGGACCCCGCGACCGCCGCGACCTGGTCGGTCGCCGTCATGGAGCTCGGCGCACTGGTGTGCACCGCGAGCAACCCGCGGTGCGGCGACTGCCCGGTGGCCGACCTGTGCGCCTGGCGCGCGGCCGGGCACCCGGCGTACGACGGCCCGCCACGCAAGGTGCAGACCTGGGTCGGCACCGACCGCCAGTGCCGGGGCCGGCTGCTCTCGGTGCTCCGCGACAGCGACGGCCCGGTGCACCGATCGCGCCTGGACGCGACCTGGCCCGACGAGCCGCAGCGGCTGCGCTGCCTGGCTTCGCTCATCGAGGACCGGCTGGTCGTCGATGCCGGCCCGGACACCTACGCGCTGCCCTAAATGCCGACCCGGCGCTGGTTTCACCGTGAAGGGTGAAACCAGCGCCGGGTCGACTGCAAACTGGCGCCGGGTCGGCTCAGACCTCGCGCGGCAGGTCGGTGCCGCTCTCGGAGTCGTCCGGACCCTCGATCGGCGCCGCGTCGGAGGCCGCCACCTCGGCGGTCTCGAACGGCGGCAGGTCGGGCAGGGCGCCGACCTTCTGACCGGAGAACGTGAAGGTCGCCGACGGGCCCTCGCCCTCCACGTCCACCAGCACGATCTGGCCGGGGCCGACCTCGCCGAAGAGCATCTTCTCGGCGAGCACGTCCTCGATCTCGCGCTGGATGGTGCGGCGCAGCGGCCGGGCACCCAGGACCGGGTCGAAGCCCCGCTCGGCGAGCAGGTTCTTCGCGGCCGGGGTCAGCTCGATCCGCATGTCGCGGTCGCGCATCCGCAGCTCCACCGAGGCCACCATGTTGTCGACCATGTGGACGATCTGCTCCTGCGTCAGCGGCGGGAACACGATGATCTCGTCGACTCGGTTGAGGAACTCCGGCTTGAAGTGCTGCTTGAGCTCCTCCGAGACCTTGTTCTTCATCCGCTCGTAGTCGCCCGGGCCACCGGCACCACCGGCGAAGCCGAGGTTGACGCCCTTCGAGATGTCCCGGGTGCCGAGGTTGGTCGTCATGATGATGACGGTGTTCTTGAAGTCGACCACGCGGCCCTGCGAGTCGGTCAGGCGACCTTCCTCGAGGATCTGCAGCAGGCTGTTGAAGATGTCCGGGTGCGCCTTCTCGACCTCGTCGAACAGCACGACGGAGAACGGCTTGCGGCGCACCTTCTCGGTGAGCTGGCCACCCTCTTCGTAGCCGACGTAGCCCGGAGGCGAGCCGAAGAGCCGCGAGACGGTGTGCTTCTCGCCGAACTCCGACATGTCGAGCTGGATCAGGGAGTCCTCGTCGCCGAACAGGAACTCGGCGAGCGTCTTGGACAGCCAGGTCTTACCGACACCGGACGGGCCGGCGAAGATGAACGAACCGCCGGGGCGCTTCGGGTCCTTCATGCCGGCGCGGGTACGCCGGATCGCGCGGGAGATCGCCTTGACGGCCTCGTCCTGCCCGATGACGCGCTTGTGGAGCTCGTCCTCCATGTTGAGCAGCCGGGTCGACTCCTCCTCGGAGAGCTTGACGATCGGGATGCCGGTGGCGACGGCGAGGACCTCGGCGATGAGCTCCTCGTCGACCTCCGCGACCTCGTCCATGTCGCCCGCGCGCCACTGCTTCTCGCGCTCGGACTTCTTCAGGATGAGCTGCTTCTCCTCGTCGCGCAGACGGGCGGCGGCCTCGAAGTCCTGGCCGTCGATCGCGGCCTCCTTGCGCTGGCGGACCTCGCCGATCTTGTCGTCGTACTCACGCAGGTCGGCGGGCGCCGTCATCCGGCGGATCCGCAGCCGCGAGCCGGCCTCGTCGATCAGGTCGATGGCCTTGTCCGGCAGGAACCGGTCGGAGATGTAGCGGTCGGCCAGGGTCGCGGCCGAGACCAGCGCCTCGTCGGTGATGGTCACCCGGTGGTGCGCCTCGTAGCGGTCGCGCAGGCCCTTGAGCATCTCGATCGTGTGCGCGATCGACGGCTCGGCGACCTGGATCGGCTGGAAGCGGCGCTCGAGCGCGGCGTCCTTCTCGAGGTACTTGCGGTACTCGTCGAGGGTGGTCGCGCCGATGGTCTGCAGCTCACCGCGGGCCAGCATCGGCTTGAGGATGCTGGCGGCGTCGATGGCGCCCTCGGCCGCGCCGGCGCCGACGAGGGTGTGGATCTCGTCGATGAACAGCACGATGTCGCCGCGGGTGCGGATCTCCTTGAGCACCTTCTTCAGGCGCTCCTCGAAGTCACCGCGGTAGCGCGAGCCGGCCACCAGGGCGCCCAGGTCGAGCGTGTAGATCTGCTTGTCCTTGAGCGTCTCCGGGACGTTGCCCTTGACGATGTCCTGGGCCAGGCCCTCGACGATCGTCGTCTTGCCGACGCCGGGCTCACCGATCAGGACCGGGTTGTTCTTCGTCCGGCGCGAGAGGATCTGCATGACCCGCTCGATCTCCTGCTCGCGGCCGATGACCGGGTCCAGCTTGCCCTCGCGGGCGTCCTGGGTCAGGTTGCGGCCGAACTGGTCGAGCACGAGCGAGGACGACGGGGCGTCGCTGGTCGAGCCGCCGGGCGCGGCGCCCGCACCGGACGCCTCCTTGCCCTGGAAGCCCGAGAGCAGCTGGATGACCTGCTGGCGGACCCGGTTGAGGTCGGCGCCGAGCTTCTGGAGGACCTGGGCGGCGACGCCCTCACCCTCACGGATCAGGCCCAGCAGGATGTGCTCGGTGCCGATGTAGGAGTGCCCGAGCTGGAGCGCCTCGCGCAGCGAGAGCTCGAGGACCTTCTTGGCCCGCGGGGTGAAGGGGATGTGGCCGCTGGGCGCCTGCTGGCCCTGGCCGATGATCTCCTCGACCTGCGCGCGGACGGCCTCCAGCGAGATGTCGAGGCTCTCGAGCGCCTTGGCAGCGACGCCCTCGCCCTCGTGGATGAGACCGAGCAGGATGTGCTCGGTGCCGATGTAGTTGTGGGAGAGCATGCGGGCCTCTTCTTGGGCCAGCACGACAACTCGCCGGGCTCGGTCTGTGAACCGCTCGAACATGCGCATCGCTCCTGAAGCTTCGTGGGGCCCTCCCCCGCCGGAGCGGAGGGGAGGTACGAGAGAACCAACCCCGCTGACAGCCTACGCGTTCCCACCGCAGCGCCAATGCAGTCCGCTGAGAGCGAACATGAGCGGAGCAGCGCAGCGTGAGGAACGAACGCGGCGCGTGAGCTCCGCCAGATTGAGCAAGACCCGCGGCTGAGGCACGAAGCCGCGACGGCCGCGTCGAAATCCGGTGAGCTGCGAAGGGCGTCGACCACTGGGGTCACCGCCCTGGGTCAAGTCACTGGTGTCTCGATACACCCGTCGCGACCTCGTTCCTCGGTCGCGGGGCTACTCGACCCACATTGACCGTCGAATCCGCCCTCGTGCCTCGGGCGTCTCCGTCAATGTGCGGCGTCGTACGCCGAGCGCACCTCGGCCGAGACCCGACCGCGGTCGGGGACGTCGAAGCCGTTGCTGCGCGCCCAGTCGCGGATCTCCTTGGCGCTGGGACCGCCGGCGCTGGCGGCGGCCTTGCGACCACCGCGACGCGGCGCTGCCCCGACCTTGCGGCCGTGACCGATGTACGCCGCGAGCGCGTCGCGCAGCTTGCCGGCGTTCTTGTCGTTGAGGTCGATCTCGTACGACGTGCCGTCGAGGCCGAAGGAGACGGTCTGCGTGGCCTCGCTGCCGTCGAGATCGTCCTCGAGGACAATGTGGATCTTCTGTGCCATGAAATACCCCTCCGCTTATCCCCCGAACGAATTATCCCGAACATATTTGCACCGCAAATCAAGGAATGTCTATTCGGTGCGCATAAGCACGCTCAAAAGCGCGGGAATTGCCGGGATAAACTCAGGAGTTGCGCGAATACACGATCTCGAGCCCGCGCAACGTCAGCCACGGGTCGTGGTCGGTGAAGCAGCGGCACTCGTCGAGCACGAGCGGGGCCAGGTAGCCCGTCGCGACGACGGTGACGTCGTCGGCCGCGGCCCCGAGCTCGGCGATCATCCGGTCGACGATGCCCTCGACCTGGCTGGCGACGCCGAAGACCATCCCGGACTGGAGCGCCTCGACGGTGTTCTTGGCGATCACCGACCGCGGTCGGGCCAGCTCGACCTTGCGCAGCTGGGCACCGCGCCGGCCGAGCGCCTCGAGCGAGATCTCGATGCCGGGCGTGATCGCACCGCCGACGTACTGGCCCTGGCCGCTGACGACGTCGAAGGTCGTCGCGGTGCCGCCGAAGTCGACGACGATCGCCGGGCCGCCGTACTCGTGCACGGCGGCGAGGGCGTTGATGATCCGGTCGGTGCCCACCTCGCGCGGGTTGTCCATCAGGATCGGGACGCCGGTGCGCACGCCCGGCTCGACGACGACGCGGGTGACGTCCGGGAAGTGCCGCACGAGCATGTCGCGCCACTCGTGCAGCACCGCCGGCACCGTGGCACAGACGGCGATGCCGTCGACCTCGTCGAGCGCCGGACCGAGCAGCCCGCGCAGCAGCACCGCCCACTCGTCGGAGGTGCGCCGCTCGTCGGTCGCGACCCGCCAGTCGGCGCTCACCTGCCCGTCGCTGACCAGCCCCAGCACGGTGTGGCTGTTGCCGATGTCGGCGGCGAGCAGGGCCATCAGCCCTCGCTGAGGTCGAGGCCGAGGTCGAAGACCTTGACGGAGTGGGTGAGGGCTCCGACCGAGATGAAGTCGACGCCGGTCTCGGCGACCTCGCGGGCGCGCTCGATGGTCAGCCCGCCCGACGCCTCCAGCGTCGCGCGACCGGCGGTGATGTGCACCGCCTCGGCCATGGTCGGTGAGTCCATGTTGTCGAGCAGGATCTCCGTGCAGCCGACCGCGAGCAGCTCGCGGAGCTGGTCGAGGTCGGTGACCTCGACCTCGACGCGCAGGTCGGGGTACGCCGCGCGCACGGCCTCGTACGCCGGCACCACCCCGCCGGCCGCGACCACGTGGTTGTCCTTGACCATCGCCCGGTCGCTGAGGCTGAAGCGGTGGTTGACGCCGCCGCCGCAGCGCACGGCGTACTTCTGGAGCGCGCGGTAGGTCGGCAGCGTCTTGCGGGTGTCGAGCACCCGGGCGCGGGTGCCCTCGAGGGCGTCCACCCAGTGCGACGTCGCGGTCGCGACGCCCGAGAGGTGGCTCGCGTAGTTGAGTGCCGTGCGCTCGGCGGTGAGCAGGCCGCGGGTCGGCCCGGCGACGCGCATCACGACGTCGCCGGCGGCGACGCGGGTGCCGTCGGGGAGCCGGTCGGAGACCGTGACGGTGTCGCCCATGACCTCGTGGAAGACCAGGGCCGCGACGCCGAGGCCGGCGACCACGCCGGGCTCGCGGGCGGCGAAGACGCCGGTCCCGACGGCGTCCGCGGAGATCGTCGCCTCCGAGGTCACGTCGCCGGCGGGCAGGTCCTCGGCCAGCGCCGCGCGCACCTGGGCCAGGACGGCGTCGGGGTCGAGGTCGGCGGCGCGGAGC
Organism: Nocardioides hankookensis; assembly: GCF_042658885.1. NCBI lineage: Bacteria > Bacillati > Actinomycetota > Actinomycetes > Propionibacteriales > Nocardioidaceae > Nocardioides > Nocardioides hankookensis. The sequence continues at coordinate 204,524 of NZ_JBHSRJ010000002.1, read as the reverse complement.
TCGTCGTCGTACGGCGTCACGGGGCACCGTCCGAGGCGGGCTCCGGCACGAAGGCGATCGTGCTCGTGCCGTCGCTCATCACGACGTCGAAGTGGCCGGCGAAGCCCACGTCGTCGCGCTCGGGGAAGTCCTCGCGCCAGTGCGAGCCGCGGGTCTCCTCGCGCAGGGTCGCGGCGTCGGCCAGGGCGAGGCTGATCGTGACCAGGTTGGTGGTCTCCCAGGACTCCTGGTCGATCGCCTCGGCGCCGGCGGTGGCCAGCTTGTCGAGCAGCCCGCCCGCGTCGGCCAGCCCGTCGGCGTTGCGCAGCACGCCGACGTGGGAGGTCATCACCTCCTGGAGCTCGCGGCGTACGACGCCCGGCACCAGGCCGGGGGTGCGCGGGTCGGTGACCGGCCACAGCAGGGGTCGCAGCTCGGCGGGCAGCACCGTGGCGATCCGGCGGGAGAAGACCAGCCCCTCGAGCAGCGAGTTGGAGGCGAGCCGGTTGGCGCCGTGGACGCCCGAGCAGGCGACCTCACCGGTGGCGTAGAGGCCGGGCACGTTGCTGCGACCCCAGAGGTCGGTGCGCACCCCGCCGGAGGCGTAGTGGCACGCCGGTGCGACCGGGATCAGGTCGGTGACCGGGTCGACGCCGTGGCTGCGGCAGGTGGCCAGGATCGTGGGGAAGCGCCGCTCCCAGAACTCGGCGCCGAGGTGGCGCGCGTCCAGCCACATGTGCGGGTGGTCGGTGTCGAGCATCCGCCGCATGATCGCCTTGGCGACCACGTCGCGCGGCGCGAGGTCGGCCAGCTCGTGGACGCCCTGCATGAATCGCTCGCCGTCCCAGTCGACGAGGAAGGCGCCCTCGCCGCGCACCGCCTCCGAGATCAGCGGCTGCTGGCCGCGGGACTCGGAGCCGAGGTACATCACGGTCGGGTGGAACTGCACGAACTCGAGGTCGCGCAGCACCGCACCGGCGCGCAGCGCCACCGCCATCCCGTCGCCGGTCGACACGGCCGGGTTGGTGGTCTGCTCGAAGACCTGCCCGAGGCCGCCGCTGGCGAGCACGACGGCCCGGCAGAGCACCGCACCGACGCCGTCACGCTGGCCCTCGCCCATCACGTGCAGGGTCAGCCCGGCGACGCCGCCGTCCTCGGCGAGCAGCAGGTCGACCGCGAGCGCGTGCTCGACGACCTCGATCTCGGGGGCCTGCTCGATCGCGGCGATCAGCGCGCGCTGGATCTCGGCGCCGGTGGCGTCACCGCCCGCGTGCGCGATCCGGTCGCGGTGGTGGCCGCCCTCGCGGGTCAGCGACAGCTCGCCGTTCGGGTCGTGGTCGAAGTTGGTGCCGAGCGCGATCAGCTCGCGCACCGCATCGGGGCCCTCGGTCACCAGCACCTCGACCGCGGCCCGGTCGCACGCACCGGCGCCCGCGACCAGGGTGTCGACCTCGTGCTCGTGCGGGGTGTCACCGGGGCCGAGCGCCGCGGCGATGCCGCCCTGCGCCCACTGCGTGGAGCCGGCCGCGAGCACGTCCTTGGTGACGACGAGGACCTTGTCCACCTCGTTGCGCAGCCGCAGCGCTGCCGTCAGGCCGGCGATGCCGGAGCCCACGACGACGACGTCGGCCGTGGTGGTCCACCCGGGTTCGGGGGCGAGCAGGCGCCCGGGGACGCGACGTGCGGGAGCGGAGGGCATTGGCGAAATCTAGCGCTGGGCGAGCTGGTCGCCCCGGAGCAGCCCCGACCCGTCGGGCGCCTCGGCCGGGTCGAAGCCCGTCGCGAGGATCTTGTTGTCGGCGTCGACGAAGACGACGTGGGGCTGGAACTCCTTCGCCTCGGCGGTCTCCATCTGGCCGTAGGCGATCAGGATGACCAGGTCGCCGGGGTGCACCAGCCGGGCCGCCGCTCCGTTGATGCCGATCACGCCGGAGCCGCGCTCGCCCGCGATCGTGTAGGTCTCGAGCCGGGCGCCGTTCGTGATGTCGACGATGTGCACGAGCTCGCCGGACAGCAGGTCGGCGGCGTCGAGCAGGTCCTCGTCGACGGTCACCGAGCCCACGTAGTGCAGGTCGGCCTGCGTCACCGTCGCGCGGTGGATCTTGGACTTCATCATCGTGCGCAGCATCAGAATCGGAGCTCCATGTTGTCGATGAGCCGGGTGGTGCCGACCCGGGCGGCCACCAGGATCCTGGCCTCGGTGCCGGCCGGTACGACGCTCGGCAGGGCGCCGAGGTCGGGGTCGGTGATGACGAGGTAGTCGAGGTCCACGAGGTGCTCGCGCAGCTCGGTGCGGGCCTCGTCGAGCGCGACCGCGACGCCGTACGGCGCGTTCTCCTGCGCGGCCCGCAGTGCCCGGCTCAGCGCGGTGGCTGCCTCCCGCTGCTCGGCGTCGAGGTAGCGGTTGCGGCTCGACAGCGCCAGGCCGTCGGGCTCGCGGACGGTCGGGGCACCCACGACCTCGACCGGCATGTTGAGGTCGAGCACCATCCGGCGGATCAGCGCGAGCTGCTGGTAGTCCTTCTGCCCGAAGACCGCGACGTCGGGGCGGACCAGCCCGAAGAGCTTCGCGACGACCGTGAGGACGCCGCGGAAGTGACCCGGACGGGTCTTGCCCTCGAGGACCTTGCCGAGCGGACCGGGCTTCAGCTGCACCTGCGGCTCGCCGCCCGGGTAGACCTCCTCGACGCTCGGGGCGAAGACGATGTCGACGCCCTCGCGCTCGCAGAGCTTGAGGTCGTCGTCGAAGGTCCGCGGGTAGCGGTCCAGGTCCTCACCGGCCCCGAACTGGAGCGGGTTGACGAAGACCGACACGACGAGCGGGCCATCACCGATGCGCGCGCGGGCCGTCTCCATCAGGCTGGCGTGCCCGTCGTGGAGGGCTCCCATGGTCGGCACCAGGCCGACCGGGCTGCCCGCGCTCCTGGCCTCGGCCAGCAGCGCCGCGAGCTCGTCGCGGGTCGCGGCGACGACGGGTGCGGCGCTCATCGACGGTGGACGTGCGAGGGCGCCTCGCGCTCGGCCGCGTCGAGCGCCCGCAGGATCGCGGCGGCCCGGATCGGCAGCACCCGCCCGTCGGTCACCGCGCGGTCGAGGGTGTTGCGCGCCAGCACGACGTACGACGCCAACGTCTGGGGCGCGTTGGCGCTGATGTCGGCGAGGTGGGCCCGGACCGTGTTGACGTCGCCGCGCACGATCGGGCCGGTGAGTGCCGCGTCGCCGTGCTCGAGGGCGTTGTCGAGCGCCGCGGTGAGCAGCGGCCGGAGGGTGCCGGCGGGGTCGTCGGCACCGGCGGCGGCGAGCATCTCCATCGCCTGCGTGACCAGGGTGACCAGGTGGTTGGCGCCGTGGGCGAGACCGGCGTGGTAGAGCGTCCGCATCTCCTCGGGCACCCACATCGGGCGGCCGCCGAGGTCGCTGACGAGGGACTCGGCGACGGGGCGCTCGGCCGGCTCGGCGGTCAGGCCGAAGACGCAGCCGGCCAGGCGGTCGAGGTCGCGCTCGGTGCCGGTGAAGGTCATCGCGGGGTGCATCGCGACCACGTGGGCGCCGAGCGCCGCGGCCGGGGCCAGCACCTCGAGTCCGTGCCGGCCGGACGTGTGCACGACGTACTGGCCGGGGCGGATGGCGCCGGCGTCGCTGAGCGTGGTGACGACGTTGCCGAGCATGTCGTCGGGGACCGTGAGCAGCAGCAGGTCGCAGGCCCGGGCGACCGCCGTCGGCTTCAGGGTCGGGACGCCCGGCAGCAGGTCGGCGATGCGTCCGCGGGACGCGTCGGACTCGCCGGCGGCGGCCACGATGTCGTGACCGGCGGCGCGCAGGGCGGCGGCCAGGACGGCGCCGACGCGACCCGCGCCGACGACACCCACCCGCAACCCGGTCTCCCGGGAGTGGAGCGTCATTGTCGTACCTTTCGTTCCAGTCCCTCCGACCACTCGCTCCCGAGGGGGCGAGCCGGGTGGGGTACCGGACTAGCGATGCTGACTCCTCGAGCCTACGCCGAGCGCCACCTCCTCGAAACGGGACGCTCGCGTGGGGTGGGTCACAACGACCGCCGCCGGCCGCGCGGCGCTCCGGATCTGCGGTTGGTGACCAATCCGTGCGGCGGAAGCCGCGGCGCCTGCCCGGCTCAGCAGCGCGCGACCACCCGCATCAGCACCGGGTCCTCCTCGCCGTACGGCGAGAGCCCCGCCCGCTCCTCCTCGTGCTCGACGACCCACCCCCGGCGGCGCAGGTCGGCGACGAACTCGGCGCCGTTCTGGAAGCGCCGGTAGTGCTTGGTGTGCACCTTCGCGTTGTGGGCGTCCTGATCGGTGCGGAACTCGGCCGCGAACATGTCGCCCGGCCGGGCGTGCTCGTTGATCGCGTCGAGCAGCGCGGCCTGCACGGGCTCGTGGATGGCGTGCAGGAAGAAGCGCAGGTAGAAGAGCGTCGGGGCGCCTGACGGGTCCCGGACCTCACCGAGCGCCGCGCCCAGGTCGTCGATGCTGGAGACGTCGCAGGTGCGGAAGTCGACCCGCTCCAGCCCGAGGTCCCGGGCCCGCCGGCGCGCGTGCTCGATCCCGACCGGCGACTGGTCGAGACCCAGGACGGTCCGGCCGGTCGTGCCGAAGGCGCACGAGTCGCGGCCGTCGCCGCAGCCGATGTCGACGACGGTGTCGGGCGTCCCTCCACGGGTGGACATGAACTCGAAGAAGGTCGAGCCGGTCGTGTACTCGGTGCGCGCGTAGAAGTCCGCCCAGTAGACCTTGGTGCGCTGCTCGACGCTGAGACGGCCGTCGACGGCCGCGCTCGTCCGGTCGAGGTCCCAGTTGAACCCGGGCTTGGGGAGCCGCCAGTCCTCGCCGTACAGGTGCGCGATCAGCAGCTCGGGGTCGCGCGGCGCCAGGGCCTGGCCACCGGGCAGGTCGATCTCACCCGTGCCCGCCCAGCGGGACTCGGGGAAGTCGGTGGAGCCGGCGACGCCGAAGGGGAAGCGGAGCAGCCCCTGCTCGTCGAAGTACGTGTGGAAGAGGTCGATGCGGTGGACGTCGTTGTCGGGGTCGACGATGTGCAGGCACGCCGGGAAGGCCTCGATCCGCAGGCCGTCCTCGACCAGCACCAGGGCGATCCGGGTGAACTCCTCGGCCGCCTCGGGACCGGTCCGCGAGCGGGAGACGTACGCCGCGTCGAAGTCGACGTCGTGGCCGATGTAGCCGCCGTCGCGCACGGCGCCGAGCAGGGTCCCGTAGATGACGAAGGCGTCGTACCCGAGCTCGGCGTGCAGCACCCGGCGCACCCGCTCGTAGAGCGACAGCACCGCCTGCTGCCACTCGGTGTCGAGCCGCTTGGACAGCTGGAGACGACCCCACTGGCCGAGGACGTGGCCGCTCTCGAGCTTGGCGCGGAGGTCGGCCGGCGTGTGGGCGCCCTTCTGCCGGGGGCGCAGGAACATGCCGTGCTGGTTGATCGGCAGCGGCTGCCCGTCGACGACCACCCGGATCCGGGTGGCGGGCCCGCAGTAGTCCCAGATGTCACGGAGGCGGAAGGAGAAGGTCCGGACCTCCGCGCGGCTGTTGCGCCGGTCCCCCTTCGGACCGGGCAGCATCGGGTCCCGCCGGCCGGGGCCGGCGGCCTGCCTGCGACGGGGAGCGTCACCGCCGGTGGACCCGCTCATCGCGCCGCCCGGGGTGGCGTACGTCGAGCACACCTCCACGGGCCCGACCATCAGCCGGACGCGCGTGGGCGCGGCGTCGGCGGGCACCGACACCCAGCCGGTCAGCAGGGTCTGCGAGAAGTGCTCCACGATCCCGACGGGTGGCACGGCCGGCGGTGCGGACGGGGCCCTGCCGATGCGCCGGACCCGACGTCCGACCCTGCGAACCAACGACACGTGCGAACCTCTCCTCCGCCGGCGGGAGCGGGGAGTCCGACGACGAGGCGCCACTCTAATGGCTCCCCGGAGGACCGATAGGCTGCCCGCGACGTGGCCCCGAGGCGGCCCCGCTGTGGAGGGAGCACCCGACGTGCCGGTGATGATCAAGGACGGACGTTCCGTCCTCTTCATCCACATCCCGAAGACGGGCGGCACCACGATCGAGCGGATGTTCGCGAAGGCCGGCTGGGAGGTGCACTTCCGAGAGGGCAAGCGGGCGCGGCCGCACGTCTTCCCCCTGCTGCGCTGCTCACCGCAGCACTACCACGCGGACCTGCTCGTCGAACTCTTCGACGTGAGCCGCTTCGACGTGGTCGCCGGCATCGTCCGCGAACCGCTCGCCCGCTTCCGCTCGGAGTTCTCGATGCGCCACCGGCAGCTCGACTCCACCGACGAGGACCAGGTCGCGACCTGGACCGAGCGGGTCCTGACCCGGTACGCCGAGAACCCCTACGCGCTCGACAACCACCTGCGGCCGCAGACGGAGTTCCTGCTCCCCGGCGCGGAGGTCTACCGGCTCGAGGACAGCCTCGAGGCGATGGTCGCCGACCTCAACGCCCGCTTCGACCTCGGTCTCCCGACCAAGGTCCCCCACAAGCTGGCGAGCCACGAGAGGGGCATCCCGAGCTCGAAGGTCCCGCTCACCCCGGAGGTGCGGTCGCGGGTCCAGGAGTTCTACGCCGCCGACTTCGCCGACCTCGGCTACCCGACGGACTGACGCCGTAGTCGCCGGCGTACGCGCCCGGCGGCGGCCCGCAGCAGGGCGACCCGGCCGAGGTCCTCGACCGGGCGGGGGTCCGCGGAGGACGGCGTACGGCGAGCCCGGTGTGCGCGGACCCCGGTCTCGAGCGGTCCGGCCCGCCGGGCCGACGGCGCCGGGCGGCCCGGCGTCTCGGCGATCACCTTGGCCAGCCCGGCTGCGAACCGGGCGACCACCTCGTCCGGCACCTCGACGACGGCCGGGTTGTCGCCCACGGACCGCGGCTCGGCCGAGGCCAGCAGCGAGAGGTCCCCGTCGACGCGGACGCCGGTGCGCGCGATGGCGCCGATCATCTCCGCGCCGATCTCGTTGGCACGCTCGACGGCCCAGGCGGGCGTCCGGATCGGCGGCTCGTCCGGGTCGGGCTTCCGCGTCATCAGGTGCCGGACGGCGCCGAAGCGCACGTAGCGCGTGTAGTCGGCCTGCGACCAGTCCCGCTCGGTCCAGCCGGCGTTGAACGCGCGCAGCATGGTGACCTCGGGCAGCGTGAGCGAGCGGTTGGCGGAGGCCTCGCGCGGCTGGAGGAGCCCCACCGGCAGGCCGGTCAGCTCCTCGAAGGACGTGAGGATGTCACGCGGTCGCGCGTCGTCGACCACCACGACGACGAGCCGGTCAGGCCCCAGCGCCGAGGCCCAGGTCTCCACGAGCCGGTCGTGACGGTGCCGGCGCCAGAACGACGGCGTCACGTCCTGCTGGTCGGGACGGTTGAGGACCTGGTCGAGCCAGCCCTCGTAGTCCGGGTTGCCGACGTACTTCACCATCGGCTGGTTCTGCATGTACTGCTGCCACTGCGAGGCCAGGATCCGGGTCACCGGCCGCAGCGTGATCACCACCCGCGTCTGCTCGGCGCCGAGCGCGTCGACGATCTCGGTGACCCGCGCGGCCGGGGCGTCGGAGAAGAACTCGCTGCTGACGACCGTCATCCGCGCCGTCGAGCCGCGCACCTCGGCCGCCAGCTCGGCCCACCGCTCGTCGCCGGAGCCCTGCTGCCCGGTGGCGAGCTGGTTGCCGGCGGCCGCCATCGCGGCGCTCATCGGGTGGGCGAGCCCGCCCGCCCAGTGCACGCCGTGCTCGGGCAGCAGCTCGCGGGTGTCCCAGAACGCCCGCTGCACGCTGGTCGTGCCGGTCTTGTGCGGCCCGATGTGCAGCAGCCGGGTGCCGTCCGGCAGCGCCTCGCTCATGCGCCCGCCCGCGGCGTACGACGGGGGCGCAGCGCCGCTGCGACGAGCCCGCGTGCCGACAGGTCGCCGACGGTGACCACGGGAGCGTCCGGCTCCTCGACGACGGCGTGCGCCGCCTCGACCACCGCGACCGCCACGGCGGCCGCCGCCTCGGGGTCCGCTCCCCCGGCGGCCGCGACGGCGCGCTCCTCGAGGCGACCGGTCAGGCCGGTGTCGTCGACGTCGAGTCGCGCGAACTCCGCGCGGATGACCTCGCGGAGGTCGTCGGTGGACCGCATGCCCGCACCCTAACGTCGCTCCGCCGAGTCGGCCCGACCGCACCTGCTGTGGGAAACTACCCCGGTTGCCATCCAGGAGGAGAACACGTGTCGGGTCCGCAGAAGAACGTAGCCGTCCTGCTCGCAGGGGGCGTCGGCGTACGGGTCGGGCTCGACGTGCCCAAGCAGCTCATCAAGATCGCCGGGCACTCGATCATGGAGCACACGCTGGCCATCCTGGACCGGCACCCCGACGTGGACGAGATCATCGTGATGATGGCTCCTGGCCACCTCGACGCGGTGCACGCGATGGTGCGCGACGGCGGCTACGGCAAGGTCCGCGCGATCCTCGAGGGCGCCGGCACCCGCAACGACACGACGCTCGCGGCACTCGCCGCCCTCGGCGACGAGGACTGCAAGGTCCTCCTGCACGACGCGGTCCGCCCGCTGGTCAGCGCCCGGATCATCAGCGACTGCTTCGCCGCGCTCGACACCCACGACGCCGTGGACGTGGCGATCCCGTCGGCCGACACGATCATCGAGGTCGGCCCCGACAACACGATCCGCGACATCCCGCCGCGCTCGAACCTGCGCCGAGGCCAGACCCCGCAGGCGTTCAGGCTCTCGACGATCCGCGAGGCGTACCGGTACGCCGGCGAGGACCCGAACTTCGAGGCCACCGACGACTGCACCGTCGTGCTGCGCTACCTCCCGGACGTCCCGATCTGGGTCGTGCCCGGCGACGAGCGCAACATGAAGGTCACCGAGCCGATCGACATCTACCTCGCCGACAAGCTCTTCCAGCTCACCGGCAACGACGCCCCTGCGATGCGCAGCGACGATGCCATGCGCGCCGCCCTCGAGGGTCGGACGATGGTCGTCTTCGGTGGCAGCTACGGCATCGGCCACGACATCGCGGAGCTCGCGGCGTCGTACGGCGCGAACGTGGCGTCGTACAGCCGCTCCACGACGCAGACCCACGTGCAGCGTCGCGAGGACATCGCGGCCGCGGCCCGCGACGCCGTCGAGCGCTTCGGCTCGGTCGACTTCGTCGTCAACACCGCTGGCGTGCTGCCGCGCGGCACGCTGGTCGAGGCGTCCGACGAGACGATCTACTCGGCGACCGACATCAACTACATCGCGCCGATCCTGATCGCGCAGGAGTTCCACCCCCTGCTCCGGGAGAGCTCGGGCAGCCTGCTGCTCTTCACGTCGAGCTCCTACACGCGCGGGCGCAGCGGCTACAGCCTCTACTCGTCCGCCAAGGCCGCGACCGTCAACCTGACCCAGGCGCTCGCCGACGAGTGGGCGGCCGACAAGATCCGGGTCAACTGCATCAACCCCGAGCGGACCGGCACCCCGATGCGCACGAAGGCCTTCGGCGAGGAGCCCGCAGGCTCGCTGCTCGAGTCCACGGCCGTCGCGAAGGCCTCGCTCGAGGCCCTGGTCTCCGGTGGCACCGGACACGTGATCGACCTGCGCCGCCTCGACCCGCTCGAGTCGCTGCGGCTGACCGACACCGAGCTCTGACAGCGCCCTAGCCGTTGCGCGGCACCTTGCGCAGCTGCCAGACGCCGTTGACGAGGCGGTAGTAGTCGTCCGGGTCGACGCCCAGGCGGGCGAAGACGACCCATCCGTCCTGTCCCTGCTCACGCCCGACGAGCAGGGTGTCGGGCGAAGCCCCGCGCATCTCCCACACGCGGGTCGGCTCGGCCGGGCCCGAGCAGCCGCCCCCGCCGTCGTCGCAGTCCGGGTACGTCGCCTCCCCGAGCAGCTCCCCCCGGGCGACGGGGAGCCGGTCGGACCACGCCTGGTAGAAGTGGCCGTCGTACTCGACGCCGGCGGCGCACGACATCGCCACCTGGCCGGCGCTCGCGCAGTCGGCGGTGGACAGGCACCCGCTGGCCAGGGCGGCGATCGCGACCACGGCCCCGGCGGCTGCTCCTCGCACCTTCACGCCCTGGTAGACGGCGCCGGGCACCGCTCGGTTCCCTGCGAGCGACGGCTCAGCCGAAGAAGGCCTTGACCACCTTCTGCGCCGACCGACCGTCCTGGAGGTAGTTGTAGCGGTCGTGGAACGCCTTCATCGCGTCGGCGTACTCGCGCTGGACGCCGTCGAGGTTGCGCAGCAGCGCGATCACCTGGTCGGGCGTGTCCACCAGCGGACCGGGAGCCGAGTCCTCGAAGGGGTAGAGGAAGCCGCGGACGCCGCCGGTGTAGGTGTCCAGGTCGGGCACCAGGAAGACCATCGGCCGGCCGGTCAGCGCGAAGTCGAAGCGCAGCGACGAGTAGTCGAGCACCGCGGCGTCGGAGGCCAGGATCAGGTCGTTGATCTCCGGGTAGTAGGTCACGTCGATCAGCTGGGCGTCGCCCTCGGGCGTGGCCGTCCGGCCGTGGAACCGGTGGCCGCGCATCAGCAGGACGTAGTCCTTGCCGAGCTTGCGGCTCGCGGCCTCGACGTCCAGGTGCAGGACGGCCTCGGCCCGGCGCCAGTTGGTCGCCAGGTCGTCGCGCCAGGTGGGCGCGTAGAGCACCGCGCGCTGACCCGGCGCGATCCCGAGCCGGGCCCGGGTCTCCTCGCGGATCCGCTCCGCGTCGGGTGACACCAGGACGTCGTCGCGCGGGTAGCCCTCGTGGTGGATGACGCCGTCGTAGCGGTACTCGCGGCGGTAGTGCTCGTCCATCTCCGGAGCGGGCGTCAGGATCATCGACCAGTCGCCGGACGTCCGCTGGAGCTCGAGGCCGATCCGGCGCGGGGTGTAGCCCTTGCCCTCCCACATCCGGATGCCCATCGACTTGGCCGGGTAGCCGTGGAAGGTCTGCAGCATCTGCTGGCCCGGCCGCAGCGCGAACCAGCGGTCGGGGTCGATGTTGAGGCAGAGGTAACGGGCGGTCGCCATCACGCGGTACCACTCACGGGAGTGCATGAGCACCGGCGTGCCGCCCTCGGGCACGACGGAGGCACCGTCGACCACGCCCCAGTAGATCGTGAGGTCGGGGTGGGTACGCCGCAGCTCGTCGTGGATCGCGAGCTGGCTGTCGGTCGCGGTCGCGCCGGCGTAGGCCTGCAGGTAGACGGCCGACTCGTCCAGGGGCAGGTCGCAGTCGCGGTACCACTCCTGGAGCCGGGCCTGCGCCAGCTGGCCCCGGTCCTCGTCGGTGAGCGGGGGCAGCAGAACCACCCCGGCCTCGCGGCCGTTGCGCGCGACGCGCATCCGGAAGCCGTCCTCGACGTGGAAGTCGAGGAGCCGGTCGAGGAGCGCCTCACCGACGAGCGCGCGACCCTCGTGCGGGGTCGCCTGGGGCCCGAACTCGACCCAGAAGCGGTAGCTGCCGACGGGGAGCCTGGTCTCGCCGAGGCCCCATTCGTCCCACCGGGTCGGGAAGCTGAGCCGGAGCAGGCCGTCGCCGTCGACCTCGCGGCCGTCGACGGTGACCCGACGCCGCCCGAGGCGCACGTCGTACCGGGCGGGCGTGGGGCCGAGCCACCGAGCGGTGACGTCGAGGGCACCCGGGGTGAGCGCGACGTCCTCGACCACGAGGGTGCCCAGGGCGTCGACGACGTCGACGTCGCCGGTCTCGGAGCGGCTGAGGGCGACCTGGCCGGAGCCGGCGGCGAGCCACTGAGGCGCGGCACTCGGCCACGCGACCCGGACCTCGGCACCGGAGGCCGTGACGCCGACCAGGCGCAGCCGCCGGGGCGGGTCGGCCGGACGCGGGCGGGCGAGCTCGAGCGAGAAGGTGGTCGCCCCGTCGGCGCCCGGCACGCAGCGTGCCCGGGCCACGGCACCGACCTGGTCGACCGCCCGGACCTCCGTCAGCCGCTCGCCGGCCGGGTCCAGGGTGCCGCGCACGGTGGAGCCGGCCACGGTCGCCTCGACCAGCTGCGGCCAGGTGCCGGGCGTCGCGAAGAGGTGGAAGCGGCTGGCGTTGCGACCGCGGATCCCGACCCGGGCACCGGTCACGACACGGTCGCCGAGGTGGCCGGTCTCGATCATCCCCGAGGACGCGCGGTCGTCGATCTCGGCGACGGCGCCCTGACGGGTCAGTCCGTGGGCGCGCACCTCCAGCTCGAGGGACCAGGCGGTCTCGCTGCCGCGCTCGACCGCGCGCGCGGCCAGGGCCCCGGTGTCGATCGTGGCGGTGAACGCGCCCTCGGCGTAGTCCTGGTAGCGCGAGCCCTCGAAGAGGTTGGCGCGCGGGTCGGCGTACCGCTCGACGTCGAGCTCCAGCCGCTCGCCGCTGCCGTGCTCGACCAGCCACGCACTGACCTGGGTGTCCGGGCCGAGGTCGACGTGCTCGATGCGGGCGAAGCCGCGCAGCTCGAGCCGCTCCGGGCCGGCCCAGCCGATCCGGTAGAGGGCCGCCCACAGCTGGGTCTCGGCCTCGCGCATCTCGTAGGCATCGAGCGGCACCCCGGCCGCCGCGTCCTCGAAGTAGGGCAGCCGCGCGAGGACGACCCCGTCGCGCACCTCGGTCGGCCGGTTCGAGCGCTCGAAGAGCCGCGCCCCGACGTAGTCCTCGAGCTCCTGGCGCTTGTCCTCGCGGACCAGCCAGAGCTTCACGCGCGAGTCCGCCCGCAGCGCCGCCCACGCACTGTCGCCGCCGGAGGCCACGAGCTCGTCCACCACCTCGCGGAGCCGGGTCCACTGCTCCGCCGTGGCGCGCTCGACGTCACCGAGGAAGGGCTGGATCGCGGCGTCGAGGGTGCCCCAGAGCCACCAGTCCAGCACGTCGGGCAGGTCCAGCGCGGCCACGGAGCGCTGGGTGGCGGCGTGCTCGTCGAGCCAGTCGCCGAGCTCGGAGAGGACGTCGCGGACCGCGCCGACGCTGACGCCCTCGCGCCGGCCGCTCGGGATGTAGGCGGCGTCACGCAGCAGGTCGAACGACGGCGCCGCGACGTACGACGCGAGCGCGAGCTCGAGGCCCTGCTCGTCGTCGGCGTCGAACCGGAGCCCGGAGCCGACCCAGAAGGAGCGGCGGAACATCCGGTTGCCGACGCCCAGGTCGGTGATCGCCACCGGCGACGCCGCGAGCGTGGTGCCCCGGACCTCGGTCAGGTGGGCGGCCTCGAACGGCGACTCCACCGAGGCGTTGAGGGAGAGCGGCGGCTCGATGCGACCGACCGCCATCGCCGAGCCGGTCTCCTCGAGCACGGTGACGAGCCGCTCGATCGCGTTGGTGGCGAGGTCGTCGCCGCCACGAGCGAACATGACGTAGCCGTTGCGGGCGCGGGTGGCGCCGGCGTTCCAGGCCCCGGCGAGGTCGGCCGCCGGAGGGGCGATCCGGATCCGCCAGTCCTCGGCCGCCTGCTCCCGGGCGCCCTCGAGGGCGCCCGCGGCCGCGCCGTACGGCACGACGAGCACGTCGATGTTGCGGTGCCGCTGGCCCCGGATCGACTTGAGGCACGGGGCGACCCGTCGGGTCTCACTGTCGCTGACGGCGACCACGACGGTGACGCGCGGCCCCTCCCAGCGACCCCGGAAGGTGCGCGTCGCCCGGCCGAGAGGTCCGCGCACGCTGGCCGGAGTGGCCTTGCCTGCCCGCACGAGGACACGTTCGATGCGTTGGCGTGCACGCACGCGGCGTCCTCCTCTTCTCCTGGCGGAACGCCCGATCGTATCCCGCTCACCCAGGCCGTCCGGACCACGGGCGCTGGGCTGGACAGCCGGGGCGGACGGGTCAGTCGTCGAGCGCGGCCAGCACCTGGGCCAGGTAGCGGCCCTCGTCGGCGACGTCGAAGGTGAACGACGACTGGAACTCGCCCGGCTTGTCGGCCTTCGAGCTGATCGAGGTGATCGAGTGTCCGAGGACCGAGGCGATGAGGTACTCGTTGCGCGCCGAGTAGGCGTCGGAGCTGAGCATGATCATCTGGACCGGGTCCGGGGCGAAGCAGACGTTGAAGAGACCGCTGCCCGCGAAGCCGGCCAGCACGCTGGCCGAGCGGAACATCGCGATCTGGTCGCCGAGCGGGTAGTCCTCGGGGAAGAGCACCTCGAACCCGGCGGCCCGGAAGATCTCCTCGACCTCGTCGGTGTTGTTGCAGGCCCGCTTCGCGATCCGCCGCGAGCAGAAGATCCGGTCCGGCCGGAGGTCACCGGTCGCGTCCGCCGCGAGCGCGTCGCCCATCAGTCGCCAGGTGTCCGCGATGGCGGGGTGCACGAACTCCGGGTTCGACAGCATCGGGCTCGGCGAGAGCAGACGCTCGACCCGCACGGGCTCGCGGATCATCACGATGTCGTCGGCCTCGATCCCCGCCGCGGCGTAGATCGTGAGCTCGTAGGACATCAGCTCGGGGCGGCGGTTGGCCGCGACCAGCACCTTCAGGTCGGGCGCCAGCTCCTTGGCGCGCGGCCACGCCCACAGCCGGGAGACCGTCTCGGTCAGCAGGTGCCCGAAGTGGCCGCGGACCTCGTTGTCGAGGTGGAAGTAGGTGCCCTCGAGCAGCGGGAGGTCGTCGGTCGGGAACGGCAGCCGGGCGTAGCCGGGCGCCACCTCGACGGTGTGGCTGTTGCGCAGCCGCTTGCGGGCGTTGTGGCGGTAGGTGTCGGGCCACAGCACGCGGTCGTCGGCGACGACCTGGCCGGGCGCGACGACGACCCCGCGGTAGTCGCGCAGGTACGCCGGCGGCGCGTCGTACTCGGTCGGCTGGAAGGCGCCCCGGGTCGGGGTGTTCTCCTGCAGCTCGCAGCGCGAGGTGAAGCGCAGCCCGTCGACGGTCTCGACGACCGAGTGCCCGAGCTCGGGACGCTTGCGCATCACGGTGATGCCCTCGTCCTCGCGCAGCTTCGCGTGCGCCGGGCCGAGGCCGTTGGTGAGCACCAGGTAGTCGCCCCGCACCTCGGTGGCCGTCAGCGCGTCGGCGACGGCCTGCTCGTCGTAGCGACGCAGCGGCACCCGCTTGCGGTCCGGGCGGATCCGCTTGCCCACCCGGTCGACCGCGCCGGCGAGCAGCGGCGCGAGCGCGCTGGACCCCTCCGGGGCCTCCTCGCCCGCCCGCGGGGCGTCGGCCGCCGCCGCGGCGATCGCGAGGTGACCGCCCACGGTGAGCTGGTTGAAGAGCTCCTGGAAGCGGGCCAACCGGCCCTTGCGGGTGCCGACCAGGTCGAGCGCGAGGTCGAACGGCCCGTCGAGCGTCACCCCGAGGTGTCGCCGCGAGGGACCGGCCTCGGCGGGGACGACCTTCACGGAGGCGCCGGGGACCCGCGAGCGCAGCGCACGGACCAGCGGCTTCGAACCGGGTCCGGCCACCATCACGATCCGCGGTGCGGTGCGATCGCCCAGCAGGTCGACCGCCAGGGCCAGGAGCTCCTCGTCCACGACGACGGGGGCGGGCGCGACGGCCTCCGGGTGCCCGCGCAGCCGGCGTCGTACCCGTCCTGCGAAGGCTCGGACCCCACCACCCGCTCGTGCAGCCACGCCGTTCCTCGCTCCCCGTTCGTGCCCCGGGCTACCGCCCGGGATCGGCGCCCCACCTTAGGGCACGGCTCCGGGGCACTAGGGTGGTCCACCACTCCGCCGGACCCTCAGAACAGGCCGATGAACGACCCAGCTGCCCGCCGCCGCCTGACCGGCGTCCTCCGTGGCCGGACCCGGTCGCGGGACGCCGCCGCCGAGCCGGCCGCACCGGAGTCGGCCGCTCCCCCGGTGCTGAGCGTCGTCATCCCGGTCTACAACGTCGCGCCGTACCTCGCCGAGTGCCTCGACAGCGTCCTGGGCCAGTCACTGAGCGACCTCGAGGTGATCGCGGTCGACGACGGGTCCACGGACGACTGCCCCGCGATCCTGGAGCGGTACGCCGCCGCCGACCCGCGCCTGCGCGTCCTGACCCAGGAGAACGCCGGGCAGGGCGCGGCGCGCAACCACGGCGTGGACGCGGCCCGGGGGACGTTCCTGACGTTCGTCGACTCCGACGACACCGTGCCCCGGCGGGCGTTCAAGGCGATGGTGCGCACCCTGCGCGCCTCGGGCTCCGACTTCGTGGTCGGCGCCGCCGTGCGGACCCGGCACAACCGCACCCGGGGCGTGGCCTGGGGGCGGACCGTGCACGAGTACGACCGCCTGGCGACGACGATCGACGAGTTCCCCGCCGCGATGCAGGACATCATCGCCTGCAACCGGGTCTTCCGGACCGCCTTCTGGCGCGACCGGGTCGGCGGCTTCGGCTCCCGCACCGCCTACGAGGACCACGTCCCGATGCTGGCGGCCTACGTGCGCGCCGAGCGGTTCGACGTGCTCGCCCGGGTGACCTACCAGTGGCGGATGCGCGAGGACCAGACGAGCACCGGCCAGCAGAAGGCGGTGCTGCAGAACCTCCTCGACCGGATCACGGTGAAGGAGGAGGCGCACGACCTGCTCCGGGCCGAGGCCAGCGAGGCGACGTACGACGCGTGGGTCGGCCGCTGCCTCGACATCGACTTCCCGCCGTTCCTGCCGCACGCGCTGGTCGGCACGGACGACTACCGCGACGCCCTGGCCACGACGTACCGCCTCTTCCTGGACCGGGCCACCGAGCGGGCGCTGCGCACCGTGCGCCACGACCGCGCCGTGCGCGCCTGGCTGTGCGCCGAACGGCGCTGGGACGACCTGGACCTCGCCGACGAGCACTTCCGCACGCACCGGCAGCCCGAGGTCCGGGCGGTCGGCGACCGGCTCGTCGCGGTGCCGGACCTGCCGGCGGAGATCAGCGCCGCCGTCCCGCCCGGGCTCTGGGCGCTGGCCGACTCCGAGACGGCGCTGCGGACCGGGCTGCGGGCCGTCGAGGTCGACGGCACGACGGTGCGGGTCTCGGTGTGGGCGCTGGTCCCGGGCCTCGGCACCCCGGACGGTCCGCCGGAGGTCGAGGCGTGGCTCGTCGACCCGGGCTCCGGGTCGGTGGTCGACCTCCGGGTCGCGGCGCGCGTCGAGCCCGAGGTCGACCAGTGGGCCGAGGACGACCACGCGACCTACCCCCACTCGGCCTTCGACGCCACGGTCGACCTGGCCGACCTCCTCCGCGAGGCGAGCACGACCTGGACGCTGCGGCTGCGGCTCCGCCAGGGCGACGTCGTGCGCGAGGGCGGGGTGTACGACGCCGTCGACGGCTCACCGGCCCAGCTCCTGTCCACCCGGGTCGCCGACCTCGACGGCGCCGCCGTCGAGGTCGCGCCCGGCTGGGACCCGGCCGGCGGCTTCCGGCTGCGGGTCGCCCCCGGCGACGGCGGACCTGCGGACGCCGCACCGGAGCCGGGCCTGCGGGTCCAGCTCGTCGAGCACGCGCCCGGCGAGCTGGTCGTCGAGGCGCTCGCCACCGGGTCGGGCGACACCGAGCTCGCGGCCGCGCGCTGGCGCGGCCAGCACCTCGACCTGGCAGCGACGACGGTCGAGGGCAGCGACCCGGTCCGGCTGCGGTTCCCGACCACGACGACGCCGCCCAGCGGCCGCTACACGCTGGTGGCGCCGACCCCCGACGGCGGAGAGCTGGAGGCCACCGCCGCCCGCGACCTCGCCCGTACCCTCCCCCGCTCGCGCGTCGACCCGGAGCTCCGGCTGACGACCCGGCTCCGGTCGGACGGCGCCCTGGTCGCCGTCGTCGGCGCCCCGCTCGACGACGAGGAGCGCCGGCCGGACGTCCAGCAGCGCTGGCGCCGGGCGCACCAGGCGCGCAGCACGCCGCCGGACGCCGTGCCCCACGTGCTCCTCCAGCCCGCAGGCGGGCGCGCCGACGAGACATCGCGTGCCCTCGACGCCGCGCTGGCGGCGACCCACGCGGAGGTCGGGCGCACCTGGGCGGTCCGCGACCACAGCATCGTCGTACCCGACGGCACCGGGTCGGTGCTGCTGGACAGCCGCCGGTGGCACGACCTGCTGGCCGCGTCGCCGCTGCTCTGGTCGACCGACGACCTGCCCACCTTCTTCGTCAAGCACCCGCAGCAGCGGACGCTGCGCACCTTCAGCGGCTTCCCGACCGTCCCGATCGGGACCGACGCCTGGCGGGCCCGCGGGCAGAACGCCCGCGCGGTCGCGCTCGAGGTCGAGCGCCGGCGCCAGCAGTGGGACCACCTGGTCGCGCCGACCGAGGAGGTGGCGGCGCTCTACCGCGAGGCGTTCGAGCTCGACGACCGGGTGCTCG
The DNA here is from genome assembly GCF_042658885.1 of Nocardioides hankookensis. Lineage (NCBI taxonomy): Bacteria > Bacillati > Actinomycetota > Actinomycetes > Propionibacteriales > Nocardioidaceae > Nocardioides > Nocardioides hankookensis. The sequence continues at coordinate 186,322 of NZ_JBHSRJ010000002.1, read as the reverse complement.
TCACCGGCAGCCCCCACACCGACGACCTGGTCACCCGGGACCGCGACCACGTCCGCGCGACGGTGCTCGCCCGCCTGGGGATCCCCGCCGAACGCACCGTCGTCCTCCACGCCCCCGAGCGCCGGGACCGCGCGACCCGGGCGCTGCTGCGGTCCGCGCCGTCGGCCGATCTCGACGTACGGCGCCTGGCCGCCGCGCTCGGGCCCGGCCACGTGCTGCTCACCCTCGGCGTACGCCGTCCGGGGCCGCCGGAGGCAGGCGCTGCCCCGGTCGTCGACGTGACGCTCGGCCCGCCGGTCAACGACCTCCTGCTCGCCGCCGACGCCGCCGTGCTCGACTACTCCTCGCTGCGCTTCGACTGGGCGCTGACCGGGCGGCCGGCGGTCCTCCACGTGCCCGACCACGACGCCCGCCTCGAGGCGCTGCCGTCCCCGGTCGACCTCGACGCCACCGCGGCCGGTCCGCAGGTCGGCGACCTCGACGACGTGGTCGACGCCCTCCGCGACCTCGGGGGTCTCCAGGAGCGGTACGCCGCAGCGGTCGACGACCTCAACCGCACCCACAACGCGCTGCACGACGGCCGGGCCGGCGCGCGGGTGGTCAAGGCCCTGCTCGGCTGAGGCTGAGGTCAGGCCAGGACGTCGACGACGATGTCCGCGATCCGCTCACCGGCGGCGCCGTCCCACAGCGGCGGCACCAGGCCGTGGGTGGGTCCGCCGCCCCCGAGGATCGCGTCGACGTTCCCCGCGAGGTCGTCGGTCGTGACCAGCCGGTTGGTGCCGTGCGTGATCGTCACCGGGCGCTCGGTGTTCGGCCGCAGGGTCAGGCACGGGACGCCGAGGACGGTCGTCTCCTCCTGGATGCCGCCCGAGTCGGTGACGACCAGGGCCGAGCCCTCGACCAGGCCCAGGAACTCCAGGTAGCCGAGCGGCTCGGTCGCGTGCACCCGTGGGTGGTCGAAGAGGCCGGACGCCTCGAGCTGGGCCCGCCCGCGCGGGTGCACCGGCAGCACCAGGTCGATCCGGTCGCCGACCTCGCGCAGGGCGGTCACCATCCGGCCCAGCGTCGCCGGATCGTCGACGTTGCCGGGCCGGTGCATCGTCGCGACGGCGTACGCCGTGGGCAGCGTCAGCTCCGAGACGACCCGGGAGCCGTCGAACCGGTCCCGCAGCCGCACCAGGGTGTCGATCATCGGGTTGCCGGTGAAGTGCATCCGGTCGGGCGCGACGCCCTCGCGGGCCAGGTGCACGAGCGCGTCGGCGCTGGTCGCGAAGAGGACGTCGCTGAGCCGGTCCGTGACGACCCGGTTGATCTCCTCCGGCATCGTCCAGTCGAAGCTGCGCAGGCCGGCCTCGACGTGGGCGGTCCGGATCCCGAGCTTCGAGGCGACCAGGGCCGCGGCGAGGGTGGAGTTCACGTCGCCGTACACGACGACCAGGTCGGGCCGCTCGTCCAGGAACACCGTCTCGAGCGCCGTCATCATCGCCGCCGTCTGCACGGCGTGCGACCCGGAACCGATGCCCAGGTTGAGGTCGGGCTCGGGCAGGCCGAGGTCGCGGAAGAAGACCTCCGACATGTTCGCGTCGTAGTGCTGGCCCGTGTGCACCAGGAGCTGTCGCACCGACCGCTTCTCGAGAGCCGCGATCACCGGTGCGGCCTTCGGGAAGTTCGGTCGGGCACCGGTGACGTGCAGGACCAGCGCGGACATGCGTTCCTCTCGGGGCACGGGCTCCTCGGGCGCGCGGGACGTGAGAGTCTTACCCGTGGTCGAGCCTCGAGGAGTGGACAGAGCAGTGGGCAGTGTAGTCGTCGTCGGACTCGGCTATGTCGGGGTGCCGCTCGCCCAGCTCGCCGTCGAGCGGGGCCTCCAGGTCGTCGGCCTGGACACCTCCGAGCGCATCGTGGCAGGCCTCAACAACGGGTCCTCGCACATCGACGACCTCTCGGACGACGACGTCGCCGCCATGCTGACCGGCGGGTTCCGCGCCAGCTCGGACCCGGCCGTCGTCGCCGCGGCCGACACGATCGTGATCTGCGTGCCGACCCCGCTTGACCCGGCCGGCGGCCCCGACCTGTCGATGGTGCGGTCCGCGGCCACCTCGATCGCGCCGCACCTGACCAGCGGCTCGCTCGTCGTCCTGGAGTCCACGACGTACCCCGGCACCACCGACGAGGTGCTGCGCCCGATCCTCGAGGAGCTGTCCGGGCTGAGCGTCGGCACCGACCTCGCCCTGGCCTTCTCGCCGGAGCGCGTCGACCCCGGCAACCCGCAGTTCGGCATCGCCAACACCCCCAAGGTCGTCGGCGGCACCACCGCCGAGTGCGCCCGCCGGGCCGAGGCGTTCTACGCCCAGCTCACCGAGCAGGTCGTGGTCGCCCGCGGCACCCGCGAGGCCGAGATGTCGAAGCTGCTCGAGAACACCTACCGCCAGGTCAACATCGCGCTCGTCAACGAGATGGTCCGCTTCTCGCACGAGCTGTCGATCGACTTCTGGGACGTCATCCGGCTCGCGCGCACCAAGCCGTTCGGCTTCCAGGCGTTCTACCCCGGCCCGGGCGTCGGCGGGCACTGCATCCCGATCGACCCGAACTACCTCTCACACCGCGTCGAGGAGCAGCTCGGCTACCCGTTCCGGTTCGTCGAGCTGGCCCAGGAGATCAACTCCGGGATGCCGCGCTACGTCGCGCAGCGGATCCAGTCGCTGCTCAACGACCGCGCGCTGCCGGTCAACGGCTCGACCATCCTGCTGCTCGGCGTGACCTACAAGCCCGACATCGCCGACCAGCGCGAGTCGCCGGCGATCCCGCTCGCCCAGGTCCTGATCTCACTCGGTGCGCACGTGAGCTACGCGGACCCCCATGTCCCGGACTGGGTCGTCGAAGGCGCCACTCGCGTCGACGACCCGGGGGCTGCCGCTGCCGAGGCGGACGTCACGGTGCTGGTGCAGCAGCACAGTGCGTTCGACATCGAGGACATCGCTGCCCGAGCCCGCTGCCTGTTCGACCTCCGCGGCGTCAGCACCCACCCGGGCGTCGAGCGACTGTAGGCAACGCGGTCAGGGCGCGACCTCTGCGACCCGGTCGAGCGGCCGGGCCGCGGCCGCCTGCCCGACCTTCCGGTCGAGGGCGAGGATGGCCTCGGTGACCCGCTCGCAGCACCGCCCGTCGCGCACCGGGAAGGTCGCCTCGATCCGCTCGTCGTACGGCGCGGCCGGCGTCGGCCCGTGGTCCAGCGCCGCGAGGACGGCGGACACGACCTCGTCGTGGGTCGTCGTGACGGGACCGAACCCGTCGCGCTCGTAGTCGAAGTAGCCGGTGCGACCGACGTGGTCGCCGGAGATGACCCGCTCGCGGTCGAACTGGTAGTAGACGACCGGGCGGTCGATGTAGGCGGAGTTGAACGCCATGGAGGAGTAGTCCGTGACGAGCACGGCTCCGCGGGCGAAGAGCTCACGCACGTCGGTCCCGACGAACGAGACCTGGCGCACGTGGTCCGGCAGGTCGAGGCCCTCGAGCACCTCGCTGAGGTTCGGGTGCGGCAGGAAGCCGATCGTCAGCCCGAGACGACGGCACGACTCGGCCACCCGGGGGTCACGGAGCACCGCCATCCAGCGCTGGAAGAACTCGGACTCGAAGAACTCGGCGCCCGGCACCGGGCGACGCTGGGTGCCGTCGATCAACGGCATCGCCAGCCAGTTGCGCCAGGTCGGCGCCACGAGCAGGAGGTCGCGGCGCTCGGGTCCGACCTCGGCGCCCGCCCGGTGCAGGAGGTCGAACCTCGGCAGCCCGGTGAGGACGGTCTCCGCCTGCGTCGCCCGGTAGGGCGTGTGGTCGGAGACGATCGACTCGAGCTCGGGGATCGTGCTGGTCACCATCAGGTCCATCTGCTTGCGGTTCAGCCAGGTCGAGAGGTCGTCCTTGATCACCCCGTGCTGGAGGAAGGTGAAGCGCCAGGGCCGGTCGGCGAAGCCGAGCTCCTCGGGATCGAGGATGGCGTCGTCGGCGTGCGACGAGACCAGGTGCACGCAGTTGAGCATGAGCAGCTTCCACTGCTCGGACCCGAAGGCGACGAGGCGACGGCCGAGGCCGTCCTTGCGGAGCCGGTGCCAGTCGGGGGTGTCCTTCTCCACGACGAACCACGCGTTGATGTCGGGACGCTCCCGGCGCAGGTAGCGGAAGAGGTGCTCGCCGCTGTCGTCGGCGTCGTGGATGCGGTCCATGAGCACCCACGCGTCCTCGAAACGACGACGCGTCTGGCGGGAGTGCGCCCTGTCCACCAGCTGGCTCTGCTCGGGCGTCAGGCGGGCCTGCCGTTCGACGCCGCGCCTGCGCTCGTCCGCCTGCTGGATCCTGCCGGGGAAGAGCGTGCGGGTGACCGGCTCCGGCTCGCTCGGGTGCAGCACGACGTCCCGGTCGTCGAGCCGGAGCCGGATCGAGGCCCGCGCCGAGACCCAGAGGATGCGCTCGTGCAGCAGCACGCGGTCGTGGGAGACGACGTCGCGGATCTTGGCGGCGTACGGCGTCACCGTCGTGCCCTTGACCTGGACCCGCTCGTGCGGCGCGGCACCGGTGAAGTAGTACGAGAGCCGGACCAGCTCGCGACGTGCGTCGTAGCCGGTGACGACGGCCTGCTCCTCGTGCCACGCGTCGCCGCGGTAGCCGTGCAGCAGGAGGTAGCGCCACTCGCGCTTCAACGGACGCACCCGGAAGCCCTCGATCACGCTCGGGTCGAGGTGGCCCAGGATCTCGGCCAGGAGCGTGTGGAACTCGTCGGCGACCGGGCCGCGCGCCGCGGTCGCCGGTCCGAGCCGCTCGTCGCTGCTGAAGTACCACGACAGGTCGTAGAGGATGAAGGACTGGAGCCAGGCCGGTGCGCCGCCACGCTCGTCCGCCCGCTGGAGCAGGTCGAGGTAGCCGTGCCGCAGCACGCTCGTGTAGCGGCCGGCGTCGGTGAGGCTGCGCTGGAGCGTCGAGGTCCCGTCAGCCCGTCGGCGGTAGTGGTAGCGCGCCCGCCCGATGAAGCCGACGACGGGGTCCGCGACCCCGAGCAGGTAGCGGGCCGTGAAGTGTCCGTCCTCGAAGTTGGGCCGGACCCGGTCGTCGAAGCGCAGACCCTCGTCGAGCAGGCGCTCGCGCCGGAAGAAGCAGGAGGGCGCGCTGCCGGCGAAGAAGTCGCCGCTCTCCTCCAGCCGCCGCGCCACGTCGCCGTCGCGGAACATCGAGCGCAGCGGGTGGCGCCGGGTCTCGCCGGTCTCGTCGTGGGCCACGACCAGCTGGGCGGCCATCATGTCGATGTCGGGGTGCGCCTCGGCGAAGTCGCCGATCCTCGCGAGGTAGTCTGCGGCGAGCCAGTCATCGGGATCGGCGAAGGTCACCCAGGTCCCCGAGGCGTGCTCGAGCCCGAGGCTGCGGGCGCTGGCCTGCCCGCCGTTGGACTTGGTCAGCACCTGCACCTGGAGCTTGGACTCCGACTGCCAGCGCAGCAGTCGAGCCAGGCCGGCGTCGGTGGACCCGTCATCGACGACGACGACCTCGAACCGGTCCGGAGCGACGGTCTGTGCCTCGATCGAGGCGATGAAGTCGTCGAGGTACGGCGCGACGTCGTAGGCCGCGGACACGATCGAGAACGACGGACCGGAGGGACGCGGCGACATGGGGCGGTGACTCCTCAACCGGCACGACTTCCGAGATTCCGGCTCACTTCGACGTCGATGGACCTCGGCAGTCTAACGATCGGCGGTCGTCGCACCGTCAGGGCCGGCGGTCCATCGCGGCGACGAGGTGCGGCTCGAGGAAGGGGCTGAGCGTGCGGTTGTACGTCGCGGTCAGGTGCGAGCCGTCGAAGTAGACGACGACCCCGCCGACGACGGCCTGGCACACCGCTGGACCGCAGATGTGATCGTTCAGGTCGACCAGCCGCACCGCGGGCGAGTCGAGGGCGGCCACCGCCGCGACGGTCGGGTCCACGGGCACCCAGTCGACGCGCGGCCCGGAGCAGGCGGCGAAGTCGTCGCCGTTGCTGGCGAGGCAGTCGGGCACCGACGCCACGTCCCCGTCACCCGGAGCCGGGGTGTCGCGCAGGACCACGACCGGCAGGCGCTGGTCCGCCCAGGTGCGCAGCACCTGCTCGTAGCCCTGCTCGTACGGCGCGGCGCTGTGGGCGAGGTCGTCGACCCCCTCGGCCGTCAGCGAGACCCGGTTCGCGAGCACCACGAGGTCGGGCCGGGCGGCGCTCACCTGCGCGGTGACCCGGTGGACCCAGTCCAGGCAGGCCGTCGCCTGCTCCGAGGTCTCGAACTGCTGCCGCACGTCCGACATGGCACATTGCGACGAGAGGTAGGTGACGACGCGCCAGTGCTGCTGGCGCCCGATCCGATGCAGCGCGGGCACCCACTGTCCGGCGTGCGAGTTCCCGACCAGCACGACCGTCCGCTCCGCCGTACGGTCGCCGAAGACGCAGCGGACGGTGCGATAGGCGGGCACCGAGGCGAAGCAGTCCCGGTGACCCGCGGAGCCCTGGTAGGCGGCGGAGCGGTCCAGGGCCGCGAGCACCGGGGCGGGGACGGGATCTCCCTGGCTGGGCGGGCACTGCCGGGAGGCGACGAGGGCCCCGGCACCGAAGCACGGATCGTCGGAGTGCTGCGCGCGAGCCAGCGCCCGGCGCGCGGCGTCCTCCCGGGCGTGGAGGTTGACGACGAGCAGGGCCGAGGCGGCGAGCACGACCGCCATCGCGGCGGCGCCGAGGACGTAGGTCCTGGCGAGTCGACGCGACCACGCCGGCGTCCGGAAGGCGTCCTCGACGTACCTCTTCGTGAGCGCTGCGAGGACGAGGGTGGCCACGACGATCGCAGTCTTGTCGAGCGCGCCGAGGTGGTCGCCGCTCACGGCGGGCACCAGGACGATCAGCGGCCAGTGCCAGAGGTAGACCGAGTACGAGATGTCCCCGAGCCACTGGAGGGGAGGCAGCGCCAGGATCCGACCGGGCGACCAGATCTGCGTGCCCGCGGCGGCGCCCAGGACCAGTGCCGTGCCACCGACCGGCACCAGTGCCTGCCATCCCGGGAACGGGGTCGCGCCGCTGTAGGCGACGCCGCTCGTCACGATCGCCGCGACCCCGAGCCAGGCGGCGCCGGCAGCGACCGGTGGAGGGAGGCGGCGCCCGGGAGGCTCACGGAGCACGACGAACCCGGCGACGAGTCCACCCAGCCCCAGCTCCCAGATCCGGGTGGTGGTGACGAAGTAGGCGCGCGCCGGGTCGGTGTCGGTGAGGTGCACCGACCACGCGAGCGAGAGTGCGACCACCAGGCCGAGGCCGGCCAGGACGAGCAGCCGCAGGCGCGGCAGCGAGCCCGCCACCCGGGTGATCACGGCGAGCTGACCGAGCAGCAGCACGAGCACCGGCCAGCCCAGGTAGAACTGCTCCTCGACCGACAGCGACCAGAAGTGCTGCACCGGCGAGGGCGCGGCCGCGGCCGCCAGGTAGTCGACCGAGTCGCTCGCGAGCAGCCAGTTGACCCAGTACGTCGCGGCGGCTGCGCTCTGCCGAGCGGTGACGTCCCACTGCGTCACCGGAGCGACCAGCCTGGTGGCGACCAGGGTCAGCAGGAGCACCAGCAGCGAGGCCGGCAGCAGCCGGCGGATCCGCCGACCCCAGAACTCCAGCAGGTGCCGTGGTCGGCTCGGACGCCGGAGCAGCAGGTGGGAGGTGATCAGGAAGCCCGAGACGACGAAGAAGACATCCACGCCGACGAAACCACCGGTGAGGGTCGTCGGGGCCAGGTGGTAGACGACGACGAGGGCGACCGCGATCGCGCGCAGGCCCTGGATGTCCGTCCGCTTGCTCGTCCCGGTGGGGTCTGCCGGCTCGTCGCGCGTCGCCACCTCGGGGTCCGCGACCGTCGCCATGACCCTGGCACCTCCTCGACGCGGATCCACACCGGCTCCCGAGGATAGGGGGCCAGCCGAGGTCGTCCTACCGGGAGGCGCTGTCGACGTCCCCGTCGCCGGTGTACGGCGCGTTGGGGCGCCCGCGGCCGGCGTTGGGGGCAGCGGTGGAGACCACGGCGAGGCGCGCCTCGACATCCCGCAGGGTCTCGCGCATCCGCAGACCGCGCGTGTCGATGACCTGGACCCGCTTCGTGAGCCGTCGCAGGCTGCGGTCGAGCTCCCGGCTGAGCCGGCGATGCCGCGCGGCCTGCTCCTCGAGACGGACGGCCAGGCGGCGCAGCACCAACACGCCCCACAGCAGGAGTGCGAGGATCGCCGCCGCAGCCACCAGAGTCAGGCCGGCGACCGGGTCGCTGACGACCTGCGCCAGACCGACGCCGGCGAGCACGCCCACACCGAGGAGCGCGAGTGCGGCGAGCGCGAGCCGTTGCCGGCGACGAAGGCGACGCTGCGCCACGACCGGGGCGGCGCTCGGCGCCGCGGCGGCGCCGGTGCGGCGCGGGGGCCTCGGCACGGCGGCGCGCTGCCCACCGGCCGGCGGGCGCTCGGTCCGCGCGAGCTCCAGCTCAGAGCGGAGGAGCTGGGCGCGGGCGCCGAACGCATCGGGGTCGACCGAGGAGCTCACCGGGAGCGCGATCGTCGGCCCGCCCGGCAGGTCGCTCGGATCCACCGGGTCGGCTGAGGCCGCCGCCCACCACGTCACGGGGAGATCGCCCAGACGTCCCCCACCGATGATCTTCAGCCCCGCGTGCTCGACCCCGCCCAGGGAGGCGCTCTCCCGCGGGACGCCGAGGGCCAGCAGCACACCGGAGTGCACCATCACATGGTCGACGACCGCCTCCTGCACCTCGGCGGGGACCGGGCCGTCGACGACCACGACGATGTCGCCGGCGGCTGAGGCTGCGTCGAGATCGGCGCGGACCTGGTCCAGCCGGGCCAGCAGCACGTCCTCGAAGGAGTCGCCCAGCGCCTCCAGCGTCCGCAGCGGGTCCGTGGTCACGAGCAGCGCACGTCCGGGCCGGACCCGGGGCGCAGCGACCGATGACGAGGGCGACGACACAAGCGGTCCTTCCTGAGATGACGGTGCGAGCCTAGTCAACAACGAACGCCCGGTGGCACTCGCCATGCGGCGAGCACCACCGGGCGCGGCGTAGGGGGCGGTCAGGAAGGTCGCTGCCAGACCCGCACCCAGTCGTACTTGGTGACGTTCGGCAGCTGCTTCACGTTCAGAGCCGGGATCTCCCAGGTCGAGGTGAGCGCGCTGAGCACGACCTTCTCGCCGATCTTCGAGACGTTCTTCGACGTCTTGAAGGTGACCTTGCCGTCGACGCGGAAGATGTAGCCGCTGGGGCTCCACTCGACCGAGTAGACGTGCCAGCCCTGCGACCACTCCTTCTTGCGGGGCAGCAGGTGCCGAGACTTGAACTCACCGCCGACCGACGTGACCTTGCCGGTCGGACTCACCCGGTGCACGAAGCTGGCGAGCCCACCGTTGGGCCTCTTGTCGCCGAAGTACTCGGCGACGTCGATCTCGGCGCCGGTGTAGTAGTTCGGCGTGTCGGTCGGGGTGCTCTGCGGGACGTCCAGCCAGAAGGCGCTGTGCTGACCCCGCGCCGGGGAGAACTTCACCCGCGCGGCCGCGAAGCCGTAGGCGAGCAGGTGCTCCGGGTTGTCGGCCTGCACGATCGCGTTGCCGAACTGGCCGTGCGGGCACTTCTTCGTCTTCTTGCCCTTCGCGCCGGGCAGTCGCGTCACCTTGAGCACGGCGACACCACCCTCCCGGGTCGCGTTCTGGGGCAGCATGTCCGAGCAGCTGAGCTTCGCGTCGTTCCGGTTGGTCGGCCATGTCGTCCACACCGCGGGGTCGAGAGCACCCCTGCCGGAGAACTCGTCACGCCACGTCGGTGCTCCCCAGTTCGCCGAGGTCACCCCCTTGGTCACGACCTGGCGGTCCTTCTTGGTCGCCGGGGCGAGCGCACGGTAGGCGAGCGAGGGGTTGGAGACCGTGAAGCTCACCTGACCTCGGGCGTCCTGGACCGTCTTGGACACGGTCTTCCACCTGGCGCCGATCTTGCCCTGGATGAGCACGACGCGGCCGGGGCGCGCCGGCTTGAACGTCACCAGACCAGGCGTGACCCCGGCCTTGCCGGTGCGCGTCTGCCCGACGGGAGCCGCGGCCACGGAGATGGCGCCGGTGCCCGCGCGCCGCTTCGCCGCCTCGTGCCCGCCGAGGCCGGGTACGCCGCAGGCCTGCACGACGGTCGTGCCGATCAGCGCCGCGACGACGCCGGCGACACCGGTCCTGAGCGCGATCCTTCGAGCTCCGATCACAGATGACTCCCTCATAGGTGGTTTCTTCACTGGTGGTCCTTGATGATGGCGACGAGCTGCTCCTGGGCAGCTTCCGCGTCGCCGATCCGGGACTGGTAGCGGCTCTTCTTCTCGGACAGCACGCTGCCTGGCTCGACGATCGCCCAGACGTCGGACCCGCTGCCCGCGTAGTCCGACCACTTCGACGGCAGGTACGGGTTGCGTGAGTGCATCCCCACCGTGTTGGCGTCGTTGATGATCAGGGCATCCATCCGGGCAGCTAGGTTCAGTGCTTCCAGGTAGGGGACGTACGAGTTCGCGATGATGACGCCGTTCAGTCCGGCGTTCTGCGCCGCGAGGGTGAGCTCCTCGGGCTCCGCGGTGAAGACGTGGAGCCGCAGCAGGCGCTGCCGCTCGACCGACAGGGCGGAGATGGCCTCGACGACCTCAGCGAGACCTCGGGTCTTGTAGAAGGCACCGAAGTACGCGAGGTTGACCACGCCCGGGTCGAGCTCGTAGTCGGACGGCGCGAGCTGGTAGAAGTGCGGCTCCAGCGTCGGGTGCTCGCTGATGACCGACACGTCGCGCACCCTCTCCTCGAGGGTCGGGCGCCCGAGGTAGTCGAGCATCATCTCGCGCTGGTGCTCGTTGGTGAACACGATCTCGTCGGCCAGGCCGTAGGCGAGCACCTCGACCAGCTCGGAGATCGGGACGTCGGGAGCGAGCTCGACCCCGGTCGCCGCCAGCGCAGCCAGCAGCTCGTCGAGGAGCGGTCCCGGTCGGCAGCGCGCGCCCCGGAAGCCTCCGCGGCTGTCGCGCTGCTGCGGATCGGAGAACTCCGCGATCCAGGTCGTCTCCGGGCGGCGGATCTTGTACAGCGCGGCCAGGAAGTGCGAGGCCGGCCACATCGATCGGCTGTAGACCGAGCGGTAGCTCCCCTTGGTCGCCTCCCAGGTCGTGATCTGCTGGAAGCCGGCCGTGACGAACCGTTCGATCGGCCGCCACTCGAAGACCCCGGCCTTGCCGGTGAGCTCGGCGTGGTCGGAGATGAACTCCTGCGCGATCAGTCGACCGCTGGGGTCGCGCCCGGACCACGACTTCAGCGACTGGGAGATCACGTCGACGACGACCCCCCGGCTCCGGATCCGGCGGGCCGCCACCGACCCGCTGGTGTCGACCCACGGCGGGAAGGCGTAGCAGATCGCGAGGTCGTGGGCGAGCCCGGCGTTGAGGACGTCGTAGCGCACGACGGTCTCGAGGCCGAGCTCGCGGATCTGCTCGATCGCCCGGAGCCGCACCTCCTCGCCCGTCTCGCGGAGGTAGCCGTTGATGAGCACCGTCTGGCTCACCATCAAGGCGTCCCGCACGCGCACGGCGGCCGGGTGCGTCACCTCGCGGCTCGCCAGGCGCTGGATCACCTCGAGCCGCTGGCTGACGCTGAAGTCGTAGCTGGACGCCTGCCGCGAGATGGAGCCGACCCGGATCGAGCGGTGGTACGCCGCGCCGGTGCTGCTCTCCACGACGCTGAAGAGGAACGGGGCACGGTTGAAGAGGTCGAACCAGTAGACGACGTCCTCGCCGCTGCGCAACGACGAGTCGAACTCTGCGGTCCGCGCCAGCGCCGTCGGCACCAGCTTGGCGGCCACGAACCCCAGGGCGACCGGGAGGGACTCGCCGGGCACGGTCTGGCCCGTCTGGACCGAGATGCGCCGGTTGAGGTAGTTGTCGAACTCGATGACGCTCGGGGTGGAGTCGGTGACGACGTCGGCGACCATCGCCAACGGCACGATGCCGTCCGCCACCCGTGCGGCGAGCGACTCGAGCAGGGTCGCGGACACGGAGTCGTCGTCGTCGACGAACGTCAGGTAGGTGCCGGCCGCCGAGGACACCCCCGCGTTGCGTGCCCGGCCGGCTCCGGCCTCCGGGACGGTGATGCTCCGCAGCCGCAGGGAGGGGTGCTCACGGCGGATCCGGGCGAGGACCTCGGGGGTCCCGTCCGCCGGACCGTTCATCACGACCACGACCTCGAAGGACGCGGGATCCATGGTCTGGTGGGCCAGCGAACGCAGGGTGTCGCCGATCCGGTCGGCACCGCAGTAGGTCGGAACGACGACGGTCACCAAGGGCGCACAGATCCCGTGACTCATCCATTCCCCCTGAGTGAAAGGCCGCCCGTCGTCAACGAGCGTCCCCGCATCCTAACCGCGCCCCTGTGCTCGACCGAATCACTGCGGCGCGTTCGAGCGCGTCGAGAGGCCGACCCGGCAGCGCCGGGCCGGCCTCTCGATCACGGGTTCGTCAGAGCAGACCGGCGCTCTCGAGGTAGCTGTGCGCGACCTCCTCGGGCGTCTTCCGGTCCACGGCCACCTCGCCGTTGAGCTCGGTGAGGTCCTCGGTCGTGAGCGCGGCCATCAGCCCGTTGAGCACGTCGGCGACGTCCGGGTGCTGCTCCAGGAACGCGCTGCTGACGGCCGGCACGAGGTTCTGCGCCGGCTGGATCTGCATGTCGTCCTCGAGCACGACCAGGCCCTGGGACTCCAGCGTGCCGTCGGTCGTGCTGGTCTCGCCGAGCTGGGCCTCGCCCTTGATCACCGACTGGTAGGTCTGGTCGCTCGCGTAGCCGAGCGGCAGCACCTTGGTGATGTCGATGCCGTACTTGTCCGACAGCCCGCCCTCGCAGTCGAGGCGGCCCTCGCAGTCGGGAGCGGCGGCCAGGACCACGGACTTGCCCTTTAGGTCCGACAGCTTGGTGACGCCCTCGGACTCGGAGTAGTCCTTCGTGACGAAGAACGCGTTGGTGTCGGTGGCGGCCGACTGGTCGAGCAGCGTGATCTTGGCGCCGTCGAGCAGGTCGGCGCCCTGGGTGGCCAACTCGGCGCCGTCGCCGGCCGTGAACGGCTGCGCCTTCGCACCGTTCTCGCGCGAGTTGAGGAAGTTGACGATGCCGCCGACGTACTCGGGGACGACGTCGATGCTGTCCGGGAAGGTCGCCATGTAGGCGTCGCGGGTGTCGACGAGCTTGACGTCGGTGTCGTAGCCGGCGTTCGTCAGCAGCTCGTCGTACATCGCGGCGACCAGGGCGGCCTCCGGGAAGGACTGCCCCGAGATGCTGACCGGCCCGTTGTCGGCCGCGGCCGACGAGTCGTCGGCGCCGGGGCTGTCGGAACCTTCGGACAGGTCGGAGCCGGCACAGCCGGCCAGGAGGAGGGAGCCGACAGCGAGAGCCGCGGCCAGGGAACGTCGTACGTGCATGTGCTTCACCTTCTGTGTCCCGCGGTTCGGCCGCGCGTGTCCGGTCGAGCTAGTGGCCGACGGTGTCGGTCTCCTCGGCAACCATAGGGCGGGTCACCGACATTCCCCGATGACGTTTTGGTGACGGTTCCCGGGGCACCGGGTCGAGCCGCCGCTGGGCGAACGCCGCCAGCGCCTCGAGCACGAGGGCGACCACCGCGACCACGATCGCGCCGGCGATGCCCTTGCCGTAGTTGGTGCGGTAGAAGCCGTCGGTGATCACCCGGCCGAGCCCGGGGCCTGCGACCAGGGCCGCGATGGTCGCGGTCGCCCAGACCTGCACCAGCGCGAGGCGTACGCCGGACATCACCAGCGCCGCGGCCAGCGGGAGCTCGACGCGCCAGAACTTCTGGCCGCCGGTCATCCCCATCCCGTCGGCCGCCTGGCGCACCGCCGGGGAGACCTCCCGGATCGCGACGTTGGCCGACGTGATGATCGGGGGCAGCGCGAAGAGCGTCAGCGCGATGATCGTCGCCAGGCCGGCGCGGCCGTAGGGGCCGAACTCGCGGGTGCCCGGCCAGTCCGCGACCACCAGCAGCGCCAGCAGCGCGAAGGTGGGCACGGCTCGGCCGATGTTGGAGATGTTGATCGCCAGCAGCCCGCCGCGGCCGATGTGCCCGAGCCACAGCGCGATCGGCAGCCCGACCAGCATCGCGACCAGGAGCGCGGTGATCGTGAGGAGCAGCTGCTGCTCCATCAGGTGCAGCATCCCGTCCTCGCCGGTCCAGCTCGAGGCGGTCGTCAGGTAGTCCCAGGCGTCGGTGACGACGGTCATGTCCGCGCGCTCCGTCCGTGGGTCCACGGGGTCAGCAGCCACTGCGACCCGACGATCAGCAGGTCGAGCACGACGGCCAGCGCGACGCAGATGATCGACGCCGTCATCAGCTCCGCGCGGAAGTTGGTCTGCACCCCGTCGCTGATCAGGTTGCCGAGCCCGCCGTACGACACGATCGTGCCGACCGTCGTGAGCGCGACCGTCGACACCGTCGCCACCCGCAGGCCCGCCATCATCACCGGCAGCGCCAGCGGCAGCTCGACGCGGAACAGCCGCCGGGTGGCGCCGTACCCGAGGCCGGTCGCGGACTCGCGCACCTCGTCGGGGACGGAGCGCAGGCCCTCCAGGATGCTGCGGACCAGGATCGTGAGGGCGTAGAGCGACAACCCGATCACGACGGTGGTCCGCGAGAGGTCGGTGAACGGCACCAGCAGCGGGAGCAGGGCCAGCGACGGGATCGTGTAGACCGCCGTCGCGAGGCCCAGGATGAGGGCCTCGATGCGGGGGATCCGGCGGGCCAGCAACGCCAGCGGGAAGGCGATCAGGACGCTGACCACGATCGCGATGACGGTGATCTGCAGGTGCTCGACGGTCGCGTCGACGAGCTCGGTCCTGCGATCCTGGACGTACTGCCAGCAGAACCACTCGTTGGTCAGCCGGCTGTAGCAGCTCGGCGCGTCGGCCGCCGTCACCGCCGCCGCGAGTAGGGTCACCGCATGGACGCTACCTCCTCGACGGGCGCCCAACGCGCCACCGTGCCCATGATCCGGCTGTCGGGTGTCGGCAAGACGTACGACGACGGGACGGTCGCCGTCCAGGAGCTCGACCTCGAGATCGAGCGCGGCGAGCTGGTCTGCCTGGTCGGGCCGTCGGGCTGCGGCAAGTCGACGACGCTCAAGATGATCAACCGGCTGATCGAGCCGACGACCGGCACGATCGAGATCGACGGCGACGACGTCACGCACCAGGACCCTGTCAAGCTCCGGCGCAGCATCGGCTACGTGATCCAGCAGGTGGGCCTCTTCCCGCACCAGAAGATCCTGGCCAACGTGATGACCGTGCCGCTGCTGTACGGCGAGTCCAAGTCGGTCGCCCGCGAGCGGGCGCGCGAGCTGCTCGACCTGGTCGGGCTCGACCCGGCGACGTACGCGGACCGCTACCCGCACCAGCTCTCCGGCGGTCAGCAGCAGCGGGTCGGCGTGGCCCGGGCGCTCGCCGCGAACCCGCCGGTGCTGCTCATGGACGAGCCGTTCGGCGCGGTCGACCCGGTGGTCCGCACCCGCCTCCAGGACGAGTTCCTCCGGCTCCAGGACGAGGTGGGAGTGACGGTCGTCTTCGTCACCCACGACATCGACGAGGCGGTCCGTCTCGGCGACCGGGTCGCCGTCTTCGCGAGCGGTGGGCGGCTCGCGCAGTTCGACACACCGGCCCGGGTGCTCGGGCGGCCCTCCGACGAGTTCGTGGCGGAGTTCGTCGGCTCGACCTCCGGCCTGCGGCGGCTGACGGTGACGCCCCTCGACCCGGCGCACATCGAGCCCCTGGACGGCGTACGCACCGGCGACCTCGCCGCCACCGTCGGCACCGACATCTCGCTCGGCGAGGCCCTCGCCGTGCTGCTGCGCGAGGACCGCGGCGTCGTCGGCGTGCGCGACGGCACCCAGTTCGTCGGCGTGCTCACCCCCAACGGCGTGCACCGCGCCCTCCGCGCCGCCCTGGCGGAGATGGCCACGGAAGGATAGTCAGCCGATCGGGACGTCGCGGTGCCAGGACTCGGTGACGTACTTCGTCGCCCAGCCCATGGAGGTGTAGAGGCCGGCAGCGCCGGTGGGTGAGTCGGCGTCGACCTCGAGGCCGACGCGGTCGCGCCCGCGTGCGGCGGCGTCCGCGATGATCGTGCGCAGCAGGCCCTTGGCGACCCCGCGGCCGCGCGCGGCCTCGAGCACGCCGAGGTAGGAGACGTAGGACCCGTCGGGGCCGTTCGCCGACTCCGAGACCGTGCCGATCAGCGCGCCGACGGGTTGGGGCGCGTCGCCGTCGACGAGCTCGGCGAGCCACCAGTGGTCCCACCGGTGGCCCGGGTCCTCGCGGAGGCGGAAGAGGAACTCCTCGAAGGTCTCCTCGCTGGAGTTGAAGTGGTCGACGAACGCACCCTCCAGCACCTCGTGGACCCCGCGCAGGTCGTCCTCGTCGGGCAGGCCCTGACCGGTCCGCCCGACCAGGCGTACGACGACGCCGTCGGACTCCCAGCGGTCCGGGGACTCGACCAGGCCGGCCTCGTCGGGGGTGACCGGGCGGCTCATCTGCCACCAGGTGCGTACCCGCTCGAAGCCGGCGCTTGAGAGCCACCGCGCCTGGCGCTCGTCGCCCTGGAACGCGCCAGTGTCGATCTGCTGGGTCTCCAGGCCCCGGGCGGCCCCGACGGCCCGCGCCTGCGCCTCGGCCCACTCGACCAGGAGGTCGGAGCAGCGGTCGGCCACGTCGTCGGGCAGGTCGCGCTGCACGACGTGCACGAAGAGCATCCGGCCGACCGAGCGGTCGTGGACGCTGCCCCACGCGTGGATGTCGCCGTCCTCGTCGCGGACGACGAGGTTCTCCCGCATCCGCAGCCCGCGCTCGGACACCTCGACCAGCACGTCGTCGACGCCGGCTCCGGCCCAGCCCCGCCCGTGCCGCTCGTGGGCGCGGAGCAGGTGCGTCAGCCGCGCGACGTCGAAGCGGTCGGCGGGATCGGGCGTCCCGACCGTCCAGCCCCGGGGCAGGCCGGAGACGGCACCCAGGGCCGCGTCGGGGTCACTCTCGAAGCGGTTCTCGTCGGGGATCACAGTCGTCCATCCTCCCCCAACGACGGCAGGACGAACCGGCCGGGGACGCCCGGCGGAGGTGACGTACGGCTCAGGCGTGCCGGCGCGCGGTGGCCTCGGCGGAGCGCCAGGCCTGCGTGACGGTCTCGAGCTCCGCGCGTACGACGTCCAGCTCCTGCTCGAGCTCGACGACCCGGACCACGGCCTCGGCGGCGCGCTCCTCGGCATCGGCGAGCCGTGCGCCCAGACGCTCCTCCAGGTCGCGGCCCTGACGCTCGGCAGCCTCGGCCCGGCGGGCCTCGGCGTTGAGCTTGCGGGTCGCGTCGGCGGCCCGCTGCTGGGCCGAGGTGAGGGCGACCTCGAGCTCGCCGACGGCGGCCTCGCGGTGCGCCAGCTTCTGCTGCATGGACGCGGCGAAGGCGGCGTTCTCCGCCGTGCGCTCGTCGGTGAGGCGGCGGTAGGCCTGCGCCTGCTCCGCCCGGTCCCGGGCGACGTCGCGCCGCGCGGTGACCAGCTCGGTGTGGGTGATCTTGGTGGCGGCGGCTCCGAGGAGCACACCGGCCGCTGCGGCGAGCGTGACGAGGAGCCACGAGCCGCTCACGATCGCGCCCAGCACCGCGACGGCGGCGAGCGCGAGCAGGACGACGGCGACGCTCAGGCGCGTGCTGCGCTGGCGACGCCGGGTGGAGCGAGGGGAAGCCATGAGGGCAGGTTAGGCGTCCTCGGGGTCGGATCGGACGCGACACGCGCGCTCGAGGAGCAGCGCCGTGATGACGATCGCCACGCCCGCGACCCCCGCGACGACCGATCGCCACATCCGCTGGTCGCCCAGCTCGGTGCCCACGCCCACCCAGCTGAGGGCGTAGCCGAAGTAGCCGCCGGCGACCAGCGCACCCACGAGGGCGCACGCACGGGCCAGCACCAGCCGGTTGACGGCCTGCTGCGGCTCGAGCCGGTGGTGCTGCACGTGCACCGTGCGCCAGGTGACGTACGCCGTGGCGCCGAGGATCGCGGCGACGAGGACGAGCGCGAGCGGCTGCGCCCAGGTGACGATCGGCGCGGTGTCGCGCACCCGCTCGGCGAGCGGGTGCAGCAGCCAGCCGCCGACCAGGCCGATGACGGCCCACGTCGTGATCGCGCCGGCCGAGGTCGGTCGGAGGCGGCCCGGCTGGACCGTCTCCTTCTCGTCGTCCTCGGGGCCGGCAGGGCCGTCGATCACCGCTGCGTCACTTCCTGGCCCTCGGTCCGGGCGGTCACGACAGGTGCGTCACTGGATCTCGAGCACCAGGTCCTCGCGGACCTTGATGCCGCTCTGGTCCGCCGCGTCGAGCAGGTCGGCGACGGCGCCGCGGTCGGGCAGCGACGCGTCGGGCTCGAGGTCGAGCCACGGCCGGAGCACGAACGCGCGCTCGTGGGCGCGCGGGTGCGGGAGCCGGAGCGACTCCTCGTCGCTGCGGCGGTCGCCGACGACGATGAGGTCGACGTCGAGCGTGCGGGGCGCGTTGCGCACCTCGCTGCGCTCCCGCTCGAAGGCGTCCTCGATCGCGAGCGCGCGGTCCATCAGCCGCGACGCGGCGAGCGTCGTGTCGATGAGCACGACGGCATTGAGGTAGTTCTTGGCCTCGGGCGGGCAGTCGACCGGCTCGGTCTCGTAGACCGGGGAGACCCCGGTGATCCACACGTCCGGCGTGTCCGCGAGCGCGTTGACCGCGCCCTGCAGGCTGGCCATCCGCTCCCCGAGGTTCGACCCGAGCGCGAGGACGGCGCGACGGATGGGTCGCATCTCGCCGGTCAGCGTGTCGGTGTCGATGATGTGGGGGTTCGGGGTCTCAGTCACGGGGGCCCTTCCGGGTGATCGTCAGCGCGACGTCCGAGAACGTCGCGTCGATGGGTGCGTCCGGCTTGTGAACCGTCACCCGAGCCCATTCAACACGGTCGCCCAAGAGGCAGACGTCCGCGATCCGCTGGGCAAGGGTCTCGATCAGGTCGACCGGATCCGTCTCCACGGCGGCTTTCACCGAGGCCACGAGACTTCCGTAGTCGACCGTGTCTCGCAAGTCGTCGCTCGCCGCAGCGGGCGCCGTGTCGATGCCGAGCACCAGGTCGACGACGAAGACCTGACCCTCGCGCTTCTCGAACTCGAACACCCCGTGGTGCCCGTAGCACTCGATGCCGAGCACGGCGAGCTCGTCAGTCATGGCGACCCTCCTCCCCCTCTCGATCCAACAGGTCCAGTCGCTCGAGCACCCGGAGGGCGTCCTTCGCGGACAGTACGTCGTGCACCCGCAGCCCCCACACACCCTGCTGGGCGAGGAGCACGGTGAGTGCCGTGTTGGCGTGCTCCCGGTCGCCCACCGGGCGCGGGGACCCGCCGGACGCGAGGAGGGTACCGAGGAACGACTTGCGGCTGGCGCCCACCAGCAGCGGGAACCCCAGCGAGCGGACCGGGCCGAGGTCGTGCAGCAGCTGCCAGTTGTGCTCGGGCCGCTTGGCGAAGCCGAGGCCGGGGTCGAGGACGATCCGGTCGGGCCGGACGCCCGCGGCGAGCATCGCGTCGACCCGCGCGGCCAGCTCGTCGCGCACCGCCGCCACGACGCCGCCCGGCCCGTCGTAGACGGCGAAGTCACGCATGTGGTCGGCGTGCGCCCGCCAGTGCATCGCGACGTACGTGCAGCCCGCGGCCGCCACGACGTCGTACATCCGCGGGTCGGCGAGGCCGCCCGAGACGTCGTTGACGATCGCCGCGCCGGCCGCGATCGCGGCCTCGGCCACCTCGGCGCGCATCGTGTCGACCGAGACGGTCGCCCCGCTGCCGGCGAGCTCGGTGATGACCGGCACGACCCGCCCGAGCTCCTCCTCGACCAGCGGCCGGGTGGCGCCGGGGCGGGTGGACTCGCCGCCGATGTCGAGGATGTCGGCGCCCTGGGCCTGCAGCTCGCGGCCGTGGGCGACCGCTGCGTCGGGTGCGAACCAGCGGCCGCCGTCGGAGAACGAGTCGGGCGTGACGTTGACGACGCCCATCAGCCGCGGCAGCTCCATGGCCCGAACGTAGCGTGCGCCGGGACGCCTGGTCCCACCGCGCCGTGCACAATGACCCGCATGCCCCTGCGCGTCTCGGTCCTCGTCCCGCCGGCGGCCGCCGGCTCGCGCAGCCTCCTGGCGAGCCTGGACCGGCAGACCCTCCCGGCCGCCGAGTTCGAGGTGCTGATCGGTGACGACGAGCGGGACCCGGACCTGACCGCGCGGCTGGACGACCTGGTCGCGCACCGCACCAACGTCGCCCGGGTACCGGTACCGGTGGGCGGCGACGTCGCGGCGACCCTCCTCGACCGCGCGAGCGGCGAGTACGTCGTCGCCGTCCCCGCCGACCGGGTGTTCACGCCCGACGCGCTGGCCCTGCTCTGCGACCGGGCGGACGCGACCGGAGCCGACGTGTGCCTCGGGCTCACCGGTCGCGCCGGGAGCCGTCCGGCGGGGCTGCCGAGCGACCCGGACCGGCTGGCCGGTCCCGCCGGGGGCCTGCGCCGTCGGCGGGCGACGACGGCCGCCCAGGTCGCCGACGACCTCGCCGGCGCCGACGCGACCGCCGACGGTGCCGCAGCGGTCGCCTCGACCCTGTGCTTCGTGGACGGCACGCCTCCCGACCGCCCCGCGCCGCCGGAGGCCGACCGCTCGGTCCGCGCCCGGGTCGTCCGGGCCACGTGGACCGACGGGGTCCTCGAGGTCGTCGCCAAGCTCACCGAGCCCTCCGACGACGTCCGGGCGAGCGTCTACTCCGACCGGACCGGCGTCGAGTGGCCGCTCACCGACGTCCAGGTCGACGGGGAGCGCGTCACGCTGCGGATCGATCCCTCGTCGGTGCCCGGCGTCGGAACGCTGCCGGACGGCACCTGGTGGCCCTCGCTGCGGATCGGCGGCCGGTCCCCCGTCCTGCTCGGCGGGCGGCCCCAGAAGGTCCACGGCGCGAGCGTGCGGGAGCGGACCGTCATCTCGTTCTCCGGGGCGCGCAAGCGCGTGGGCCTGGACGTCGGCGGGCACGCGCACCAGCCGATCCGGCGGTTGGACCCCTCGGTGACCTCCGTGGTCGAGGACTCGCGCGGCAGCCTGCTCACCAGCAGGTTGAAGAAGATCGACCTGGCGCCCGGCTCCCGGCCCACCGGGGAGCTGCGGCTCGGCCGGATGCCGGTGGTCGCGTGGCTGGAGCACGACGGCACCGGGCCCGTCCTCCGGGCGTGGGTCAGCGGGCTGGCCGGCGAGAGCAGCCTGTACACCCGCTTCGGGCACGCCCACTTCGCCCCCACCGGCACCCGCCTGGTCGTCGACGGCGTCGGCGCGATGACGGTCACGCGGACCGTGCGCCGCCCCGCTCCCGAGGCGGAGACGCCGGAGCCCTCCGCTGCCGCGCCGGAGCACCAGCCGGGTCGCGCCAGGCGCCTCGCCGGCCGCGTGCGCCGTTCCGTGCGGGGCTAGCCGACCGGGGCGTACGCCGAGCCCAGGTCGGCCGCGAGCTGCTCGCGCAGGCGCCGGTGGAAGTCCGGCCGGCCGGGCTGCTCGCGCTGCTCGCGCAGCACGTCCCAGAAGCCGGCGTCCAGGACGCGCGCCGGCGTCTGCACGCCGCCCCGGTCGAGCAGCTGCTGGGGCACGACCTGCGGGTCGGGGCGTCGGAAGTCGCGCACGATCTCGTCGTACCTGTCCCGCAGGATGGTGTTGGCCGGGTCGAGCCCGAGCACGAACATCAGCCCGGTCGGTTCGGTGTCGACGAGGATCGTGACCAGCTCGGGGCGGTAGCGGCGCAGCACCTCGATGATCGGGAAGACGTCACCGGTCCACGGGCCGGTGTGCCGTTCGCGCGCCGCCTCGGGCACGTTGCGCGGCAGCACGTCGTCGAAGATCACCACCGACCAGGGGTGGGCGTGCTCCTCGGTGTTGATGAAGTCGCGCAGGCCGAACTCGAAGAGGTGCATCCCGTCGATGAACGCCAGGTCGAAGGGCTGTCCCTCGGTCACGTCGAGGCAGTCGGGCCGGGTGAAGTACTCGTCACTGGTGGTCCGCTGCAGGTGCACCTCGCCCGACAGCTCGGCCTCGATGAGGAACGCCGGGTCGATGCCGACGGCGCGGCACTTCGCGAGCGCGAGGCTGTGGCCGAAGCGCACCCCGATCTCGAGGTAGTTGTCCGGCTGGTGCAGCGCGTGCACCCGGGACAAGAAGTCGAGGTACTGCATGGCGGTCAACCTAGCGCGCCCGCGGGCGGCAGCGGTCTGGGCCACCTCGACAGCGAAATGAGACTCCGTATCATCGCCGTGTGACGACCGTCACGTCCATCCGGACCGACAAGCTCGCGGCGACCCGCCAGCGGATCGCCGACGCGGCCGCGCGGCTGGCCAACGAGCACGGCGTGACGGCCACGACCGCCGACCAGATCGCCGCCGAGGCCGGGGTTGGGCGGGCCACCTTCTTCCGGCACTTCGACTCCAAGGAGCTCGCGGTGGCCACCGGGCTCGCGGACGCCGCGATCTTCGTGATCGTCGGCCTGCTGGCCGAGGTGCCACCGGAGGTGAGTCCGCTGGACGCCGTGCGCGCGGCGTACCGCCGTCTCGGCGCGGACTTCGACGCCAACCGCCAGGCCTTCCTCGACCAGGCCGAGCTGTGCCGCTCCTCCCCCGCGATGTTCGCGTGGACGCTGCACCTGTACGTCGACTGGGAGGCCGCCATCGCCGACGCGGTCCGGCCCCGGTTCGGCGTGCTCGGGCCGCACGACCCGCGCCCCCGGATGGTGGGCGCGATGGCGATGGCGGCCGTCCGGCTGGCCTGCGACGAGTGGCTCGTCGACCGCGGCCGCGGCGACCTGCCCGCCCTGGTCCAAGCACACCTGAACACCTTGCAGCTGCCGCCCGACACCCGAGGAGCACGATGACGACCACCGCGAGCACCGAGACCACCGGCCAGCGCCACGAGCGGCTGGTCGCCGCCGCGATCGATGCGGCCGGCTCCGACGACTTCGGTGCCGACAGCTGGCAGGAGGGCCTCGACCTCTACCTCGAGTCGCTCGCCGGGAGCGCCCAGCTCAACGAGATCGGCGTCGGCGTCGCCGAGGACGGGATCGTCACCGACCTCGCCAACCGGCTCCGGATCGAGGCCTGGCGCAAGGACCACCCCGACGTCGCGGCCCAGGAGGTCCGGCGGCCGATCATCATCGTCGGCCAGCCCCGCACCGGCACCACGATCCTGCACGACCTGATGGCCCAGGACCCCGCCAACCGGGCGCCGCTGAGCTGGGAGATGGAGCGGCCCGTCCCGGCGCCGCGGACCGCGACGTTCGAGACCGACCCCCGCATCGACGAGTGCCAGGCCGGCTTCGACCTGGTCGAGTCGTTCATCCCCGGCTTCGCCGCCTTCCACGAGCTCGGCGCGCGGCTCGCGCAGGAGGACGTGCGGATCTTCACCAGCGACTTCCGCTCGATGCAGCACACGCTGCAGTTCGAGGTGCCGGCGTACAACCACTGGTTGCTGCACGAGACCGACATGGCGCCGGCGTACGCCTGGCACCGGCGCTTCCTCCAGCACCTCCAGTCCGAGCACCACTCCGAGCGGTGGCTGCTCAAGTCGCCGGCGCACCTGTGGTCGCTGCCGGCGCTGCTCGCGGAGTACCCGGACGCGATCGTGATCCAGAACCACCGCGACCCGCTCAAG
The DNA here is from genome assembly GCF_042658885.1 of Nocardioides hankookensis. Taxonomy (NCBI): domain Bacteria; kingdom Bacillati; phylum Actinomycetota; class Actinomycetes; order Propionibacteriales; family Nocardioidaceae; genus Nocardioides; species Nocardioides hankookensis. The sequence goes on along the minus strand of NZ_JBHSRJ010000002.1, from coordinate 162,508 downwards.
GTGATCGCCTCGATCAGCGCCCTCGGCGCGAGCCTGCGCGAGATGACCACCGACCACTTCGAGGTGACGCGGCTGGCCGCGCAGTACGGCGCCGACATCCCGGTCGGCCTGGACCGCGCGCTCGAGGCGCGTCGCGACGGGGTCTTCGGGCCCGGTCAGGTGGTCGACGTCCGCTACCAGGACATCCGGCACGACCTGATCGGCGCGGTGGCGCGGATCTACGACGAGATCGGCCTCGAGCTCACCGCTGAGGCCGAGAGCCGGATGCGCACCTTCCTGGCCGCCCATCCGGGCGACCAGGGCGGCAGCCTGAAGCGCTACTCGTTCGCCGAGACCGGCCTCGACCAGGGCGAGCTGCGCGAGCGGGTGCGTGAGTACCAGGAGTTCTTCGACGTGGAGTCGGAGGCGCTGGACTGACGGCCCGGTTGCCGTCGAGACGGCTAGCGCCGGTGGATCAGCGCCATCGCCTCGGCGCGGGTGCTGGCGTTCGAGCGCATGGTGCCGCGCACCGCCGAGGTGATCGTGCGTGCGCCGGCCTTCTTCACGCCCCGCATCGTCATGCAAAGGTGCTCGGCCTCGATCACCACGATGACGCCGCGGGCCTCGAGGATCTCCATCAGCGCGTCCGCGACCTGGGTCGTCAGCCGCTCCTGGACCTGCGGGCGCTTCGCGTAGACGTCGACCAACCGGGCCAGCTTGGAGAGCCCCGTGATCTTCCCGCTGGCGGCCGGGATGTAGCCGACGTGCGCGACGCCGGTGAACGGCACCAGGTGGTGCTCGCACATCGACCACAGCTCGATGTCGCGCACCAGGACCATCTCGTCGTGCCCGAGGTCGAAGGTCGTGGTCAGCACGTCCTCGGGCGCCATCCGCAGCCCGGCCGTGAGCTCGGCGTACGCCCGGGCGACCCGCGCAGGCGTGTCGTGCAGGCCCTCGCGGTCCGGGTCCTCGCCGATCGCGATCAGGAGCTCGCGCACGGCGGCCTCGGCGCGCGCGTGGTCGAACGCGGGGACGTCTTCCGGCGCCCGCTGGTCGGGGCGGATGGAGTCCGTCATCGGATCAGCGCGGCGGCTCGACGTCGGAGCCCTGGACGCCCGGCCCGCCGTGCACGTCGCCGCCGGAGCCCGGCGGGGTCAGGATCGCGCCCGAGCCCTCCTGCCCCGACCCGTTGCCGTTGGCGGCAGCGGCGGCGGCCGCGTTGGCGGCGGTCCGGTCCTTGATCCACTGCGGGATCTCGACCGGCGGGATCGTGGACGGCACCCGGCGTTCGGAGCCGGTCCACGCGGGACGCTCGGGGCGACGGCGCAGCGGCTCGAAGATCCGCGCGACCTGCTCCTTGTCGAGGGTCTCCTTGTCGAAGAGCTCGAGCACCAGCGTGTCGAGCACGTCGCGGTTCTCCTCGAGGATCTCGAAGGCCTCCTGGTGCGCGACGGCGAGGAACTTCTTGGTCTCGTCGTCGATCTTCGCCGCGACGTCCTCGGAGTAGTTGCGCTGGTGGCCCATGTCGCGACCCAGGAACGGCTCGGAGTTGTTGTCGCCGAGCTTGATCGCGCCGAGCGACTCGGTCATGCCGTACTGCGTGACCATCGCGCGGGCCAGGTTGGTGGCCTTCTCGATGTCGTTGCCGGCGCCCGTCGTCGGGTCGTGGAAGACCATCTCCTCGGCCGCGCGGCCGCCGAGCATGTAGGCCAGCGAGTCGAGCATCTGCGAGCGGGTCTGGGAGTACTTGTCCTCGTCGGGCAGCACCATCGTGTAGCCGAGCGCACGGCCGCGCGGGAGGATCGTGATCTTGTGCACCGGGTCGGTGCCGGGCAGCGCCGCCGCGACGAGGGCGTGGCCGCCCTCGTGGTAGGCCGTGATGAGCTTCTCCTTCTCGCTCATCAGGCGGGTACGCCGCTGCGGGCCGGCGATGACGCGGTCGATCGCCTCGTCCAGGGACGGGTTGGTGATCAGCTTCTGGTTGCCGCGGGCGGTGAGCAGCGCGGCCTCGTTGAGCACGTTGGCCAGGTCGGCGCCGGTGAAGCCCGGCGTACGACGCGCGACCGACAGCAGGTCGATGTCGGCCGACATCGGCTTGCCGCGCGAGTGCACCTTCAGGATCTGGTGGCGACCGGACAGGTCGGGGGCGTCGACCTGGATCTGGCGGTCGAAGCGGCCCGGACGCAGCAGCGCAGGGTCGAGCACGTCGGGACGGTTGGTGGCGGCGATCAGGATGACGCCGCCGCGCACGTCGAAGCCGTCCATCTCGACGAGCAGCTGGTTGAGGGTCTGCTCGCGCTCGTCGTGACCGCCGCCCATGCCGGCGCCACGGTGACGGCCGACGGCGTCGATCTCGTCGATGAAGACGATCGCCGGGGCGTTCTCCTTGGCCTGCTCGAAGAGGTCGCGGACGCGGGAGGCACCCACGCCGACGAACATCTCGACGAAGTCGGAGCCCGAGATCGAGTAGAACGGGACGCCCGCCTCGCCGGCGACGGCGCGCGCGAGCAGGGTCTTGCCGGTGCCCGGAGGCCCGTAGAGCAGCACGCCCTTGGGGATCTTGGCGCCGACGGCCTGGAACTTGGCGGGCTCCTGGAGGAACTCCTTGATCTCGCCGAGCTCCTCGATGGCCTCCTCGCAGCCGGCGACGTCGGTGAACGTCGTCTTCGGCATGTCCTTGGAGATCAGCTTGGCCTTGGACTTGGCGAACTGCATGACGCCGCGGCCGCCGCCGCCCTGGACCTGGTTCATCAGGAAGAGGAAGAGGAAGATGATGAGCGCGAAGGGCAGCAGCGTCGCGAGGATCGAGCCGAGCAGGCTCGGCTTCGGCACGTCGACGGTGTACTTCTCGATGTTGCCTGCGTCGACCTGGTCCTGGACGGCGTTGCGGATCGACTCCTGGGTGCCGGCGAGCCAGAACGAGTTGACCTTGTCGCCGTTGTCGAGGGTCGCCTTGATCTGCTGGTCACCGCCGTCGACGAAGGTGATCTCCTTGACCTCGCCGCTGGAGATGTAGCTCTCCATCTTGGACGACTCGACCTCGTTGTACCCGCCGCTGGGGGCGAGGTACTGCAGGGCGATGAGCACGGCCACCACCGCGAGGACGATCCACAGCCACGGACCCTTGAATATGCGCTTCACAGGCTTCTCTCGACACGAGCTCGCCGCCCGGCGGTCACGCGACCGCCCAGGCGCTCAACTGAACTGACGACGGTACACACCTTCGCCAATGTGCATTCTCTCAGGAATCGGCCGTTCGGGCGCATCGTCCTCAGGAGTAGACGTGCGGGGCCAGGGTGCCGATGTCCCGCAGGTTGCGGTAGCGCTCCTGGTAGTCGAGGCCGTAGCCGACCACGAACTCGTTGGGGATGTCCCAGCCGACGTACTTCACGTCGACCGGCATGGTGAGCGCCTCGGGCTTGCGCAGCAGGGTGCAGATCTGCACGCTCGCCGGGTCGCGGGACGCCAGGTTGGAGGTCAGCCACGACAGGGTGAGGCCGGTGTCGATGATCTCGTCGACGATCACTACGTGCCGGCCGGAGATGTCGGTGTCAAGGTCCTTGAGGATCCGGACGACGCCGCTGGACTTCGTGCCGGAGCCGTACGACGACACCGCCATCCAGTCCATCTCGAGGTGGCGGCTGAAGCTGCGGGCCAGGTCGGCCATCACCATCACGGCGCCGCGCAGGATGCCGACGATCAGCAGGTCCTGGCCCTCGTAGTCGGCCTGGATCTCGGCGGCGAGCTCGCGCAGCCGCCCCTGGATCTGCTCCTCGGTGAAGAGAACGTTGACCAAGTCGTCCGGCACGTCGGATGCGTCCATGGTCGAGAGCCTAGAGGACCGCTCAGCGACCGCTCCGGGTGACCTTGAACCTGACCACGACCGGCTTGGCCGAGGCCGCGACGGCGTCGTTGCCGGCGAAGGTGAAGGTGGCGGTGTGCCAGCCGAGGCCCTGGCGCGGCAGCGCGACGGCCACCCGCCCGCGGTCGGCTGCCCGGAAGGTCGCCGTACGGCCCGGACGCCGGTCGACGACGACCCGGACCGAGCCCAGCACCGGCCGGACCTCGGCAGCCGTGAGGCCCACCCGGACCAGCGGCGCCTGGCTCGGCCTGACGGTGGCGTCGGTCAGGCTCGCGGTCAGCCGGGCGGGCACCTTGGTCACCAGGGTGACGGCGGTGCTGCCGAGCTGCTCGATCTCCCGGTTGCCGACCGTCACCGGCCGGCTCCAGACGCTGCGGTAGCGCACCTTCCTGGGCGTGCCGGGTGCGCTGCTGAACCTGAGCTCGTAGGTCCCGGGCGTCAGCCCGTAGAGGCGGAACCAGCCGTGCTCCGGCCCACCCTCGGGGTCCTCGTAGGTCTGCCACGACGCGACCGGGTCGCCGCGGAGGTCGTCCACGTCGTACGCCTCGACGTCGATGCCGTCCAGGAACCGGCCGGCCCGGTTGACGACCGTGCCCTCGATCCAGGCGTGGCCGCGCTCGGGCCGCGTCGGCATCAGACGGTACGACGATCCCTGGTCGGCCGCGACCGCGAGCGTGCTCGCGTCGACCGAGTCGGGGACGGCGTGGGAGGCGACGCCGATCCCGAGCAGGACGGACAGGGCGGCGACGACGCTCCGGCGAGGCATGCCGGATCCATCGGCAGCGCCGGGCGCCAGTCGAGGAGTTGTCTAGGTGGCGACGCGGTCGATCCGGAGCCGGCCGTCGGCCCTCGAGCAGCGCAGGTGGCCGGGGAGGTCGATCCACCGCTGGCCGTGCCAGTCGGTGACCAGGGAGTCCATCGCCACGACGTGCTCGTGGAAGAGCTCCGACCCGGGCGCCCCCGCCGCCAGCGCCGCGAGCCGCAGCACCCGGCGCCGGACCGGCTCCGGCCGAGCCGCCAGCCCGGTCGCGGGCAGCGCGCCGTCGGGCTCGCGCAGCTCGGCGTACGCCGCGTCCGCGAGGTCGTCGAGCAGGTCCATGTCGGCGCGGAGCTGGTCGGCGGTGCGCGCCAGGGTGGCGGCGACCCCCGGCCCGAGCTGCTCCTCGAGCAGCGGCAGCACGGTGCGCCGCACCCGCACCCGGGTGTACGCCGGATCCGCGTTGTGGGGGTCGTCCCAGGTCTCCAGCCCCTCGACCAGGCACGCGGCGACGGTGTCGGCTCGGTCGACGTCGAGGAGCGGGCGGACGAACCGGTCGTAGGACCGGCGCATCCCGGCGAGCGACCTCCCACCCGAGCCACGGGTCAGGCCGAGGAGCACGGTCTCGGCCTGGTCGTCGCGGGTGTGGCCGAGCAGCACGGCCGCGGCGTCGAAGCGCTCGGCGACCTGCTCGAGGACGGCGTAGCGCGCCCGCCGGGCGGCGGCCTCCGGGCCCAGCCCGGCACCGTCCACGTGGACCCGGGCGCTCAGGGTCTCGTCGGCACCGAGGGCGGCCATCTGCGCGACGACCGCCGCCGCCCGCGCGTCGGAACCGTCCTGGAGCCCGTGGTCGACCGTCGCGCCGATCACGTGCTGGCCGCCCTTGCGGGCCTCGAAGACCGTGGCGGCCAGCAGCGCGGTCGAGTCGGGGCCGCCGGAGCAGGCGACCACGACGGTGCGGCCCGGGTCGACGTCCGCGAGCGCGCGGCGTACGCCGTGCCGGACGGCCGCGACCGCCGGGTGGAGGCTCACAGCACGCGCGAGATCCAGGCGTTCGGGTCGCCGATCTCGGCCTTCGTGGGGAGGTTCTCGGGGCACTCCCAGATGGCGTTGAACTCGGCCATCCCGGCCTTGTCGACGACGGCCCGCACGAAGATCGCTCCGTCGCGGTACTGCGCCATCTTGGCGTCCAGCCCGAGCAGCCGCCGCAGCGTGCGGTCGAGGACGCCGACGCCCTTGCGGCGCTTGGTGAACTTCTTGCGGATGTCCGCGACGCTGGGGATGACGCTCGGGCCGAGGCCGTCCATGACCACGTCGGCGTGCCCCTCGAGCAGCGACATGACGCCGGTGACCCGGTCGAGGATCTCCTTCTGCTCCGGCGTGCTGACGGCCTCGAGGAGGTTGCCGCCCCGGGCACCGCCCTTCAGCGCCTCGGTGATCCGGCCGAGCCCCTCGTCGAGGAAGCCGGTGGGCTCGAGGCTGTCGGCGATGCTCTGCATCTCGCCCAGCAGGTGGCCGCCGAGCCACGGGGTCGCGGTGAACTGCACCCGGTGCGTCTCCTCGTGCAGGCACACCCAGAGCCGGAAGTCGTGGGGGTCGACCTCGAGCTCGCGCTCCACGTGGACGATGTTGGGCGCGACCAGCAGCAGCCGCCCGGACGGCTCGAAGAAGGGGTCGAACTGACCCAGCACCTTGCCGGCGAGGAAGCCCAGCAGCCCGCCGACCTCGGCGCCGGTGACCCGCGAGCCGACGGCGTGGGCGATCCGCGACGGCTGCTTGTCGCCCGTGAGCTTGGTGACGATCGGCGCGAGCACGGTGGCGAACCCGTCGGCGTTGGCCTGCACCCAGCCGGCCCGGTCGACCACGACGACGGGTGCGGTGTTGGCCGGGGCGTCCAGGCCGGTGAAGTCGCGGACCAGTCCGGTGGAGCGGTCGGCGCCGGCCCGCAGCTCCTCGACCACCTCGGCCGCCTCGCTCCAGGTGACGGTCGGGCCGTCGCCGGCCAGCCGCGAGCCGATCGACACGGCGAGGTCCCAGTCGACCATGCCCGAGCGGGGGTTCGTCATGCGCCGACCGTACCGCCGCGGTCCAACGCTCACGCCGCGCAGCGGCAGGCGGCGAGCGCGGAGGCGATGTCGTCGAGGGCGTCGCGCGCGTCGAGGGTGTCGAGCAGCGCGATGTCGTCGGCCAGCACCGCGAAGACCATCGGCGTGCCGGTGCGGTCGACCACGGTGCCCGCCAGGCCGCTCACGCCGGTGAGGGTGCCGGTCTTGGCCCGCACGCTGCCCCGCCCGGAGGCGTCGGCCGTGCCGTCGAACCGCTCCGAGAGCGAGCCGCTGAACGCCGCGACCGGCAGCCCCGTGAGGACGCTGCGCAGCTCCGGGTGCTCGGCCGCGCCGGCGACGTCGAGCAGCGCGGTCAGGGTCGCGGGAGCGAGCCGGTTGTCGCGGGACAGCCCGCTGCCGTCGTACGTCGTCGCGCCGGCGGTCGGAACCCCGAGCTCCCCGATCGTGGCGAGGACCGCGTCGGCGCCGTCGGTGAAGGTGGCGGGCGCGCCGGTCGCGATCGCGACGTGGCGGGCGAGCACCTCGGCCGCCTGGTTGTCGCTGACGAGCAGGGTGTGCTCGACGAGCTGCGACAGCGGCGGGCTGGTGACGCGGGCGAGCTCGGTCGCGGCCGGGTCCGCGGCGCGCGGCACGGGCACGCCGACCACGTCGATGCCGGCCTTGGCCAGGGCACCCGCGAAGACGGTCGCGGCGACCTGGGCGGGGTCGTCGACGGGGTCGCCCTCCGGCGACCAGCCCTCGTCGACCCACAGCGACTGGATCGGGGCGGCCACGTCGTCGGGGACGTACGACGCCGGCCAGTGCGGGCTGACGTCGGGCCCCGTGAACAGCGTGGCGTCGTACCCGAGCCGGACCCGCGTCGTGCCGCTCGCGCGCAGCTGCGCTGCGGTAGCGCGGGCGAGCGTGACGACGTCGGCGGGACGCGGGTAGTCGTCGCGGGCCGGCCGGGTCGACGAGAGGAGCGGGTCGCCGCCACCGACCAGCACGATGCCGCGCGGCCCGGCGGTGACGACGGTCGTGGCGAACGTGTGGTTGGCGCCCATGGTCTCGAGCGCGGCCGCGGAGGTCAGCAGCTTGAGGGTCGACGCGGGGATGGCGGCGTCCTTGCCGCGCTGCAGCAGCGACGTCCCGTCGCTGCCGGCGACCGTCGCGACGACGTGCGGCCCGAGGTCGCCGTCGCGGAGCAGGGGCGCGAGGGCCTGGCGTACCTTCGCGGGGTCGGCGGCACCCGTCGCCGCGGCTGCCACCGGGCTCGGCGTCGTCAGTGGCGGGAGCTCGAGGCCCGGGGGCGGGGCGACCTGCTCGGGGTCGTGGTCCGGGTCGGGCTGGTCGCGGTCGAGCCAGTACGCCGTACCACCGCCCGCGAGCAGGGCCAGGACGAGCACCACCGGGAGCCAGAACGCGAGCCGCGAGCCGTGGCGTGCGTCACGTCGGCCCACCTCGCACCCCTTCCGACTCCACGTTTGAGCACATTGTGCGCGAGACTGGACGCGGCCCGCCGCGCGGGCCCACCCTGACTGTGCGAGATGGCCTGACGATGTGCCCGAAGAATGGCGGAGGATGACGTGCTCGAGTTCGACGTGCTGGTGGAGATCCCGAAGGGCGAGCGCAACAAGTACGAGGTCGACCACGAGTCGGGCCGGATCCGCCTCGACCGCACCCTGTTCACCTCGACGGCGTACCCCGCCGACTACGGCTACATCGAGGACACCCTCGGCCAGGACGGCGACCCGCTCGACGCGCTGGTGATCCTCCAGCAGCCGACCTTCCCGGGCTGCCTGATCCGCTGCCGCGCGATCGGCATGTTCCGGATGACCGACGAGGCCGGCGGCGACGACAAGGTCCTCTGCGTCCCCGCCCAGGACCCGCGCCTGGAGCACCTGCGCGACATCTCGCACGTGTCGAAGTTCGACCGCCTCGAGATCCAGCACTTCTTCGAGGTCTACAAGGACCTCGAGCCCGGCAAGTCCGTCGAGGGCGCCGAGTGGGTCGGCCGCACCGAGGCCGAGGCCGAGGTGCACGCCTCCTTCGAGCGGTTCAAGACCGACGGTCACTGACCTCTTCGCCGACCCGGCGCTGGTTTTCACACGACCCGGCGCTGGTTTTCACCTGCAGGTGAAAACCAGCGCCGGGTCGGCTATGCCAGGAGGTCGGATGAGCGGAGCATCTCGTCTGGTACGCCCCACCCGTCGACGAGGTCGACGGCGATCGGGCGGATCTTGCGGCAGAGGTCGTTGACCTCGCGGCTGATCGCCTTGGACCGCTGGACGGTCAGCCGGCCGTGCTCCATGAACCAGGCCCGGTCGGCCTCGATCGTGGACAGAGCGAAGAGGTCGCAGAGCAGCCCGAGCGCCACGCGGTTGCCCTCGGGGGTGTCGGCCGGCAGGTCACGCATCCGGTCCACGAAGGCCTCGAGGACCAGTCGCTCGACGTGCGCGTTGGCCGCGCCGATCACGTGGTCCTGGACCTGGGAGAAGACCACGCCCGGGTTCATCTTGTCGTCGATCCCGCGCTTGAGCCGCCGGGCGACCCCGGAGAGCATGTGCTCCTCGCGGAAGCGCAGCATCGCGAGCTGGTAGTCGGAGTCGAGCAGCCCGGCCTCCTGGTCCCACTGGTCGCCGCCCGGCAGGAGGTCCTTGACCCGCTCGAGCAGCTTGTGGGCCGACGTCCGCTCGATCACCGTCCCCACCGCGAGGTTGGTGACGAACCGGACCATGCCGAGCTGGTCCATGTCCTCGAACTCGCTGGCGTAGTCGGTGAGCAGTCCCTTCGCGACCAGCTGGAGCAGCACGTGGTTGTCGCCCTCGAAGGTCGTGAAGATGTCGCTGTCGGCCTTGAGCGCGGCGAACCGGTTGACGGAGAGGTAGCCCGCACCGCCGCAGGCCTCGCGGCACTCCTGGATGGTGCGGGTCGCGTGCCAGGTGCCGAGCGCCTTGGTGCCGGCGGCCCGCCCCTCGAGCTCGCGCCGCGCCACCTCGACGCCCCCGCCGGGTCCGTCGGCCTCGGTGAAGACGTCGTGCAGCTGCGTGCGTACGACGTCCTGCGCGAAGTGCAGCGCATAGGTGCGCGCGACCAGCGGCAGCAGCCGCCGCTGGTGCATGCCGTAGTCGAGGAGCAGCTGCTCCTCGGTGTCGGAGGCGGCCTCGAACTGCCGCCGGCGTACGGCGTACCTCGTCGCGATCGCGAGCGCGACCTTGCTGGCGTTGATGCCGGCGCCGCCGACGCAGACGCGGCCCTGCACGAGGGTGCCGAGCATCGTGAAGAAACGCTTGTTGGGGTTCTCGATCGAGCTCTCGTAGACGCCGGCCGGCGAGACGTCGGCGAAGCGGTTGAGCAGCGCCTCGCGTGGCACCCGCACGTCGTCGAACCAGATCCGGCCGTTGTCGACCCCGTTGAGGCCCATCTTGCGGCCGTCGTCCTCGATCCGGACGCCGTCGAGGACCTTGGTGCCCTTGCGGATCGGGACGACGAAGGCGTGCACGCCCTCCGACTTCCCACCCACCTCGAGCTGGGCGAAGACCACTGCGACCTCGGCGTGCCGGGCGGCGTTGCCGATGTAGTCCTTGCGCGCGGCGTCGCCGTGCGTGGTGATCACGAACTCCTGCGTCGCCACGTCGTACGTCGCGACCGTGCCGAGCGCCTGAACGTTCGAGCCGTGGCCGGTCTCGGTCATCGCGAAGCAGCCCATCAGCTTGCCGGTGACGAGGTCGCGCAGGTAGGCGTCGTGGTGGCGCTGGGTGCCGAGCTGGAGGATCGCGCCGCCGAAGAGGCCGAACTGCACGCCGACCTTCACCAGCACGGACAGGTCGCCGAGGGCGAGCGTCTCGAAGGCGGCGACCGAGGCGCCGATGTCGCCGCCACCGCCGTACTCCTCGGGGAAGCCCATCCCCGTCTGGCCGGTCGCAGCCATCTCGACCACGATGTCGCGGACCCGGTCGCGGAAGTCGTCGATGCCGAGCTCGTCGGCCTCGTCGAGGACCGACGCGTAGTCGGCGAGGTTGCTCCGCACCAGCTGGCGGACCTCGGCGTACTTGCCGTCGAGCAGCTCCGTGAGGGCGCGGACGTCGACCTCGGGCTCCTCGTAGCCGGGCGCGCTGGACGGTACGGCGGTGTCGGTGGCCATGCCGGAGGACTACCCACCGGCGGGCGGCTTCAAGCGGTGATCTGGACCTCTCCCGCCGGGCCGCTCAGGGCCGGGCGAAGAAGTTCGGCGCGGTCCAGTAGTACATCGAGACCTCTTCGACCGGGCGGCCGGTCCGCGGCGCCTGGATGATCCGGCCGCCGCCGATGTAGAGGGCGACGTGGTAGATCGAGCCCGGGTCGCTGCTGGAGCCCCAGAAGACCAGGTCGCCGGGCTGGAGCTGGCTCGCCGAGATCGGCGTGGACTGCTCGTACTGCGCGACGGAGTAGTGCGGCAGGTAGGTCCCACCCGCGCCCCAGGCGCCCGCGGTCAGGCCCGAGCAGTCCCACTCGTCCGGCCCCGCAGCACCCCACTGGTAGGGCTCACCGATCTGAGCACGCGCGAACGCGATCGCGGCCTGCGCGCCCGACTTCGGCGCCGGCGTGGCCGCCGGCGGCGGGGCGGGCGCCTCGCTGGGCTGCTCGCTGGGCTGCTCGGTCGGCTGCTCGGTGGGCTGCTGCGTCGGCTCCTGGGTGGGCGTCGGGGTGCCGGTGGGAGCCGGCGGCTGCGCCTGCTCCTGCTCCTGCGCCTGCTCGGCGGCGGCTGCGGCGGCCGCGGCTCGGGCGGCCCGCGCCTCGAGGCCGGACTGTCGACGCCGGGCCAGGTCGACGCTGACGTGCTGGAGGTCGGCCAGGCGCGCGATCAGGGCGCCCTTCTCGGCGGCGATCGACTGGGCGTCGGCGGCCGCGGCGTCGGCGGCGCGCTGCGCCTCCTGCCGCGCGTCCAGCGCGTCCTGCTCGGCCTGTTTCGCCGCGTCGAGGGCCCGGTCGGCCCGGTCCCGGGCGACCTGGGCGACGACCGCCGAGGCCCGGAACTCGTCGTAGTTGCCGCTCATCGCGTCCGTGGCGTTGCGCATCGTCTCGGTGCGCTGGAGGACGGTGTCGATGCCGTCGGAGTCGAGCACGCCGGCCAGGGCGGTGAGCTCGGGCGACATCTCGTACGAGGAGACGACCGCATCGCTGTAGGCCTGCCGCTGCCGCTCCACGTCGGCCTCGGCCGCGGTGACGCCCGCCTGGGCCTCGGTCGCTGCGTCGCGGGCCTGGTCGGCGCGCCACCGGGCGCCGTTGAACGCCTCGGCCGCCTGGGCCGCGGCGACCGCGGACTGCTGGAGTCGCTGGTTCGCGACGACCAGCCGGGCGCGCACCGCGGCGACGTCGTCGAGCTGGGCGCGCACCGCCGTACGCGCGTCGTGGACGTCGTCCTTGCTCGGGACGGTGTCGTCGTCGGCGACCGCGATCCCGGCGACCAGCCCGGAGGCGAGAAGCGCGAGCACCGTGGTCGCCGCCATGTTGCGCGCTCGCACCGCATTGCCCCCTCGTCAGGACGCCTCCACCAGGCGTCACTCGGAGCACGCTAGACAACTTTCGTCACATTGGAAACATTTTCCCCAACTTTTTCTGCGCTGCTCGGCGTGTCGCCTTGACGAACTACAACCTTGTAATTCGCGCGCGTCGGCGTAGTCCCCGACGTTGTGGTCCCGAAACGGGTCCACGGAGGACCGTTCCGTCAGGGACTACCCCGACGGTCGGCCGCAGACGGGTCAGCGGTTGACGGGGACCTGCGACGTGGTCGTGGTGGGGTGCGAGGCGAGGCCGTGGCGGTCGAACCGCTGGCCGCTGGCGATGCCGCCCAGGTAGAAGGAGACGAGCGCGATCGCCACGCCGGCGATGTCGTCGGCGACGTAGTGCCAGCCGAAGTAGAGGGTCGCGACCACGATCAGGCCGAAGTTGACCCAGAAGGCGATCCGGATGATCCGGTTCTGGACGGTGAACTGCACCATCAGCGCCCACAGCAGCGCGATGCCCGTGTGCAGGCTCGCGAAGCCCGCGACGGTCTGGGCCTGGCCGTCGCCCCACAGGACGCCCTGTCTCGCATTGACCAGTGACGACATCAGGTCGCTGGTGCCGGTGTGCGCGAGGGCGTTGTAGAGGTAGGTGTACTCGAGCCCAGGACCGAGGGTCGGGAGCGCGTAGTACGAGATCGTCCCCAGCGTCCACGCGATGCCCTGCGAGGTGACGAACCACCAGCCGTAGGACAGGTTGCGCGACCACACCAGCCAGACGGTGACCATGATCGCCACCATCGGGATGAAGAGCAGGTAGAAGTTCGACAGGAAGTGCGCCACCCAGACCGTGCCCAACAGGTCGTGGAGCAGGCTGCCCGGGTAGTGACCGAAGAACAGGATCTTGTCGAGGGCGTGCAGCTCGCGGTCGTACATGCGGTCGCTGACGAGCGGCAGGAACGACTTCAGGTTCCGGTAGCAGACGTAGATCACGTAGAAGCAGACGATCCCGAGCAGCACCAGGAGGATCCGCTCCCGAGTCCAGTGGGTGCGCCACCGGTCCCGCACGAGCTCGGGCCACCGGCTCGGACGACCGCGCGAGATCCACAGCGCCCGCGGCACCAGGTCGAGGAAGAGGGCGCCGATGCACAGGATCGGCAGTCGCACCATCGCCGGGCCGAGGAAGCTGCCGTCGGGGTCGATCAGGGGCCGACCGAGGGACCAGGCCGTGATCGCCGCCCACACGAACATGGCGATGGCGTTGACCACGAGCAGGGTCCAGGCACGGCGATACACGTCGGTCAGTGTAGGGAGTGTTTCCGCTCAGTCACGGGTCCGTGTCACGGCCAGCCGTGAGGCGTCCACCACCATCGACACCCGGTCCCCGGCCGCGGGGTGGGTGTCCAGCCGGGCGACGGCGTCGAGCTCCCCGATCCCGTCCACGTCGACGACCACCCGGATCTGCTCCGGCGTGACCCGCGCCGACACGACCGTCCCCGACACCGTCCCGGCGTCCGAGACGACCAGCGCGGACCGGCGTACGGCGACCGCGGCACCGGCGTCCGGCAGCCCGGCCGCGCGCAGCAGCACGCCCGCCGGCTCGCCCTCGAGCACCCGGGCGTAGCCGAGGAAGAGCGCGGTCTCGGGGTCGGCCGGCGCCCGCCAGACCGCGGCGATGTCGCCCTGCTGCACGACCCGGCCCGCCCGCATCACCGCGATCCGGTCGGCGACGGTGAACGCCTCCTCCTGGTCGTGGGTGACCATCAGCGCGGTCGTCCCGGCCTCGCGCAGGATGTCGCGGAGGTCGTGGGCGAGCCGCTCCCGCAGGCCCGCGTCGAGCGCGGACAGCGGCTCGTCGAGCAGCAGCAACCGCGGCTGCACGGCGAGCGAGCGGGCCAGCGCGACCCGCTGCCGCTCACCTCCCGAGAGCGTGGCCGGCAACCGGTCGTCGTACCCCTCGAGGCCGACCAGGGCGAGCAGCTCGCGCACCCGCGCGGCGGCGTTCGGCGTGCGCCGCAGCCGCAGCGCGTAGCCGACGTTGCGGGCGACCGTGAGGTGCCCGAAGAGCTGGCCGTCCTGGAACATCAGCGCGAACCCGCGCTTGTGCGTCGGTACGCCGGCCAGGTCGGCGCCGTCCCAGCCGATCCGCCCGGAGGCGACCGGCTCGAGCCCGGCGATCGCGCGCAGCAGCGTCGACTTGCCCGACCCGCTGGGACCGAGGACGGCGAGCACCTGGCCGTCGTCGAGCGTGAGCGAGGCGTCCACGACCGCGGGCACGCCGTCGTACGCCACGGAGACGTCGTCGATGGTCAACATCAGAAGGCCCCCAGGGACGGCACCCGCAGCCGCTCGACCGCGAGCATCACGACGGCGGTCGTGGCGGCGAGGACGACAGAGGCGGCGAGGGCCATGCCGTAGTTCATCGCGCCAGGGTGGCCGATCAGGTGGAAGATCACGATCGGCATCGTCGGCGTCTCGTCGCGCGCGAGGAACGACGTCGCCCCGAACTCGCCCAGCGACACCGCGAACGCGAAGCCGGCGGCGGCCAGCAGCGGCTTCCACAGCACCGGCAGGTCGACCGTCACGAAGGTGCGCAGCGGCCCGGCGCCGAGCGACGCGGCCGCCTGGCGCTGGCGGTCGTCGATGCCGCCGAGCGCCGGCGCGAGGGTGCGTACGACGAGCGGGAGGGCCACCAGCGCCTGGGCGATCGGCACCAGCAGCAGCGAGTCGCGGAAGTCGAGCGGCGGCTGGTCGAGGGTGATCAGGAACCCGAAGCCGAGCGTCACCGCCGAGACCCCGAGCGGCAGCATGAAGAGGCCGTCGAGCAGGCCGCGGACCCGGCGCTCCCCCCGGGTGTGCGAGCGACGGGTCACGACGACCGCGACGAGCACGCCCATCGACAGCGACATCCAGGTCGCGTCGACGGCGGTGCGCAGCGAGGTGACGAGCGCGTCGGTCACCGGCACCAGCAGCGCGCCGCGCGAGCCGACGGTCGTCAGGGCCCGGTAGTTGCCCAGGCCCCAGCCGTCGCCCACCTGCAGCGACCCGACGACGAGCGCCGCGATGGGCGCGCCGACCAGCAGCAGGACCAGCAGGGTCGCGAGCACCCCCGGCCAGTCCCCGCGCGAGACGCGCGGCGGACGCGCCGTGGTCCGCGCCAGGCTCGGGTCGGCGACGGCCCGCAGGCGGCTCGTCACGAAGAGCAGCGCCGTGATCGCCAGCAGCTGCACGATCGAGAGGGCGGCCGCCGCCTGGAGGTCGAGCAGGTTGGTCGTCAGCAGGTAGATCTCGGTCTCGACCGAGGAGTAGCGCAGCCCGCCCAGGGTGAGCACGACGCCGAACGCCGTGGCGCAGAAGAGGAAGACCACGCTCGCCGCCGAGACGATCGCGGGACGCAGGGCGGGCAGCGTGACCGTGCGGAAGACGTACGCCGGGCCGGCGCCCAGCGCGGCCGCCGCCTCCGCCGGCCGGGGGTCGAGGGACTCCCACGCGGCGCCGACCGCCCGGATCACGACGGCGACGTTGAAGAACGCCAGGCCCGCGATGATCGCGCCCGCGGAGCCGTCGAAGCCCAGGAAGCCCAGTGGCCCTGCCTCCCCGATCAGCTGGCGGAACGCGACGCCGACGACCACGGTCGGCAGCACGAACGGCACCAGCAGCAGCGCCCGCAGCGTCGCGCGGCCGCGGAACCGGCGCCGGTGCAGCAGGTGCGCGGCGGGTACGCCGAGCAGCACCGCCACCGCCGTACCGGCCAGGGCCGACCAGACCGTGAACCACACGACCCGCACCGTCCGCGGTCGGGTCAGCACGTCGACGACGGCCACCGGGTCGAAGTGGCCGTCGACCCAGAACCCCTCCGCGAGCATCCCGCTGACGGGGAGCACGAAGAACACACCGAGGACGGCCAGCGGCACCGCCGCCAGGCCGACCAGGACCCCGATCCGTCTCATCGGGAGGTGACGTCACTCCACGTGCGCAGCCAGTCGTCGCGGTTGTCGGCGATCGCGGCCGGGTCGACCGAGAACGGGTCCGTCGGCTGCTTCGCGAACTTCGCCCACTCGGCCGGCAGCTGCACCGACGAGTCGACCGGGAAGACGTACATGCTCTCGGGCAGCGCGGCCTGCACCTGCGGCGTCAGCAGGAAGTCGACCAACGCCTTGGCCCCGTCAGGGTTCTCGGCCCCGTCGAGCACCCCGGCGTACTCGACCTGGCGGAAGCAGGTGTCGAGCAGCGCGCTGGTCGTGGACGTCCCGTCGCCCGCGATCGTGAACGCCGGCGAGGAGTCGTAGGAGAGCACGATCGGCCGGTCGCCCTTGCCGCCGCCCTGGGTGAAGTCGACCTCGTAGGCGTCCGACCAGCCCGCCACGAGCTTGGTGCCGTTGGCCATCAGCTTGGTCCAGTACGCCGGCCAGTCGTCGCCGTACGCCGCGACCGTCGACAGGAGGAAGGCCATGCCCGGCGAGCTGGTGGTGGCGCCCGGGGCGACGAAGAGGTCGCGGTACGCCGGCTTCGTCAGGTCGTCGAGCGTCGTCGGCGGGGCGAGGTCGTGGTCGGCGAACCAGGTGTCGTCCACGTTGACGCAGACGCTGGCGTTGTCGACCGGGGTGAGCCGGTGGTCGTCGTCGCCATCGAGCCGGAACTGGTCCGCACCGTCGGGCAGCGTCGCGTCGTACGGCGCGAAGACACCCTCGTCGAGCGCCCGCGACGCAAAGGTGTTGTCGACGCCGAAGGACACGTCGCCCAGCGGGTCGTCCTTCGTCAGCACGAGCTTGTTGGTCAGCGCCCCGGCGTCGCCGGAGGCCCGGACCACCAGGTCGTAGCCGCTCTCCTCCTCGAACTCCTTCTGGAGCGCCTTCGGCAGCACGAACGACTCGTGCGTCACCAGCACGACCCGCTGGGAGGCTGGCTCGTCGTCGGCGGTGCTGTTGCCGACGGCCGAGCAACCGGCGGTCGCCACGGCCAGGACGAGCACGGACGCATACACACGGATGGACTTCACTGCGACTCCCTAGCGCCGGTGCTAACCGGATCAGGTTCATAGGGTCTGCGGCTGGTCCGCACTCTCAGCACGCTCGCGCGTGCTCCCCTGTCTGTGAGGTCGACTCTAGTACGCCGTGCGCTGGTGGTGGTTTCGAGGCTCGCTCCGCTCGCACCTCAACCACCGTCGTCGGTGGTTGAGGTGCGAAGGCCGCCAGGCCTGAGCCTCGAAACCACCAGACACCGCAGGGCGCCGATCTGTGACACTCGGCCCATGCGAATCGTCGGACTCCCCTTCGAGCAGCTCGACGCTGCGACGGCGTACGCCGTGTGGCGGCTGCGCCAGGACGTGTTCGTCGTCGAGCAGGAGTGTCCCTACCCCGACCTCGACGGTCGCGACGACGAGCCGGGCACCCGGCACGTCGTGATGGACGAAGACGGTGCGGTCGTCGGCTACGCGCGCGTGCTGG
This sequence comes from Nocardioides hankookensis, assembly GCF_042658885.1. Lineage (NCBI taxonomy): Bacteria > Bacillati > Actinomycetota > Actinomycetes > Propionibacteriales > Nocardioidaceae > Nocardioides > Nocardioides hankookensis. Next base: position 144,935 of record NZ_JBHSRJ010000002.1, on the reverse strand, counting down.
ATGACAGCGACGCGTGGCGGATCGGCCGGGTCGTGCTCGCGCCGTCGGCTCGCGGGCGCGGGCTCGCCGACGCCGTCATGGACGTCGCGCTGCAGCTCAGCAAGGGGCGTGACGTGGTGCTGGACGCCCAGTCACCGCTGGCGGGGTGGTACGCGACGTTCGGCTTCGAGGTCGACGGACCCGAGTTCCTCGAGGACGGGATCCCGCACCTGCCGATGCGGCTGCGTCGCTGAGGTCAGAGCCTGGCCAGGGACGCCCGGAGCGGGTCGAGCCCGATCGAGCCCAGGTCGAGCGCGGCCCGGTGGAAGGCGCGCAGGTCGAAGTCCGCGCCGTGCCGGGCCTGCGCGTCGGCACGGGCCTCGAGCCAGATCCGCTCGCCGACCTTGTACGACGGGGCCTGGCCCGGCCAGCCGAGGTAGCGCAGCACCTCGAAGCGGAGCATCGCGTCGTCCATGCGCGAGTGGATCCGCATGAACTCGAAGACCAGGTCCGGCGTCCAGCGCTCGCCCGGCCGCCAGCCGAACGGGTTGTCCTCAGGGATCGTCAGCTCGAGGTGCAGGCCGATGTCGACGATCACGCGGGCGGCCCGGAAGCCCTGCATGTCGAGCATGCCGAGCCGGTCGCCCGGGTCCTCGAGGTAGCCGAGCTCGTCCATCAGCCGCTCGCTGTAGAGCGCCCAGCCCTCGCCGTGCCCGCTCACCCAGCAGAGCATCCGCTGCCAGCGGTTGAGCATGTCGGCGCGGTAGACGGTCTGCCCGACCTGGAGATGGTGGCCGGGCACGCCCTCGTGGTAGACGGTCGTGACCTCGCGCCACGTCGTCAGCTGGTCGCTGTCGTCGGGCAGCGACCACCACATCCGTCCGGGCCGCGTGAAGTCCTCGCTGGGACCCGTGTAGTAGACGCCGCCGTCGTTGGTCGGGGCGAGGCAGCACTCGATGCCCCGGATCGGCTCCGGGATGTCGAAGTGCACGTCGGCCAGGTCCGAGATGGTCCGGTCGGCGAGCTGCTGCATCCAGTCGCGGAACTCCTCCCGGCTCCCCAGCTGCCGCGCCGGGTCCGCGTCGAGCGCGGCCACGGCGTCCGGGATGCTGCCTCCGGGCACGATCCGGTTGCTGGTCGCGACCATGTCGTCGGTGAGCCGCTTCAGCTCCTGCCAGCCCCAGGCGTAGGTCTCCTCCAGGTCGACGGCGGCGCCGAGGAACTCACGCGACGCCAGGGCGTAGCGCTCCGGGCCGACGGCCTCCTTCTCGAGCCCGCGCGGTGCCAGCTCGGTCTCGATCCAGCGGCCCAGGTCGGCGTACGCCGCGCTCGCGGCCCGGCCCTCGGGGGCGTCCGGGATGAGACCCGTGAAGAAGTCGCCGCTCGCGCCCTCCTGGCCGGTCCAGCGCCGGATCTGGCCGGCCACCTCGGCGTACTGCCGTCGGGCGACGACCCGGCCACGGGCCGCCTCCTCGGCGAGCGTCGTGCGGTAGCCCTCCAGCGCGGCCGGGACGCCCGCGAGGCGGGCGCGCACGTCCGCGCGACCTTCCTCGGTCTCGACCGACATCAGGTCGAAGGACTCACGGATCGCGTGCGCCCAGCTGCTGATGACCGACAGCTCCGCCCGGTCGTGACCGGCGTCGGCGTTCTCGACCTCGAGGCCGACCCGCTCCAGGAACGCGTCGCGGGCCACGGCCTCGCGCTCGTCGGCCGGCTGGGTCGCCGTCATCGCGGCGACCGCGCGGCGGGCCAGGTCGGCCCGAGCCTCGAACCCCGCGGGCGAGAGGTCCGGCAGCTCGTGGTCGTGGCCGGCGATGCCGGCTGCCGTGGCGGTGACCGGGTCGAGGGCGGCCACGTCCTCCACGTGCTGGTCGGCGACGGCGTTGACGGAGTTCGTCGAGTTCACCCGCGTCAGCCTAGGGTGCGTCTCTCAAGTCGGCGCCGTCGCGAGCGGGGTTTCGCGCCGTATCTGGCAAGGCGGAGGTGCGAAGGCGGGCCGGAGGCCCGTCGAGTCGCCGACAACGCCGCCAGATCGGATGCGAAAGCTCGCGCAGCAGGCGCTCCGACTTGAGAGACGTGCCCTATAGGTGCGGTCGCCGACATGTCGCGAGGGAACCATCCTGGGGGTCCAGGTGCTCGTCATGGGTAGAGGAGCACCCAGCAGAAGGATCGCCATGAAGCCGGACGAGGACGACTACCGGGCGTTCATCGACGCCCGCTACGCGCGTCTGGTGCGCGCGGCGATCCTCTTCGGCTGCCGCGAGCAGGACGCCGAGGACGCGGTGCAGGAGGCGCTGATCCGGTGCTACACCGCGTGGGGCCGGGTCTCTGCTGCCGACGATCGCGACGCCTACGTCTACCGGGTCCTGGTCAACGGCATCACCCGTGGCCGGCGCCGCAGGTGGCGCGGCGAGATCCCCTACCAGGACCTGCCCGAGCCGCAGCCGGCGGACGACCCCGCCACGACGGTGTCGCTCAGCCAGAGCGTTCGCCGCTCGCTCGGGCGGCTGGGGCCGGACCAGCGTCAGGTCCTGGTGCTGCGCTACTTCGCCGACCTCACGGAGAACCAGGTCGCGACCGTGCTCGGCATCCGGCCCGGGACGGTCAAGAGCCGGGCATCCCGAGCCATCGCGGCACTCTCCGAGGACGGGTCGCTCCGCGAGCTCATCACCCGAACGCACGAGGAGAAGTCATGATCGACGAACATGAGGTCGCCCAGCTGCTGCGAGCGGCCACGGACGACGTCACCGTACCGGTGACGCCCGAGCGCGACCTGGTCGTCGCGGGGAGCAGCAGGCGCCGGCGCCGTCGGGTGGCGACGAGCATCGTGGCGGGCGCGGCCGCCGTCGCCGTGGCCGCCGCGGTCCCCATGGCCCTGAGCGCCGACCGGCCCGAACGGTCCGTCGCCCCGGCAGGCTCGCCGGACGCGGCCGGCGCGTCGTGCGTCCAGCCGGTGCCGAGCGGGCTGCTGCCCGACTGGGCCCGCGCAGGGTTCTCCGACCCCCACCCCCGCATCCCCTACGTGACGGGCGAGCGCGGCGACATCGTCGCGATCCTCTTCGCGCAGCCGTTGACCGCGCCGGCCTCGACCGACCACACCAACAAGGTCCTGTGGGTCTCCCGCGTCGCGACCGAGGGCGACCTCCGCATCACCGCGACCCTGCCCGACGGGTCGGCGCCGGTCGCCCGCGTGGTCGAAGGTGGACCGGGTCCGTCGATCATCGACCTGCCCAGGACGGGCTGCTGGCACCTCGAGCTGGACTGGGGCGACCGCTCGGACAGCCTCGACCTCGCGTACGTCGCGCCCTGACCTCTGCGTCTACGGCGCAGCCGTGAAGAGCACACCGTCCGCCGTGTCGTCGCGCGTGGCCCGACCCTGGGCGACGAGCAGCTCGAGGTGCGCCTTGGTCTCCATCGCGGCCATGCCCTGGCTGAACTCGTCGAGCTCGGCGTACGCCTTCTCGTGCCGGGTCCAGCCGAGCTCGTGGGCGACGGTGAAGCCGGTGGCGGGGCCGTCCGCGAGGGCCGCGAGACTGAGGTCGAGACGGCGCTCGTGGAAGGCCAGCAGCTCGTCGACCCGCGCGTGCGACGACGGCGCGACCGGCCCGTGCGCCGGCAGGATCGTGAGGTCCGGGAGGGCGCGCACCTTCGTCAGCGAGGCCATGAAGTCGCCGAGCGGGTCCGGCGTCGGCGGCACCGTGAACCCGATCGACGGCGTGATCGTGGGCAGCACGTGGTCGCCGGCGAAGAGCAGTCCGGCGGCCTTCTCGGCGAAGACGTAGTGGCCGGGCGTGTGCCCGGGCGTGTGCACGGCGTCGATGGTCCGGGCGCCGACGGCGATCTCGTGGTCACCCTCGAACCAGGTGTCCGGGAACATCCACATCGACATGTCCGGGCCCTCACCGTCGCCGACGGCCCACAGCTCGGCGAGCTCGTGCGCACCGGCGGTGCGGAGCACCTCGATGAACGGGTTGCGGTTGAGGTCCGGGTCGTTGAGCAGCTCGAGGGCCGGCTTCTCGCCGAGCCCGAGTGCGACGTCCGCGCCGTACTCGTGACCGAGCACCGTGGCGAGCGTGAAGTGGTCGCGGTGCACGTGGGTGACCAGGAAGCGCTTGATGTCGCCGAACCCGTAGCCGACGTCGAGCAGGCAGCGCTCGAGCAGGTCGCGCGCGACCTCGATCGACCAGCCGCCGTCGATGAGCGTCAGGCCGTCGTCGGTCTCGATGACGTAGACGTTGATGGCCTTGAGCCCGTCCATCGGCAGCGGCAGCGGGATCCGGTGGATCCCCTCGGCCACCTTCCAGGCGCCCTCCTTGCTCCAGTGCTCGCCCGAGTCGGGCGAGACGGCGAAGGCGGTCGGCGTGCTGGAGGAGGTCACGGTCGGACCCTACGAGGTGACGTCGGGGAACCCGAGGTCGAGGGTGGGCTGCTGGATCCCGCCGTCGATCTCGATCAGCTTGCCGGTGACGTACTGCCCGGCCTTCGACGACAGGTAGAGGACGCCGGCCGCGATGTCCTCCGGCTCACCCACGCGACCGAGCGGGGTCTTGCCCTCGAGCTGACCCATCAGCTCGGGCTGGCCGGCGACGAACTCCAGGGCGCTGGTGAGGATCGAGCCGACGTAGATGCCGTTGACCCGGATCCGCGGCGAGAGGTCCTGCGCGGCCATCTTGGTCCAGTGCGCGAGCGCGGCCTTCGCGGTGCCGTAGGCGACGAACCCGCGATCGGCCGTGCGCCCCATCATCGAGCTGATCGTGACGACGCTCTTCTGCCTGCCGTCGTCCTCCTGCAGCATCAGCGGGACGGCGGCCCGGGTCAGCGCGTGCGCGGTCGCGACGTTGAAGCTGAAGGCCTCGTTGAGGAACCGCGGGCTCGTCTTGAGGAACTCCTTGGGGAACGTGCCGCCCACGTTGTTGACGACCGTGTCGAGCCGCCCGAGCTCGTCGTACGCCGTCTGCGCGAGGCCGGCGACGGCGTCGAGGTCGCTGAGGTCGGCGGGGACGACGACGCAGCGGCGTCCGGTCGCGCGGACCTGCTCGGCGACCACCTCGAGCTGGTCGGCCGTGCGCGCGGAGATGAGGACGTCGGCGCCCGCCTCGGCGAGCGCGACGGCGGTCGCGGCGCCGAGACCGCGGCCCGCGCCGGTGACGATCGCGACCTGGCCGTCGACGGAGAACCTGTCGAGGATGCTCACTTCGTGCTCACCAGGCCTCGGCCGGTGACGAGGGGGAGGTCGAGCGCGGTGACCAGGCCGCCCTTCGCCTCGACGACGGCGGGCAGCGCGTTGACCAGCCGCTGCGCGGTCGTGATCATCCCGGAGACGTTGTGGTCGCCGTGCTCGCCGTGGTGGGTGAGGTCGAGCTGCATCATCGGCTCGCCGGTGATGACGACCCGGTAGCCGCCACCGCCCTCGGCCGGCTGCGGCCACTCCGGCACCTGGTCCTCGGCGGTCCGGGTGACGTGCTCGAGCACGACCCGCGGGATGCCGTCGACGTTGCCGATCAGCTCGAAGCGGACGGCGCCCATGGTCCCGGCCTTCACGTCGCCCGAGACGCTCGGGGTGTCGACCTCGGCAGCGCGCCGCTCGACCTTCTCGACCAGTGGCTCGTCGAGGACGATGTCGAGGCCCGCGGCGATCTGCCGGACCACGCTCCCCCAGGCCATCGTCAGGATGCCCGGCTGCCAGAGCAGCGGCTGGAAGTCCATCGGCCGGCCGAAGCCGAACATGTCGCCCATCACGACGGGCTGGTAGTACGTCGAGTAGTCGGCGATCTCCATCACCCGCACCTCGTCGATGCGCTGGCTGAGGCTGGTCAGGGCCAGCGGCAGCAGGTCGTTGGCGTAGCCGGGGTCGATGCCGTTGACGTGCAGGCTCGCACCGGTGCGTGCGCCCGCCCTCTGGATCCGCTCCAGCAGGTCGTCCGGCAGGATCTTCTCCGGCCACTGCAGCAGCACCGGGCCGCTGGAGACGACGTTGACGCCCGCCTCGACGAAGCCGATCAGGTCCTGGATGCACTCGAAGACCCGGTCGTCGGCCATCGCGGTGTGCACGATCGCGTCCGGTTGCAGCGCGATCAGGGCGTCGCGGTCGGTCGTCGCCAGGACGCCGAGCTCGCGGCCGAGGTCGGCCAGGAGGCCGGCGTCCTTGCCGTCCTTCTCCGGGTTGGACACCCAGACGCCGACCAGCTCCATGCGCGGGTGCGCGTCGATGCCCGCGATCGCGTGACGTCCGATGGTCCCGGTCGACCACACGACGACCTTCAGCTTGTCTCCCATGCGCGCCAACCTAGAACACGTTCTAGTTAGTTGGGAAGGGCCGCCGTCTCGGCGATCACCGGGCAGCGGGTGCCGGAGTAGATGGTGGGCATGCACCGGTTGCAGTGGATGCAGACGCCCTCGACGGCGCGACCGGCGGCGAGGTCGTTGACGAGGTTGGGCTCGCGGAGCAGCGCGCGGCCCATCGCGACGAAGTCGAAGCCGTCGGCCATCGCCTGCTCCATCGTCTCGACGCGGTTGATGCCGCCGAGCAGCATCAGCGGCATCGACAGCGCCTCGCGGAAGCGCAGTGCCTTGTCGCGGAAGTACGCCTCCTCGAACGGGTAGGTCTTCAGGAAGCCCTTGCCCACGGGCGTCTTCATGCCGAGGCGGACCACCAGCGGCATCGTCGCGGCGAACTCCGAGAGCGGCGCATCGCCGCGGAAGAGGTACATCGGGTTCATCAGCGACGAGCCACCGCTGAGCTGGAGGGCATCGAGGGTGCCGTCGGACTCGAGCAGCTGCGCGTACTCCAGACCGGCGTCGGTGGTGACCCCGCCCTTGAAGCCGTCGGAGAGCGAGATCTTGGCGGTGACGGCGACCGCGTCGCCGACCTCGTCACGTACGGCGCGCGCCACCTGGCGGCCCAGCCTCGCTCGGTGCTCCAGCGACCCGCCGTACCCGTCCTTGCGGCGGTTGAGGCTCGGCGCGAGGAAGGACGAGATCAGGTAGCTGTGCGCCATGTGCAGCTCGAGGACGTCGAAACCGGCGTCGACGAGGGTGCGGGCGGTGGCGACGTACGCCTTCGTCACGCGCGTCAGGTCGGCCTCGGTGGCCGACCGGATCATCTGCATCGACAGCGGGCTGGGCATCCGCGAGGCGCTGATCGCCTTGACCCCGTTGGAGCGCCCGTTGGCGACCGGGCCGGCATGGCCGACCTGTCCGGCGATGGCCGCCCCGGTCTCGTGGATCGCGGCGGCCATCCGGGCCAGCCCGTCGCGGGCGTCGGGGCCGACCACGATCTGCTCGCGGTGGGTGCGCCCCTCGGGAGCGACGGCCAGGTAGGCGACCGTCGTCAGGCCGACGCCCCCGCGCGCCGGGGCCAGGTGGTAGTCGATCAGTGCGTCGGTCACCTGGCCGTGCGGCGCCCGGCCCTCGAAGGTCGCGGCCTTCACCGTCCGGTTGCGCAGCCGGACCGGGCCGAGCTGGGTGGGTGCGAAGACGTCGGGCGGCGAGGCGGGGGTCACCCCGGCAATCTAGAACACGTTCCAGTTCGGTGCCATGGTCATGCGGCGGCGAGCTCGAAGAGCTCCGGCTCGCTGAGGCCGGCCAGCAGCCGCGCCTCGCCGTCGTCGTACGGCCTCTCGTCGCGCAGCACCCGCAGCATGCCGGCGTACCCGTGACCCGCGGCCAGGGCGACCACGAGCGACTCGGCACCGAAGCGGTCCAGCCACGCCCAGAGGGTGCGGGCGTCCACGCCGTGCCGCGCGACCCGGGCCAGGACGAAGTCGACCTGGTGGCCGGGCAGCTCCGCGTCCAGGCGGGTCCGGACGTCGCCGAGGTTGGCGAGCGCCGGGTGGCGGGAGACGCGGTGCGCGCGGCGGGCGGCCTCGCGGGCGGGGGACGCCGGTCGGGTCGCCAGGTAGGCGAGCAGGATGGCGATCGGGGCTCCGAGTGCGATCAGGGTGTTCACGACGGGTTCCTCAGGTGGGGGGTGCGGGACGGCGTTGTCCCGATGTGCCCACTCTGTCGCCGGCCGCTTGAGGCCGACTGGGAACGCACTTGGAATCGTTGTTGAAGCGTGAACCAACGACGGAATCCGTCGTCGGGTGATGAGATCAGCGACGATTGCGTACGCCGGCAGCGCGCCGCGCCGGCCGGGTCGGTCGGGCGGTCAGGAAGGTCGTCAGCAGGACGACCGGGACGGCGAGGGCGACGAGCAGGTCCATGTCCTCACTTCGGCGCCGCCGCCGGGAAGGATCGGGTCTCAGGCCCCTGGACCAGACCGCTTCTGACGGCGGAGCCAGAAGAGCCCGGCGATCGGGAGCACCGCCGGGACGAACCCGTAGCCGATCCCGTAGTCGGACCACACCGAGGCGTCCGGGAACCAGTCGGGCTCCACCAGGCTGAGGGTGCCGACGGTGAGGACCCCGGCCAGCTCGATCCAGAGCATCACGCTGGCGAAGCCGGTGCGGCCGACGGAGGCCTGCCGGATGGCGTACCAGCCGAGGGCGTAGGTGACGGCGGCAGCGAGGGAGAGCCAGTAGGCGACCGGCGCCTCGTCGTACTGCGTGGTGAGCTGCACCAGCGCGCGGGCGCCCGCGGCGAAGGTGAAGAGCGCGTAGAAGGCGAGCAGGACCTTGTGCGGTCCGCTGCGTGGGACGGTCGCGTCGGGGGTGGTCATGTCGCGGTCATCTCCAGTCGTACGGCGACGACGCCGACCGCGACCGCCGCGACGGTGATCACCGCGGAGGACCACGGGGCCCGGTCGTCCTCGATCGACTTCATCGCGATCGGGAGCACGCACACCGAGGCGATCAGGTAGCCGACGTACGTCGAGGTCGAGGGCGGTCCGTCGCCGCTGAAGGCCCCCAACCCGGCGAGCGCCCGCACGGCCAGCAGCACCTCGAGCATCCAGGCGAGCTGGTCGAGCCATCCCGGTCGCTCCTGCTTGCGCAGCGCGACGACCAGGGCGAGGGCCGCGACCAGCACGGCGTACCCGACCACGATGAAGGTGATCTGGGTGGACACGCCTGGCATGGGAGCATCATCGACCATGCCGTACGACGAGCTGGTCACCGCCCTGCGAACGGCCGGCTGCGTCTTCGCCGAGGACGAGGCACGCGTGCTGCTCGACGCCGCGTCCGACGAGGACGAGCTGGCGCGGATGCTGGCCGAGCGGGTGGCCGGGGCGCCGCTGGAGCTCGTCGTGGGGTACGCCGAGTTCTGCGGGCTCCGCATCGTCGTGGCGCCCGGGGTCTTCGTGCCGCGCCAGCGCTCCACGGCCCTGGTCCGCGCCGCCGTGGCCGGCCTCGCGGCCGGTGACGTCGTGGTCGACCTCGGCTGCGGCACCGGCGCCCTCGGCGCCGCCGTGCTCGCGGCGGTGCCCGGCGTCGAGGTGTACGCCGCCGACGTCGACCCGGACGCGGTGGCCTGCGCGCGTCGCAACCTGCCGCCGGAGCGGGTGTTCCTCGGCGACCTCTACGCCGCGCTGCCTGACGGGCTGCGCGGCCGGGTCTCGGCGCTGGTCGTCAACGCGCCGTACGTGCCGAGCGACGCGATCGCCCTGATGCCGCCCGAGGCCCGTGACCACGAGCACCGGGTGGCGCTCGACGGCGGGGCCGACGGGCTCGACGTGCAGCGCGGGGTCGTCGCCGGGGCCGGCGGCTGGCTGCGACCGGGCGGACGGGTGCTGGTCGAGACGAGCGTCGCGCAGGCCGAGAGGACCGCGGGCCTGATGACCACCGCCCGCCTCGCCGCCGACGTCGTCCGCGACGACGACGTCGACGGCACCGTGGCGGTCGGGACGCTCGCCTGACGGTGGTTTCGAGGCTCGCTGCGCTCGCACCTCAACCACCGACCGAACGCGGTGGTCGAGGTGCGAAACCACCCCGCCCGCGACGACGACGTCGACGGCACCGTGGCGGTCGGAACGCTCGCCTGACCCGGTGGTTGAGGTGCGAAGGCCGCCAGGCCTGAGCCTCGAAACCACCCCGCCCGCGTCAGACCCAGGAGCTGACGGTCTCCGCGAGCGGGACGGTCGGGCGGCCGAGGAGCTTGCCGAGCTCGCCGGTGGTGACGGCGAGCAGGCCGTCGCGAGCGTTCTGGTCCAGGGCGACCACGAAGCCGGCGGAGCCCTCGTCGAGGTCCGCCTCCAGGAGCGCCGCGTGGTGCTGCTCGGGCGTCAGCCGCTGGTAGGTCACCTCGCTGCCGAGCGCGTTGCCGAAGACGGATGCGAGCTCGTCGAAGTCCCAGGCCGTGTCGCCGGACAGCTCGTAGACCGCGCCGTCGTGGCCGTCGGTGGAGAGCACCACCGCGGCCGCCTCGGCGAAGTCCGCCCGCGGCGCACTCGCGACCCGGCCGTCTCCGGCACTGCCGGCCACGGCGCCGGTGGCACGGGCCTGGTCGAAGGTCGGCTGGTAGTTCTCGGTGTACCAGCCGTTGCGCAGGAACGTGAACGGCAGCCCGCTCGCGCGGACGACCGCCTCGGTGGCGGCGTGCTCGGGTGCGACGACGAGGGTCGTGTCGTCGGCAGCGGGCGCGCTGGTGTAGACGAGACGGCGTACGCCGGCGCGCTGCGCGAGCTCGACGACGGCGGTGTGCTGCGGCACCCGCCGGCCGACCTCGCTGCCGGAGACCAGCAGCACGACGTCGTCCGCGGTCAGCCACGGCACGGACGTGGGGACGTCGTCGAAGTCGAGGACCTCGACACGCACCCCGCGCTCGGCGAGGTCGGCGATCTTCTCGACCGAGCGGCCGGTGGCGACGATCTCCGCGGGGTCGACCCCACGCTCCAGCAGCGACTCCACGACTCCGCGACCGAGCGGGCCGGTGGCTCCGGTGACGACGTACGACATGACATTCCTCCAGGGATCGGGTGTTCTCACCCGTCCGAACGACCCCCGGTCGCCGTACCTTCCCGGCGGAGAGTACCCACTTCAAAGTGGGGTACCCACCTCGGGGTGAGTAGCATCGGCCCATGACCGCCGCCCGCGACCTCCAGCTCGACACCGCCTGCCCCGACACCCGCGCCCTGGTCGAGCACGTGACCAGCAAGTGGGGCGTGCTCGTCCTGCTCGCCCTCCGCGACCGCACCATGCGCTGGAGCGAGCTCAAGCGCGAGATCGCGGGCGTCAGCGAGAAGATGCTGATCCAGTCGCTGCAGACCCTGGAGGCCGACGGTCTGGTGCTGCGGACCGCGCGGCCGGTCGTCCCGCCACACGTCGACTACTCCCTCACCGATGCGGGCCACGAGGCCGTCGATCTCCTCGCACCGCTGGTCTTCTGGGCCCAGCAGCAGGTCCAGGGGTGAGTCGGCTCGCTCTCACCTGGTGGGGGCACGCGTCCGCGACCGTCGAGATCGACGGCGCCCGGGTCGCGCTCGACCCGCTGCTCAGCGACCAGCTCTTCCACCTGCGCCGCTACACCGCGCACCCGACCGAGGAGGCCGCCGACGCCGACGTCGTCGCGATCTCCCACCTCCACCACGACCACCTGCACCTGCCGTCGCTACGCCGGTTCGCCCGCGACGTCCCGATCCTGGTGCCGCGCGGTGGGGAGGCACTGCTCCGCGACCTGGGCACCGATCGGGTGCTGCCCGTCGAGCCAGGTGACGTGCACGAGGTCGGTGGTACGACGATCCGCGTGCTGGCGGCGACCCACGACGGCGGTCGCGGCCCGCACACCAAGATCACCGGGCCACCGCTGGGCTTCCGGATCGATCGCGCCGACCGGTCCGTCTGGTTCCCGGGCGACACCGAGGTGCGCGAGGACATGTACGACGTCGGTCGGGTCGACCTCGCCCTGGTGCCGATCGGCGGCTGGGGCCCGACGCTCGAGGACGGCCACATGGACCCGGTCGCCGGCGCGGAGGCGGTGCGCCGCGTGGGCGCCGACCTCGCGGTGCCGGTGCACTGGGGCACGTTCTGGCCGCTCGGGCTCCGGCGCCTGGCGCGCGCCAACCACGACCGACTCTTCGTCACGCCGGGCGACCGGTTCATCGAGGCGCTCGGCACGGCCGCCCCCGACGTACGAGCCGTGCTGGCCGCGCCCGGCGACCGGGTCGTGGTCGGCGAGGGCTAGGACAGGGTCAGCCGGGCGAGCAGCGGCCGGTGGTCGCTGTGGTAGCCGCTGAGCACCCGCTGGGCACGCACCTGGATGAGGTGGTCGCGCAGGCCGGTGCGCTCCAGCCACACGTAGTCGATGTTGCGTGCGGTCGGCGGGTGCGTGGGCCCGACACCCGTACCGAGCAGCTGGTACGTCGACTCCGCGCGGTTGCGCAGCGTGCGCATCGGCCCGCCGACGGGACGCCCGCGGGCGTCGGCGCGGGCCCCGAAGTTGAAGTCGCCGGTGCCGACGACCCACCGCCCCGGGACGGTGCGCCAGATGTCCGCGAGCCGGTCGAGCTGGGCCCGCGCCCGGATCGCGTTGATCGTCGAGAGCCACCGGCCGGGGTCGCCGAGGTCCTCGATCTTCTGCGGGAGGTGGGTGTTCAGCACGGTCAGGACCCGGCCCGTGTCGCGGTGCCGGAGGCGGACGACGGCGACGTACCTGTTGTCGAAGGGGTAGCGGCCCTCGCGCCAGCTCAGCCCCAGCGCGACCTTGTGCAGGCGCGCGGTGACGAGCTTGAACTCCGAGGTGCGCCACGACACCGCCAGCTCGGCCGCGCCCTGGTCGGCCCCGAAGGTCTTCGAGGTCCAGCCCGGCAGGTGGTGCAGCACCGTGCGGAAGGGGTCGGCCTCCTGCCAGGCGACGACGTCGACGCCGGGGTGCGAGGTGAGCCGGCGGGCGTCGGCAGCGGCCTCGGCAGGCGAGAGCTTGCGGAACATGTTCATCGTCGCCACCCCGACGCCGATGGGCGCGAGCCGCACCGGCGCGACCCGGTGGCCGAGCTGGCCGCCCTGCTTCGCGAGCGTCGTCGAGCGGATCACCCGCGGCTCCACCGAGCGCGAGGTCTGCGCGGCGCTGATCGCCGCCGCCTGGCTGGCCTGCGGGACCGATGCCGGCCCGTCGTCCGCGACGAAGGGGGCGACGATGAGGCCCAGCACGGTCGCGACCAGGAGCAGGGGCGGCGGCCCCGTCCACCTGGAGCGTCGCCGGAGGTCGTCACGGCGCCCGAGAAGGACCCGTCTGACCACGCGGCTTCCCCTCCGGCTCGGTCCATCGGCTGAGGGACCACGCTAGCCTCGCCAGCCCCTCGAGCCCCGGAGGCCACGCCCGTGTCGTGGGCCGCTGTCGCAGGCGTCACCGACGGCCAGTACCGTCGCGGGTGTGACCACCGCGCATCCGTCGTACGACGAGCTCGCCGCCCTCCCTGCCTACGCCACCCAGGCGGTGCCGACGGCGTTCGAGGACATCAACGGCCACCTCAACATCCGCCACTACGTGGGGATCGCGAGCGAGGGCCTCGACGAGTCGCTCGTCGACGTGGGGATCCCGCAGAACTGGCCGACCGTGGCCGGCCAGGGCGTCTTCAGCGCCGAGCACCACATGACCTACCTGTCCGAGCTGCGCACCGGCGACAAGATCTCGGCCCGGGTCCGCGTGGTCGGCCGCTCCGAGCGTGCCGCGCACGTCGTCGTCTACCTCCTCGACGACAGCCACCAGCGGGTGAGCTACGTGATGGAGGAGATCTTCCTCCACATCGACATGGAGAGCCGGCGCAGCGCCCCGTGGCCCGACGATGTCGCCGGCGCGCTCGACCGCCGCATCGCGGCCGACGGCGAGCTGTCGTGGCAGCCCGCCCTGTCGGGCTCGATGGCCCTGCGCTGACGCCGGTCCCGTGACGCCCACCGAGCTGCTGGGCACCTGGACGCTGACCCGCGTGGTCGACGACCACCGCACCGGTGAGCGACGCGACGTCGTCGGCACGGCCGAGCTCGTCGAGGTCGACGCCGGTCGGGTCCGGTGGACCGAGTCGGGCACGATGTCGTGGCCGGGGCACGCCGTGCCGGTCAGCCGCACCCTGGACGTGGTGCGCGAGGACGACGGCTGGTTCGTGCGGTTCGAGGACGGGCGCCCCTTCCACCCCTGGGCTGTCGGCCACCGGGTCGAGCACCCGTGCCCGCCCGACCACTACCGCGGCCTCGTCGAGGTCGAGGGCGAGGGCGAGCCCGTGACCTCGTGGACGGTGACCTGGGACGCCGCCGGTCCGGAGAAGGACTACCGGATGGTCACGGTCCACACCGACCGCCGCTGACGGGTCGGAGGCTCAGTCGCGGTCGACGAGACCGTGCTGGAGACCCCACACCGCCGCCTGGGACCGGCTGTTGACGCCGATCTTGCGGTAGGCCGAGCGCACGTAGGTCTTGACCGAGTTGATGCTGACGAAGACCCGGTCCGCGATCTCCTGGTTGGTGAGCCCGGCGGCGATCAGCGCGAGCACCTGCACCTCCCGCGCACTGAGGCCGTGGCCGATCTCGACCGGCTCCGTCGGCGCCGCCGCGGCCTCCACCATCAGCACGATCTGCTCCACGCCCACGCGCAGGGGCACCCATCCCGTCGCGCCGGTACGCCGGAGCACGACGTCGCGGCCCTCGGCTCCGGGACCGTCCGCGTCGTGGAGCACGACGTCCGCGGGCCCACCCTCGGCCTCGACGACCAGGACCCGGTGGCCCTGGCGGGCCAGCATCTGTCGCAGCCCTGCTGCCACGGCCTCATCGGGGCTGGCGATGGCCAGCCGGACGGGGCGCGCGGACATGGCAGCGATCCTCCCGAGGCGTGCCCGCGTGCGGCCACTCGGACTCACCACCCAAAGGGGTGAAAGTTCCTGCGGGGATGCGAAGAGCCCCTCTCCGCGGGGGCGGGAGAGGGGCTCTCGGGGGCGCTGCCGGGCTGGCCGGGACGGCGGTCACGCGGCGCGGGTGAAGGCTCGCTCGGACGGGCCGGAGACGGTGACGAGCACCGGGGTGGCGGTGGAGCGGTCGCGCACGGCGACCACGACGGCGGCGACGGCGAGCGCGACGGTGACGGCGGCGACCGCGAGGAAGCCGTACGCGAAGGCGGCGATGGAGAGGTCGAACATGGGGGTGCTCCTGACTGGACGGGCCCGCGGGTGGTGGGCCCGGATCGGTGTGCCGGGGTGTTCCCCGGCAGACACCACAGTGCCGCCGCGCTCTTGAGACCGACTGGGAGCCGACTGGGAACGTCAGTCAGACGCTGAACCGGCCGGCGAAGGCGCGCAGCGGCAGGTCGGCGCTGGTGACGATCCCCGGCGGTGCGTCGACGACGGACCGGATCGCGTTCAGGGCCGGCATCCCCGTCACCGTCATCCCGATCGCGGCGAACGCCTCGACCGACGAGAAGTCGGTGCCGGGCTTCGGGAGGATCAGGTGCTTGCTGTAGATGACCGGGTCGCCCTGGATCTTGGTGATGTAGCAGCCCTGGATGTCCCAGTGCGGCTCGGTCCTCGGCGTCATCTGCCACTCGAGGTGCAGCTCGACCCGGGGCACGCCGGCCACCTTCCCGACGTACCGGAAGGCGCTGCCGCCGAGCGAGCCCTTCGGGAGCCGGAACCAGCCCAGGTCGACGTCCTCGGTGCAGGCGCCGAGCTCGTACTCGAAGTCGACCGTGTCGAGCTCGATGCCCAGGCAGTCCGCCATCAGGTGCACCCCGTCGCCGAAGACCCGGGTGCCGAGCTCGAGCAGCCGCGGGACCTCGGGGTCGTCGACCGGCATGCCGTAGCCGCAGTTGCGCCAGGTGTCGGCGGAGTGGTGGCAGGAGACGTCGACGGACTCGATGCAGGTGACGTTCTCGATGTCGGTGACGTCGGCCGAGTGGACGATCGTGAGGACCTGGGCCAGGCCCGGGTTCATGCCGGTGCCGTAGAACGTCGAGCCGCCGCGCTCGCACGCCGCCGCGATCACGTCGGACTCCGAGCGCCCGGACGGATGCGGGTGGTTGGCGTCGCGGTGGTGGCCGGTGACGAAGTCGGCGGTCGTCACGACGTCGATGCCCGCCTCCAGCACCCGCTCGTAGAGGTCGACGTCCGGCCAGACGCCGTGGAAGGTCACCACGTCGGGTCGCGCCGCGAGGATCTCGTCGACGGTCCCGGTCGCGACCACGCCGACCGGGTCGAGGCCGGCGATCTCCCCCGCGTCGCGGCCGACCTTCTCCGGCGTGTAGCAGTGCAGACCCACCAGCTCGAGGTCCGGATGGCGCTGGATCCGGCGCACCATCTCGGTGCCGACGTTGCCGGTGGCCACCTGGAACACGCGGACCCTGTCCATCGAGACCCCACTTTCGTAGAAGGCTCGATGAAACTAGCATCACCGGCATGCGCTTCGCGGTGGTCTCGGCCTTCGTGCCGGTCGAGGAGATCGCTCCGGTCGCCATCGCCGCCGACGAGCTCGGCTACGACAGCCTCACGATCGCCGACCACGTCGTCGACCTCGAGACGCTCGCGACGCCGTACCCCTACGAGGCCAGCGGCCAGCGGCGCTGGGACCACGACTGCGCGTGGCCGGACCCGTGGGTGCTGGCCGGGTCGCTGGCCGCGGTGACCACGCGGCTGCGCTTCTTCACCTCGGTGTACGTCGCGGCGCTGCGGAGCCCCTTCCAGGTCGCGAAGTCGGTCGGCACGGCGGCCGTGCTGTCCGGCGGCCGGGTCGCGCTCGGCGTCGGGGTCGGCTGGTGCCGCGAGGAGTTCGAGCTGCTGGAGCAGGACTTCGGCACCCGCGGGCGTCGCACGGACGAGGCCATCGAGCTGATGCGCGACCTGTGGCGGCCGGGCTGGACGTCGTACGACGGCGACCGCATGGTGATGAAGCCCGAGCCCGGTGCGGTGCCGGTGCTGGTCGGCGGTCTGTCCGACGTCGCGCTGCGACGGGCCGCGCGCAACGACGGGTGGGTCGGTGACATCTGCACCACCGACGAGGCGATCGCGACGGCGCGCCGGCTCGCCGAGCTCCGCGACGAGGCCGGCCTCGACGGCCCGTTCGAGGTGATCCCGCCGCTGAGCGACGCCCTGCTGCCCGAGGACTTCGCGCGGGCCCGCGATGGCGGGGTCACCGAGGTGATGACCGCCCCGTGGATGTACTACTTCGGCCGGCGTGCGTCGCTGGAGCAGAAGATCGAGGGCCTGCACCGCTTCCGCGACGACGTCCTGGTGCATCTCCGATGACGGCCGGCGCCGACCAGCACCGCCGCAACCGGCGCGGCGACGCGACCCGGGCGCGGATGCTCGCGGCCGCCCTGGACTGCCTCGCGACCGGCGACCCCGACGCGGTCTCCGCCAACCACGTCGCCCGCCAGGCCGGCGTCACCTGGGGTGCCGTGAAGTACCAGTTCGGCGACGTCGACGGACTCTGGGCCGCGGTGCTCGACCACCTCGAGGAGCGTCGCGGCGGACCGCTGTCCTTCCCGGGCTCGGTCGACCAGACCGTCGAGGCACGGGTCGAGCAGATCGTCACGACCCTCTGGCGTGGCCTCGAGCTGCCCGACTCCCGCGCGATCGACACGCTGCGGGTGGCGCTGCCCCGCGAGCGCGGGGAGCTCGAGCAGAAGCTCCCCCGGACCGCCGAGGCCCTGGCGTCCTGGCAGGTGAGCTGGGTCGAGACCTGCCAGACCGCGTTCGCCGACCTCGACCTGGACCCGGAGCGGGTGCGCGAGGTCGCGGCGCTGCTGCCCGGCGCGATGCGCGGCCTCAGCTCCGAGGCGCACCTCTCGACGTACTCCGACCTCGACCTGGCCCGACGCGGCCTGGCGCGCTCGATCGCCGCCTACCTCGGGGAGCAGGGATGACCGCCTACCCGCACCTGCTCGCACCGGGCCGGATCGGCACGATGGAGCTGCGCAACCGGCTGGTGATGTCGCCGATGGAGACGATGTACGGCACGCCCGAGGGTCTTCCCTCGGACCGCACCGTCGCCTACTTCGCCGCCCGGGCCGCGGGCGGCGTGGGGCTGGTGACGGTCGGCGCGACCGGCGTCGACCCGTTGCACCCCGAGACGCCGGGCGGCCTGCACCTCGGCACCGACGAGTCGGTCGCCGCGCACCGTCGTCTCGTCGACGCCGTGCACGAGCACGGCGCCCGGATCCAGCCGCAGATCGTGCACGCCGGCCCCGACGGCCTCGGCCCGGAGATGCACGGCGTCGACTCGCTCGGGCCGTCCGTCATCCCGTCGTACCTGACCGGCCGCCCCTCGACCGAGGTCACCCGGGCCCAGATCACCGAGGTGCTGGACCGCATCAAGGCCGGCGTACGACGGGCCCGCGAGGCGGGGTACGACGGCGTCGAGCTGCACGCCGCGCACGGCTACATGTTCCTGGGCTCGTTCCTGGCGCCGCAGCGCAACCGGCGCGGTGACCGCTACCGCGGCAGCTCCGTCGAGGGCCGCATCCGCGTGGTGCTCGAGGCGCTGGCCGCGATCCGGGCCGAGGTCGGCGCGGACTTCCCGGTCACCCTGCGGATCTCCGGCTACGAGCGGGTGGCGGGCGGACGGCCGTCGTACGAGACGGCGCTGGTGGCGCCGCTCCTCGTCGAGGCCGGAGTCGACGCGTTCCACGTCAGCGGCGGTGTCATCGACCGGCTGGTCACGCAGATGGTCAACGGGGCGTCGTACGGCGACGGGCCGAACGTCGCCGCGGCCACCGCCGTCAAGGAGGTCGTCGACGTCCCCGTGATCGCGGTCGGCCGGCTGCACGACCCGGCCCTGGCCGAGCAGGTGCTCGCCGACGGCCGGGCGGACTTCGTCGCCCTGGCGCGACCGCTGCTCGCGGATCCCGACCTGCCCCGCAAGCTCACCTCGGGTGCGCGCGTGCGCCGCTGCATCTCCTGCGAGAACTGCATCGACTCGCTGGAGGAGCGGCTCGCGACCGACTGCGCGATCAACCCCCTGACCGGTCGCGAGCACGAGCTGCTCCCGCTGCCGGTCGCCCGGCGACGGCACGTGGTCGTGGTCGGCGGCGGACCCGGCGGACTCGACGCCGCGCGACGCGCGGCCGCCCAGGGTCACCGGGTGACCCTGCTGGAGGCGTCCGACCGGCTCGGCGGCCGGTTCCGTCATGCCGCCGCGCTCCGCCCGGCGAACGCGCTCTTCCTCGACTGGCTGCTCGCCGAGGTCGCCGACTCCGCCATCGAGGTGCACCTCGACACGGTCGCGAAGCCCGACGCCGTCGCCGCGCTCGAGCCCGACACGGTCGTGGTCGCCAACGGCGGGATGCACGTCGTCCCCGAGGCCGGCCAGGACACACCGAACGTCATCGACCTGGTCGGCGTGCTGCAGGGCTGGCACGTCGGCCGCAAGGTCTGCGTGGTCGGCGGGACGCTGCCCGGGGTCGCGATCGCAGGCCACCTGGCCGCCGGCGGACACCTGGTGTCGCTGCTCGAGCCGGGGCCGGAGCTGGCCCCCGAGGTGGGACCGAAGCGCCGCACCGAGGAGCTGGACGAGCTCGACCGGCTCGGCGTCGCCGTCCACGTCGGGACCGCGATCGAGGGCTACACCGACGGCGGCGTCGAGTTCACGCCGCAGGGCGGCAGCACCCGCGAGCTGCGGGCCGACACGTTCGTGGTCACCGGATGGTTCGGGCCGAACCTCCGGCTGCACGACGCGATCGCGGCGCGGCTGCCGGGCATCGACGTGTACGCCGTCGGCGACTGCCGCGGCTACGGCCTGGTCCGCCAGGCGACGGAGGACGCCGCGCGTGCGGCGTACGAGTGGGGACAGACGAGCGACAGGAGCGGGGCTTGAGCGAGTTCGGCGGGTTCATCCAGGACGAGGTCGCGAACGACGAGCTCGACCGCATCGAGGCGGCGTACGGCCCGCTGGCGGCGGCCGTGCGCGAGCTCGTCGACGCGACGATCCGGAGCACGGTGCCTCCCGAGGAGGCCGCCCTCGCGCTGGCCGAGGTCGAGGCGGTCGTGAAGCGGCTGCGGGCCCAGCAGATGCCCGGCCCCGCTGGCGTGCGCTTCAACTCCGAGGGCCGCGCCTGGAACTGGGGCAACGCCGTCGTCGGCCTGCGCAACGCGATCGCGCCGCCCCTGGAGATCGTCCACGTCCGCTCCGGCCTCGCCCACGCGAACGTCGACCTCGGGGCGGCGTACGAAGGACCGCCCGGCCTGGTCCACGGCGGCGCCACCGCGCTGCTGCTCGACCACATCATGGGCGAGACCGCCGCGGCGGCGTTCACGCGCGTGACCTTCACCGGCACCCTGACGATGGTCTACCGGCGCGGCACCCCCCTCGGACCGCTGCGGCTGGACGCGCGCATCGACCGCGAGGAGGGCCGCAAGGTCTGGGTCGTCGCCTCCATCGGTGACGAGGAGGGCCCCACCGTCGAGGCCGAGGGCATCTTCATCATCCCGAGGTGGGCGACCTAGGAAGGATCAGTCCTCGCGCTCGAGCACGAAGTAGTAGGAGCGGCCCTCGTGACGCACGCCCTTGCCGTTCATCAGGCCGAGCAGCACGCCGTCCTCGACCAGCTTGAAGTGGTCGATCACCGGCTGGCCGTCGTAGACCATCGCGGCGGTGACCTCGCCGTCGAGCTCGATGTCCCACAGCGACGCGAGGCCGCGTCCGAGCTCCTGGTTGGAGAAGAGCTCGCCGTCCTCGCCGCGGCAGACCAGCGGGTGCGCCTCACGCTGTGACACGAACCGCTTGCCGTGCCAGCCGGAGGCCGCGAGCATCGCGTGCACCGGGTGGTCGGTCTCGAAGTCGGAGCCGCGCCACGAGCCGAGGATGTCGGCGGCGCGGACCGGCGTGCAGTCGGCCCAGAGGGCGTCGAGGTCCTCGGCCGGTACGTCGTCCATCGCCTGCAGCGCGGCCAACCGGCGGCGCAGCAGCGACGCACTCATCGCTCACCGACCGGCGCGTAGAGGCGGTCCAGCACGTCGGCGTACTTCTGGTGGACGACGCGGCGCTTGAGCTTGAGCGTCGGGGTCAGCTCCTCGGACTCGGCGGTCCACTCGACCGGCAGCAGCTCGAAGGCCTTGATCTGCTCGGGCCGCGAGAGGCGGGCGTTGGCGGAGTCGACGGCGGCCTGCGCCATCGCGACGATCTGTGGGTGCTGCGCGAGCTCGGCCAACGACGAGGCCTCGATGCCGAGCTGCTGGGCCACGACCGGGACAACCTCACCGTCGAGCGTGAGGACGGCGACGCAGTAGGGCCGGCCCTCGCCGAAGACCAGCGCGTGGCCGACGACCGGCGACTCCTTGAGCAGGTTCTCGATGTTGGACGGGGCGACGTTCTTGCCCGACGAGGTGATGATCATTTCCTTCTTGCGGTCCACGACCCGCAGGAACCCGTCGTCGTCGAGGGCCCCGATGTCGCCGGTGTGCACCCAGCCGTCCGCGTCGATGAGGGCCGCGGTCGCCTCGTCCTGGCGGAAGTAGCCAGGGGTGGCGACCGGGCCGCGGGCGAGGATCTCGCCGTCCTCGGCCAGGGTGACCTCGATGCCGGCCAGCGGCTTGCCGACGGTGCCGAGCCGGAACTGCTCCGGCCCTCCGGCGGTCACGGCCGCGGTCGTCTCGGTCATGCCGTAGACGTCGTAGATGCGCATCCCGAGCCCGGCGAAGAACCGTGCGGTCTCCAGGGGCATGGGTGCCGCGGCCGACGTGGCCCACTCGACCCGGTCGAGTCCGAGGAGCGCCCGCATCGGGGTCAGGGCGAGCTCGTCGACGACCTCGAAGCGGGCGGTCAGCTCCGGCGACGGCGCACGCCCGTACTCCTGGGCCTCGACGTGCTCGAGCCCGGTCGCCATCGCCTCCGCGACCGCCGCCCGCCGCTCCTCGTCCGGCTCGGCGGCCAGCCGGGCCGAGAGGGCGGTCTGGATCTTCTCCCAGACCCGCGGCACGCCGAAGAAGCGCGTCGGGTGCACCTCGGCGAGCGCCCCGACCAGCTGCGACGGGTCGGCGACGAGGTGCGCGTGCCCGCCCATGACCTGCGGGACGTACATGCCCAGCAGGCGCTCGGCGATGTGCGCCAGCGGCAGGTAGGAGACCCAGACCAGCTCGCCCTCGGGGGCAGCGGTGCGCAGGGACGAGTGCGCCTCGAAGAGCACGTTGCGGTGCGTGAGCACCACGCCCTTCGGGTGCCCGGTGGTGCCGGACGTGTAGAGGATCGTGACCGCGTCGTCGGGGCGTACGGCCGCCGCCGCCTCCGCCACCGCCGTCGGGTCGGTCGACCGCGCCGTGCGACCGCGCTCGACCAGGTCGGACCAGGCGACGTACTTCTCGCCGTCCGGGACCACGGTCTCGTCCAGCAGCACGACGGTGTGGATGCTGCCCGACGCGTCGAGCGCCGGACCCCACCGCCGGAGCTGGTCGGCACCCTCGAGCAGCACCACGGTCGGCTCGGAGTGGCCCGCGACGAAGAGCACCTGCTCGGGCGCCAGGGTCGCGTAGATCGACATCGGCGTCGCTCCGGCGTGCACCGCGGCCATGTCGACCACGACGTGCTCGATCCGGCTGGCGGCCATGATCGCGAGGGTGTCGCCGCGCCGTACGCCGCGGTCGAGCAGCGCCGCCGCGACGTCGAGCACCTGCTCGTGGTAGTCGCCCCAGGTGACGGTGCGCCAGCCCGGACCGTCGACGCCGACCTTGTCGGAGTACGCCGGCTCGTCGGCCCGCTCGCCGACGACCCGCTCCAACGTCGCGGGCAGCGTCAGCCCGGCGATCTGCTCCTCGATCTCCGCGCGCTGCGCGAGGACGTCGCTCATCTGTCTCTCCTCAGTAGCTCCGGGGCAGGCCCAGCATCTGGGTGCCGATGTGGGCGAGGATCAGCTCCTCGGCCACCGGGATGTTCTTGCCGATCCGGCTGTCCCGGAACAGCCGCTCGATCGGGTACTCCTTCGAGTAGGCCATCCCGCCGTACGTCTGGAACGCGCGGTCGGCGGCCTCCCACGCGACCTGCGCGGCGGTCAGCTTGGCGATGTTGGTCTCGTTGCCGCATGGCCGGCCCTGGTCGAAGAGCCACGCCGCCTTGTAGGTCATCAGCCGGGCCAGCTCGGTCTTGGCCTTGAGCTGCGCGAGCGGGAACTGGATGCCCTGGTTGGCGCCGATCGGTCGCCCGAAGACCTCCCGCTCCGAGGCGTAGTCGGCGGCCAGCCGCAGCGCGACCTCCGCGGCGCCGACACCGCCGGCGGCGGCCAGGATGCGCTCGGGGTTGAGCACGTCCCAGAGCACCGGGAATCCCTGGTCGACCTCGCCGATGACGTCGGACAGCGGGATCCGCACGTCGTCGAGGAACACCTGGCTCGAGGTGACGACGTTGCCGCCCAGCTTGGGGATCGGGGTGTACGACAGGGTGCCGTCGGCGAGCGCCTTCGGCACGTCGACCAGCGCGATCGTGAAGCCCGCGGTCCGCGAACCCAGCCGCTCCTTGGCCTCGGCGGCCGGGGTGGTGCGCGCGACCACCAGCATCCACTGGGCGTTCTCGATGCCGGAGATCCAGACCTTCTGGCCGCGGATCACCAGCTCGTCGCCGTCGACGCGGGCGGAGGTCGCGATCCCGATCGCGTTCGACCCGGCGTCGGGCTCGGTGAGCGCCATGCAGAACTGGGTCTCCCCCGTCGCGACCCCCGGCAGGATCTGGTGGCGCTGCTCCTCGGTGCCGTGCCGGGCCAGCGTCATCGCGCCGAAGCCCGGCGTGAGGATGTAGAGGAAGGTGCCGGCCGTGCCGCCGGAGGCCGCGAGGGTCTCGCACGCGACGGCCAGCTCGAGCATGCCGGCGCCACCGCCGCCGTACTCCTCGGGGACGCAGAGCCCGATCCAGCCGCCGTCCGCCAGGTCGCGCCACGCCTCGGCCGGGAACCGGTGCTCGTCCTCGCACCGGGACCAGTAGGCGTGGTCGTACTTGGCGGCCACGGCCGCGACGCCCTCGCGGACGGCGACCGCGGTCTCGGGGAGGTCGAAGTCCATGACCCGCACGCTAGCCCGTTGTTGGCAAACTGCCAACAGTGGCTGGATCTGTGCCACTGTGGGAGGGTGACGCCCGTGTCCAGCACCGTCGAGCGAGGCCGGCGCCTCGCGCCCGACGACCGTCGCGAGCAGCTGCTCCTCTGCGCCGAGCGGCTCTTCGGCGAGCGGCCCTACGCCCAGGTCTCGACGACCGACATCGCCCGCGAGGCGGGCATCGCGCGCGGCCTGCTCAACCACTACTTCGGCGACAAGCGCGGGCTCTACCTCGAGGTCGTCCGGCGGGCGGCCCTGCTGCCGACCATGGACCCCGCCCGGCTCCCGACCGGGACCCTCGAGGAGCGCGTGGACATCAGCGTGGCCTGGTTCCTGGACTCGGTGGAGCCGCACCGCCGGACCTACCTGACCGTCCGCGGCGCCGAGGGCGTGGGCGAGGACGCCGAGATCGCCGCGCTGATCGAGACGGCCGACGACACCGTCGCCCGCCGCGTCCTGGAGATGGTCGGCGTCGACCCCGAGGACGGCGCCGCCCGCGCGGCGGTCCGGGCGTACGGCGACCTCGCCAAGGGGACCGTGCGGGAGTGGAACCGCGGCGGCTCGCTCACCCGCGAGCAGGCCCATCTGCTGCTGCGCGAGTCGCTGCTGGCGATCGTCGACCGGGTCCTGCCGCCGCTGACCCGGGCCCGCGCGTGACCGACCGCGACGTCCCGGTCCCGGCCGGCTTCGACGTGCGCCGGCACCTGTCCGGCGTCGGCGCCCAGATGGCCGGCGGCGCCAACGTGATCCTCCAGCTGAGCTGGCCCGAGGTCGGCTACGGCGTGATGAACAGCCGCGTGCACGACGGCTCCGCGATGCTGCACCCGGTCAAGCGCGCCCGCACCACCTTCACCTACCTCGCGGTCGCGATGCTCGGCACCGACGCCGAGCGCACGGCGTACCGGCGCGCGGTGACCGGCCAGCACGCCCAGGTGGTCTCGCAGCCCGACGAGCCGGCGACCTACCGCGCGATGGACCCGGAGCTCCAGACCTGGGTCGCGGCCTGCCTCTACTACGGCACCGCCGACCTCGTCGAGAAGATGCACGGACCGCTGCCGGACGGCGAGGCCGACGCGCTCTACGCCTACTGCGCCCGCTTCGGCACGACGCTGCAGATGCCGGCCGCGTCGTGGCCCGCCGACCGCGCCGCGTTCGCGGCGTACTGGGAGGAGTCGCTGGCGCGGGTCCGCATCGACCCGCCGGTGCGCGACTACCTGATGCGCCTGACCCTGCTGGAGAACCTGCCGCGGCCGCTGCGCCGGCGCGCCCGCCACAACCTCTTCGTCACGACCGGCTTCCTGCCGCCGCTCTTCCGCGAGGCGATGGGGCTCGCGTGGACCGACGACGACCAGGCCCGCTTCGACCGGCTGATGGAGCGGACCGGTCGTCGCCAGCGTGCGCTCCCCGTCTCCGTGCGGATCTTCCCCTTCAACGCGCTGCTGCTGGACCTGCGCCGTCGGCTGCGGCGCGGCCGCCCGCTCGTCTGATCCGCCAGCACCGACCCGGAACACTGGAACACGTTTCAGTTTGGGCCTAGGTTGGCGCCATGACGACGTACTCCCGCGAGGAGCTCGAGACCGCCTTCCAGCAGTACCAGGACGAGGTGGACCGGATCGCCGGCAGCGGCGACTGGGACCGGTTCGCCGACCTCTTCGCCGAGGACGCGACGTACGTCGAGCACGCCTACGGCAGCTTCAGCGGCCGCGAGCAGATCCGGGCGTGGATCACGAAGACGATGTCGGAGTTCCCGGGCAGCGAGATGCCGCACTTCCCGATCACGTGGTACCTCGTCGACGAGGAGCGCGGGCGGATCGTCTGCGACGTCTACAACGAGATGCACGACCCCGGCGACGGCCAGCCGCACGGCGCCAGCAACATCACGATCCTCACGTACGCCGGCGACGGGCTGTGGTCGTGCGAGGAGGACATCTACAACCCGGCGACCTTCCTGCGGGCCACCAAGAAGTGGTGCCGGGTCGCCCGCGAGCACGACCGGATGACGCCGGAGGCGGAGGCCTGGATGGGGATGTTCGGGGGCTAGGTCGACGGCTCGATCGGCGGCACCGGGATCTGGAACGACGGCGCCGTCGTGCCGCCGTCGACCCGGAGCACCACGCCGGTGACCCACGACGACGCGGGCGAGGCCAGGTAGAGCGCGGCGGCGGCGATGTCGCGCGGCTGGCCGATCCGGCCCATCGGCGTGTTCGTCTCGTACGTCGCCCGCAGGTCGTCGTCCGACATCACGAAGTCCATCGCCTGGGTCGCGACGCCACCGACGCCGATCGCGTTCACCCGGACCTGCGGTGCCAGGTCGGCGGCCAGGTCCTGGGTGATCATGTTGAGGGCGGCCTTGCCGGCGCCGTACGCGAGCATCGAGGTCATCACCAGGTCGCCGGAGCGCGAGGAGATGTTGACGATCGAGCCGCCGCCCTGGGTGTCGACCATCGCCTGCGCGGCGAGCTTGCTGAGCAGGAACGGCGAGACCGCGTTGAACTGGAGCGCTGTGCTCAGGTAGCGCGCCGAGGTCTGCATCGCGGGCCGCGGCAGGCTGCCGCCGGCGTTGTTCACCAGGACCGAGAGCCTGCCGAACCGCGAGACCGTGGCGGCAACCAGTCGCTCGAGCTCCTCCTCGACCATCACGTCGGTCACCACGGCGAGGCCCGAGCGGCCGGTCGCCTCGACCAGGCGCACGGTCTCCTCGAGGTCGGCGGCGGTGCGGGCGGCGACCACCACGTCGGCGCCGGCCTCGGCGAAGGCGACGGCGATCGCCCGGCCGATCCCCGCTCCCCCACCGGTGATGACGGCGACCTGGTCGGTCAGCCGGAAGTCGTCGAGGATCACGGGTGACAACCTAGGTCGTCCTCCTGGAGTTAGGACAGGTGTGACCAGACGGAGCCACCCATGATCCCGAGCCGGGACCGACGCGCGTTCGACGAGTTCGTCGCGACCTCGGCCGACCGCCTCGTCCGTACGGCGTACCTGCTGTGCGGCGACCGCGGCCATGCCGAGGACCTCGTGCAGACCGCCCTCCTGCGCACCGCGCGCCGGTGGCGGAGCGCACGGCGGCAGCCCGAGGCGTACGCGCGCCGGGTCGTCGTCAACCTCGCCAAGGACCGGTGGCGCGACCTCGCCCGCCGGCCCGCGGAGGCACCGCTCGACGGCGTCGAGGCCACGATCCCCGTGGTCGACGGGCTGCTGGACCGCGACGAGCTGGTGCGCGCCGCCGCCCAGCTCCCGCCGGGCCAACGGGCCGTGCTCGTGCTGCGGTACTTCGACGACCTCTCGGTCGAGGAGACCGCGGTGACGCTCGGGTGCTCGACCGGCACCGTCAAGTCACAGACCTCGCGCGCCCTGGAACGCCTCCGGGCCGCGCTCACCCCCGAGAAGGAGAACGCCGATGTTGACCGATGACGACCTGACCCGCCAGCTGGGCGGGGCCTTCCGCGACGCCGCCGGCGACCTGGAGTACGCCGGCCGGGTGCCGACCCCGCGCACCCCGATCGCCACGGTCGGCGTGCCCCTCGCCTCGACCGCGGCGGTGGTCGCCGCCCTCACCGTCGCCTGGGCGTCGGCGCCCGGCGCCGACAGGCCCGCGTCCGACCCGTCGGCGAGCCGCGCGCCGTCGACCACCTCACCGTCGGCTCCCGAGGTCGTGACGCGGACCATCGAGGTCGCCGGCTTCGTGTTCAGCTACCGCGGCGAGCCGCGCGCCGACGACCTCTACGCCGACGGTCACGTCACCGTGCCCGACGACGCGACGTCCATCGACGCCCCGTCGGGCGTCGAGGCGTGGATCGGGGTCGACCCGGCGAGCGGCGACAACGCCGTCTACGTCAAGGCGCCCACGCGCAACGGCGGAGAGGTCTTCGCGGTCCTGTCGCCCACCTGGACGCAGGACCAGCTGGTCGACCTCTTCCGCAACGGCGACCGCGAGGCCCGCCCGATCCCCGAGGTCGGCTGACCTCACTTCACCCGGAGCGTCGACTTCGCGTTGGCGTAGCCCGGCTTGGACGCCAGCACCACGAGTCGCCCCTTCTTGGTCGACTTGGGGAAGGCGATCACGCACTTCCCGCTCGCCTTCGTCGTGCAGTGCTTGGGCCCGACCTTGACGACCGCGCCCGCCACGGCGTCACCGGCGTCGGTGACGGTGAAGGCCACCTTCTGCTTCTTCGTGCCGTGCTTCCACACGCCGGGCTTGCCCCGGACGGTCAGTGCGGCGACCACCTGGGTGTGCCAGAAGCCGTCACCGACCTGGATGACGACGTCACCGCGGCCGGTGCTGCCCTCGATGGCCAGCGAGTAGACGGCGGCCTTGCCGTGCGGCATGCCGACGTTGCGGACCGTGCCGAGCTTGCCGACGCTGCGGTCGGTGCGCAGCGCCTTGACGACCGGGATGTTGTCGGACCAGGCCAGCCACAGCCGGCCGGTCGGCCCGGCGCTGAGCGCGACCAGGTTGGCGTACTTGGTCCCCGGCACCTTGAGGACCTTGGAGCTGCCGACCTTCCAGAGGCCGACGTTCTCGCAGTAGGGGTAGCCGGTGCAGTACGCCAGGTAGACGCCGCCACCTGCACGGGCCACCATCGCGACCCGGCCTGCGGGGAGCGAGTCGCCGCCGACGCTCGAGCCGGGAGCCTTGATGATCGGCCCGAGGGTCGGGTAGATCTGGCGGACGAACGTGCCGTTGGCGCTCGCGCCGGTGCCGTTGGCGTACCACGCCATCCACACGTTCTCGCCGTCGCGCACCATCGTCATGTCGTAGGCGCAGCAGGGGACGTCGAAGGTCTGGTCGCCGCCAGCACCCGTCCCGACGTGCCAGGTGATGCTCGAGTTGAGCGGGTACGCCGCCACCGGCGTGCCGTCGGCCAGCGTCGTCGCGGCCGTGCCGTAGCTGCCGTACGCCGAGTGGCTGTCACCGACCGCCTCGGCCGGCAGCGTCCACGACGCCCCGCTGGCGGGTGCGGTCGCGGTGTACATCCGGCCGTCGGACCAGAACCCCGCACTCGTCGTCTGCTGCCCGCCGAAGACGGCCCGCAGGCCACCGCCCGGTCCGTCGACCAGGACGGGGGCCGAGTCCATGATCGACCACGTCGTCCCGAGCACGTCCTGCTGCCCGGTCACGGCTCCGCCCGCGCTGATCGAGGTGTGCGCGAGGCCCGTGTCGGCGCCGCTGCTCCTCGGGTAGAGAACGTGGAGGACACCGTCCGCGGTGCGGTGCAGGCTCGACTCGAAGTTGATGCCGCTGCCGCCGGTCGAGATCTTCGTCCAGCTGCCGGGCCCGCCGCGGTCGAGGTCGGGAGGTGCTGCGCCGACTGCCGCGCCTCCCGGAGCCGTCAGACCGGCTGCGAGCACCAACGCCGCACCACCGCACACCAAACGCACCGACCGCATACCGAGACCTCCGAGGTTCGTGGACTGCGTCTCACGATGTCTCGGCACCCGAGCCGGCGCCATGACCCGAACGGGCCATGGCGCCACCCGGTCGGGAGGTGTTCAGGCCTGCTCGGACCTCGGGATCGTCAGCGCCAGGGCACCACCGACGACGGCGGCGACGGTCGCGACCAGGAAGCAGAGCTTGAAGGCGTCCTGGGTCGGGATCGCGAACCCACCGATCAGCTCGGTCTGCCCGGTGAGGATCGCCGCCATCACCGCGGAGGCCACGGTGGTGCCGAGCGAGCGCATGAGCGCGTTGATGCCCACGGCCGAACCGGCCTCGTTCATCGGCACGGCGTCCATGATCAGGGTCGGCATCGCGGCGTACCCGATGCCGACGCCGGCCGCGCAGACGAGCGTCGCGATCAGGATCTCCCACGGCGCATCCATCAGGAAGAACGAGAGCAGGTAGCCGGCGCCCAGCACGAAGCCGCCGAGGGCCAGCGCGTACTTGGCACCGAACGTGCGCATCAGCCAGCTCGACACCGGTGCGAGCGCCAGCATACCGAGGCCGCTCGGCGCCATCCACAGGCCGGTGGCGAGGATCGACTGGCCGAGCCCGTAGCCGGTCGCCTCCGGCATCTGCAGCAGCTGCGGGAAGACGATCGCCTGCGCCATCATCCCGAAGCCGATGGCGATGGCCGCGATGTTGGTGAGCAGCACCGGACGACGCGCGGTCACCCGGAGGTCGCAGAGCGGGTCGGTGGTGCGCAGCTCGTACCAGCCCCACACGAGCAGCACGAGCACGCCGACCACGAGGCAGCCGACGGTGCGCCCGGAGGTCCAGCCCCACTCGTTGCCCTTGGTGACGCCGACCAGCGTGACGACCAGGCCGACCGCGAGGCCGATCGCGCCGCCGACGTCGAACCGGCCGCGGTGCCCGTCGTGGACGTGCGGCACCAGGAACCAGGTGCCGAGGCCGACCAGGACGGCGAGGCCGGTGGCCACCCAGAAGAGCGCGTGCCAGTCGCCGCTCTGCACGATCCAGGCCGACAGCGGCAGGCCGATCGCACCGCCGACGCCGAGGGTCGCGCTCATGGCGGCGACCGCGGTGGTCGCCATCGCGGGCGGGACCACCTCGCGCATCAGGCTGATGCCGACCGGGATGAACCCCATGGCCAGACCCTGGAGCGTCCGACCGGCGAGCACCGGGCCGATGGTCGAGGACAGGGCACAGGTGAGCGAGCCCGCGAGGAGCAGCAGGGAGCTGCCGACGAGGACGCGCTGCTTGCCGAACAGGTCGGCGAGCCGGCCCGCGATCGGCATCGCGACGGCCGCGCCGAGCAGGGTGGCGGTGACCACCCAGGCCGCGTTGGCGGGCGAGGTGTTCAGGTAGTCGGGCAGCTGCGACTGGATCGGGATCACCAGCGTCTGCATCAGCGACACGCTCATGCCGCTGAAGCAGAGGACGATGACGGTCCACAGCGCCTTGGTGGGCGGCTGCTCCACGAGCGGCTCTGCGTCGCCCGCCGTGTTGATCGTGTCGGTCACTGGTCCTCCGTCTCGTGCGCCCGCTGTCCGACGGGCCGGTGTGCATCCTACATATGTATCGTGCACATGCGCGGTAGCATTCGTCACATGGCCGGTCCCACCCGCACGCAGCAGTCGACGCTCTCCGAGCTCGCGGACGAGCTGATGCGGGTCAGCCGGCGGCGGCACACGAACGTCGACGGCACCGAGCTCGACATGTCGGCGTTCAAGGTCCTGTGGGTCCTCTCCGACGACCGACCCCGCACCCTGCGCGAGCTCGCCGACGACCTCGACCTGGAGCTCTCGACGATCAACCGCCAGGTGAACGCCGCGATCCGCGCCGGCCTGCTGGAGAGGTTCGCGGTGCCGGGCAGCCCGAGCCGGCCCGTGCGCCCGACGCGCGAGGGACGACGGCTCTACGAGCACGACTCGGCCATCCACGCCGACCTCTACCGGTCCGTGCTCGCCGAGATGGGGGCCGACAGCGTGCGCGAGCTGACCCAGGGGCTGCGCGCGTTCAACGACGCGTACGAACGCCGGGCACCTCGACGCACCCGGGACTGAACCCCGTAGTCTCGGACCTGCCATGAACTCTCCCTCGCCGGTCAGCACCCCCGACATCGCCAGCCTCGACCAGGACCTCGGCGCCGACGGCGCCGCCGTCATCCGCTCGCTCGCTGGTCTCCTGCACGACGCCGGGCGGGTCAGCGACGTCGACGTCTTCGTCGACGCCGCCCTCGCCCGCGAGGCCCTCGGCTCGACGGTCCTGCCCGGCGGGCTCGCGATGCCGCACGCCCGCAGCCACGCCGTCACGACCTCGTCGGTCGCGGTCGCCCGGCTCGCCGAGCCGGTCACGTTCGCCTCCGGCTCCGAGCCGGTCCGGCTCGTGCTGCTGATCGCGGCGCCGGGCGACGACTCTGCCGGCTACCTGGCCCTGCTCCAGAAGATCGCCACCGCGTGCGTGAAGTTCGGGTTCGTCTCCGACCTCTCCGACGCGCGTACGCCGGAGGCCCTGGCCGAGCTCGTCAACGAGGCTGTCGGCTCGCGCTGACGCCACGGCGTACGCCGCCCGCGATCGGGTACCGCCCGGTCATGGACGACCCGGCACCGCCCCCCGAGCCCGAGCAGACGGCTCCCGCGCCTCCCGCGAAGGACCCGCTGCGCCGCTCGCGCACGAGCGGCGCGTTCGTCGCCGTCATCGCACTGGCGGTGCTGCTCCTGCTGCTGATCGTCTTCATCGCGCAGAACACCGAGGACGTGCACGTCTCGTTCCTCGCCTGGGACGGCACCACGCCGCTCGCCGTCGCCCTGCTGATCGCCGCCGTCGCCGGCATCTCGCTGACGGCCGTCGCCGGCCTGCTGCGGATCTGGCAGCTACGACGCCGGGTCCGTCGCACCTAGGACGAAGTCGGTCGCGAGCCGCTCGAAGACGGCTCCCTGGCTGAGCATCGCGTGCTTGCCGCCCTCGACCGGGACGAAGTCGACGTCGGTCGTCTCCCCGATCGCCTCGGCGACGACCCGCGCCCGCTCCGGGTCGGCGACCCGGTCGTCGGTGCCGTGCACGACCAGGACCCGACGGCCCGCGAGGTCGGCACGGTCGGTCGGGTAGACCCAGGGGTTGAGGGCGACCACGGCGCGCACGCCGTCGAGGCTGCCGGCGAGCAGCGCCGCCCGACCGCCGAGCGAGTGGCCCACGAGGCCGACCGGCAGGTCGCCGTACCGCTCGCGCACCTGGCCGATCGCCCAGGCGACGTCGTCGATCGGGGTGTGCGTGGTGTCCCAGCCGCGGTGCGAGTTCAGCAGCCGGAGCACGGCCACCCGGCCGCGACCGGCACGGGCGATCCGGCGCGCGAGCGGCACCATCCGCAGCACCGAGAGCTGGGCAGGGTGCACGGCGGTCCGACCCGGACGGGCGGCGCCTCCGTGCAGCAGCAGGACGACCGCCTCCGGTCGCTCCGGGGCGTACGTCGTGATCAGGCGGCTCGCGGGCACCCGACCAGTGTGTCCGGGCGGTGGTAGCCCCCGCGCGCAACGGCCTTTCCTCAAGACCTCCGCAAGACTCCGGCGAGAGGCTTCCCGGACGCCGTACCGCCGCCTAGAGTTCTGATCGACCCGCTGGAGACCCGAGACTCCAGCGGGTCACTTACATTTCGGGCCGGCTCGGACGCGTCGATCCCCCATCCGTGTCTACCGACTGGCAGCTGTCCGAGGCCAGCATCGGACATGGTCACTCCACTCGCTCCCAAGATGATGCAGCTGGGCACGACGTGGCGGTACAGCGATCACAGCCTCCACGCGGCCTACGACTACCCCGTCCCCGTCGGCACCACGGCGCGAGCCGTCCGCGACGGGACGATCCTCGCGACCCACGACGGTGTCGCCAACAACGTCGCGCCGAACCACGGGTTCTCGGGCGCCCCGGTCAACTTCGTGATGCTGGGCAGCACCTTCCGCGGCAGACCGATCTCGATCCTCTACCTGCACCTGTCCCCGGGCCTCAGCGTCCGCACGGGCCAGCAGGTGAAGGCCGGCCAGAAGATCGGGAGGTCCGGCAACTCCGGCCACAGCTTCGGCCCGCACCTGCACGTCGCCGTGATGTTCGGGCACCACGACGAGGCGAGCAAGTTCGCCTACCTCAGCGGCATCCCGCACGACGAGGCGCCGCCGAAGCGGGTCGCCTCCAACGGCGTCACGATCTACCCGCCCAACCAGGTCTACGGTCGCGCGAAGCCGGGGCCGTTCGACGCGGGCCTCGTCGTCGTCGACGACCTCCACTTCGGCGTCCGCGACTCCGACAGCGTCCGCCGGCTCCAGCAGCGGCTCAACCACATCAGCCTGGACCGCGGCGTCGAGCTGCCGGTCACCGGCAACTACCTGAAGATGACGCGCGACGAGGTCCGCAAGTGGCAGGTCCAGAAGGACGTGGCCGAGCCCGGCACGGAGGCCGCGGACGGGAACCTCGGGCCGCTCCAGGCCAGGAAGCTCTTCCCGAAGGCCTACCGCGTGCGGGACCACGCCTGAGCGAGAAGGAGGGGCGATGGGGCTGACCGTCCTGCACGCTCCGCTGCACGCCCCCTCGGCCCGCCTGCACCCGACCGTCGTGACCCGGCAGATCCACAAGCACCGGGCCACGATGGTCGGGCTCACCGAGGCCTACGGGATCCTGCCCGCCCTCGGCCGGATGCGCGGCTACCGGCTCGTGGTCGAGAGCGGCGGCAAGGACCGGCACCGGGGACAGAAGGACAACCCGATCCTGATCCGTACGGCGATGCGCTCGCTCGGCTCGGGGCAGGTCCTCGGCTGCGACGCCGCGACCCCGCTGCGGATCGCGCCCGAGCGGTGGTTCACCTACTCGGCGTTCGAGGTGCCGCACGTCGGGGCCGTCTGCCACGTCGTCCTGCACCCGCACGCCGGCGTGCAGGACAAGGCCAGCGGCCTGCTCCGCACCGACAACGACCGGGCCCGTCAGTACGGCCGCCAGATGAAGGGCCTCGAGGCGATGCTCGACTTCGCGGCCGCGGTGGGCTGGCGCGCCGTGGTCACGGGCGACCTGAACTTCCGCGACCACGGCACCGACCCGCGCTCGCCGTACGACATCCTGCGTGGGCACGGCCTCAAGGTCGTGTCCCGCGGGCTCGACTGCATCGCCTTCGCCCCGGCGCTCGGCCTCGACGTCGACGTGGTCCACGCCCCGGCGTCGATCACCGACCACCCGTGGCTGGTGGGCCGGAGCCGCTAAGCCGCGACGCCGGCGCTCCGGGCCGCGCGCAGGGTGGTGGACCACCACACCAGGTCGTCGAACATCGCGTCGACGGAGGGGCGGATGGCGTCGGCGACGTCGTCGATCGGACCGTTGCCGCCGAACGGGTGGACCTTGAAGAGGTCGCTGCCGCTCAGGTGCACCGAGAACTTCGACGGCACCATCTGCAGCTCGATCGCGGCGCCGCGCAGGTGCTCGATCGCGCGGGCGCCACCGACACTGCCGTAGCCGAACGCCGCGAACGGCTTGCGCACCCACTCGACGTACGCCTGGTCGAGCGCGTTCTTCAGCGCGGCGGCCATCGAGTGGTTGTACTCCGCGACCATGAACACGTAGCCGTCGTACGGCCGGATCGCGTCCTGCCAGGCGACCGCCCGCGGGTCAGCACTGGGCAGGTGCAGGTTGGAGCCGGCCTCGGCGAAGAACGGCAGGTCGAAGTCACGCAGGTCGACGCTCTCGAGGGTGAGGTCGTCACGGGCTGACGCCTGGTCGAGCAGCCACTGGGCCGGCTTGTCGGCGAAGCGCTGGGGACGGGTGGAGCCGATCACGAGGGCCAGGCGGGGCGGGGTGCTCACAGCGGCTTCCTTCGGGTTCGTCTAGGTAGTAAGTTCCTTGTGGTAACCACCATTGCGCGGAGATCGCCCGCCTGCAAGAAGGCACTTCGGGCACACCAGGTCACCCGCAGGTGACCGCCCCTCGGAGGAGCAACGTCATGGTCGACAGCCGCACCTGTGCCCGCGACGGCTCGGACGGCGAGGCCTGCACCACGATCGCCGACATGCTCGCCCGCGTCGGCGACAAGTGGTCGCTGCTCATCGTCCGGACCCTGGGGGCCGGGCCCCTGCGCTTCAACGAGCTGCGCCGCCAGGTCGGCGACATCAGCCAGAAGATGCTCTCCTCGACGCTGAAGGTGCTCGAGCGCGACGGCCTGGTCAGCAGGACGGTCGTCGCGAGCGTGCCGCCGCAGGTCGAGTACGCCCTCACCGACCTCGGTCACGAGCTCCTGGGACCGGTGCGCGAGCTCGCCGAGTGGACGAGCACGAACACGCCCCGCATCCTCACCGCGCGCGCGGCGTACGACGCACGCGCGGCCGGTGGTTGAGCGGTCAGCGACTCAGCGACGAGGCGGGAACGCCGCGCGGGAGAGGAGCGCCAGCACGGCCGCTGACGCGACGATCGCCGCCGCCGTCCAGGCCACCGAGGTCAGCCCCGACTGGTCCATGACCGCGGCCCCGATGGCGGCTCCGCCGCCGATCCCGGCGTTGCTGCTCGCATTGATCCAGGCACCCGCGGTCTCCGGCGAGCTCGCCGACGTACGGATCGACGCCGACTGGTAGAGCGAGGCCGCCGGTCCGAACGCCGCGAGCCAGACCATGCCGGTCAGGACGACCGGGACGAGGTGCGGGTAGGCCATCGCCACCGCAGCGATGCCGACGGCCATCAGCGCCGGGACCGCGATCGCGCTCGCCCGCGGACGGTGGTCGAGCTGCGCGGCGGCGACCCGCAGGCCCACCAGCCCGCACGCCCCGAAGAGCAGCAGTGTCGGCCCGACCCACCGGTCACCCGCCCCCGAGTCGAGCAGCAGGACGCTGATGTAGGTGTAGAGCACGTAGGTGCCGAGGTAGGTCAGGCCGTTGGCCACGACGACGGTGGCGAGGTCGCGCCGGCGGCCGCGGTGCGCGCTGTGGTCGTCACCTGTCGCGACGACGGGCGGGAGCACGACCAGCGCGAGCACGAGGACAAGCGTGACCAGCACGGCCAGGCTCGCGAACGCGACCCGCCACCCGAAGGCCGTGCCGATCGCCGTCGACAGGGGTACGCCGAGGACGAGGCCGCCGGACACCCCGACCGCGGCGAGCGCCATCGCCCGCCCGGTCAGGTGCGGCGGGACCAGCCGGGCGGCGTACCCGATGCAGACCGAGAAGAAGAGCGCGTGGGTGATGCCGCCGACCACCCGGCCGGCCGCGAGCACCCCGAAGGTCGGCGCGAGCGCGGCGACCACGTTGCTCACGGCGTACCCGCCGATCGTGACGAGCAGGAGCGGCTTGCGCGGCATCCGCCTCGTGG
The DNA here is from genome assembly GCF_042658885.1 of Nocardioides hankookensis. Taxonomy (NCBI): domain Bacteria; kingdom Bacillati; phylum Actinomycetota; class Actinomycetes; order Propionibacteriales; family Nocardioidaceae; genus Nocardioides; species Nocardioides hankookensis. The sequence continues at coordinate 108,366 of NZ_JBHSRJ010000002.1, read as the reverse complement.
CCAGCGCGAGCGGGACGGAGAGGACCGCGACCATCACGGCGTACGCGGTGACCAGCAGGCCGGCCCGGCCGTTGCTCACCTCGAACGCGTCGCTGATCTGCGCGAGCAGACCGACGGGCAGGAGCTCGGTCGTGACGGCGGCGAAGACGGCAGCCGCGAGGACCGTCAGACCCGTGCGCGCCTCGCCCAGCCCGGCGTGGAGGTCCGGCCGGGGCGACGTCACCGGCCCACCCTCTCACCCGCGTTCGAGCGGGAGCGACATGGATGGAGCCGCCTGTCAGAATCGAACTGACGACCTTCTCATTACGAGTGAGATGCTCTACCGACTGAGCTAAGGCGGCGTGCTGCCCGTCGTGGCGACCGGGCAACCCGAGGAAGTATAGGGAAGGGCCGGCCCGGGTGCGAAACCGGCGCCGCACCCCGGAGAAGCACCCCGAAATGCACGATGCCCGGATCGCACAGATCCGGGCATGCGGCCCCCGTCCGGGCGACGAACGCGACTACGTCGGCCGGCGGGTTGCTGAGGTGAGCCAGTGGCTCAGGCGGCGAGGACGACCTTCGGGGTGGCGGTCGACTTCTTGCCGGTGACCAGGGTCTGGTCGGCGCCGCACCAGCAGGTGAAGGCGACGACGATGCCGCGGTCGGTGTTGCTCATGGCGGTCACCATGCTCGGGAAGATGAGCTGGCGCTTCTCGCAGGCGGTGCACTGGTGGTCGAACATGGTGACCTCACTCTCTGGCCCTCGGACGGGGACTGCGGGACGGGGCTCCTGCCACCGTCGACGACTCCATTCTCCGACGGATGTAGACATAGGGGTAGCCTTAGTTTCCTTCAGAAACCGAAGGCAAGTCCTAGGGGTGTGACCGTGCTCTCGCTGCATCAGCTCACCTGCTTCCTCGCGACCTACGAGCACGGCTCGCTGACGGGCGCCGCGGAGCAGCTCGGCTACGCCCAGCCGTCGGTCTCGGAGCAGATCCGGGCCCTCGAGAAGTCGCTCGGCGTGCAGCTCTTCCGTCGGGTCGGGCGGGGCGTCGTCCCCACCACGGTGGCCGACACGCTGCGCCCGCACGCCGAGCGGGTGCTGGCCGCGGTCGAGGAGGCGCAGCAGTCGGTACGCCGGGTGAAGAGCTTCGAGACCGGCACCATCCGCTTCGGGATGTTCGGCACCGCCCGGTTGTACGCCGGGGCGGGGCTGGTCGCCGACGTCCTGTCCCGCTACCCGGGCGTCCGCGTCGAGCTGATCGGGCAGAACTCGACGGACGTGCAGGAGGACCTGCGCCGGGGCCGGATCGAGGCCGCGATGATCGCCGTACCGTCCGTCAACAGCGAGGGCTTCGAGGTCACGCCGGTCGCGCGCGACGAGCTCGTCTACATCAGCCGCGACCCGGCCCGGCTCGAGTCACCGGTGACCGCGCACCGGCTCGCGCTGGCGTCGCTGGTGATGCCCGAGACGACCTGGCGCGCGGACGACTCGACCCGCAAGGTGCTGCGCCAGATGCTGCACGAGACCGGTCGCAACCCGCAGACCCGGATCGAGGTCGAGGACGTCGAGACGGCGGTCGAGCTGGTCGGCATGGGCTACGCGGACTCGGTGATCCCCAAGGGCGCCGCAGTGCAGCTGCTCCCACGGCTCGCTCCGGAGGCGGGATGGGTGTCGCTGCGCCCGCGCACCTATGACACGTTCGCGATCGTGCACCGAGCCGGTGCGACGCTCTCCCCCGCTGCGCAGCTGATGATCCAGCTGGCGACCAACCGGATCCAGGCCATCGCCGACCCTCTGTGACGCACGTAGGCTCGACGGCATGACTGCCGAGTCCGTCGTCCGGGACCTGCTCGACCACCTCTCCGCCGGCGAGGTCGAGGAGGCGATCGAGCTGCTCGACGTGGACGTCGAGTGGCGCAACACCTTCCTGCCCACCTTCCGGGGTCCGCAGGTCGCCAAGGCGCTGCGGGACATGGTCGCGCGTGGCATCGGGTTCGAGGTCGAGCACCGCCACGTCGCGGCCACCGGCGACGTCGTCCTCACCGACCGCACCGACGTGCTCTCCTACGGTCGCTGGCGCAGCGAGTTCTGGGTGCGCGGGACCTTCGAGGTGCGCGACGGCAAGGTCGTCGTCTGGGACGACGCCTTCAGCTGGGTGGACGCGATCGGCTCCGGCGTCCTCGGCCTGGTGAAGGGCATCCTGCCGGCCTGACAGGCCCTACGCTTCGAGGCGTGTGCGACACCTTCGTGATCCGCGGGTCGGGCGGCATGCTGCTGGCCAAGAACTCCGACCGCGACCCCAACGAGGCGCAGCTCTGGGAGTGGACCCCGGCCGCCGACCACGAGGCCGACGAGGTCGTGCGCACGACGTACGTCGCGGTGCCGCAGGTCGCGCGCACCCACGCGACGGTCGTGTCCCGGCCGTGGTGGATGTGGGGCGCCGAGATGGGTGCCAACGAGCACGGCGTCGCGATCGGCAACGAGGCGGTGTTCACCAAGGAGAAGGCGTCCCTCGAGCCCGGGCTGCTCGGCATGGACCTGCTGCGGCTCGCGCTGGAGCGGGCGACGTCCGCGCGCGAGGCCGCCGAGGTGGTCGTCGCGCTGCTCGAGGAGCACGGGCAGAGCGGCCCGTGCAGCGCCGAGCACCGACGCTTCACCTACCACAACAGCTTCCTGGTCGCCGACCGCGAGAGCGCGATCGTGCTCGAGACCGCCGGCCGGCACTGGGCGACCGAGGACGTGCGCGGCCGCGCCCGCAGCATCAGCAACGGTCTGACGATCCCGGGCTTCGCCGAGACGTACGCCGACCAGCTGCGCGGCCGGGTCGCTGCCTGCGCCGTACGACGTGGGCTGACCGAGCAGCGCGCGGCGGACACCCACGGGGTGCACGGCGCGATCAAGGTGCTGCGCGACAACGGCACCGGCGCCGGGCCGCGGTGGTCGCCGCTCAACGGCTCGATGGTCGGCCCCAACATGCACGCGGGCGGCCTGCTCGCCTCCAGCCAGACGGTGTCGTCGTGGGTGAGCGACCTGGGCGCCGGGACGCACTGGGCGACCGGCACCAGCGACCCGGCGTTCTCGCTCTTCGCACCGCTGCGGGTCGACGAGCCGGTCACGGAGGCGGCCTACCCCACGAAGGACGTCGACAACCGGCGCGACCAGCACTCGCTGTGGTGGCAGCAGGCGGCGCTCCAGCGTCGCGCGCAGCGCCACTGGCTCCGGTCGGAGCGGGTGATCGCGGCGGACCGCGACCGGATCCAGCGACGGTGGTTGGCCGACCGGCCGACCGCCGAGGACGCGCTCGCGCAGGGCGCGGAGGCCCGCGAGCGGTGGCGCGCCGGGATCGACGGCGTGACCGCCCGGGACACCAGGCCGTGGTGGGTGCAGCGCCGGTGGGCCGGCTTCGAGCGGGCGGCGACGGCATGACCGACGTCATCGTCGTGGGCGCCGGTCTCGCGGGGCTCAGCGCCGCACGGTCCGTGCAGGCGAGCGGCCGGTCCGTCGTGGTCGTCGAGGCGCGCGACCGCGTGGGCGGGCGCACCGAGGCGGGGCGTCTCGAGGACGGTCAGTGGATCGAGCTCGGCGGGCAGTGGATCGGGCCCACGCAGGACCGGATGTACGAGCTGGTCGGCGAGCTCGGGCTGACCCCGATCCCGACGTACAACGACGGCGACATCGTCTTCGGGCTGTGCGGGCGCACCGGCCGCCTGGCCGGCAAGAAGGGCGCGATCCCGCGCCTCAACCCGTTCGCGATCGCCGACCTCGCCCAGGGCACGCTCCGCTTCGCCCGGCTGGCCAGGCGCATCGACCTCGAGCGGCCGTGGGAGTCGCCGGACGCCGAGCTGCTGGACGGGCAGACCTTCCGCACCTGGGTGCGCCGCAACCTGCGGACCCCGCAGGGCCGCGCCTACTTCGAGCTCTACTGCGAGGCCGTCTTCTCCGCCGGCCTGTCCGACGTGTCGCTGCTGCACGCGCTCTTCTACACGCACTCCGGCACCGACATGGACACCCTGATGGCGGTCGACCGCGGTGCGCAGCAGGACCGGATCGACGGCGGCTCCTTGCTCATCAGCGAACGCATGGCGGCCGACCTCGACGTCCGGCTGTCGTCGCCGGTGCGGACGGTCTCGCAGATGTCGTCCGGTGTCCGGGTGACGACGCGGGACGGCACGTCGTACGACGCGGCGCGGGCGATCATCACCCTGCCACCGACCCTGGCCGGGCGGCTCGAGTACGACCCGGTCCTGCCGTCGTGGCGTGACCAGCTCACCCAGAAGCTGCCGGCGGGCAGCGTCTTCAAGGTCTACGCCGTCTACCCGACGCCGTTCTGGCGCGAGGACGGCCTCAACGGCCAGGCCGGCTCGGACGTCGGGCCGGTCAAGGTCACGTTCGACAACACGCCGCCGGGCTACGAGCGCGGCATCCTGATGGGCTTCATCGAGGCCGGCGACGGCCGCCACTGGGCCCGGCGTACGCCGGAGGAGCGGCGGGCGGCCGTCGTCGAGTCGTTCGTGCGCTACTTCGGGCCGCGCGCCGCCGAGCCGCTGGAGTACGTCGAGCGCGACTGGATGGCCGAGGAGTTCAGCCGCGGCTGCTACGGCGCGCACCTCGCCCCCGGCGTCTGGACGTCGTACGGCGCGGCCCTGCGGGAGCCGGTCGGCCGCCTGCACTGGGCCGGCGCCGAGTGCAGCCCGGTCTGGAACGGCTACATGGAGGGCGCCGTCCGCTCCGGCGAGGCCACCGCCGCCGAGGTGCTGCGGCTCCTCTGACAGCCAACCCGGCGTCAGTGGGTGACCAGGTGCGCCTTGAGCAGCTGGTCGTCGGTGGGGGTGAGCGCGTCGTCGCCGGCCTGGAGGTCGACGTGGTGGATCGCGCCGGTGAAGGGGAAGCCGCGACTCCCCCCGGTGACAGGCCCGTAGTCGGTCGTCACCGGGGTGCCGCGGTCGAGGCCGACGTCGAGGGTCTGGTCCATCGAGAAGAAGAACGGCAGGGTCCGCTCGACCCGGCCGGAGCCGGCCTTCTCGCCGTCCACCACCAGCTGCACGTCGCCGCCGCGGCCGAGGCCGCCACCGTCGTACGTGAAGAGCACCTCGACCACGTGACTGCCTGCGGCCAGCGGCGTCGCGGCCCGCACGTGGGTGACCGTCACCGCGCCGAAGTTGTAGGCGTAGGTGAGCAGCCCGTCCTTCACGTAGAGCGACCAGCCGCCGAAGCCGCCGCCCTGCGCGACGAGCACGCCCTCGGTGCCGGTGCCGGACGCGAACGAGGCACGGATGGCGAAGGACGTGTTCTTCAGGCTGGGTACGGCGTCCTCGCGCAGCCGGCCGGCACCGGGCAGCAGCCGGATCGACCGCGGCGGCGCCGGGCGCCCGGCCGTGCGGGCGTCGAAGCGACCGGAGAGCTGGTCGTCCATCGGCAGCACGTGGTTGCGTCGCGCCTCGCTGAGGAAGAGCGCCTGCAGGTCGGCCAGCAGCTCCGGCTCGTCAGCGGCCACGTCGCGCGCCTGGGTCCAGTCGGTGCGGGTGTCGTAGAGCTCCCACCGGTCGCCGGACAGGCTCGGGGTGTCGGTCTGCGCGGTCGCCCACGGGGTCTTGTGCTTCGCGACCGCGGTCCAGCCCTCGTGGTAGATCCCGCGGTTGCCGAACATCTCGAAGTACTGCGTGGTGTGCCGCTCCGGCGCTCCTGCGTCGTTGAAGGAGTACCGGAACGACACACCGTCCAGGGGTTGCTGCTCGACACCGTCGACCACGGACGGCACCGGGACGCCGGCGGCCTCGAGCAGCGTCGGCAGCACGTCGACGACGTGGTGCCACTGGTGGCGGACCTCACCGCGCGCCTCGATGCCGTCGGGCCAGTGCACGACGAGGCCGTTGCGGGTGCCGCCGTAGTGCGAGGCGACCTGCTTGGTCCACTGGTACGGCGTGTCCATCGCGACCGCCCAGCCCACCGGGTAGTGCGCATAGCTCTCCGGGGTGCCGACCTTGTCGAGCTCGCTCGCGATCCGGGCGGTGTCGTCGTCGATGCCGTTGAGCCGCAGCGTCTCGTTGAGGGTGCCCTCGATGCCGCCCTCCGCCGAGGCGCCGTTGTCGCCCAGGATGTAGAGGACGATGGTGTTGTCGAGCTCGCCGGACTCCCGCAGCGACTCGACCAGCCGGCCGACCTGGGCGTCCGTGTGCTCGGCGAAGGCGGCGTACACCTCCATCAGCCGCTCGGCCACCTCGCGGTCGGCGTCGGAGATGTCGTCCCAGTGCGGGACGCCCGGCGTCCACGGCGCGAGCTCCGCGTCGGGCGGGACGACGCCGAGCTCCTGCTGGCGCCGGAGGGTGCGCTCGCGCTGCTCGTCCCAGCCGTGCGCGAACTCGCCGCGGTACTTGTCGGCCCACCCCTCGCGCACCTGGAACGGCGCGTGCGTGGCACCGAACGCGAGGTAGCAGAACCACGGCTTGTCCGGCGCGTGGGTGCGTACGTCGCGCACCCACCCCTGCGCCCGGTCCACCAGGTCCTCCGACAGGTGGTAGCCCTCCGCAGCCGTCCTCGGCGGGTCGACGAACGTCGTGCCCTCGACCAGGGTCGGCTCGAACTGGCTGGCCTCGCCGCCGAGGAACCCGTAGAAGCGGTCGAAGCCCTCGCGGGTCGGCCAGCGGTCGAACGGCCCGGCGGCGGTCTGCTCCCACGACGGCGTCTGGTGCCACTTGCCGAAGGCGCCGGTGGCGTAGCCGTTGTAGGACAGCGTCTGCGCCAGGGTGCCGGCACTGAGCGGCCGGGTGGCGTCGTACCCCGGACGGCCGGTGGAGATCTCCACGACCGTGCCCATGCCGACGGCGTGGTGGTTGCGCCCGGTCATCAGCGCGGCCCGCGTCGGCGAGCACAGCGCGGTGGTGTGGAAGCGGCTGTAGCGCAGACCGTCGTCGGCGAGCTGCTCGGCGACCGGCATCCGGCACGGACCGCCGAAGGCGGACGAGGCGCCGAAGCCCATGTCGTCGAGCAGGATCACCAGGACGTTCGGCGCACCCTCGGGCGCCTTCGCGAGCGGCCGGTGCGGCAGCGCCTCGGTCTGGTCGCGGACGTCGACCGCGGCGGAGTACGTCGGGCGGGTGCCGTCGAAGGGCAGGTGGGTGCGGTCCATGGAGATCTCCTCAGGCGATCTGCTCGCGCAGCGCCGGGCCGGTGGCGTCGCGCACAGTGGGGTCGGGGACGGGGACGGCGGCGAGCAGCTGCCGGGTGTAGTCGTGGGTCGGCGCGCCGAAGACCCGGGCGGCCGGGCCGGACTCGACAACCTTGCCGGCGCGCAGCACGGCGACCTGGTCGGCGACCTTGTTGACGACGGCGAGGTCGTGGCTGATGAAGACGCACGCGAAACCCAGCCGCTGCTGGAGGTCCGCGAACAGGTCCAGCACCTCGGCCTGCACCGACACGTCGAGCGCACTCGTCGGCTCGTCGGCGATCAACAGCTCCGGGTCGAGGGTCAGCGCCCGAGCCAGCGCGACCCGCTGGCGCTGGCCACCGGACAGCTCGCGCGGACGACGCCGGGCGAACGACGCCGGCAGGCGTACGGCGTCGAGCAGCTCGGCCACCCGGGTGTCCCGGTCCTTGCGGCCGCTGATCCCGTGGACGTCGAGCGGCTCCCGGATCGCCTCGGCGATGGAGAAGCGCGGGTCGAGCGACGCCTCGGGGTCCTGGTGCACGAACGCCAGCCGCCGCCGCAGGTCCACCCGCCGTCGGCCCCGGGCGCGGACCAGGTCCTCCCCGCCGACCCGCACCGAGCCGCCGGCGAGCGGCACCAGTCCGGCGGCCAGCCGGCCGAGGGTGGTCTTGCCGGAACCCGACTCGCCGACCAGGCCGAGCACCTGGCCGCGCTCGAGCCGCAGGGTGACGCCGTCGACGGCGGGCAGCACGCGGCCACGCATCCGCGACCCGTACTGGACCCGCACGTCGTCGTACTCCAGCGCCGCGACGGCGTCGGCCGGCACCTCGGGGGTGGGCACGGCGTGCACCCGCTCGTCCGGGCCGGGCAGCCGCGGCACCGCGGCGAGGAGCTGGCGCGTGTAGGCGTGCCGCGGGTCGACGAAGAGGTCGCGCGTGGACGCCTCCTCCACGACCTCGCCCTGGCGGAGCACGACGACCCGGTCGGCCAGGTGGGCGACCACGCCCATGTTGTGGGTGATGATCAGGATGCTGGTGCCGGTGCGGTCCCGGATCCGCCGCAGCAGCGCCAGGATCTCGGCCTGCACGGTGACGTCGAGGGCCGTCGTCGGCTCGTCGGCCAGCAGCAGCTCCGGCTCGTTGGCGAGCGCGAGCGCCAGGACCACGCGCTGCTTCTGGCCACCCGAGAGCTGGTGCGGGTAGAAGCCCAGCCGCTCCTCGGGGTCGGGGATCTCGACCTCGCGGAGCAGCTCGACGGCGCGCGCCTTGGCGGCCTTGCCGCGGACCCCGCCGTGCGCGCGCAACGCCTCGGCGATCTGCCACCCGATGGTGCGCACCGGGTTGAGCGCGGTCTGCGGCTCCTGGAAGACCATTGCCACCCGGCGGCCGCGGATCGCGTTGTACGACGTCTCGGGCAGGCCGAGCAGCTCGTCGCCGCGCAGCCGGATCGAGCCGGTCGCGACGGCGCCGTCGGGGAGCAAGCCGATGACCGCGCGCGCGGTCAACGACTTGCCCGACCCGGACTCACCGACGAGGGCGACGACCTCCCCCTCGTCGACGGTCACGCTGACCGACCGGACCGCCGGTCGGGGGTGGGAGAAGGAGATGGCGAGGTCGGTGACCTCGAGCAGGGGTGTGTTCACGGTTGCTTCCTTCCTCAAGCCCTGCGGGCTTCGGCGAGTGCCTGGGAGACGAGCAGCAGGCCGAGCACCAGCGCCACGACGACGGCGAGCGGGCCGACCGCGAAGAACGGCGCGTCGTACATGTTGCGGACGCCGTCGCGGATCAGGGAGCCGAGCGACGGCTGGGGCGGGCGCACGCCGAGGCCGAGGAAGCTCAACGCTCCCTCGATGAAGACGGCCACCGACATCGACACCGCGAGCTGGACCAGCAGCGGCTCCAGGGAGTTGGGCAGCACGTGCCGTCGCAGCTGCCACAGGGAGCCGGCGCCGACCACGTGGGCGGCCTCGACGTACGGCATCTCCCGGACGGTGCGCACCGAGGTGCGGGTCAGGCGGCCGAAGACCGGCAGCTCGACGGCCACGATGACGAAGAAGACGGTGCGCAGGCCCGGACCGACGAACGCCGTCAGCCCGATCGCCAGGATCAGCGTTGGGAAGGCCAGGACCAGGTCGAAGACCCGCTGGGCGACGACGTCGGTGAAGGTCCACCAGCTGGAGATCAGGCCGAAGAGGATGCCGATCGTCGCGCCGATGGGGACCGCGAGGAAGACGACGAGCAGGTCGGTCCGGATCCCGTAGAGGGTGCGCGAGAAGATGTCGCGGTTGACCTCGTCGGTGCCGAACCAGTGCGCACCCGACGGGCCGACCAGGTTGGCGCCCGGGATCTGCTCGGTCGGGCCGTGCGGGGCGAGCAGCGGCCCGAGCAGGCCGAGGGCGACCACGGCACCGATCAGGATCAGCCCGGCCAGGCCCTTGCCGCGGCGCAGCGCGGTCCAGATGCCGGGCCGGCGCCGGGTGTCGAACTGGTCGTCGGGGTGCGACGCCTCCGGCGCCGCGACGTCGATCAGGGACTCGCTCATGCCGTTCCTCCGATGCGGACGCGCGGGTCGAGCCACGCGTGGATGACGTCGGTCAGCAGCTGGATCGCGACGAAGACGACGACCGAGAGCAGCAGCAGCACCTGGACGAGCGGGTAGTCCCGCCCGGAGATGGCCTCCTCGATCAGCCCGCCGAGACCCGGCCAGGTGAAGATCGCCTCGACGAGCACGGCGCCACCGAGCAGGGTGCCGAACTGGATGCCGAGGACCGTGACAGCCGACGGCAGCGCGTTGCGGAGCGCCTGGGTGAGCACGATCCGGCGCCGCGGGATGCCGAGCGCCCGTGCCGTCGTGACGTAGGGCTGGCGCAGCTCGGTGCGCAGCGCCTCGGTGAGGAAGCGGGTGAGCGCCGCTCCCGCACCGAGGGCCAGGCAGACCGCGGGCAGCAGCAGGTACTGCGCGGCGATGTCGGGGCGGGCGAGGAACCCGTCCGGCGGGGTGCCGCCGGCCGGCAGCACCGGGAAGACGACCGCGAAGAGCAGGATCAGCACCAGCCCGGTGACGAACGTCGGCAGCGCGATCGCCAGGGTGTTGCCGAACGACAGCGCGGCGTTGACCCACCGGTTGTCGAGGACGACCGCCAGCACGCTGCACACGAGCGCGACGATCGCGGCGAGCAGCAGGGCGGTTGCGGTCAGCACGATCGTGTTGACCGCCCCGTCGGCGACCAGGTCCTTGACCTGGCCGCCGATCCGGTACGACGTACCGAAGTCGCCGTGGGCGAGCTGGCCCAGCCAGTGCACGTACTGCGTCACCAGCGGCTGGTCGAGCCCGAGGTCGGACCGGATCGCGGCCCGCGCCTCGGGGCTCGCGTCCGGTCCGGCCAGGGTGGAGACCGGGTCGCCCGGGACCATCCGCACCAGGGCGAAGATCCCGAACGACGCGATCGCCAGCACGACCAGCGCCGACGGCAGTCGACGGAGCAGGTAGTGACCCATGTCAGTCCGCCCTCAGTCCGAGAGGTACGTCGACCGGAGGTCGAGCTCGCCGCGCTTGGACATGTTCAGGTCGTGCACGGACTTCGTCTCGGCGGTCTGGAAGTGCAGGAGCGCCATCTCGATGAGGAAGAGGTTGTCGAGGAGGTCCTTGTTGAGCTTCTGGTACTCCGCGACCGCCTCCGGCGAGTCGCCGCTGTCCTGGTTCCAGGCCGCGTCCGCGTGCTCCTTGTACGCCTTGGAGACGAAGTGCGAGGCGTTCTTGTCGGCGTTGAACGGGTAGGCGCTGACCGCCAGCGTCGACGGCGTGTAGTGCGCGTAGCCGTGCTGGAGGATCCACAGGCCGCCGAAGGTGCCGCCGATGAGCTGCTTGATGAACTGGCTGTACTCGGCCGGCTGGAGCTGGGTCTTGATGCCGACGGCCCCCAGGTTGGCCTGCACGATCTGGGCGACGGCCTCGTAGTTGGCGTTGCCCGCGGGGTAGGCCAGCGGGATGGTCGGGCTGTCCCCGAGCTGGGCGACCAGCTCCTTGGCCTTGTCGGGGTCGTAGGTGTAGGTCTTGTTGGCCTCCGCGTCGTACGCCGGCGAGTAGTCGGGCCACGGCAGGTTGATCGGCGTGCCCTGGCCGCGGAAGACCTCGTCGACGATCCGCTCGCGGTCGATCGCGAAGGCGATCGCCTGGCGCAGCTTGACGTCCTGGAGGTCGGGGTTGGCCAGGTCGGCGCCGACGTAGATCTGCTGGACGGCACCGTCGAAGCCGGTGACGTCGAACTTGCTGTCCTTGCCGAGCGTCTCGAGGTCGCGGTTGGACGCACCGGTGACCAGGTCGAGCTGGCCCGAGCGGAGCTGGGAGACCTGGGCCTGCGGGTCGGAGACGATGTCGACCTCGATGCCGTCGAGGTGCGGCTCGTCGCCCCAGTAGTCGTCGTTCTTCGAGAAGGTCAGCTTCGAGCTCGGGGTCCAGGAGTCGAACTTGAACGGCCCGGTGCCGACGTAGGCCTTGCCGGTCTTGAGCTGGTCGAAGGTCTCGCTGTCGATGATCGGCAGCATGTCGAGCAGGTCGAACACGTTGCTGAGCTTGTGGTCGAAGCTCAGCGTGATCGCGTGCGGGTCGCTGGTGTCGAAGCCGGTGATCGCCGCGGCGGTGCGCTGGAGCTGGACGGTCCAGGTCGGGTCCGCCCAGGTCTTGATGCTGAACTCCACGTCCTTGGACGTGAACTCGCGTCCGGTGTGGAACTTCACGTCGTCGCGCAGCTGGAGGGTGATCGACAGCCCGTCCTTGGCCACCTGCCAGGAGGTCGCCAGCCGCGGCTGCGGCTCCAGGTTGTCGAGCGGGTAGTCGATGAGGCTGTCGTAGACGGCACCGATCAGGGTGTTGGTCGCGTCGGAGGAGTTGGTGAAGATCGACGCGGGGACGATGTCGGAGGTCGAGCCGATGCGCAGCGTGCCGCCGTCGGTGGGACCGGAGTCACCGCCGCTGGCGCCGCTGGCCTCGTTGACTGCCGACGAGCAGGAGGACAGGACGCCGACGACCAGCAGGCCGACGACGGCGAGCGCTAGGGCGTGGAGGGGACGGGTGGATCTACGCACAGGGGCGTCCTTTCGGAGGGTGGTGCATCTCGGGGAGGAGGGGTCGGGTGGGGCAGGTCAGGCGATGACGTGCTCGGGGCACGGGACGGCGCCCTGACATCGCTCCCGCGCCTGTCGGGGTACGGCGGCGAGCGGGTCGTCGTAGACGGGGCCGAGCGCGACGGTCCCGGCGGCGACGGCCTGGATGCCGGCGCCGAAGCGGGTGAAGCTCGGGGTGAGCTCGGGGAGCCTGGTCGTCTCGGCGAAGGAGGCGACGACCTCGTCCAGGAGGGGCGGGAAGCCGGTGAACGCCTGGCCGACGAGGATCAGCCGGTCGGGGTCGACCATGTCGCGCACGGTCGCGGCGACCCGGCCGAGCAGCCGGGCCCGCTTGCGCAGCAGCGCCATCGCCTGGTCCGAGCCGGAGCTCGCCGCGAGGTAGACGTCCTCGATCTGCCGACGCTGGACCAGGCCGGCGGCGTACGCCTCCTGGGCGGTCGCCTGGTCGCCGGCGCTCGCCGAGAAGCAGCCTGCGTGGCCGCAGTGGCAGGGCACATCGGTGCCGGACGGGAAGTGGGTGAGGCTGCCGACCCGGGACACCTCGACCTGGACGTCGCGGTCCACGGCCATCACGAAGCCGGCCGAGTTGCGCGCGTAGACGTAGGTCGTGATGCCGCCGGTGCCGTGCCTGCGGTGGATGAACTCCGCGGCGGCGACGGCGGCGATGTGGTCGGCGGTCGTGACGTCGAGCCCGAGCAGCTCCTCGAGCGCGGCACCCGTGGTGCGGGCGTCCAGGCCCAGGTCGCGCCAGGGCGCCACCAGCCCGGCGGCGAGCGGGACCCGGCCCGGCGAGGTCGCGAGCAGGTCGGCCGCCAGCCGGGCGATCAGCTCCAGGTCGAGCGCGGCGCCGAGGGCGTGCGGGCGGGACTCGCTGGCCACGACGCGCCCGCCGAGGTCGCAGAGCGCGACGGTGGTCTCGAGCACGCCCTGGTGCACGCCGACGACGACGTACGTCGTGGGGTCGATCTCGACCGGTGTCCCCGGCCTCCCGACGACGCCGGCGGGGATCAGGTCGCGACGCTCGCGCACCAGGCCTGCGTTGCTCAGCGACGTCACCGCGCGGGCGATGGTGGCCCCGCTCAGGTCGGTGGCCTTCGCGAGCTGGTCACGAGCCAGCGGACCGGCGCCGCGGAGCTCCTCCAGGACGCGCGTCGCCGCCGAGGCGAGCCTGCCCCGGGAGACGACGACCATCGGCGAACGCTGCACCCCGCACCCCTTCTCGATCCCTGGCGTAATGTCGAGTGACTTGATTGACTATAGGGATTAATAGCGGATGCGAGACGTCGTCTCAAACTCCGACGCGCCGTTCGAGTCAGCGTGAGAGAAACCCTTGGCCCGGGCCGCCGGGCTCCGGACAGTGGCGACAGACCAACTCTGAAAGGACCCTCATGACCATCAGCCTCGACCGGGAGACCGGCTCCGTCACCAGCAACGTCACCGTCACCAAGCTCGGTGGGCGCATCGGTGCTCGCATCGACGGCGTCCGTCTCGGCGCCGACCTCGGCGACGCGACCGTGGCCTCGATCCGGGCCGCGCTCCTCGAGCACAAGGTGATCTTCTTCCGCGGCCAGACGCACCTCGACGACGAGGGCCAGATCGCCTTCGCCGAGCAGCTCGGCCAGCTCACCACCGCCCACCCGACGGTCAACACCGGCAGCGCGCGGGTGCTCAGCCTCGCGGCCAACAAGGGCATGGCGGCCAACAGCTGGCACACCGACGTGACGTTCGTGGACCGGGTCCCGGCGATCAGCGTGCTCCGCGGCGTCGCCATCCCGGCGTACGGCGGCACCACCAACTGGGCCAACACCGTCACGGCGTACGAGACGCTGCCGGACTCGCTCAAGGCCCTCGTCGAGAACCTCTGGGCCGTGCACACGAACGACTACGACTACGCGGCGACGGCCGAGCGGGGCGACGCGGTCAACTACGACAAGGACAACGTCTTCAAGCGCCAGGAGTTCACGCGCATCCCGTTCCAGACCGAGCACCCGGTCGTGCGGGTGCACCCCGAGACCGGCGAGCGCGCGCTCGTGCTCGGCCACTTCGTGAAGAACTTCGTCGGCCTCAACACCGCCGAGTCGCACGCGCTCTTCCAGCTGCTCCAGAACCGGGTCACCAAGCTCGAGAACACCATCCGGTGGACCTGGTCGCAGGGCGACGTGGCGGTCTGGGACAACCGCGCCACGCAGCACTACGCGGTCGCGGACTTCGACGAGCAGTACCGCGAGGTCCGGCGGATCACCGTCGCCGGCGACGTGCCGGTCAGCATCGACGGCGAGCACAGCCGCGTGATCCAGGGCGACGCCTCGGCGTTCTCCCGCCTGGACGAGCTCATCTCCTGACGCTCGCCTCCTGATCCGGAGCCCCGGGGACGCACCCTCCCCGGGGCTCCGTCATGTCAACAGTCGAGCCCGTCCTCGGGCACCGTGTCCCGCAGGAGGTAGGCGTCCACGGCGTCGTCGACGCAGGTGTTGCCCTCGGTGTAGCCGGTGTGGCCGTCGCCGTCGCGGCTGACCAGGACGCCGGACTCGAGCTGGTCGGCGAGGTGCTCCGCCCACGCGTATGGCGTGGCCGGGTCGCGCGTCGTACCGATGACGACGATGGGGGCCGCACCCGCTGCCCGGATGTCGCGCGGCTTCTCGGACGAGGTCACCTGCATCCCGCCGCAGCCGGTCAGGCCCCAGGCGAAGACGTCACCGAACGTCGGCGACGCGGCCTCGAAGTCCGGCAGCTCGGCGGGCACCTGTGACGCCGGGATCGACCACGGGTCGTCGAGACAGCTGATCGCGTAGAACGCCTCGGTGCTGTTGTCGGTGTAGCCGTCGGCCCCGCGCGAGGAGTAGACGTCGGAGAAGCGCAGCAGCAGCGTGCCGTCGCCGTCGAACGCCGCCTTCAGGCCCTGGGTCAGCGCGGGCCAGTAGTCGCGGCTGTAGAGCGGCAGGACCAGGCCGTAGAAGGCGTTGCCGACGTCGAGGTCGCGGTCGCCGTCAGTGGGCAGCGGGTGGGCGTCGACGTCGGCGAGCAGCTGCTGGATGCGGGTGAGCCCGGCGTCCAGGGTGTCGCCGAGGAAGCAGTCGTCGCCCTCGTCCGCGGCGTCGAGGCAGCTCTGGACGTAGGCCCGCAGGGCGGTCTCGAACCCGCCGGCCTGCTGGAGGCTGAGGTCGCGCGAGCTCAGCGACACGTCGACCGCCCCGTCGAGGACCAGCCGTCCGACCCGGTCGGGGAAGAGGTCGGCGTACGTCGCGCCGAGCTTGGTGCCGTAGGACGCGCCGTAGTAGGCCAGCGTCGACTCACCGAGCGCGGCGCGCAGCACGTCGAGGTCGCGCGCCGCCTCGATCGTGGTCACGTGTGCAGCCAGGGCGCCCGACCGGTCGGCACAGCCGGCGCCGATGGCGTCGACGAACCCGGTGTAGGTCTGCACCTCGGCCGGCGTCTCCGGGTCGGGGTCCTGCGCCACGTAGGCGTCCAGCTCGTCGTCGGAGAGACAGTCGACCGGGTCGCTCGAGCCGGTGCCGCGGGGGTCGAAGCCGACGACGTCGTAGGCCGCGAGCACCGGTGCCGTGAAGACGTTGCCGGGGACAGCGGCGTTCTCGGCGTAGTCGGTGCCGGGAGCGCCCGGCCCGCCCGGGTTGACCACGAGCGAGCCGATCCGCTTCCCGGGGTCGGCGGCGGGCACCCGGAGCACCGCGAGCTCGATCGTCTCACCGTCCGGGTGCCGGTAGTCGAGCGGCACCTCGAGACTGGCACAGAGCTCGATGCCGTGACACCACTCCCAGTCGAGGGTCTGGGAGTAGAAGCGGGCGAGCCCGGGGCGCGGCGGGGTGTCCGAGCCGGGTGCGGGGGTGCTGGTGGGGACCGACGCCGGGTCCGGCAGCCCGTCGTCGCCGCCGAGCACGGCGAGAGCCGCGACCCCCACGCCGGCCAGGACGAGCGCGGCGACGAGGAGCAGCGCGACCCAGCGCACGACCCGCGGCGTCACCCGGTGCGCACCTCCGGCGCGACGAGGGCCAGCATCATCGACTCCAGGGCGAGCGCCGGCTGGACGTTGAACTCCAGCATCTGCTCGCGGGCCTCGAAGATGGCGGCGATCCGGCGCAGCTGCGCCTCCGGCGTGCCGGTGCGGGCCAGCAGCTCGACGTCGCCGCGGATCTCCTCGTTGACCAGGGACCCTGCCGCGCCGACCGAGACCGCGATCGCGTCGCGGTAGACCGAGACCAGGTCCATCAGCCCGCGGTCGACGACGTCGAGGTGACGACGCTTGGCGCGGGTCTTCTGGTCCTTCTCCAGGTCGCGGAGGGCGGGGGCGTACTCACGCGGGCGGCGGCCGCGGTCGACCACGCCGTACGCCGCGTCGAGGTCGGCCTTGTCGCGGGCGTCGAGCGCGGACGTGATCGCGTCGGCCTCCTGCTTGGCGACGTCGTTGAGCGTCGAGGCGCGGCTCATGCAGGCGCCCAGCGAGGTGAGCTGCGCCGGGATCGCCACGACCTCGCGCCGGCGGTTGCGGGTGTCCTCGTCGCGCGCCAGCGCCCGGGCCCGGCCGATGTGGCCCTGGCTGGCGCGGGCGGCGTACGACGCGAGCGCCTCGTTGACGCCCTCGGTGCGGTGCAGGAACGCGGCGACCGCCTCGGTGGTCGGCGTCGCGAGCGTGATCAGGCGGCAGCGCGAGCGGATCGTCGGGAGCACGTCCTCGACCGTCGGGGCGCAGAGCATCCACACGGTGCGGGCGGCGGGCTCCTCGATCGCCTTGAGCAGCGCGTTGCAGGCGCCCTCGGTGAGGCGGTCGGCGTCCTCGACGATGACGATCTGCCAGCGCGGGCCGACCGGGCTCAGGGCGGAGCGACGGACCAGCTCGCGGACCTCGTTGATGCCGATCGAGAGCCGCTCGGTGCGCACCACGGAGACGTCGGCGTGCGAGCCCGCGAGCACCGTGTGGCAGGCGTGGCAGCTGCCGCAGCCGGGCGTCTCCTCGGCGCACTGGAGGGCGGCGGCGAACGCGACCGCGGCGTTGGAGCGACCCGACCCGGGCGGGCCGGTGAAGAGGAAGGCGTGGCTCATGCCGTGGCCGGCCGCCGCGGCCTGGAGCGCCTCGACCGCCCGGTGCTGGCCGACCAGCGTGTCCCAGACGCTCATCGTCGGGTGGCCATCTCGAGGAGCGGGGCGACCGCGGCCCGGATCTGGGCGGCGATCTCGTCGATGTCGGCGCGGGCGTCGAGGACGAGGTAGTGGTCGGGGTCGGCCTTCGCCATGTCGACGAACGCGTCACGCACCCGCTCGTGGAACTCGATCGACTCCCCCTCGATGCGGTCGCGGCCGGCGAACCGGCTCAGCCCCCGGCGCGGGTCGAGGTCGAGGACGACGGTCAGGTGCGGGCGCAGGTCGTGGGTGGCCCAACGGGCGACGTGCTCGACCTCTCCCGGCACCAGGCTCCGACCCGCCCCTTGGTAGGCGAGCGTCGAGTCGACGTAGCGGTCGGTGATGACGACGTCACCGCGCTCCAGCGCCGGCAGCACCACGGTGTCGACGTGCTCGGACTTGTCGGCGGCGTAGAGCAGCGTCTCGGTGCGGTCGGACAGCTGGCCGGTCTCGGGGCTGAGCACGATCCGGCGCAGCTCGCGGCCCACGATCGTGTCGCCGGGCTCGAAGGTCAGCAGCACGGAGTACCCCTGCTCCTGCAGCCAGTCGCGCAGCAACCCGGACTGCGTCGACTTCCCCGACCCCTCGCCGCCCTCGAAGCACACGAACACGCCCGTGTCGGCGTACGCACCCGGCCAGTCGCTCACGTCGTACACCCTAGGCGGCGCCGCCGACGCGGGCTCTCCACAGGTCCACCGTCGCTGGTCGAGCAGCCGTCGCGAGGAACGAAACTCCTCGCTGGTCGAGTAGCCGTCGCCAGGAATGAGACTCCTCGCTGGTCGAGTAGTCGTGGTGAGGAACGAACGACGGCGTATCGAGACCCAACGCCCCAGGGGTCTCGATACGCTCGCTGGCGCTCGCTACTCGACCAACGAAGACCCCGCTGGCGCCCGGTCCTCGACGAACCAAACTCCTCGCTGGTCGAGTAGCCGTCGTGAGGAACGAACGACGGCGTATCGAGACCCAACGCCCCAGGGGTCTCGATACGCTCGCTGGCGCTCGCTACTCGACCAACGAAAACCCCGCTGGCGCCCGGTCCTCGACGAACCAAACTCCTCGCTGGTCGAGTAGCCGTCGTGAGGAACGAACGACGGCGTATCGAGACCCATCCACAGGCCGGCCGACGTCGGTGGCCGACCGTCCCGTCACCGATCGAGAATCACGGATGGCCGCCTTCACCTACATGCTGCGTTGCGCCGACGGGACCTACTACGTCGGCAGCACGCGAAGTCTCGAGCTCCGCCTCCACCAGCACCAGTCCGGCGAGGGCGCGACGTACACCCGCGAGCGGCTGCCTGTGGAACTGGTCTGGCACGAGGAGCACGAGCACATCGGTGACGCCTTCAACCGCGAGAAGCAGGTCCAACGGTGGAGCCGGGCCAAGCGCGAGGCGCTGATCCGGATGGACTACGGGGCCTTGCCCTCCCTCTCGAAGAAGAAGTTCTGAGCGGGGTCTCGATACGCTCGCTGGCGCTCGCTACTCGACCAACGAAAACCCCGCTGGCGCCCGCTCCTCGACCAACCAAACTCCTCGCTGGTCGAGTAGCCGTCGTGAGGAACGCGCTCGCTACTCGACCAACGAAAACCCCGCTGGCGCCCGGCCCTCGACCAACCAAACTCCTCGCTGGTCGAGTAGCCGTCGTGAGGAACGAACGACGGCGTATCGAGACCCAACGCCCCAGGGGTCTCGAAACGCTCGCTGGCGCTCGCTACTCGACCAACGAAAAGGCCGCTGGCGCTCGCTACTCGACCAACGAAAACCCCGCTGGCGCTCGCTACTCGACCAACGAAAACCCCGCTGGCGCTCGCTACTCGACCAACGAACAAATCACCCTCGCCGGAGCGAGCCGGCACCGGCACGCCTACGACTTCTTGGCGGCGGCCTTCTTGGTGGTCTTCTTCGCGGTCTTCTTCGCAGCGGCCTTCTTGGCCGGGGCCTTCTTGGTCGTCTTCTTCGTCGCCTTCTTGGCGGGGCCCTTGGCGCGGCGCTCGGCGAGGAGCTCGGCAGCGCGCTCGGGGGTGATCGCCTCGACGGAGTCCTCCTTGCGGAGGGTGGCGTTGTACTCGCCGTCGGTGACGTACTCGCCGAAGCGGCCGGCCTTCACGACGATCGGCTGGCCGGAGACCGGGTCGTTGCCGAGCTCCTTGAGCGGCGGGGCCGCGGCGGCACGGCCGCGCTGCTTGGGCTGGGCGTAGATCCGCAGCGCCTCGTCGAGGGTGATGCTGAGCAGCTGGTCCTCGGAGGTCAGCGACCGGGAGTCGGTGCCCTTCTTGAGGTAGGGGCCGTAGCGACCGTTCTGCGCGGTGATCTCGTCACCGGACTCGGGGTCGGCGCCGACCACGCGCGGCAGCGAGAGCAGCTTGAGCGCGTCGTCGAGGGTGATCGTGTCGAGCGACATCGACTTGAAGAGCGAGCCGGTGCGCGCCTTGTCGTTCTTCTTCGCGTCCTCGGGGAGCACCTCGGTGACGTAGGGGCCGAAGCGGCCGTTCTTCGCCACGATCTGCAGCCCCGACTCCGGGTGCACGCCGAGCTCGATCTCCTCGCCGGCCGGGTTGGCCAGCAGCTCCTTGGCCTTCTCGAGCGTGAGCTCGTCGGGCGGCAGGTCGTCGGGCACGTTCGCGCGGACGGCGTACGGCGTGCCCTCGTCGTCCGGACCCTCGAGGTAGGGGCCGTAGCGGCCGACGCGCAGGTTGATGCCGCTGTCGGGGCCGCCGACCGGGAAGGTCGCGAGCTCGCGCGCGTCGATGTCGCCGAGGCCGTCGACCAGCGGCTTCAGGCCGGCGACGGTGTCGGAGCCGTAGTAGAACTCGCCGAGCTCGGTCTGCAGGTCCTTGCGGCCGCCGGCGATGTCGTCGAGCACGTCCTCCATGCCCGCGGTGAACTCGTAGGAGATCTGGCGCGGGAAGTGCTCCTCCAGCAGCCGGGTCACCGAGAACGCCAGCCAGGCCGGCACCAGCGCGGTGCCCTTCTTGTAGACGTAGCCGCGGTTGAGGATCGTGCCGATGATCGAGGCGTACGTCGAGGGCCGGCCGATCTCGCGGTCCTCGAGCTCCTTGATCAGCGTGGCCTCGGTGTAGCGGGCCGGCGGCTTGGTCTCGTGGCCGTTCGCGCTCAGCGACGCGGCCGAGACGGCGTCTCCCTCGTGCAGGTCGGGCAGCGGCACCTGGTCGTCGTCGCTGCGCTTGCCGCCCTCGGTGCCCTCGACGTACGCCTTGAGGAACCCGTGGAAGGTGATGACGCGACCGGACGCGGCGAAGACCACGTCACGCCCGTCGGCGGCGGCGCCACCGATCCTGACCGACACCGACTGGCCGACCGCGTCCTTCATCTGCGACGCGACGGTGCGCATCCAGATCAGCTCGTAGACCCGGAACTGGTCGCCGGTCAGGCCGGTCTGCGCGGGCGTGCGGAACGACTCACCGGCGGGCCGGATCGCCTCGTGCGCCTCCTGGGCGTTCTTGACCTTGCTCGTGTAGGTGCGCGGCGCGTCGGGCAGGTACTCCGCGCCGTACAGCTCGCGCACCTGGGTCCGGGCCGCGTTGATCGCGCCGCCCGACAGCGTGGTCGAGTCGGTGCGCATGTAGGTGATGAAGCCGTTCTCGTAGAGGCGCTGCGCGACCGACATGGCCACCGACGCGCTCATCCCGAGCTTGCGGCTCGCCTCCTGCTGGAACGTGGTCGTGCGGAAGGGCGCGTACGGCGAGCGCCGGTAGGGCTTCGCCTCGACGGAGCGGACGTCGTACGTCGTGTCGCTCAGCGCGGACACGAGCGCCTCGGCCGCGGTGCGGTCGAGGTGGACGCGCTCCTCCTTCTTGCTCTTGATCAGGCCGTCGGGCCCGAAGTCGGAGCCGCCGGCGACCCGGCTGCCGTCGATCGAGTGGAGCTTGGCCGGGAACATCCGGGGCTCCTTGGACGCGCCGGCGTCGAAGGTGCCCTCGAGGTCCCAGTAGGACGCGACCCGGAAGGCCATCCGCTCGCGCTCGCGGGCGACCACCAGACGGGTGGCGACGGACTGGACGCGGCCGGCCGAGAGGCCGGACATGACCTTCTTCCAGAGGACCGGGCTGACCTCGTAGCCGTAGAGGCGGTCGAGGATGCGGCGCGCCTCCTGGGCCTCGACGAGGTCCATGTCGAGCTCACGCGGGTTGTCGGCGGCGTCGAGGATCGCCTGCTTGGTGATCTCGTGGAAGACCATCCGCTTGACCGGGATGTCCTTCTTCGGCTTCAGCTCGTCGAGGAGGTGCCAGGCGATGGCCTCTCCCTCACGGTCCTCATCGGTGGCGAGGTAGAGCTCGTCGGCGTCCTTGAGCAGGCCCTTGAGCTTGGTGATGTGCGACTTCTTGTCGCGCGGCACGACGTAGTAGGGCTCGAAGCCGTTGTCGACGTCGACCGCCAGGCGGCCCCACGGCTTGTCCTTGATCTTCGCCGGGGTGTCCGCGGCGCTCTGCGGGAGGTCGCGGATGTGGCCGATGGAGGACTCGACGACGTACCCCTGACCGAGGTACCCGCCGATGGTGCGGGCCTTCGCCGGGGACTCGACGATCACCAACTTGTGTGCCACTGGACCTGTCATTCCTTCGCTGTGCGGGGGGCGGGGCACCCGACGAGGGGGCCCACGGCCGAACACGGTAGCGCGTGCTGACGACTTCTCATTCCCGACAGCTCGCTCGGCAGACGCTCCCGACCTCCGACCGATCCGGGTTTCAATGGTCTAGATGACCTTGTGAACTGTGCCAGGACCGCCCCGGACGAGCGTCTCCCCGGCGAAGATTCTCGCGTCACCCACGGCCCCTGGAGGCACCGCATGTCCTCGTCCCCGACCACCCTGCGTCGCATGGTCGCCCTCCTGGGCGCGCTGCTGCTCGTGCCGCTGGCTGTCGTACTCGGCTCCGCGCCGGCGCAGGCCGCTCCGGCCACGCTGATCGGAACCGTCGTCGACGGGCTTGGCGCGCAGCTCGTCGGCGTCACGGTGCAGGCCGTCGACAGTGCCACCCTCACCGACGTCCCGGGCGCTGGGGCGAGCGACGTCACCGACGGCACCGGCAGCTACTCGCTCGAGCTCTCCGCCGGCACCTACAAGATCCGCTTCTCGAAGACCGGCTACACCTCGGACTGGTACGGCGGGGAAGACGCCTTCGTGATCACCGTCGACGGCGACGGGGTGGCCTCCGTCGACGACGAGCCGATCGAGGACGGCGACCTCGGGCCGATCGTGATCAACAGCGTGACGACCCACACGATCTCGGGCACCGCGACGAAGGCCGGCGGCGACCCGCTGGCGGGCATCCTCGTGGAGGTCTACGCGAACGACGACCACGACGACGTCGTGCAGACCCTCACCACCTCCTCCGACGGCGCGTTCAGCTTCACCCTCCCCGAAGGCGTCTACCACGTGGCGCTGAGCGACCCTGCCCACATGTACCTCCCGCGCTGGTACGGCATGGGCAGCACCCCGGACGACATCACCCTCAGCTCCAACCGGGCGCTCGGCGCGATCGTCCTCTCCCCCGTGCCCGCAGGCTCGGAGTTCCCGATCGCCGGACGGGTGCTGGACGCCAACGGCGACACCGTCACCGGGGTGACCGTCGCGGTGGGCGTATCCGAGGGGACCGGCGACTCCGGCAGCGACACCACCGGCGCGACCGGTGACTACAGCGTCACGGTGCTGCCCGGCACCTACCGGGTGACGTTCTCGGGAACCGGCTTCCAGACCCGGCAGTACGGCGTCGACGGCGGCACCTCGACCATCACGGTGGCCGCTGACGGGCAGCTGTCCACGGCCCCGACGGAGTCCCTGGTCGACAACAAGCTGGGTGACTTCACCCTGCCGAGCACGCCGTACGCCAAGACCGGGACGGTGCACGCTGCCAGCGGCGGCGCCGCCGTGCCCAACGTGACCGTGCGGGCCTTCCCCGCCGACTCGGACCTGCTGGCCGACGTGGTCGACACGACGACCACGGACGCCGGCGGCACCTACTCCCTCGACCTGCCGATCGGCACCTACCACGTCCAAGTCGTCGACCTGGACGGCGTGGCGCCCGACTACCAGCCGACCTGGATCGGCGGAGCGACCCCGGTCGTCGTGAAGGTCGCCCAAGGCGGCACGCTGACGGTCAACGGCGGGTCCTCCGTGACCACCCTCGGCGACGTGCTGCTCAGCGTTGCCAGCGTGACGACGACGTACGACGTCAGCGGGGACGTTGTGGATGCCAACGGTGACCCGATCCCGTCGGCGACGGTGACGGCCGTGCCCCAGAGCGGTACTCCTGCGGAGAACCAGGCCACGGCGACCACCAACGGCACGGGCCACTACGTCCTCTCGGTCAAGGCGGGAACCTACCGGATCAGCTACGCGGCGACGGACTTCAACTCGAGCGCCTACACCGGCAGCGGGAGCGTGCCCGTCGACGTCGTCGTGTCCGGCACCGGCACCGTCACCGCGGGCACCACCGAAGCGCCGGGCGGCGCTCTCGAGGACGTGGAGCTGACCGGCACCGCGACATACCAGGTGACCGGCACCGTCGAGGACGCGACGAACGACGCCTCCATCGTCGGCATCCACGTGACTGTGCACCCAACGAGCGACCCGAGCGCGACCGCGGGCACCGGCACCACCAACGCCTCCGGCGTGTACACGGTGCCCGGGCTGACGGTCGGCACCTACACGATCGACTTCACGGACACCGACGGATCCGGCTTCCAGTACGTCGGCGCCTCCTACGGCGGCAGCCCGGCGACCGAGGTCAAGATCGCCCGCGGCGGCGCGGCGATCGTCGCCAACGCGACCCGCCCCGGCAACGACCTCGGCGTCACCAAGCTCGCCCGGTCGACCGCCGACACGACGTACGCCGTGAGCGGCGACCTCACCGACGCCAACGGCGATGCGATCGTCGGCGCCAGCGTGACCGCGGTCCCGCAGGGCGCCACACCGGGTGCCAACCAGGTCGCGAAGACCACGGACAGCGACGGTCACTACGTGCTCGACCTGAAGGTCGGGACCTACCGCATCAAGTACGACGCCGCCGCATTCACCACCTCGTACTACAGCAACGACAACGACCCGCCCGTCGTCGTCGACGTCGTGGTCGCCAGCGGCGGTACGGTCACGGCCGGCGGCGTCGCGGTGCCGAACAGGGAGCTCGAGGACACCGCCCTCGTGGGCACGAACACGCACACGATCACCGGCTCGGTGAAGAGCGGTGGCGCCGCCGTGAGCGGACTGACGGTGAAGCTGTACTCCACCGCGGACAGCTCCACCGCGATCGACACGGCCACCACCAACGGGTCCGGCGTCTACACCTTCGGGGGCCTGAAGATCGGCACCTACCTGGTGCAGGTCGAGAGCACCAGCAGCTACGTCGGAGCCTGGTACGTCGACAGCCAGACCTCCGCCGGAGCGACCGAGGTGAAGATCGGGCAGAGCCTCCTGATCTACTCGGGCGGCTCGCCCACCGCACCCAACGGCACGCTGCTCGCGATGAACCTCGCCCCGGTCACGGCCGAGACGACGTACGTCGTCAGCGGAGAGGTCGTCGACGCCAACAGTGACGGCATCGTCGGCCGTCCGGTGACCGCGACCGCGATCTCCACCGGAGTGACCGCGAGCACTTTCTCTGGCGACGACGGCCAGTTTGTCCTCAACCTCAAGCCGGGGACCTATCACGTCACCGTCGCGGGCAACGCGGACTTCGGCAGCGGCTTCCTGACGTCCGACGACGAGACCCCGTCGGCGCTGGTGGTCGCCTCCACGAGTCCCAACGTCACGGTCGACGGCGAGCCGGCGACCGACGGCGACGTCGGCTCGATCACCCTGGCCGGGCTCAAGACCTACTCGGTGACCGGCACGGCGACCAACGGCAGCACCGGCCTCCCCGGGATCACGGTGGAGGCCCTTCCCTCCGGATCGACACCCGGCGCGACCACGACCACCGGCAGCGGCGGTGCCTTCGGCTTCAGCCTCAAGATCGGCTCCTACCGGCTGCGGTTCACCGACAACACCTCGAACGCGACCCGCTACCAGCAGACCTACTTCGGTGGCGAGCCCCCGAAGGAGGTGCAGGTCGGTCAGAGTGGCGTGGTCACCGTCGACGGCACTCCCTCGAGCCTCACGACCGTGCTCACCGCGGTCACCGCGGACACGGCGTACGACCTGAAGGGCACGGTCTACGAGCCGGTGAACTTCGATCCGCTCGACGGCGTCGTCGTCACGGCCATCCCCGTCGCCGGGACGGCGACGGCCAACCAGCGCGAGGGAACGACCGGTCCGGACGCCAGCCTCGGCGACGGTGGGGTCTACCGGATCCCGGTGAAGCCGGGTAAGTACCAGCTCAGGTTTGAGAAGCCGGGCTACCAGACGGCGTACCTGACGAACTACGACGACACCACCGCACCGGTGACCGTGACCGTCGGCCCGACGGGTGCGATCAGCGCCCCTGGGCTGGACCTCGTCGACGGCGTCCTGGACGACGTCCAGATGCTCTTCCCACCGGCGGCCTTCAAGGTCCAGCCCAAGCTCAGCGGCAAGGTCGCCGTCGGCCAGGTCGTCAGCACGACGTTCGGGACGCTCCAGGGCGCCTCGATCGACAAGGACTACGTGATCGTGGAGTGGTTCATCGACGGCAAGCCGG
The DNA here is from genome assembly GCF_042658885.1 of Nocardioides hankookensis. Classification (NCBI taxonomy): domain Bacteria; kingdom Bacillati; phylum Actinomycetota; class Actinomycetes; order Propionibacteriales; family Nocardioidaceae; genus Nocardioides; species Nocardioides hankookensis. The sequence goes on along the minus strand of NZ_JBHSRJ010000002.1, from coordinate 82,355 downwards.
CTGACGACTACTCGACGGGCAACTACTTCGAGAAGTTCAAGATCCCGGCGGTGGCGGCGACCAAGAAGCTGAGCTACCGGATCACCATCGACGACCCCGACGGGGTGCGCGCCTCGACGGTCTTCACGAGCAAGGCGATCGCGGTGCCGAAGGCGCCGGCGACGGTGAAGGGCGTCTTCAAGAAGGGCAAGCTCACGGTGACCCTCACGGTGCCGACGCTGCCCAAGCCGACCGGCGTGATCGTGGTCAAGGACGGCAAGAAGAAGGTTGCCACGATCAAGCTGACGGCCAAGAGCAAGGGCAAGGCGGTGCTGCCGCTGAGCAAGCTCAAGCTCAAGCCCGGCAAGCACACGCTCACGCTGGCGTACGCCGGCAGCAAGACCATCAACAAGGCAGCGGGCAAGGTGAAGCTGACCGTCAAGAAGTAGGTCCCGAGCGGACCTGTGGATGAGCCACGCGCCGGGTCGCCGGCGCGTGGCACCGTCCCACCATGTACTCAGACCACTACACCGAACCGTGGCGCACGCCTCTGGTCACGCATCTCGTCTTCGTCGACGGCCGCCTCGTCGAGTCCTGGCAGGAGCCGGCGGTCGGGACCGAGTGGGAGCCGCACGTCCGGCCGCCTGCCCCACCGCCACCGCCCCCGCCGCCCCCCGTCCACGAGCAGGTGCACACCTGGCTGGAGAGCGTGTGCGGCGGCCGCGCGGCCGTCGAGGGCCTCACCGCTGAGCCGCTCGACGACGACGTGATCGACCTGCCCGTCGAGTACCCGCAGGCGGCCCAGCGCCAGCGGATGGAGGCGACGGCCGAGCTGCTCGACTCGGTCGCCGCCCGGCTCTTCGACCAGGAGATGTCCTACGCGTTCCGCCACGCGTTGCTGGCGCTGTGGGCCGACGACCCGGACTCCGTGACCCGCGCGAGCACGGCGGCCCACCTCGCCGCCGGGATCTGCTGGGCGGTCGGCAAGGCCAACGGGACGTTCCACCCGGTGGGCACCAAGCGGGTGGGCACGATCCAGGACGCGTTCGACCTCCGCTCGGCGGCGTCGTCGTACGGCACCGTGGTCGCGTCGACGCTGCGTGGCTTCCGCCCGCATGCCGAGCGGTGGGGGCGTCCCGCGGGCGTGCCGGACCTCGAGCCGCTCGGCCGGCCGGAGCTGCTGACCGGAGCCACCCGGGCACGTCTGATCCGCCTGCGGGACCGGGCCCGCGCGGCGGCGGCCGCCGCGTGACCGGTCAGACCTCGAGGAAGGCCTCCGCGACCAGCTCCCGCACTGTCGGGAGGTAGGTCGCGCGGGTCTCCTCGGGGTCGAGTCCGAGGAGGTCGGCGAGGGCGTCGAGGATCTGGCCGACACTGAGCTCGCCGTCGCACGCGCCCACCAGGGCGGCCTCGACGGTGTCGGCCTGACGGGCCCGGCGGAGGCCGCGCTGCTGCCGGAGCACGACCACCTCGGGGTCGGCGGCGCCCGGCGCACCGACGGTCTCCTGCTGGACGTCCGGGCGGACCACGAGACGGGAGTCGAGGTCGACCACGGCGTCGCCGGCGGTCGCCCAGCCGAGGAGCGCGGGCGCGATCGGCTGCTCCACGTCGTACGGCCACTCGAGGAGCTCGCGCTTCGGCTGGGCCGCGCCGGAGCGGCGCAGGTTGATCCAGCCGAAGCCGACCGCCTCGATGCCCTGCCGCTCGAACCACGAGACCCAGGTGTCGTAGCGGACCGCGTAGTCCGGGCCGCCGCCGTGCTGGCCGGCGTCCTTGAGCCAGAGCTCGACGTACGACGCGGGATCGACGACCTCGCGCTGGACGACGTAGGCGTCGCAGTCGTCGGCGACCCAGGAGCTCAACCGGTCCTCCCAGGCGGCGCCGGTCGGGATCACCCAGTTGGCCAGCACCTGGCACCAGCCGCCCTCGGTCAGGTGGTCGGGCGCCGACCGGACGATGTGCTCGACGACCCGGTCGCCGGGGAGCCCGGAGTCGCGGTAGACGAGGCGCTCACCGGTCGCCGGCGAGATGACGAACGGCGGGTTGGTCGCGATCAGGTCGAACCGCTCGCCCGCGACGGCCTCGAAGAACGAGCCGGCCCGGACGTCGACCGGGGTGCGGATGTCGTTGAGGGCCACGGTGAAACGGGTGAGCCGCAGCGCGCGCTCGTTGACGTCGGTCGCGACGACGGCGCCGCTGTGGCCGGCGAGGTGCAGGGCCTGGACGCCGCACCCGGTGCCGAGGTCGAGCGAGCGGCCGACCTCTTCGCGAATCGTCAGCTGGGCAAGGGATGTGGACGCCGAGCTGATCCCGAGCACGTGGTCGGGACCGACCCGGTTGGGGCCGCCGTCGAGCCCGGGCGTCAGGTCGCTGACGACCCAGAGGTTGTCGCCGTCGGCGGCGTACGGCCGGACGTCGAGCCGGGCCGCGACCTCGCCGACGGACCTCTCGAGGAAGCCCTCGGCGGCGAGCCGGTCGACGAGTCCGGGGAGCGCGCGCTCGGCAGCGTCGAGATCGACGACCGTCTGGAGCAGGAAGAGGCGGGTCAGCGTCTCGAGCGTGCTGCCGCCGGTCGTACGGCGCAGGGCCGGCGTCGTCTCGTTGCGGGCCAGCGCGTCGTACGCCGCCGGCCCGAGCAGGTCGGCCACCCGGTCGTAGGTGAAGTCGGCGTCGAGCAGGGCGGCCCGCAGGCGCAGCGGCAGGGACTCGGTCACCGCCCGAGCCTAGGGGCAGTGAAATGACGACGACCCGCCCTCCCCTCGCGGGGCGGACGGGTCGACGTCGTGACTGCTACGGCTGGCCTGGCGCGTCGAACTGCTGCGTCGGGGCCGGGTCCGGCTGCGCGACCGGCGGCGGGGGCGGCGGCGGTGCCGTCGTACCGGCGTCGTCGCCGAGGGTGGACTCCCGCTGCTTGGAGACGATGACCGCACCCGCGATGATCGCGACCGCCACCAGGGCGATCAGGATCCGCAGGACGTCGTGCTGGTCCTTGCCCACGCTCATCGAGACGACGGCACTGGCGATCAGCAGCGAGACCAGGTTCATCACCTTGATCAGCGGGTTGATGGCCGGGCCGGCGGTGTCCTTGAACGGGTCGCCGACGGTGTCGCCGATGACCGTGGCCGCGTGGGCCTCGGAGCCCTTGCCGCCGTGGTTGCCGTCCTCGACGAGCTTCTTCGCGTTGTCCCAGGCGCCGCCCGAGTTGGCCAGGAAGACCGCCATCAGGGTGCCGGTGCCGATGGCTCCCGCGAGGAAGCCGGCCAGGGCAGTGGCGCCGAGGCCGAAGCCCACGGCGACCGGGGCCAGCACCGCGAGGATGCCCGGCGTGATCAGCTCACGCAGGGAGTCCTTGGTCACGATGTCGACGACCTTGCCGTACTCAGGGCGACCGGTGCCCTCCATGATCCCGGGGATGTCGCGGAACTGGCGACGCACCTCGTAGACGACCGCGCCCGCAGCCCGCGCCACGGCGTTGATCGCCAGGCCCGAGAAGAGGAACACCACCGCCGCGCCGAGGAGCACGCCGACCAGGACCGCCGGGTTGTAGACGGCGAAGTCGAGCAGGTTGGTCTCCTCCTCCGACGGCCGCGCCTTGAGGACGGCCTCGAACACCGACGTCGAGTAGGAGCCGAAGAGCGCCGTCGCCGCGAGCACCGCCGTCGCGATCGCGATGCCCTTGGTGATCGCCTTGGTCGTGTTGCCGACCGCGTCGAGGTCGGTGAGGATCTGCGCGCCCTCCTCGCTCACGTCGCCCGACATCTCCGCGATGCCCTGGGCGTTGTCGGAGACCGGTCCGAAGGTGTCCATCGCGACGATCACGCCGACGGTGGTCAACAGACCGGTACCGGCCAGGGCGACCGCGAAGAGCGAGACCGTCAGGGCCGCACCACCGAGCAGGTAGGCGCCGAACACCGCGGCCCCGATGACCAGGGTCGTGTAGACGGCCGACTCGAAGCCGACCGAGAGACCGGACAGGATGACGGTGGCCGCGCCGGTGAGCGAGGTCTTGCCGACGTCCTTGACCGGTCGGTACTCGGTGCCGGTGTAGTAGCCGGTGAGGGCCAGGATGCCGGCCGACATCACGATGCCGATGACGACCGCGCTCGAGGCGATGATCCGCGGGTCGCCGTCGAAGCCGGCGTACAGGACCCCGAACTCGCGGAAGCTGCCCGGCAGGTAGACGAACGACAGCACCACGCTGGCGACCGCGGCGATCGCGGACGAGAGGTAGAACGACCGGTTGATCGTCGTCAGCCCGCTCACGCCGGCCTTCGGGTTCGTCAGGTAGACGCCCGCGACGGCCGTCAGGGCGCCGATGGCCGGGATCAGCAGCGGGAAGACCAGGCCCTTGTCGCCGAACACCTGGGAGCCCAGGATCAGCGCGGCCACCAGCGTCACGGCGTACGACTCGAAGAGGTCGGCCGCCATGCCGGCGCAGTCGCCGACGTTGTCGCCCACGTTGTCGGCGATCGTCGCGGCGTTGCGCGGGTCGTCCTCGGGGATGTTCTGCTCGACCTTGCCGACCAGGTCCGCGCCGACGTCGGCGGCCTTGGTGAAGATGCCGCCGCCGACCCGCATGAACATGGCGAGCAGCGCGGCACCGAAGCCGAAGCCCTCGAGCACCTTCGGCGCCTCGTCCTGGAAGCAGATCACCACGATGCTGGCTCCGAGGAGGCCGAGGCCGACCGTCAGCATGCCGACCATCGCGCCGGTCCGCAGACCGATCCGCATGGCCGGCTCGCGGCCCTGCTCGTTGGCGGCCGCCGCCACGCGCAGGTTCGCGCGGACGGCGAGGTTCATGCCGAGGTAGCCCACCGAGGCGGAGAAGCCCGCACCGACGAGGAAGAAGACGGAGCGGAAGATCCGCACCGTGGCGTCGTCGGCTGGGAGCGCGAGCAACGCGAAGAACGCGATCGCCGCGAAGATGGCGAGCGTCCGGAACTGACGCGTGAGGTACGCGTTGGCCCCTTCCTGCACCGCTTGGGCGATGTTCTTCATGTTGTCGGTGCCTTCACCGGCAGCAAGGACCTCCTGGCGGAACATCGCCGCCATCGCGAGCGCGCCCAGCGCGATCAGTGCGACGACGATGACCAGGACGAGATTGCCCCCGGAGAGCTCCACGACAGCGGGACTGATCCCCGTCATGCGGTTCCTCCTGAGTGTGATGCTGGAAGTGATGCAGATCTCACACGGACGGGCCGGAGTCTACGCACGACGAGACGGGCGAGAGCACCGATATGTGACCTGGAACACACGGCGAGTCTCGATCATCGGGAAATCGCGCCGGAAATGACCTCACCCCCGCCGTCCTTGCGGACGGCGGGGGTGAGGTGAGGTGTGAGGTCCGGTCAGCTGCCGGCGAGCGCCGCCTCGGCGGAGTCGTGGATCACGAACACCTTGGCGAGGCCGGTGATCCGGAAGATCTTGAGCAGGCGGTCCTGGTTGCAGACCAGCTCGAGCGAGCCGTCGTGAGCGCGGACCTTCTTCAGGCCGCCCACCAGCACGCCGAGCCCGGTGGAGTCGAGGAACTCGACCTCCTCCATGTCGACCACGATGTCGTAGGCGCCGGCCGCGACCAGCTCGGTGATCTTGTCCCGCAGCTTGGGTGCCGTGTAGACGTCGATCTCGCCGCCGACCGCAACGATGGTCTTCCCACCGGCGTCGCGCGTCGTCAGAGTCAGGTCCACTACTTGTCTCCCGGTGCAGTTCGTTCGGTCGACCGGTCCGATCGGGCTCTCGCCCGGTGTCCGGCCTGGTCAATGAAACCACGCTCGTGCCGTCCCGCGCACAAAGTAGGCCACAAGCCCGAGACGATCGTCCGAGGCAGGGTACGACGCTCGGCGCCTCCGTGGGGCCTCCGGGGTCCACCGATGTCGGCGGACTCGGGGAGAATGACCGGGTGTCAACGGCCCCCCGCTCCCCGTCGGTCGACCTGGGAGACCTGGTCGACCGGCTGGCCTCGGTGCCCGGGCGCGAGGACCGGCTGCGGCACCTCGAGGTGCTCCCGCCGCGGGCCGCGCGGCCGGCCGACTGGCCCGCGTGGGTGGCGTCCGACGTGGTCTCCGCGCTGCGCGCTCGAGGGGTGGAGCGGCTCTGGGAGCACCAGGCCGTCGCCGCCGAGGCCGCCTGGGAGGGCCAGCACGTCGTGCTCGCGACGGGCACGGCGTCCGGCAAGAGCCTGGGCTACCAGCTGCCAGCGCTGACCGCGATCCGCGGGTCGCGGGGGTCGCGCGGCCAGCGCGGTGCCACCGTCCTCTACCTCGCGCCGACCAAGGCGCTCGCGCAGGACCAGCTCGCCAGCATCACGTCGCTGGGGCTCGACGTCCGCGCGACCACCCACGACGGCGACAGCGGCATGGAGCAGCGCGACTGGGCCCGCGACCACGGCGAGTACGTCCTCACCAACCCCGACATGCTGCACCGGTCCCTGCTGCCCGGCCACCAGCGCTGGTCGTCGTTCCTGGGCTCGGTCAAGTACGTCGTCGTCGACGAGTGCCACCACTACCGCGGGGTCTTCGGCGCACACGTCGCCCAGATCCTCCGGCGGCTGCGCCGCCTGTGCGCGTCGTACGGCGCGCACCCGACGTTCGTGCTCGCCTCCGCGACCGTGGCCGAGCCCGACCTCGCCGCCCGACGCCTCACCGGCCTCGACGTCCTCGCCGTCACCGGCGACGGCTCGCCCCGCGGGCGGGTGGCGCTGGCCCTGTGGGAGCCGCCGTTCACCTCCCACACCGGCGAGAACGGCGCGCCGGTACGACGAGCCGCGTCCTCGGAGACCGCCGACCTGCTGGCCGACCTGGTGTCGTCGGACGTCCGGACCCTGGCGTTCATCCGATCGCGACGCGGCGCGGAGCAGGTGGCGATGACGGCCGCCGAGCTGCTGGCCGACGTCGACCCGTCGCTCCCCGGCCGGGTCGCGGCGTACCGCGGTGGCTACCTGCCGGAGGAGCGTCGCGCCCTCGAGGAGGCGCTGCGCAGCGGCGCCCTGACCGGGCTGGCCGCCACCAACGCCCTCGAGCTCGGCATCGACATCAGTGGCCTGGACGCCGTGCTGATGGCCGGCTTCCCCGGCACCCGCGCGGCGCTGTGGCAGCAGGTCGGCCGTGCCGGTCGCGGCGCCCGCGACGCGCTGGGCGTCCTCGTCGCCCGCGACGACCCGCTCGACACCTACCTCGTGACCCACCCCGAGGCGCTGCTCGGCCGCCCGGTGGAGGCCACGGTCTTCGACCCGGCCAACCCGTACGTGCTCGGGCCGCAGCTGTGCGCAGCAGCGCAGGAGCTGCCTCTCACCGAGGACGACCTGCCGCTCTTCGGGCCGACCGCCCGCGAGGTGGTCGACGCGCTCACCGAGGGCGGCCTGCTGCGTCGGCGTCCGCGCGGGTGGTTCTGGACCGACCGGCGCCGGGCCAGCGACCTCGCCGACATCCGCTCGGCAGGCGGGGCGCCCGTCCAGCTCGTCGAGAGCGGCACCGGCCGGGTGATCGGCACCGTCGACGCGTCCAGCTCGCACGCGACGGCACACCCAGGTGCGGTCTACGTGCACCGGGGCGAGACCTGGCTGGTGCGATCCCTCGACCTCGAGGAGCAGGTCGCGGAGATCGAGCGCGCCGAGCCGGACTACTCGACGACCGCACGCGAGGTCACCGACATCGCGATCGTCGAGGAGCGCGAGCACGTCGGCTGGGGGTCGTGCCGGCTCTCCTTCGGCGTGGTCGACGTGACCCACCAGGTGGTGGCGTTCCTGCGCCGCCGCCAGCCCGGTGGCGAGGTGCTCGGGGAGGAGCCGCTCGACCTGCCGGAGCGCTCGCTGCGCACGGCTGCGGTCTGGTGGACCGTGCCCGAGCACGCGCTGGCCGAGTCCGGTCTCTCCGCCCGCGACCTGCCCGGGGCCGCCCATGCCGCCGAGCACTGCTCGATCGGGCTGCTGCCGCTCTTCGCGACCTGCGACCGCTGGGACATCGGTGGTGTCTCGACCGCCCTGCACCCGGACACCGGGCAGCTGACCGTCTTCGTCTACGACGGGCACCCGGGCGGCGCCGGATTCTCCGAGCGCGGCTACCGGACCGCGCGGGCCTGGCTCACCGCCACCCGCGACGCCATCCTCGCGTGCTCCTGCGAGGACGGCTGCCCGTCGTGCATCCAGTCGCCGAAGTGTGGCAACCAGAACAACCCGCTCGACAAGACCGGCGCGTCCGCCCTCCTCGACCTCCTGCTCCAGGGGGGATAGGCATGCCTCGCGCTTCGGCGCCGTCGCGAGCCGGGTTTCGCGCCGTATCTGGCAAGGCAGAGGTGCGAAGGCGGGACGGAGTCCCGTCGAGTCGCCTTCCGGCGCCGCCAGATCGGATGCGAAACCTGGCGCAGCAGACGTTCCCGAAGCGCGTGGGATGCCTTAGTGTCCGCGCATGGTCTTCGGTCTCCTGCTCATGCTCGTCGGCGCACTCGCGGTCGTGGCGGCGGTGCTGACCGCCGACGGCACCAACGTCGAGCTGCTCGGTCTCGACATCACTGCCCTGGGTCTCTACCTCATCGGCCTGGGCAGCGGCGCCGCCATCCTCTGGGGCTTCGCGATCAGCAAGTGGGGCACCAAGCGCTCCCTGCGCCAGCGGCGCGAGTCCAAGCAGCTGAGCGAGCTGTCCGAGAAGCTGGACAAGCGCGAGGCCGAGCGCCGCGACGACGACGACCGCGACAAGAACACCGACCGCGACTACTGAGCCGCCCGGTCCACGGGTCCGGCGCGCGCCTCGGCGCTGAGGTCGCCGGTCTGGCCCAACCAGCGCGGCCCGAGCACGACCACCTCCAGCCGCACGTCGCGGCCCGCGGCCCGGCAGGACGTGACTTCGGCGTCGTTCGCCGTCACGACCCGTGCGCCCGCCGCACACCCGTCCTCGCCGCGGGCCACCGCCTGGGCCGCTGCCAGCGCACCCAGGTCGGCGGCCGACTGGGCGCGCCGCTCGGCGTGCACCATCGCCGACACCACACCGAGCGCGGCGGCGAGCAGCACGAGCAGGCCGAGGCAGGCGATCGCGAACGGCGTCGCAGAGCCGTGCTCGTCGCGGGACCTCACGGCGTCGTCTCCTCGGTCGCCGCGATGGCTTCGGCCGACACCCGCGCGAACGGGAGGTCGAACAGCCCTCCGGGTCCCGGCACCCGACCTGTGACGACGGCCGTGACCTCGTCACCGCCGCCGTCACGGACCGTCACGGCGCTGCCGGGCGGCGCGACCCGCTCCCCGCGCGCGATCGCGGTGCCAGCGGCGTCGCCCCGCGCGACGGCCCGTGCCGTCTCGCGGGCGGCGTCGACCGCGCGCACCTGAGCCGCGCCGACCGAGAGCAGCCACACCAGCCCGATCGTCACCGCCAGCAGCAGCGGCAGCGTCATGGCGAGCTCGGCCGTGGCCGCACCACGCTCGTCGCGTCGGGGAGCGGGCGTCCTCATCCGATGCCCAGCAGCCCGAGGACGTGGTCGAACAGGGTCTTGAGCAGCTGGTCGCCGAAGCCGCCGGTCAGCAGCTTGTAGAGCAGCCCGGCCAGACCGGCACCGGCGGCCGTGCCGACGGCGTACTCCGCCGTGGTGATGCCGCGCTCGTCGCGGGGGTGGCGGCGTGATCGCAGAGACATGTGTTCCTCCATTTCCCGGCCGCCCGATGCGGCCCGTGGGCCCCGACCTTCCGGGATATCGACGGATCCCGCTGGCGGGCGGTCGGCGACTGTGGAGAGCCCTGCGGCGGAGGCCCCGGTGGACGGTTCGTGGCCCGACCGGCCGGCGGCCGTCACAGGTCGAGGCTGGCCAGCAGGGCCACCACGAGCGGGACGATCCCGATCAACACGAACGCCGGGAGCAGGCACAGGCCGAGCGGCACCGCCGCCTGGACGCCGACGGCGCGGGCGCGTTCCTCGCTGTCGGCGCGCCCGCTCCGGGCGAGCTCGTCGGCGAGCCGCTCGACGGCCGGGACGACCGGGGCACCGCTCGCGTGCGCCCGCGCCATCGTGCGGCCGAGGCCGGCCAGCGCGGGGTCGTCGGTCAGGGAGGACCACACCTGGGCGGGGTCGAGCCCGAGCGACAGCCGGGCGGTGACCCCGGACAACCGGTCGGCGGCCGGCCCGGGGAGTGCCCGGCAGACCTGGTCGATGGCGTCGGCCGGCGCGGCACCGGCCCGGAGTGCGGCCGCGAAGAGGGCGACCACGTGCGGCAGGTCGCGGGCGACGGCCAGACGGGCGGCGCGGACGGCGGCAGGCTCGGCCCGGCCGATCGCGACCCAGGTCACGACGGCGGCCGCGGCACCGGCCGGGACCCCCACCGGTCCGGAGACGAAGACCATCGCGGCGACACCAGCCAGGCCGGCCCAGAGCAGCCGGTGCCGGTGCAGCCAGCCTGCGTCTGCGGGCCCGGTCGCCACCGGCTCGGCGCCGGCCGTCGGCAGACGTGGACGCACCCGGACCAGCAGCGCGACCGCTGCCGCCGCCGCGAGCGCCGCCAGCCAGCTCATGCCGCGTCCTCGGCAGCGCGGGCGATGGCCTCGATCCACCAGAGCCCGGCCAGCCCGAAGGCCAGGCCGAGCGCGAGGCAGGCGAGGCCGGCCGGCGTACCGACCAGGAACCCCCACGGGTCCCCGCCGGCGCCGGAGCCCATGACCAGGGCGAGCACGGGGAGGCCGGCGACCAGGCGCGCGGTCGCCCGGGCCGAGGCGAGCTCGCCGGCGACGACCCGACGCGTCGCCGCGGCCGCGCGCAACGACTCCGCGACCCGGTCGATCGTCGAGGCGAGTCCCTCACCGGTGCGGTGCGCGACCTGCCAGGCGGCAGCGACGACCCGAAGGTCGCCCGCGCCGTCCACGTCGGTCGCGAGGTCGCGCATCGCGGCGGGCACGTCGGCGCCGACGCGGAACGCCGCGGCCACCGGCGCCAGCGGTGGCCAGGTGGTGGCCGCCCGGTCGAGGCACTCCCCCGGCGCCTGGCCCGAGGCGAGCTCGCTCGCCATCACCTCGCAGGTCTCGAGCACCCGTGCCGAGACGGTCGCAGCCGCCCGCCGCAGCCGCTGGCGCCGCACGAGCGCCACGCCCGCGGATCCCGCGCCGGCGAGCACCAGGAGCAGCGCACCGGCGCCGGGCGCGACGACGGCGGCCACGACCACCGCGGCGACGGCCACCGGCAGCACCCGCCGAGGTGATGTGCCCGGGGCGGCCGAGCCCGCCAGTCGCGTCGGCGGTCGGACCAGCAGCATCACGGCGAGCGCGGCACTACCGGCGGCGAGCAGCTGGGCGCTCACGGCGCCGCCCGGATCCGATCGGCGAGGAGCCCCGCCGCGGGGCCGGGTCGCGGGCGGGCGTCCGGTCCCACGTCGAGGGCCGAGGCCATCGACACCAGCCCGTCGTCGCCCCGCGCCGGCACCGCGACCTGCCGGAGCCGGCGTACGCCGTCGGCGCCCCGGACGAGGTGGAGCACCACGTCGACCGCGGAGGCGAGCTGGCTGTGGGCGGCTGCCCGGCCGAGGCCGGCGGCCAGCGCGAGGGCCTCGACCCGGGCGGGGACGTCGAGCGCCGAGTTGGCGTGCAGGGTGCCGCAGCCACCTTCATGGCCGGTGTTGAGGGCCGCGAGGAGGTCGACGACCTCGGCGCCGCGGACCTCACCGACCACCAGCCGGTCGGGCCGCATCCGCAGCGCCTGCCGGACCAGGGTGCGGACGTCGACGGCTCCGGCGCCCTCGAGGTTGGCGGGCCGGCCCTCCAGGGCGACGATGTGCGGGTGGTCCGGGCGCAGCTCGCTGGCGTCCTCGACCACGACGAGCCGCTCGGCGGGGTCGACCCGGGCCAGCAGCGCCGCGAGCAGCGTGGTCTTGCCCGACCCGGTGCCGCCGCTGACCAGGAACGCGAGACGCGCGGTCACGATCGCGTCGAGCAGCTCGGCCGTGGCCGCGTCGACGGTGCCGTGCTCGACCAGCTCGTCGAGCGTGAAGGCCTGGCGCCGCGGGACGCGCAAGGAGATCACCGTCCCCGGCCGGGCGAGGGGCGCCAGCACCGCGTGGAACCGCGAGCCATCGGGCAGCCGCAGGTCGACGTACGGCGTCGCGTCGTCGAGCCGCCGACCGCCGAGCGCGGCCAGCCGCTGCGCGAGTCGGCGCACCGACTCCTCGTCGGGGAACCGGACCGTGGTGAGCTCCAGGCCCTGGCCACGGTCGAGGAACACCTGCTCGGCGCCGTTGACCAGCACGTCGGTGACGTGCGGGGTGCGCAGCAGCGGCTCGAGAGGGCCGGCTCCGACGACGTCGCGGCGCAGCGTCTCGTAGACGGCCAGCACCTCGGCGTCGCCGACGGGCCGTCCGGTCTCGCGCAGCGCCTCCGCGACCCGGTGCGGGGTGAGCGCGCCCGGTGTCCGGGCCAGCCGGTCCCGGACCGTCTCCAGGTCGGTCGCCTGCGTCGTCATGCGGCGGCCGCGTGGAGGAGGGTCAGCTGGTCGAGCACCTCACCCGCCGCCCGGCCGAGCGCCCCGCGGCGCGAGCGGACCGGCCCGAGGCCGAGGTCGATGGACTCCGCGAGGCCACGCTGGTCGGGCATCGTGGCGAGCACGGGGACCCGGGTCGCGCGGGCGATCGCCGAGGCGGGGACACCGGTGCCGCGGACCACCAGCCGCACCCGGCCGGGGTCCGGCTGACGGGCACAGATCCGGACGGCGGAGGCGACCCCGGCGACGGACGGGACGACGACCACGAGCAACCGGTCGCAGCGCGCCACGAGCTCGTCGACCAGCGGGTCGTCTGAGCGGGGCAGGTCCACGACCACGAAGTCGTGCCCACGCTGAGCTGCGGAGAGCACCTCGCGCACCGCGAACGCCTGGAGGGTGCCCGGTGCACCCGCGTGCCAGGTGAGGGCCGCGAGGTCCTCGCGCCGGGGCAGCGCCTCGCGCAGCGACCGGGCGCTCAACCGACCGGTCGTGTGGCAGAGCCCGTCCCAGCGCACACCGTCGCGGTCCTCCAGCCCGAGCACCCGGTCGACGCCCGGGCCGAGCGGGTCGGCGTCGACGACGACGGCGCGGCCGCGCCGCGAGGCGAGCTGGCCGAGGGCGCACGCGAACGTCGTCGCCCCCGCCCCACCGCTGCCCCCGATCACCCCGATCACCGCCCCGGCGGGCCGTTGCGGGTCGCCGAGGTCGGTCAGCGCCTCGACGAGCCATCCCTCGGAGGACGGGAGCTGGGCGACGCTCTCGCCGCCCAGGGAGACGGTCACCCGGAACAGCTCGTCGGGGACCGGCCCCCACGCCACCACGTGCACCCGGGGCCGGCGCGCCGGCGAGATGGCGGCCAGCTCGGCAGCGACGTCGTCACCGACCAGGACGAGCGGGGCGACCGGCCAGCGCCGGAGGGCCGCGCCGAGATCCGGCGCAACGTCAGGCGTGATGCCCGCGGCCGCGGCCAGGCGCAGCAGCTGGTCCAGGAGGGACTGGTCGCGGGTGACGATGAGGGGAGCGGTCATGGGCCGATGCTTCCCGGCGCTCAGATCGACCGCCACCGCGCCGATTTCCCTTGTGGACAAGGAGGTTCGACATCGGCACTGTGGACGAAACCCGGCTCGCCGCCACCTACGATGGGGGCATGGCGCACACCGCGGCGTTCTTCGACCTGGACAAGACGATCATCGCCAAGTCGAGCACGCTGGCCTTCAGCAAGCCGTTCCAGGCCGGGGGCCTGATCACGCGGCGCGCGGTGCTGCGCTCGGCGTACGCCCAGTTCGTCTACCTCGTCGGCGGCGCGGACCACGACCAGATGGAGAAGATGCGGCAGTTCATGTCGCAGCTGTGCACCGGCTGGGACGTGGCCACCGTGCGCGAGATCGTCGCCGACACGCTCCACAACGTCGTCGAGCCGATCGTGTACGACGAGGCCGTGTCGCTCATCGAGGAGCACCGGCTCGCCGGCCGCGACGTCGTCATCGTCTCCGCGTCGGGCTCCGAGGTGGTCGAGCCGATCGCCGCGATGCTGGGCGCCGACCGGGTGATCGCGACCCGGATGGAGATCGTCGACGGCCGCTACAGCGGCGAGATCGAGTACTACGCGTACGCCGAGGAGAAGGCGCGCGCGATCCGCGAGCTGGCCGAGGAGGTCGGCTACGACCTCGACAACAGCTTCGCCTACAGCGACTCCGTCACCGACGTGCCGATGCTGGAGGCCGTCGGTCACTCCTTCGCCGTCAACCCGGACAAGGAGCTGCGCAAGGCCGCGACCGCCCACGAGTGGCCGGTGCTGGTCTTCACCAAGCCGGTCGCGCTGCGCGCCCGGATGCCGCTGCCGCCCGCCAAGCCAGCCCTCGCGGCACTCGCCGTCGGCGGCGTCGTCGCGGTCGGCGGGGTGCTCTGGGCCAACGCCCGCAAGCGCCGGCTCGGGGCCTGACCCGCCTCACGCGTCACCCACCGATCACCCGCCAAGTCAACCCTTGCGGACCGGTCGGGACCGGCGTACACATGAAGTCAGAACTCCACATCCTGCACGTGAGCCTGGTACCCACGCGGCGATCTACCCTTCATCAGGGCGTTGGCCGAGCCGGGATACACCCGGGGCCGCAGTTAGAGAGTGCACGCTTGGTAGCCAACGGCGTCACGTGTCAGCGACGGCACCCGGCCCACCACTCGAGAACCGGGTGCCGTTCGCACGTCCGAGCGCAACGACCCGTGACGGCGCGTCTCGAAACCCCGGTGAGCCGAGAAGCAGTCTCTACTCCGAGGCCCTTCTGAGCGGACTCGCCTCCGCACCCGCGGCGTACGCCTCGGCGGCGTAGAGCAACCACGCCTGCACACCGGCGCCGCCGCCGTCGCGGTAGCCGCGCAGGTTCGACTCGTACGCCGGCCGCAGCGCCAGGTGGCCGGCCTCGGGCACGACCAGCGACTTCTCGTCGACGCCGCGTGCGACCAGGACGAGGCGCTCGGCCGCCCGCGCCACGATGCCGTTGTGGGAGGTGAAGGGCGCCGCCGTCGCGAGCGTCGCATGCACGATCGCCGCGACCAGCAGCGCCGGGGCCTCGGTCGGGGCGGTGAGCAGCTGCCCGACCCCGCGCAGCGTCTCGGCGGCCGCGCCGTCGCGCGGGCGGCCGCGGCTCTCGGCCGGCAGCCCGGCGGCGGCCAGCGCGTGGATGCGCGCGAGCGCCTGGAGGGGCGCGCGGCCGAGCGCCGGCGCGAGCCCGAGCAGCTCGGTGGACACCCGCACGGCATCGGCGGAGGTCTCGTCGCCGGTCCCCTCGCGCACCTCGGCGAGCGTCGCCGACGACCCCTCCAGCACCGCGCTCGCGTGCGCGCCGCGCAGCAGGCTCTCGGTGGTCGTCTCGGGGGACGTACGGCGCAGGCCGCGGTCGCGCAGCATCACGTCGATGCCGTCCCGGGCGGCGGCGTACGCCGAGGGGACGCCCTCGAGGGACACCAGGTGCGACAGCGGATCGGTGCTCACCGACGGAACGCTACCGACGCCGGTAGCGTCGCCCCATGGCCGACCTGCCCCGTCGACTCCGCGACGACCTGACCGCGGCTCTCCGGGCCCGCGACAAGGACGCGGTGCGGGTGCTGCGCACCGCGCTCGCCGCGATCGCCAACGCCGAGGCGCAGCCGGAGGTCGACGAGACGCCCACGAGCCTTCGCTCGGAGGGCGTGATCGCGGGCGCGTCCGAGGGTCTCGGTTCGGCCGACGTCGCCCGCAAGGAGCTCGGCCCCGACGACGTCGTCGCGATCGTCCGGGCGGAACGGGACGATCGCCTCGCCTCGGCCGACGACCTGGAGGGCCGGCGCGCGGGCGAGGCAGCCAAGGCACTGCGCGCCGACGCGGCGCTCCTCGATCGGTACCTCGACTGAGTACGGTGGCCCTGATGAGTGACCAGCCCTCCCCCGCCCGTTCCTTCGGCTCCGTCGCCGATGCCTACGACCGTGGCCGGCCGGGCTACCCGGCCGAGGCTGCGCGCTGGCTCGTCGGCGACGAGCCGGTCACCGTCCTCGAGATCGGCGCCGGCACCGGCAAGCTGACCGAGGCGCTGGTGGCCGTCGGCCACGACGTGCACGCCACCGACCCGGACGACGCGATGCTCGCCGTGCTGCGCACGCGGCTGCCCGACGTCCCCACCTCCGTCGCGGGTGCCGAGGAGCTGCCCGCAGCGGACGCGTCGTACGACGTGGTGGTGGCGGGTCAGGCGTTCCACTGGTTCGACCTCGACCGGGCGCTGCCGGAGATCGCGCGCGTGCTGCGGCCCGGCGGCCGGCTCGCCCTGGTCTGGAACGAGCGCGACGAGCAGATCCCGTGGGTGCGCAAGCTCGGCCGGATCATCGGCACCCAGGAGCAGCTGCGCAGCGCGGACCCGCTGGTCGAGTCGGTCCACTTCGACGAGATCGAGTCGGAGTCGTTCCGGCACTGGCAGCTGATCGACCGCGACTCCGTGCAGGACCTGGCGCTCTCCCGCTCCAACCTCGCCGTCATGGACGACGCCGCGCGGCAGGCCAAGCTCGCCGAGGTCCTCGCGCTGTACGACGACTACGGGCGCGGGATGGACGGCATGCAGCTGCCGTACCTGGCCTCCTGCTTCCGGGCGACGGTCGCGCAGCGACCGACCTCCCCCGACCCGACGCCGGACGCCGAGCCCGCGGCGAAGGCGCCCGCCGAGAGCGACGACGTCCTGCTCATCGACTTCAGCTGAGCGCCGCGGCCCACGACGATGCCCCGACCATGGCGCCGCCGGCACCTGGGCACCGAGGCCGACCGCGCCACGTTCCGCACCCTGCACAACGCCTCCCTGGCGGCTCCGCCGCTGCGCGCGGGGCTGACCGGTGAGAGCGCCGAGCGCAGCATCCGGCACCTGCACGACCTGCTCGGCAGCCCGGCGCTGGCGCTGACCGACACCGCCGGACCGCTCGCGTGGCACGGGCACGGGCAGCACCACGAGGAGCAGTGCGCGCGCCTGGCCGCGGTGACGATCGAGGTCGGCCGCACCCGCGTCTTCGACCGCGGCGACCTGCCGTGCGACGTCGCGGGCTGCGAGATCCGCTCGGCCGTGGTGAGCCCGCTGGTCACCGACGAGCGGGTCGTCGGCACCCTCCAGGTGTTCGCCGCCGAGCCCACCGCCGGCCTGGCCCGCGCCGCCGACGAGGTCGCGCTCTGGGTCGGCGCCCAGCTCGAGCTCGCCGAGCTCGACGCCTCGCGCACCCGGCTGATGGAGGCCGAGGTGCGGGCGATGCGCGCCCAGATCAGCCCGCACTTCATCTACAACTCGCTCGGCGCGATCGCCAGCTTCGTGCGCACCGACCCCGACCGGGCCCGCGAGCTGCTGCTGGAGTTCGCCGACTTCACCCGCTACTCCTTCCGCCGCCACGGCGAGTACACGACGCTCGCCGAGGAGCTCCGCTCCGTCGAGCGCTACCTGCTGCTGGAGCAGGCCCGTTTCGGCGACCGGCTCCGGGTGACGCTGCGGATCGCCCCCGAGGTGCTGCCCGTCGCCGTGCCGTTCCTGTGCATCCAGCCGCTGGTCGAGAACGCCGTACGCCACGGCCTCGAGTCGGCCGAGGGCGGCGGCTCGATCAGCATCGTCGCGCGCGACCAGGACCAGGAGTGCGTGATCGAGGTCGAGGACGACGGCGTCGGCGAGGACCCCGACGTCGTACGCCGGGCGCTCGCCGGCGACGCGGCCCTCGACTCGGTCGGTCTCGGCAACGTCGACGGCCGGCTGCGCACGACGTTCGGTGACGACTACGGCCTGGTGGTGGAGACTGCACCGGGAGCGGGTACGAGAGTGACGGTCCGCGTCCCCAAGTTCGCCCCGGGAGTCCACGTATGAGGGTCCTCGTCGTCGACGACGAACAGCCAGCGCTCGACGAGCTCGCCTTCCTGCTCGCGGCCGAGCCACGCGTCACCGACGTCGTCACCAGCTCGTCGGCGACCGACGCCCTGCGCATCCTCCGGGAGAGCGCGGTCGACGCCGTCTTCCTCGACATCCAGATGCCGGGCCTCACCGGGCTGGAGCTGGCGCAGGTGCTGAGCCGCTTCCGCACCCCGCCCCCGGTCGTCTTCGTCACCGCCCACGAGCAGCACGCCGTCGAGGCCTTCGACCTGCACGCGGTCGACTACGTGCTCAAGCCGGTGCGCGCCGACCGGCTGACCGAGGCGGTACGCCGGGTCGTCAGCACCGTCGAGGGCAAGGCCGAGTCGGGCGGCGCCCGGGACGATGCTCAGGTGGCGGTCGAGCGCGGCGGGGTCACGCGCTTCCTCAACCGCTGCGACATCACGCACGTCGAGGCGCAGGGCGACTACGCGCGGCTGCACACCGCCACCGAGTCGCACCTGGTGCGCAGCCCGTTGACCACGCTCGAGGAGGACTGGGCGAGCGCCGGGTTCGTGCGGATCCACCGATCGCTGCTGGTCTCCCTCGACCACGTCACCGAGGTCCGGATGGACGGCGGCCGCTGCACCGTCGTCGTCGGCGCGGGAGTCGAGCTCGTCGTCAGCCGGCGGCACACCCGCGAGCTGCGCGAGATGCTGCTGGCCTCGCGGACCGCCGGGCCGTGAGCGAGCCGGACCAGCACTCCGGCGGGCCCCCGACGCGGGTGCGGGTCACCGGTCCGCCGAGCCGGCGCCAGGCTGCCGCGCGCACCTCCGACATCGACGCCGGCACCCGGCTCGGCGGCGTCTACATGCGCTCGCTGCTGCGCGAGCAGCTCCGGCTGGCGCTCGGCGTGCTGACCGTGATGGCGCTGACGATCGGCCTGCTGCCGCTCGCCTTCTACCTCGCGCCCGAGCTCTCCGACGTACGCCTGCTCGGCGTACCTCTCGGCTGGCTGCTGCTCGGCGTCGTGGTCTACCCGGCGCTGGTCGCGCTCGGCTGGGGGTATGTACGGCGGGCCGAGCGCAACGAGCGCGACTTCGCCGAGATCGTCTCGGAGGCCGAGCGGTGAACGCGGCTCCCGGCGTCATCGCGATCACCCTGGTCACCGTCGCGACGCTGGTGATCGGCACGTGGGGGCTGAGGTTCTCGCGGACGACGAGCGACTTCTTCGTGGCCTCGCGCACCGTGCACCCGCGGCTCAACGCGAGCGCCATCGGCGGCGAGTACCTCTCGGCCGCGTCCTTCCTCGGCGTCGCCGGGCTGGTCCTGCTCAACGGCGCGGACATGCTCTGGTACCCGGTCGGCTGGACGGCCGGCTACCTCGTGCTGCTGGTCCTGGTGGCCGCCCCGCTGCGCCGCTCGGGCGCCTACACGCTGCCCGACTTCGCCGAGGCCCGGCTCGGCTCGCGCGGCGTCCGGTCGGCCTGCTCGGTGCTGGTCGTCGCGATCGGCTGGCTCTACCTGCTGCCGCAGTTCCAGGGCGCGGGGCTGACGCTGCGCTCGGCGGTCGGCGCCCCGACCTGGGTGGGTCCGGTGATCGTCGGCGTCGTGGTGCTCGCCAACGTGACGTCCGGCGGGATGCGCAGCATCACCTTCGTGCAGGCGTTCCAGTACTGGCTCAAGCTCACCGCCCTGCTCGTCCCCGCCGCGGTCCTGCTCGTCGTCTGGGCCGGCGACTCCTCACCCCGGCCGTCCGGCGACGGCGACTGGTCGGTGCCGCTGGCGTCGGGCGGCGCGCCCGGCCTGTACGTCACCTACTCGCTGATCATCGCCACGTTCCTCGGCACCATGGGGCTGCCGCACGTGGTGGTGCGCTTCTACACCAACCCCGACGGCCGGGCGGCGCGGCGTACGACCCTCGTGGTGCTGGTGCTGCTCGGACTCTTCTACCTGCTGCCGCCGGTCTACGGCGCCCTCGGGCGGATCTACGCACCCGAGCTGGCCGTCGCCGGGCGGTCGGACGCCCTGGTGCTGGAGCTGCCGCGGATCATGGTCGACGGGCTGCTCGGCGAGGTGCTGACCGGGATGGTGACCGCCGGTGCGTTCGCGGCCTTCCTCTCGACCTCGTCGGGGCTCTCGATCGCGGTCGCCGGCGTGCTCAGCCAGGACGTCACCGGCCGTGCGTGGGGAGGCCGCCGACTCGGCGGGGTCACCGCGTTCCGTGTCGCGGCGGTGGTGGCGGTGACCGTGCCGTGCGTCGTGGCGCTGCTGGTCCCCAACCTCGGCGTCGCCCGCGCCGTCGGGCTCGCCTTCGCCATGGCGGCGGCCACCTTCTGCCCGCTGCTGCTGCTCGGCATCTGGTGGCGCCGCCTCACGTCGTACGGCGCGGTCGCCGGCCTGGTCGTCGGCGGCCTCAGCTCCGCCGTCGCGATCGCCTGGACGGTCCGCACGCCGTCGCCGTCCGGCTGGGTCGACGCGCTGATGGGTCAGCCCGCGGCGTGGACCGTGCCGCTCGCCCTCCTCACCATGGTGACCGTCTCGCTGGCCACCCGGACGCGGGTCCCCGACCACGCCGACCGGTTCCTGGTGCGGCTGCACACCCCGGAGACGGTGGAGCTGGACCGAGGGTGACCGGGCGTCCGTAGGCTGGCCGCGTGCGCCTCATCCTGATCCGCCACGGCGAGACCCCCTCCAACGTGGCGGGCGCGCTCGACACCGCGATCCCCGGCGCACCGCTGACCCGGCTCGGCCACCGCCAGGCCGCCGCGATCCCGGCGGTCCTGACGACCGAGCCGATCAGCGCGGTCTACGCCTCGCCGCTGATCCGCACCCAGCTGACCGCGGCGCCGCTCGCGACCGCCCGCGGCCTCGACGTCGTCGTCACGGAGGGGCTGGAGGAGATCGGCGCCGGCGAGCTGGAGATGGCGACCGACCAGCTGTCGATCGCGTCGTACGCCTCCACCGTCACCGCCTGGATCGCCGGCGACCTCGCCGTACCCATGCCAGGCGGGCCCGACGGGCACTCCTTCTTCGGCCGGTACGACGCAGCCGTCGGCGCCATCGCGGCCCGCCACACCGACGCGGAGACCGTGGTCGCGGTCAGCCACGGCGCAGCGATCCGCACCTTCGCCGCCCGGCACGGCGGACCCCGCGAGGAGCGGCTGCTCAACACCGGAGCCGTGGTGCTCGACGGCGACCCGTCGTCCGGCTGGACGGTCACCCGGTGGTCGCGCGACCCCCTCGGCGGCGCCCACCTCGTCGACGAGCAGGCGCTCGACCCGACGGGCGACCCCGACCCGGTCTGACTCAGGCCGAGCGCAGGTCCGCCAGCGCCTCGACCGTCCGCGACACGACCAGGTCGACGACCGCGGCGTGCGCGCCGATCACGTCGGCGACGACGGCCGCGGCGCTCGACTCGGAGCGGGCGCGCGACGCGAAGTGCCCCGGGGCCAGCAGGTAGGGCGACACGGCGTCGTCCGGCGTCACCACCTCGACCGGTCTGCGACCGACCCCCGACAGGGTGGCGAGCCGCACCGGGCCACCCCAGTGCTCGGAGAGGTACGCCGCGGCCAGCACCTGGTCGCGGGTGGCGAGCGGATCCCGCGAGCCGGCGGCCACCATCACGACCGGCTGTCCCGGACGCGCGCCGGCCGCCTCCAGCCGCGCGGCCTGCGCGACCGCCAGCAGCGGGTCGGGACCGAGCGCACGGGCGCCCCGCAGGTCGTGGCGCACGTGGTGGCCGGTCGACAGCAGCAGCGGGACGAGCACCGACGGCTGGTCGGACAGCGACGAGAAGAGCGGCGTGCAGAGCTCGACGTACGACGCGATCCACGGCATGCCGAGCCGGGTGCCGGCGGCCCCCGTGATGTCGCGGGCCACGGCGTTGCCCTCGGGCGAGCGGGTGCCGTGCGCGACGGTCACCAGCCTCACGACGCCACCGCCAGCCGGTAGCCGCGCTTGACGACGGTCTGGACGGTGCGGGTGCCGAGGGCGGCGCGCAGCCGGGCGACCGCCATCTCGACGGCGTGCTCGGAGCCGGCCGTGCCCGAGGGCAGCATCGCGAGCAGGGCCTGGCGGGAGACGACGTTGCCGGGGTTGGCGACCAGCGCCTGGAGCACGGCCGCCGGCGCGGGCGTCAGCTTCACGTCGGCGCCGTCGAGCAGCACGTCCTCGCCGTGGAGCAGGAGCTGGTGGCCGCCGAGCAGCTCGATCGACAGGCCCGAGCGGCGCGAGGGCAGCTCGGTCTCGAGCTGCTTGACCATCGCCGCGAGCCGGGAGCGGTCGGGGTAGATCGTGGGCACGCCCCACATCTCGAAGGCGGCCGCGGTGACCGGCCCGACGCACGAGGCGACGACGTCGGCCTGGAAGGCGGAGATCAGGTCGTCGCGCCGACCGGTCGAGCCCGCGGCCTCCATCAGCGCCGCGACGGCCGGGGCCGAGGTGAAGGTGACCGCATCGAGCTTGCGCTCGGCGATCAGGTCGATCATCGCGAACATCGGTCCCGGGTCGTCGGCGGCCGCCACGCGGTAGACCGTCACCGTCGTGACCTCGGCGCCCTGGCGGCGCAGGGCGTGCGCGACCATCGAGAGCGACTGCCCGTGCTCCTGCACGACGATCCGGCGACCGGCGAGCGGCCGTCCGCGCAGGTGCTCGAGCACGTCCTCGAAGCACTCCGACTCGGGCGCCCACAGCTCGCGCAGGCCCTGGCGGCGCAGCGCACCGACGCTCTTCGGGCCCCGGGCCAGGATCTCGGCGCCCTCGAGCGCGGCCAGCAGGTCGGGCAGCACGCCCCACCGCTCCGCGGCCTCGAACCACGCCTTCATCCCGATCCCGGTCGTGGCCAGGAACATGTCGACCGGCCGGCTCAGCACCTCGTCGGTCGCGGCTCGCAGCTCCTCGTCATCGACGTGGTTGGGGTCCAGCGACAGCGCCGGCGCCCACTCCACGGTCGCGCCGCGACGCTCGAGCAGCCCGACCTGCTCGTCGACCTTCCGCGCGGCGGTCACGCCGATGCGGAAGCCTCCCAGCGGACTGTCGGTCACGGACTCTCCTCGTGCGGCCGGCCGACCAGGACCATGCCGTCGTCGACCCGGACGTCGTACGTCGGGACCCGGATCGCCGCGTCGTCGAGGCACTGACCGGTGCGCAGGTCGAAGGCCTGCTTGTGCATCGGCGAGGCCACGAACGAGACGTCGCCGCGCGTTCCGACGATGCCCCGAGCCAGCACCGATGCCTGGGAACAAGGGTCGTAGTTGGAGATCGCGTAGACGTTTCCGTCGTGTGTCCGGAAGATTGCGACCGCAGCGCCGTCGACCAGCGCGGCCACGCCGCCCTCCACCTCGATCTGGTCGAGACGGCAGACGGGGACTCCCCCGATCACTGGGGAGCACCGACCGGGATCGTCGCCCCGAGCGAGACCGGACCGTCCGAGTCGGCCGGCTGCACCTGCCCGCGCTCGGTGGTGAACGAGATGTGCGGGTCGGGGGTGTCGGGTGCGTTCACGAAGGACACGAAGCGGGCCAGCTTGTCCGGGTCTTCGAGCGTCGCCGACCACTCGTCGACGTAGGTGTCGACGTGGCGCGCCATCGCCACCTCCAGCTCGGAGCCCAGCCCCAGCGCGTCGTCGACGACCACGGCGCGCACCCGGTCGAGCCCGCCGTCGAGGCTGTCCACCCAGGGCGCCGTGCGCTGCAGGCGGTCGGCGGTGCGGATGTAGTACATGAGGAAGCGGTCCAGGTAGCGGACCAGCGTCTCGCGGTCGAGGTCGCCGGCGAGCAGCTGCGCGTGGGCCGGGTTGGCGCCGCCGTTGCCGGCGACGTAGAGGTTCCACCCCTTCTCCGTGGCGATGACGCCGAAGTCCTTCGACCGCGCCTCCGCGCACTCGCGGGCGCAGCCGCTGACCCCGCCCTTGAGCTTGTGCGGCGAGCGCAGGCCGCGGTAGCGCAGCTCGAGGTCGATCGCGAGCTGGGTGGAGTCCTGCACGCCGTACCGGCACCAGGTCGAGCCGACGCAGGACTTCACCGTGCGCAGCGACTTGCCGTAGGCGTGCCCGGACTCGAAGCCCGCGTCGACGAGCCGGCGCCAGATCGCCGGCAGCTGCTCCATCCGCGCACCCAGGAGGTCGATGCGCTGGCCGCCGGTGATCTTCGTGTAGAGGTCGAAGTCGCGCGCCACCTCGCCGATCACGATCAGCTTGTCGGGCGTGATCTCGCCGCCCGCGATGCGCGGCACGACCGAGTAGGTGCCGTTGCGCTGGATGTTGGCGAGGTAGGCGTCGTTGGTGTCCTGGAGGGTACGACGGTCGCCCTCGAGCACGTGGCCGCCCAGCTGGCTCGCGAGGATCGACGCGATCGCCGGCTTGCAGATGTCGCAGCCGCGGCCGGTGCCGTGGGCCTCGACGATGTCGTCGAAGCGCGTGTGGCCGTGGACGGCGATGACCTCGAAGAGCTCCTGACGGGTCAGCGCGAAGTGCTCGCAGATGCTCCGGTCGACGACCTTGCCCTGCGACTCGAACCAGTCCTCGATGATCTTCTTCGTCTGCGCCTTGCAGGAGCCGCAGGTGCTGCCGGCACGCGTGGTCTCGTCGGCCGCGGCGGCCGCGATGATGTCGCCCTTGGTCACGTCGTTGCAGGAGCAGACCTGCGCCTCGTCGGGCAGCTCGACGCCGCCACCGCCGCGGGAGGCCGGGAGGATCAGCTCCTCCGGGTTGTCGGGCAGCACGATGCCGGAGGCGACCATCGGCCGGAGCACGCCGTACGCCGAGGCGTCGCCGACCAGGATGCCGCCGAGCAGCTGCGTGCCGTCCTCGCTGACGACGAGCTTCTTGTAGACGCCGGCGACGGCGTCGGAGAAGACCAGCTCGAGGGCGCCCTCGGTCGCGGCGAAGGCGTCGCCGAAGAACGCCACGTCGACGCCCATCAGCTTGAGCTTGGTGGACATGTCGGCGCCGGCGAAGGAGCCGGGTCCGCCGAGCAGGGCGTCGACGACGACCTCGGCCATCGCGTAGCCGGGTGCGACCAGGCCGTACATCCGCCCGCCCGGCGCAGCGCACTCGCCGATGGCCCAGACGTGCTCGTCGGAGGTGCGGCACCGCTCGTCGACGAGGACGCCACCGCGCTCGGCGAGGTCGAGGCCGGCATCGCGGGCGAGCCGGTCGCGCGGCCGGATGCCGGCGGAGAACACGACGATCTCGGCCGCGACCGGGTCGGCGTCCTTGAGGGCGAGCCCGGTGACCCGGTCCTCGCCCAGGACCCGCTCGGTCGCCGAGCCGGTGTGCACGGTGAGGCCGAGCTCCTCGATGTGGCGGGTCAGCACGGCGCCGCCCGCGTCGTCGACCTGCACCGCCATCAGCCGCGGCGCCATCTCGACCACGTGGGTCTCGAGCCCGAGCTGGGCGAGCGCGTTCGCGGCCTCGAGCCCGAGCAGGCCACCACCGATCACCGCACCGACCTTCGCGGTGGCGGCGGCGGAGCGGATCGCCTCCAGGTCCTCGATGGTCCGGTAGACGAAGCAGCCGTCGAGGTCGTGGCCGGGGATCGGCGGCACGAACGGCGCGGCGCCGGTGGCCAGCACCAGCTCGTCGTACTGGACGACCTCGCCGCCGGAGAGCAGCACGCACCGCGTCTCGGGGTCGAAGCCCTCGACCTCGGTGCCGGTCAGCAGCCGCACCCGCGGATCGTCGTACACCCCCGCCGGCAGGAACGAGAGCTCGTCGGCGCCGACCTCGAAGAAGGAGGTGAGGGCCACGCGGTCGTACGCCGCGCGCGGCTCGTCGCCGACGACGACGAGGTCGTAGGTCTCGGTGAGGCCGCGCTCGATCGCGGCCTGCACGAAGCGGTGGCCGACCATGCCGTGGCCGGCGACGACGAGGGTCTTGCGGTGGTGCGGGCTCATCTGTTCGTTCCCTCCAGGGTGCGGGTGGCGAGGAGCTGTCGTACGGCGGGCGCGCAGCCGCCGCAGCCGGTGGTGGCGCGCGTGGTGGTGCGGACGTCGTCGAGCGAGGCGCAGGCCCGGACCCGCCCGGCGCTGACGCCCGCGCAGGCGCAGACCTCCGCGTCGTCGGAGAGCTCGACCGGGGTGGCGACGCGGTCGGCCATGAGCAGGTCCCCCGGCTCGCGCGGGCCGAGCACGGTGCCGCGGTCGTAGTGCTGGGTGATCTGGCCGATCCGGGAGAGGTCGCCGACCAGGGTCGCGGCGACGATCACGCCGTCGCGGACGACGAGCTTGCGGTGGCTGCCGATGACCGGGTTGGTCACCTCGACGACCTGGCCGTCGGCCCGCTCCGGGTCGCCGAGGACGGCGACGTCGAGGTCGGTCGCGCGCAGGCGCGCGACGGTGCGAGCGCCGTCGTACGAGACGTCCTCGCCGGCGAGGTGCCGCGCCAGCAGGCCCGCCTGCTCCCAGGCGGGCGGCACGAAGCCGGTGACCTGGCCGCCGTGCTGGGCGCAGTCGCCGATCGCGTGGATGCGCTCGTCGCTGGTGCGGAGGTGGTGGTCGACCACGATGCCGCGGCGTACGTCGAGGCCCGCGCGGCGGGCGAGCGCCGTCGACGGCCGACCACCGGCCGTCAGGACCACCAGGTCGGTCTCGAGCAGGTAGCCGTTGTCGAGGGTGAGGCCCCGGTCGTCGAGGCGGACCGCGCGAGCCCCGGTGTAGACGGTGGTGCCGAGCCGTTTCAGGTCGCGCGCCAGGATCGCGCCGGCCTTGGCGTCGACCTGGCTGCGGAGCAGGTGCTCGCCGCCCTCCACGACCTCGGTCGCGAGCCCGCGGACGCTGAGGGCGCGGGCGACCTGGAGGCCGAGCAGACCGCCACCGACGACGACCGCGTTGCGCGCGTGCCGGACCTCGCGCTCGAGCCGCCGGCAGTCGTCGAGGGTGCGGAAGGCGTGCACCTTCTCGTGCAGCCGGCCGTCCATCCGCACCAGCCCGCGGATCGGCGGCAGCGTCGGGATGCTGCCGGTGGCCAGGACCAGCCGGTCGTAGCCGACCCTGCTGCGGTCGGCCAGCTCGACCTCGCGCTCCTCGCGGTGGATCTCGACGACCCGGGTGCCGAGCCGCAGGTCGACGCCGTCGGGCACGCCCAGCGCCAGCGCGTCCGGGCTGTGGGTGCCCTCGAGGACGGCGGACAGCAGGATCCGGTTGTACGGGGGGTGCGCCTCGTCGCCCAGCACCGTCACGTCCGGGAGCTCCTGGGCGAGGCGGCTGGCCGCCATCCCTGCGCCGACGATCACCGTCGTCATGCGCGAGCCTGCGCTGGTTTCGAGGCTCGCTTCGCTCGCACCTCAACCGGCGCATCGGTGGTTGAGGTGCGAGGCGCGCCAGCGCCGAGCCTCGAAACCACCATGGTCACCGCGCAGGCGCAGACCTTGAACTCGGGCATCCGGCTCGACGGGTCCAGGGCGTCGTTGGTGAGCCGGTTGGCGCCGACCCAGTGGAAGGGCACGAACACGGTGTCGGGGCGGATGGTGTCGACGACCCGCGCCGGTGCCTTCAGCTCGCCGCGTCGGGTGGTGATCACGACCGGCTCGCCGTCGTACGCCCCGATCCGCTGGGCGAGCATCGGGTGCAGCTCCACGAACGGCCCGTCGTCGGGCAGCTCACGGACGCGGCGAGTCTGGGCGCCGGACTGGTACTGCGCGAGCACTCGGCCCGTCGTCAGGTGGAGCGGGTACGCCGCGTCGACGGGCTCGGCGGGGCCGCGGTGCTCGACCGCGACGAACCGGGCCCGTCCGTCGTCGTGCGCGAACGCCTCGGCGAAGAGACGCGGGCCGGCCCAGAAGACGCCGTGCTCCTCGCGGATCCGGTCGTAGGTGATCTCGGAGTAGTCGGCCCGTCCCCCGGCCGACGCCCGGCCCAGCTCGGCGAAGACCTCCTCGGGGTCGGTCGCGAAGTCGTGGCCCAGCCGTGCCGCGAGCCCGGCCATCACGTCGAGGTCCGACCGCACCCCCTCGGGCGGCGCGACCGCCTGCTGGCGCAGGATCACCCGGCCCTCGAGGTTGGTCATCGTGCCGGTCTCCTCGGCCCACTGCGTGACCGGCAGGACGACGTCGGCGATCGCCGCTGTCTCGCTCAGCACGATGTCGGAGACGACGAGCAGGTCGAGGTCGTCGAGTCGTGACCGGACGTGGGTGGCGTTCGGCGCCGAGACCACGATGTTGCTGCCGAAGACCAGCAGCGCCTTCGGGCCGCCGTCGGTGCCCAGCGCGTCGAGGAGCTCGTACGCCGAGCGCCCCTTGCCGGGCACGGACTCGACCGGCACGCCCCACACCCGCGCGACGTGCTCGCGAGCGACCGGGTCGTCGATCATCCGGTAGCCCGGCAGCTGGTCGGCCTTCTGCCCGTGCTCGCGACCGCCCTGGCCGTTGCCCTGCCCCGTCAGGCAGCCGTAACCGGCGTTCGGCCGACCGGGCATGCCCAGCGCGAGCGCCACGTCGATCCAGGCGAGCACGGTGTCGGTGCCCTGCGCGTGCTGCTCGGCGCCGCGGGCGGTGAGGACCGTGACCTTCGCCGCCCCTGCCAGCAGCGTGCCCATGTCGCGCAATTGCGCGGCGTCGACACCCGTGACGCGCTCGACCCGCTCGGGCCACCACGACGCGGCGGCCCGGCGTACGTCCTCCCAGCCGGTCGTCCGGGCAGCGACGTACTCCTCGTCGACGGCGCCGGCCGCGTCCAAGAGGTGCAGCAGGCCGAGGGCGATCGGGAGGTCGGTGCCGGGCACCGGCTGGAGGAACGTGTCGGCCCGGTCGGCGGTCGGCGTGCGCCGCGGGTCGATCACCACCACGTGGCCGCCGTTCTCGCGGAGCCGGTCGAGGTGCCGCGCGGCCGGCGGCATCGTCTCGACGAGGTTGCTGCCGACCAGGACCAGCACGTCGGTGTGCTCGATGTCGGCCAGCGGGAAGGGCAGGCCGCGGTCGATGCCGAACGCCCGGTTGGACGCCGAGGCCGCCGACGACATGCACCAGCGACCGTTGTAGTCGACCTGGCTGGTGCCCAGGGCGACCCGCGCCAGCTTGCCGAGCTGGTAGGCCTTCTCGTTGGTGAGCCCACCGCCCCCGAACACCGCCACCGCGTCCGCGCCGTACGACGAGCGCAGGTCACGGAGCCGACCGGCGACGAGGTCGAGCGCCTCCTCCCAGCCGGCCGCACGCAGCTCACCGGTGGCGCGGTCCCGCACGAGCGGCGTGGTCAGCCGCTCGCGGTGACCGCGCAGCCCGGTGGCGGTCCAGCCCTTGCGGCACAGCGCTCCCTCGTTGACGGGGAACTCCGCCCAGGGCTGGACCTCCAGCTCGCGGCCCGCCCGCTCCAGCGACATGCCGCACTGGAGCGAGCAGTAGGGGCAGTGGGTCTTCGTCAAGGTCGGCCTCAGACCCCGACGACGGCTGACCGCCGCAGGTAGACCGCGTAGGTCACCAGGGCGCAGACGACGTAGTAGGCGGTGAAGACCACGAACGCGCCCTTCGTCGCCGAGAGCGGGTCGTCCACCCACGGCGAGCTGAACGCGATCGGGATCAGGAAGCCGCCGAGGGCGCCCGCAGCGCCGATCACGCCGAGCGCGGCGCTGGCCTGCTTGGTCGCCGCCATGATCGCCGCGGTCCGCGCAGGGGTGCCGGCCTCGGTCGCTGCCTCTGCGTCGCGCCGCCAGATCGCCGGGATCATCTTGTACGCCGAGCCGTTGCCGACCCCGGTGCACGCGAAGATCAGCAGGAAGAAGCCGAGGAACCACGGGAAGAGCGACTGGTTGTCGCTGGCGATCGCCGGGTCGGCGGCCGGGTTCGGCTCGAGCTGCATCAGCGTCACCAGGACGGCGAGCGTGAACACCACCAGGCCGCCGAACGCGATCAGGGTGATCTTCGCGCCGCCGTACTTGTCGGCGAGCCAGCCGCCGAGCGGGCGCATCACCGAGCCGACGCCGGCCCCGAGGAAGGCGTAGTAGGCGAAGTAGATGCCGGTGCCGAGCGGAGCGGGCTCGGGCACCCAGAAGTTCAGCTTGATCAGCAGCGGCATCGCGGCCGAGTAGCCGATGAACGAGCCGAACGTGCCGATGTAGAGGAAGGCCATGATCCAGGTGTGCGGCTTGCGCACCACCTGCAGCTGCTCGCGGGGCTTCGACGTGGCGCCCGTGAGGTTGTCCATCCAGAGGTACGCCGCGATGAACGCCAGCACCGCGAGGCCGGCGTACACGTAGCCGGCGGTCTGCAGGTGGATGCCACCCTCGCTGGCCTTGACGAGGCCGAAGATGCCGGCGCCGCCGACCATCACCGGCAGCAGCAGCTGGATGATCGAGACGCCGAGGTTGCCGCCGGCGGCGTTCAGCCCGAGGGCGGCGCCCTTCTGGGCGGCCGGGTAGAAGAAGTTGATGTTCGCCATCGAGCTGGCGAAGTTGCCGCCACCGAAGCCGGCGGTCGCGGCGATCAGGCAGAAGGCCCAGTACGGCGTGTCCGGGTTCTGGACCGCGACCGCGAAGAGGAGCGTCGGGACGAGCAGGAGCGCGGCGCTGATCATCGTCCAGTTGCGGCCGCCGAACCTCGGCACCGCGAACGTGTAGGGCAGCCGCAGCAGCGAGCCCACCAGGTTGGGCAGCGCCACCAGGAGGAAGAGCTGCTGCGGGGTGAACGTGAAGCCCATCTGCAGCAGGAACGCCGAGCTCACGCTCCAGATCAGCCAGACCGAGAAGCCCAGGTGCTCGGCGAAGATCGACCAGACCAGGTTGCGGCGCGCGACCTGGCGACCGCCGTTCTCCCAGAACTCGGGCTCCTCCGGGCGCCAGTCGTCGATCCAGTGGGGGCGCGGGGCCGGGGCTGCCGCGGTCTCGGGCGGGGCGCTGGCCCCGGTGTCGGTGACGGTCATGAGGGAGCTCCTGGGGGTGTCGGGTCCTCCCACGCTCGGCCGCCGACGTTTCACCCGCCTCGGGCCGCCGTACCGGAACCGTCAACTTGTCCTCACGACCTCACGCCGCGCACGACCTCACACGCCGCCCTCCAACGGACGGCGCCCGGCGGCAAACCGCTCGTCGTACGAGACACACCGCTCGTCGTTTCGACACCGCCACTCGGCGCGGATCCCGCTCGCACCCCTGCCCGGCACCCGCACGGCTGGGCAGGGTGACGGCCATCACATCCGACAGAGCACCACCCGGCCAGCGGAAGGTACGAGCCCGTGACCGACACCCCCCAGCCGCAGGACCAGCCGCACGACCCCATGCACGACCAGGCGGCCCGGCACGACCCGATCTACGACACGCTCCACCAGGAGCCCGACTTCGTCGAGCTCCGGCGTGCCTACCGCGCCTTCGTCTTCCCGGCGACCGTCGCGTTCCTGAGCTGGTACCTGCTCTACGTCCTCATGTGCAACTGGGCGACCGACTTCATGAGCCACACGCTGTGGGGCAACATCAACGTCGCCCTCGTCTTCGGGCTGCTCCAGTTCGTCACGACGTTCCTGCTGGCCTGGATCTACAGCCGCTACTCCACCAGTCGCCTGGACCCACTGGCACGACGGCTCGACGAGCAGTACGTCGCCGAGCTCGAGGGGAGGGGCTGACATGGATGGCGACCAGCTCCTCACCACCGGCCTCTTCCTGGCCGTCGTCGCGGTGACCGTCGGCATCACCTTCTGGGCGAGCCGCCAGACCTCGGGCGCGACCGACTTCTACGCCGGCGGCCGTGGTTTCTCGGGCGTCCAGAACGGCCTCGCGATCGGCGGCGACTACATGTCGGCGGCGTCGTTCCTCGGCATCTCCGGCGCCATCGCCCTGAGCGGGTACGACGGCTTCCTCTACTCGATCGGCTTCCTCGTCGCGTGGCTGGTGGCCCTGCTGCTGGTCGCCGAGATGCTCCGGAACTCCGGGCGCTACACGATGGCCGACCAGCTCGCGTTCCGGATGCGCCAGCGCCCCGTGCGCACCGCGGCCGCGACCTCGACCGTCGTCGTGTCGATCTTCTACCTGCTCGCCCAGATGGTCGGCGCCGGCGCCCTGGTGGCCCTGCTGCTCGGCGTCAGCAGCGACACCGCCAAGAACATCACCATCTTCGCCGTCGGCGCGCTGATGATCTTCTACGTCACCGTCGGCGGCATGAAGGGCACCACCTGGGTGCAGATCGTCAAGGCCGTGCTGCTGATGGCAGGGTCCGCGCTGATCGTGGTCCTGGTGCTCGCGAAGTTCGACTTCAACCTCTCCGACCTGCTCGGCACCGCGGCGTCCAACAGCGGCAAGCCGGGCTTCCTCGACCCCGGCCTGAAGTACGGCGTCAGCGAGACCAGCAAGATCGACTTCCTCTCGCTCGGCATCGCGCTCGTCCTCGGCACGGCCGGCCTGCCGCACATCCTCATCCGCTTCTACACGGTGCCGACCTCACGGGACGCGCGGAAGTCGGTGCTCTGGGCGATCGGCCTGATCGGCGTCTTCTACCTCTTCACCCTGGTGCTCGGCTTCGGTGCCGCGGCCCTGCTCAACAAGGAGGACTACGCGAAGGTCGCGGCGTCCGGCGGCAACCTCGCCTCGCCCCTGCTCGCCCAAGCGGTCGGCGGCGGCGACGGTACGACGGGCGGCGCGATCCTGCTCGCCCTGATCTCCGCGGTCGCCTTCGCGACCATCCTCGCGGTGGTCGCCGGCCTGACGCTGACCTCCTCGGTCAGCATCGCCCACGACATCTACAACGGCGTGATCCGCCGGGGCGAGGCCTCGGAGGGCGACGAGCTCAAGGTCGCGCGCTGGGCGGCGCTCGCCATCGGCCTGGTGGCGATCCTGCTGGCGATCCCGGCGCAGCGGCTCAACGTCGCGTTCCTGGTGGCGCTCGCCTTCGCGGTCGCGGCCTCGGCCAACCTGCCGGCGATCCTCTACAACATGTTCTGGAAGCGGTTCAACACCCGCGGTGCCGTCTGGAGCATCTACGGCGGCCTGATCTCCGCGGTCGGGCTGGTGATCTTCTCGCCGATCATGTCCGGCAAGGGTGTCGACCCGGTCACCGGCAAGAACCTGTCGCTGCTGCCGACCAGCATCGACATCTCCTGGTTCCCGCTGGAGAACCCGGGCATCGTCTCGATCCCGCTCGGCTTCTTCCTCGGCTGGCTCGGCACGGTCACCTCACGGGAGCCCGCCGCCGAGGACCGCTACACCGAGCTCGAGGTCCGCGCCCTCAGCGGTGCCGGCTCCGAGAAGGCCGTCCAGCACTGACCTCTCATCCACCGGTACCCGCCACGTCCTAGTGTGGCGGGTACCACTACTTCTGCCTCAGGAGAGATCCCCGTGAGTGACGAGACTCTGTCCAACCTCCTCAAGGAGGACCGCCGGTTCGAGCCGCCGGCGGAGATCGCCGAGCACGCCAACCTCAAGGAGGAGGCGTACGAGCGGGCGGCCTCGGACCGCGACGCGTTCTGGGCCGAGCAGGCCGAGCGCCTGGACTGGGCCGAGAAGTGGGACCGGGTCCTCGACTGGGACGACGCGCCGTTCGCCAAGTGGTTCGTGGGCGGCAAGCTCAACGCGTCGTACAACTGCGTCGACCGGCACGTCGAGGCCGGCCGCGGCGACAAGGTCGCGATCCACTGGGTGGGCGAGCCGCTCGACGACACCCGCGACATCACCTACGCCCAGCTCAAGGACGAGGTCAGCAAGGCCGCCAACGCGCTCACCGAGCTCGGCGTGCAGACCGGCGACCGGGTCGCGATCTACCTGCCGATGATCCCCGAGGCCGTCGTCGCGATGCTGGCCTGCGCGCGGATCGGCGCCCCGCACACGGTCGTCTTCGGCGGCTTCTCCGCCGACGCGCTCGCCTCTCGTCTCGACGACTGCCAGGCCAAGGTCGTCATCACCTCCGACGGCGGCTACCGCCGCGGTGCGCCGTCGGCGCTCAAGCCGGCCGTCGACGAGGCACGCACGAAGACCGACGTCGTCGAGAAGGTGCTCGTCGTACGCCGTACCGGCCAGGACGTCGACTGGGACGACGCCGTCGACGTGTGGTGGCACGACGCCGTCGACAACGCGTCGGCCGAGCACACCCCCGAGGCGTTCGACGCCGAGCACCCGCTCTACGTCATGTACACGTCGGGCACGACCGGCAAGCCGAAGGGCATCCTGCACACGACGGGCGGCTACCTGGTCGGCACGTCGTACACGCACTGGGCGGTCTTCGACCTCAAGCCTGAGACGGACGTCTACTGGTGCTCGGCCGACATCGGCTGGGTGACCGGGCACTCCTACATGGTCTACGGGCCGCTCGCGAACGGCGCGACGCAGGTGATGTACGAGGGCACGCCCGACGCTCCCGAGCGCGGCCGCTGGTGGCAGATCATCCAGGACTACAAGGTCACCATCTTCTACACGGCGCCGACCGCGATCCGCTCGTTCATGAAGCAGGGCCGCGAGATCCCGGACCGCTTCGACATGTCGTCGCTGCGCATCCTGGGGTCGGTCGGCGAGCCGATCAACCCGGAGGCCTACGTCTGGTACCGCCACGTCATTGGTGGCGACCGGACCCCCGTCGTCGACACCTGGTGGCAGACCGAGACCGGCATGATCATGATCAGCCCGCTGCCCGGCGTCACCCACGGCAAGCCCGGCTCCGCGATGATCCCGATCCCCGGCATCAGCGCCGACGTGGTCACCGAGGAGGGCACGTCGGTGCCCCACGGCTCCGGCGGCTACCTCGTGCTGACCGAGCCGTGGCCGTCGATGCTGCGCACCATCTGGGGCGACGACGAGCGGTTCAAGGACACCTACTGGTCCAAGTACGCCAAGGAGGGCTGGTACTTCGCCGGCGACGGCGCCAAGAAGGACTCCGACGGCGACCTCTGGGTGCTCGGCCGGGTCGACGACGTCATGAACGTCTCGGGCCACCGGCTCTCGACCACCGAGATCGAGTCGGCGCTCGTGTCGCACCCGAAGGTCGCCGAGGCCGCGGTCGTCGGCGCCAAGGACGAGGACACCGGGCAGGCCGTCTGCGCGTTCGTGATCCTGCGCGAGGAGGCGGGCGACGGTGGCGAGGACATCGTCGAGGAGCTGCGCAACCACGTCCGCAAGGAGATCGGCGCGATCGCCAAGCCCCGCCAGATCATGATCGTTCCCGAGCTCCCGAAGACCCGCTCCGGCAAGATCATGCGCCGCCTGCTCCGGGACGTGGCCGAGCACCGCGAGGTCGGTGACGTCACCACCCTCGCCGACTCCACGGTGATGGACCTGATCAAGGACAAGGAGTCCTCCGGCGGCACCGAGGAGTAGCCGACCCGGCGCCAGTTTGCCGTCGACCCGGCGCCAGTTTTGCATCGTGGTGCGCAAACTAGCGCCGGGTCGACGTTCGATAGGGTGGCCGCAGGTGAGCCGGGAAGTCTGGTCGGCAGTCCTGCCGTCGACCCTCGCCGAGGAGCACCGTGACCGATCGACCCGACGGCCACCCGCCTCAGGATCCGAGCCCGCGTGGTGGACCGCGTCTGTTCGCGCGCGGGTCCTTCCTCGAGAGCTCTCGTACGGCGGAGGTCCTCCGCGCTGAGACGACCGGCGGCCTGCTCCTGATCATCGCCGCGGGCATCGCGCTGGTCTGGGCGAACACCCCGTGGAAGGACGCCTACTTCGACCTCCGCGACGCGGTGGTCGGCCCCGACGCCGTCCACCTCGACCTGCCCCTCGGGCTCTGGGCGGCGGACGGCCTGCTGGCGATCTTCTTCTTCGTCGCGGGCCTCGAGCTGAAGCGGGAGTTCGTCGCGGGTGACCTCCGGGACCCGCGCCGCGCCGCCCTCCCGGTGATCGCAGCGGTCGGCGGCATGGCGGTGCCCGCGTTGATCTACGTGCTCTGGAACCTCGGCACCGACGACCTGAGCGGCTGGGCGATCCCGACGGCGACCGACATCGCGTTCGCGGTCGCGGTGCTCGCCGTGATCAGCACCCACCTGCCGTCCGGGCTGCGGACCTTCCTGCTCACCCTGGCGGTGGTCGACGACCTGCTCGCGATCACGGTCATCGCGGTCTTCTACACCGACGAGCTGCACCTGCCCTACCTCGCGCTCGCACTGGTGCCCATCGCGCTCTTCGGCGTCCTCGTGCAACGCCGGATCAGCTCGTGGTGGCTGCTCCTCCCGCTGGCCTTCGCCGCCTGGATGCTGGTCCACGAGTCCGGCGTGCACGCCACCGTGGCCGGCGTGCTGCTCGCGTTCACCGTCCCGGTCCTGCGCCGCGACGGGCAGGAGGGCCCCGGCCTGGCCGAGCACCTTGAACACCTGGTCCGGCCCATCTCCGCCGGCTTCGCCGTACCGGTCTTCGCCTTCTTCGCCGCCGGCGTCTCCATCGGCGGCTGGACCGGACTCACGGACTCACTCAGCGACCGGGTCGCCCTCGGCATCGTCTTCGGCCTCGTGCTCGGCAAGCCGATCGGCATCGTCGGCTGCACGTGGCTGCTGCACACCTTCACGCACGCCGACCTCGACGACGAGCTCTCCTGGACCGACGTGGTCGGGATGGCGATGCTCGCCGGCATCGGCTTCACGGTCTCGTTGCTGATCGGGGAGCTGGCGTACGACGACCACTCGGAGACCGGCGAGCGGGTGAAGGTCGCCGTGCTCTTCGGCTCGGTCGTCGCCGCGAGCCTCGCCGCCGTCGTGCTGCGCCTGCGCAACCGGGTCTACCGGCGGCTGTGCGAGATGGAGGAGGTCGACTCCGACCACGACGGCGTACCCGACCTGTTCGAGGGCAGCGAGCTCAGGGATCGGTGATCTGCTTCGGCAGCAGCGCGCCGAGCACCGCCGGCAGGGTGATCGCGCCCACGAGCGCTCCCTTCGAGCCCGGACCCTCGACCACCGCGACGATCGGGCTGTGCTCGGCGGCCATCAGGGCGGCGATCTCCAGCACCGTCTCGTCGGGACCGACGACCGGGAGCCGCGACTTCTCCTTGGGCAGCAGGTCGGCGACCGTCCGTCCCTCGAGCGCATCGCACATCGTGCTGACGAAGTCGTCGTCCACGACCCCGGCCAGGGTCCGGTCGTCGCGGATGTAGCCCGGGATGATCAGCCTCAGCACCTGGGAGCCCGGCAGCACGGCGACCGGGTGGTTGCGGTCGTCGACGACGATCAGGCCGAGCCGGTTCTCGCCGGTGATCAGGCGAGCGGCGTCGACCGCACCCCAGTCCTGACGGACGACCGGATAGGGCTCCGCGAGCTCACGCGCCTGCACGAGGGCGACGCTATCCCAGCACTGGCGATAGGGTCGGTCGCGGTGTGCCGGGAAGTCTGGTCGGCGTCTCAGACCCGACCCTCCAGGAGCCGCCCATGACCGCCGTCGCCGTCGCCATCTTCGTCGGCGCCTACGTGCTCCTCGTGACCGAGAAGGTCGACCGCACCAAGGTCGCCCTCGGCGGTGCGGCGCTGATGCTCCTGCTGGGCATCACGGACGCCGAGCACGCGTTCTTCTCCGGCGAGACGGGGATCGAGTGGAACGTCATCTTCCTGCTGCTCGGCATGATGGTGATCGTCTCGGTCCTGCGGCGCTCCGGAGTCTTCGAGTACGTCGCGATCTGGACGGCGAAGCGCACGCGCGGTCGGCCCTATCCGCTCATGGTCACGATGTGCGTCCTCACCGCCACGGCCTCCGCGCTCCTGGACAACGTCACGACGATCCTGCTCGTGGCGCCGGTGACGTTCCTGGTCTGCCAGCGCCTCGGACTACGCCCGGAGCCCTACCTCATGGCCGAGGTCTTCGCGTCCAACATCGGAGGCGCGGCGACCCTGGTCGGCGACCCTCCGAACATCATCATCGCGGCGCGCGCAGACCTGAGCTTCAACGACTTCCTGGTCAACCTGACGCCGATCGTCATCGTGCTGATGGCGGCGTTCTGCCTCCTGTGCCGCTGGATGTTCCGCTCCTACTTCGTCTACGACCCGGAGCGGGCTGCTTCGGTGATGCGGCTCAACGAGCGGGAGGCGATCACCGACCGGATCCTGCTGGTCAAGGCGCTGTCGGTCCTGGCCCTCGTGCTGCTCGGCTTCGTCCTCCACCCGGTGCTGCACTACGAGCCGTCGGTGGTCGCGCTCCTCGGGGCCGGGCTCCTCCTCCTGATCACCGACGTCGAGACCTCGGACGCGATGCGGGAGGTCGAGTGGCCGACGCTCGCCTTCTTCGGCGGCCTGTTCATCATGGTCGGCGGACTGGTCGAGGCAGGGGTGGTCGACCGGATCGCGACGGCACTCGCCGACGCGACCGAGGGCCGGCTCGGGCTCGCAACGATGGTGCTGCTCGGCGGGTCCGCGGTGCTGTCCGCGATCGTCGACAACATCCCGTACGTCGCCACGATGAGCCCCATCGTCAGCGAGCTCGCGGCCGGGCACGGCGACGAGGGCCACGTGCTGTGGTGGGCGCTGGCGCTGGGCGCGGACCTCGGCGGCAACGCCACCGCGATCGGGGCGTCGGCCAACGTCGTCGCCCTCGGCATCGCGGCCCGCGAGGGACACCCGATCGGGTTCTGGCAGTTCACGAAGTACGGGCTGGTCGTCACGGCCGTGACCGTGGCTCTGTGCGTCCCGTACCTGTGGCTGCGGTACTTCTGAGGATGCCGGTCGGTAAGGTCGTCCCATCAGCGACCGAACGACCCGAGGGATGCGCATGGCCCAGCAGGTGAACGACGACGAACCGACCATCGGCCGGCTGGTCCACGACGCCACCAAGGACATCTCCACGCTGGTCCAGAAGGAGATCCAGCTCGCGAAGTCCGAGCTGAAGGTGAGCGTCAAGGCCGGCGGGATCGGCATCGGCATGTTCGCGGCCGCCGTCTTCCTGCTCGTGCTGGCCATCATCATGCTGTCGGTCTCGATCGCCTACTTCATCAACTGGAACGGCGACGGCCTCGCCCTGCACTGGGCGTTCCTGATCGTGTTCGGCTTCTACGTGGTGCTCGCAGGACTGCTGGTCTTCCTCGGCGTGCGCAGCGTCAAGAAGGTGCGTGCGCCCGAGAAGGCCATCGAGCAGGGACGCGAGATCCCCAAGGCCCTCAAGGGTCAGACGAGCTGACTACCCGGCACAGTCGCCGGTGCTGACCTGCTCGGACCGGCTGACTCCCTCGGCCGCCGCCTGGGCGACCTGGTCGGCGGTCAGCGCATAGCCGGTGTCGTGGTCGTTGACCGACGCCGCGAAGACGACGCCGACCACGTCGCCCTTCGAGGAGACGATCGGGCCGCCGGAGTTGCCGGGACGGATCAACCCGCGCAGCGAGTACACGTCGCGGATGACCGAACCGTTGCCGTAGATGTCCGGGGACCGCAGCCGCTGCTTGGCCCGGATCCGCGCAGGCTGCACGTCGTACGGGCCGTCCTCGGGGTAGCCGAGGATCGCGACGCCGGTGCCGGCTCCCGCGCTGCGGTCGAAGGGGAGGGTGGCGGTGTCGCCGCTGTCGAAGGCGAGGACGGCCACGTCGACGTCGGGGTTGTAGTAGACGACGTCGGCGTCCAACGTGGTGTCGCCGACGACCACCTCGGGGTCCTTGACGCCGGCGACCACGTGGGCGTTGGTCATCAGGCGGTTCTGGGCGTAGAGGAAGCCCGAGCCCTCGACGCCGCGCCCGCAGGAGTTGTCGCCGTGGATCTTGACGACGCTGGCGGCCGCGCGCTCGACGTCGGGGTCGTGCAGCAGCCGCTTGGGACCGGGACCGACCTCGACGATCCGCTCGGGGGCGAACGGCTCCAGGTAGCGGGGGAAGAAGCTGGTGCCCACGACGTTGTTGAAGGCCTGGAGCGCACCGTCCGCGGTGTCGGGCAGTGCCTCGTCGACGTGGGACAGGACGGTCGACTCGCGTACGAGCGGGGTGATCCCACCGATCCGCGAGCCGGAGATCGCGACGCCCAGGGCCCAGGCGACGATCAGCACGGCCACAGCGCTGAGCAGGGCGCCACCGACGGCGTCGAGCGCCCGGACCGGCTGCCAGGTGATCTTGTCGCGGATCCGGGAGCCGACGAACTGGAAGATCGCCTGGCCGAGCGACGCCGCCAGGATCACGATGAAGAGCGCGCCGAGGGAGACCTTGATCGACGGGTTGGCGTCGCCGAGGGCGGTCGGCGCCAGCCAGACCCCGAAGAGACCGCCGAGCAGCAGCCCGGTCGTGGCGAACGCTCCGGTGATGAAGCCCTGCCAGTAGCCGGAGAGCGCGTAGGCGAGGACGAGCACGACGAGCAGCCAGTCGAGCAGGTTCATCGTTCACCCCCGCGGCGCTGTTCGTCGTCGATGTCGAGCAGGTCGGCGGAGCGGCGTTCCTGTCCGGTGAACATATAAGCGGGTAGATCCCGAATGCGCGACTCGTTCCAGGGGACGGACCATCCCAGGAAGTCCAGGAGGCGGGCGATGATGCCGCCCGTGAAGCCCCACAGGATGACGTCGTGGTCGGGTCCGATCAGGAACCCGGGGCTGCGGTAGTCGCCGATCGGCATCCGGACGGTGACCCGGTGCTCGGGGTCGACCAGCTCGGCCAGCGGCACGTGGTGGATGGCGTGCACCTCGGCGCGGCTCACGACCGACACCTCCGTGGGCTCGCTCCACCACCCGAGGACCGGGGTGACGGCGAAGTTGCTGGGCGGCAGCCAGAGCTCGGGCAGCCGCCCGAAGATCGTGACCGAGCTCGGCTCGACGCCGACCTCCTCCTCCGCCTCACGCAGGGCGGCCTCGACCACGTCCTCCCCCGGGTCCAGGGACCCGCCCGGGAAGGACACCTGGCCGGGGTGCGAGCGCATGTCGTGGGCGCGCTCGGTGAGGAGCAGCTCGCCGCCCTGCGGTCCGTCGCCGAAGAGCATCAGCACCGCGCCGCGGCGGGCGTCGCTGCCGGGCGGTGGGACGAACCGGGTCAGGTCGGACGCCTCGATCTCGCGGGCCGCCTGCTCGACCGGGCGCAGCCACTCGGGGAGCTGGGGCGCGTCCGGAGCGCTCACAGCGCGATCCCCAGGTGGTCGTCGACCAGGTCGACCAGGTCGTCGACCGAGTCGACGCCGCCGGGGACCACCTCGACGTCCCCGTCCGCACTGACGAACAGGAAGATCGGGATGCCCAGGAACCGCGGGACGGGGTCGTTGCCGTTGATGTCACCGCCGGGGTCGGCGAGCAGCGGGTAGGCCACCCCCGACTTCTTCGCGAGCTGGAGCGCCGCGCCCGGCTGCTCGTCCTGGTAGTCGATCCCCAGCACCGGCACCTGGTCGCCGTACTGCTGGTAGAAGTCCTGGACCGCGGGCATCTCCTTGCGGCACGGGCCGCACCACGACGCCCAGAGGTTGACGATCATCGGGCCCTGGAGGGTCGAGAGATCGACGTCGGGTCCGCCACCCAGGCAGGGCAGCGTGAGGTCGGGCAGCCCGCCGTCGGTCGCGTCCCCGGGGGCACAGTCCTCGACCGCGGTCTCGCTCTTGAGCTTGCGCAGCTCCGG
Organism: Nocardioides hankookensis; assembly: GCF_042658885.1. Lineage (NCBI taxonomy): Bacteria > Bacillati > Actinomycetota > Actinomycetes > Propionibacteriales > Nocardioidaceae > Nocardioides > Nocardioides hankookensis. The sequence goes on along the minus strand of NZ_JBHSRJ010000002.1, from coordinate 41,225 downwards.
GGTGTCGACGTCGACCTTCGACTGGCCGGGCGGCTTGACGTCGTCGGAGTTGCACCCGGACAGCAGGAGCGCGGCCGCCGCCGTGGCGGCCAGCAGCGCACGCCTCATGCGCGGCCTTCGGTCTTGACCAGATTGGCCGCGGCCTCGGGGTCGGTCGGCCCCTCGCCGTACGACGGGCACCAGTGGGCGACGGTGCACGCACCGCACGCGGGCTTCTGCTTGTGGCAGACCCGGCGGCCGTGCCAGATCAGGTGGTGGCTGAGCATCGTCCAGTCGCGCTTCTCGAAGAGGTCGCCCACGGCGTGCTCGGCCTTGACGGGGTCGGTCTCCTCGGTCCAGCCGAAGCGGCGCGCGAGCCGGCCGAAGTGGGTGTCGACGGTGATGCCGGGGATGCCGAACGCGTTGCCGAGCACCACGTTGGCCGTCTTGCGGCCGACGCCGGGCAGCTTGACCAGGTCGTCGAGCCGGGGCGGCACCTGGCCGCCGTGGTCCTCGACCAGCGCGGCGCTCAGCTTGAGGAGCGACTCGGTCTTGGCCCGGAAGAACCCGAGCGGCCCGATGATCCCCTCCAGCGTCTCCCGGTCGGCCGCGGCCATCGCCCGGGCGTCGGGGTAGGCCGCGAAGAGGGTCGGGCGGACGGCGTTGACGCGCTTGTCGGTGGTCTGCGCGGAGAGCACGGTGACGACGAGCAGCTGGAACGGGTCGTCGAAGTCGAGCTCGCACTTCGCGTCCGGGTAGGTCTCGCCCAGGACGCGGTCGATCTTGCGCGCACGGCGCACGAGACCGGTGCGCGTCTCGGCGGTGGGGGCAGGCACGGCGCAAGCGTACGGCGACCCGGGGACACTCTCCGATTCGGCTCGGACCCGGCGCGGATTCGCCCGGTCGGGCGACTTGCGGACGCCGGTGCACCCTGTGAGGTTTCCCACTGGCTAGGATCTACGCGGAACCCGTGTGCTCACGGGTCATCTTCACGAGGAGGATCCGTGGACAACGACGTACTCCGTCAGGCACCGCTGTTCAGCGCGCTCGACGACGAGGCCGCCACCGCCCTGCGCGGCTCGATGGCCGAGAGCCGCCTGCGCCGGGGGGACGTGCTGTTCCACGAGGGCGACTCCGGCGACAAGCTCTACGTCGTGCTCGACGGCAAGGTGAAGCTCGGGCGCACCTCCTCCGACGGTCGCGAGAACCTGCTCGCCATCCTCGGTCCCGGCCAGATGTTCGGCGAGCTCTCGCTCTTCGACCCGGGCCCGCGCTCGGCGACCGTGACCGCGGTGACCGACGCGACCTTCGCCTCGCTGTCGCACGAGGACCTGCTGCGCTGGCTCGAGGGTCGCCCGGTGGTGGCCCGCGGCCTGCTCGCGCAGCTCGCCGGCCGCCTGCGCAAGGCCAACGACGTCGTTGCCGACCTGGTCTTCTCCGACGTGCCCGGCCGGGTCGCCAAGGCGCTGCTCGACCTCGCCGACCGCTTCGGCCGCACCGCCGACGACGGCATCCACGTGCACCACGACCTCACGCAGGAGGAGCTGGCCCAGCTGGTCGGCGCCTCCCGCGAGACGGTCAACAAGGCGCTCGCCGACTTCGCGTCGCGCGGCTGGCTGCGCCTCGAGCCCCGCTCGGTCGTGATCATGGACGTCGAGCGGCTCGGCCGCCGCGCCCGCTGAGAAAGTTCGTCTGCACTGACCCCCGGACCACCCCGTCGCAGCGTCTGACGGGGTGAGAGGGGGCTCGGACCCGTGACCGGACCGTACGACGAGGACGCGTTCCGCGCGTTCGTGCTGGCGCGCACGCCGGCGCTGTCGCGCACGGCGTACCTGCTCACGGGCGACGCCCACCTCGCCGAGGACCTCGTCCAGACGGCGCTGTTCAAGGCCGCGAAGGGCTGGCACCGGATCGAGGGCGACCCGGAGCCGTACGTCCGGCGCATCCTCTACACGCAGAACGTCTCCTGGTGGCGCCAGCGCCGCCACGTGCGCGAGCACCACCTCGGTGGGTACGACGCGGCCGCCGCCACCGCCGACACCGACCTGCGCCTCAGCCTCGAGGAGGCGCTCGCCCGGCTCACCACCAAGCAGCGCACCGTGCTGGTGCTGCGCTACTTCGAGGACCTCACCGAGGTGCAGACCGGCGCCGCCCTCGGCATCAGCGCCGGCACGGTGAAGTCGACGACGCGCCAGGCCCTCGCCCGGCTCCGCGCCCTCGCCCCCGACCTCGCCGAGCACGTGGGAGACCCGCGATGACCCTCCATGACGAGCTCGAGCGGATCGCCACCCGGGCGCCGGTGGCCGACGTCCCCGACGACACCTGGCCCCGCGCCCGACGCGCCCGACGCCGCGACCTCGGTCTGACCGTCGCCGGCGTCGCCGCCGTGCTGGCGCTCGTCGCCGGCGCCGTCGCCTGGCTGCCCGACCACCTCGACCCGCCCGTGGCGGCCACGGGGTCCCTCGGCGTTCCCGACCAGCTGTACGGCGTACCGGAGCGGATGTCGGACCGGGAGAACGACGGCTCGTGGATGCGCGACGAGGTCACCGACGACCCGACCGTCGTCGGCGTCGGCGCCGCCGCGTGGGTGACCGACCAGGGGTTGCCGGTCGTGGTCGATGCCGAGCGCGGCGACTACCACCTGCTCGACCTGCGCGACTTCGCCGGCAACAACGAGACCTTCGCGCGCGGCCTCGGCGTCCCCGTGGTCGCGCTGTCGCCCGACGGCACGGAGCTGGCCTACGGGTACGCCGTCTTCGGACCGCACGCCGCGGACGCACCGATCCCCAGCGGGGTGCGCGTGGTCGACCTGACGACGGGCGCGCTGCGCGAGATCCTCGTGCCGGGCGAGGAGGGCACCGCGATCGACCGGATCGAGTGGTCGGAGGACGGGCGCTGGCTGGCGTTCACCGGCCGGCCGCAGGACACCTGGACCGCGGGGACCATGGGCTCGCGGGGACCGGGCGTGATCGGCCGCGTGCCCCCGGGGTCCGACACGGCCACCGTCCGGTCGCTGGCGGCCGCCGACCCGGGCATCACGATCAACGACCTCGGCTCCGTCGGGCTGGACGTCGGGACGTTCAAGGTGTGGTCCGGCAAGCAGGTCATGGAGCCGGACGCGCTGCTCGACGCGCCGCTCAGCCAGCGGCTCGGCACCACCGCCGACGGCCTCGAGGTGCGGCTCCCGGACGACGCTGTGGTGGTCAGGCCCGCGGTCGGCGCCGAGCGACCGGTCATCGACGTACCTGCCGAGATCGCGCCGTCCCTCTCCCTGGCGACCGCCCTGATGACCGCGGACCGCCCGACCGTCGAGCGACCGGCGCCGGACTGGCCGTGGAGCGACGAGCACCGCGCCGCCGTCGTCGGGCTGTACGCCGGACTCGGGGTCGTCTTCCTGATCGCCCTCCGCCGGACCCGCCGCCGCCACCGTCAACGGGTGGCGAGGTAGGCGAGCTGGGCCCGCACCGACCACTCGGCGGCGCCCCAGAGGGACTCGTCGACGTCGGCGTACACGACCTCGACGACCCGGCGCGGCAGCGCCTCGTCCTCGGCCAGCTCCGCTGTCAGGGGTACGCCGAGCTCGCGCAGCGCCGCCTCGACCTGGGCCAGCCGCTCGCGGCGGTGCGCGAGGTAGAAGTCGAGCACCCCGAGCGCGTCGTCGAGCACCGGGCCGTGGGCCGGCCACAGCGTCCGCACCTCACCGGAGACGACCAGCGAGCGCATCCGCGCGATGGAGTCGAAGTAGGGGCCGAGCTGCCCGTCGGGGTGGGCGACCACGGTCGTGCCGCGGCCGAGCACCATGTCGCCGGTCAGCAGCGCCCCGTCGCCGGGCAGCACCAGCGAGATCGAGTCGGCGGTGTGGCCGGGGGTGGTCAGGACCCGCAGCGACAGCCCGTCGACGGTGAGGTCCTCGCCGTCGACCAGCGGCGGCGCGTCCACGCACAGCGCCGGGTCCAGCGCCCGCACCGCGCACCCCTTGCGGGCCGCGAACTCGGCCGCGACCTCCGCGTGGTCGAAGTGGTGGTGGGTGAGCAGCACGAGTCCGACGTCCCCGAGCTCGGCGGTCAGCCGCTCGAGGTGGCCGTCCTCGATCGGGCCGGGGTCGACGACGACCGACGCCGACGCGCCCGGCTCCTGGAGCACCCAGGTGTTGGTGCCGTCGAGCGTCATGATCCCGGGGTTCGGCGCCAGCAGGCACCGGCCGCGCGTCCCGAAGTCCCCGCCCGACCAGTCGTTCGTGGGGGGCGTCATGGCCGCCGACGCGCCGCGACGAGCGGGCGCAGCCGGTCGGGCATCGACAGCGTCCAGCCCTCGCCCAGCGGCTCCACCGAGGGCGTGAACATCTCCACGGACCGCGACGCTGCCACCGCCAGCACCTCCTCGGGCGACTCGTGCTCGCCGACCTCCATCGAGGTGAGGTACGTCGGCGGCATCAGCGCCAGGTCGCCCGCGTCCGCCTGCTCGGCGGCGACCCGGGCCGGGATCCAGTCCACGGACGACGACTCGGTCGACACGTCGCGGGTCACCTGCCCCGACGGCAGCGACGCGACGAAGAACCAGGTGCGGTAGCGCTTCGGCTCGAAGATCGGCGTCAGCCACGCGTCCCACACGCCCAGCAGGTCGGTGCGCAGCACCAGCCCGCGCCGGTTGAGGAAGTCGGTCAGCGACAGCTCGCGTGACTCGAGCGCGACCCGGTCGGCCTCCCAGTCGTCGGCGGTCGTGTCGGCGACGACGTTCGTCTCCGACGTGCCGGCCAGCAGCACGCCGGACTCCTCGAAGGTCTCGCGTACGGCGGCGCACACCAGCGCCCGCGCGGTCTCCTCGTCGCAGCCGAGCCGAGCGGCCCAGTCGGACGGCGACGGACCAGCCCAGGCGACCGTGGTGTCGAAGTCGCGCTTGTCGACGCCGCCACCCGGGAAGACACACATGCCGCCGGCGAAGTCCATCGAGACCTGGCGCCGCATGTAGTAGACCTCGGGGCCGTCGGCCGAGGGACGCATCAGGATCACGGTCGCGGCGTCGCGCGGCTCGGCCGGCTCCTGCCGGCCCTCCTCGAACTCCCGCGCGACGTCGACGAGCTTGTCCGGCAGCGGGACCGGCGGGAGCGGGATCCTCACCCGCGCGTCCGCACGACGACCTCGACCTCGACCGTCGCGTCGAGCGGGAGCACCGGTACGCCGACGGCCGAGCGGGCGTGGATGCCCGCGTCGCCGAACGCCTTGCCGAGCAGCTCGGAGGCGCCGTTCGCGACCTGGGGCTGCCCGGTGAAGTCCGGCGTCGAGGCCACGAAGACCACGACCTTCACGACCTGGGCGACGCGGTCCAGGTCACCGACGACCGACTTCACCGCCGCGATCGCGTTGAGGGCGCACTGCTGCGCGGCCTCCTTCGCCTCCTCGGGCCCCACCTCGCCGCCGACCTTGCCGGTCAGCATCAGCTCGCCGTTCTTCATCGGCAGCTGGCCGGAGGTGAAGACCAGGTCGTCGGAGACCACGGCGGGCACGTACACCGCCACCGGTGCCGGCACCTCGGGCACGGACAGCCCGAGCTCGGCGAGGCGGTCCTCCGGGGCGCTCACTGGAGCGGCCGCTTGAAGTAGCCGACCAGGTTCTCCGGGTTCATGCCGGGCGCGATCTGCACCAGCTCCCACCCGTCGGCCCCGAAGTTGTCCAAGATCTGCTTGGCCGCGTGCGTGAGGATCGGCGCGGTCAGGTACTCCCACTTCGTCATGCTCGGCACCCTACTCGGGGCGGACGCCGGGTCCACCCGTGGTCGGAGCCGACCGCGGTCCTCGGCCGGACTCAGTCTCGACCGAGGATCAGGCCGAACGCTCCGCGCTCGCGGGAACCCCGCGCCGGGCGGCGTGGCGGGCGGCCACCGAGGCGGCGTACGCCGCGCGGCGCCGGGCGACGATGCCGGTCGGGTCGGCCGGGCGCTCGGCCAGGTGCGGCTCGAGGGCCTCGGCGAGGGCGCCGCGGAGCAGGACCAGCGCCTCGGCGCGGAGCTGCGAGATGCGGGACTCGGTGACGCCGAGCTCGGCGGCGATCTCCGCCATCGGGCGCTCCTCGAGGAAGTAGCCGCGGACGACGGCCTGCAGCCGCTCCGGGAGCTCCTCGATCGCGTCGACGAGGTAGGCCATCTGCTCGGCCTTCTCGACGACCTCGGACGGGCCGGGGGTCGCGGCGGGCAGCACGTCGGCGATGGAGTGGTCGGCGCCGTGCAGCGGCAGCACGGCCGCCCGCGACACGTCGGCGTCGGTGCGGGCCACCTCGGCCGGCGTGAGGCCGAGCGACTGCGCGACGGCGGCGTCGTCGGGGAACGCTCCCATGGCGGTCGCCAGGCGCTGGCGCGTCGCCTCGATGTCGCGACTCCGTCGGCGCACCGCACGCGAGGCCCAGTCGATGGAGCGCAGCTCGTCGAGCAGCGCACCTCGCACCCGGGTGGTCGCGTAGGCCGAGAAGGGGACCCCGAGCGAGGAGTCGAACGCACGGGCGGCGGTGACCAGGGCGACCAGGCCCGCGGAGCGGAGGTCGTCGCGGTCCACGGAGGCCGGGATGCGGGCGGACAGCTCACGCACGAGGTGCGCCACCAGGGGCACGTACTCCTCGGCGAGCAGGCTGGGGTCGGTGGAGTCGGGCTCAGTCCGTTGGCTCGTCACACCGTCAAAACGCTTCACGAGAGGAATCCTGACGCGATGCTGAGAGTTTTGTGAACCGGAGTGTCCGAAATGAGTCAAACGGACTATGCCAATTACTCGGGTACTAGGGTCGGTCGCGACACGCCCGACTTGAGTGAAACTTGCGAAAAGCCGCAGGTCAGGCAACGAAATCGGACGAAACCGGTCCAAGAAGCCGCCGAACCCGTCGTGACGCGGCCCGCCGACACGGTCTGGACCACCTAGTCCCCCCTCGTCGAAAACGTTTGCGTAGTCGGTTGACCTCCACCCGTGTTGAAGTCCTAGGTTCGGCGGGTGACCACGACCGTCCCGAGCTCGTCCGCAGGGCGCGCGCCGCGCGAGCGGCTGCTCTCCCCGGCGTACGCCGCGACCACGGTCGGGATGTTCGCGCTGGTCGCGTTCGCCGCCTTCGAGGCGACCGCCGTCACCACCGTGATGCCGACCGTCGCCCGCGACCTCGACGGGATCGGTCTCTACGCCCTCTCCTTCGCGGCGCCGCTCGCGAGCGGGGTGGTCGGCATGGTGGCGGCCGGCGCCCGCAGCGACCGGCACGGCCCGGTCGGCCCCCTTGCGGTCGCGCTGGTGCTCTTCGCGGCCGGCCTCGTGGTCTGCGGCACCGCCCCGACGATGGAGGTCCTGGTCGCCGGGCGCGTGGTGCAGGGGCTCGGCGCCGGCGCGATGACGGTCTGCCTGTACGTCGTGGTCGGCCTGGTCTTCCCCGCGGTCCTCCAGCCAGCCGTCTTCGCGAGCTTCGCGGCGGCCTGGGTGCTGCCGTCCCTCTTCGGGCCGGCCATCGCGGCGTTCGTGGCGCACGCGATCGGGTGGCGCTGGGTCTTCCTCGGCGTGGTCGCGCTGGTCGCGGCGTCGACGCTGCTGATCCTGCCGGCCCTGCGCGGGCTCGAGCCCCGCACCGGGAGCGCGGAGACGCCACGCTCCCGCCTCGCGTGGGCCGCGGTCGGCGCCACCGCCGTCCTCGCCCTCGAGCTGCTCGGGTCGCGCAGCGGCCCCGCGGGCCTGCTCGGGCTGCTCGCGCTCAGCGTCGTCGTGGTCGCGCTCCGCCGGCTGCTGCCGGCCGGCGCCCTGCTCGCGCGGCGTGGGCTGCCCGCCGTGATCGGCACCCGCGGGCTGCTCAGCGCCTCCTTCTTCTGCGCGGAGGCCTACATCGTCTTCGTGCTCCAGGACCGCTGGGGCCTCACCCCCGGCACCGCCGGCCTGGCCCTGACCGCCGTCGGCCTCGTCTGGGCAGGCTCGAGCCAGGTGCAGTCGCGCCTCGGCGCCCGGGTCTCCGACGTCACCGCGATGCGCTGGGGCACCGCCCTGGTGCTCGTCGGCACGGCCGCGCTGCTCGCCGTGGTGGTCGGCCACGGGTCGCCCGTGCTCGCGATGACGGCGTACGTCGTCGCCGGCGCCGGCATGGGCTTCGGCTACCCCCGCACCGGGGTGGCGATGCTCGCCGCCTCGACCGACGCCGACCGCGGCTTCAACTCCTCGGCCCTGTCGATCGCCGACTCCCTCGGCGGCGCGCTGTCCCTGTCGCTGTCGGGCATCGTGTTCGGCGCCGCGACCCGCGCGGGCGTCGACCCGTTCGTGTCGGTCTTCGCGCTCGCGGGCGGGCTTGCCGTCCTCGGTGTGGTCACGGCCTCGCGGACGTCACCGAGCTGAGCTTGTCGGGCGCGCGCACGATGTCGATGCGGGTGATCAGCTCACCGTCGACCGTGAACGACAGCACCGAGTGGATCTCGTCGTCGACGTAGAACGCGACGCCGGTGCGGCCGTTGACGTCGACGACCTCCGCGCGACCGGGCCTGCGGGTGACGCCGGCCATGAAGCGGGCGACCCGGTCCGGGCCGACCACCGGCCGCCGGGCCGCGTTCACGACGCCGCCCCCGTCGCTGGTCAGCACCACCGACGGGTCGAGCAGCCGGACCAGGCCGCCGAGGTCACCACCGGCGGCGGCGCCGAGGAACGCGCCGACCACGCGGTCGTGGGTCCCCGGGTCCACCGCGACCCGCGGCGTGCCCGCCGCGACGTGCTGCCGGGCCCGGCGGGCGAGCTGGCGCACCGCCTCCGGCGTCCGCCCGACCGCCTCCGCGACCTCGGGGAACGGCACCTCGAAGATGTCGTGCAGGACCCAGGCCGTCCGCTCGGCCGGCGTCAGCCGCTCCAGCGCGACCAGCAGGGCGTAGCGGACCGAGTCGTCGAGGCTGACCCGGTCCTCGACGAGCGGGCCGACCACGGGCTCGGGCAGCCACGGCCCGACGTACGACTCGCGACGCACCCGGGCCGACCGCAGCGTGTCGAGCGCGGCGCGAGCCACCGTCACCGTCGCCCAGGCGCCGACGTCGCGCACGGGCTCGCGCTCGTCGGCGGCGACCAGGCGCAGCCAGCACTCGGCGACGACGTCCTCGGCCTCCGCGTGGCTGCCGAGGATCGCGTAGGCGACCCGCACCAGGCGCGGGCGCTCGGCGTCGTACGCCGGGGCGAGGTGGTCGGTCACCGGTCGGCCAGCCACTGGTCGAAGGTGATCCGGCCGCGCGGACCGTCCTCCGTCGGCAGCAGGCCGCCCGAGCGCATCGCCCTGCCGGCTGCTCCCGGCAGCCGCACCGGGACCACCCGCCGCCCGCCGGCGACCCGCCGCGCCAGGTCGACCATGTCGTGGACCTCGGGCCCGGCCAGGTCCGGCACCCGGCCGGAAGGACCGGCGGCGGCCAGGTCGACCAGCGCCTCCGCGACCTCGCGTGCCGCGACCGTCTGGCTCCGCATCCGCGGCACCAGCGAGAACGGGCCGACGCGCACGAAGCCGAGGGCCTGCTCCGCGAACTCGTGGAACTGGGTGGCCCGGAGCACCGACCACGGGGTCGCCCCCTCGGCGAGCACCAGCTCCTGCAGCCGCTTGCCGGCGTAGTAGCCGGTGTCGACGCGGTCGATCCCCACGATCGAGAGCGCCACCACGTGCGCCGCGCCCGCAGCCTGGAGGTGACGGGTGACGCCACCGAAGAACGCCTCGGCCTCCTCACGCTTCTGGGTGCGGACGCTGGTGACGTCGACGACCGCGTCGACCCCGACCAGTCGCTCGGCCAGCCCGGCGCCGGTGGTCAGGTCGACGCCCTCGCCGCGAGAGAGCACGACGACGTCGTGTCCGCGCTCGTGGGCGACCTCGACGACGTGCCGGCCGACGGCCCCGGTCCCGCCGGCCACCGCGATCCTCATGCCGCCACCTCCGTCCGCGCTCCGGCACGGGCCGGCACCAGGAGGAGCACGGCCAGGACCAGGGTCCCACCGAGGGCGACCACGTTGCCCACGGCGTCGACCGCGGCGAGGTCGTCGAGGTGGTGCAGGTGGTAGCCGAGGTGGAGGACGGAGAAGGTCGTCCAGGCGGCGCCGAGCAGCAGCGTCGTACGCCGCTCGCGCCAGGCGATCGCCAGCACGCCGGCGACGGCGAGCGCGAGGTAGAGCCCGCCGACGTCACGCACGAGGTGCTCGTTGTAGGGCCCGTCGCCCCCGACCCACATGCGGTTGAGGCCCGGGAAGCTGTCGTAGAAGGACCGGGGCGCCAGGGACGCCCACCAGCCGACGTACGACGCCGACGCGGTGAGCACCCCCGTCGCCACGGTGAGTGTCGTCGTGTTCACACCCGGATGACGAGACAGCCCCGTCCGGGTGTGACATCAGCCGACGAGCAGGTCCGGCTCGGTCTTCTCGCGGACCTCGTCCTCGGTGACGCCCGGGGCCAGCTCGACCAACCGGAGACCCTCGGGCGTGACGTCGATGACGGCGAGGTCGGTGATGATCCGCTGGACGCAGCCGCGGCCGGTGTAGGGCAGCGAGCACTCGTCGACGATCTTGTAGGTGCCGTCCTTGGCGACGTGCTCCATCAGCACGATCACCCGCTTGGCACCGTTGACGAGGTCCATCGCCCCGCCCATGCCCTTGACCATCTTCCCGGGGATCATCCAGTTCGCGATGTCGCCAGCCCTCGAGACCTGCATCGCCCCCAGGATCGCGGCGTCGATCTTGCCTCCGCGGATCATCCCGAACGACGTGGCCGAGTCGAAGATGCTCGCCCCGGGCCGCAGCGTCACGGTCTCCTTGCCGGCGTTGATGAGGTCGGCGTCGACGGCGTCCTCGGTCGGGTACGCACCGGTGCCGAGCACGCCGTTCTCCGACTGCAGGACCAGCTCCACACCGTCGGGGACGTAGTTGGGCACCAGCGTCGGCAGCCCGATGCCGAGGTTCACGTACGAGCCGTCCGACAGCTCCGAGGCAGCCCGCGCCGCCATCTCCTCACGCGACCAGCTCATGACGCCCCTCCATCACGCACGGTCCTCTTCTCGATCCGCTTGTCGGCCGCCTGCTCCGGGGTCAGCGCAACCACCCGGTGCACGAACACGCCCGGGGTGTGGACCTGCGCCGGGTCGATCTCGCCGGGCTCGACGAGCTCCTCGACCTCGGCGATCGTGGTCCGCCCGCACATCGCGGCGAGGTTGTTGAAGTTGCCGGCGGACTCGCGGTAGACGAGGTTGCCGTGCCGGTCGCCCTTCCAGGCGCGCACCAGGCCGAAGTCCGCGACGATCGCGTGCTCCAGCACGAACTCCTTCGGCCCCTCGGCCGTCTCGAACGTCTGGGTCTGCTTCGCGGGCGAGGACACCTCGACGTTGCCCTGGTCGTCGTACTTCCACGGCAGCCCGCCGTCGGCGACCTGGGTGCCGACCCCGGTGCCGGTGAAGAACGCGGCGATCCCGGTGCCGCCCGCGCGCATCCGCTCGGCGAGCGTGCCCTGCGGTGTCAGCTCGACCTCCAGCTCCCCGGCGAGGTACTGGCGCGCGAACTCCTTGTTCTCCCCGACGTACGACGAGACCATCCGGCGGATCCGCTTCTGCGCCAGCAGCAGGCCCAGGCCCCAGTCGTCGACGCCGCAGTTGTTCGACACCGCCTCCAGGTCCGTCGTACCGGACTCCAGCAGCGCCTGGATCAGCACCGACGGGATCCCGCAGAGCCCGAACCCGCCGACGGACAGCGTCGCGCCGTCTGGGATGTCCGCGACCGCCTCCGCGGCGGTCGTCACCACCTTGTCCACGCCTGGCCTCCTCGTTGTGACCTGCCTCGCGATGGAGTTTAGGGGTGCCGCTCCGCTGGCTACCCTCGGTCCATGTCCGTGCCGAGCACCGCCGACTGGTCCCGCGTGCGGCTGCACGTCGTGACCGGCAAGGGCGGCACCGGCAAGTCCACCGTCGCCGCCGCGCTCGCCCTGGGACTCGCCTCGCACGGCAAGCAGGTGCTCCTCTGCGAGGTCGAGGGCCGCCAGGGCATCGCCCGGATGTTCGACGTCGACCCGCTCCCGTACGCCGAGCGCCGGATCGCGACCGGGCTCCGCCACGAGGACCGCACCCCCGGCGCGGTGCACGCGCTGCACATCGACGCCGAGTCCGCGCTGCTCGAGTACCTCGCCATGTACTACAAGCTCGGCCGCGCCGGGAAGGCGCTCGACCGCTTCGGCGTGATCGAGTTCGCGACCACGATCGCCCCGGGTGTCCGCGACGTGCTGCTCACCGGCAAGGTCTTCGAGGCCGTGCAGCGCAACAGCCGCAACAAGGCCGCGATCCAGTACGACGCGGTCGTCCTCGACGCACCGCCGACCGGCCGGATCACCCAGTTCCTCAACGTGAGCGGCGAGCTCGCCGGGCTCGCCAAGGTCGGGCCGATCAAGAGCCAGTCCGACACGATGATGACCCTCTTCCGCTCCCCGCGGACCGCCGTCCACCTGGTCACCGTCCTGGAGGAGATGCCGGTGCAGGAGACCGCCGACGGCATCCTCGACCTGGTGGCGGCCGGCCTGCCCGTCGGCGGAGTGATCGTCAACCAGGTCCGTTCCCGTGACATCACCGACGGCGACCTGGACGCCGCACGCGACGGACGGCTCGACACCGGTCGCCTGGCCGCCGACCTCGAGGAGGCCGGCGTGGACCTCGACGAGGGGCTGGTCGACGGACTGGTCGCCGAGGCGCACGACCACGCCGTACGCCGCGCGCTCGAGGACAGCCAGCGCGCGGTCGTCGCCGGGCTCGACCGACCGTCGTACGAGCTGCCCCGCCTGCCGGGCGGGGTCGACCTCGGCGGCCTCTACGAGCTCGCGGCCATGCTCAAGCAGCAGGGGCTGGCATGACCGCCGCACAGAGGAGGGCCAGACCCCGCGTCGGCCCGCTCGCCGGCCGCCCCGGACCCGCCCCCGAGATGGACGTCGACGCCCTGCTCGACGACCGCGGGATCGGCATCATCGTCTGCTGCGGCTCGGGTGGCGTCGGCAAGACGACCACCTCGGCCGCCCTCGCGCTGCGGGCCGCCGAGCGCGGCCGCCGCGTCGTCGTCCTCACCATCGACCCCGCGAAGCGGCTGGCCCAGTCGATGGGCATCGAGCAGCTCGACAACACCCCCCGACCGGTCACCGGGCTGCGCACCAACGCCAAGGGCAACCGCAAGGGCGGCGGGCTCGACGCGATGATGCTCGACATGAAGCGCACCTTCGACGAGGTGGTCGAGAGCCAGGCCGCTCCCGAGAAGGCGCGCCAGATCCTGGAGAACCCCTTCTACATCGCGCTCTCGAGCTCGTTCTCCGGCACGCAGGAGTACATGGCGATGGAGAAGCTCGGGCAGATCCACGCCGACGCCCAGCGCGACGGCAGCTACGACCTGATCGTGGTCGACACCCCGCCGTCCCGCTCGGCACTCGACTTCCTGGACGCGCCGGAGCGACTGTCCAGCTTCCTCGACGGTCGCTTCATCCGCCTGCTGCTCACGCCCGCGAAGGGGCCGGCCCGGATGATGACGGCCGGTCTCGGCATCATCACCGGGGCGCTGAACAAGATCCTCGGCACCCAGGTGCTGCGCGACATGCAGACCTTCGTCGCCGCCTTCGACACGCTGTTCGGCGGCTTCCGGCAGCGCGCTCAGAAGACCTTCGAGCTCCTCCAGGCCGACGGCACGGCGTTCCTGGTGGTCGCTGCTCCCGAGCCCGACGCGCTGCGCGAGGCGGCGTACTTCGTCGAGCGGCTCGCCGACGACGACATGCCCCTCGTGGGCATGATCGTGAACCGCGCGAGCCCGGTGCCCCGCGGCACGCTCTCCGCCGACGAGGCGATGGCCGCCGCGACCCGGCTGCGTCAGCGCGACCCGGGGTCGCTCACGGCAGGCCTGCTGCACCTGCACGCCGACCAGTCCCGCATCGTAGAGCGCGAGGAGCAGCTGCGCGCACGGTTCGCGGCCGCGCACCCGCAGGTGCCCACGGCCGTCGTGCCGGCGCTACCGGGCGACGTGCACGACCTCGCCGGCCTGCGCCGGGTCGGTGAGCTGCTCGCGAAGAGCTGAGCCTGGACTCAGACGCTGACGACGGGCGAGACTCCGCCCTTCTCGCGCGCCGTCTCGAGGACGGAGCGCCACGAGGCGTTCGGACGACGACGCAGCAGCGCGCGGCGCTCCCGCTCGGTCATCCCGCCCCAGACCCCCCACTCGATCTGGTTGTCGAGCGCCTCCGCGAGGCACTCGGTGCGCACCGGGCAGCCGGAGCACAGCTGCTTGGCCTTGTTCTGCTCGGCCCCACGGACGAACAGCTGGTCTGGCTGCGACTCGCGGCACGCAGCCGCACTCGCCCAATCCTCAACCCACATATCGGATGTCCCCACATCACTACCGGGATCGACGGCGTCCCCATGACGCCTTGCCCGGGAGGTTTCCCCTCGGTGAGCAAAGTTAAGAGAATGCTGAGCGTGGGGACAGACCAAATGTGCCCAGATCGTCTAGTCCATTCGGACTAGTCCGCCCGGGTGAGACGCCCGGATCGAGGAATCGGGCTCTCTACGACCGGTCCCGTATCCTCGGAGCCATGTCCGAGCCGCGCGACGAGCGCCTGTCCGCCGGTCGCGTCGCCTCCCACCTCGCGGTGATGGTGGCCGTGGCCGCCATCCTCGGCGTCGTCGTCGCCGGCCTCGCGATCCCGTTCGCCGGGGTCCTCGGCGTCGGCGCCCGCAACGTCGCGAAGGCGATGGACAACCTGCCGGCCGAGCTCGAGACGGACCCGCTCCCCCAGCGCACGAAGCTGATCGACGCCGCGGGCAACACGATCGCGACGTTCTACGACGAGAACCGGGTCAACGTCTCGCTCGACCAGGTCTCACGGACGATGATCGAGTCGATCATCTCGATCGAGGACGCGCGCTTCTACCAGCACGGCGCCCTGGACCTGAAGGGCACGGTCCGCGCGCTCGTCACCAACCAGGCGAACTCGGGCGTCGTCCAGGGTGGTTCGTCGATCACCCAGCAGATGGTGAAGATGACCCTCCAGACGCAGGCCCACACGAAGGCCGAGCGGGCGGCGGCCACGGAGGACACCTACGCGCGCAAGCTCAAGGAGCTGCGCTACGCGATCGCGTTCGAGCAGAAGCACTCGAAGGACTGGATCCTCGAGCGCTACCTGAACATCGCCTACTTCGGCGACGGCACCTACGGCATCCAGTCGGCCGCCCGCCACTACTTCGGCGTCAACGCGAAGAACCTCAACCTGCGGCAGTCCGCGATGCTCGCCGGCCTGGTGAAGAACCCGTCCGGCTACGACCCCACCAACTCCCCCGACCGGGCGCTCGAGCGCCGCAACGTCGTGCTGGACCGGATGGCCCAGCTCAACGTGATCACCCGGGAGAAGGCCGACAAGGCCAAGGAGATGAAGCTCGGCCTGCACGTCGTTCCGGCGAAGAACGGCTGCGTGAACTCGCAGGCGCCGTTCTTCTGCGACTACGCGTGGAACTACCTGCTCGCCGACCCGTCGCTCGGCAAGACGGTCGGTCAGCGGCGCCGGACGTTGAAGTCCGGCGGCCTCACCATCCAGACGACGATCGACCTGCGCGACCAGCGGGCCGCCGACGAGTCCGTCGGCAACCACGTCGCTCCGACCGACCAGGCCATCGGCGCGCTCGCCATGGTCGAGCCCGGCACCGGCGACGTGAAGGCGGTCGCCCAGTCGCGCCCGATGGGCAGCATCAAGAAGGACGGTCAGACCTACCTCAACTACGTGGTGCCGTCGAAGTACGGCGACTCCGCCGGCTTCCAGGCGGGCTCCACGTTCAAGATCTTCGTGCTCGCCTCGGCGATCAACAACGGCACCTCGCTGAACACGACGATCGCCTCCCCGCAGACCAAGGACATCCCGATGTCCGACTTCCCGGACTGCGATGGCAACTTCGCGAGCACCGACGTGTGGAACGTCAACAACTCGACCGGCGAGGGCACCTTCAACCTCTACACCGGCACCCAGAACTCGGTGAACACGTTCTTCGCCCAGCTCGAGGAGCGCACCGGCCTGTGCCAGCCGTTCAAGCTCGCCAAGTCCATGGGCATCGAGCTGACCGACCCCGACCGCGAGCGGGTGCCGTCCTTCACCCTGGGCGTGCCGAACGTGAGCCCGCTGGAGATGGCCGAGGCCTACGCGACGGTCGCGGCCCGCGGGCTGCACTGCTCGTCGCGGCCGGTGACCGCGATCCTCGACTCCGAGGGGCGGACGCTCAAGGAGTACCCGAAGGACTGCAAGCAGGTGATGCCGAAGGGCACCGCCGATGCCGTCAACGACATCCTGCGCGGCGTCCAGGAGACCGGCTTCGGCGCCCAGGCCGGCATCGCCCTCGACCAGCCGTCGGCCGGCAAGACCGGCACGATCAACGACAACATGGCCGTGTGGTTCTGCGGCTACACGCCCAACCTCGCGACGGCGTCGATGATCGCCGGCGCCAACAGCCTGGGCCAGCCGATCACCCTCAACGGGCAGACCCTCGCGGGCCAGTACGTCGTCTCCGCGCACGGGTCGACCACCGCCGGCCCGATGTGGGGCGACGCGATGAAGAAGATCTCGGCCTGGCTGCCCGACGAGGACTTCGTGACCCCGGCCAGCGACATCGTCAACGGCGTCCAGGTCTCGGTCCCCTCGACCTCAGGCATGAGCGTCGACCAGGCCGAGAGCACGCTCGAGGACGCGGGCTTCTACCCGACGGTCTCCAGCCCGGTGAACTCGGGCAGCTCGGAGGGCACCGTCGCCTACACGTCACCCTCCGGCGGCTCCTACGCCTCGAAGGGCTCGTCGGTCACCATCTACCCGTCCAACGGCAGGCCCCCGCGGGGCCACGGTGGTGGCGGTGGCGGGGGCCAGGACCACGGCGGGCGCGGCGGGCGCTGAGCCGGTAAGAGCCCCCGGGGCTCAGCCCAGCTGGCGGCGTACCTCCGCCGCGACCGCACCGCCGTCGGCACGGCCCTTCACCTGGGGCGTGACGACGCCCATCACCCTGCCCATCGCCTTCATGCCCTCGCCGGCGGCGCCGACCTGGGCGACGGCGGCGGTCACCAGGTCGGCGATCTCCTGCTCGCTGAGCTGGGCGGGGAGGTAGTCGGCGATCACGGCCGCCTCGGCGGTCTCCTTCTCGGCCATCTCGGTGCGCCCGCCATCGGCGAACGCCGTCGCTGCCTCGCGGCGCTTCTTGGCCTCGCTGGACAGCACCCCGATGATGTCGTCGTCGCTGAGCTCACGGGCTGACTTGCCGGCGACCTCGGCGTTGGTGATCGCGGTGAGCACCATCCGCAGCGTGGAGGAGCGCACCTCGTCGCGGGACTTGATCGCGGTGGTGAGGTCGGCGCGCAGACGGTCCTTGAGGTCGCTCATGTGGCCCATTGTGGCAGCCTTGCCCCGGTGACCACCTCGTCGTTCCTCCGCCGCTCGGCGCTCAGGCTCCTCGGCGGCGGTGCGGCGGCGGGAGCCGCCCTGACGGCGTACGCCCTGGTCGAGGCGCGGGCCTACACGCTGCGCCGGGTCACGGTGCCGGTGCTGCCGCCGGGCAGCCCGGACCTGCGGGTGCTGCACCTCAGCGACGTGCACATGACGCCGGGCCAGACCCGCAAGCAGGAGTGGCTGCGCGGTCTCGCGGACCTGCGGCCCGACCTCGTCGTCGACACCGGCGACAACCTGGCGCACGACCAGGCCGTCCCGGTCGTCCTGGACTCGCTGGGCGACCTGCTCGACGTGCCCGGCGTCTTCGTCTTCGGGTCCAACGACTACTTCCGTCCCTCGCTGCGCAACCCGGTCCGCTACCTGCTCCCCGACGACGGCACCCGACACACGGACACGCCGAAGCTGCCGTGGCCGGCCCTGCGCGAGGGGTTCACCTCGGCGGGCTGGGCCGACCTGACCAACCGGCACGCGACCCTCGAGGTGCGCGGCGTGCGGATCTCCTTCGCCGGAGTCGACGACCCCCACCTCGGCTACGACCGCCTCGACGACGTCGCCGGTCCGGCCGACCCGGACGCCGACCTGCGGCTCGGCGTCGCGCACGCGCCGTACCTCCGGGTGCTGGACCGGTTCGCGGCCGACGGGTACGACGCGGTGCTGGCCGGGCACACGCACGGCGGCCAGGTGTGCGTCCCCGGCATCGGTGCGCTGACCACCAACTGCGACCTCGAACCGGCGCGCGCCAAGGGCCTGCACCGGCACCCGGCGGGCTCGCGACCCGGCGATCCGGGGTCGTCGTGGCTGCACGTCTCGGCCGGCCTGGGCACCAGTCCGTACGCCCGGATCCGGGTCGCCTGCCGCCCGGAGGCCACCCTCCTGACCCTCGTCGCGACCCCGGGACCGACCGGGGGCTGAACCGATTTCGGGAGGCCGGAGGTGCTCGGGTATGGTTGCCCCCGGCCTGCTCCGGTGGGCCGATCGGGCTGTGGCGCAGCTTGGTAGCGCGCTTCGTTCGGGACGAAGAGGCCGCAGGTTCAAATCCTGTCAGCCCGACAGTGTGATGTCTCAGGACATCGTGGACACCCGGACCTACGGAAACGTAGGTTCGGGTGTTTTTCATTTGGGAGTTCGTGGCTGGTAGTCCTTGCTGAGGTCGATGGTGAGTTCGCGGAGTAGTTCGCCGGTGATGGCGTTGATGACGCGGACGTCGAGGTCGTGGACGAGCAGGATGACGTGGGTTCGGGCGTGGGTTCGTCCGATGCCGATGTGGCGTAGTTGGCCGTGGACGCGCAAGGTGACGGTGCCTGCTTTGTCGACGATGTCGTGTCGGATCCGGTCGTGGGTCTCGGCGTTGCGGGCGGGGCCGGGCAGCGCCTTGGGCATTGACTCGTAGAGGGTCGCTGGGGTGGCCCGGTGCGGTAGCGATCGGTGCGGCCGGTGCTGGTTGTACTCGGTGACGAATTGGTCGAGCAGGGCTTGCAGTTCGGCGATGGTGGCGGGTTGGGCGGGTTGGGCTCGTAGCCACTTCTTCATGGTCTGCTGGAACCGTTCGACCTTGCCGCAGGTGGTGGGGTGGTTGGGTCGGGAGTTCTTCTGCTCCACGTGCCAGTCGCGGAGCTGTTGCTCGAAGCCGTTGCGTCCGCCGCGGTGTCCGGTGCTGGCCAGGCGGACGGTGTAGACCATCCCGTTGTCGGTGAGTGTGGATGCTGGGATGCCGTGCTGACCTGCGGCTTCGCGGAAGGTGGCCTTCACGATGGGGGTGGTGATCGCCCGGTGGGCTGAGACGTGCAGGGCGTAGCGGGTGCAGTCGTCGAGCCAGGTGATGATCTCGGTGTTCTGGCCGGTTGAGAGCCGGTAGTGGGTGAAGTCGGACTGCCAGCACTCGTTCGGCATCGCGGCCTCGAACCGGATGTAGGACGACTTCGGTCGCTTCTTCGGTTCCGGGGTGATGGCGCCTGCGCGGGTGAGGATGCGGTGGATCGTGGCCCGGGACAGGGTGGTCTGGTGGTGGTGGGTCAGGTGCCAGCCCAGGGTGTCGGCGCCGGCGTCGTGTCCGGCCGCGAGGAGCTCTTTGCGTAGCTGTAGGACGAGCTCGACGGTCTCGGGTGGGGTCGCGCCCGGGGTGGTCTTCGGCGCCCTGGAGCGGGGCTCGAAAGCGGCCTCGCCCTCGACGCGGTAGCGGGCGAGGAGCTCGTAGACCCACGACCTCGAGACGCCGTAGTCGGCGACCACCTCCGCGACGGTGCGGTTCTCGAGGGTGACGGCGGTGATGACCAGGCGGGCCTTCGACATCCCGCACGTCTATCCGCCGGTGTGGCGACACCCGCCCTGCTGTCCGGCATGTCGTGAGACATCAGTCCGGGATGACCTGAGACATGTGTCCGGGATGTCCTGAACCAGCACCCTGTCAGCCCGACAGCGAGGGCCCGGATCCGCATCGCGGATCCGGGCCCTGCTCTGTCTCCGGCCCCGGTCCAGTCCGTGGTTTCCCAGGCCCGCTCGGTGGAATGCTGGCGACATGGCTGACGAGGAGCGCGACGAGCCGTCGCTCGAGATGCCGCGGCTGCGTCTCCGCCGCCCGCGCGGTCGGCGCCGCGCCGTACCGGAGCCCGAGCCGGTGCCGGCGACCAGCGGTGAGCAGGCAACCGAGACGCTCCCTCAGGTGGAGGAGACGGTTGCCGACGCACCGCCGCCCGTGCCGCCGCCCGTGCCGGAGCCGGTGCCGGCGGTTAGCGGCGAGCAGGCAACCGAGGTGCTCCCGCAGACGACCCAGCTGGTTGCCGACGCACCGCCGCCCGTCGACGCCGAGCCCGAGCCGGAGCCCCGCGAGCCTCGCCATCTCCCCCGGCCGCCCGCGTGGGTCGCCGTCGTCGTGACGGGCCTGCTGGTCGGCCTCGTGGTGGTCGGGCTGACCTGGGCGTCGCTCCGGACCTGCGAGAGCGTCCAGGGAACCTCGACGTGCGGGACGGCCGGCTACCCGATGCTCGCCCTGGTCCTGGTCGTCGCCATCGTCGTGGGCAGCCTGCTGCTCCGGCTCGCGCAGGTGCCCGACCCCGTCAGCACCAGCATCCTGGGCATCGGCGTCGCGTCGGTGCTCGCCCTGGTCTTCCTCATCGACCACCTCGACCAGGTCGCCATGGTCGGGGTCATCCCGGCCCTGTGCGCGCTGACCTTCGCCGGCGCGCACTGGCTCACGACCGCGGTCATCGAGCCCAGCGACCGCTGACGCTCCGTCGAGCCTAGGAGCGCGAGGCGGCGATCAGCTCCGCGATCTGCACCGTGTTGAGGGCCGCACCCTTGCGCAGGTTGTCGTTGGACACGAAGAGCGCGAGGCCGCGCCCCTCGTCGACGCCCTCGTCCTGACGGATCCGGCCGACGTACGACGGGTCCTGGCCGGCCGCCTGGAGCGGGTTGGGGATGTCGGAGAGCTCGACGCCCGGCGCCCCGGTCAGCAGCTCGCGCGCCCGCTCGGCCGACAGCGGCCGGGCGAACTCGGCGTTGATCGCCAGCGAGTGACCGGTGAAGACCGGCACGCGCACACAGATGCCGGACACGGGGAGGTCGGGGATGCCCAGGATCTTGCGCGACTCGTTGCGCAGCTTCTGCTCCTCGTCGGTCTCGTTCAGACCGTCGTCGACGATCGAGCCCGCCATCGGCAGCACGTTGTAGGCGATCGTCCGCTCGTACTTCACCGGCTCCGGGAAGGTCACCGCCGAGCCGTCGTAGGCCAGCTCGGTGGCCTTGTCGCCGGCTGCCGCGACCTGACCGGACAGCTCCTCCACGCCGGCGACGCCGGAGCCGGAGACGGCCTGGTAGGTCGACGCGATCAGCCGCACCAGCCCGGCCTCGTCGTGGAGCGGCTTGAGGACCGGCATCGCCGCCATGGTGGTGCAGTTCGGGTTGGCGATGATGCCGCGACCGGCGGCGAGCACGCCCGCCATCGCCTCCGGGTTGACCTCGGAGACGACGAGCGGGATGGCCGGGTCCTTGCGGAACGCGCTGGAGTTGTCGACGACGATCACGCCGGCCTCGACGAACTTCGGGACCAGGGCGCGCGAGGTGGTCGCACCCGCGGAGAAGAGCGCGATGTCGAGACCGCTGGGGTCCGCGGTCTCCGCGTCCTCGACGACCACGTCGCGACCCGCGAAGGGCAGCACCTTGCCCGCGGAGCGGGCGGAGGCGAAGAAGCGGACCTGGTCGACCGGGAAGCCGCGCTCCTCGAGGATCTGGCGCATCGCGACGCCCACCTGGCCGGTGGCGCCCACGACTCCGATGTTGACCATCTCAGCGACCCGTTCCGCCGTAGACGACGGCCTCGACCTCGGTGGAGTCCAGGTCGAACGCCGTGTGCACCGCGCGCACGGCCTCGTCGACCTGGGCCTCGTCGACGATCACCGAGATCCGGATCTCCGAGGTCGAGATCATCTCGATGTTGACGCCGGCCGAGGCGAGCGCGGCGAAGAAGCGCGCGGTGATGCCGGGGTGCGACCGCATGCCGGCGCCGATCAGGGAGACTTTGCCGACCTGGTCGTCGTACAGGAGCTTGTCGTAGCCGACCTCGTCCTGGATCCGCGCGAGCGCGCCCATCGCGGACTGGCCGTCGGCGCGCGGCAGCGTGAACGAGATGTCGGTGAGGCCGGTGGCCGCGGCGGAGACGTTCTGCACGACCATGTCGATGTTGACCTCGGTGACGGCGAGCGCCTCGAAGATCCGGGCGGCCTCGCCGACCTTGTCGGGCACGCCGACGACGGTGATCTTGGCCTCGCTCCGGTCGTGGGCGACGCCGGCGATGATCGCCTGCTCCATCTCGTGTTCTCCTGCCTTGCTGTCCGGGATGACCCAGGTGCCTTCCTTCTGGGAGAAGGAGGAGCGCACGTGGATCGGCATGTCGTAGCGGCGGGCGTACTCGACGCACCGCAGGTGGAGGATCTTCGCCCCCGAGGCGGCCATCTCGAGCATCTCCTCGGTGGAGACCTTCTCGAGCTTGCGGGCGGCCGGGACGATCCGCGGGTCGGCGGTGAAGACGCCGTCGACGTCGCTGTAGATCTCGCAGACGTCGGCGCCGAGCGCGGCGGCGAGGGCGACCGCGGTGGTGTCGGAGGCGCCGCGACCCAGCGTGGTGACGTCCTTGGTGTCCTGCGAGACACCCTGGAAGCCGGCGACGATCGCGATCGCGCCGTCCTTGATCGCCGCCTCGATCCGACCGGGCGTGATGTCGATGATCTTCGCCTTGCCGTGGGCGGAGTCGGTGATGACGCCGGCCTGGGAGCCCGTGAACGACTGCGCCTTGTGGCCGAGCTGGGCGATCGCCATGGCGACCAGCGCCATCGAGATCCGCTCGCCGGCCGTGAGCAGCATGTCGAGCTCGCGCGGCGGCGGCAGCGGCGTCACCTGCTCGGCGAGGTCGCGGAGGTCGTCGGTCGTGTCACCCATCGCCGAGACGACGACGACGACGTCGTTGCCCGCTCGTCGGGTGTTCACGATGCGCTGTGCGACGCGCTTGATGCCGGTCGCGTCCGCGACCGACGATCCGCCGTACTTCTGCACGACAATGCCCACGGTGTGGTCCTTGATGCTCGAGGTCTGTCCTCGAGCGATTCTATCGAGACTCGGGATCCACCGATTCGAGTATCTCATCGGCGGCCGCGAGCAGCTCCTCCTCCTCGATCGGCGCATCGGCGTCGAGGCGGTCGTGGGCGACCACGGAGACCAGCGCGTTGAGCGCGGCACCTGCGAGGTTGCCCCACGAGGAGACGTAGGAGAACTGCCACCACCACAGCGCCTCGTCGACGTTGCCGAGCCGGAAGTGCCGCAGCCCGTTCTCGAGGTCGGTGGCGATGCTCGTCAGGTCGTCGGACAGCTGGCTCTCCACCACCTCGGGCACGTAGGGGTCGAAGACGAACGCGTAGGTGTCGAGGCCACCCAGCATGTCGGCCAGCGCCACGCGCATCTCGTCGAGGTCCGCCTCGGGCCCGACGTCGGGCTGGTACTCGGCGATCGGGGTGAAGTCCTGCTGCGCGCCCAGGCGGGCGCCGGCGAGCAGGACCTGGCTGATCTCGAGCAGCAGCAGGGAGATGCTGCGGCCCCCGTCGGCCTCGCGGGCGATCGCGCGCAGCGCGATCAGGAAGCTCTCGATCTGGTCGGCGATCTGCCCGGCGAACTCCGCCGTCGCGGGATCGGCCGCACCGCGGGTCGGTTGCGTCTCAGTCATCTGCGGATCGCCTCCCAGCGAAAGCCCTGCCCAGCGTCACTTCGTCGGCGTACTCGAGGTCGCCGCCTACCGGCAGTCCACTCGCCAATCGCGTCACACGCAAGCCGATCGGCTTGAGCATCCGGGTGAGATAGGTCGCGGTCGCCTCACCCTCGAGGTTGGGGTCGGTCGCCAGGATCGTCTCGGTGATGGTGCCGTCGGAGAGCCGGACCATCAGCTCGCGGATGCGCAGCTGGTCGGGCCCGATGCCGTCGATCGGCGAGATCGCGCCGCCGAGCACGTGGTAGCGACCGCGGAACTCACGGGTGCGCTCGATCGCGACGACGTCCTTGTACTCCTCCACGACGCACAGCACCGTCGGGTCGCGCCGCGGGTCGCGGCAGATCCGGCACTGGTCGTCCTCGGAGACGTTGAAGCAGATGCTGCAGAACTTCACCTTCGCCTTGACCTCGATCAGGACGTCGGCGAGACGGCGTACGTCGGTGGGGTCGGCCTGCAGCAGGTGGAAAGCGATCCGCTGCGCGCTCTTGGGACCGACGCCCGGCAGCCGGCCGAGCTCGTCGATGAGGTCCTGGACGACGCCTTCGTACAACGCAGACCCCGCTAGAAGCCGAGCTGGCCGGGGGCACCGCCCTCGGGGAAGCCACCACCCCCGGTGAGCGGTCCGAGCGCCTCGCCGGCGAGCGCGTCGGCCTGGGCCTTGGCGTCCCGGTAGGCCGCCACGATCATGTCGCCCAGGTCGGAGAGGTCGTCGGCGTCGCCGCCGTCGAAGCCGCCCGCCTTGATCTCGACGCCGACCAGCTCGCCGACGCCGTTGACCGTGACCGTGACCGCGCCGCCGGCGACGGTGCCGTCGACGGTCTGCTCGGCCAGCCGGGCCTGGGCGTTGGCCAGCTCCTGCTGCATCTGCTGGGCCTGCTGCATGAGGGAGTTCATGTCGAAGCCACCCATGCCGAGCGCCTCCAGCGGGTTCTGGGGGTTCTGGCTCATCTCTCCACCTCTCGGTCGTGCGTGGTCATCAGGGTCGTGGGGGTCGTCGGGATCACTGGTGCGGGATCTCCTCGATCATCTGCGCACCGAGCTCCCGCTGGAGCAGCTCCGCGGCGCTGACACCCTGGTGCTCGGCGTCCAGGTCGTCGGGGTGCGCGTCCGCGTCGGCGGTCGCCCAGTCGGGGCCTCGCTGCTCCGGCGGCTGGTCGGCCGAGCGAGTCTGCTGGATCGCCTCGCGGGCGGCGGCGCTGGCCGCGCCGGTGGCCTCCGGCGCTGGCGTGTCGGCGGGGTCGGCCTCCCAGGGCGCGGGCGCCTCGGTGGTCGCGGGAGCCGCGGAGACGGCCGGGGCCTCGGGCACGGCCGGGGCCGGCGTGGTCGCCGCCTTGGTCACGGTGGGGGTGCCCTCGGCCTGGGCGCTCGGGTCGACGATCGTGTCGATCTTCCAGCTCGCGCCGACGACGTCGACCGCCGCCTGCCGCAGCACGTCGTCGCAGCCGCCGCTCACGAAGGAGTCGCGGGCGCCGGCATTGGCGAACCCCAGCGTCAGGGTGCTGCCGTCGACCGCGACGACCTGGCAGTTCTGGGTCAGGTGCATCCAGGCGAGACGACGCATCCCCTTGGTGGCGTCGACGATGTCGGGCCACAGGCGGCGTACGTCGACCAGCGTGAGCTCGCCCGACGGCGCCGCCGCGACCGGCTCGGGTGCGGGCTCGGGAGGCGCAGCGGCCGCGGGGGGCTCGACGGGCTCGACCGCGGGAGCGGGCTCGGCCACCGGCGCAGGCTCGGCCGGGGCGGCGACGACCTGCGGCTCGAGGACCGGCTTCGCCGGGTCCGGGGCCGAGGGTCGGTCGGCGATCGGGGCCGGGCGGTCCTGGGCGGGCGGACTGGGGGCGGCGACGGTGGGCGTCGGCGCACCACCGCTGATCGACATCCGCTTCTCGAGCCGGTCGAGGCGGGCGAGCGCGCCGTTGGCGGCGTTGTCGGAGCCGGGCAGCAGCACCCGGGCGCAGAGCAGCTCAAGCAGCAGCCGGGGCGCGGTGGCGCCGCGCATCTCGGTCAGCCCGGAGGCGACGATGTCGGCGGCCCGGCTGAGCTCGGCGGGACCGAAGCGGGCGGCCTGGGCGACCAGCCGCTCACCCTGGTCCTCGGAGACGTCGATGAGACCGGTGGCGGGCGCGTCCGGGACGGCCGCGACGATGACCAGGTCGCGGAGCCGGCGCAGCAGGTCCTCGGTGAAGCGGCGGGGGTCCTGACCGGTCTCGATGACCTTGTCGACCACGCCGAAGACGGCCGCTCCGTCACCGCCGGCGAACGCCTCCACGACGTCGTCGAGCAGGGTGTCGGGGGTGTAGCCGAGCAGCCCGGTCGCCAGCTCGTAGGTCACCCCGGCCGGCCCGGCACCGCCGAGCAGCTGGTCGAGGACGGAGAGGGTGTCGCGCGCGGAGCCCGCGCCCGCCCGGACCACCAGCGGCAGCGCCGCCGGGTCGATCGTCACGCCCTCCTTGGCGCACAGCTCGGAGAGGTACGCCGAGAGCAGCCGCGGCGGGATCAGCCGGAAGGGGTAGTGGTGGGTGCGCGAGCGGATGGTCGGCAGCACCTTGTCGGGCTCGGTCGTCGCGAAGATGAAGCGCAGGTGCGGCGGCGGCTCCTCGACGAGCTTGAGCAGGGCGTTGAAGCCCTGCGTCGTGACCATGTGGGCCTCGTCGATGATGTAGACCTTGTAGCGGCTGCGCACCGGCGCGAAGAACGCCTTCTCGCGCAGGTCGCGGGCGTCGTCGACGCCACCGTGCGACGCTGCGTCGATCTCGATGACGTCGATGGAGCCCGGGCCGCCCCGGGCCAGGTCGCGGCAGCTCTCGCACTCGCCGCACGGGTCCGCGATCGGCGCCTGCTCGCAGTTGAGCGCACGCGCCAGGATCCGGGCGCTGGTCGTCTTGCCGCAGCCGCGCGGTCCGGAGAAGAGATAGGCGTGGTTGACCCGGTTGTTAGCCAGCGCGGCCCGCAGCGGCTCGGTGACGTGCTCCTGGCCGATGACCTCGGCGAAGGTCTCCGGCCGGTAGCGGCGGTACAGCGCGAGGGGGGACTCCACGCATGAACCCTAACCTCACGCCCCGACACCTGAGCTCGCGAAGGTGTCGACCCGGGCGGGAGATCGAGGAGGGTCGGCGTGGACCCGAGCGCTGCGAGGGGCGGCGCGACCCGTCTCGAGATCCGGCGAGGTCCGTAGGGCCTCGGGTCCGGACATGAAGAGGCCCCCCGCGTACCCGGTAGAGCTCGCTTACCCTTGCTGCCTTCCGGCCCTGGGGGAGTTCGGCAAGATGCCGCCACGCGGGGGGTTGGCCCGAGTGTAGGTGAGTCGCGCGCGGCGCTCCAAGACGGGGTGCCCGCGGCCCAGCCGGGTCGCCCGGGTCGATTTCGCGGCGCCGTACGACGGCGGGTACGCTCCTGCGCGGAGGATTCGCCTAGTGGCCTATGGCGCTCGCTTGGAAAGCGGGTTGGGTGAAAGCCCTCAGGGGTTCGAATCCCCTATCCTCCGCCACGGAACGGCGCCGCAGCTGCGGCGCCGTTCGTCATGTCCGGCCGGACCGGCTCAGTCGGCGCTGCCCTCGGGGAAGGTGACCTGGTCCCACGTCGGCCCGGGCACGACCTCGCAGCGGCCGGTGGTGGCCTCGCAGGTGATGAGCGGCTGCGTCGAGCCGGCCGTCAGACCCTGGGCGTCCGCCGAGCCGTCGAGCGCGTAGCCGGCCACGACCGTGTCGTCGATCCACGACACCAGGTCGACCTGCGGGGGTACGCCGGTCAGCCGCACCCGCTCGCCGCCGGCCGTGACCAGGCGGTCCTGCGGCGCGTAGTCCTCGTAGACGTCCTCGACCGTCCAGCGGCCGTCCGGGCTGTGGAGCCCGTCGAGCGCCGGCGCCGACGCGTCCTCGTCGCGGACCGTGACGTCGCCGGTGGCGAGGTCGATCGCCACCGCATCGGTCGCGCCCCGGTAGTAGGCGGTGCCGTCGGCGAACCCCTCGAGCCGCGGCTCGGCGTCCTCGTAGAGGTCGGCGAGGTCGTCGTCGGAGGAGGGGTCGCCCATCCCCTTCGTGGTCCGGGCGACCTCGTCCCCGGTGGTCGTGTCCACCACGACGACCACGGCCTGCGGCGTGCCGTACTGGTCCTTCTCGCCGGAGCCGAAGTCCATGAACATCAGGTAGCGGCCGTCGCGGGTCGCCCGCAGGTCGGAGGCGTCGGCCGCGACCTCGCGCGCCGTGCCGTCGCCGGTGGAGTAGGAGAGGGGGTCGACGTAGTAGCGGCCGTCGGGGCCGGTCTCGTGACCACCGGAGGTGAAGAACACCCCGTCGCCGGCCAGCACGAAACGGTCGACCTTCGCCCCCACGGCCAGGTCCGAGCCGTCGCCCAGGCGCACGGTGTCGCCGACGGCGTACACCAGGCCGGACGTGTCCAGCGGCGTCGAGGCCGACGGCCAGTCGGAGCCGGCCGCCCCGCCGCCGTCGGAGTCTCCGCAACCGGTCGCACCGGCGGCGAGGAACAGTGCGGTCAGCGCCGCGACCACCCGAGCGCGCAGCCTCATCCCAGCCGCCCGTGCAGGCGGGCGAACCCACCGCTGACGTGCTGGTCGGTCGCGACGTAGTGGTGGCTGGCCGCCTCCAACGCGTCGGCGAGCAGCTCGAGCCCCGACGAGGTCACCCGGGTGTTCGCGGCGACGGGCTCGACCCGACCCAGGACCGCGCTGCTGAACGCGGCCGCCGAGGGCACGTCGCCGAGCAGGTGGGCGGGGAGCGTCACGCCGTCCACGATGCCGCTCTGCGTCTTGAACGTCGAGGCCGGGTCACCGAGCGCGGCAGCGGCCTTGGTCAGGCTGCCGGGCTCGGCCTCGAGCTCGCCGCCGACGGTCCCGGCATCGAGCCCCAGCGCGCTCAGCGGCGTCTTCGTCATGAACGGGCTGGCCCACAGCTCGTCGTCGTCGTTGCCGCCGAGGAGGCCGTCGAGCCAGTTGCTGGACTTCGCGTGCTGGTAGGCGCTCGACCCCGACTCGTACGTCGCGACCAGCTCGCCGTCGACCTCGACGATGCCCTCCGCCATGTTCGGGAACTCGTAGGAGTCCGCCGAGCCCTCGTCGTAGTCGGCGTGGCCGTGCTGGACGACCATCGTGCTGGCGTTGGTCCGACCCTCGGACGTGCTGTAGATGAAGCCGTCGTCGCGCACCACGACGCCCTGCGTCTGCGGCGGGGTCGAGTACGCCGGGGGCGAGCCCGGCACCCAGGACCCGGTGGGACCCTTCTCGTAGACGCGGAGCTGGTTGGCGTAGAAGTCGCCGACGTAGAGCTTGCCGTCCCGGTAGGCGGTGTAGGAGGCGTTGACGTCGTCGCCGAGACCCTGCACCGAGGCCGGGTCGACCGCCGCGCCGGAGGAGGCACCGCTGATCGCGTCCAGGGAGTAGGTGTAGACCGAGCCCCCGGAGCTCACGTAGACGTTGTCGCCGTCGACGGTGACCCCGCCGGCGTGCCCCAACGGCTCGTCCACGCCGGCGCCGGCTGTCAGGACGACCTCGTTGACCTCCCGTCCGGTGTGCGGGTCGATCACCGACAGCACCGACGGCTCGCCGTGCTTGTAGTAGGTCTGCAGAAGCATCCCGCTGGCCGGGTCGTAGCCGAGACCCTGCGGCGTGAGTCCCCGGTCGTCGCCGGCCGCCTGGGTGTTCGGGATGAGCGGTCCCGACGTGCTGCCGTAGTCGTCGAGCCAGTCCTCGGTCTTGTCGAGGCCGCGCTGCACCCAGGTCCGGGTGTCGTCGTCGAGCGCGTCGAGGTCGACGTCGCCCGCGTCGCCGGTGAGCACCGCGGCGGCGGCCGAGAGCTCCGCGTCGTACGCCTGCGCGATCTCGGTGACCTGGGCGCTGACGAGCGACGCGAGCAGGTTCTCGAGGATCGCGGGCATGCCCGGCGCCCGGTTGCGCCAGAAGGCGATGGACTGGTCGGCCGCCGCGCAGGCCTGCTCGTAGGCGTCGGCGACGTGGCCGAGGGCCCCGACCGTCTGGATCAGCAGCACCCGCCCGGCCACGGCCCCCTGGAGGACCGCCGTCGTCCGGGAGAGGAACGCGCTCGCCCCGTCGCCGGTCCACACCGGGATGCCCGCGGCGTCCCGGACCTCGTCGCGGGCGGCGTCGATCGCGTCGGCGGCCCCGACGAGCACCCGACGGCGCTCGCGGACGGCTCCCGCGTCACCGGAGGTGAGGCGTCGGTACGGGATCTCCGGGTCGCGCACGGTCGCGTCTCAGGTACGCCGGCGCCGGGCGAGGACCGGGCGCAGCATCAGCGTGACGACGATGAGACCGCCGCCGATCAGGCCCCACCACACGGCGTTCTCGCGGGTGCTGGCGAGGAGGTCGGCCTCCGGCTGGGGTGCCGTCGCCCGGGCCTCCGTGGCGGTGCGCGCGACCGTGCGCTCCACCTTCCCGGACTTCGAGGGCGCGAGCGCCCGGGTGAGCGCCTCGTAGGGCTGCACGACCCCCGCACCGGTGAGCGGGGTCGGGTCGTCGGTGGTGCCGTCGGCGGTGTTCACCAGCCGGGCGACGAGCTGCGGCGCCAGGTCGTCGGGGAAACGCTCCGCCATCAGCGCGAGCACGCCGGCCACCTCGCCGGCGGCCGCGGCGGTCGACGTCTGGTCGACGAGGCAGGAGGCGCCGTTGAGGCCGTAGGACACCGCGCCGTACGACGGGGCCGCGACCGCGGTGCGGGAGTTCTTGAGCACGTTCGCCAGCGCGCCGTCCGGGTCGCCCGAGGAGTTCACGGCGACCACACCCGGGTAGCCGGCGGGAAAGATCACCGGACCGGCGTCCTCGGTGCGAACCTTCGGGTCCTCGGGATCGGTCGCGAAGTCCGCAGCGAACTCCGTGCCATCGTCGGGCCGGTCCCCCGACGCCGCCACGAGCACCACGCCGGCACGTTGCACCGCACGCACCGCCTTCCGGAGACCAGGGTCCGGACGCACCGCGAACGGCACGACCGCGACCTTGATGTTCATGAAGCTCGCGTAGGTGGCCACCCACTGGAGCCCGGAGGTCAGCACCGTTGCCGAAGGTCGGTCGGCGTCGTCAGCAGACCCGCTGTCGCGGTAGACGCGCACGTCGACGACCTGGGCGTCGCGCGCGAACCCGACCGGTTGCCCGTCCGGCCGGTCCTCCCCCGCGATCAGTCCGGCGACCTCGGTCCCGAGCGGGTCCTGGAGGAGCTCGTCCCCCGAACCCACGAAGACGCCGGTGCCGTAGACAGGGACCACGTCACCGCGGATGCCCGGACCGAGCACCGCGACACGCACCGGCGTGGTCACGCGCGGGCGGAGCCGCTCGACGGCCGTCTGGGCGTCGGCGATGCCGAGGTCCTCGTACGGCGCGCTCGCCCGCCCGGTCTGGCTCGCCGCGACCGTCTCGTCGACGGCGAGGCAGCTGTTGTCGGCGGCGTACGAGGGGGTCGCGCCGAGCGTCACCACCGCGGCAGTCAGGCCGATCGCGAGGGTCAGGGAGGCGGTCAGCCGCATGCGGCGTCGTCCTGCTCCACGGGCGGCGACAGCGCGGCGTCGCGCGACAGGTTGACCCCGCAGTCGAAGAGCTCGACCCAGGTGTCCGGGACGACGGCGACGGGGTAGTCGCCGTAGCCCAGCGCGTCCGCGACGCCGTCGCCGACGAACGGGTTGGCCCGCCCCTTGGAGTCGATGAAGAACGGGGCGCCGCTGTCGGGAGAGGTCCACCCGCCGGACAGCACGTAGGCGCCGCGACCGGCCTCGACGGCCTGCTCCTTCTTGCCGCTCGCTATGGGCTCGCTCGTGGAGGACGGTCCGGGCGACCGCAGCTGCACGCGGGGGGACTCCCCGGCCGTGGCCTGGAGCTCTGCGCACGGCGCGTCGATGCTCCCCTCGGGGACGGTGGTCGGCCAGCCGGCGCCCTCGAGGACCGGGGTGCCACGGGGCACCCGCGGTGCGGCGTCGACCGGCTTCGGCCCGACCACGGTGTTGTCGGGAGCGACGACGTTGCTGTAGACGACGGCCTCGAACGGGTCGAGCTCGACCGGGCCGGTGTCGGTGAGCAACAGCTGCTCGTCACCGGCGGTCAGCAGCTCGCCGACCTTGTGGTCGCCGATGATCCCCGCGTCGTCCTCGGCCGCGTAGTCCGGCTTCTGGCCGTACTTCGTGATCGCGAACGTCTCCCAGTCGAGCGGCGCGCCGGTCGGGAACAGGTTGATCCAGTCGCGGCTGACCGGGATGGCGTTGCCCGTCGTCTGGAGGTTGAGCGCCGCGAGCAGGTTGTCGGTCTGGTTGCCCTGAGGCACGACCGGGAGCAGGACGGCGCCTCGATCCTCCTCGCCGGGCACGTCGGCAGTGCTGGTGGGCACCACGACGAAGTACTGACCCCCGTTGGTGACCGTGATGCCATGGCCGGGGATCGCCGTGGTGTCCGGGGTGCTGGAGATCGCGACCGAGATCCCCGCGCCGGCCGCCGTGCAGGCCGTCCAGCCGGTGCCGATCAGTAGCGACGGGGTCGGCATGCTCGCCGGGGCACCCAGGATGCCGATGTCGTCGCCGATGCGTTGCTCGTCGATCACGCTCTGCGCGATCGAAGTCGGCGTGGCGTCCGATCCCAGGATGAGCTGGGCACTGGTCGAGTTGATCACCGGGCGCAGGACGGGGTCGCTGCTCTCCTCGAGGATGACATACGGCGACCCCCGGTCCTTGGAGATGATCAGTCCGGGCTTCTTCCAGTCGCTCGGGGCGGTCGGCGAGAACACGCCGGCCATCGCGGCACCGGCACCCAGGAGCACGGCCAGGGCGACCCCGCCGACGACGGTGCGACCGGGCCGGGCCGGCTCCACCTCGCGCCCACCGGGGGCGCCGGAGACGAAGGCGGTGACCAGACGCCGGCGGCTGAACGAGTACGCCTCGACCAGGTCCTTCTTGGTGGCCACGGTGTCCTCCTAGCTCCGGATCGCCGCGAAGACGCCGACGGCGACCACCGTGACCGGCAGCAGGGCCAGCAGGGCGACGCTCTCGGCGACGTCGCCGAGGCGGCCACGGCGTACGGAGGGTGCGGCGGGCAGGAGCGTCACCGCGAGCAGCACGGCCCCGGCGCCGGCGAGCACCACGGCGATCGTGGGGCGCCAGTCGGGGTGCAGCCACAGGGCGGCGACGGCGGCGGACAGCAGGCCGACGATGCCGGAGACGAGGCCGACGAGCACCTCGGGGCCGGTGCGGTACTGCCGGGTCCGCAGCATCACGACCAGGCAGCAGAGCACCGCCAGGATCGCGCCGGACAGGCCGAGCGAGACGGCGAGCGGTGCGATCAGCACCAGCAGCAGACCGACCGTCGCGGAGACGGCGACCAGGATCTCGTGGGCGATGCGGGCGTCCGCGCCGACCCGGCCGGGGTCCACGGGTCGCGGCTCCGCGGTGATGTCGGCGACGTTGTAGAGCTGGTCGACGGACGTTCCGGTCGCGCCGAGCGCGAGCCACGGGAAGACGCTGCCGAGGATGACGACCACGACCAGCGCGACCGTCAGCACGACGGCGGGGTCGAAGTCAGCGGCCTGCATCAACAGGCCGGTGATCAGGAAGACGGCGCCGGCGACCACGGGTGGCAGCACCAGCGCCCGGCCCTGGCCGAGGCCGACCAGGCAGATCAGGCCGGCGCCCATCGCGGCGCCACCGGCGGCGGCGACCGGGGGGCCGAAGAACTGGGCGTCGGTCACCAGCATCAGGCCGGCGACCGCGGCGTACAGCGCGCCCATCCACGCCACCGCGACGGCGGCCTCGGGCTCGCGCTGCGCGCGGGAGAGCACGATCGCCCCGGTGACGAGGGCGGCGGCGACCACGACGGCGGCGACCCCGGCGAGCAGGGAGTCGCGCTGGATGAGGAGGGCGACGGCGCCGAGGGCCATGAAGAGGCCCGCGGCCCACAGTGCGGTACGTCGTCCGGCTGCGGGCGACCACGGCCGGAGGTCGTGCTCGACGATGTCGGTCATCGCCTCGACGACGTCGTCGTAGACCCGGGGCGGCTCGTCGTCGACGCCGGCGGCGACGGTGATCAGGCCGCCGTCCTCGACGCCCTGGATGACCAGGCCGGCGTCGGTCGCGAGCTCGCGGCCGTCGGCGGTGACGAGGCGGTAGCCGCCGTAGACGGTGCCCGGGTCGAGCAGACCGACGCTGCGGGCCAGCTCGGGCACCAGCTCGGCCACCGGCACGGCGCCGGGGAGCACGAGGTCGACCCGTCGGGTGCCCGACGCGACCGTCACCCGCACCAGGCCCGAGGCCACTGGGGCTTGGGTCATCTCGTCATCCCTCCCGTGATGTCGCGTGCTGAGTCAGGGAGAGGGGCCGGCGCAGCGCGCCGACCCCTCTCCCGTGCGTTGCCTCAGATGTCGAACGAGGCTGCGCCGCGCTGGTCGGCGGCGCGGTAGTCGGCGTTCGACTGGTGCACGGTGGTGCTGGTCTCCTGGAGCAGGTCGCGCATCTCCTGCATCGCGGTGTCCCACTTGGTCTTGGCGACCTGGTAGGACTGCTGCGCGTTACCGGTCCAGTCGCTGCGCAGCGGAGCGAGCTCCGACTCGAGGCGGTTGAGCCGGTCGTCGATCTGCTTGACCGTGTTGCCGAGGTCCTGGGCGGCCATGTCGAGGCCGGCGTGGTTGACGCGAAGTCCGTCGAGAGACATCTCACTCACTTCCTTGTCCGGTGCCCGGTCAGCCGAGGCGACCGGCGACGCGGCTGTAGGTGGAGGACTGCGCCTGGTCCGTGTTGACGTTGTCCTTCTCGGTCGACGTCAGCGACGCCTGGAACTCGTTGAGGGCGTTCGTGATCACGCGCTGCTTCTCGTTCCACGCCTGGTGGAGCGCGAAGAACGCGGTGCCACCGGCACCGGCCCACTTGCCCTGGACGCCGGCGATCTGGCCCTCCAGCGTCTTGCTCATCGAGTCGAAGTCCTGCTTGGCCTCGGCCACCAGGCCTGCGGCCCGGGTGAGTGTGCCCTCACCCTGTCCCATCTCTGCTGCGCCCGACATAGCGCCAACTCCTTCCCCCGTGGCGGCTGTCAGGCCGCTCGAGACTGATTGTGTTCGTGGATGAACATCAGCTCGGTCCGTTGTTCCCGAGCCGGACAGACGTCGATTACCCGGGGGGTAGGGCGTTAAACCTCACACTCCGCAACCTGGGGACCGACCGGCCCGACAGGTGGGTCAGCCGCCGAGCGACCAGGTGCTCGCCATCTCCCAGACCTCGCGGAACCAGCCGGACGAGACGACGATCGAGGCGACCACCAGCGCACCGCAGAGACCCTCGGCGACCTCGGCACGTCGCGACCACCAGGCCGACCGCCAGCCCCGGCCGGTCGCCACGGCGACGATGACCAGGGCGACCCCGAGCAGCACGACGGCGACCGTCAGGCCGCGTAGGAAGGACTCGTCCAGCAGGCGCAGCATCACGACGAGGAGCGCGAGCCAGCAGCCCAGCCCCGCCGTACGCAGCAGGGCGCCGGCGCCGCGGTGCCGGTAGCTGCGCGCGGCGAGCAGCAGGGCCGCGCCGGCGAAGCCGACCAGGCAGCGCGCGCCGATCCGGTCCACCCGGAGGTCGGCCGTCGCGAGCAGGAGCGGCGCGGACACGACGGCGACGACGGCGATGGCGGCGGCGGCCGCGGTGAGCATCCGGGCGCCGTGGCCGGCGACGGCCGAGACGGCCGAGCGCGGGACGACGGCGCGACCGCGCTTGCCGGTGGAGCGCTCGCGGGCCGACCACGCGGTGACGGCCAGGCGCTCGAGGTCGATGAGGTACTGGTCCGGCACGTCGACCACCATCCCCGGCACCACCCGGGCGGCGAGGACGGCGAGGACCAGGAGGATCGACCAGGTGAGCCGCGGCGGCGCGCCCGCCAGCGTGCACAACCAGGTCAGCCCGAAGACCCCGGCACCGGTGATGATCCAGACCTGGAGCGCCTCGTCGGCCTCCCGGCCGAGCGACCGCGCGGTCGCCGCGGCCAGCGCGCAGACCAGCCCGCAGAGCCCGACGATCATCGGCAGCCGCTCGACGTGCGGGTCCCAGGCGAGCGCGAGCGTGGCGGCCCCGGCGAAGGCGGGGGCGGCGACGGCACGCTGCCCGGCGTACCGCCCGATCGGCAGCACCCCGATCACGCCCGCCGCCAGCAGCACGGCGACGGTCGCGGTGCGGAGCCGGTCGGTGCCGGCGGTCGCGGCCAGCCAGCCAGCCGTCACGGCGCACGCAGCGGCGAGGACGGTGACGACCGTCGCCGCGGTGTCGGCGCGCCGGGTGGCCGGCGCGGGTGCCTCCGTCCGGTGCCCGCGGCCGGCGGCCGGCACGACGGCGGTGGTCGCGACCAGGACGTCGCCCGGGCGTACGCCGGCCCGCGCGAGCGGGAGGTCGGGGGGCAGCACCGCGCCGACCCGGCTGCACAGCATCGGCACGGTCGACAGCCCGGCCTGGCGGGCGTACACCTCCGCGACGTCGACGGCCGCGGCACCGGAGGGCACGACCAGGTCGAGCACGCCGACCGGCCCGTGCACGCTCAGCGCCAGGTCGGCGGTCGCGTTCGTGGTCACGTCGTCCACCTTCCCCCAGGACGGGAGGCGTCAACCTCGCCGTGGCGGGGTAGTTCCAGGAGGGACAGCTCGGCCTACGGGGGGCCGGGACCGTAGGGAGGACTGCGTTGACGACGACGCTGCGCGGCACACGCCTGGACGAGCCGGAGATGCCCACCGGGCAGCTCGTCCTCCAGCCGCCGCCCCAGATCGAGCCCAACGAGGGCGCCAGCGGCGTGCTCATGAACGCGATCCCGATGCTGGGCAGCCTCGGCTCGATCGTGCTCGTGGCCACCATGGGCAAGGCGAACGGCGGCCGCGGCCTGATCGCCGCCGGCATGTTCCTCTTCGCCACCCTCGGCTTCATCATCGTGCAGCTCGACCGGCAGCGTAAGCAGCGCTCGCAGCAGGTCACCGGCTCGCGGACCGAGTACCTGCGCTACCTCGCCAACGTCCGCAAGGTCGCGCGGGAGGCCGCCGACCAGCAGCGCCGCGCGCTGACCTGGCACCACCCCGACCCGACCGCGCTGCCCGCGCTCGCCGACGAGCGCTCCCGGGTCTGGGAGCACGGCACGGCGGACCCCGGCTTCCTGCACGTGCGGTACGGCGTGTGCGCGCAACCGCTCGCGCTCGAGCTGGTGCCGCCCGAGAGCACGCCGATCGACCAGGTCGACCCGGCCGCCGCGTCGGCCCTGCACCGGCTGCTCGTCGTGCACCGGCTGCAGCCCGACCTGCCCGCCTCGATCGACCTGCGCGCCTTCGACCGGGTCGAGGTCTGCGGACCCGAGGAGCCCGCGCGGTCCCTCGCTCGGTCGCTGATCTGCTCGGCGACCGCCTTCCACGCCCCCGAGCACCTCGTCGTCGCCGTGCTCAGCTCCGAGCAGAACCTCGCGCACTGGGACTGGGTGAAGTGGCTCCCGCACGCCCAGAGCTCCCGCCAGTCCGACGCCGTCGGTCCGATGCGGATGGTGTCCACGTCGCTGGCCGACCTGGCCGGGCTGCTGCCCGCCGACCTGGCCGACCGGCCGCGCTTCGGTGCCGACGAGCGACCCTCGGCACCGCACCTGCTGCTGGTGATCGATGGCGGCGAGCTGCCGCCGGGCAACCACGTCGTACCTCCCGACGGGCTGCACGGCGTCACCCTCATCGACCTGCCGGCCCGGTGGGACGAGCTCGAGGACCCGACCCGGCTGCGCATCCAGTTCGACGACGACGCCGACGTCGACGCGCACGGGCGGCACGGCGTACACGCCCTGCGCCTGCGCGAGGAGCCGATCAAGGCGCGCGCCGACGTGTGCCCGGTGGCGACCGCTGAGGCCTTCGCCCGGCGCCTGACCCCGCTGCACACGGTGGCCGGCGCGGTCGAGTCGACCGGCGAGATCACCGGACCCACCGACTTCATGGAGCTCCTGGCGCTCGGCGACGTGCACTCCTTCGACCCGGCACGTGCCTGGCGCCCGCGCCCCGCGCGCGACCGGCTCCGGGTGCCGATCGGGCTCGGCGAGGGCGGCTCGGTCGTCCACCTCGACATCAAGGAGTCCGCGCAGCAGGGCATGGGCCCGCACGGGCTCGTCATCGGCGCGACCGGCTCGGGCAAGTCGGAGTTCCTGCGCACGCTGGTGCTCGGTCTCGCGATGACGCACTCCCCCGAGCAGCTCAACATGGTGCTCGTCGACTTCAAGGGCGGCGCGACCTTCGCCGGGATGACCGGGATGCCGCACGTCTCCGCGGTGATCACCAACCTCGAGCAGGAGCTCACCCTCGTCGACCGCATGCAGGACGCGCTGTCCGGCGAGATGGTGCGCCGCCAGGAGCTGCTGCGCGACGCCGGCAACTTCGCGTCGATCCGCGACTACGAGAAGGCGCGTACGGCGGGCGAGGACCTCGCGCCGATGCCGTCGCTCTTCGTGGTGGTCGACGAGTTCTCCGAGATGTTGTCGGCGAAGCCGGAGTTCATCGACCTCTTCGTGGCGATCGGCCGGCTCGGTCGCTCGCTCGGCCTGCACCTGCTGCTCGCGTCGCAGCGGCTCGAGGAGGGCCGGCTCCGCGGCCTGGAGTCGCACCTCTCCTACCGGGTCGGCCTCCGCACCTTCAGCGCCACCGAGTCCCGCTCGGTCCTCGGTGTCCCCGACGCCTACGAGCTCCCGGCCGACCCCGGCCTGGGCTACCTCAAGCCCGACCCGGCGACGATGCTGCGCTTCAAGTCGGCGTACGTCTCCGGTCCGCCGGCGCAGGCGCTGGTCCGTCGCGACGAGGGCGGCCACGTCCGCGGCATCCTGCCGTTCACGATCTCCGAGGTGCAGAGCCTCGACCTGCCGGAGCCCGAGACGGAGGTCGTGGTCGCCCAGCCCGGGCCGGCCGAGACCGAGTCGCTGTTCTCCATCGCCGTCCGGCACATGGAGGGGCAGGGCACCCCGGCCCACCAGGTCTGGCTGCCGCCGCTCGACGCGCCCGACACCCTCGACGACCTGATGCCCGACCTCGCCCGGGATCCCCAGCTGGGCCTGGTCTCCGGGCACTGGCGCGGGTTCGGCGGGCTGGTCGTGCCGCTCGGCACCGTCGACCGTCCGCGCGAGCAGCGCCGCGACACCCTCACCATCGACCTCAGCGGCGCCGGCGGCCACGCGGCCGTCGTCGGCGGGCCCCGCAGCGGCAAGAGCACCGCGCTCCGGTCGATCGTCGCGAGCATGTCGCTGACGACGACGCCCCAGGAGTCGCAGTTCTTCGTGCTCGACTTCGGCGGCGGCACGTTCTCGCCGTTCGTGGACCTGCCGCACGTGGCCGGTGTCGGCACCCGCGCCGAGCCGGACGTCGTACGCCGGATCTTCGCGGAGGTGCGTGGCATCGTGGACCGCCGCGAGGCCTACTTCCGCGCCAACGGCATCGACTCGATCGAGACCTACCGGAACCGCCGGGCCGCAGGCCGCGTCGACGACGGGTACGGCGACGTCTTCCTGGTCGTCGACGGCTGGAGCACGCTCCGTGCGGACTTCGACGACCTCGAGGCCGAGATCCAGCAGCTCGCCACCCGCGGCCTGACCTTCGGCCTGCACGTCATCGTCGGAGCCGCCCGCTGGGCCGACTTCCGGGCCGCGATGCGCGACCTCTTCGGCACCCGCCTCGAGCTCCGCCTGGGTGACCCGATGGACTCCGAGATCGACCGCAAGGTGGCGGCGCTGGTCCCGAGCGGCCGCCCGGGCCGCGGCCTGGTGCAGGGCAAGCTGCACTTCCTCGCCGCACTGCCGCGCGTCGACGGGGTCAACGACGCGGACAGCCTCGGCGACGGCGTCGAGAACCTGATCAAGCAGGTCAGCGCCGCCTGGTCCGGCCCGGCCGGGCCGAAGCTGCGGCTGCTGCCGGAGCGGATCTCTCTCGACGACGTCCGCGCCCTCGGCGCGGAGAGCGCCGGTGCCCGCGACCTGCTGCTCGGCATCAACGAGAAGGACCTCGGCCCGATCGGCCTCGACGTCGACGCCGAGCCGCACCTGCTCATCTTCGGCGACGGGCAGTCCGGCAAGAGCGGTGTGCTGCGGGCCTACGCGCAGGAGATCATGCGGACCCGCACGCCCGAGGAGGCGCAGCTGGTGGTCGTCGACTACCGGCGCTCGCTGCTCGGTGAGGTGCCGGACGAGTACCTGCTCAGCTACCTCACCTCCGGCACCCAGGCGCAGCCCGGGCTGCAGGAGCTCGCGACGTACCTCGAGGGCCGGATCCCCGGTCCCGACGTCACGCCCGAGCAGCTGCGGGGGCGGTCGTGGTGGACGGGCGCGGAGGTCTACGTCCTGATCGACGACTACGACCTGGTGGCGACCCAGCAGGGCTCACCCGCGCTGTCGCTCGCGCCGTTGCTGGCCCAGGCCCGTGACGTCGGGCTGCACGTGGTCGTCGCCCGCCGCTCGGGCGGTGCGTCCCGCGCGCTCTACGAGCCGGTCATCCAGGGCCTGCGCGACCTCGCCATGCCCGGCCTGCTGCTCTCCGGCAGTCCGGAGGAGGGTCCGCTGCTCGGCAACCAGAAGCCCCATCCCGCCCCGCCCGGCCGCGGCCGCCTGGTCTCCCGCGACCGCGGCGTCGAGGTCGTGCAGATGGCCTGGAGCGAGCCGACGCTCTAGGCCTGGGGCCGGTCGAAAGAGTTTCATCGGCCGGCCGACGTTTCTCACGCCTGGACGATGAAGTTTCGTCGTCCAGGCGTGAGTTTCATCGGTCGGCCGATGAAACTCCCTCAGACGTGCGTGTGCTCCCCCGGACCGTGCACCTTGGTGCCGGGCAGGTCCTTGAGGTCGTACGTGATCTCGAACGTACGGCGGTAGCCGGTGTGCGCGACCCGCCAGCCGTCCGGCGTGAGCACGTAGCGGTCGGAGTAGAACGCCGCGCCCTCGAGCATGAACTGGAAGGCCGGGACGATCACCTTGTCCTGGAGGTACCAGCGGGCCGTCGCGGTGTCGCCGTCGACCGCGATCTCGGGGTGGTGCACCTGGTGCATGGTCAGGAATCCCTCGGGGAGGTTCTCCTTCATGTAGGCGACCAGCGCGTCCCGGTTCTCGAAGAGCAGGCCGTTGTAGTCGCCGGTCGCGTCGGGCAGGAAGCACCCGGCGAACTCGTCCCACGCCTTGGTGTCCAGGGTGCGGAGGTAGCGGTACTTCAGCTGGCTGATCGCGGTGATGTCGTCCACAAAACTAGAACGTATTCCAGTTTTGCCGCCAGCGACACCGGAAACGTTTGACCTGCTCGTAACGCGGGGTCAATCTCCCGGCGATCTGAACGATCCAATCTTGTTCTCGAACGGGCGTCCCATCCACCGACGACCGGACACCGAACTGATCACCACACCTGATCCGGAGGCCACGATGGACGAGCAGAGCACCACCGACACACCGATCGACCGCGTCGCCGAGCAGCGCGCGCTGCTGCGGCTGCGCCACTCCGCGGCGCTGACCAGCCTGATGGTCGAGCGCACCGACCTGCGCGGCGTGCACGCGCTGGCCGACACCATCGACGACGCGATCCGCTGGTCCGCCTGAGGACGTCCCCCCCCCCCCCCCC
>NZ_JBHSRJ010000001.1:0-625878 GCF_042658885.1 Nocardioides hankookensis | reverse complement strand
CCCCCCGCCCCGCCGGGGACCGCCCGGACGCGGCGGCCCCCGGCGCAGGCGCGGCCCCCGGACGACGGTCGTCGTTATAGTCGCCGCGTGATCTTCAAGCGCGTCGGGGTCGGGAGGCCCTACCCGGACCACGGGCTGTCGTCCCGGGGCTGGGCCGCCGTGCCCCCGCGCCAGATCCGCCTCGACCAGCTGGTCACCACCAAGGACACGCTCCAGCTCGCCGCCCTGCTCGACGAGGACTCGACCTTCTACGGCGACCTCTTCGCCCACGTCGTGGAGTGGCAGGGCGAGTACTACCTCGAGGACGGCCTGCACCGCGCGCTCCGCGCGGCCCTCCAGCAGCGCAACATCCTGCACGCCCGCGTGCACACGATGGAGGGCTGATGAGCCAGACGATGCGCACGACCGTCACCCTGCTCGTGCTCGGCGCGCTGCTGGCCGTCGCCGCCGTCTGGGGCTGGCACGCGACGATGAAGCCGCTGCCCGCCAAGGTCGACAGCCCGATCTGCGTCGACACCGACGTGAAGGCCGGCGAGAAGGTCTTCCCCCAGCAGGTCGTGGTGAGCGTCTACAACGCCAGCGACCGCGAGGGCCTGGCGAGCCGCTCCATGGACCTGCTGGCCGACGAGGGCTTCGTGAAGGGCCAGGCCGGCAACGCCCCGAACGCCAAGGTGTCGACCGCCGCGATCTGGTCCACCGAGCCGGAGAGCCCCGACGTCCGCCTGGTCGCCTCCTACCTCGGACCCGACGTCGACGTCGAGCGCCGCGAGGGCGTCGGTGTCGGCGTCACCGTCGTCGTCGGCGACCTCTTCAAGGAGCTCTCGGCCGGGCGCCGGGCGGTACGCGCCAAGGACGACGCCCAGATCTGCAGCCCGCCGATCAGCTAGGTCGCTCCTG
This sequence comes from Nocardioides hankookensis, assembly GCF_042658885.1. Taxonomy (NCBI): domain Bacteria; kingdom Bacillati; phylum Actinomycetota; class Actinomycetes; order Propionibacteriales; family Nocardioidaceae; genus Nocardioides; species Nocardioides hankookensis. The sequence goes on along the minus strand of NZ_JBHSRJ010000001.1, from coordinate 624,981 downwards.
CGGCCGGGTACGCCGGTCCTTCTCGCCCAGCCACTGCGCAAGCCGACCGTGCGCGCTGACCTGCCGCAGCCGCTCCTCGGTCTTCTCGCGCAGCTTGCGCGGGGTGACGACGAGCAGGTCGTCGCCGTGCCGGAGCACGGTCCGCTGCTCGGGGATGATCGTGCGGCCGTCCCGGATCACGATCGACACCGACGAGCCCTGCGGCAGCCGCAGCTCGCCGACCTCGACGCCGTGCATCTTCGACACCGGGCTGATCGTCACCTGGAGCAGGTCGGCGGCGATCCGCTCCAGCGGGGCCGCCTCCACCTCCAGCCCGCGCGGCTCGGAGCGACGGGCGACCTTGAGGACGCGGGCCACCAGCGGCAGCGTCGGACCGGTCAGCAGCGTGTAGATGACGACCATCACGAAGACGATGTCGAAGAGCCGCTCGGACTGGTCGATGCCCTCGGCCAACGGGATCGTCATCAGCACGATGGGGACCGCGCCGCGCAGCCCCGCCCACGAGATGAAGCCCAGCTCGCGCCAGGGCATCGGCTGGACGACCGAGCTCAGCAGCACCGAGAGCGGGCGGGCGACGAAGGTCAGGATCAGGCCCGCGAGCACCGCCAGCCCGACGGTCTCCAGCGTGATCCGGCCGGGCGAGAGCAGCAGGCCGAGCATCACGAAGAGGCCGATCTGGGCCAGCCAGGCGACGCCCTCGGCGAAGGAGCGGGTGGCCGCCCGGTGCGGGAGCTCCATGTTGCCGAGCACCAGTGCCGCGACGTACACCGCCGCGAAGCCGGACGCGTGGACCGACGACGCGGCGCCGTACCCCAGGAATGCGAGGGTGAGCACCGCGAGCGGGTAGAGGCCGGACGACGGCAGCGCGGCCCGGCGCATCACCCACGCCCCGCCGAAGCCGGCAGCGAGCCCGATCGCGGTGCCGGCCGCGAGCTCGTAGCCGATGATGCCGAGCAGGACGGGCGGGCTGTGCTCGTCGACGGCACCGGACGCCACCAGGGTCACCAGCACGACCGTGGGAGCGTCGTTGAGGCCGGACTCGGCCTCGAGCGCACCGGTCAGCTTCTTGGGCAGGGGCACGACGCGCAGCACCGAGAAGACCGCGGCGGCGTCGGTCGGCGACGTGACCGCACCGAGCAGCAGGGCGAGCTCCCAGGGCAGCCCGAGGATGAAGTGCGCCGAGAGCGCGACGATCGTCACCGACACCGCGACGCCGACCGTCGCGAGCGAGACGCCGAGACGGATCGAGGGCCGCATCTCGCGCCAGCTGGTGGTGAGCCCGCCCTCGGCGAGGATGACCGCGAGCGCCGCGAACCCGAGCGCGTGCGCGAGCTCGGCGTCCTCGAAGTGGATGTTGCCCGGGCCGGCCTCGCCGAGCACGACACCCATGAGCAGGTAGATGAGGAGGCTGGGCAGGCCCGCCCGCGAGGAGAGACGTACGGCGAGGATCGCGAGCAGCGTGACGGCGGAGCCGACGAGCACGAACGTGTCGAGATCGTGGACGTCGAACGACACGGTTCACCTCGGCGATCGTCGGGGCGGGACCGCAGTCTATCGGTGCCGGAACCTCACGTTGTCGGGGTGTACCCGGGCCGCCCGGAGGCGTCCCACTCCCCCCAGAACGCGATGAACTCCTCGCCGAGGAAGGGGTCGCCACCGGTCATCGCGATGCCGCCCCGGCGGACCGTCCAGTCCCACGGCGCGAGCTCCTGGGCCAGCGCGAGCTGCTGCTTCGCCGGCCCGTCGCGGCCGGCGCGCTGGTGGTGCAGGGCGATGCGTCGGTGGGCGAGCGCGCGCTGCTCGTCGTCGGTGCGCTCCGCCGCCTCGGACCCGGCACTCTCCGGCAGCACGCCGTCGCGCACCCACGCGCGGAGCAGGTCGTGGTGCTGGTCGGCGGGGATCCCGGTGAACTCGACGAACTGGTCGTCGCCGGGCGCGATCGTCGGCGGCTTCACGATGCGGTCGTCCTCGTCGATCCACACGACCGAGGGGACGTTGGTGATGCCGTACTGCTCGGCGGTGACGTGGGCGGTGTCGACCGCGACCGGGTACGTCGGAGCCGCGGCCTCGATCCAGGGCCGTGAGTCCTCAGGGTCGGCGTCGAGCGCGACCGAGAACAGCTTGAGCCCCGAGTCGGCGAGCTCCTCCTGGAGCCGTTGCCAGCCGCCGAGCTCGTGCCGGCACCCGCACCACGACGCCCAGGTCACGAGCACCCGCTTGCTCCCCGAGAAGTCGTCGAAGGAGACCGGGTTGCCGTCGACGTCGGCCAGCCGCAGCGGCGGCGCCTTGCCGGCGGCCGCGTCGCGGTGCCGGTTGGCGGCCGAGGGCGCCAGCGCGACGACGTCGTGCTTGTCGTCGTGGGCGGTCACCAGGCCGAGCGCCGCCGCCCACGCGTCGAGGTCGATCAGCTCGGCGTCGCCGCCGGCCGTCACGACCCGCCCGAAGAGCGGCACGCAGACGTCTCCCTTGCACAGCCCGACCGTGCGGAGCCGCCAGCCGGTCGCGGCCGACAGGCCCGCCGCGTCGACGTACCCGTCCCAGGTCGCCAGCTGGTGCTCGCGGCCGTCGACGTCGATGAGCGTCAGCACGTCGGACAGCATCCCACGCAAGTGGAACTTGTTCTAGATTTGGACCATGAGCTCCGACGGAACCGCAACGCCCGAGATCCTCGACGCCTCCGTCCTGCCGGCGGACGCCGAGCGGTACGACGTGGTGGTGCTCGGCTTCGGCATCGCCGGCGGCTGCGCCGCCCTGGAGGCGGCCCGGGCCGGCGCGCGGGTGCTGCTGCTGGAGCGGGCGGCCGTCCACGGAGGCACCTCGTCGATGTCCGGCGGGCACTTCTACCTCGGCGGCGGCACCGCGGTGCAGCAGGCGACGGGCTGGGAGGACTCCGCCGACGAGATGTACAAGTACCTCGTCTCGGTCTCCAAGGAGCCCGAGCACGACAAGATCCGTGCGTACTGCGACGGCTCGGTCGAGCACTTCGACTGGCTGGAGGCGCTGGGCTTCGAGTTCGAGCGCTCCTACCACCCGGAGAAGGCCGTCATCCAGCCCGGCACCCAGGGGCTGATGTTCACCGGCAACGAGAAGGTGTGGCCTTATCTGCAGGAGGCCGTGCCCGCGCCGCGCGGTCACAAGGTGCCGGTGCCGGGCGACACCGAGGGCACCAAGATGGTCATGGACCTGCTGCGCGCCCGGGTCGAGGAGGCGGGCGTCGAGGTCCGCTACGAGACCGGCGCGACGAACCTCGTGGCGACCTCGGACGGGTCGGTCGTCGGGGTGGCCTGGCGATCGTTCGATCAGACCGGGGTCGTCGCTGCGTCGTCGGTGGTCGTCGCCGCTGGTGGTTTCGTGATGAACCCCGACATGGTCGCGGCGTACACGCCCTCGCTGGCCGAGAAGCCCTTCACGCTGGGCTCGACGTACGACGACGGGCTGGGCATCCGCCTGGGCGCGTCGGCCGGGGCCGAGCTCAAGCACATGGAGGAACCCTTCATCACGGCGCCGTTCTACCCGCCGTCGGCGCTGATGACCGGCTTCATCGTGAACTCCTCCGGAGAGCGCTTCGTGAGCGAGGACTGCTACCACTCGCGGACCTCGCAGTTCGTGATGGAGCAGCCCGACCACGCGGCGTACCTGATCGTCGACAGCGAGCACGTCGAGTACCCCAAGTTCCCGCTGGTCCCGCTGATCGACGGCTTCGAGACGATCGAGGATCTCGAGTCGACGATCGGGCTGCCCGCCGGGTCGGTGGCCGCGACGCTGGCGCGCTACAACGAGCTCGCCGAGGCCGGCGAGGACCTCGACCTCCACAAGGGCGCCGAGTGGCTGGCGCCGCAGGGCACCGGCCCGTGGGCGGTCTTCGACCTGCGGCTCGGCAAGGCGATCTACGCCGGCTTCACCCTCGGCGGCATCCGGACCTCGGTGGACGGCGAGGCGCTGCGCCCCGACGGCTCCGTCATCCCGGGCCTGTACGCCGCCGGCGCCTGTGCCTCCAACATCGCCCAGGACGGCAAGGGCTACTGCTCCGGCACCCAGCTCGGCGAGGGGTCGTTCTTCGGCCGGCGAGCCGGCCGACACGCCGCGGGAGTTTCATCGGCTGACCGATGAAACTCACGCTTGGACGATGAAGCTTTGTCGTCCAGGGATGAGTTTCGTCGGCCGACCGATGAAACTCCCACGCCGTACGCTCGCCCCCATGACCGACCGGTTCCAGGTGGCGTCGCGGGCCAACGTGCCGCCGTTCCACGTGATGGACCTGCTGGCGGCGTCGGCGGCGCGGCAACGCACGCACGGCGACATGCTCAACCTGCTGGCGGGGCAGCCGATGACGGGGGCGCCGCGGCCGGTGCGCGAGGAGGCCAAGCGCCTCCTCGACGGCACCGACCCGCTGGGCTACACGCCCGCGGCGGGCATCCTCGAGCTGCGCGAGGCGATCGCGGGGCACCACCGGCGAGCGCACGGGATCGCGGTCGACCCGGAGGAGGTCGTGGTCACGACCGGGAGCAGCGGCGGGTTCCTGCTGGCGTTCCTGGCGGCGTTCGAGGTCGGCGACCGGGTGGCGATGGCCCGACCCGGCTACCCCTGCTACCGCAACGTGCTGACCGCGCTCGGCTGCGAGGTCGTCGAGATCCCGACCGGCCCGGAGACGCGCTTCCAGCCGACGGTCGAGCAGCTGGCCGCCCTCGATGACATCAAGGGTCTCGTCGTCGCCAGCCCCGCCAACCCGACCGGCACGATGCTGCTCCCGAGCGAGCTGGCTGCGCTCGCGGCGTACTGCGAGGAGCAGCGGATCCAGCTGATCTCCGACGAGATCTACCACGGCATCGAGTACCGCCCGGACCTGACGGAGCCGCACATCGCCCGCAGCGCCTGGGAGACCAGCCACGAGGCGGTGGTCTTCTCGAGCTTCAGCAAGTACTTCTCCATGACCGGCTGGCGGATCGGCTGGATGCTGGTCCCCGACCGGCTGCGCCGGGCGGTCGACGTGCTCACCGGCAACTTCACGATCTGTCCGCCGGTGCTCGCCCAGCGCGCCTGCCTCGCCGCCTTCGACGACGCGTCGTACGCCGAGCTCGACGGCCATGTCGCGCGCTACGCCGACAACCGCCGGATCCTGCTCGACGGGCTGCCGAAGCTCGGCATCACCGAGCTCGCGCCGGCCGACGGCGCGTTCTACGTGTACGCCGACGTCGGCCACCTCACGGACGACACGATGGCGTTCTGCCACCACCTGCTGACGACGGCCGGCGTCGCCCTCGCCCCCGGGATCGACTTCGACACGGTCGACGGCGGACGCTTCGTCCGGCTCAGCTTCGCCGGTCCCGGCAGCGAGATCGAGGAGGCGCTCGAGCGGTTGTCCACAGCCCTCGACCGCTGAGGTTTCTCCACAGGCGGAGAGCGGCGAGCCTTCCCCCACGAACGAAGGGGGACGACATGCTCACCGACACCACCGGCATCCGACACCTGGCTGGCCGGATGCGCGAGCGCGCGCAGGAGATCCGGGCCGAGGCGGCGCGGGTACGACGACGGGCCGACGAGGTGCCCTGGCAGGGCCGGTCCGCGGAGGCGATGCGCCGTCAGGTCGCGGTCCGGCTGGCGACGCTCGCCGCGACGGCCGATCTGCACGACGACGCAGCAGACGCGCTGCTCCGGCACGCGCGGGCGGTCGACGCGACCGCCGCCGTCGTCGGTGGGGCGGTCACGGCGGCCGCCCACGAGATCGGGAGCCTGCTGTGAGCGGCGCCGACATCACCGGGGTCACCGGCGGAGCCGGAGGGATCGAGGCGATGTACGCCGCCGTACGCGCGCTGGCCGACACGTTCGACCGCACCGGTGACGAGCTGCGCGGCTGGGCGGGAGACGGGCTCCGGGCGCTGGCCGACCCCGACCTCGCGTCGTCGGCGCCACTCTCCCCGCCGACCTTCGCGCTCGCCGAGGCCGCACTGCTGGCCGCCGTGACCGGGCCGACCGGCCTCCTCCCCGGGGTGCTGTCCTGGGAGACCGACGCGCGGCTGGTGCGGGCGGCCGTGGTCGGCCTCCAGGCGAGCGACGAGGCGACCCACCTCGCGGTCGAGGCCGTGGACTGGCGGCTCGGTCTCGTCGCCGGCGCGTCGTTGCGGTGCGCCGGTCCGGTCCTGGCCGGGGTGGTCGCCGCCCTGCCGCCCGACGCGCGGGCCCGGCTCGGCGGCGCCGCCCAGAGCTGGGTCGTCGGGCACCCGACCGTGGTCCAGCACGCGGTCAACGGCGGCGGTGGCGTGCTCACCGGGCTCGGCGGCGTGCCGGTCCCCGACAACCGCGCGGCCACCGCCCTGCTCGCGTCGGCGTACGACGACGGCGACCCGGTCACCACCCGACGACCCGATCTCGGCGTCGCCGCGGGACGGCACCAGCCCGACTCGGTCGAGGGCCTGGTAGGCCACCTCGCCGAGGTGGCGGCGCTGTCGCCGGACGTCGACTCCCCCGACAACGGCACCCTCGAGGTGCAGTCGCTCGATGCCGGCACCGACCACGCGCGCCACATCGTCTACCTGCCCGGCACCGACGACCTCGGCACGCTGCCCTGGACGCAGGACGACGACATCCGCGACCTGGGCTCCGACCTGCGTTCGGCGGCCGGCGAGCCCACGTCGTACCAGCGCGGCATCCTCGACGCGATGCACCAGGCCGGGATCGGACCGCACGAGCCGGTGCTGCTGGTCGGGCACTCCCTCGGCGGGATGGAAGCGGCCGCGCTGGCCAGCCGCGACACCGGCTTCGCGATCACCGACGTGGTGACGGCCGGGTCGCCGACGGCGCAGGTCGACGGCTTCCCCCACGGCGTGCACGTGCTCTCGCTCGAGCACCGCGGCGACGTCGTGCCCCTGCTCGACGGTGCCGACAACCCGGGCAGCGTCCAGCAGACGACGGTCACCTTCAGCACCGGCCACGACACGACGGTGGTCGGCGCGCACGGCTACGGGGACTACCGGGCCGGCGCCGCCGCCGTCGACGCGTCCGGCGACCCGTCGCTCGTCGCCGAGCGGGCAGGCCTGCGCGACCGCGGCTTCCTGGGCGGGTCCGCGGAGGTGAGCAGCCAGCGGTTCCAGGTGGTACGACGCTAGAGGATGTCGTGCACGAACTCGCCGAGCTGGACGAGGTTCCGGCACTCCACCATCGGCACCACGTCGCCGTACTTCGTCGCGGCGGAGTCGCCGGTGTCCCAGTGCCGGCGGTGCTCGGGGTTGAGCCACCAGGCGTGGCGCGCGGAGCCCGCCAGCCGCTTCAGGACGTCGAGGTTGAGGTCGCTGTAGTTGGAGCGGGCGTCACCGAGGATCAGCAGGGACGACTTCGGGCCGAGCGCGTCGGCGTGGTTCTCCTCGAACTTCGCGAGCGCGCGGCCGTAGTTGGTGCGCCCCCACAAGGCAGCGTGGGCGGTGCTGGCCGCGAGGTCGGTCAGCACGTCGGCGGGGTCGGCGCCTGGGACGAAGTGCTCGGTGACCTCGTGGACGTGGTCGATGAAGGTGAAGGCGCGGACCTTCTCGAACTGGTCGCGCAGCGCGTAGACCAGCAGCAGCGTGAACTGCGCGAAGTTGGCGACCGACCCGCTGACGTCGCAGAGCACGACGAGCTCGGTGCGGTGCGGCCGCTTCGGCCTGAGGTGCGTGGTCAGAGGCACGCCGCCGGTCGACATCGAGGCGCGGACCGTGCGCCGGAAGTCCAGCGGGCCGCGACGCTTGGCGTGGTGCTCCTGGGTGAGCCGGGTCGCCAGCCGGCGCGCGAGCGGGTAGATCTCGCGGCGCATCTGCTCCAGGTCCGAGCGTCGGGCCGCGGTGAAGTCGAGCCGGTCGATCGACGGCTTGATCGCCACGTTGGCGACGTGCTCCGGGCCCTTCTCCTCCGCGATCCGGCGCCGCGCGTCGGCCTCGACCATCGCGGTGAAGCCACCCATCCGCCGGCCGGCCTCGCGCCGGGCCTCGTCGTCGAGCCGGCCCTCACCCATCAGCGCCTGCACGATCCGGTCCACGAGCTCGGAGGGCGCGACCCGCTGCATCGCCGTGTACGCCGACCACGACGAGAGCCCCGGACCGCGCCCCGGCATCGCGCCGAAGCGCGCGATCATCTCGGCCGCGAGCTCCAGCATCGCCTGCTCGTCGCCCTCGGCGAGGGCGTCCGCGAGCTCGTCGCGGAAGGCCGCCAGCGCCGCTGCGTTGTCGCGCACCGCTCCGTCGGAGTCGTCGGCCTCGTCGCGCTGACCCGCGACCCCGTCGCCCACCATCCGCGGGAAGTAGACGTCGAAGAGCGCGTCGAAGGTCGGTCGTTGGGTCTGCTTCTTGACCAGCGTCGCGGCGTACCCCGCCTTGATCGTGGACCGGTCGTCCCAGGGCAGCGCGGAGAGCGCGGCGATCGCGTCCAGGTCCTCGGCGAGCGACACCGACAGCCCGGCGGCGCGCAGCGCCTCCAGGAAGGAGATGTGGCGTTCGACGAGACCCGACGTCATGAGCGGAGTCGCAGCTCCTTCACGGCCTTCGTCTGGTCGGACGCGTGCTTGAGCACGACGCCGAGGGTGTCGGCGATCGCCTTGTCGTCGAGCTCGCCGATCTCCAGCGCCACCAGCGTCCGCGCCCAGTCGACCGACTCGGCGATCGACGGCGCCTTCTTGAGCTCGAGCTCGCGCAGCCGGGTGATCGTCTCGACCAGGCGGACGGCGACCCGCTCCTCCAGGTCCGGCACCTGCGACGTGACGATCTCGCGCTCGCGCTCGGCGTCCGGGTAGTCGAGGTGCAGGTAGAGGCAGCGCCGCTTCACGGCCTCCGACAGCTCGCGGGTCGCGTTGGAGGTGAGCACCACGAAGGGGCGGCGTACGGCGGCCACGGTGCCGAGCTCGGGGATCGTGACCTGGAAGTCGGAGAGCACCTCGAGCAGCAGCCCCTCGACCTCGACGTCGGTCTTGTCGACCTCGTCGATGAGCAGCACCGTCGGCTCCTCGCGGCGGATCGCGGTCAGCAGCGGCCGGGTCAGCAGGAACTCGTCCGTGAAGATGTCATCGTGCGTCTCCGACCACGCCTGGTCGGAGCCCTGCGACGACTGGATGCGCAGCAGCTGCTTCTTGTAGTTCCACTCGTAGAGGGCGCGCGCCTCGTCGAGCCCCTCGTAGCACTGGAGCCGCACCAGCTCGGCGCCCGTCACGGTCGCCACCGCCTTGGCCAGCTCGGTCTTGCCGACACCGGCCGGCCCCTCCACGAGCAGCGGCTTCTCCAACGCACCGGCGAGGTACGCCGTGGTCGCGGTCGTCGGGTCGGCGAGGTAGCCCGCCTCCGCCAACCGGGTGGCGGCGTCGGCGGGCGAGGAGAACCAGGGGTTCGGCTGCGGCATGTTCCCCATCTTCGCGTACCCCCGGGCGGACATCGTCGTTTGACCGGATGGGAGGACCGCGCCCGCCCTGGGGGGACGGACGCGGGAGGCACCGACGAGGAGGTTCCGATGCCCCACCGGCTCCCACCGCCGTCCCGCACCATGCGGGCGGTCCTCCTCGCACTCCGAGCGGGCGCGCTGTCCCTCGCCGTGCTGGCCGGCCTCTGGGCCCCGCCGTACGACGGGGGCGGCGGCCCGTTCGCGGTCACCGCCGACCCGCCGTCAGGGGTGCAGCGGATGCTCGACCGCCACGACTGCTCGACGACCGGGTTCGCCGACGAGGTCCCGGCCTCGGCGCTGGTCCGCTCCCCTGACGGCCACCTGCGGCTGGTCGCCTACGACCGCGGGCTCTTCACCCTCGCGCGGGCGGGCAGCGTCGTGGCCGTCTGCCTGGACGAGCCGCCCCGGAGGGGCAAGCGCTAGAACGCTCCGTGGCGACCCTCGCCGGAGGCGAACCGCGCGGCGCCGTCCAGCGCGCCGGCCTCGAGCGAGGCCAGGCCGTGCCGGTACTCCGCGGCCAGCGCGTCCTCCTCGGACAGACCCTCCTGCTCGAGCACCGAGAGCCGGTCGTTGCGCAGGCAGGCCTGGGGCAGCGCGGCGAGGCTTCGGGCCAGCGCCTCCGCCTCGGCGCGGGCGTGCCCGGCCGGGACCACGCGGTTGACCAGGCCCATCCGCTCGGCCTCCCACGCGTCCACCGGGCGCCCGGAGAGGACCAGGTCCATCGCCCGGCTCGCGCCGATCAACCGCGGCAGGCGGACGGTGCCGCCGTCGATCAGCGGCACGCCCCAGCGCCGGCAGAAGACGCCGAGGATCGCGTCGCCGCCCGCCACCCGCAGGTCGCACCAGAGGGCGAGCTCGAGGCCGCCGGCCACGGCGTACCCGTCGATCGCGGCGATCACCGGCTTCGAGAGCCGCATCCGGGTCGGGCCCATCGGGCCGTCACCGTCCTCCTGCACCTGGTTGCCGCGCTCGGTCCCGATCGCCTTGAGGTCGGCGCCCGCGCAGAAGGTGCCCCCCTCGCCGTACAGGACGGCAACGCTCTGGGACTCGTCGGCGTCGAAGGCGCGGAAGGCCTCGGCCAAGGCCGCGGCGGTCGGCCCGTCCACGGCGTTGCGGGCCTCGGGACGGTCCACGACGACCGTCGTCACCGGACCGTCGACCTCGACCCGGACGGCCATCAGTCGGCCTCGAGCTCGGGGGCGCCCGCGCGGTGTCGCTGCGCGAGCTCCTGGTAGTACGGCGGGTTCTGCTCGACCCAGAACTCCGACGACGTGCCCTCGATCGGCTTCGTCGGTCGGGCCGGGATGCCAGCAGCGACCATGCCGCCCGGGATCTCGGTGCCGGGGGTGACGACCGAGCCGGCGGCGACCAGCGTGCGGGGCCCGATCCTCGCACCGTCGAGCAACGTCGAGCCGTTGCCGATCAGCGCCTGCTCGCCGACCTCGGCGCAGTGCACGACGCAGCCGTGACCGACGGTCGAGTTGCGCCCGACCACGAGGCTGGTGCCGGGAGCGGCGTGCAGGACCGAGTTGTCCTGGATGTTGGCGCCCTCGCCGACCACGATCGTGCAGATGTCGGCACGCAGCACCGCGCCGTACCAGATGCTCGCGCCCTTCTCGACGGTCACGTCGCCGATCAGGGTCGCGGTCGGGGCGACGAAGGCGTCTGGGTGGACGGTGGGGCGCTTGCCCTCGAACTCGAACAGCGGCATGGCGTCATTGTCGACCACCCGGAGAATGCTGAACGCCCCGGACCGGGATCCGGGGCGTTCGATGGCGGTGGCGGTGGGATTTGAACCCACGGTGGGTTTGACCCCACACAACATTTCGAGTGTTGCACCTTCGGCCGCTCGGACACGCCACCGCCGGAGAGATTACCGGAGGGTCTCCGCAGCACCGAATTCGCCCCGTCGCTCAGGGCCGCCACCCCGGGTCCCGACCCGTGGCGCCGGCGAGCCGGTCGAGGACGGGCGCGGAGCCGGGGACCGGCACGGGCGGGCCGAAGGGGCCGGCGCCGGCCTCGGGTGGCGGCGCGAAGCTCGTGGCGAAGCCCAGGCAGGCCAGCACGGCGGCCTCGTCGGGATCGTAGGGCTGGCCGGTCGCGCGGGCCAGGTCCCAGCCGTGCACGACGACCTCGTCGAGGGCGACCAGCGCCGCGATCTCGGCGGGCATCTCGATCGGGCCGGCCATCGTCAGCCCGTCGTACGCCGCGGGCTCGACCCAGGCCTCGGCCAGCCGGGCCAACGCCGCGGGGATCTCGTCCCGCCACCCGGGCGACAGCAGCGAGCCGTCGAAGGACGCCTGACTGCCTCCGGGGACGGGCTCCTTGGTCGCCGCGCAGGTGAACGCCAGCGCGAGCCCGCCGAGGTGCTCGAGGAGGTCGGCCACGGACAGACCGGGGCAGGGCGTCTGGTCGGCGAGCTGGTCGTCGCGGATGCCGTCGAGCACCGCGGAGACAGCCTTGGTCGCGGGAGCGAAGTCGAGGGTCGTCATGCGGGGGCAGACCGGCGTGCGCCGGCGAACTCATCGCCACGTTGACACGACAACAGCCGGCCGTAGGCTGGGCCCGTGGAGCCGCTGACCGATGCCGACGCCGAGCTCTGGGACGCCTGGCTGGCGGCCTCCGAGGCGTTGTCGCAGGTGAGCGCCGACGTCGCCGCCGCGACCGGGCTCTCGGAACCCGACGTCACCGTGTTGACACGTCTACAGGATGCGAACGGCGCGCGCCTGCGCCAGAGCGACCTGGCGGCGGCGACCGGGTGGCACCGCAGCAGGTTGTCGCATCACCTGAGACGGATGGCGGAGCGTGGACTCGTCAACCGGACCGAGGTGCCGGGCGGCGTCGAGGTCCGGCTGACGACGATGGGCCGCGCCGCGGCCGCCCGCGCCCGGCCGGTGCACGCGGACGCCGTACGACGTCACCTCGTGCAGGCCCTGCCGGCGCGCGACCGTCAGCGGCTGCTGTCGATCCTGACCCGGCTCACAGCCCCGGGATCGTGAGGACCGACGGGTGGGCCGCCGAGTTGTGGATGGTCAGCCCGGTCAGCGTGCTCGGCAGGTCGGGCACCGTCGGGAGCAGGTGCGGGACGTCGAAGGACTGGATCGCGATCCGGAGCCGGTGGCCCTTCGCGATCTTCGCGGCGGTCGGGAAGACCTCCACGTCGACCGGCGCGACCTGGCCGCTGGCGAGCGGCTTCTTCGACGCCTTCGTGAACGGGTGGAACGGCTGGAGCACCTCGCCGTCGAGGAACCGCGTGCGCGAGCGGTCCAGCGCGCGCTGGGAGACGACCTGCCACCCGCCGGTCAGCCGGCTGACGGTGCCGTCCGGCGCCACGTCGGACACCGAGACCGAGAGCATTCCGTCGCCACTGACGCTGGAGGTGAAGAGCCGCGCGTTGATCGGTCCGCGCAGGCGCAGCGCCTTCGTCAGCGGGTCGGTCTGGAAGACCACGCCCGTCTTGTCGTTGGGCGCGTTGTCGGTGAAGCACGGCAGGTCGGCGAGCGCCGCCTCCGGCAGGCCCGCGGTCCACTGGTTCGTCGAGCGGGTGCAGAGACCGGAGACCGGCACCGGCGGGACGTACGCCTTGCCGGCCACGACGGGACCCTGGGTCAGCTTGCCGATGCCGCCGCCCGCGGCGGCCGAGCCGGTCAGCCGGAAGCTCTCGGCGTGCTGCTTGCCCATCCAGTGCTGGGCCTTCGTCCAGTGCCCGCTGCCCTGCTCGTAGTAGGTGATCGGCGGGATGTCGGTGTCGAGGGTCTTGTCCTTGACGCCCCGCACGTAGCGGTCGAACCACCGCAGCTGGAGCTCGTTCAGCGTGCCATAGCCGGCCTTGTCGATGTCGGCGGCGGACGAGCCCTCGAGGTGGTCCCACGGGCCGATGATCATCTTGGTCGGGACGCCCCGGCCCTGGAGGTTCTCGAACAGCAGCGGCGTACCGCGCTGGAAGATGTCGAACTCGCCGCCGACCAGGAAGGTCGGCACGTTGACGCGGTTGATGACGCGGCCGGGTGAGCGGTCGCGGTAGAACTTCCCGTCGTACGCCGAGTCGCCGCCGGCCACGGCGTCCAGGAGCAGCGGCAGCGTGAAGGTGCCGACCGCGGAGAGGTGGTCGGCGAGGGCCGTCAGGCCGGACTGCGGGTCGGTCGCCGTGACGGCCGGCGGGATGACGCCGGTGCCGGTGACGAGACCGAGCCACAACGGGATGAACCCGACGTCGACCTGGCCGCCGGACGCGACCACGTCGCGGTAGACGTCGGCGGCAGGCACCTGCGGGAAGATCGCCTTGAGACCGGCCGGACGGGCGCCCGCGGCGAAGATCTGGCTCATGCCGAGGTACGACGGCCCGTTCATGCCGATCCGGCCGTTGCTCCACGGGCGCTTGCGCGAGTGAGCCCACTCGACGACCTCGCCGGCGTCCTTGTCCTCACGTCGGCTGAACGCGCCCCACACGCCCTCCGAGCTGCCGGTGCCGCGGGCGTCGACGGTCAGGTGGGCGTAGCCGCGCTGCACCAGGTAGTCCGGCGCCGAGCCGGTGAGGCCACCGCTGAAGCTCCCCGACGACTTGTTGTAGGCCGTGATCGTGACGATGACCGGGAACCGCTTGTCGACCGCGGTGCCGTCGGCCTTCGCCGGGAGCACGAGGTCGCCGCGGAGCACGGTGCCGTCGGACATCGGGATCGCGAGGTCGCTCTGGGTCACGGTGCCGGGGTAGACCGCCGGCCGCGCCTTCCAGTCGGCGGCGCGAGCGGCCGGGGCCGCCGCGGTCGCCGGCGCGATCGGCGACGCCAGCACGGCGCCGACGAGGAGGGGGGCGAGCAGGGCGGCCAGGATCCGGTTCACACAGGCAGAACGAGAACCTGTAACACCGGGTTACGGTCCGACGACCAGCACGTGCAGCGTCCTCGGCCCGTGGACGCCCTCCACGCGGTCGAGCTCGATGTCGCTGGTCGCCGACGGCCCGCTGATCCAGGTGTGCGCGCGGGCGGGGTCGAGCAGCGGCAGCGCGTCGGGCACGTCAGGCACGACCTGGTCGGCGCGCACGATGCAGACGTGCAGGTCGGGGACCAGCGAGATCGCGCGACGACCCTGGCCGTCACCGTGGTCAAGGATGATCGTGCCGGTCTCCGCGATGCCGACCCGGGCCTCGGTGACGACGACGTCGAAGCCGTCGAGCTCGTGGGCGGTGAACCCCGTGTCCTGCTCCCCGTGCGGCACGTCGACGGACAGCCCGGTCGGGACCACGACCCGCGCGCCGTCGGGCAGCGCCGCCGCCACCCGGTCGGCCAGCTCGGCCCGGGTGCACCGCTCGACGACCGCCTTGTAGTCCTCGACCCGCTCGACGAAGTGACCGACGACGTCGGTCAGCGGGGCGATCCGGGGCGCGGGCGGCACGGCGTACCCGGGCTCGACGCCGCTCAGCGCGGCGCGCACCCGGCCGAGGATGTCGTCGCGGGCGCTCACCGACGGCCCCCGTCGGTGCGCTGCCACCAGGTCCGGAAGGACTCGGCGGGGGCGGGCGGCAGGTCGCGGGCCGAGGTCCACTTCGACGCTCCGAACCGGCGGGCGATGCGGAGCCCGAGGCGGGTGAAGCGCTCACCGAACGCCAGCTTGCGGGAGTCGGACAGGGCGACCGCCGAGGCCTTGAAGGCGACCGCCTCGAGCTTGGGCGCGCCGCCGCGGTGGGCGTCGACGACCTGGGCGCGCAGGTCGACGAGCACCGACGGGATGTCGATGCGGACCGGGCAGGCCTCGAAGCAGGCGCCGCAGAGCGAGGAGGCGTACGGCAGCGAGTCCGTCTGCTCGTCATGGCCGGCGCCCTTGAGGAGCGGGTTGAGGATCGCGCCGATCGGACCCGGGTAGACCGACCCGTAGGCGTGCCCGCCGGTGCGCTCGTAGACCGGGCAGACGTTGAGGCAGGCCGAGCAGCGGATGCAGCGCAGCGCCTGGCGGCCGACCTCGTCGGCGAGCGCGTTGGTGCGACCGTTGTCGAGGAGCACGACGTGCACCTCCTGCGGCCCGTCGCCGGGCGTGATGCCCGACCAGGTCGAGGTGTAGGGGTTCATCCGCTCGCCCGTCGAGGAGCGAGGAAGCAGGCGCAGCAAGGGATCCAGGCCCTCCCACGTCGGCACGACCTTCTCGATGCCGACCACCGAGATCAGCACCTCGGGCAGGGTCAGGCACATCCGGCCGTTGCCCTCGGACTCCACGACGACCAGCGTCCCGGTCTCGGCGACGGCGAAGTTGGCACCGGAGACGCCGACCTTCGCACGCAGGAACTTCTCGCGCAGGTGGGCCCGCGCGGCCGCGGCGAGCACGGCCGGCTCGTCGGTCAGGTCTGCGGGTGCGGGCCGGCCCGCACCCGCCATCTTGGCCAGGAAGATCTCGCGGATCTCCGAGCGGTTGCGGTGGATCGCCGGCACCAGGATGTGCGACGGCAGGTCCTCCCCCAGCTGGACGATCAGCTCGGCGAGGTCGGTCTCCCAGGCGGCGATGCCCTCGGCCTCGAGCGCCTCGTTGAGGTTGATCTCCTGGGTGACCATCGACTTGACCTTGACGACCTCGTCGACGGCGTGCGCCTGGGCGATGGAGGCGACGATCGCGTTCGCCTCGGCGGCGTCGTTGGCCCAGTGCACGGTTGCGCCGTTGGCGGTCAGCGACTCCTCGAGCCGCTCGAGGTGGGTGGCCAGGTCGACCAGCGCCGACTCCTTGACCCCGGCTCCGGCCAGTCGCAGCTCCTCCCACGAGGAGTTGGCGTTCACCTCGTCCACGAGCCGGAGGCGCTTGGCGCGGATCGTGCCGGTGGCATGAGCCAGGTTGTGGCGCAGCTGGGCGTTGCCGAGAGCCTCGTGCGCCGCCTTGGGGAAGGCCGGCATGCCGACGAACGTGCTCCCACTCATTCGGTCGCCGCCAGGATCTCGGCCAGGTGCACGGTGCGTACGCCGGACTTCTCCCGCGTCATCAGGCCGCCGATGTGGGTCAGGCAGGAGTTGTCACCGGCGACGAGCACCTCGGCGCCGGTGTCGCGCACGTGGCGGACCTTGTCGGTGCCCATGGCGACCGAGGTGTCGGCGTTCTTCACCGCGAAGGTGCCACCGAAGCCGCAGCACTGGTCGGCGGCCGGCAGCTCCAGCAGGGTCAGTCCGCGGACCTGCTCGAGCAGTCGCATCGGCCGGTCCCCCACACCGAGCATCCGCAGGGAGTGGCAGGTGGGGTGGTAGGTCACGGTGTGCGGGTAGTAGGCGCCCACGTCGGTCACGCCGAGCACGTCGACCAGGAACTCGGACAGCTCGTAGACCTTGGGCGACGTCTCGGCCACGGCGTCCGCGAGGGCGGCGTCACCCGACCGCCTCGCGACGATCGAGTGCTGGTGCCTGGCGCAGCCGGCGCACGACCCGGACGGCGTGACGACCGCGTCGTACCCGGTGAAGGTGTCGACGAAGTTGCGGACGACGGGCACCGCCTCATCGAGGTAGCCGGTGTTGACCATCGGCTGCGCGCAGCAGGTCTGGCCGGCCGGGAACTCCACGTCGACGCCGAGGCGGCGCAGCAACGTCACCACCGCCTTGCCCGTGTCGGGGTAGAGCGTGTCGTTGATGCACGTGACCATCAACGCGACCCGCATGCTGCCCATCCTCACCCCAGACGGGATGCGGCCGCATCCCAGTCGAGCCCGACGCGGGGCTCGTAGCGGCGTACGTCGTGGGTGCGGCGGATCAGCGCGCGCATCGCGGCGAGGTCCGGCAGGTCCGCACCCAGCGCCCTCGCCTGCACCAGGCCGTTGCCCAGCGCGGCCGCCTCGGCCGGCCCGGCCAGCACCGGGACGCCGAGGGCGTCAGCGGTGAGCTGACAGAGCAGCGCGTTCTGGGAGCCGCCGCCGACGAGGTGCACGACGTCGACGTCGCGACCGGCCAGCGTCGCCGCGAGCCGGATGTTGCGGCGGTAGGCCAGGGCCAGGCTGTCCAGGAGCGTCCGGGTGATCGCGACCGGCGTGCGCGGGATCGGCTCGCCGGCCTCGCGGGCCAGCTCCTGGATCCGGGTCGGCATGTCTCCTGGGGTCAGGAGGCGCGGGTGGTTGATGTCGACGACGGTGCGCAGCGCCGGCGCGGTCTCGGCCCCGGCGAGCAGGGCGGGCAGCGTGACGTCGCTCAGCCGCTTGTCGGCCCAGGTGCGCACCGACTCGGAGAGCACCCACAGGCCCATCACGTTCTTGAGGAAGCGGATGGTGCCGTCGACGCCGGACTCGTTGGTGAAGTCGGCCTCGCGCGCCTCCGCCGACAGCACCGGGCCGTCGAGCTCCAGGCCGACCAGCGACCAGGTGCCGGAGGAGATGTAGGCGAAGCTGCCCTCCTCGGCGGGCACGCCGACGACCGCCGAAGCCGTGTCGTGGGAGCCGACCGAGATGACGGGTACGCCGGCAGCGCCGACGTACTCCGCCACCTCGTCCACCACCGGACCCACCACAGTGCCCGGCTCGCGCAGCGGGGGCAGGATCGACCAGGGCAGGCCGATCCGCTTGGCCAGGTCGAGTGACCACTCCCGCGTCCGCACGTCGTAGAGACCGGTCGTCGAGGCGTTGGTGCGCTCGGCACCCACCTCGCCGGTCAGCCAGTAGGTCAGCAGGTCGGGCAGGAGCAGCAGCCGCTCCGCCGACTCCAGCGTCGGCGTCCCCAGCTCGGACGCGAGCTGGTAGACGGTGTTGAACGACAGCTGCTGGAGCCCGGTGACGTCGTAC
The DNA here is from genome assembly GCF_042658885.1 of Nocardioides hankookensis. NCBI lineage: Bacteria > Bacillati > Actinomycetota > Actinomycetes > Propionibacteriales > Nocardioidaceae > Nocardioides > Nocardioides hankookensis. The sequence goes on along the minus strand of NZ_JBHSRJ010000001.1, from coordinate 606,857 downwards.
AGCTCGGCGTCGGAGACGGTCTTCCGCACCTCGGTGGGTACGCCGTCGGTGCGGCTGTCCCGGTGGCTGCGCGGGTTGCCGAGCAGCTGTCCGTCGCGGTCGAGCAGGCCGTAGTCGACGGCCCACGAGTCGATGCCGATCCCATGCAGCGCGCCGGTGCGGGCCACCTCACGGACGCCGACGAGCACCTCGCGGTGGATGCCGAGCACGTCCCAGTAGAGCGATCCGCGCACCGGCACCGCGCCGTTGCCGAAGCGGTGCAGCTCCTCGAGGTGGAGGGTGCGGGCGCCGACGCGGCAGGCCATCACGCGGCCACTGGTGGCACCCAGGTCGACGGCTGCGACGCGGACCGGTTCACTCACGACGGGCCGACCTCGGTGTCGGTGGTTTCGAGGCTCGTCGCCAGCGCTCCTCGCACCTCAACCACCGGGACGGTGGTCGAGGCGTGAAGGCCGCCAGGCCTGAGCCTCGAAACCACCATCTGCGCAGACATCGTCATCGAAGGAACGCCGCCGCCACGCCCGCGTCGACGGGGATGTGCAGGCCGGTGGTGTGGCTGAGCTCGGCCGTGCAGAGGACGAAGACTGCGTTGGCGATGTTGGACGGCAGCACCTCGCGCTTGAGGATGGTGCGCTGCGCGTAGAACTTGCCGAGGTCCTGCTCCTCCACGCCGTAGACCGCGGCGCGGTTGGCGCCCCACCCGCTGGCGAAGATGCCGGAGCCCTGGACGACGCCGTCGGGGTTCACGCCGTTGACCTTGATGCCGTGCTCGCCGAGCTCGGCGGCGAGCAGCCGCACCTGGTGGGCCTGGTCGGCCTTCGCGGCGCCGTACGCGACGTTGTTGGGGCCGGCGAAGATCGAGTTCTTCGAGGAGATGTAGACGATGTCGCCGCCCATCCCCTGGTCGATCATCACCTTCGCGGTGGCCTGCGAGACCAGGAACGAGCCCTTGGCCATCACGTCGTGCTGGAGGTCCCAGTCCTTCTCGGTGGTGTCGAGGAGCGAGCGCGAGAGCGAGAGGCCGGCGTTGTTGACGACCAGGTCGACACCGCCGAAGGCGAGCACGGCCGCGTCGACCATGGCCTGCACGGCGCCGGCGTCCGAGACGTCGACCTGGACGCCGACGGCGACGTCCGTCGAGCCCAGCTCGGCAGCGGCCGCCTGGGCCTTCTCCAGCGAGAGGTCCGCGATGACGACGCAGGCGCCCTCGGCGGCCAGCTTCTCCGCGGTCGCCTTGCCGATGCCGGAGGCGGCGCCGGTCACGAGGGCGACGCGGGTGGCGAGCGGCTTCGGCATCGGCATCCGCCGGAGCTTGGCCTCCTCGAGAGCCCAGTACTCGATGCGGAACTTCTCCGACTCGTCGATCGGGGCGTACGTCGAGAGGCCCTCGGCGCCGCGCATCACGTTGATCGCGTTGATGTAGAACTCGCCGGCCACGCGGGCGGTCTGCTTGTTGGCGCCGTACGAGAACATGCCGACGCCGGGCACCAGGACGATCAGCGGGTCGGCGCCGCGCATCGCCGGGCTGTCCTTGGTCTTGTTGCGGTCGTAGTAGCCGGCGTAGTCGGCCCGGTAGGCCTCGTGCAGCTCGGCGACGCGCGCCTTGACCTTCTCGATCGGGGCGTCGGCCGGCAGGTCGAGCACCATCGGCTTGACCTTGGTGCGCAGGAAGTGGTCCGGGCACGACGTACCGAGCTCGGCGAGACGCGGGTGGTTGCGGCTGGCGAGGAAGTCGAGGACGACCTTGTCGTCGGTGAAGTGGCCGACCATCGGCCGGTCAGCCGAGGCGACCCCGCGCAGCGTGGGTGCGAGCTCGGCGGCGCGGGCGCGCCGCTTGGCCGGGCTGAGCGGCTCGTACTTCTTCACCCGGGCACCGAACGGCAGCTTCTTCGAGTTCGCCTTGATGTACTTCTCGGCGGTCCGGATGATCCAGAGCGAGTTCTTCTCGCACTTCTCGCTGGTGTCGCCCCATGCCGTGATGCCGTGGCCACCGAGGATGCAGCCGATCGCCTTCGGGTTCTGGGCCTTGATCTCGGCGATGTCGAGGCCGAGCTGGAAGCCGGGCCGGCGCCACGGGACCCACACGACCTTGTCGCCGTAGATCTCCTTGGTCAGCGACTCACCGTCGGCGGCGGTCGCGATCGCGATGCCGCTGTCGGGGTGCAGGTGGTCGACGTGCGCGGCGTCGACCAGGCCGTGCATCGCGGTGTCGATGGAGGGAGCGGCCCCGCCCTTGCCGTGGAGGCAGTAGTCGAACGCCGCGACCATCTCGTCCTCGCGGTCGATACCGGGGTAGACGTCGACCAGGGCGCGCATCCGGTCGAGCCGGAGGACCGCCAGACCACCCTCGGTCAGGGTGCCGAGGTCGCCGCCGGAGCCCTTGACCCACAGCAGCTCGACCGGGTCACCGGTGACCGGGTCGGTCTCCGTGCCCTTGGCCGAGGTGTTGCCGCCGGCGTAGTTGGTGTTCTTGGGGTCCGCTCCCAGTCGGTTGGACCGGGTGACCAGCTCCTGCGCGGTACTCATGTGCTCAGTTCCATCCTGCCTGCGTGCCGCCGACGCGGTCCGCTTCGATCTGCTGCTGGTAGCCGCTCTCGAGGTAGGCCCGCATCGGGTTGGCGGGCAGCCCCCGGCCCTCGCGCCAGGCGGCGAGGTCGGCGCGGACGTCGGTGTAGAAGGCGTCCATGAAGATCTCGTTGGCCAGCAGGACGTCGCCGTCCTCCTGCGCCTTCGTGAGTGCGTCGCGGTCCACGAGCAGCGCACGCGCCGTCATCTCCTGGACGTTGAGGACCGACCGGATCTGGCCCGGGATCTTGTCCTCGATGTTGTGGCACTGGTCGAGCATGTAGGCCACGTCGCTGTCGGGGCCGAACGCTCCGCCCCGGATGCACTCGAAGAGGATCCGGAAGAGCTGGTAGGGATCGGCCGCCCCGACGATCAGGTCGTCGTCGGCGTAGAAGCGGCTGTTGAAGTCGAAGGAGCCGAGCTTCCCGAGGCGGATCAGCTGCGCGACGATGAACTCGATGTTGGTGCCCGGCGCGTGGTGGCCGGTGTCGAGGCAGACGAAGGCACGCTCGCCGAGCGCGCTCACGTGGGCGTACGACGTACCCCAGTCCGGGACGTCGGTGTGGTAGAACGCCGGCTCGAAGAACTTGTACTCGAGCACCAGGCGCTGCTCCTGGCCGATCCGCTCGTAGATCGTCGCGAGGCTCTCGGCGAGCCGGTCCTGGCGGCCGCGGAGGTCACCCTGGCCCGGGTAGTTGGTGCCCTCGGCCAGCCAGATCTTCAGGTCGCGGGAGCCGGTGGCGTCCATGACGTCGATGCACGCGAGGTGGTGGTCGATCGCCTTCTGGCGCACGGCCTTGTCGGTGTGCGTCAGGGCGCCGAGCTTGTAGTCGTCGTCCTGGAAGGTGTTGGAGTTGATCGTGCCGAGCGCGACGCCGAGGTCCTCGGCGTACGAGCGCAGGGCGGCGAAGTCGTCGACCAGGTCCCACGGGATGTGCAGGGAGACGGTCGGCGCCAGGCCGGTGAACCGGTGCACCGTCGCCGCGTCGGCGATCTTCTCCTGCACGGTGCGCGGGGTGCCGGCGGTCCCGAACACCTTGAACCGCGTGCCGGAGTTGCCGTAGGCCCACGAGGGCACCTCGATCGCCTGGCTCGCGAGGAGCGGCGCGATCTCGCTGAAGGTCGTCATCTCACATCACTTCTTGTACGTCGGGAGGGAGCTGGTCCTCGAGGTGGAAGACCTCCTCGAGCTGCAGGAAGCCCTCGTCGGGGGCGAGGCCTTCGAGCTCCTCGAAGAACTCCGCCATCTCGGCCTGCCAGCGGGCGTTGACCTCGGTGCCGGCCATGCCGGCCTGCGCATCGGCCACCGAGACCGGGGTCTCGAAGTAGCCGATCAGCAGGCCGTCCGGCCGGAGGAAGAGCGAGTAGTTGTGCCACCCCGTGTCGTACAGCGCCCGGACCATCTCCGGCCAGACGGCGGCGTGCCGGGTCTTGTACTCCTCGATCCGGTCACGCTTGACCTGGAGCTGGAAGCAGACGCGCGGCATCGCCACACCTTTCAGGAAGGGGCTTGGTGGATCTGGGGCTTCGGTGGCCGAGCTTGTCGAGACCCCCGCACCCGACAGGTGCGTTGGCTGCGGGGGTCTCGATACGCCGGTCGCGAGCTCGCAAGCTCACTCGCGCGACTACTCGACCTTGCGGCTGGTCATCTCCCTGGGCGGAGCCCCGGGAGATGGCCGCTAAAAGTCAAAGTCGTCGATGTTGTCGGCGTTGAACGTGTACGGGTCGCCCAGCAGCACGGTCGCGTCCTTGTCGACGGTGAACTCGCCGAGCTTGCCGGCCTCGAAGGTGTCGCCCTCGTCGCCCTTGATGTCGCCGTCGACGAGCGCCTTGGCGGCGTACGCCGCGAGGTAGCCGAGGTCCTCGGGGTTCCACAGGGCGAACGCGGTGACGGTGCCGTCCTTGACGTACTCACGCATCTGGTTCGGGGTGCCGAGGCCGGTCAGCGCGACCTTGCCCTTGTACTCCGAGGTCGACAGGTAGCGGGCCGCGGCGGCGATGCCGACGGTGGTCGGCGAGATGATGCCCTTGAGGTCCGGGTGGGACTGGAGCAGCGCCGCGGTCTTGTCGAAGGACGTCTGGTCGTCGTCGTCGCCGTAGACGGTGTCGACGAGCTTGATGTTCGGGTGGTTGTCCGTGATGTCCTTGGTCATCAGGTCGATCCACGCGTTCTGGTTCGTCGCGTTGGCGGCGGCGGAGAGGATCGCGACCTCGCCGGCGTCACCGATCTGCTCGGCGATCAGGTCGACCTGCGCCTTGGCGATGCCCTCGGCGGTGGCCTGGTTGATGAAGAGGTCGCGGCAGTCGGGGTTGGTGTCCGAGTCGAACGTGACGATCTTCGTGCCGGCGTCGCTGGCCTCGTTGAGCGCGTCGCAGATGGCCTCGGGGTCGTTGGCCGACACGACGAGGGCGTTGACGCCCTGCTGCGCGGCGGTGTTGATGAACTGGACCTGCGCGTCGGGCGACGCGGTGTCGGGGCCGACCTCGTCGAAGGTGCCACCGAACTCGTCGACGGCCGCCTTGCCACCCTTGCTGCTGGTGTCGAAGTAGGGGTTGCCGAGGTTCTTCGGCAGGAACGTCACGGTGGTGTCGCCACCGCCGCCGCCGCCGCTCGCGCCGTCACTGCCGCCGTCGCTGTCGCTGCCGCAGGCGGTCAGCGCCAGGCTGGCGACGAGCGTCACCGCTGCCAGGGCGGAAAGCCGCCGGTTCCGGACCTTCATGGTGCTCACCTTTCGTTGGTGCTTTCAGTGGCAGCGGCCGCCTGTCGGCGCTGACCGTCTTCCGAGCTCGATCCCGAGATGGGGGTGCTGCTCCGGCGACGGCGGGACAGGAAGCCCTGCGCCCAGCCGAGCAGCGTCGTGGAGATCACCGAGAGCACCAGCAGCACCCCGATGACGATGTTGATCTTGTTGACCGTCTCGCCCTGGAGGCGCATGGCGCTGGAGATGACGCCGATGAGGACGACACCGGCGACGACGCCGTGCAGGGCGCCGCGGCCACCGAAGATCGAGACCCCGCCGAGCAGCACGGCCGCGATCACCTGGAGCTCCAGCCCGTTCGCGTTGTCGCCGCGGGCGCTGCCGAAGCGGAGCGTGAAGTAGAGGCCCGCGAACGCCGAGACCGCACCGGCCATGACGAAGAGCAGGAACTTGGTGCGCTCGACGTCGACGCCGCTGAAGTGGGCGGCCTCGTCGTTGAGCCCGATCTCGAAGACGCCGCGACCGAAGGTCGAGAAGTGCAGCATCCAGACGAAGAGGACGAGCAGGACCACGAACGGGATCAGGATCGTCGGGTACGACGAGCCGTCACCGAAGATCCGGTCCTTGGCGAGGTCGGTCCACTTCTCCGGGAACTCGGTGATCGCCTTGGTGCCGAGCAGGCCCTGCGCGATGCCGCGGTAGAGCGCGAGCGTGCCGATCGTGACGGCCAGGGACGGGAGCCCGACGTACGCGACCAGAAATCCGTTGAAGGCGCCGCAGAGCGCACCCACCACGATCGCCACCAGGGCGGCCGTCGGGATCGACCAGCCGGCGTCCGCGAGAACCCCGATCAGCGCGCTCGACAGGCCCATCACGCTCGCCACCGACAGGTCGATCTCGCCCGTGATGATCACCAGCGTCATCGGCAGCGCGATCAGCAGGATCGGCGCGATGTCGAGGAAGAGGTAGTAGAGCGTCAGCGGGCCGTCGAACGCTGGCACGTTGGCGTTGGAGTAGAAGTAGACGATCGCGAGCAGCGCGATCACCGCGAACTCGCGGGTCAGCAGCACCCGGCGCCACAGCGGCCTCGAGTACGCCGGGTAGGTGCGGGTCGCCCGCGCGTCCGGCCGGTCCACGGTTGCGGTGCTCATCGTGAGGACCTCGTCTCTTCACGTGCGGCCACGAGTCGTCGTTCTTGTCGGGCGGAGAGCACCCGGTCGAGGACGATCGCGCCGAGGATCAGGGCGCCGACCACGGCGCGCTGCCAGAAGTCGGAGATGCCGACCACGGGGAGCGCCCGGTTGATCGTCACCAGGAGGAAGGCGCCGATCGCGGCACCCCAGACGGTGCCGGAGCCGCCGAAGATCGCGACGCCGCCGATCACCGCGGCACCGACGGCCTGGAGCTCCATGCCGAGGCCGGCGTTGGAGCTGACCGTCCCGTAGCGGGCGGTGTAGACGACACCGGCGAGGCCAGCGAGGGCACCGCTGAGCACGAACGCCCCGATGATGCGCCGGTTGACCGGGAGGCCGTAGAGCACCGCGGCGTCCGGGTCGGAGCCGATCGCGTAGAGCTCGCGACCGCCGCGGGCGGTGTAGAGGTAGTAGCCGACCGCAGCGAGCACCACGAGCCCGACGATCGTGAGCACCGGGATGGTGAGGATCGTCTTGGTGCCGAGGGCGAGGAAGTCCTTGGGCATGTCGCCGGCATTGATCCGGTCGCTGCCGGCCCAGGTGAGGAAGATGCCGCGGTAGATGTAGAGCGTGCCGAGCGTGATCACCAGCGCCGGCACCTTGAAGATCGCCACCAGCAGGCCGTTGACCAGGCCGAGCACGGCGCCGAAGAGCATCCCGAGGACGACCACGGCGATGATCGGGAGGCCGGGGTGGTCGCTGAACAGCTTGCCGGTGAAGTACGCCGTCAGGCCGAGCGTCGAGCCGACCGAGAGGTCGACGTTGCGGGTGATGATCACGACCGTCTGACCCACCGCGAGGATCAGCAGCAGGCACGGCGTGAGGAGGAGGTCGCGCCAGCCGTCGCTGCTGAAGAGGAAGTTCGGGCTCTTGATCGTGGTCAGCGCGACGACGAGGACGAAGACGACCGCGACCGCGATCTCCCGGGAGCGGAGCAGCTCCCCGACGATCCGCTTGGTCGGCGAGACCGCACTGGGCTCGACCAGCAGCGTGTCGGTGGTGCTCATGCCGTGGCCTCCTCTTCGATGGCGTGGGCGGTGGTCGCGGTCGCGGCGTGCATGACCGCCTCGGGCGTGGCGTCCTCGCGGGAGAGCTCGGCGGTGATCCGGCCCTCGCAGACGACGAGGACGCGGTCGGCCATGCCGAGCACCTCGGGCAGCTCGGAGGAGATCATCAGGATCGCGAGGCCCTGGCCGGCCAGGTCGGAGAGCAGCCGGTGCACCTCGGCCTTGGTGCCGACGTCGATGCCGCGGGTGGGCTCGTCGATGATCAGCAGCTTCGGCTCGGTGGCCAGCCACTTGGCGAGCACGACCTTCTGCTGGTTGCCGCCGCTCATGGTGGAGGCGGTCATGTCGAGGGCGCTGGTCTTGACCTCGAGGCGTGCGGCCCACGGGCCGGCGGCGCGGTTCTCGTCGCGGTTGGTGAGGACTCCCGCGTGGGTCAGCCCGCGGCGGATGACCGCGGCGACGTTGCGGGCGACGGAGGCGTCGGTGACGAGGCCCTGCTTGCGGCGGTCCTCGGGCACGAACGCGATGCCGGCACGGATGGCGGCCCGGGGCGACCGGGCCGGGACCGGCTTGCCGGCGAGGCGCACCGCGCCCGCGTCGTACCTGTCGACGCCGAAGACGGCCCGAGCGATCTCGCTGCGGCCGGCACCGACGAGGCCGGCCAGGCCGACGATCTCGCCGGCCCGGACCGAGAAGGAGACGTCGTGGAAGGTGCCGAGGGAGGAGAGCCCCTCGACCTCGAGGACGACGTCGCCGATCTCGGCGGGCGTCTTGGGGAAGAGCTCGGCGACCTCGCGGCCGACCATCCGGGAGACGATCTCGTCGACGGAGGTGGCGGCGATCGCGTCGGTGGAGACGTAGTCGCCGTCGCGCATCACGGTGACCGTGTCGCAGAGCTCGAAGACCTCGTCGAAGCGGTGCGAGATGAAGACCAGGGCGCGACCCTGGTCGCGCAGCCCACGAGCAACGGCGAAGAGGCGCTCGACCTCGACGCCGGAGAGCGCGGCGGTCGGCTCGTCCATGATCAGCACGCTGGCGTCGAGCGAGATGGCTTTGGCGATCTCGATGATCTGCTGGTCGGCGATCGAGAGGCCGCGGGCCGGGCGGCGCGGGTCGATGTGCACGCCCAGGCCCTGGAACAGCCGCTCGGCCTCGGCGTACATGGCTGCCCGGTCGATGCGGCGACCGCGGCCGACGGGCTGGCGGCCCATGAAGATGTTCTCGGTGACCGAGAGGTCGGGGAAGAGCGTCGGCTCCTGGTAGATGACCGCGACGCCGGCCGCCTTGGAGTCGGCGGTGGAGCCGAAGTCGACGTCCTCGCCGTGCAGCCGGAACACGCCGGAGTCGCGGCGGTGCACGCCGGCGACGATCTTGACCAACGTCGACTTGCCGGCGCCGTTCTCGCCGACGAGGGCGTGGATCGAGCCGGGGGTGACGGCGATGCTGCCGGAGCGGAGGGCGACCACCGACCCGAACGACTTGGCCACGTCGCGCAGCTCGAGGGCGGGACCCTCGGGTGCGGTGCCGGGCATGGGGGCTCCTTCGCGACGTCGGTTGCAGGATTGAAAGGTTTCAAAACCCGATGCCGGAGACCGTAGGTGACTGCCATCACAGGCGTCAAGGGATTCCGGGAAATCTCCGCGTAACGGAGTGGACACGAAACCCTGTTCGCGGTGGCGGGCGAGCCCTAGGGTGTGCGTTGATCGTTTCAGCACAGCCGCCTCGACCGGAGGGAGGAGCCCCGTGCCGCACCGCGAGCCGGGCGCGCGCAGCGCCTCCGTGAAGGACGTCGCGGCCGCCGCCGGCGTCTCCCTCGGCACGGTCTCCAACGTGCTCAACCGGCCCGACCGGGTCAGCCCGGAGACGCGCGAGAAGGTGCAGCGCGCGATGGCCGACCTCGGCTTCGTGCGCAACGAGTCGGCACGCCAGCTCCGGGCCGGCAGCAGCCGCACCCTGGCCTACGTGATGCTCGACGCCGCGAACCCGTTCTTCACCGATGTCTCGGCGGGCATCGACACCGCGGCCGAGGCCGCGGGCCTGTCGCTGGTGCTCTGCAACAGCCGCAACTCCGCCGAGCGCGAGCAGTCCCACCTCGCGCTGCTCGAGCAGCAGCGGGTGCAGGGCGTGCTGGTCACCCCCGTCGACCCCGAGTCACCGGCGCTCGACGAGGTCGCCCGGCGCGGCACGCCCGTGGTGGTCGTCGACCGGACCCGCTCCGACCAGTCCTTCTGCTCGGTCGCCGTCGACGACGTCCTCGGCGGGCGGCTCGCCGTCGAGCACCTGGTCGACCGCGGCCACACGCGGGCGGCGTACGTCGGCGGCCCGGCCCACCTCGGCCAGGTCCGCGACCGGCTCCAGGGCGCCCGCGACGCCTGGGCCGCCGCCGGTCGGCCGGCCGACGCCCTGACCTGGATCGAGACCAGCGCGCTGACCGTCGCCGAGGGCCGCGAGGCCGGCGCCCGCCTGGCCGGCATCCCCGCCCGCCGACGCCCGGCGGCTGCCTTCTGCGCCAACGACCTGGTCGCCCTCGGCCTGCTCCAGCACGCGATCTCGTCGGGCGTCCGCGTCCCCGAGGAGCTGAGCATCGTCGGCTACGACGACATCGAGTTCGCGGCCGCCGCCGCCGTACCCCTCACCTCGGTGCGCCAGCCCCGCCAGCTGCTCGGCCAGACCGCCGCCGAGCTCGTGCTCGACGAGGCCTCCAACCCCGAGCACACCCACCGGCAGGTGCTCTTCACCCCGGAGCTGGTGGCCCGGGCCTCGACGCAGGGCTGAGGGTGGCTCGTCCTACCTGACCGGAGCGCTGTGAATGCGGTCGATCCGGAGCCCTTGCGTCAGGTACGACGCCGAGCCGGCCCCTACGACAGCTCAGCCAGCGTGTCCTCGACCCAGTCCGCGACGTACGCGTTGATGTGCGGCATGTGGTCGAGTCCGACGTGCTCGGCGGCGCCCTCGTCGACGGTGAAGATCCGCAGCTCGCGCTTCGGGCTGTTGACGGCCTGGTCGTAGGACTGGTGGGCGTAGTCGACCGAGATCTGGCGGTCGTTCTCGCCGTGCGCGATCAGGAAGGGGACGGTGATCTGGTCGACGACGCCGTTGAGGTTGACGCCCTCGGCGTACTCGATGAACTTCTCGACGTCGTCGAAGCCCCACACCCACAGGACGTGCTCCCAGTAGTGCGGGACCGGGTTCTCACCCTCGCGCTTGAGCCGCTTCTTCTGCACCTCGCCCCAGTTGTGGTTGGCGCCCCAGACGGCGATGAGCTTGATCCGCTTCTCGTACGCCGCGGCGCGCGGCACGTAGTAGCCGCCGAGCGACCAGCCGACGAGGCCGATCCGGTCGCTGTCGACGTCGGAGCGGGTCTCGAGCCAGTCGAGCTGCGCCGTCGCCCAGTCCTCGGACTCGATGCGGGACTTGAGGTCCTGGAAGCGCAGCGCCTCACCCGACCCGGGGTTGTCGATCATCAGCACCGAGACACCGCGGGCGCGCATCTCCTGCGCCCACCCCGACGTGTACATGTGCTCCTTGGTGGAGTCGAGGCCGTTCCACATGATCACGCACGGGACGGGCTCGCCGTCCTTGCTGGCGTTGGAGAAGTACGCCGGGAGCGTGGTGCCCTCGAAGGGGATCTCGACCCGGGTGGTCGCGGGGTCGGCGATCTCGAAGACCTTGGCGAAGGCGTCCAGCGCCTGCTGGTAGAACTCGCGGCGGCCGGGGTCGGTGTTCGACAGCATCCGCTCGGCCTGGCAGATGTAGAGCCCGGAGCGGTACCACTGCTGGCCCGCCGTACGCAGGTGCCCGGCGGCCTCGGAGGACCGGGCCTGGTCGGCGACCTGGTCGGCCACCGCCTTCCACGACTGCATGAAGATGCGGCTGCCCGAGTTCACGTCGGCCGCCTCGCGCGCGGGCCGGCAGGCGCGGTCGACCTCGTCGATCGCACCGCCGTTGTTCAGCGTCGCGCAGACGCCGAGGTTCCAGACGTACTTGGGGCCGGTGAAGTACTCGAACATGGTCGCCACTGTGCCGGGCGTCACTCGGCACCGGAACCCGCGAGCGGTGATGCGAGGTATCGGCGACGGCAGGTTCCGGGATCGCCGCGCGCGCCGTTCGATGGTCGGTATGACCGACCTCACCTTCCCGTCCGACTTCCTGTGGGGCGCCGCCGGCGCGGGCCACCAGATCGAGGGCGACAACACGACCAGCGACACCTGGTACGCCGAGCTGGTGACGCCCAGCGTCTTCCAGGAGCCGTCCGGCAGGGCCTGCGACAGCTGGAACCGGTGGCGCGAGGACATCGGCCTCGTGGTCGGAATGGGCCTGACGTCCTACCGCTTCTCGGTCGAGTGGGCACGCGTCGAGCCGGCCGAGGGGACCTGGGACGAGGCGGCGCTGGACCGCTACGAGGCGATGGTCGACGAGTGCGTCGCCCAGGGCCTGGCGCCGGTCGTCACGTTCAACCACTTCACCGCGCCGCACTGGTTCGCGTGCCGCGGCAGCTGGCTCGACCCCGAGGCGCCGGCGCTCTTCGCGCGCTACTGCGACAAGCTGATGGAGCGCTTCGGCGACCGGATCGCGTACGCCGTGACGCTCAACGAGCCCAACCTGCCGCACGTCCTCTCGTGGCTGAACCTCCCCGACTTCGTGCGCCAGGTCGAGCGCGCGACGCTCGAGGCCGCGAGCGAGAAGGCCGGCGTGCCGGCGTACCGGCTCGCCAACGTGGTGCTGCCGGAGGAGCTGGACGCGATGGAGGACGGCCTCGAGGCCGGCCACCTCGCGGCCAAGGCCGCGATCAAGGCGCGCCGACCCGACCTCCCGGTCGGGCTGTCGCTCGCGATCATGGACGACGTGGTCGACGGCGACGACCCGACCGTGCGTGACCGCAAGCGCGCGGAGTGCTACCAGCGCTGGCTCGACCTGGTGCGCGACGACGACTTCCTCGGGGTGCAGAACTACGAGCGGATGTCGTACGACGCGGACGGCGCGGTCGCCCCCGCCCCCGGGGTGCCGGTCAACGAGATGGGCACCGCGATCGAGCCGCTGTCGCTGGCCGGCGCCGTCCGCTACGCGCACGCCGGCACCGGCGTGCCGATCCTCGTCACCGAGCACGGCCTCAGCACGCCCGACGACACCCTGCGCGCCGCCTTCATCGAGCCGTCCCTCGCGGGCCTGCGCGCGGTGATGGACGAGGGCGTCCCGGTGCTCGGCTACATCCACTGGACGCTGCTCGACAACTTCGAGTGGGTCTTCGGCTACGCCCACCAGATCGGCCTGCACGAGGTGGACCGCGAGACGTTCGAGCGGACGCCCAAGCCGAGCGCGGGCGTGTACGCCGGGCTGGTGAAGTCGATCCGCGCGTGACACCGCGGATCCGGCCCCGTTGCCGGGTCGTCGTCGACAACGACTGGGCGGGCGATCCGGACGGCCTGGTCGCCCTCGCGCACCACCTGCTGTCGCCGGCCAACCGGGTCGACGCGATCACGAGCACCGGGCTGCACCCGATGTTCGCCTCGCCGCGGGCGACCCCGGCGGACGGCGCCGCCGTCGCCCGCGAGCTCGTCGACCTGCTCGGCCTGACCGTGCCGGTCCACGCCGGTGGAGCAGAGGCGATCGTCTCCGCTGCGCGCGCCGACGACGACCTGCCTCTGTACGTGGTCTGCGGCGGCCCGCTCACCAACGTCGCCGCAGCGATCGAGCTGGCCCCGGAGGTCGTCGGGCGGTTCCGGCTCGTGTGGGTCGGCGGCTCGGTCGCCGACGGCGTCGAGGAGTACAACCGCAACACCGACCCGGAGGCCGCGGCGGGCGTGTTCGCCCAAGCGGGCCTGGCGATCGACCAGTTCCCGGTCGAGACCTACCGGCAGTGCGCGGTCTCGGTGGCCGAGCTCGAGAGGTGGCTCGGCGGCTGCGGCGAGGTGGGCGCCTTCCTGTGGCGGCAGTTCGTCGAGCTGCCGCTGCCCGACTTCATCGAGGTCGGTGAGGTCTGGCCGCTCGGCGACAGCCCGCCCGTCCTGGTCACGGCGCTCGACGACGCGTCGAGCACCTGGACGTCACCGACGCCGGACCGCCGCGTGTTCACCACCGTCGACGCACGCCTGATCGTCGGCGACCTGCTGGCCAAGCTGCAGCGCTTCTCAGCGTGACGCTGGCAAGGTGAGCCCATGGACGATGCAAGTCTCAACGACCGGATGGCCGGGTTGACGCTCGAGCGGAAGGTCCGGCTGCTGACCGGCGCCTCGATGTTCACCCTGCGGGGCGACGACGAGATCGGGCTGGAGCCGATGGCGTTCTCCGACGGCCCGACCGGCGTGCGCGGGCTGCACTTCACCGACGGGCCGCTCACCGCGCTCTTCCCGAACGCGACCCTGCTGGCGTCGTCGTGGCGCACCGAGACCGCCGAGGAGGTGGGGCGGCTGCTCGCAGAGGAGGCCGAGCGGCAGCAGATCCACGTCGTCCTCGGCCCCACCGTCAACCTGCACCGCACCCCGCTCGGCGGACGGCTCTTCGAGGCGTACTCCGAGGATCCGCTGCTCACCGGCCGCCTCGCCGCGGCGTACGTCACCGGGATGCAGTCGCGCGGCATCGGCGCCTGCCCGAAGCACCTCGTCGCCAACGAGGCGGAGACCGAGCGGCACACCGTCGACAGCGTCGTGGACGAGCGGACCCTGCGCGAGCTCTACCTGCTGCCCTTCGAGATCGCCGTCGAGGACAGCGACCCGTGGACGCTGATGGCGGCCTACAACGACGTCAACGGCACCGCCGCGACCGAGCAGTCCACGGTCAACAACGCGATCCTCAAGGGCGAGTGGGGATGGCCCGGCCTGCTGATGTCGGACTGGTTCGCGACCAAGTCCGCGGGCCCGGCCGCCAACGGCGGGCTCGACCTGGTGATGCCGGGCCCGATGGGGCCGTGGGGTCCGGCGCTGGTCGCCGCCGTCGAGGCGGGCGAGGTCGACGAGTCCGTCATCGACGACCACCTGCGCCGGCTGCTGCTGCTCGCCGAGCGGGTCGGCGCCCTCGACGCTCCGCGAGGCTGGCGCACCGACCTCCCCGAGCCGGCCGACGACGTACGCCGTGAGCAGCTGACGCGGCTCGCCGCCCAGGGGATGACCGTCCTGGCCAACGACGGCGTGCTGCCGCTGGCCAGGGAAGCCTCGGTCGCGCTGATCGGCCGCCTGGCGCTGGAGACCACCTGCATGGGCGGCGGCTCGGCGTCGGTCCGGGCGCCGCACCAGGTGAGCATCGCCGACGGGCTGGCCGCGACCGGCGCAGGCGTCCGGGTCGTCGACGGCGTCGCCGTCCGGAACCGGGCTCGTGCGGGCGACTTCAGCATGCGGGTCCAGCTGTACGGCGCCTCCGGGGCCCTCATCTCCGACACGGTGTCGGGCGAGGCGAAGGTGGCGGTCGGCATGCCCGAGCAGGAGCTGCCCGAGCCGGCGACCCGGTTGGTGCTCTCGGCGACCGTGCCCGCCGGCGCGATGCGGGTCGGCGTGCTCGGCGTGGGGTCGGCGACCGTCACGATCGGCGGGGCGTCGTACGACGTGGAGCTCGCGTCGGAGTCCGACGACATCGGCGGCGACTTCCTGCGACCGCCCGGCTGGCAGACCGACGTGGTGCTCGACGAGCCGTCCGAGCTGGTCGCCGACGTGACGGTCGGCGCGCTCTCCCGCTTCGGCCTGGCCGCCGAGCCGACCCCACCGACCGACGACGACGCGATCGCGGCTGCGGTCGCCGCAGCGGCCGCCGCCGAGGTCGCGGTCGTCGTCGTCGGCCTGACCGAGGAGCAGGAGACCGAGGCGTTCGACAAGGCCACCCTCGCGCTGCCCGGCCGCCAGGACGAGCTGGTGTCGGCCGTCGCCGCCGCCGCGCGTCGGACGGTCGTGGTCGTCAACGCCGCCACGCCGGTGTTGATGCCGTGGCGCGACGAGGTGGACGCGATCCTGTGGGCCGGGCTGCCCGGGCAGGAGGGCGGCCACGCGGTCGCCGCCGCCCTGCTCGGCGACATCGAGCCCGCCGGGCGCCTGGTCACCTCCTTCCCGGCCGCCGACGGCGAGTCCCCGGCCTGGGACGTGGTGCCGACCGACGGCCGGCTGCCCTACGACGAGGGCGTCTTCGTCGGCTACCGGGGCTACGCGGCGCGGAAGGCTGCTCCGCCGGCGTACTGGTTCGGCGAGGGCCTGGGCTACGGCGAGTGGTCGTACGGCGAGGTCACGCTGGACGGCTCGGTCGTCAGCGTCGAGGTCACCAACACCTCCGCCCGCGACTCGCGCGAGGTCGTGCAGGTCTACCTCCAGCCTGCCGAGGACGACCAGCCGGTCCGGCTGGTCGGGTGGACCACCGTCGACGTCTTCTCCGGCTCCACGCAGGCGGTCGACGTCGCGATCGACGCACGCGCGATGCGCACCTGGGACGACGGCGTGTGGCGCCCGCTGACCTCCGGACGGCTGCTGGTCGCGCGCGGGCTGGGTGACATCCGCGGCGAGGTGGCGCTCTAGCCGACCCAGGCGCGCCGAACGACGCCGTCCTCGTGCTCGAGGTTGATCCGGTCCTCGCGGAAGTCCATGGTCAGCATGCCGCCCGGCTCGTAGGCACGCACCTGCCAGCCGTCTGCCTCGGCCAGGCTGGTGGCCTCGTCCAGCGGCCGGTCGGTCAGGTCCTCGACGGCGGTCATCCCTCCACCTTGCCACGCCACCGCACGACGTAGGTGTGGCCGTCGAGGGCGATCGGGTGGATCGTCGCGGCGTCGCGGGGCTCCGGCGCCGGCTGCGCGGCCGCCTGGGTCTGCGACGTGGTGGTCGCGTCGGTCATGGCCATGTTCGTCACCTTCCTGATCGGTGCGCCCAGCCTCGACCGCGCGGCCAGCAGCGAGGTGTCATCGACCTCTGAGCGCGCTGTGACCGGCGTACGGTGCCCGCATGGACCGCACCAGCGCACAGGAGTGGCTCGACCGGTACGTCGGGGCGTGGCTCAGCTACGACCCCGACGAGATCGGCGCCCTGTTCTCGGAGGACGTCGCCTACCGCTACCACGCGTACGACGAGCCGCTCGTCGGTCGCGATGCCGTCGTCGCGTCCTGGGTCGCCGACGGAGGCGAGGACGGCTCGTCGACGAGGGATGCACCCGGCACCTACGAGGCGTCCTACACGCCGGTCGCCGTCGACGGGGACGTCGTGGTCGCCCAGGGTGCGACGACGTACCGGAAGACGCCCGACGGGCCGGTCCACCAGGTCTACGACAACTGCTTCGTGATGCGGTTCGACGACGCGGGCAGGTGCCGCGAGTTCACGGAGTTCTACGTGCTGCGGCCCAGCTGAGGCGCTACCGGCGTGGGAGCATGGAGCCGTGGACCGCGATGCCAGCAAGAAGTACTGCTCCTTCTGCGGTGAGCAGGGCCGGCAGGGCGAGCCGCTGGTCGGCGGGCTCGGTGCCTTCATGTGCGGCGACTGCCTCGACCACCACAAGGCCATGGTCGACCGGGTGCGCAGCACCGGGACCGTCGGTCCGCCCCCGTGGGACTCGATGTCCGACGCCGACGTCCTCGGCAAGATGGTCCTGATCACCCAGACCGCGGCGCAGGTCGACGACTTCCTGCTCGACTGGGTGCGGCTGGCCCGGTCCCGCAAGCTGTCGTGGGCCGAGATCGGCAAGGCGCTCGGCATCTCCCGGCAGGCGGCGTGGGAGCGGTTCGCGCGGAGCGAGGCTGGTGCCGCCGTCGGGTCCGACCACCAGGCCGGCACCGCCTCGTAGGAGGCTGCTGAACAAGACGGGCGAACGCGAGCGGCGTCCGGTGCGTGCGGTGGCAAGGCTGCCGAGGGAAAGGCGTAGCGGGCTACGTCGACCGAGGCGGACAACGCCAACGGTCCACCGGTCGTCGCGTAGCCGCGCGGATTGATCAGCAGGCTCCTGGCGCGACGGATCGGGGCCGGCCGCGACGCACCCCCGTGACGTCGCCCGACCGGCCACCGGCCCCCCGTCAGGCAACCTTGTCAAACGTCAGGGTGTCCTGACAAGGACCGGGCGTGGGCGTGTCTCCGTCGATCAGGCGACGCTGCCGGTCAGGGTCCCGATGCCCTCGACCTCCATGGTGACGACGTCGCCGGGCTCCAGCGGCGGCGGCACCTGGGCGCCGGCGCGGCCCCAGAGCTCGGCGAGGCAGCCACCGCCGCCCGTCGTGCCCGAGGCCAGCAGGTCGCCGGGCAGCACCACGGAGTCGCGCGAGGCGTAGGCGATCATCTCGGCGAAGGTCCAGTGCATGTGCGACAGCCGGTCCTGGCCGACCGGCGTGCCGTTGACCGAGACCCGGCAGTCGAGGTCGAGGCTGCCGTCACTGCTGAGGGCGAGCTCGTCGGCGGTCACGATCCATGGGCCGATCGAGGTGGCGAAGTCCTTGCCCTTGGCCGGCCCGAGGCCGACCTGCATCTCGCGGGACTGGAGGTCGCGCGCCGACCAGTCGTTGACGATCGTGTAGCCGAAGACCGCGTCCGCCGCCTCGGCCTCGGTCAGGTCCGAACCCCCACGCCCGAGCACGACACCCACCTCGAGCTCGAAGTCCAGCGCGCGACACGTCACGGGTCGCGGGATGGCGGCGCCCGGACCGTAGAGCGCGTGCGGGTTGGTGAAGTAGAACGTCGGGGCGTCGTACCAGGCCTCCGGCACACCGCTGGCGTTGTCGACGCTGCGGCGCACGCCCTCGACGTGGCTCTCGAAGGTCACGAAGTCGCGCACGCTCGGCGGCTTGAAGGGCAGCAGCAGGTCGACCTCGCCGTACGCGAATCCCTTGCCCTGCTTGGCCTCTGCGCCGATCTCGAGCGCCCGCTCGAGTCCCAGCGGGATCAGCTCATCGAGCGGCATCGGCAGTGCGTACGCCGTGTCGCCGTCGACCACCGCGGCCCCCTGGCGGAGCGTTGCGAGCCTCATCGGGTGGCGTCCGCGATGCCCTTGTGGGACACGTGCGCCGTGAGACCGCCGTCGATCACGAGCTCGGCGCCGTTGTAGTACGCCGCGTCGTCGGACATCAGGAAGACGATCGTCGGCGCGATGTCGGCGACCTGCCCGACGCGGCCGAGCGGGATCTCGGCGAGCGCCGCGTCCTGGAATGCCGGCGAGGCGTCGGCCATCAGCGGGGTGTCGACGAGCCCGGGCATCACGGCGTTGACCCGGATGCCGCGCTCCCCCAGCTCCAGCGAGGCCGAGCGGGTGAGTCCGCGCAGGGCCCACTTGCTGGCGGTGTACGCCGCGGCCGCGTGACCGGACATCGCCGCCACCGAGCAGATGTTGACGATGCTGGCGCCCGCCCCCATGAGCGGCACCAGCGCCTGGATGCCCAGCATCGGCCCGGTCACGTTGATCGCGAACGTCTGGTCCCAGGTCTCGAGGGTGACGTGCGGCAGCCGCTCGCGGGCGGCCACGCCGGCGTTGTTGACCAGGCCGTGCACCGCGCCGTACGTCGACTCGAGGTCGGCGGCGAGCGCGGCCCAGCCTGCCGGGTCGGTGACGTCGAGGGTGCGACCGCCCTCGAACGGCACGACGTCGGTGGCGATCACCGTCGCACCGGCGGCGCGCAGGGCGACCACCTCGGCCTCCCCCTGCCCGCGGGCCGCGCCGGTGACGACGACGACCTTGTCAGTGAGGTCGGGCATCACACCGGCGGGGCGACGAAGAGGCCCTTGTCGGGGTCGTTGAAGGAGTCACGGGCGATGAACTCGCTCATCGGGTCCGCCGTCCCCCACAGGTCCTGGGTCATCGGGTCGGCGATGTCGTAGACCGAGGGGTGCCACTCGTCGGTGGTCAGCCGCTCGAGCTCGGTCGTGTACTCCATCGTGTTGCCCGACGGGTCGAGGAAGTAGGTGAAGGTGTTGTTGCCCGCGTGGTGGCGTCCCGGGCCCCAGATCTTCTTGATCCCGGCGCGCATCACGCGGCCGGTGCCGTACATGTACTCGTCGAGGCCGCGCATCTCGAAGGACACGTGGTGCACCGACGTGTGCGGGCCCCGCGCGATCGCCAGGCTGTGGTGCCAGTCGTTGCACCGCATGAAGTGCATCATCTCGCCCATGTGCTCGCCCCACAGCGTGTCCGAGAGCTTGAAGCCGAGCACGTTGGCGTACCAGTCGCGGGTGCGGTTGGGGTCGTTGGAGTTCATCACCGCGTGGGACAGGCGGACCGGGATGGCCTCCTTCTCCTCGATCTCGCGGTGCTGGCGGGTGGCGACGTCGCTGGACAGCTCGATGGTCCGGCCGTCCACGTCGAAGAAGCGGAAGCCGTAGCCGCCGCCGGCGGTCTGCAGCTCGCCGGGCTCGTTGACCAGCTGGACGCCGGCCGACGCGAGCTTCTGCGCGAACGCGTCCACGGCCGCGGCGTCGGTCATGCCGAAGGCGAGCATGTCGAGCCGCTTGTCGTCGGACTGGCGCAGCCGCACGATGTACTGCTCCGGCGAGCCCTCGGCGGCGAAGTACGACAGGTTGCCGTCCTTGCCCTCCTCGGTCAGGCCCCAGGTGTCCTTGTAGAAGCTGCGCTGGACCTCGAAGTCCGGCACCGCGAGGTCGACGTGGCGCAGGTGGGTGATGCCGTGCTCGTTGAGGTGACTCATTGCTGGTGATCTCCTTTGCTGTGGTGGTTTCGAGGCTTTCCCAGAACTGACAGAGGGCTCGCACCTCAACCACCGGGTTAGCCGAGGACGGACGCGCCGCCGTCGATGACGATGTTGGTGCCGCTGATCCACGAGGACTCGTCGGAGGCGAGGAACACCGCCGCGTTGACGACGTCCTCGGGCTGCCCGTGCCGGCCGAGCGGGATCCGGTCCAGCACGACGCGACGCATCCGCTCCGGCGGGTCGGCCAGCAGCGGCGCGGTGTTGGGGGTCTCGGTCATGCCGGGACTGATCACGTTGGCGCGGATGCCGTGCGGACCGCCCTCGACGACCAGCTGGAGGGTCAGGGAGATGACCCCGCCCTTGGCGGTCGAGTGCGCGTTCTGCGGCATGAACTCCACGCCCCGCAGCGCCGCGATCGAGCCGACGTTGATGATCGAGCCGCCGCCGTACGCCTTCAGGTGCGGCCACGCGGCGCGCACCGTGTAGTAGACGAGGTCGAGCTCGTTGCGCATCGTGAAGTCCCAGTCCTCGATGCTCAGCTCGTCGAGCGGCGCGAAGCGCTGGGTGGACGCGTTGTTGTAGAGGACGTCGATGCCGTCGTACGTCGCGACCGCGGCGTCGACCCAGTCTCGGGCGACTGCCGCGTCCCCGAGGTCGACGCCGCCGAACACGGTGATGTCGCCGCCCTCCGACCGCACCAGCTCCTCGGTGCGCGCGGCGCCGTCCTCGTCCAGGTCGCAGCCCACGACGCGGGCGCCCTCGGCCGCGAAGCGCCGCGCGGCCGCGACGCCCATGCCGCCACCGACGCCGGTGATCAGCGCGATCTTGCCGTCCAGGCGTGGTTTCGAGGCTCGCTCCGCTCGCACCTCAACCACCGATCCCGGTGGTTGAGGTGCGAGGCGCGCTAGCGCCGAGCCTGGAGACCATCTCGGCGGAGGTCCGGTCGAGCAGCTCGATGAGGTTGCCCTCGGGGTCGGCGACGTAGGCCATCTGCACGCCCGGCTCGGGCGAGGGTCGTGGCGACATCCGGTCGGTGGCACCGGCGGCGACCAGCGCGTCGTACGCCGCGTCCACGTCGGGGACGTCGAAGGCGATGTGGCCGTAGCCGCGCGTGAGGGCGGCCTCGACCGGGTTCGACGCCTGGAGTCCCGCCTGGTTGCCGGCCCGGCACAGCAGCTCGATCCGGTGCCCGTCCGCCGAGCGCAGCATCGCACCCCTGAAGTCGACGTGCTCGAGGGCGAACTCGAACTCGATCGCCAGGTCGAGGTTCTTGCAGTACCAGGCGCTCATCGCGTCGAGGTCGGCGACGTTGAGGCCGACGTGGTCCAGCTTCACGCGACCACCATCGTCCGGACGTTGGTGAACTCGCGGACCCCCTCGGCCGACAGCTCACGGCCGTAGCCGCTGCGGCCGATGCCGCCGAAGGGCAGGCGCGGGTCGGAGGCGACCATCGCGTTGACGAAGAGGGCACCGGACCGGACCCGGCGGCCGACCTCCAGCGCGTGCGACGGCTCGCCCCACACCGAGGCGCCCAGGCCGAACGTCGTCGCGTTGGCGAGCTCGACGGCGTGGTCGTCGTCGCGGGCGCGGGCGATCGCGGCGACCGGTCCGAAGGTCTCCTCGTCGAAGGCCGTCATGCCCGGCTCGACGTCGGCGAGCACGGTCGGCTCCACGTGCCAGCCGGGCCCGTCGATGGCGTGCCCGCCGGTCACGAGCCGCGCGCCCTGGGCGACCGACTCCTCGACCTGGCGCAGCAGGCCCGCGCGCAGGTCCTCGCGCGCCATCGGCGAGACCTCCAGGAGCGCCACGTGGGCGACGAAGTGCTCGAGGAACTCGTCGGCGACGTCCTCGTGCACCACGAAGCGCTTGGCGCACACGCAGCTCTGGCCGGTGTTGGTGAACCGCGCCTTGACCGCGGTCGCGGCGGCGAGCGGCACGTCGGCGTCGGCCAGCACCACGAAGGGGTCGGAGCCGCCGAGCTCGAGCACCGACTTCTTGATGGCAGCGCCTGCGATGGACGCGATCGACGAGCCGGCGCGCTCGCTGCCGGTCAGCGTCACGGCGGCGATCCGCGGGTCCTCGACGACGCGCTTCGAGACCGCGGGCACGTCCTCGGCCGCGACGACCAGCGAGCGGAAGAGGCCGGCAGGAGCACCTGCGTCGGCGAAGAGCTCCTCGATCGCCAGGGCACAGCCCGTGACGTCGGGGCTGTGCTTGAGCAGCGCCGCGTTGCCGGCGGCCAGGGCGGCGCAGGCGAAGCGGAGCACCTGCCAGAAGGGGAAGTTCCAGGGCATCACGGCGAAGACGACGCCGATCGGCTCGTAGGACAGCCACGACCGCGACGCCGACGACTCGATCTCGTGGTCGGCCAGCCAACCGGGGGCCAGGTCGGCGACGACCTCGCAGTTCCACGCGCACTTGTCGACCTCGCCGAGCGCCTCCGCGAGCGGCTTGCCCATCTCGGCCGTGATCAGCGCGGCGTACTCCTCGCGCCGTTCGGTCAGCAGCTTGCCGACGCCGCGGAGCAGGCCCAGCCGGTCGTCGAGCGAGGTCGCGGCCCAGACCTGCGAGGCGGCGTACGTCGCGGCCAGCGCCGCCTCGACACCGGCCTCGTCGTGGGCGTCGTACGACGCGAGCTCCTCGCCGGTCGCGGGGTTGCGGGTCACCACGACGGTCATGCGGACGCCTCCAGACGCGAGCGGCGGCGGGCCGGAGCCACGGGGGCCACGTTGTCCTCGGGCTCGGCGACCGCGTTGCGGATCGTGCCGAGACGCTCGATGGTCATCTCGACGACGTCGCCGACCTGGAGCGGCGGCGGGGTCAGCGAACCGGTGCGGCCCCACGACTCGGCGAGCGACCCGGTGGAACAGGTGCCCGAGGCGAGCACCTCGCCGGCCTTGACCCACGACGCGCGGGACGCGTGCGAGACCAGCTGCTCGAAGGACCAGCCCATGTGGCCGGACCGGTCGGCGCCGACCTGCTCGCCGTTGACCTTCACCGTCATCTCGAGGTCGAGGAAGCCGTCCTCGTCGCGGGCGTCGTCGAGCTCGTCGGCGGTGACGACCCAGGGGCCGATCGTGGTGGCGAAGTCCTTGCCCTTCGACGGGCCGAGCTTGAGCGACATCTCCTTGCCCTGGACGTCGCGCGCGGACCAGTCGTTCATCACGCAGTAGCCGCCGATGGCGGCCTTGGCCTGCTCCGGCGTCACGTCTCGTACGTCGCGGCAGACGATCGCGGCGACCTCGAGCTCGAAGTCGAGGCGCTCGGTGTCCGGCGGCATCGGGACGTCGTCGTACGCGCCGGTGACCGCGTGCGGCGCCATGAAGAGGAAGACCGGGGCGTCGTACCAGGCGTCCGGCGGGCCGGGGTTGCCGTGCCCGCGCTCCATGCCGTCGACGTGCGCCTCGAAGGTGAGGAAGTCGCGCATCGCGACCGGGTAGACCGGCGGCAGCAGCACGACCTCGTCGAGGGTCAGGCCGTCGCCGCCGGCGGCGACGTCGGCCTGGGAGTCCCGCCACTCGGGCGACTCGGCGAGCAGCTCGACGAGGTCGAAGCCGACGTCGAACGGGTGCACGCGGACGTGCTCACCCTGCCCGAGCACCAGCCCGACCCGCCGGACGCGCGGCTCGTCGTCGTGCCGACGGAAGGTGGCGAGACGCATGAGTGGTCAGCCGATCGTCTCGTAGAAGGCGCGCTCGCGGGTGGCGAGCACCGGGATGGCCTGCTCGAGCGCGAACTCCTTGAAGTGGTCCGAGGCCCAGTGTGCGTCCGCGGCCGCCTGGTCGTCGTAGACCTCGAAGAGGCGGAAGACGAGCGGCTCGGCCGGGTCCTGGAAGGCCTGGTAGATGCGGTTGCCGGGCTCCTCGCGGGAGAGCGGTCCGAGCTTCTCGATCGCGTCGAGCACGACACCCTCCTGGCCGGGCTCGGCGGTCCAGGTGGCGCTGACGACGTACGGCATGGGGTCTCCTCGGTACAGGGGTGAACGGGTCAGGCGTGTGACTGACGTCATCACGCTAGGCGCGGGTCCGACGGTCGGGGAAAGAGCCGACGTCGATGCCTGGCATCACCGCGATCGGGGTTCCGGGTGATGGCGGTCACGGGTTTCCTGTGACCGAACCCACAGGCGGTCCACCGCCCCTGAAACCCAGGAGTTGACGATGCAGCACCCCTTCTCCAAGCGCAGCCGAGCGGCCCTCGCCGTGCTGGCCGCCGGCAGCCTGCTGACGCTCGCCGCCTGCAGCAGCGATGGCACCCAGCCCGCCGCCGGCTCCGACGACGGGTCGGGCTCGGGCGACACCAAGACCCTCGTCTTCTCGCCGCTGGCGCTGAAGATCCCCGCGATGCAGCAGCTGTCCGACGGCATCAAGGCCTTTGCCGGCGAGCAGGGCTACGACGTCGTCGTGCAGGACCCCAACCTCGACCCGCAGAAGCAGGTCACCGACCTGCAGACCGCCATCGAGACCGGCAAGGCCGATGCGGTCTGGGCGATCATGGTCGCGCCCGAGGCTGCCGCCTCGCTGATCCCGGTCGCCCAGGACAAGGGCGTGCCGATGGTCGTCAACGGCACCCCCGAGGCCTACGGGCTCGACGGGATGCAGCCCGGCATCACCTTCTCCACGATCGACTACGCGGCCGAGGGTGAGGCCGCCGGCACGGAGCTCGGCAACTGCATCAACGAGAAGTACGACGGCAAGGCCAAGGTCCTCTTCGAGGAGGCCGCCCCCGGCACCGCCGGCAAGGAGGAGTACGAGGGCGCGGTCAAGAAGTTCCTCGCGCAGACCGCTCCGGACGCCGAGATCGTCCAGTCCATCGTGGTCAGCGACCGGCAGGCCGCCCAGACCGACGTGGGCAACGTGCTCCAGGGCAACCCCGACATCACCGCGGTCTTCGCCCAGAACGACGAGGGAGCGCTCGGCACCATCGGCGCCTACAAGGCCGCCGGCAAGGACATCCCCTGCATCACCGAGACCGGCGGCAACGACGAGACCCTCGCCGCCGTGAAGAGTGGCGACATCTACGCCGTGGTCGCGCTGCAGTTCGCGGACGACATGGCTCAGAACGTCGCGACGTTGACCGAGATGCTGAAGGACCCGAGCGCCGAGGGCCAGCAGCTGACCACCCCCCAGAAGGTCGTCAAGGCCGGAAGTTGAGCACCGTGACCCACTCCGTCTCGAACTCCGAGGCAACCGCGACCGGGGCCGGCACCACTGCCGGCCCCGGCTCGGCCCCTGCCTCCCCGTCCCCGGTCCAGGACATGCCGCGCACCGTGTCGCTCCTGGTCTTCTTCCGCGACCGCGGCATCTTCGTGCTGTGGGGGCTGCTGATCGTGGCCTTCGCGTTCTGGTGCTCGCCGTACTTCTTCAAGGTCGACAACGCGATCCTGGTGGCCAACGCCGCCGCGCTCACCGCGCTCTTCGCGGCGGGCGTCGGCATCGGCATCATGACCGGCGTCCTCGACCTCTCGCTGCCGGGTACGGCGGCGGTGGCCAGCTGTGTCTGCGGCTGGGTCCTGACCCACGGCCACGCGACCTGGCTCGGCCTCGCGGCCGGCCTCGGCACCGGTGTCCTGGTCGGCCTGGTCAACGGGCTGATCTCGATCCGCGGCTTCAACCCGATCATCGTCACCATCGGCACCCTCTCGGTGCTCTCGGGACTGGCCGCGGTCATCGCCGGCGGCTACACGTTCCCCGGCCTGACCCAGCTCGAGTTCATGGGCACGCACCGCTACCTCAAGGTCGGGGACTCGTTCTCCGGCATCCCGGCGCCGGTCTTCATCGTCGCCGCCGTCTTCATCATCGGCACGGTCTTCCTGACCCGCACCCGCGACGGCATCCGGCTGATGGCCGTCGGCGCCAACGCCGAGGCCGTACGACGTGCCGGCATCCACGCCGACCGCTACCGCGTCCTGGGCTTCGTGATCTCCGGCGTGCTCGGCGCCCTCGGTGGACTGGTCGCGACGGCCAACGTCACCGAGGCCAACCCCAACGCCAGCCCCGCGATCATCTTCACCGCGCTGACGGCCGTCGCCCTCGCGGGTGTCGCCCTCACCGGTGGCCGCGGCAGCCTGCCGCGCGTCCTGGTCGGCGCGCTGATCCTCGCCACGATCAGCAACGGCCTGACGATCCGCGGCATCCAGCCCTACTGGGCCACGGTCTGCACCGGCGCCCTGCTGCTCGGCTCGCTGGCCTTCGAGCGGGTGCTCCAGACCGCCGTGTCCGAGCGGCTGATGGCCGCGAACCTCTCCGTCCACCAGAAGAAGGTCTGACCATGCCTGCTCCTGCCCTCGAGCACCCCGCGCTCGAACTCAGCGGCATCGAGATGCACTACGGCTTCGTCCGGGCTCTCGACGGCATCGACATCCACGTCCACCCCGGCGAGGTCGTCGCCCTCCTCGGCGACAACGGCGCCGGCAAGTCGACGCTGCTCAAGGTGATGTCGGGCGCCCACAAGCCCTCCGGCGGCACCATCCGGGTGCGTGGCGAGGAGAAGTCCTTCCACGCCCCGAGCGACGCCGCCGACGCGGGCATCCAGATGGTCTACCAGGACCTGTCGCTGGTGGAGCCGCAGGACATCGCGATCAACCTCAACCTGGGTCAGGAGAAGCTGCGTCGCGGCCCCCTGGGCTGGCTCGGCTTCGTCGACCGCAAGGAGATGCGGCGCAGCTCGGAGAAGGAGCTGGACCGCCTCGGCGTCCGCACGGCCCCGATGACGCGCCCGGTCGAGATGCTCTCCGGCGGTCAGCGCCAGGTCGTGGCGCTTGCCCGCAGTGCGATCCGGGTCAACGGTGAGTCGCAGGGGATCCTCCTGCTCGACGAGCCCACCGCCGCGCTCGGCTACGAGCAGACCAAGAACGTCGAGGCGCTGATCCGCCGGATGGCCGACCAGGGCATCGCGATCGTCGTCGTCACCCACGACCTGCCGCTCTGCTACGAGGTCGCCGACCGGATCGTGATCCTCAACCGGGGCAAGAAGGTCGCCGACCTGCCCGCCGCCGGTGCCGACCGCGACCACGTCGTCGGCTGGATCACCGGCTCGCGCCCGTCGATGTTCTCGGACGCGGCGGTCTGAGCCGTGGCCCTGCACCCGTCGTACGTCGAGCGCTTCCCGCTGCTCGACGGCATCTCGTCCTTCGACCAGCTGATGTCCGACCCGGCGCTCGAGCAGCGCTTCCACGAGTTCATGCAGTGGCGCGACGCCGCGCCGCCGCCGGCCGTGGTCGCCGAGGACACGGTCGTCGAGGGGCCGCACGGCCCGGTGCCGGTGCGCGTCTACCGGCCCGATGGTGCCGACACGGACCTGCCCGCCCTGGTCTGGATGCACGGCGGCGCGTTCATGATGGGCGACCTCGACATGCCCGAGGCCGACCGCACGGCGCGTGAGGTCTGCGCCCGCGCGGGTGCGCTCGTCGTCAGCGTCGACTACCGGCTCGCGGTCGACGGGGTGCACTACCCCGTGCCGCTGGACGACGTCGTGGCCGTCGTACGCCGCCTGCGGGACGCGGCCGCGGACTGCGGCGTCGACCCGCACCGGATCGCGGTCGGCGGCGCCAGCGCCGGCGGCAACCTCGCGACCGGCGCCGTGCTCCGGCTCCGCGACGAGGACGGCTGGCAGCCCGCCGTCCTGGTCCCGGCGTACGGCGTCTTCCACCCGGTCCTGCCGCCGAGCACGTCCGAGATCGACGCACTGATGGCCGAGGTGCCCGACCTGCTCCGCTTCACCGACGAGCAGACCGCCGGCATCACCGCCAACTACGTGGCCGGCCCGCCCGAGTCCGCCGACGCCTACGCGATGCCGGCCGGGGCCGACCTCGCCGGCCTGTGCCGCACCGTGATGGTCGACGCCGAGCACGACGACCTCCGCCGCTCCGAGGAGCCCTTCCACGCCGCGCTGGTCGCGGCCGGGGTCGACGTCACGCGGCACGTGGTGCCCGGCGTCCTGCACGGCTTCCTCAACCTGCCCGCCGAGGTGGAGCCCGTCGGGCACGCCTTCCAGCTCATCGCCGACACCGTCCTCACCGCCCAGGAGCCCTCCCATGCCTGACTCCCCCGTCCACCGCGTCCTCATCGTCGGCGGCGGCATCACCGGCGGCGTGCTCGCTCTCGCCCTGCGCCAGCGCGACGTCGAGGTCGTGCTCGTCGACCTGCGCGAGTCGCTCGGCGGCGTCGGGCACGGCATCACGCTGCAGGGCAACGCGCTGAAGGCGTTCAACGCGGTCGGCATCTACGACCAGCTCGCCGAGCGGGGCTTCGCGTTCAACCACCTGCGGCTCAAGACCGCCGACGGCCACGTGATCGCGGAGATCCCGACTCCCCCGATGGGCGGGCCCGACCTGCCCGGCACGATGGGCGCCGTCCGCGGCGACATCGCCGACATCCTGGCGGTCGAGGTCGAGAAGGCGGGCGTCGACGTACGCCTCGGCACCACGCTGACCGCCTTCGACGACCACGGCGACTCCGTCACGGTGACGCTGTCGGACGGGTCGCAGGAGACCGTCGACCTGCTCGTCGGCGCCGACGGCATCCGCTCCAAGGTGCGCTCGATGATCGGCATCGACACCGAGCCGCACCACGTCGGCATGGGCATCTGGCGCACCGTCGCGAAGCGGCCGGCCGAGATGGACTGCTCGGAGATGTACTACGGCGGCCCGAAGTTCAAGGCCGGCTACACGCCCATCTCCGAGGACCTCTGCTACGCGTTCCTGCTCGAGGAGGACCTGGACCGGTCCTACCTCGGCGAGGGCCCGCGCGGCGCCGAGCTCAAGGAGCGCGGCCAGGGGTACGGCGGGATCTGGGGCCAGGTGCGCGACAGCCTCGCCGACGACGCGATCGTCAACTACCAGTGGATCGAGGCGATCTGCGTCGACTCCCCGTGGCACCGCGGCCGCACGATCATCATCGGCGACGCCGCCCACGCGTGCCCGCCGCTGATCGCGCAGGGCGCCGCGATGTGCGCCGAGGACGCGGTCATCCTGGCCGAGATGCTGACCTCCGGCTCGTCGGTCGACGACGTGCTGCCGGCCTTCATGGAGCGCCGCTTCCCGCGCGTGAAGATGGTGCTCGACAACAGCCTCACGCTCGCCGACTGGGAGATCCACCCGGAGACCGAGGGCGCCGACCCGGGCCGGATCATGGGCCAGACCCTGCACGCCCTGGTCGAGCCTGCGTGATGCTGCGGCAGGGTGAGCCCGGCTTCGAGGAGGCCCGGGTCGACCGGATCTTCAACCGGAGGCTGACCGACCGGCAGCCCGCCGCCGTCGTGCGCCCGGCGTCCGAGTCGGAGGTCGTGGACGCCGTACGGCTGGCGCGCTCGCGTGGGCGGCAGGTCGCCGTACGGTCCGGCGGGCACAGCTGGGCGCAGTGGTCGGTGCGCACCGATGCCCTGGTGATCGACCTGGGCGGGCTCCGGGAGATGGAGCTCGACGAGAAGACGGGGATCGTCCGGGTCTCTCCCTCGACGAAGGGCGGCGCCGAGCTGGCGCCCTACCTCGCCGAGTCCGGACGGTTCTTCCCCGGTGGGCACTGCCCCACCGTCGGTGTCGGCGGTTTCCTGCTCCAGGGCGGTCAGGGCTGGAACGCCCGCGGCTGGGGCTGGGCGGCGGAGTACGTCGTCGCCGTCGACGTGGTGACGGCGTCGGGGGAGCTGGTGCGCGCCGACGCGACCCAGAACTCCGACCTCTACTGGGCCGCCCGTGGTGCCGGCCCCGGCTTCCCCGGCGTGGTCACCCGCTTCCACCTCCAGACGATGCCCCTGCCCGCACACTTCGCGCACACCGTGCAGGGCTTCCACCTCGACGACTTCGACGAGGTGATGACGTGGCTGCACGACACGCACGCGTCCGTCGCCGACACGGTCGAGATCGTGGCGCTCACCAAGACCGACGTCGGCATCTCCCCCGACCCGATCCTGCTGGTCACCGCGCTGGCCATGGTCGAGTCTCGGGAGGAGGCCGACCACGCGCTGGCGCCGTTCCGGGCCAACCCCGCCCTCGACCGCGCGGTGTTGGTTGTCGACAACCAACCGACCACCCCCGAGGCCGAGCGCGCCCGCCAGCTCGAGGACAACCCCGAGGGCCACCGCTGGGCCGTCGACAACGCCTGGCTCACCGGCTCGGCGGCCGAGGTCGTGCCGGCCATGCGCCGTGCGTACACGACGCTGCCGAACGCCCAGGCCTTCACCATCTGGTTCTCGATGGCCCCGCTGCGCGAGCTGCCCGACATGGCGTTCTCGATGCAGTCCGAGATCTACCTGGCGTCGTACGTCCTCTGGGAGTCACCGGCGGACGACGAGCGCTGCATCTCCTGGCTGGCGGACGCGATGCGCGACCTCGAGCCCGTCACCGTCGGCCAGTACCTCGGCGACTCCGACCACACCCGCCGTCAGGTGAAGTTCATGTCGGACGACGCCTGGGACCGCCTCCAGAAGGTGTACGCCGAGCGCGACCCCGACCGCCTCTTCGTCGGCTACCTCGGCGACTCCGTCAACGCCAACCACTGGGCGTAGCTCCCGTCCTCGAGCACCCGGAGCACTCTCAGCATCACGTCGCGACCGATCCACCTGTCTAGAGAAGCCCGGACAGGCGCGCCGTCAGGTGGTTCGCTTGGCCGTCGGCCGTGGGGGCCGACCTCGCTGACCGAGAGGCCCTGGCATGCGCCGCCTGCTGACCGCTGCCCTGATCACCGCCGTGACGGCCGGCCTCACCGTGGCCGCCGTCCCGGCGTCGACCGCAGCGACGAAGACCGTCGACCGCGGGCCGACGACGACGTTGGTCGGCGCGAAGACCGGCCTTGCCGGGAGCCGCGACCTCGCGTACGCCGGCGGGCGCCTCTACGCGCTCGACGATGCGGCCGTGCGGGTGTTCGCCCCGGGTGCGTCCGGCAACGCGACCCCGCAGCGCACCATCGACCTCGACCTGCCCAGCGGCCAGCACTCGTGGTCGATCGCGGTCGGTGACGACGGCACGACGTACGTCCTGACGAGCAACGACGAGCTGACGTCGTCGACGATCTTCATCTATGCCGCCGGTGCGAGCGGTGCCGCCGGCCACGTCTCGGTCGTCAACGGCGTCCTCGGGCTGATGTCCCCCATCGACATCGCCGAGCGCGACGGCGGCTTCGCCGTCCTCGACAACGACTCCAACGCGATCTTCTTCTACAGCCAGTCGGGTGGGGGCGCGCCGGTCGAGGTCGGCGGCATCGACGCAGGCTCCGGCACCCAGACGCAGATCTTCGGACCGAGCACCATCGACACCGCCCCCGACGGCCGGCTGGTCGTCCGCGGCGCCGACTGGGTCTCGGTCTTCGCCGCGGACGCTGACGGCGACGTCGCGCCGACCCAGTACCTCCAGGGCGACCAGACGATGATCGGCGTGCCGCTGGGTGCCGGCCTCGACACCCGCGGCGACCTCTACCTCGCCACCGCCGACGCGTACGGCGCCGACCCCGGCCACGCCCGGGTGCTGCGCTTCGACCCCGGCGCTACCGGCAACGTCGCGCCCGTGGGGGTTCTCACCGGCGCCCGGACGGGCCTCGGCCTCCCCTACCTGGAGGTGCTGCCGTCGGGCAGCGTCGCGACGGCGACCTTCGAGACGGCGACGTACACCTTCGACGGGACGATCCGCTTCTTCCGCCCGATCGGCCCGTACGCCGCGCCCGGCGCGGCCAGGCTGGAGGTCACCGGCAAGAAGAGTGCCCCCCGACGCACGATCAGCTGGAAGGCCGCCCCGACCGACGCCGACGTCCCGGTCACGTCGTACGCCGTCAAGGTCACCTGCCGCGGCAAGGTCCGCCTCGACAGGACCCTGAAGGCCTCGGTCCGCCGGGCCGTCGTCAAGCTCGGTCCGGTTCGGAAGGGCTCGTGCACCGCGACGGTCCGGGCTCGCAACGAGGTCGGCCTCGGTACGGTCGCCAAGGCGAAGTTCGCCGTACGACGCTGAGCACGACGCGGGTCGTGCGCATCGAAACCGGCCCGCCGCGGGTACCCATCTCCCACACGTCGGAGAGGCGGGAACCGTGACCGAGTTCCAGAAGGGCGACAAGGTGACCTGGCAGAGCCACGGCGGCACGGCCGAGGGCACCGTCGAACGCAGGATCACCGAGGACACCGAGGCGGCCGGACGCACGGTGCGGGCGAGCGAGGAGGAGCCGCAGTACCTCGTGCGCAGCGACAAGAGCGGCGGCACAGCGGTGCACAAGCCGTCCGCACTGACGCATGTCCGAGGCTCAACGGGTACCGGGTCGTCATGAGGAAGCTGATCAGGTTGGCCGCGCTCTACGGCATCGGCAAGAAGGTCTTCCAGGAGGCGCGCAAGCCCGAGAACCAGGCGCGGCTCCGCGCCGCCGCCGACAAGATCAAGCAGCGGCAGGCCGCGCGCCGCTGAGTACTGGCGTACGGCGTTCTCCGCGGCCGAGGCTGGCTACTGTGCCGGTATGCCTATGGAGACAGCCACGATCACGGCGTGGACGTTCATGCAGGAGATCCCGATCCCGCCCGATGTCACGGCCCTGATGGTTCAAGGAGAGACGCCGGTCGCGGCGTTCAAGACCTTCCGCGACAGTGCGATCTTCACGACCAGACGACTCATCGTCCGCGACGCCCAGGGGATGACCGGCAAGAAGGTCGAGATCTACTCCCTGCCGTACAGCTCGATCAACATGTGGTCCTCGGAGAACGCAGGCGGGGTGCTCGACCACAACGCGGAGCTCGAGATGTGGACGCGCGCCGGGCACATCAAGATCAAGCTCGGCAAGGGCGCCGACGTACGACGCCTCGACTCGCTGATTGCCTGGGCGGTCCTGAAGTAGCCACGCCGAGTGGTCCTCTGGGGTCGTCCGACTCAGAGGTCCTCGCTGACGGGGAACGAGCACCCACCCTTGCCGGTACCGAGCCCGACGTCGAAGTCGGTGACGCGCAGACTGCCGTCGGCGGTGGTGTGGACGTCGACGTCGGCGTCGGGGGCGACGTACCTGCGGAGGACGCCGGGCGGCACCTCCAGGACGTCGGCTGACGACCCTCCCCACTGCAGCCTCTCCCGCGCACGGCCGGAACCGGGCCGAGGTCCGGGCTCCCAGCCGAACGGGTCGGGCAACACCCGCGTGGCGATCGCCTCGCCTCCCATGTCGCCGCTCAGGACCTCGCCGGTGCGGTTGTCGATCGTCATCGTGATCCACCACGCCTTGCCGGTGTCGGTCCACTTCCACCAGATGCGGTAGCTGACGTCGACCCGGGGCAGGAAGTCGGTCCGACACCGGCGGAGACGGTCGACGGCCTCGAGCGGCCGCTTCGTCGCATCCACCGCCCGTCCCCACCGCACCCACGCGCGCAGCACGGAGTCGACCTGCCGGTCACCGAACCGGGGCGCCGCGAGCTCCGCCTCGACCGTGTCCCGGAACCGTCGGAACGACGCCGGCGTCTCGCCGCATGCTCGCTGGATCGTGGCTCCGGCATGCTCGACACGTCTCCGCACGTGGCTCCGAGCCGGCTCGGAGTCACCTGTCACCGAGCTGGTGACGTCCTTCGCCGCCGCGTCGAGCCAGAGCCGGTCCGCCTGGCGGCGCTGCGTCCTACGACATGCCTCGGGCGGGTACGCCGTCGTCTCCGCGGGCTCCGCGAGCGCGTCGCCGCTTCCGCCTGCCTCGGTCGGCGCTGGCTCGCCCGGGCCCGACGACCCGTCGGAGGCAGTGCACCCCGGCGCCGACATCGTCGCGACGAAGAGCATCGCGACCAGCCACCGCGGAACCGGCCGACCGTCACCACCACCTCGGGAGGTGCTCCGAGACATGCCCCCACCATCCTCCGGCCGACCCCGGTTCCGCCAGCCCCGCGGAGGTCGGACGGCGGACGGCGGTCGGCCGCCGTCGCCGGATGACACACCAGACATCCGATCTCGGTGCCCGACGCTGCCTGCTGTGTCAGTCGACGCGGCCGGCCAGCTCCGCAGCCAGCTCGTCGAGCCGGTCGAAGAGCCACCGGTGGGCGGGGTCGGAGAGCCGGTCGGGGGCGAACCAGTAGCCCTCGGCGAGGATGACCTCGTCGAACGGCGGCTCGACCACGACCAGCGGGCCGGCGGGCCGGGCGTGGAGGTGGGCGAGCTTCTGGGGGATCATCGCCACGAGGTCGGTGCCGGCGATCACGAACGGCAGCGGCAGGAAGCCGGAGACCTGGAGCGCGATGTGGCGGTCGACGCCGATCTCGCCGAAGACCCGGTCGACGGGGGTGAGGACGCCGGGACCGAAGCTGGGTACGGCGTGCGGGAGCTCGGCGAGGTCCTGGATCGTCAGCGTGCCGTCGCGGAGGCGGGAGTTGTGGCGGTCCGCGATGAGCACCATCCGGTCCTTCCAGAGCGGCCGCGAGTCGCCCTGGAAGCCGAAGCCGAGCGGCGCGACGAGGGCGTCGATCTCGAGCAGCACGCGCTCCGACGTACGGGACTCGGGGCCGAGGTTCTCGATGGTGAGGCGTACGCCGGGGGCGGTGGTGCGGAGCAGCCGGACCAGCGGCTCGTGCAGCACCGCGATCGCGTAGTCGCTCATCGCCATCCGGAAGACCCGGTGGCTGGTGGCCGGGTCGAACTCGTCCTCGAGGTGCAGCGCCCGGCCGAGCAGGCGTACGGCGTGCTGGACCTCCGGCAGCAGGTCGCGGGCGAAGGGCGTGAGCTCGTAGTCGCGGCCCGCGCGGACCAGGAGCTCGTCGTCGAAGCGCCGGCGCAGACGGGCCAGGGAGGCGCTCATCGCGGGCTGGCTGAGCTCGAGGCGCTGGCCGGCCCTGGTGACGTTGCCCTCCTCGAGGAGGACCTTGAGGGAGAGGAGCAGGTTGAGGTCGGTACCGCCCAGCGTCATGTCACTCCTCTCGTGTGTCGGCGGTCACTCTGCCACTACAGTCTGTGAGGTGAGGGAGCGGTTGCGGGAGGTTGATGCCAACCTGTTGCTTTCGCTCCACGCTCTGCTCGAGGAGCGCAACCTCACGCACGCCGGTGAGCGGATGACGATGAGCCAGCCGGCCATGAGCGGGGCACTGGCGCGGTTGCGCAAGCACTTCGACGACGAGCTGCTGGTGCGCGTCGGGCGCGGGTTCGAGCTGTCGCCGCTGGCCGAGCAGCTGCGGCCCGAGGTCGCCGAGGCGATCGAGGCGGCCGAGGCGTTGCTGGGCAACCAGCGGGAGTTCGACCCG
This sequence comes from Nocardioides hankookensis, assembly GCF_042658885.1. Classification (NCBI taxonomy): domain Bacteria; kingdom Bacillati; phylum Actinomycetota; class Actinomycetes; order Propionibacteriales; family Nocardioidaceae; genus Nocardioides; species Nocardioides hankookensis. The sequence continues at coordinate 571,648 of NZ_JBHSRJ010000001.1, read as the reverse complement.
GCGTCGAGCAACCGGCGCTTCGCGGTGAGCATGTCGGAGTACGCCATGACGGTGCTCGCCGAGCCGCTCACCCGGCTGGTCGCCGAGCAGGCGCCGAAGTGCTCGGTCGCCCTGGACACGCTGGACGTCGGGCCGAGCCTGTTCGAGACCCAGCTGATGCGGCGCGACCTGATCATCGGACCGATGGGCTTCGAGTTCCCGGGGCGCAAGCAGCCCGTCTTCACCGACCACCTGGTCTGCGTGGTCGCGCGCGGCAACGAGCGACTGAAGGACGGCGCGCTCACCCTCGGCGACCTCCGCGAGATGCCGCACGCGGTGGCGGAGTTCGGCGCGGCCGGCGAGAAGAAGCGTCCGCTCGAGGTCGAGATGGAGACGCGCGGCATCGTCGACCGCACCGTGCTCGTGCAGGTGACCAGCCTGCTGACGCTGCCGTTCGCGGTCAGCGGCACGGAGATGTGCGCGTTCGTGCCGGCCCGCCTGGCCCGGCGCTGCCTCGACATCCTCGACCTCGAGATCGCGGCGACCGACCTCGACTCGGTACAGATCACGGAGGCCGCGCACTGGCACCTCCGGCGCGAGAACGAGCCGGCCGTCGTCTGGCTGCGCCGCCTGCTCTACGACGTCGCCGTCTCCGTCGAGGACGAGCTCGCCACCACCTGAGGCAGCGGCTGCGCCCGCAGCCCGACCCGGCTCGCCGTGAGGGCGAGCACCGACGCGGTGGCCATCACGATCGCGGGCACGAGGGCCGAGTCCTCGCCGCCGAGCCCCACCAGCGGCGAGACGACAGCGCCGAGGGTGAACTGGCTGAACCCGAGCACGGCGCTGCCGGACCCGGCCACCTCCCGCACGTGCGACATCGCGGCCGCCGCGGAGTTGCCCATCACGCCGCCGTTGGTCGTCACGGCGACGAAGATCGGGACCGGCAGCAGCCAGGTCGGCGCACCGACCGCCGCCAGCATGACGAAGCCCAGCGTCGCGGCCACCTGGACGCCGATGCAGGCTCCCACGATGCGACGCGGCTCGAACCGCTCCACCAGCCGGGCCGACACCCAGCCCGCCGAGATCAGCCCGACCGCGTTGACGCCGAACGCGACGCCGTACGCGACCGCCGAGAGGCCGACGACGTCCTGGTAGACGAACGGCGAGGCCGAGATGTAGGCCATCATCATCGCGAACGACAGCGCCAGCACCGCCACGGGCGGCCAGTAGCCGCGACTTCGGGCCACGGCGCGCAGACCGTCGGCGTACGACGTGGCGCCGGCCGTCCGCGCGGTCGGCGGGTGCGTCTCGGGGAGCACCAGGACCACGCCGACGAGCACCGCCGCACACAGGCCGGCGACGACCCAGAGCAGGCCGCGCCAGCCGAGCGGGTCGGCGAGCAGTCCGCCCACGAGCGGCGCCAGCACCGGGGCCACACCGCCGATCGTGAGCATCAGCGTGAACGCCTTCGCGGCGGCGCGTCCGGTGACGAGGTCGGCGATGATCGCGCGGCCGATCACCATCCCGCCGGCCCCGGCGACACCCTGGACGAACCGTCCGGCGACCAGCACCGCGAGGCTCGGCGCCAGCGCGCAGACCACACCCGCGGCGACGCAGACGGTGGCCGAGACGACGAGCGGCGTCCGACGCCCGTAGCGGTCGGACAGGGGACCCATCACCAGCTGCCCCACCGCGAGGCCGATCAGGAAGGCGGTCAGCGTCAGCTGCACCGCACTCGCCGGTACGCCGAGGTCGTCGCCGAGCTCGGGGAAGCCCGGCAGGTAGAGGTCGGTCGACACCGGCGCGACCGCGGCCAGCGACGCGAGCACGATCAGCGTCGGCCAGCGCACGGATGTCGACACCACTGGAGACTCCCAGCGGCGTACGGCGGCCGGAACGGGCCGATCGCGGATGCCAGTGATCGGCGGTGGTGATGCCCGCGGCCCTTGTGGCGGCCGTCACCGTGAGGCTGACTTGCTGTCATGAATTGGGAAGACGGCGCGTCGTACCTCGAGGAGATGGCTCCGGGCGTCCACGCCTTCGTGCAGCCCGACGGCGGCTGGATGGTGAACAACTGCGGGGTGGTCGTCGACGGGTCCGGTGACGCCGTGCTGGTCGACACCACGTCGACCGAGAAGCGCAACCGCGCGCTGCTCGCCGAGGTGGAGAAGGTGTCCGGAGGCGGGCCCCGGCTCGCGGTCAACACGCACAGCCACCCCGACCACACCTACGGCAACGGCTTCCTGCCGCCGACGACCACGATCATCGGCCACCACCTCTGCCGCGAGGGTGTCCTGCGCGCCGGCCTGGCCGCGACGAAGGAGCTGCCCGCCGACTACGGCGACCTGGTCGTCCGCCCGCCCGACGTGACCGTCGACAGCGACGTCACCCTGCACCTGGCGGACCGGTCGGTCGAGCTGAGGGTCCTCGGCCCGGCGCACACCTCCCACGACATCGGCGTCTGGCTGCCGGAGCAGAGGGCGCTCTTCGCCGGCGACCTCGCCTTCGCCGGCGGGCACCCGATCTTCCTCGACGGCTCGATGACGGGCTTCAAGGAGGCGACGCAGCGGATGCGTGCGCTGGCGCCCGAGGTGCTGCTACCCGGTCACGGGCCGGTACGCCGCGGCGAGGAGGTCGCTGAGCTGCTGGACCGCCAGGAGCAGTACGTCGACTGGATCGCCGCCATCGCGACGGAGTCCTATGCCGCGGGGCTGACGCCGCTCGAGGCGGCGCAGAAGGCCCTGCAGGACAGCCCGTACGCTGCCTGGCCCGAGAGCGAGCGGGTCGTGTGCAACCTGCACCGCGCCTACGCCGAGACCACCGACTACGACGCCGGCCACCCGCTCAACATCCCCCACCTGTGGCCCGAGATGGTCGCCCTCAACGGCGGACCGATCGTCAGCCACGCATGAGTGGACCGCTCCTGAGCGGGTTCAACCCGGACCCGAGCATCGTGCGCGTCGGCGACGCCTACTACCTGGTGACGTCGACGTTCGAGTACCTGCCCGGCCTGCCCGTCTACCGCAGCACCGACCTGCTCGCGTGGGAGCTCGTCGGGCACGTCATCACCCGGCCGGCGCAGGCCGAGCTGGAGGACGTGCCGACGCCGGGAGGCGTGTGGGCGCCGACGATCCGGCACCGTGACGGCGTCTTCCACGTGATCGTCACGATCATGATGGGCGGCCGTGGCTGCGTGGTCTACACGGCCACCGACCCGGCCGGGCCGTGGAGCGACGGCGTGACCGTCCCCGCCGTGACCGGCATCGACCCGGACCTCGCCTGGGACGACGACGGCGCGGCGTACGTCACCTTCGCCGACTTCCCACGCGAGCTCCAGCAGGTGCGCGTCGACCTGGCGACAGGCGAGGCGCTCGGTCCGGTGACGCCGGTGTGGGCGGGCAGCGGGCTCTACGCACCCGAGGGCCCGCACCTCTACCGGCGCGGTGACTGGTGGTACCTGCTGGCCGCCGAAGGCGGCACCGACCGCGGTCACGCCGTGACGGTCGCCCGGAGCACGTCGCCGGACGGGCCGTTCGAGAGCTCGCCGGACAACCCGGTCATCAGCGCCCGCAGCACCGGCAACCCGGTGCAGAACGTCGGCCACGCCGACCTCGTGACCACCGACGACGGCGACGCGATGGTGCTGCTCGGCGTCCGTCCGGTCGGGCTGGCGCAGGCCTTCTCGCCCTTGGGTCGGGAGACGTTCCTGGCCGACGTCGAGTGGGTGGACGGCTGGCCGACCGCGACGCTGCGCGACGTGCCCGCGTCCGACCCCGGCATCGACTGGATCGCCGTACGCCGCGTGCCGGAGGAGGTCGGCGTCCCCGTGGACGGCAGCGTCTCGATCACCGCCGACGGGCGTGGGATGGACGACCCGCGGCCGTGGTTCGTCGGACGCAGGCAGGCCCAGCTCGGCGCAACCTTCTCCGCCGTCGTCGATGCCTCTGCCGGCACCGGCGGCGTGGCCGCGCGACACGACGAGCAGCACTTCCTCACCGTCGACGCGTCCGGCAGCACGGTCACTGCCACCGCTGCCCTCGCCGGCTTCTCGCGCGCCTGGACGGCCGAGGTCGGCCCGGGCGAGCTGCGGCTCGGCCTGGACCTCGAGAGGGCATCGCGCGACTTCCGCGACGGCGACGTCGGTGGTGGCACGATCCGCCTCTGGGCGTCGGTCGACGACGTCCGGCAGGTGCTCGCCGAGGTGGACGGCCGCTACTGGAGCTTCGAGGTCGCCAAGTCCTTCACCGGCCGGGTCCTGGGGCTCTACGCCGCCGACGGCACGGTCGCGTTCAGTGGGATCGAGTACGACGGTCGGTAGTCGGAGGTTTCGAGGCTCGGCGCTAGCGCGCCTCGCACCTCAACCACCGATCCGGTGGTTGAGGTGCGAGCGGAGCGAGCCTCGAAACCACCCAGCGCGGTGGCAGAGTTGACCGCGTGACAGTCATCGGTGGGCCCGGCGCCGAGCTCGAGGACGAGCAGGTCGCCGACTTCGTGCGCACCGCGATCGACGGGCTCGACGTGGCCGGCAAGCGGGTCTGCCTGGTCATCCCGGACGCGACCCGCAGCTGCCCGCTGCCGCTGCTGGTGCGCGAGCTGCACGCGGCACTCGCGGGACGGGCGAGCGCGATGACGGCGCTCGTCGCGCTCGGCACCCACGCGGCGATGACCGACGATCAGCTCGAGGCGCACGTCGGCGCGGCGTACCCGGGCCTCGACGTGGTCAACCACGCCTGGTGGGACCCCGACACCTTCGTCTCGCTCGGCACCATCTCGTCCGAGCGCGTGAAGCAGCTCTCCGAGGGCAGGCTGGAGCAGGCCGTCGACGTGCGGATCAACCGCCTCGTCGTCGAGAGCGACGTGGTCATCGTGGTCGGGCCGGTCTTCCCGCACGAGGTGGTCGGCTTCTCGGGCGGCAACAAGTACTTCTTCCCCGGCGTCGCCGGCCCGGAGGTCATCGACCTCTCCCACTGGCTCGGCGCGCTGATCTCCAGCGCCGAGATCATCGGCACCCGCGGCACCACTCCCGTGCGCGCGCTGATCGACGAGGCCGCCGCGATGGTGCCCGCCGAGCGGCACGCCCTCGGCCTGGTCGTCACGTCGGGCACCGGCACCCTGCAGGCGATGGCCTTCGGCGACCCCCAGGAGGCGTGGGCGGCCTGCGCCGACGTCTCCGCGCAGGTGCACGTCCGCCACCTCGATCGACCGGTGCGACGGGTCGTCTCGCTGGTGCCGGAGAAGTACGACGACATGTGGACCGCCGCGAAGGGCTTCTACAAGGTCGAGCCCGTGGTGGCCGACGGCGGCCAGGTGATCCTCTACGCACCGCACATCACCGAGATCTCCGCGATGCACCCGGAGATCGAGGAGATCGGCTACCACTGCCGCGACTACTTCACCGCCCAGTGGGACCGCTTCTCCCACCTGCACTGGGGCGTGCTCGCGCACTCGACCCACCTCCGCGGCGCCGGCACCTACGACGCCGAGCACGGCGAGCGGCTGCGCGTCACCGTCACGCTGGCGACCGGCATCCCCGAGGACGTCGTACGAGCGGCCAACCTCGACCACCTCGATCCCGCTGACGTCGACCTGGCTGCCCTCGAGGCGGACCCGGACACGCTGGTCGTGCCGCAGGCGGGCGAGGTGCTCTTCAGGCTGCGGTGACCTGGGTGCGGGCACACTGAGCACGTGCCCGCCCTCGAGCTCCACCCCGACCGGCTGCTGCCCGCGGACCCGGCCACCCGGGCGATCGCCCGGCAGCTGTACGACGCGGTCCGCACCCTGCCGATCCTGTCGCCGCACGGCCACGTCGAGGCGTCGCTGCTGCTCGACGACCAGCCGTTCCGCGACCCGGCCAGCCTGCTGGTCACACCTGACCACTACGTGAAGCGGCTGCTGCACGCCAACGGCGTCGGGCTGGAGCGGCTCGGTGTCGGGGTCGACGAGCCGACGGCCGACCAGTCGCGCGAGGTCTGGCGCACCCTCTGCACGCACTGGCCGCTCTTCCGCGGGACGCCGGTCGCCTCCTGGTTCGAGGCCGAGCTCGTCGAGATCTTCGGCATCACCGAGCGGCCGAGCGAGGCCACCGCCGACGCGACCTACGACCAGGTGGCCGCATGCCTGGAGCAGCCGGAGTTCCGGCCGCGCGCGCTCTTCGACCGGTTCGGCATCGAGGTGCTCGCGACCACCGACGACCCCGCCGACGACCTCGCCGCCCACGCGGCGCTGGCCGCCGACCCGACCTTCGCGGGACGGGTGCTGCCGACCTTCCGGCCGGACCGCTACCTCGAGCCGGCACAGCCCGGGTGGCGGGCGGCCGTGGACGGCATCGCCGACGAGCCCGCCACCTACGCCGGCTTCGTCTCCGCCCTCGAGCAGCGCCGCGCGCACTTCGTCGCCCACGGCGGCACCTCCGCCGACCACAGCCACGTCGACCTGCGCTGCGAGCCGCTGGACGACGCCGAGGCCGAGCGGATCCACCGCGCGGCGTACGACGGCACGGCGACGGCCGCCGAGGCCACGGCGTACCGCCGGCACCTGCTGCTCGAGATGGCGCGGATGTCCACCGAGGACGGCCTGGTGATGACGCTGCACCCCGGGATCCGCCGCAACCACCACACTCCGACGCTCGACAGGTTCGGGCCGGACCAGGGCCACGACCTGCCGCTCGCGATGGAGTACACCGACGCGCTCCGGCCGCTGCTGGAGCGCTACGGGCTGCACCCCGACCTGCACCTCGTGCTCTTCACGGTCGACGAGACCGTCTTCTCGCGGGAGATCGCGCCGCTGGCCGGCTTCTACCCGAGCGTGTACGTCGGCGCCCCGTGGTGGTTCCTCGACGCCCCCGACGCGATCCGGCGCTGGCGGTCGGCGGTGACGGAGACGGTCGGCTTCAGCAAGCTGTCGGGCTTCGTCGACGACACCCGGGCCTTCTGCTCGATCCCGGCCCGGCACGACATGGCGCGTCGTCTCGACGCCGGCTACCTCGCGCAGCTGGTCGTCGAGCACCGGCTCGCGGAGGACGAGGCGCACGAGACGATCCGGGACCTCGTGGACAGCCCACGCCGGGCCTTCAAGCTGTGAGGCCGGTCCGCGCGGTGCACCTCGGTCTCGGTGCCTTCTTCCGCGCCCACCAGGCGTGGTACACCGACCGCGCCCCCGACGCCGACGACTGGGGGATCGCCGCGTTCACCGGCCGGAGCGCGACCCTCGCCGAGAGGCTGCGGGCGCAGGACTGCGCCTACACGCTGGTCACGCGCGCCCCGGACGGTCCGACGTACGAGCGGATCGGCAGCCTGGCCGCGGTCCACGCGGCGTCGGAGCAGGAGGCCTGGCTCCACCACCTCTCGCGGCCGGAGGTCGCGGTCGTCACCATCACGGTGACCGAGGCGGGCTACGGCACGGACCCGGCCGGCGCGCCGGCCCGGCTGGTCGCGGGACTGGCGGCGCGACGTGCGGCCGGCACGGGCGCGCTGTCGCTGGTCCCGTGCGACAACCTCCCGCACAACGGCGAGGTGCTGCGCGCGGCGGTCCGCGAGCTCGCGACCGAGCCGGGGCTCGCGTCCTGGATCGACGACCACGTGGACTTCGTGACGACGATGGTCGACCGGATCACGCCGGCGACGACCGACGCCGACCGTGCCGAGGTGCGGGAGGCGACGGGCTTCGACGACCTCGCACCGGTCGTCACCGAGCCCTACTCCGAGTGGGTCCTGAGCGGCGCCTTCCCGGCCGGCCGCCCGGCCTGGGACGCGACGTTCGTGGACGACGTCGCGCCGTACGAGCAGCGCAAGCTCTGGCTGCTCAACGGCGCCCACTCGCTGCTGGCGTACGCCGGGCTCCTGCGTGGCCACGAGACGGTCGAGCAGGCGATCGGCGACCCCGTCCTGCACGGCTGGGTCGAGGAGTGGTGGGACGAGGCGTCGCGACGGCTCCCCCAGGACCCTGCGGAAACACGTGCCTACCGGGCCGCGCTGCTGGAGCGCTTCGCCAACCCCGCGATCCGGCACCTGCTGACGCAGATCGCGATGGACGGGCCGCAGAAGATCCCCGCCCGGATCCTGCCCAGCCTGCGTGCGGAGCGGGCCGCGGGACGGCTGCCGACCGGCTCGACCCGGGTGCTCGCCGCTTGGGCCCCGCACCACACGCCAGGCCCGGCGGAGGTTGCGATCGACCGGGCGCTCGACCTGGTCGCGCCCGACCTGCGCGACGACGCCGAGCTGCGGGACGCCGCGGTCGCCCTGGCGGCTGGTGGTTTCGAGGCTCGGCGCTAGCGCGCCTCGCACCTCAACCACCGTGACGGGGGTTGAGGTGCGAGCGGAGCGAGCCATGTCGGTGGTTGAGGTGCGAGCGGAGCGAGCCATGTCGGTGGTTGAGGTGCGAGCGGAGCGAGCCTCGAAACCACCGCCCCTCAGAACGTGTGGGTGCCGGGGCCCTTCTCGTACGTCGTGCCGTCGGGGAGGACGACGTCGGCGGTGCAGCCGGGCGGGACGGTGACGGTCATCGCGAAGGTGCGGCCCTGCTGCCAGGCGACGGCGGCGGTGCCGTGCGGGGTGAGGTGCTCGGTGGAGGCGCGGGTGATGCCGCCGCCCGGACGCGGCGCGACCCGGAAGCGGCGCCAGGTGGGCTCGGTGCGCTGCAGGCCGGCGACGTACCGGTGCAGGAACGAGATGACCGCGCCCTTCGAGTAGTGGTTGAGCGACTCGTGCGGCACGCCGTCGTCGTCGATGCCCTCCCAGCGCTCCCAGACGGTGGTGGCGCCACGGTCGATCATCGCGAGCCAGGAGGGCTCGGTGTCCTGGAGCAGCAGCTCGTAGGCGACGTCGAGGTGGCCGTGGTCGGCGAGCACCGGCAGCAGGTCGGGGGTCGCGAGGAAGCCGGTGCCGAGGTGGGTGTCCGCCTTGCGCACCAGCGCGACCAGGTCGTCGGCGGCCAGCTGACGCAGGTCGTCGGGCACCAGCCCGAAGCGCAGCGCGCGCACCAGGTTGGCCTGCGTGTGCGGTTGCACGTGCCCGCCGGCGTCGATGAACTCGGTGCGCCACGCGTCGACGACGTGGTCGCTCAGGGCGGCGTACCGCTCCGCCTCGGCGTCCTTGCCGAGCACTCGCGCGATCGCGGCGGCGTGCCGGGTCGACCAGGCGTAGAAGGCGGTCGCGACGTCGGACTTGTCGGCGGCGATGAAGGCCGGGAAGTCCTGCGGCTCGCCGCCGGGCTCGAGCCACTCGCCCCAGTGGAAGCCGGTGTCCCAGAGGTACTGCTCGTGAGGCAGAGGCACGGCGTGCGCCGCGACCCGGTCCGGGTGCCGGTCCTGCGAGGCCATCCTCTCGGCACGGCCCAGCCAGGCGACCATCGTCGGCCAGAGCTCCTCGAGGACCGCGACGTCGCCGTACTCCTGGAAGAGCTCCCAGGGCACCAGTACGGACGCGTCGCCCCAGCCGGCCGAGCCGTTGGTGGTGCGCAGGAAGCCGGTCATCTCGGCGACCGGCATCGGCGCCATCCCGGTGATCGTGCCGTCCTCCCACTGCCCGGCCGCGACGTCGCGCAGCCACTTGGTGGAGAAGCCCTGGACGTCGTAGAGGTACGACGCGGTCGGCACGTAGAGCTGCCAGTCGCCGGTCCAGCCGGCGCGCTCGCGGGTCGGGCAGTCGGTGGGGATGTCGCAGGCGTTGCCGCGGAAGCTCCACACCGCCGCCTCGTGCAGACGGTCGAGCCGCTCGACGTCACAGGAGAAGGAGCCGCGGACCTCCAGGTCGGTGTGCACCACGACGCCGGTGACGTCCCCCGGGCGCAGCGGGCCGGGGTGGCCCTCGATCCGCACGTAGCGGAAGCCGTGGGTGGTGAAGCGCGGCTCGAAGACATCGCCGGGCAGGCCGGCCGAGACGACGCTGTCGACCTGGCCGGCGCTCAGCGGCTCGGGCAGGAACGGCATCGCCGGGCGCAGGTGCTCGATCGTCACGTCACCGTCGGGGCCGAGCGCCTCGCCGTGGGTCAGCGTGATCTCGGTGCCCTCGGGCCCGAGGTCGCCGAGCCGCACGCGGCCGTTGATGTTCTGGCCGAGATCGACCACGTGGACGCCGGGCCGCAGCACCGTCACCGAGATCGGGCGGATCTCCTCGACGGCGCGCACCGGCGGCGCGGGTGAGGTGACCAGTGCGTCGTACCCGCGCTCGCCGACCTGCACCGGCTGCCAGTCCGGCTCGACGCCGACGAGCCGCCGGTCCTCACGCTGGCCCTCGATCAGGTCTGCCTCGAGGATGTGCGAGCGCGACCAGCGCCAGGTCGCGTCGGTGCCGACGGCGGTGGTGCTGCCGTCCTCGTGCTCGAGGTGGAGCTCGGCGAGGAAGGCGGTCTCCGTGCCCCACTGGTCGGTTGCGCGCAGGATGCCGACCTGGCCGCGGTACCAGCCGTCGGCCAGCAGCGCGTCGATCACGTGCGGCCCCTCGGCGAGCAGGTGGCCGACGTCGTAGGTCTGCACCTGGGTGCGGTGCGCGTACTCCGTGAAGCCGGGGGTCAGCTCGTCCGAGCCGACCCGGACGCCGTCGAGCTCGAGCTCGTAGATGCCGTGCGCGGTGGCGCGCAACTGCGCGGCAACGACGGGACGGTCGAGGACCAGCTCGCCGCGGAGCCGGTACGCCGGGCGGCGTCCTGCGGGGCCGGGGTCGTCCGTCGGGGAGATCCAGGCGGCTGTCCAGTCAGTGGTGGCAGTCACATCGCTGAGTCAACGGGAAGCAGGTGGGGTCCGGAAGGTGGCTGGTGTCGATGCCAGCCATCCGGCCGCGCGATCACCGCAGCCATTGCCGCGGGGTGGCCGCTGTCGTTGACTCGTCGGCATGACAGCACCGCGCCGCGTCGTCACCGGCCACACCCCCGACGGCGTCTCGGTCGTTCTCAGCGACGGCCCGGTGCCGGTCAGCCGGCAGCTCCCCGACGACGGAGTCGCCTTCCACGAGGTCTGGAGCACCGAGGGCGCACCGACCCGGATCGCCGCCGTCGAGCCGTCGGAGCCGACCGAGCGCACCCTCGCCGTACCCCCGCCGCCGCGCGGCACCAAGATCCGGATCAACGAGTTCGCCCCGGGCTTCCTCGACGAGCGCGGGCTGCAGTCGCCGGTGCACCGTACGGCGTCCGTCGACTACGGCATCGTGCTCTCGGGCGAGATCACCCTGGTGCTCGACGACTCCGAGGTGACCCTGCGCGCCGGCGACGTCGTCGTCCAGCGCGGCACCGACCACGCGTGGGCCAACCGGGGCACCGAGACGGCGCGCGTGGTCTTCGTGCTGGTCGACGGCGAGTTCTCCGACGAGCTCGTCGCCACCCTGCCCGGTGGTCTGGAAGGCCTGATGCACGGGGGTCCGCGGGACTAGGGGGACGGTGGTTTCGAGGCTCGCTCCGCTCGCACCTCAACCACCGTGTCGGTGGTTGAGGTGCGAAGGCCGCCAGGCCTGAGCCTCGAAACCACCCTCAGCGGTGCTGGCTGAAGAAGCCCTCGAGCAGCGCGGCCGACTCGTCGGCGCGGACCCCGGACACCACCTCGGGCCGGTGGTTGAGGCGCCGGTCGCGGACGACGTCCCACAGGCTGCCGACGGCGCCGGCCTTGGGGTCCCAGGCCCCGAAGACCACGCGCTCCACGCGCGCGAGCACGGCAGCGCCGGCGCACATCGTGCAGGGCTCGAGGGTGACGACGAGGGTGTGCCCGTCGAGGCGCCACTCCCCCCGGGCGGCGGCGGCCTCGCGGAGGGCGACCACCTCGGCGTGCCCGGTCGGGTCGTGGTCGGCCTCGCGGACGTTGCGGCCGCGGCCGACCGTCGTACCGTCTGGCGCGAGGACAACCGCGCCGATCGGGACGTCGCCGGTCGCGAGGGCGGCGCGCGCTTCGTCGAGGGCGGCCGTCATCGGGCCGTCCCACCGGTCAGCGTTCACGCGGAGGTGAGACCGATCGCGTCGTCGAAGAGCTCGCCGAAGCCGAGCTTGCGGGCCACGTCGCTGAGCATCTCGTCGGGGTAGAGGTCGACGTCGTCGAGCAGCACGCCCATGTCCATGGCGTGCATGCCGAGGTCGCCGAGCAGGTCGAGGTCGCCGGCCGGGCTCTGCTCGTCCTCGTCCTCGGGCGGCGGGAGGCCGAGGAACGACACGGCCGAGCTGGCGAGCTCCCACTCGTCGGCGGCGGTGATGTCGGAGAGCAGCACGCGGGTGGTGGAGCCGGCCACGCGCACGATCACGAAGAAGTCCTCGTCCATCGCGACCAGGCCGACGGCGCCGCCGTCACCGGGGAAGCGGCGCAGCGCGTGGGAGAGCCGGTCGACGTCCTCGATGACGTCGTGCGCGAGCTCGGCGACGGTCCACACGCCCTCCTCGCGGAAGGCGGCCAGGGCGAAGTCGACACCCTCGATCTCGTCGGTCATCGCACTCCTCCGCTCCGTGTGCCGGCCGTGCTCCCCGTTCGGGTCTTCCAGAGTGTCAGACCGCACGGGTGGGGCCAACCCCCTTTCCCTGCAAGCCCATTAGTGTTCAGCCATGCGCACCCACGTCGTCGACCACCCGCTCGTTGCCCACAAGCTCACGGTGCTGCGCAACGAGAAGACCGACTCCCCGACCTTCCGGAGCCTGGCCGACGAGCTGGTGACGCTGCTCGCCTACGAGGCCACCCGCGACGTCCGCGTCGAGCCGGTCGACATCGTCACGCCGGTCGCGCCGACGACCGGCACCAAGCTCGCCCACCCGCGCCCGCTCGTGGTGCCGATCCTGCGTGCGGGTCTCGGCATGCTCGACGGGATGATGCGGCTGCTGCCGACGGCCGAGGTCGGCTTCCTCGGGATGGTCCGCAACGAGGACACGCTCGAGGCCTCGACGTACGCCGAGCGACTGCCGGAGGACCTGTCCGGGCGCCAGTGCTACGTCGTCGACCCGATGCTCGCCACCGGCGGCACCCTGGCCGCGGCGATCAAGTTCCTCACCGACCGCGGCGCCGACCACATCACCGCCGTCTGCCTGCTGGCCGCGCCCGAGGGCTGCGCCCGCCTGGAGCAGGAGCTCGAGGGCCTCGACGTCCCCGTCACGGTCGTCACGGCCGCGATGGACGAGCGGCTCAACGAGAAGGGCTACATCGTCCCGGGCCTCGGCGACGCGGGCGACCGGCTGTACGGCGTGGTCGGCTGAGCCGGATCTCGCTGTCGCGCCTGCCGGGTGACCGCGCGCTGGTCACCGACGGCGGGAGCGAGCTGACGCTCGGGATCGCCGACCTGCCGGCGTACGTCCGCGAGCGCGACGCGGACGGACCGCGCTGGGTCTGGGACGACACCGCGCGGTGGTACCCGACCCTGCTCGCCGCCGGGGTGCGGGTCGAGCGCTGCCACGACCTGCGGCTCGGCCACCACCTGCTGCGACGTGCCCCGGCCGTGGACCGGGAGCTGCTGGTAGGCGAGCAGTCGGCGTACTGGGACCGGCTCGGCCCGGTGGTGCCCTCGGACCCCGTCCTCTTCTCGGCGGACGACACCGCCGAGCACCTGCGCGCCGATCTCGAGGACGCCCGCCAGCTGGCGGCGGTGGCGGCGTCGCCGGAGGCCGGACGGCTCGGGCTGCTGCTCGCGGCGGAGTCGTCCGGAGCGCTGGTCGCCGCGGAGATGACGTACGCCGGCGTGCCGTGGCGCGTCGACATCCACGAGCGGCTGCTGACCGACCTGCTCGGGCCCCGACCGCCGCGGGGCGCTCGCCCGTCGGGGCTCGAGGCGCTGGCCGGCGAGGTGCGCACGGCGTTCGACGCACCCGGTCTCAACCCCGACTCGCGTCCCGAGCTGCTCGCGGCGCTGCGCCGGGCCGGGCTGGAGGTCTCGGACACCCGGGCGTCGTCGCTCCGGGTGCTCGACCACCCCGGCATCGTGCCGCTGCTGCGCTACAAGCAGCTCGCCCACCTCTTCTCGACCAACGGCTGGGTGTGGATCGACCAGTGGGTCAGCGGCGGCCGGTTCCGGCCGTCGTACCAACCGGCGGGCTCGACCACGGGCCGCTGGTCGTCCAACGGCGGCGGCGCACTGTCCTTCCCCGCCCAGGTCCGACCGGCGGCCGTGGCCGACGAGGGATGGATGCTGGTGGTCGCCGACGTCGCGCAGCTCGAGCCGCGCGTGCTCGCCGGGATGAGCGGCGACACCGCACTGGCGCAGGCAGCGCGCGGCGCCGACCTCTACCAGGGCATGGTCGACGCCGGCGCCGTGGCGAGCCGCAAGGACGCCAAGCTCGGCCTGCTCGGCGCGATGTACGGCGCCACCAGCGGCGAGAGCGGCCGGATGGTGGCCGGGCTGACCCGGCGCTACCCCGCGGCGTTCGGGCTCGTCGAGGAGGCGGCCCGCGCCGGCGAGCGCGGCCAGGTGGTGCGCACCCTGCTCGGCCGCGGCGCACCGGGTCTCGGCGAGGCGTGGGACACCGATCCCGACGACGGCCCGGCCGACCCGGACAGCCAGGCGCGCTACCGCCGCGCGTACGGCCGCTTCACCCGCAACTTCGTCGTGCAGGGCACCGGCGCCGAGTGGGCGCTGTGCTGGATCGCCGAGCTGCGCAACCGGCTCTGGCGGCTGGGCTCCGACGGCCCGCTCGACGCCCGCCCGCACCTGGTCTTCTTCCTCCACGACGAGGTCGTCGTGCACACGCCGGCCGGGCTGGCCGACGCGGTGGTCGAGCAGGCGACCGCCGCCGCGGCCACGGCCTCGGGGCTGCTCTTCCGCGACCTCACCATCGACTTCCCGCTCAACACCTCGGTCGTCACGTCGTACGCCGACGCGGGCAAGCACTGACGCCCACGGGGACGTCATACGCGATGGCTGCCCCGGCGACCAGGTCGTATGACGTCGTGGGCCGGGCCGCGCGTCAGCCGGGGAAGATCTGCACCGTGCCGGTGGCGATCAGCACCATGAGGACCAGGACCAGGATGCCGAGGACGGCGTAGACCCACTCCTTGCTGACCCGGCTGTCGTCGGACTCGGGCGCGTCGTAGCGGTGCCCGTCGGGGCGGCCGAAGCGCTCGTCGTCGTCATCTGTCATGTCGGGTCAACGATCCAGGCGGTCAGTCGTTACAGCGCCTTGACGGCGTTGAGGAGCTTGCCGAGCGAGTCCTTGGCGTCGCCGAAGAGCAGCGTCGTCTTCGGGTCGAAGAGCAGCTCGTTCTCGATGCCGGCGAAGCCGGGGCGCATGGAGCGCTTCATGAAGACGATCTGCTTGGCCTCGTCGGCGTTGAGGATTGGCATGCCGTAGATCGGGGCACCCGGCGTGGTCTTGGCGGCGGGGTTGACGACGTCGTTGGCGCCGACGACGAGGACGACGTCGGTGTTCTTGAACTCGCCGTTGATCTCGTCCATCTCGATGAGCTGCTCGTAGGGCACCTGGGCCTCGGCGAGCAGCACGTTCATGTGGCCGGGCATCCGGCCGGCGACCGGGTGGATCGCGTAGTCGATCTGCGCCCCGCGCGAGCTGAGCACGTCGACGAGCTCGCGCAGCGTGTGCTGGGCCTGCGCGACCGCGAGGCCGTAGCCGGGCACGATGATCACGCGGTCGGCGTACCCCAGCAGGATCGCGACGTCCTCGGGCCCGGCGGACCGCACCGGGCGGTCGGAGGCCTCGCCGGCACCGAGCGTCGAGCCGCCCTTGAGCGCCCCGAAGAGGATGTTGGAGACGGAGCGGCCCATGGCCTTGGCCATCAGCATCGTCAGGTAGGTGCCGGACGCGCCCACGAGCGTGCCCGCGACGAGCAGCACGACGTTGGACAGCACGTAGCCGCTCGCCGCCACGGTCAGGCCGGTGAACGCGTTGAGCAGCGAGATCACGATCGGTACGTCGGCGCCGCCGACCGGCAGCACGAGCAGCAGGCCGACGACCAGACCGACGACCGCGAGGTCGATGCCGATGAAGACCGACGGACCGGTCACCGTCAGGACACCGAGCACGACCGCGGCGATGCCGGCGAGCCCGAAGACGACCGGCAGCCCCGGGAACACGACCGGGCGGGAGGTCATCAGCTCCTGGAGCTTGGCGAAGGTGACGATCGAGCCGGCGAAGGAGACCGAGCCGACGAAGATCGTGAACGCCGTCGCGGCCAGCGTGAACCAGCTGATGTCGCCCCCACTACCGGCGTGCGGGACCATCTCGTCGAGCTCGAGCAGCGCGACCAGCGCGGCCGCGCCACCGCCGACGCCGTTGAAGAGCGCCACCATCTGGGGCATCTGCGTCATCTGCACCCGCTGGGCACCGACCACGCCGATCACGGTGCCGACGGCGATCGCGGCGACGATCAGGCCGACGTGGTCCAGGTCGAGGTAGATGAACGGCACCACGACCGCGACCACCGCGGCACCCGCACCGAGAAGGTTGCCCGCGCGGGCGGTCTTCGGACCGGAGAGACCCTTCAGCGCGAGGATGAAGCAGACCGCGCAGGCCAGGTAGACGAGCTGCACCCAGGTCGGCATCAGTTGGCCTTCCCGTCAGCAGCAGGGGCCTTCGGCTTCTTGCGCACGAACATCTGGAGCATCCGGTCGGTCACCACGAAGCCGCCGACCATGTTGACCGCGGCCAGCACGATCGCGACCAGCCCGACCACGAGGGCGACGGTGCTGTCGGTCGAGCCCGTCACCAGGATCGCGCCGAGCAGGATGATGCCGTGGATCGCGTTGGCGCCCGACATCAGCGGCGTGTGCAGCGTCGAGGAGACCTTCGCGATCACCTCGATGCCGACGAAGACGCTCAGGATGAAGATCGTCAGCCAGACGACTGCCTCGTCCATCAGCTCGCCCCTTCCAGTGCCGCTCGGGTGGGTTCGTGGTGGATCGCGCCGTCGTGGGTGACGCACGAGCCGGTGACGATCTCGTCCTCGAAGTCGGGGGCGAAGGCCCCTGCCTCCTCGTCCGTCGCGGCCCGCGTCATCAGGGTGACGATGTTGACGATGTTCTGCGCGTAGAGCCGCGACGCCGGCCCGGGCATCTGCGACGGCACGTTCTGTCCGCCCCAGACCTGGGCGTTGCCGATCCGCACCGTCTCGCCCGCGACGGCGCCCTCGACGTTGCCGCCGGTCTCGGCGGCCAGGTCGACGACGACCGAGCCCGGGCTCATCTGCTCGACCATCGCGCTGGTGACCAGCAGCGGCGCCTTCCGCCCGGGTACGGCGGCGGTGGTGATCAGCGCGTCCGCGTCCGCGATGTACGGCGTCAGCCGCTCCATCTGGAGGGCGGCCCGCTCCTCGGTCATCTCGCGGGCGTAGCCACCCGCGCCCTCGAGGGTGTCGAGCTCGAGGTCGATCGCCTGCGCGCCCATCGAGCGGATCTCCTCCGCGGCGGCCGCGCGCACGTCGTACGCCTTGACGACGGCACCGAGCCGCTTGGCGGTCGCGATGGCCTGGAGGCCGGCGACGCCGGCACCGAGGACGACGACCTGCGCGGGCGGGACGGTGCCGGCGGCGGTCATGTTCAGGGGGAAGAAGCGGCGCAGCATGCCGGCCGCCACGATCGCGCAGCGGTAGCCGGACACCAGCGCCTGCGACGACAGGGCGTCCATCGACTGCGCCCGCGAGATCCGCGGCACCAGCTCCATGGCGAACGACGTGACGCGCGCGTCCCTCAGGGCCGCCACCACCTCTGGCTCCTGACCTGTCGGCAGGAACGAGATCGTCGCGGCGCCGGCCTTCAGCGCGCCGATCCGGTCGGTCGCCAGCGGCTGCACCGACACCACCGCGTCGGCGCCGTCGAGGGCACCGTCGTCGAGGACCGCCCCGGCCTCGGCGTACTCCTCGTCGGCGATCAGGGCGTGCCGTCCGGCGCCGGGCTCGACGGCCACCTCGTAGCCGAGCCCGGTCAGCTTCGCCACGAGCTCGGGCACCATCGCCACGCGCATCTCGCCCGCACGGGTCTCTCTCGCCACCGCGATCTTCACCCGTCGCAACCTAGGCCAGATCGCCGACGACGAACAGGGATGTGACCGGTGACACGCTCACGACCCGCTCCGACCACTCCGTACGGTGGAGGGGTGACCGCGACGCCTCAGCCGCCTCCCGACGAGGACTTCCGACGGTTCATGCTCGAGCACCGGTTCGGGATGGACGAGGTCGTCACCAAGCTCAACATCCTGCGCGACGAGTTCACCCACCTGCACGACTACAACCCGATCGAGAGCGTCTCGTCGCGGCTGAAGTCGCCCGAGAGCCTGCTGGAGAAGATCCAGCGCAAGGGGCTCGTCCTCGAGGACCACCCGTCCTTCGACGAGGTGCGCGAGCGGGTCGTCGACATCGCCGGCGTCCGGGTCGTGTGCAGCTTCACCTCGGACGTCTACCGGGTCTTCGACGTCCTCGCCCACCAGACCGACGTCCGGATCGTCGAGGTGCGCGACTACATCATCAAGCCGAAGCCCAACGGCTACCGCAGCCTGCACGCGCTGGTCGAGGTGCCGGTCTTCCTCTCGGAGGGCACCCGGCCGGTGCGGGTGGAGGTGCAGTTCCGCACCATCGC
The DNA here is from genome assembly GCF_042658885.1 of Nocardioides hankookensis. NCBI lineage: Bacteria > Bacillati > Actinomycetota > Actinomycetes > Propionibacteriales > Nocardioidaceae > Nocardioides > Nocardioides hankookensis. The sequence continues at coordinate 553,196 of NZ_JBHSRJ010000001.1, read as the reverse complement.
CATGGACTTCTGGGCCAGCCTCGAGCACAAGATCTACTACAAGTACCGCCGCGACGTGCCCGCCGAGCTGCTCGCCGGCCTGCGCGACGCGGCCGAGACGGCGTACGCACTCGACCAGAACATGCAGTCCCTCCACGAGGAGGTCCGCGGCCTCGACCCGCTGCCGGTCGAGGTCATCGACGGGATCCCGTCCGCCTCGCCCGACGCCTCGCTGCTCGCCGCCCTGCGACGGATCGGTGCTCAGCCCGACAACGCGAGCTGATGCCCGGCAGCACTACCCGATCTGGGTGCCGAGCGCCGACCCGATGGCGAACGTGACGGCCATGGCGAAGAGGCCGCCGACCACGTTGCGGAGCACCGCGCGGCGCGGGCTGCTGTAGCCGAACTTCGCACTGGTCCAGCCGGTGAGCGCGAGCGCGATCACGACGGCCACGACCGTGAGCCAGAGCCGGATGTCGGGCGAGGCCAGCGTCATCGTGAGCAGCGGCAGCAGGGCACCGATCGTGAAGGAGACGGTCGAGGCGAGGGCGGCGTTCCACGGGTTGGAGATGTCGTCGGGGTCGATCCCCAGCTCCGCCTCGGCGTGTGCTGCCAGGGCGTCCTTCTTCGTGAGTGCGACCGCGACCTCCATCGCCAGGTGCTCGTCCAGCCCCTTCTCGACGTACAGCCCTGCGAGCTCGGCGAGCTCCTCCTCGGGCTCGTCGCGCAGCTCGCGGCGCTCCTTGGCGAGCAGGGCGAGCTCGGAGTCACGCTGGGTGCTGACGGAGACGTACTCCCCCGCGCCCATGCTCATCGCGCCGGCCGCGAGCCCGGCGACGCCGGCGATCACGATCGCCGACCGGTCGCTGGTCGCGCCGACCGCCCCGATCACGATGCCGGCGGTCGAGACGATGCCGTCGTTGGCGCCGAGGACGGCGGCGCGCAGCCAGTTCAGCCGGTTGTTGAGGCCGAGCTGGTGCGGCTCGTCCTCGTGCGGCCCGATCGGGACGTCGGCACTGAGCTCACTCGCGGTCACGTCCAGATCCAAGACCTCAGGAGGCGCTGCCCGCAACCAAGGCAAGGCTGCGCTGGCGACCGGCGAGGCCGAGGGTCCCGGCCGTGACGCAGGCGAGCGCGACGGCCAGCGAGAACCACGGGAAGATCGCGGCCAGGCCCCAGGTCGTGGCCGCCCAGCCGGCGAGGATAGTCGGGACGATCATCGCGCTGTAGCCGAGCACGTAGTACGCCGACATCACCTGGCCGCGGACGTCCGCCGGCACGACGCTGCCGAGGTGACGCAGCGATCCGCCGAACGCCAGCCCGAAGGACAAGCCCATGAAGACGGCGGCCGCGCCCACCAGACCGGCGTGGCCGCTGTCGAGGGCGAGGACGCTGATGCCCAGCGCGGCGGCCGTGCCGAAGTCGCCGATGACCGCGGCGCGCTTCGCGGCGAGACGACCCCCGAAGGCCTGGCTGAGCCCGGCCGAGCCCGCCATCGCGGCGACCACGGCGCCGCCGAAGACCAGGCTGTGCACGCCGGTCGACTGGCCGGCGAAGGTCGGGAAGAGCGAGAGGTAGACGCCGAGCACCGACCAGGCCGCCATCACGCCCAGCACGGCGAACCGGAAGTCCGCGGCGATGGCCGACGGCACGTGCGGGCGGGTGAGCCGCAGCGGCCCGGACGAGCGACCGGTGCGGCCGGCGTGCGGCTCGACCATCGCCAGCAGGCCGAGCAGCATCGCCAGGATGACGACCGCGACGGCGGCGTACGGCGCGACGTAGGGGTGCGGTGCGAACTGCGCGAGCAGCGATGCACCGAGGATCGTCACGGCGATCCCGGCGTTGATCATGATCCCCGTCAGGTGGCCGGTCCGGGCGCCACGACTGGGACGCAGGTCGAGCAGCGCGGCGCTTCCCACGACGACCGCGGTGCCGACCGAGGCGCCGTGCAGGACCCGGGCCACGAAGAGCGCGGCGACGCCGTCGGCGGTCATGAAGACGACCAGTCCGGCGATCATGCCGACCGCGGCACCGAGCAGGAGCGGCTTGCGACCGTACTTGTCGGACGCCTGCCCGGCCATCAGGACGGCGGCCAGCGCCGCGGCGGCGTACGCCGCGAAGACCAGCGTCGTGGTGATCGGCGCGAGGTGCCAGCGCTGCTCGTAGAGGCCGTAGAGAGGAGCCGGCGCTCCCGAGACGCCCATGGAGGCGGCGAGGAGCGCGATGAGCAGCGGGTAGGCCCAGCGCTGGCCCGTGGTGTGGTCCGTGGTGTGGTCGGTCACGGTCGTGCTCATCTCGTCCTCCTGGTGGTAAGTTCGATGTAGATCGAACGGATTCACCGTAGTACTCGGTTCGATGATGATCAAACCGATGTGAGGAGGAGCACGTGGCGCCCAGAGATGACGGAGCCGAGGAGCAGGCTGCGGTCGGCAGCCTCCAGGAGGTGCTGGCCGCCGTCTCCGACCCCGTGCGCCTCGAGATGGTGCGCCGGATGCACGCCGAGGGCGGCCCCGCGCCGTGCGCCCAGCTCTACGACGGCGTCGGGAAGTCGACGGCCAGCCACCACTTCAAGATCCTGCGCGAGGCGGGCGTGACGAACCGCAGCGTGATCGGCGGGCAGACCCACCAGGAGCTGCGCCTCGACGACGTCGAGGCGGCCTACCCGGGCGTGCTCAGCTCGATCCTGGCGTCGTCTCCGGCTCGCTGATCCGCCGCGGCATCAGCATGCCGACCGCGAGCAGCGCTACGGCGATGACGGCCGAGGCGATGAAGACGTCGTGGATCGCCGGGTGCAGGACGTCGGCGGTCAGGCTCGAGACGTCGGGGACGCCGCGGCCCAGGCGCTGCGCGACCTCGTGGTTGACGATCGCGCCGAAGACGGCGACGCCGACCGCGCTGCCGACGGAGCGGGCGAACATCGTCGACCCGGTCGCCACCCCGCGGTGCTGCCACGTCACGGCGCTCTGGGCGGCGACGATCGACGGGCTCGCGATGAGCCCGAAGCCCACACCCATCACGAAGCTCGGCAGCGCCAGCAGGACGAACGGGCTGTCCGGCCCGATGAGCAGCAGCAGCGCGGTGCCGATCGCACCGATCGCGCCGCCGATCAGCATCGTGGCCCGGAACCCGATGGTGAGGTAGAGCCGCCCGGAGTTGGACGCCGCCAGCGGCCAGCCCAGCGTCATGGCGGCCAGGGCGAAGCCGGACACGACCGCGCCGTACCCGAGCACGCTCTGCGCGTAGAGCGGGATGTACGTCGTCAGGCCCATCATCAGCACACCGACGACCAGCGAGGTCGCCATCGCCGCGACCACCACCCGGTGGCGGAAGAGCCACAGCGGCAGCACCGGCTCGACCGCGCGGCGCTCGACCAGCACGAAGCCAGCCAGCAGCACCGCGGCGACGACGAAGAGCACGATGCTGGTGACCGAGTCCCACTCCCAGCGGACGCCGCCCTCGAGCAGGCCGAGCAGCAGCAGGATCGCGCCACCGGTCAGCAGCACGGACCCGGCGTAGTCGATGCGGTGCGGGCGGCGCTCGACGCGCTCGTCGAAGTTGCGCCAGATCATGGACGCCGCGAGCAGGCCCAGCGGCAGGTTGACCAGGAAGATCCACCGCCAGGACGCGTAGTCGGCGAAGACTCCGCCGAGCGTCGGACCGATGACGGCCGACAGCGCCCACACGGAGGCGACGTACCCCTGGACCTTGGCGCGCTCCTCGAGCGTGTAGATGTCACCGACGATCGTCATGCTCATCGGCTGCACCGCGCCGGCGCCGAGGCCCTGGACGGCGCGGAAGGCGATCAGCGCGCCCATGCTCCAGGCGAGGCCGCAGAGCAGCGAGCCGAGCACGAAGAGCCCGATCCCCGCGAGCATCACCGGCTTGCGGCCGTACTGGTCAGCGAGCTTCGCGTAGACCGGGACCGTCACCGCCTGCGCGAGCAGGTAGATCGAGAACAGCCACGGGAACTGGGTGAACCCGCCGAGGTCGTCGACGACGGCCGGCACGGCGGTGGCGAGGATCGTCGAGTCGATCGCGACCAGGCCGAGGCTCAGCATCACCGCGAGCAGGATCGGGCCGCGCTCGCTGCGCAGCCCCACGCTGGCGCGGGAGATCTCGGTCTGGGTCATATGAGGCGGCAACCGGCGTACGACGGCGAATGTTCCCGGCTGGTGGTTTCGAGCCTCGCCGCTGGCGCGGCTCGCACCTCAAGCACCGCTGCCGGTGATTGCGGTGCGAGCGGAGCGAGCCTCGACACCACCACCTCGAGTTCACCCGGTTGCCGGACGCCCGGGCGGGGTACCTGTGCTTTGATCGATCCAAGGGAGGGACACAGAGTGGTGGAGGACGTCGTGGAGAGCTGGCCGGGACAGGCCTACCCGTTGGGGGCGACCTTCGACGGGAGCGGCACCAACTTCGCGCTGTTCAGCGAGGTGGCCGACAAGGTCGAGCTGTGCCTCTTCGACGCCGACGGCACGGAGACCAGGGTCGAGCTGACCGAGGTCGACGCGTTCGTCTGGCACTGCTACCTGCCGACGGTCCAGCCGGGGCAGCGCTACGGCTACCGCGTCGACGGCCCGTGGGAGCCGGACAAGGGGCTGCGCTGCAACCCGAGCAAGCTGCTGCTCGACCCCTACGCCAAGGCGACGGCCCGCGAGATCGACTGGGACCAGGCGCTCTTCTCCTACGACTTCGGCGAGGAGGACTCCCGCAACGACGACGACTCCGCGCCGCACATGACGTACGGCGTCGTCATCAACCCGTTCTTCGACTGGGAGGGCGACCGCCGCCTCGACTACCCCTACAACGAGTCCGTCATCTACGAGGCGCACGTCAAGGGGCTCACCCAGCTCCACCCCGACGTCCCCGAGGAGCTTCGCGGCACGTACGCCGGGGTCGCGCACCCGGCCGTCACCGCCCACCTGACCAAGCTCGGCGTCACCGCGATCGAGCTGATGCCGGTGCACCAGTTCATCCAGGACAGCACCCTGCTCGACCAGGGGCTGCGCAACTACTGGGGCTACAACACCCTCGGCTTCTTCGCCCCGCACGCGGCGTACTCCTCCGCCGCCCGCGACGAGGACCGTCTGGGCCAGCAGGTCCAGGAGTTCAAGTCGATGGTCAAGGACCTGCACGAGGCGGGCATCGAGGTCATCCTCGACGTGGTCTACAACCACACCGCGGAGGGCAACCACCTCGGTCCGACGCTGAGCTTCAAGGGCATCGACAACGCGGCGTACTACCGCCTCGTCGAGGACGACCAGCGCTACTACATGGACTACACGGGCACCGGCAACAGCCTCAACGTCCGGCACCCGCACTCGCTCCAGCTGCTGATGGACTCGCTGCGCTACTGGGTCACCGAGATGCACGTCGACGGCTTCCGCTTCGACCTCGCCTCGACGCTGGCGCGCGAGTTCTACGACGTCGACCGGCTGTCGACGTTCTTCGAGCTCGTGCAGCAGGACCCGGTCGTCAGCCAGGTGAAGCTGATCGCCGAGCCGTGGGACATCGGCCCGGGCGGCTACCAGGTCGGCGGCTTCCCGCCGCAGTGGACGGAGTGGAACGGCAAGTACCGCGACACCGTCCGCGACTTCTGGCGCGGCGAGCCGTCGCTCGGCGAGTTCGCCTCCCGGATCGCCGGCTCGTCCGACCTCTACGAGCACTCGGGCCGCCGGCCGGTCGCGAGCATCAACTTCGTCACCGCCCACGACGGCTTCACGATGCGCGACCTCGTGTCCTACGACGAGAAGCACAACGAGGCCAACGGCGAGGACAACAACGACGGCGAGAGCCACAACAGGTCCTGGAACCACGGGGTCGAGGGCCCCACCGACGACCCCGAGATCCTCGGCGCCCGAGCCCGGGCGCAGCGCAACTTCATCGCGACCCTGCTGCTCAGCCAGGGCGTGCCGATGCTGCTCCACGGCGACGAGCTCGGCCGCACCCAGCAGGGGAACAACAACACCTACGCCCAGGACAACGAGCTCTCGTGGGTGCACTGGGACGACGCGGACACCCCGCTCGTCGAGTTCACCGCGGCCGTGATGCGGCTGCGTCGCGACCACCCGACCTTCCGGCGCAAGCGGTTCTTCCGCGGCGCGACGGTGCGCGTCGCCGACCACGGCGACGGGGACCGGCTCAACGACATCGTCTGGCTCCACCTCGGCGGACGCCCGATGGAGGAGGGCGACTGGGCCGGCGACGGCAAGGCGCTGGGCATGTACCTCAACGGCCACGGCATCGCCGGCCTCGACCAGCGCGGGCAGCGGATCGTCGACGACCACTTCCTGCTCTACTTCAACGCCGACGGCCCGGCCGAGGTGACCCTGCCGCCGGACGAGTACGCCGACGCGTGGGACGTCGTGATCGACACCGGCGGCTCTGCCGACGCCGACGGCACGTTCGAGGCAGGTGGGACCTTCACGATCCCGCACCGCAGCATGGTCGTGCTCCGCGAGCACCGCGAGCCCGAGGTCGAGCCCGACCTCTCGGTCGCGGCGTCGGTCGCCCAGGCCCGGAAGGCCTGAGCCCATGACCGAGAGGCAGCGGGTCCCGGCCTCGACGTACCGGTTCCAGATCACCGCGGACTTCGACCTGTTCGCGGCCGCGTCGCGGCTGCGCTACCTGCACGACCTCGGTGTCGACTGGGTCTACCTGTCGCCGCTGCTCGCGGCCGAGCCCGGGAGCTCGCACGGGTACGACGTCGTCGCGTTCGACCACGTCGACCCGTCGCGCGGCGGCGCGGAGGGGCTCGGGACGCTGGCCGCCGAGGCGCGCCGGCTGGGCATGGGCGTGCTCGTCGACATCGTGCCCAACCACGTCGGCGTCGCGACGCCGGCCGAGGACGCGTGGTGGTGGGACGTCCTCCAGCACGGCCGGGAGTCGGAGCATGCGAACGCCTTCGACATCGACTGGCCCGCGGGCGACGGGCGGCTCCTGATCCCCGTCGTCGGCGACGGCGACGAGGACGCGATCGTCGTACGCGACGGAGAGCTCTGGTACCACGACCTACGCTTCCCGCTCGCGCCCGGCACGACGACCCACGACGAGCAGCACTACGAGCTGGTCAACTGGCACGAGGCGGACGACAACCTCAACTACCGCAGGTTCTTCGCGGTCAACAGCCTGGCCGCTGTCCGCGTCGAGGACCCCGAGGTCTTCGCCGAGTCGCACGTGGAGATCCGGCGCTGGTTCGACGACGGCCTGGTCGACGGGCTCCGCGTCGACCACCCCGACGGCCTGCGCGACCCCAAGCGCTACCTCGACGACCTGGCGGCACTGACCGGCGGGGCCTACGTGCTGGTCGAGAAGATCCTCGAGCCCGGGGAGACGCTCCCGGCGGACTGGGCGACCCAGGGCACCACCGGGTACGACGCCCTGGGCTACGTCGACCGCGTCCTCACCGACCCGGCCGGTCAGGCGCCGCTCGACGCGCTGGAGACCCGGCTGCGCGGCGGCCCTGTCGACTGGGCGCAGATGATCCACGGCACCAAGCGCGAGGTGGCCGACGGCATCCTGCACTCCGAGGTCCGTCGGATCACCCGCGAGGTGCTTCGAGCTCTCGGTGGTCGAGTAGCCGCCGAGGAACGAGGCGGCGTATCGAGACCCGCGCAGGTCGAGGACGCCGTCGCCGAGCTGCTCGCCTGCTTCCCGGTCTACCGCTCCTACCTGCCCGAGGGCCTGCACCACCTGGAGCAGGCCTTCGACCTGGCGCGCGAGCACCGGCCCGACCTCGCCGCGACGTACGACGCGCTCCTGCCGATCCTCAGCGACGCCTGGACCGCGCCGGCGCGACGCTTCCAGCAGACGAGCGGCATGGTGATGGCCAAGGGCGTCGAGGACTGCGCGTTCTACCGCTACTCCCGGCTCACCTCGCTCAACGAGGTCGGCGGTGACCCGAGCGTCTTCTCGGTGCCGGTCGACGAGTTCCACGCGGCGATGGCGACCCGGCAGGCGGAGTGGCCGCACGCGATGACCACGCTCTCCACCCACGACACCAAGCGCGGCGAGGACGTGCGCGCCCGGATCACCGCGCTGGCCGAGCTGCCGGGCGTCTGGGCGGCCGCGCTCGACGAGCTGCTGGAGCTGGCGCCGGTGCCCGACCCGGGCTTCGGATCCTTGCTGTGGCAGGCGATCCTCGGCGCCTGGCCCTCGACGCCCGACCCCGACCTGCGAGAGCGCCTGCACGGGTACGCCGAGAAGGCGATGCGTGAGGCCGGCGACCGCACGACGTGGACCGAGCCGGACGAGACCTACGAGGCGGCGGTGCACGCCGCCGTCGACGCGGCCTTCGACTCCCCCGACGTACGCCGGGTGCTCGACGGGCTGCTCGCGCAGGTCGCCGCGCCGGGCCGGTCCAACGCGCTCGCGGCCAAGCTGGTGGCGCTGACGATGCCCGGGGTGCCCGACGTCTACCAGGGCAGCGAGCTCTGGGAGCAGAGCCTCGTCGACCCCGACAACCGGCGGTCCGTGGACTTCGACCACCGCGCCGAGGTGCTGGCCGGGGCGGCCGAGGACGATGCGGCCGCCAAGCTGCACCTCACCCGGGCGGCCCTGACGCTGCGCCGGGACCGGCCCGAGCTGTTCACGACGTACGCACCAGCGATCGCGACGGGACCGGAGGCCGAGCACGTGCTCGCCTTCGACCGCGGGGGTGCACTGACGGTGGTCACGCGGCTGCCGGTCGGGCTCGCCGCGACCGGGTGGGGCACGACCCGGCTGACGCTGCCCCCAGGCTCGTGGACCGACGTCCTCACCGGCCGTCCGGCATCCTCGTCACTGGCGGACCTGCTCGCCGAGCACCCGGTGGCCCTGCTGGTGAAGGAGAACGCGTGACCTACGGACCGTTCGACGTCTGGGCGCCGCGCCCGACCCGGCTGCGGCTGGTGGCAGCCGGCGAGACCATCGAGATGGTCAAGGACGAGGACGACTGGTGGTCGCCCGACGGCGAGGTCCCCGACCCGGAGGGCGAGGAGGTCGACTACGGCTACCTCATCGACGACGACGAGACGCCACGGCCCGACCCGCTGTCGCGGCGCCAGCCCGACGGCGTCCACGGCCTCTCCCGCACCCACGACGCGTCGGTCCACGAGTGGCGGGACTCCGGCTGGACGGGTCGCCAGCTGGCCGGCGCCGTCATCTACGAGCTGCACGTCGGCACGTTCACGCCGGAGGGGACGTTCGACGCAGCGCTCACCAGGCTCGACCACCTGCGCGAGCTCGGCGTCGACTTCGTCGAGGTGATGCCGGTCAACGCCTTCAACGGCACCCACAACTGGGGCTACGACGGCGTCCTGTGGCACGCCGTGCACGAGGGGTACGGCGGGCCTGCGGGCTACCAACGCTTCGTCGACGGCTGCCACGCGGCCGGTCTCGGCGTCATCCAGGACGTCGTCTACAACCACCTCGGCCCGTCCGGGAACTACCTGCCGCTCTTCGGGCCGTACCTGAAGTCGGGCTCCAACACCTGGGGCGACCTGGTCAACCTCGACGAGGACGGCTCGGACGTCGTACGCCGCTACATCCTCGACAACGTGGAGATGTGGCTGTCGGACTACCACGTCGACGGGCTGCGGCTGGACGCCGTGCATGCCCTGCAGGACTCGTCCGACGTGCACCTCCTGGAGGAGATGGCCGTCGAGGTCGCGGCCCTGTCGGCGCACCTCGGCCGGCCGCTGACGCTGATCGCGGAGTCCGACCTCAACGACCCGAAGCTCGTGACGCCCCGTGAGGCCGGCGGCTTCGGGCTCGACGCGCAGTGGAGCGACGACTTCCACCACGCCGTGCACGTCGCGCTGACCCGGGAGACCGACGGCTACTACGCCGACTTCGAGCCGTTGGACGCGCTGGCGAAGGTCGTCGAGCGCGGCTTCTTCCACGACGGCACGTACTCGTCCTTCCGCGGGCGCGCGCACGGCCACAAGATCGACACCGACAAGATGCCGAGCTGGCGGCTCGTCGTGGCCAGCCAGAACCACGACCAGATCGGCAACCGGGCCGTCGGCGACCGGATCACCGAGGCGCTCGACGAGGACCAGCTCGCCTGCGCGGCGCTGCTGACGATGGCAGGTCCGTTCACGCCGATGCTCTTCCAGGGCGAGGAGTGGGCGGCGTCGACGCCGTTCCAGTTCTTCACCTCGCACCCCGAGCCCGAGCTGGGCAAGGCCACCGCCGAGGGCCGGATCGCGGAGTTCGAGCGGATGGGCTGGGACCCGGACGTGGTGCCGGACCCGCAGGACCCGTCGACCTTCGAGCGGTCCAAGCTCGACTGGTCGGAGCTCGGCGAGGGCAGGCACGCCCGGCTGCTCGACGTCTACCGGCGGCTCGCCGTGCTGCGTCGCGAGCGGCCGGAGCTGACCGACCCGTCGTTCGGGCGCAACGCGTGCCTGGTCGACGACGACAGCCGGCTCTTCGAGATGTGGCGCGGCGACCTGCACGTCATCGTGAACTTCGGCGACGCCGAGGTGGTCATCGACCTCGACGACGAGGGCGAGCTGCTCTTCGAGACCGAGGCCGGCGTCGACCTGGATGGGACGACGCTGCGCGTGCCCGCCCACGCCGGCGCGGTCATCGGCTAGGCCGTGAGCACCCGGTCGAAGTGCTCGACGACCGGGAACGGCTCGTAGAAGTGGTGCAACAGGCGGCGCCACTCGTCGTACTCCGCCGACCCGCGGAAGCCGACCGTATGGGCCTCGAGGCTGTCCCACTCCACCAGGAGCAGGAACGTGCTCGGCCGCTCCCGGCAGCGCGACAGGGTCAGTCCGCCGAAGCCGGGCATGGACGCGATGATCTGCTTCGCCTCGCCGAAGGCACCGACGAAGTCGTCCTCCAGGCCGGGCTTCACGGGCAGGAGGGCGTGCTCGAGGATCACCCGCGCAGGCTATCGCTGGGGTAGTCCCTGACGTTTCGGCGCTCTCGGGCGCCGATCCGGCACCAGAACGTCAAGGACTACCCCAGCAGCTCGCGCACGAAGGCCGGGACGAGCACGGAGGCGGGGCCGTGGCGGGCGTCGTCGAAGAGGTGGCTGCCGGCGCTGGGCTCGAGGTTGAGCTCGACGGTGCGGGCGCCGCCGGCCGCGGCGTACTGGACGAAGCCCGCGGCGGGGTAGACGGCGCCGGAGGTGCCGATCGACACGAAGACGTCGGCCTCCTCGAGGGCCGCCATGATGCGGTCCATCTCGTACGGGATCTCGCCGAACCAGACGACGTCCGGGCGCAGCTCGCTGACGCCACACCGCGGGCACGGCGGGTAGTCGCCGAGGTCCTCGGTCCACGCGACCCGGCTCCGGCAACCACGGCAGAGCGCCGACCGCAGCTCGCCGTGCATGTGCAGGACCCGGGTCGAGCCGCCCCGCTCGTGCAGGTCGTCGATGTTCTGGGTGACGACGAGGAGGTCGTCGCCGAGCGCCTCCTCCAGCACGGCGAGTGCCCGGTGCGCGTCGTTGGGCTCGACACCGGCGAGCGCCGCGCGGCGCGCGTCGTAGAAGCGGTGCACCACCGAGGGCTGGAGGTCGTAGGCCTCCGGGGTCGCGACGTCCTCGACCCGGTGCCCCTCCCAGAGCCCGTCGGCGTCGCGGAAGGTCGGCACCCCGCTCTCGGCCGACACCCCCGCCCCGGTGAGGACGACGACCTTCACCGGCGCGGCTCCGCGTACAACGTGATCGCGTACCCCTCGGCCGGGTCGAACGCGTCGCCCTCCCAGGTGCCGTAGCGCATGACCGCGTCGAGGCCGAGCACGCCGAACGCCGCGTCGACGTCGGCCAGCGCGGTCGGCGGGCAGTCGCCGGGCAGGTGGTCGGCGTCGAGGCCGTAGCCGCACACGACGACCCCGCCGGGAGTGAGGTGGTTGACCAGCCGCTCGCAGGCGTCGAGGAGCGTGCCGGGCTCGAGCAGCGGGATCGTGTTGCCGGCGACCAGCACCACGTCGAACGTCTCGTCGAGCTCGAACGACGACAGGTCGCCCAGACGCCAGTCCAGCTCCGGCGCAGCGGCGCGGGCCTGGTCGAGCATCGACGCGTCGACGTCGACCCCGACGACGTCGTACCCCAGCTCCGCGAGACGTACGGCGACCCGCCCGGTGCCGCAGCCGGCGTCCAGGACCCGGGCCGGCGGCGCGACCATCTCGGCGACGAAGCTCGCCTCGCCGTGGATGTCGTGACCTCGCTCGGACAGCGACCGGAACCGGTCGGCGTACGCGCGGGCGTAGTCGTCGCCCGCGGTCTCGCGGGCGATCCGCTCCCACCGTGAGGTCACGACGGCAGCTTGCGACGGGAGGCGCTGGTCTTGAACTCCTCCATGAAGATCCGGTGCACGGTGTCGCCGTCGAGGGCACCGCCGACCAGCCCGAGCTCGCCGCGGGCGAGCCGCTCGCACACCCGGATCCACGCCTGGCCCATGGCATAGGTGAAGGTGCCGGCAACGGTGGCGCTGATCGGTGCCGCGACCGCCGTACCTGCGCCGGGGACGAACTTGATCATGTTGGTGACCACCGAGCGCCCGGCCGTCGTGGCGGCGGCCGTGGCGGCGATCGACGCCGCGGTGGAGCGCTCGACGGAGATCCCGTAGGTCACCGCGATCGAGGCCATCATTCCGATCTGGACCGGGACGAGGATCGCCGCGTCGGAGAAGGGGATCGGGGAGGCTCCGGCGGTGGTGGCTGCTGCCGTCGCCGCCTTGACGGCCACCTCCGCCCGCTCCCGCTTGCGGTCGAAGTCGATCCGCTGGGCGGCGGTGATGGCGTGGGCGACGCCGTCCGGCGCGCCGCGAAAGGTGGCATCGAGGACTTCCTGCAGGCCGTACGCCGTCTGCCCGGTGAAGTCGTCCGCGAGCGCCATCGTGTAGTGGATCAGGCCGTCCTGGATGGGCAGGTCGAGCGCGGCGATGCTGGCCGCGAGCGCCTCGGCGTCGGGGTGCACCCGACCGCCGGCGCCGCGCTGCACCTGGGTGAGCACCAGGATCACCGGCAGGCCGAGGTCGGCGAGCGCGCGGATGAAGTCGGCCTCGGTCGACTCGAAGCGGCGGTCGCCGGCGCGCACGCAGTACCAGGCGACGTGGATCTGCTCCGCGAGCGGCTTGCGACGCATGCCGTGCAGGTAATCGCGCAGCTCGCCCAGCAGGGCCGCGTTGTCCTTGCCGACCTCGAGCCCACGGGTGTCCAGGACGCCGAGCGTCCCGCTCTGGTGGAGGTAGAGGTGCTCGGCCCGGGTGACCGGCTCGCCGATGCCGGTCTGCGCGATCTCGGCGCCGAAGATCGCGTTGACGAGGGTGGACTTGCCGACCCCCGTCTTGCCGAAGATGGCCAGGTTGAAGCGGCCGATCTCCTCGGCCTTGTCCTTCCACGCCTTCCCGAAGGCCTGGCCGAACCACTCGTCCGTGGGCTTCGCCATGGGCCAAGCGTCTCAGACCGGCCTAGCCGTCGGCGCGCTCCCGGGTCGCGAGCACCGTCCACAACGGCGAGTCGGCCAGCAGGTCCTCCTGCTCGACGTACGTCGCGAACCCCTGGTCGCGCAGCAGCGCGACGATCCTCCCCAGCGCGCCGTCGTGGTCCTCGACCTCGCAGACCACACCGTCGACGGCCGACCAGCGCGAGCCGACGCCACCCAGCACCTCCTCCTCGGCGCGCTCGACGTCGACCTTGAGGTGGATCCCGCTGTCGATCCCCGGGTGGAACGCGTCGAGGAGACCGTCGAGCCGGAACAGCGGGACGGTGACGCCGACGCCGTCGTGCAGCCCGACGAGCGCGTCGTCGACGGCGATCTCGTCGAAGCCCACGTTGCGGAGGTACGCCGCGGTCAGCGCGTCGTCACGCTCGCGGGCGGCGTGGGCGCCCGACTGGCTGGGAGCACGCGGGTAGTAGGTCAGGCCGAGCGCCCCCGCGCGGGCGCCGACCGCGCCCTGGACGGGAACGGCATGCGGGACGTGCCGCAGCAGGTTCTGCGCCAGGCAGCTGTAGGTGACCGGGACCGGTTCGACAGCGAGGATCGCGAGTGCCGGCGCGTGGCGTGCCACGTAGAGCGCCGAGAGGCCGGTGTTGGCGCCGATGTCGACGACCAGCCGGCCGGTGACCGCGGCCCGGCGCAGGAACTCGGCGTACACGCCGTCGACGAAGATCTCGTCGTACAGCATCCTGGTGTCGCCAGGACTCGCCGTGCACCACGGCGTGCCGTCCGGCAGCACCGTCTCCGTGACCGTCCACGCGCTCCTCGTCATGACCATTGCTCCTCCGCCTCCCCATCGGGTGTGGTGCTCGACAACGACGCCAGCGCCTCGGCCAGCGCCTCGGCCGCGGCACGCTGCTCCGGAAGGTCGTCGAACCTGACGACGCCGCCGCAGCCGTCCTCCTCCGCGGAGAGGAAGAGCGTGAACCCGAAGTCCTCGCGTCCGGCCGGGACGTCGATGCGCTCCTGCTCGACACCGCCGAGGACGAGGCGCGGTCGCTCCTCCAGGGCGACGAAGCACCCGGGAGGCGTGATCTGCCCACCCGGGTCCTCGCCCCGCAGGCCCTGGACCGCCAGCGCGAGCGGGACCCGTGTGGCCGGGGCGAGCGCCCGGCGCAACGCCGCCGCGCACGACGCGACCGGGTCGGACCCGTCGGTGCGTGGCCGGGCCACGAGCAGGACGGTGTCGACGAAGCAGCCGGCGACCGTGGCGTCGTCCATCGTGGCCCGGTCGCCGACCGCCAGCCCGTAGGGGACAGCCGGCGACGACCAGGCCTCGCACAGGCTGCGCTCGACGATCGCGAGGAGGGCCTCGGCCTCGGTGTACCTACCTCGGGAAGCGACCCGCCGAGCGCGCCGGTACGCCGCGGCCTCGACCTCGACGCGGACCTCCGCCCGTGCACTCCGTCCGGACGGAACGCTCGGCCACGCAGCCGCGTCGACGAGGAGCTCGCGAACGCGGTCGGCGACGACGCCGTCGTCCACCAGCTGGCGCTCGCGACGCCGACGGCCGGCGAGCTCGATCGCCAGGCCGGCACCGTCGGACGCACGGGCGAGGGCGGGCGTGTCGTGGTCGAGGCCGACCTCCTGCAGCAGCTGGCGGACGGTCCAGTAGTCGATGACGAGGTGGTGCCACACGACGGCGAGCACCGGTCCGACGTCCGGCGTGACGAGGACGCTCGCCCGCCAGAGGTCGCCGTCGGCGCTGACCACGGCGGCGAGGCGACCGACGGCGTCGGCGAGCGGGACGTCGACCGCCTCGACCGGACAGGTGGGCTGTCGGCCCAGGGCGTACGACGGGACGCCGTCGACGTCGACGACCTCCGCCGTGAACACCGCGTGCCGGGCGAGCACCCGGACGACGGTCTCGGCCAGGGCTGCCGGGTCGATGTCGTCCCCGAGCCGGAAGGCCAGCGCCTGCCGGTAGGCGTCCGAGCGTCCCAGGAGCTGCTCGTGGAACCACATGCCGGTCAGCTGGGCGTCGAAGGACAGCGGGAGGTCGAGGTCCTCCGGTCGGTCCGCCTCGTCGACCGGCGGCGCATTCTCGACGGTGTGCCGCAGGTCGTCCCCGCTCCGCGCACGTAGGACCTGCTCGGCCGACACGTCGCGTCCCAGCACCGTCCGGATCCGGCGCGCCAGCCGAGCGGCGCCCAGCGAGGTGATGCCGGCGGCGATCGCGCTCCCTGCCCCGAGCCCACCGGCGACCTCGTCGGCGACGAGCCGCGAGAGCTCGTCGTCGCTGTCGGCCGGCAGCTCGTCGACCGGCTCGGGATCGAGCGGGAGCGCGTCGAGCCGGGTGTGGTCGATCTTGTTGTTGATGGTCTCGGGGACTCGGTCGAGGCGCACGATCCCCGACGGCAGCGCGTAGTAAGGCAGCCGGTCGCCGAGCCGCGCGCGGACCTGGCGCAACGTCAGCGGCCCGGTGAGGACGACGTACGCGACGACCGCCTGGCCGACCCGGTCGATCTCGCGCGTCCCGACGACCGCGACCTGCACCTCGTCGAGCGCGAGCAGGGCCGCCTCGATCTCGCCGGCCTCGATCCGGAACCCACGGATCTTGAGCTGCCGGTCCCGGCGCCCGCTGAAGACGAGGTCACCGGCGGCGTCGAGGCGGCCGAGGTCGCCGGTGGCGTAGTGGCGGCCGTCGTCGGAGATGCCGAAGCCACCGGGGTCGTCGCCGAGGTAGCCGCGCGCGACGCCGCCCCCGTGGATCACGATCTCTCCGACGCCGTCCTCGTCGACGTCCTCCAGGGTCACTCGCACGCCTGGCAGGGCGGTCCCGACCGGCGCGCGACCGGCCGGGTCGCCGTCCGAGCGTGGTACGTCGTAGAGCGTGCAGAAGACGGATGCCTCGGCGGGCCCGTAGCCGTTGACGATCTGCAGGTCGTCAGCCGCGCGGACGGCCCGTTGCAGCAGGCCGAGCTGGATCGGCTCCGCGCCGACCAGGATCCTGCGCAGGGAGGCGAACCGCTCCGGGGCCGTCTCGACGGCATCGACGAAGTCGGGCACGAACAGCGGGGGCAGGAAGCAGCTGGCGACCCGCTCGCGGGTCAACGTCGCGAAGAAGCGCCCGGGCTCGAGGCGGTCCTCCGCGCCGACGACGACGAGGGTGCCGCCGCGCGCGAGGACCGACCAGATCTCCCACGCGGCCGCATCGAAGCCCGGGCTCGCCCACCACGTGCCGACGTAGCCGTCGGGCACCGGAGCGCGCTCGTCCATGCCGTGGATGGTGGTCAGCAGGTTGCGGTGCTCCATCTGGACGGCCTTGGGCACCCCCGTCGATCCCGAGGTGTGGATGACGTAGGCGACGTCGTCGCTGCGCCGGGAGACGGGCACGGCTCCGCCTCGGAGGGTCGTGATTGCCTCGCCGGCAGGGTCGAGGTGGGTCGCCACGCGCGCCACCTCCGCGAGCAGCTGCCGACGCTCCTGCGGGAGCGACGCGTCGATCGGCACGTAGGCACCGCCGGCGAGCAGCACCGCGACGTACGCCCGCACCGCTGCTCGGGAGTGCGTCGACGCGACCGCCACCCTGTCTCCCGGCCGGAGGCCGTCGGCGACGAGCCGTTCGGCCAGCGCGCTCGCGCGCCCGACCAGGTCGCCGTAGCTCTCCGCCCCGGTCGTGTCGCGCACGGCCACGCGATCGGGGTGCGTCCGTGCCGTCGCGACCAGCCCGTCGAGGAGCGTCGGCCCCCCGGTCACCCGGTGCTCCGGGCCAGGGTCGCTCGGTCCACCTTGCCCTCGGGCGTCATCGGGAAGGTCGTGTGCTCGATGATCCGGTTCGGGACCAGGTACGCCGGCAGCCGGTGCGCCAGCCAGGTGCGCAGGTCGACCGGTTCGCGGTCGGCGCGCGGACGGAAGTGGCAGGCGAGGTCCAGGTCGCCGGCCGCGTTCGTGAACGGGAGCGTGACGGCGTCGGCGACGTCGGGGTGGGCGGCGGCGGTCGCCGTGATCTCGGACGGCTCGATCCGGTAGCCCCGGACCTGGACCTGGTCGTCGGCCCGGCCGACGTGGTGGAGGTCGCCGGCACTGTCTCGGTAGCCCAGGTCGCCGGTGCGATAGGAGAGGGCACCGTGCCGGTCGACGAAGCGTGCGGCCGACAGGTCGGGCCGTCGCCAGTAGCCGCGGGCGACGGTCGAGCCGGAGATCACCAGCTCGCCGACCACCCCGGTCGGGCAGGGACGCAGCTCGGTGTCCAGCACCTCGATGTCGAGATGGGCGAGCGGCCGTCCGATCGGGGTGCTGCCCGGACGGCCGGGGGCCGATGCGGTCAGTGCGAGGTGGGTCGCGTGGACGGTGCCCTCGGTGAGGCCGTACATGTTGACCACCACGAGCCGGTCCGAGCCCTTGGCCCACTCCAGCGTCGGCGCGACGTCGGCGGCCTCGCCCCCGAGCACCAGCCACCTCAGGTCCGGGAGCTCGGCCGCCGAGCCGTCACCGACCAGGTAGCGGAAGGCGGTCGGCACCATGCTCAGCACGGTCACCCGCGACCGGCGCAGGCGGTCGACGAGCGCGAGCCCGTCGCGCCGCTCGTGGTCGCCGAGCACGACGGCGCAGCCGCCGGAGGCGAGCGCACCCCAGAGCTCCCACACGCTGAAGTCGAAGTTGAACGAGTGGAAGACGCTCCACGCGTCGGCGCTCCCGACCTCGAAGAGGGGCCGGGTGGTGTCGAGCAGCGTCGCGACCTGCTCCTGGGTGATCAGGATGCCCTTCGGCGTGCCCGTCGTACCCGAGGTGTAGATGAGGTACGCCGGGTCCGCGTCCTCGACCCTCGCGGGATCGGCAGCCTCGACGGACCGGTAGGCGACCTCGCGTCCACCGACGCTGCCGAGCACGCCGACCAGGCCGGAGTCGGACACGATGTGGTCGAGCCGGGCGGCGGGGTAGGTCGGGTCCAGGGGGACGTAGGCGCAGCCGTGGAGCAACACCCCGAGCGCGGCCGCCGGGAAGGCCGCGCGCTCGGCCACGTCGACGCCGACCAACGACCCCGTCGGCACGGCGCGCTCGGCGAGCAGGTCGCGGACGGCCTCGGCTCGCGACCACAGCTCGGCGTAGGTCACCCGCCCCAGGGCGTCGTCGAGCGCCGGCGAGTCGGGTGCGGCCGAGACATGACGCCGGACGGCCTCGCACAGGGGACCGGCCATGTCAGCTCGCCGGGACCTGCTCCGCCGCGGACCGGGCCAGGTCGCGGATGACCGGGTGCTCGAAGAACGCGGCGAACTCCAGGTCGAGCCCGTGGCGGGCCCGGCACCGGGAGGCCACCCGGCCGATCATCAGCGAGTGCGCCCCGAGCTCGAAGATGTTCGACTCCGCAGTCACGGTCACCTCGGGCAGCAGCTGGCTCCACTGCTCGACCAGGATCTCCTCGATCCGACTCTGGTCAGCTTCCATCATCGTCTCCCCCGTCTCCCTCGTTCTCGTTGGCGTGCTGGTACGTCGTGATGTCCGAGCCGAGCGCGCGGACGAGCGCGTCGACCTGGGGCCGCTCGATGATCGACTCGTGGTTGCCCTCGACCCGGGTCAGCAGGAGCCGGTCGCCCAGGAGCTCCTCCCACGGACGCTCCGGGTGCGGCGGGTGCGGCGGCACCGTCTCGGTCGCCTTGTAGTAGTGGACGTCGACGGCGGCCGGTGCGGGGCGGTAGCCCAGCAGCGCGCGGCTGTGCGCCCGCCAGACCTCGGCGAAGATCTCGAGGTCACGCGCCGAGAGGCTGGCTGCGTGCTCGGGAGCCATCGCGCCGAGGACCCGTCGGAACATCTCGAGCGGCGGCAGCGCGCGCAGCTCGTCGGCGAAGCCGGCATCGCCACCGCCGAAGATCGTCGCGAGCATCTCGGCGTCGTCGTCGAAGAGCGTCGGGAGCTGTCCTGGCCCGGGGGTGTCCAGCAGGGCCACGAAGGGCGCAGCGTCGCCGCGGGCGACGCTGAGGCGGCCGATCTCGTAGGCGATGCTGCCGCCCATCGAGATCCCGCCCAGCAGGAACGGCGGCTCGATGCCGAGCCGGTCCAGCTCTCCCAGGTGGTGGGCGGCCAGCTCCTCGACGGTGTCGATCGGGGCACGCTCGCCGGCGACCCCGGGAGCCTGGAGGCCGAGCACCCGGTGGCCCCCGGGCACGGCGTCGGCGAAGCCCTGGGCGAGGGTCCGGTAGAGACCGCTGGTGCCGCCGATGGGGTGGATGAGGACCAGGGTGCGGCCACCGGAGCCCTCCACGAGGGTGAGCACCGAGGGGTCCGACGCGGCGGGCTCCTCGCCGGAGCCGACGAGGACGGCCTGCGCCCGTACGGTCCGGTGGACCATCAGTGCCGCGATCCCTGGCCGGAAACCGAAGCCCTCCTCCAGCCGCCCGGCCAGGGTGGCCACCAACAGGGAGTGGCCGCCGACGTCGAAGAAGTCGTCGTCGTAGCCGAGGTCGCGGTAGCCGAGCAGGTCCGACCAGATCTCGAGGATCCGGCGCTCCGTGTCGGTCGCGGACGCGTCCCGCTCGCGCGCCGCCACCGGGAGCCGACGCAGTGCCTGGCGGTCGACCTTGCCGTTCGGCGACACGGGCAGGACCGGCACCTGGACGATGTCGCCCGGCACCATCGGCCCCGGGAGCCTGCTGCGCAGCTCGTCGGCGACCGCGCGCGGGCTCACGACCCCGACGTACACCGCACGGAGCGCAGGCGGGTCCGCCAGCACGACGACCGTCGCGGCGTCGACACCGGGCACGAGGCGGAGCACGGCCTCGACCTCGGCGGGCTCGATGCGCATGCCGCGGATCTTGACCTGGTCGTCGATGCGCCCCAGGTAGCGCAGCACCCCGTCGTCCCACCGGGCGAGGTCGCCGGTCCGGTACGCCGGCCGGCCGTCCACCGGGTGCGGCGCGAACCCGCTCACGGCCGGCGGGTGCCGGTAGCCGGCGGCCACGGCCGGACCGCTCACCCAGAGCTCTCCGGCCCGGCCTGCGGGCACCGGCCGGCCGGCGTCGTCGAGCAGGCTCAGGTCGGCGCCCGCGGTCGGCCGACCGATCGGGATGTCGCCGCAGGCGATGTCGGCGGCGGTGACCTGGTGATGGCTGACGGCCGTCGCCGCCTCGCTCGGGCCGTAGATGTTGAGCTGGACCGGCGGTGGCGCCTCGCCCGCCGCGATCGTCGCGAGCACCTCGGGGACGGCCCGCTCGCCGCCGAAGATGAGCAGACGGACACCATCGAGGATGCCGGGGACCTGCCCGACCCAGTGGTTGAGGACCGCCGTCGCAGCCACCACGCACGAGATCTGCTCGGCACGCAGGAACGCGGCGGTCGCCTGGGCGTCGAGGCGGGTGTCCGGCGGCGGGATCACCAGGGTCGCTCCCCGCGTCAGCGCGCCCCAGAACTCGTAGGCACTGACGTCGAAGGAGATCGAGACGAACTGCGCGACGCGGTCGGCCGGCTCGATCGGTACGTCGGCGCGCGACGCGATGAGCCGCGCGATCGCCCGGTGCGGGACCAGCACGCCCTTGGGGGTCCCGGTCGAGCCGGACGTGTAGACGAGGTAGGCGACCTCCTCGGCGGCGCGCGGCCTCCGCAGGATCGCGGCCGGGTCGGTGCCGGGATCCTCCGCAGGCGACGGCACCGTGCCCAGGTCGACCCAGGGCGTCTCCCCCGCCGGAGGCACCTGACCCGACGACACGACGAGCCGTGGATCCGCGTCGGTGAGGATCTCCAGCGAGCGGCGGGAGAACTGGGCGGGGTCGCACGCGACGAACGCCGCGCCCAGTGACCAGGCGGCGAGCCAGACCGCCACCAGCGCGGCGGAGCTGGGCGCCACCGTGCCGACGACGTCTCCGGCGACGACGCCCTGCGACTCCAGCTCGGCCCGCCAGGCGCCGGCCCACTGCAGCAGCCGCCCGTACGTCGTACCGCCCAGGTCGTCGACGACCGCCACTGCGTCGCGCCGGTCGGTGGCGTGGTCGAGCACCAGGTCGAGGATCGTCAGCCCGCCGACGGCATCGACGGCTCCCTGGCCCCATGCCAGTCCGCGCTGGACCCGTTCGGCACTGGGCGGGCGCCACGACGCGCACGACGCGGTCGACGCAGGGTCCAGCAGGCCAACCAGCCGGTCCACGAGCCGGTCGGCCTCGCCCGGGACCCCGTCGTCGCGCGACTCGACGCGGAGGAGGTAGCCGTCCGCCGTCGGCGCGCACTCCAGCGCGAGGTGGAAGATCGCCTCGGTCCGCTCGAGCCGGACGGAGGCGTAGTCGGTCCCACCGAGGCGGACCGGTGGCTCTGCCTCCTGCCAGCTGAAGAGGTAGCGCGAGAGGTGCCCCGACAGACCGGGACGCGACAGGAGCCGGGCGAAGGGCACGTGTCGGTGCCCGATCATCCGGACGAACCGGCGCCAGACCCGGAGCACGAGGTCGTCGAAGTCCTCGGCCGCGACGGCGTCCGACACCACGGGGAGCGTCTCGATCAGCGCTCCGACGACGTCGTCGGCATCCTCGCCGCGCACGGAGACCGGCATCATCACGACGTGGTCCTCCTCGTCCAGCTCGGACAGGCAGACCTCCCAGGCAGCGAGGACGACCACCATCGGGGTCACGCCCAGCCGGCGGGCCGTCTCCAGGACCCACGTCCGGACCCGACCCTCGACGACGCGCTCCACGGTCCGGCAGGCGGCCACCCCGGACGGGCCGGCGGTCGCGGCCGGGAGTCCGTCGAGCTGGCGGGCCCAGAACGCGGCGGAGTCGTCGTCACTCCCGTCGACCCCGAACTGGTCGGCCTCGAGGCCGACCACCTCACGCGGGACGATGCCGGCGACGTGGTCGGCCAGCGCGGACAGCACGATCTCGACCGAGCGGGCGTCGGCGACGACGTGGTGCAGCACGATGACGACGTAGCTCTCCGCGCCCCCGACGACGACCGCCGCACGGGCCAGGGGGCCGGTGGCCAGGTCGAAGGGCCGGAAGGCGAGCTCGCGCAGGACGACGTCCGGGGCGTCGGGCGCCTCGACCAGCTCGACGTCGAGCTCGACCCCGTCGGACCCCAGGGTCGTCCCGGTGTCGTCGACGGTGCCGGTCAGCTGGGGGAAGCGTCGGGGCAGCGCCCGCAACGCCGCGGCCAGCGCCGCCACGTCCGGCCGCGACCGGGTCGAGAGCACGATCGGCACGTTGTTGACAGCCGTGCCGTGGTGCGCCCGGTCGACGTGGACCAGGCGCTGCTGTACCTCCAGCAATGACGCATGCCTCACCGAGGCTCCCCCGAGACGTTGTGGTTGCGCTATGAAGTCAGTGCACCGCAGATAGTGCGGCCCTCAGCCGCTCTGTGTCAATTGTTTCCAGCGAACTGTCAACTCGTTGAGAAGATGGTCGCAGCACCACGGCCACGCAGGTGCCGGTCGGGAGGTCGACCCAGCAGGCCGAGGTGGTGTCGTCACGCCCGTCGACCTCGTCCTCGGTCAGCGCGATCGCCCGGTCCAGCGAGAGGAGGCCCAGCTTGACCAGTGCCTCTCGCCGCACCCACGAGGAGACCGGGTCGCCGCCCGGCCCGAGCAGCTCCTCCGGGAGCACGTCGGCCACCGCGCTCACGTCGGCGAGCGGCTGCACGTCGACGGCCGCCGCCACGCCCTCACCGACGACGGCGGCGACCACGCCGGCGGCGTGTGACCAGCTCACCGACAGGTCCCCGAGAGACGGACGCCCGTGGTCGGTCCCGCCGCAGGTCGGGCACGACTGACGCAGGTCGGCAGCGACCCAGGTGCGTCCGGTGGCGTACGACGCGAGCGCGACGCCCAGCTGCCGGGCTGCCAGGAAGTCCTGCCGGTCGCGGGGCGGCAGCCGGTCGGCCCGCGGCCACGATCCCGGCGGCGTACCGAGCACGTCGAGCACCTCCTGCGAGGATGCGACAGACACGACCGCCATGGCGGTCAGTGAACCACCTACCGACGAAGGAGCAGGCCGTGGCGCAGATGGTCCGGGTGCACAACCTCTTCCTGTCCAGCGACGGGTACGGCGCGGGCGAGGGCCAGAGCCTGGAACGGCCCTTCGGCCACGCCAACCCCGTGGAGCTGGGCGCGTGGGCGTTCGGCGCCGCGAGCTGGCCGAACCGCACCGACGGCGCCGGCACCCGCGGGCTCGAGGACTACCTGGTCCGCGACTTCCACCGCAACGTCGGCGCCGAGATCATGGGCCGCAACAAGTTCAGCCCCTGTCGCGGGCCGTGGGAGGACCACCCCGAGTGGGAGGGCTGGTGGGGTGAGGACACCCCGTTCCACACCCCGGTCTTCGTGATGACCCACTACGAGCGGCCGGCGCTCACGCTGACCGACACGACGTTCCACTTCGTGAGCGGTACGCCGGAGCAGGTGCTCGAGCGCGCCCTGGAGGCCGCGGACGGCAAGGACGTCCGCCTCGGCGGCGGTCCCGAGACGATCCGGCAGTTCCTCGACGCCGGCCTCGTCGACACGCTGCACGCCGCCGTCTCCCCGATCGAGCTCGGCGGCGGGTCCCGCCTCTGGACGTCCCCCGAGGAGCTGGACGACCGCTACCACCACGACGTCGTGCCCCGCCCCGACGGCGTCGTGCACCACCTCTTCTGGCGACGCTGAGCCGAGGAACGGCCATGACATCTCCCAGCGACACCCGACTCCTCGTCGACGGCCGTGACGTCGCGCCGCTCGAGGTCGCCGCGACCCACCGCGCCCGCAGCCGCGGGCTGTTGGGCAGGGACGGCATCGACGGTGCCCTGCTGCTGCCCAAGGCCCGGCAGGTCCACACGTTCCGGATGCGGTTCCCGATCGACGTGGCCCACGTCGCCGGCGACGGCACCGTGCTGGCGGTGACGACCATGCCGCCCGGGCGCCTCGGCGCTTGGCGCCCGCGCAGCCGCGCCGTGGTCGAGGCCGAGGCCGGCGCGTTCGCCGGGTGGGGGTTGACGCCGGGTGTCCGCGTGGAGTGGCCCGGATGAACGGTTCGTGCCGGCCCCCACGCGCGAGTAAGCCGGCCGGATCCGGGTAGGTGTCGCGGGACTCGTCGCACGAACCTCTCGGGAGCTGGAATGTCGTTGCTGCGCACCAGACGTCGGAGCCTGCCGCTGCTCGCCGCCGCGGTGGTCGGGACGACGGCCGTGCTCCTGCCCCTCGCCGCGGGTCACGCCGACCCGACGTCCACCGCGAACCCGGGCGACGCCGGCCGGTTGATGCTGGTGCTCGACTCCTCGGGTTCGATGTCCGACCCCGCCTCGGGCGGCACCACCAAGATCGAGGCCGCCAAGAGCGCCCTGCACGAGGTCGTCGACGGCCTGCCCGCCGACGCGGAGGTCGGGATGCGGGTCTACGGCGCCAAGGTGTTCTCGCGGTCCGACGCCGGAGCCTGCACCGACTCGCAGCGGGTGGTCGACCTGGGCAGTGACAACCGCGCAGACCTCGACAGCGCGATCGACGCCTACACGCCGTACGGCGAGACCCCGATCGGCTACGCACTCCAGCAGGCCGACGCCGACCTCGGCGGCGAGGGCCCGCGCTCGATCGTGCTGGTGTCCGACGGAGAGCCGACCTGTCCTCCCGACCCGTGCCAGGTGGCTCGCCAGATCAACAAGGACGGGGGCAACGTGCGCATCGACGTCGTCGGCCTCGACGTCGACGGCAAGGCGGAGGCGGCCCTGCGGTGCATCGCCGACAAGGGCAACGGCACCTACTACGACGCCGACAGCGCCGACGACCTCAGCGCCGCGCTCGAGACGCTGGCCACGCGCGCGGTGCGGCCCTACCAGCCCTCCGGCGAGCCGGTGACCGGCAGCGCCGACCCGACCAGCGCGCCGACGCTCGCGCCCGGGTCGTACGTCGACCAGATCGGTGGGATCGAGACCACCACCGGGACCTTGCACTACAAGGTCGAGCGCAGCATCCCGGGCTCCTCGATCACGGTCGCCGCCACGATCCTCACGCCCTACTACGTCGGCCGCAAGCACCGTCAGGACGAGTGGGACCGGATCGACCTGGCCCTCAGCACCACCGACGGCGAGGCCTGCGACACCGCCGATCCGGCCGACGTCCGCAGCATGGACGCCACGGCCCTGACCGTGACGGTGGACGCCGGCGACTGCCCCGACGCCGACGAGCTGGTCGCGCGGGTGACCCGCACCGGCGGTGCCGACTTCACGACGCCGCTCGAGCTCGTCGTCGCCGAGGAACCACCGGTGCTCGACGCGACCACGCTGCCCGAGGGCGTCAGTGGCGCGGTCGCCTGGAAGGCCCCTCCGAAGGGGCCGGACGCCGGGAGCGTCACCGGCGGCAGCTCGTTCGCCGAGTCGACCCCGATCTCGCCCGGCACCTACCGCGGCACCATCGTGCCCGGGGAGGTGCAGTCCTTCGACGTCGAGGTCGGGTGGGGCCAGCAGCTCGCCGCGACGATGACCATCCCCGACCCCAGCGGGCCGCTCGCCGCCGAGCTGTCACAGCAGGGATCGCCCTTCGGGCTGGCCGTCTACAGCCCCTACCGCGCCGACGCGGTCGCCGTGTCCGACGGTGCGCCGCCGCACTCCTCGACGATCTACCCGACCGGCGGCGGTCAGGTCGGGGCGGTCACCGCCCCCGTCACCTACCGCAACCGCGAGGTCGTCGGCGACCCGCTCCGGGCCGCGGCGACGGCGGGCGGCTACACCATCGTGCTGTCCCTGGCCGACAGCCGCGCGCGTACGTCGTACGAGGTGCCCTTCGTGCTGCGGGTCGGCGTGACCGGGGACGTCGTGGCCGCGCCGGAGTACGACCTCGCCGCCGCCGAGCCGAGCGAGAGCCCGTCGTCGGAGTCCGCCTCCTCGAGCCCCACGGAGGAGCCGGCGACCGACGGACCGGCCGCAACCGCGGAGAGCGACGCCGAGGACAGCGACGTCCCGGTCGGCCTGCTGGTCATCGGCGGCGCGCTGCTGGTCGTGGTCGGTGTCGGTGGCTGGCTGGTCAACCGACGGATCCGCGGGAGCTGACCCTCACATCCCGGTGCGGCGCTTGCGGATCAGACGCACCACCAGGACCCCGAGCACCCCGAGCAGCACCACCAGGGCCGGGATCGTCCAGTCGATGCTGCCGCCGTCACTCTCCGACGCCGCGTCGGCGTCCGTCGACGGCAGCGCCGGCGGGACGAACTCGTCGTCGCCGCCCGTGGACGCGGACGGCGATCCGGTGTCGCTGGGCTCTGCCGTCGGCGTCTCGACCGCCGGGTCGGTGCCCTGCTCGTCGTCGGACGGCTCGGACCGCGCCTCGGGGTCCAGGGAGACGCTGAGCCTGATCGGGAAGTCCTTGCGCGGGAAGTAGTCCGCACAGTCCTCGATCGCCGTCTGCGCCAGCGAGACCGAGAAGCTCCACATCCCCGGGAAGTCGATCCCGGCGCCGGTGTCGGCGAGGACGCCGGTGGTCTCGGCACCGATCGCCGCGATCCCGGACCCGTCGAAGATCCCGATGCCGCCGTACGGCTGGTAGCTGCCGCCCTCGCCGTACGGGTTGTAGAGCCGCAGCTCCCAGGTCGCGCAGTCCCGACCGTAGTACGGCACGCGCAGGCCGTCAGGCCCCTGCACGGAGGCGAGCACCTGCGGCAGATCACCGCGCTTCGCCCGGAAGCGGTACCACTTCGTGCCACCCGGACGGAGGGTGTCGCGGTAGGCGCCGACCTCGACCTTGCGGGCGGCCTCCGCGCGGGGTCCGCCGGTGATCGGCCGTCCGCCGCCCAGCCGCGCGATGGTCTCCTCCGCGATCCGGCGCAGCGCCGCAGCCAGCGCCTGGGTGTTGTCGGCGGAGTAGTAGGTGCCGCCGGTCGCGCCGGAGATGCACCGCAGCGCGTTCACGGCTGCCGGCTTTCCACCCAGCGCGAGTCCGACGGTCTCCACCTGGATCGCGGCGTCCTGCTGCTCGATCTGCTTCGCG
The DNA here is from genome assembly GCF_042658885.1 of Nocardioides hankookensis. Classification (NCBI taxonomy): domain Bacteria; kingdom Bacillati; phylum Actinomycetota; class Actinomycetes; order Propionibacteriales; family Nocardioidaceae; genus Nocardioides; species Nocardioides hankookensis. The sequence continues at coordinate 525,918 of NZ_JBHSRJ010000001.1, read as the reverse complement.
GCCTGGCACGGGACCGGGCCCGGCGGGGCGCAGGTGTCCTCGCCATCACTGATCAGCACCACCACGCGACGTCCGTCTCCGGCCGCGAAGTCGCTCACGCTCGCCAGGAGCGACCGCCCGATCGGAGTGTCACCGCGAGGGGTCAGCGACGAGAGTGCCGCCACCACCTGGTCCGCGGACGACGGACGCGGCGCCACGGCCAGCTGGGTGTCGGCGCACGCGGTCGCGGTGTCGGTGCCGTCGTACTGGGCGCCGTACACCCGCAGCCCGAGCGCGACCTCGGTCGGCAACGACCTGCTGACCTGGGTGATCGCCCCCTTGGCGCCCTGCAGCAGGGTGCTGGTGCCGCCCGGCGCGACGCGGGCCATCGAGCCGGACACGTCGAGGACGAACAGCACCTGCAGGTCGTCCTCGGGGTCGCCCGCTCCCGGGGCGGCGGCCGCCATCGGACCCGGTACGACGACGGCGACGGCGGCTGCTGCGGCGGCGACGAGCGCCGCGACGGCGCGCCTCACCGTCCGCGACTGCCCCACGCCCGCGGCGCTGTCTGAGGTGGCACCGGGGACGGTCGCTCCCACAGCCGGTCCGGGTCGGCACGCCACCACATGGTGCCGAGACCGACGGCGGTACCGATGACGAGCGCGCCCTCGAGGCTGATGGTCAGCACGCGATCGACCATACCGACGAGATGGGCTCCCCAAACCAACCCGGCCGCGACCAGGAGCAGCCCGAGGGCGGCGATCCCGGTCCGGCGTCGCGCTGCCTGGGGGTCGGTGAACCCCGAGTCGGACAGCGTCATGAGGATGGACGCGGCGAAGGCCGAGGCCGCGACCAGGCACTGGGCCCCGATCCACACCGCCTGGCCGCGGTGGCCGCCGTCACCGAGCTCGATCCGGGCCGGGATGCCGAAGGCGACGAACACCAGGTGGGTCAGCACGGCACCGACCGCCCACAGCGGCAACGCCACCAGCACCAGCCGCACCAGCAGCACGGGCACGGAGCGCGAGACGGGCGAGCGGTTCCGCCAGGCGCCGGGCACGTCAGTCCTCCACGTTCACGGTCAGGCTGTCCAGGATGGCGCTCACCCCGGACTCGTCGAACTCGTCGGCCGGGGCCTGGAACCGGACCGCGGACAACACGTCGCCCGGCATGTCGAGGAAGACCTGGACCGACTGCACCTGCACCGGCTCGCCCCCGTAGCTGCCGGAGTGCAGGTAGCGGACCTGGTACGCGTTGTCGACACCCTCGACGTCCACCTCGCCCTCGTCGAGGACCTCGAACTCGGGGCTGACGCCCTCCACCGTCTTCAGCGCGTCCGGGGCCGCGTCGTAGCCCGTGCTGGTGGCCCCGGGGACACCCATGCTCATGCTGACGAACGCCGGGAACGCGGTCGCGCCGTCGGTCGGCGCCTGCACCGCCCACTCGTAGGTGCGCCCCTGCGGGTCCAGCTGCTCGTCCGCGGACGGCGTCCAGTCGCTCGGGACCCGCACCGACACCCCGTGGCCGATGGCGACCTGCTCGTCCGTGCCGTCGGCGCCGATGCTGAACGGGGTGGACAGTCCACTGGGCTCGCCAGCGGACTCCTCACCGCAGCCGGCGAGACCCATGACCATCACCGTCGCGACCGCGAGGGCGGTCATCCGTCTCATCGGTCGCATACCGTGTTCTCCTGCCAGGTTCCTTGCTCCGGGTCGTAGTAGTAGGACCCGAGCAGGTTGCTGTTGATCGCCACATGGTGGACCTCACCTCCGATGTTGATCGCGAGGAAGGAGACCTTGCCACCGAACTTCGTCTCCTCCTTGTCCACGTTGTAGTGGTCGAGAGTGATCTGGGAGTGGTGGTCGAGCTGGTCCTCCAGCGCCGCCACCTGGTCCGGGGACAGGCCCTCGCCGGTGGTGACGAAGTTCTGGAGGCCCTCGCTGAGGGCCTGGATCGCCGAGGTGTCGACGGTCCCGTCGTCACGACGGAAGTCGGTGGAGAAGTTCACCTGGAACTGGGTGCCTCCCTCGGCACCCTCGAGGAAGGGCGGGAGGTCCAGCGACTTGACGGTGGTCCTCGAGTCGAGCGGCAGGTCCTTGACCAGCTTGGTGTTGGCCCCGATGTCGACCTTGCCGGTGACCGTCCCGACCACGCTACCGGCGACCTTGACCACCTGGCCGGTGGAGTCGAAGGTGACGTCTGCGGTCACCACCAGGGACGCGTCTCCACTCGACTGCAGCGCCAGCACCTGCTCGGGCAACGGGATCCCCAGGTCACCGGCAGCCTTGGCCGTGAGGGCGACCTTGACCTTGGTGTCACCGTTCTTGAACTGCTCGGCGCCGAGCGTGACCGCGCCGGAGCCGTTGGCGTCGAGCGGCCCGAGCTCGCCGGACGCCTTCACCTGGCCGCTGAGGTCGAAGTACGTCGACTCCGGGGTGGGCGCACCGTCGGGCAGCCCGCCGAACTCGCCCAGGTTGTCGCCGTACTTGTCGATGAAGGCCTGGGCCTGCTCGCGCGTGTCGAAGGTGAGCGAGTGGCCCCACGCCGCGTCGCCGCCGACGTTGATCTTGACGCCCCCACCGGCCTTCTTGGTGCTCCCGCCGGTGTCGACCTCGGCGGTGGCGCCGCCCTTGAGCGTGTAGTTGGCGCCGAGCTTGCCCTTGGTGCGGACCTCGTAGCTCTCCTTGACCGTGCCGTCCGGGTTGCGGGTGAGCACCCGGCGCAGCTCGTAGCCCCCGTCGGCCGCCACCGTCGCGAGCACGGTGACGCTGCCGCCGTACGTGTGGTCGTCGCGGTTGGTGACGCACTTGGTCGGGACGAACTTCGGCTGCGCCTTGGCCGATCCGCAGCCGCCGTCACCGCCGACCAGGGAGGCCAGCTGGCAGAAGGCGCGGTCGACGACCCCGCCCGAGCCGCCGAGGACCGGGGTGGCGAGCGCGAGCAGCACCCCGATGATCGCGACGACCACGACCGAGATGCCGATGAACTCCGCCGAGGTCGCGCCGGCCTGGTCGCGCCGGCGCGAGGTCGACGGTGCGACGATCCTCATGCGGTCAGCCCGGCCCGTCGCGCATCGCGGCGAGGGCGAACCGGCACAGCTCGCGGATCTCGTCGCGGACGGGGTCGACCAGGGTGAGCAGGGCCAGGATGATCGCGCAGAGCACCACGAAGCCGCCGATGAACTCCACGGTGCTCTGACCGGACTCGCCCCGGTCGTCGGCAGGCGTGGTCGGGACGGCGTTCTCGTCGGTCATCGGGATCTCCTGGTGGCTGATCAGTCGACGAACGTGCGTTCGGTCTTGTACTTGGCCGCGATCTCCGCGGCGCTCGGGCACTCGACGTACTCCGGGTTCGGGGTGGCGGGCGTCGGCGGCGTGCAGACGATGGCGGCACGCGCCGGGTCGGCACAGCTGCCGTCGCGCAGCTCGAGGCCGACGCTGACGCCGGCGTTGCAGAGGCCGCCGGTCGCCTCGAGCCGAGCCCGCGACGTCGAGCGCGCCTCGTCGGCGCCGTTGGGCAGGTCGTCACGCTGCTCGACGGTCACCTCGACGGTCCAGGTGACCGGTGACAGGTCGGGGATCCAGCGGTAGCCGCCCGGCGCCATGGTGGCGCCGTTGGCCCGCGCGAACTCCTCCGCCGTGACGTAGCCCGACGCCGGCTGGTAGACGTTGAGCGCCGCCAGCGTGCCCGCGATCGCCGGGGTCATCGCAGTCGACTGGAGGGCACGGAGTGCCTCGACGTGCCACTGCTTGACCGCGGCCAGCGCGGCGGCATCCGCCGCAGTGTCGGACCGGGCCGACTGCTCCTCACCGCGGGCGAGCGAGAAGAAGCCGATGGCGATCGCGAACGCAGCGAACGTGACGAAGAGGAGGCCAGGCATGGCCTGGCCGTCCTCGCCCCGCACCCTGCGCATCGCTTCGTCCTCTACCGATCTCTGCGGACCGTCACTCGATCTTGTCGGTGAGGGTGGTGAAGACCTTGTCGACGACGCTCTGGGCGCCGGTGAGCACGTTGGTCTTCAGGGCGAGGATGGTGCCGATGATCGCGACGATCACGACCATGATGCCGATGTACTCGGCAGTGGTCTGGCCGCGCTCGTCGCGCCGGGAGGCGGCGCTGGCGAGGAACGCGGTGAGCTGTGCGGCGAGGTAGTGCGGCATGATTCTGCGTCCTTTGCTGGTCGGTCGGCGCCCGAGACGCGCGCCGTGTTGTCGAGTACGACGCTAGGAGCCAGGGCGGGCCCGGTTGCAGGGCCCCAGGACCCGAACAGGGCCTGATTCCGGGGCCCGGCAGTTGGGCCTTCTTTGGGCCCAGGGACCCATGACCTCGAGGACCCGTCAGTGGCCAGTCAGCTGGACGTCTGCACCGACGCCTCCTCGGCGGTGCCGAGGAGGACGGCCAGAGCCTCGGCGCGGCTGGTCACCCCGAGCTTCGCGAAGACGCTGTTGATGTGGTTCTTCACGGTCTTCGGCTCGATGAACAGCTGGCGGGCGATGTCGCGGTTGGACCGACCCGTGACCAGCTCCCGGCAGACCTCGAGCTCGCGCGGGCTGAGCCGGTGCTCGAGGCACAGCTCGGTCCACCGCCGGTCGGGATCGGCGGTGGCCGACTCGTCCGGGTCCGCCGGCATCGGGATGGGCTCGTGCTCACGGAGACCGCCGGCCAGGACCGCAGCAGCGGCCGGGCTGAGTCGCATCTGTCCGTCGGCCGCGTCGCTCACCGCGCGCACCAGCTCGTCGGGGTCGAACGACCCGTGCAGCAGGTAGCCGGTGGCCCCGGCGGCCAGCGCTCGCGAGATGACGTCGGGCTCGTCGGAGTGGGTCAGCATCAGGATCCGGGTGATCGGCACCAGGTCGCCGATCACGCTCAGCCCGTCGGCGCCCGGCATCCGTACGTCGAGCAAGGTGACGTCCGGACGTCTCTCGAGGGCGAGGGCGAGGGCCTCCCGCCCGTCGGCGGCCTCGCCGCAGAGCTCCAGCCCCGGTGCGTTGTCGAGCAGCGCGACCAGACCCATCCGGACGATGGGGTTGTCGTCTGCGATGAGGACCCGCAGCGGCGCCGTCACGGCCTGCCTCCGAGCGGGATCCGGACCCGCACCGTCGTACCCCGTCCCGGCGCGGAGTCGACCGCGCAGGAGCCCCCGGTGCGCACGGCCCGCTCGTCCATCCCGACCAGGCCGAAGTGGCCGCGGCTGGCCGCCTCGCGGCGCCGGCCGGGTTGGATGCCGGGCCCGTCGTCGGCCACCGCGACGTCGAGCCAACCGTCGGCGACCTCGGCACTCACGGTGACCTTGGTGTCGGGCGGCGTGTGCTGCGCGACGTTCTCCAACGCCTCGTTGACCACGGCCCCCAGCTCGTACTGCGCGGCCGGGTCGGTGCGGCCGAGGTCGGCGTCGATCCGGTCCACCACCACCCGGTCGTACACGGCCTCCCACCGTTGCAGGGTGGCCCGCAGCATCTCGGCCAGGCAGCTGGTGCCGTCCGCACGTCGCATCGCCACCAGCAGCTCCCGGGACTCCCGGTTCGCGCGGCGCGCGGCGTCGGCGATCTGGCCCACCCGCTGCTCGGCGACGTCGGGGGCACTGCGGACGACCGGGGCGACCGCGTCGGCGAGCAGCGCGATGCCGTGCACCGACTTGGTCACCGAGTCGTGCAGCTCCCGGGCCAGCCGAGCCCGCTCCTCGGCGATCGCCGCACCCTCCCGCTGCTCGTGGAGTGCGTCCTCGAGGCGGGCGGCGGCGATCACGGCGTGCTGGAACGCGGCGCCGGCGAAGATCATCGCGACCAGCAGCACCGGCATCACGACCAGCAGCAGGAACTCCGTGGCCGGCGTGAGCCGCTCCGGGAGGTTCGCGTTCGCCGCGATGAACCAGCTCAGGACGTAGCCAGGGCTGAAGATCCAGGCTCCGCGGTAGCCCAGGCACAGCCCCGTGAACAGTCCGCCCGACACCAGCAGGAACGCGACCGGGCTCAGCAGACCGGTGCCGACCAGCAGGCCGGTGACGACGGTCAGGTCCAGCAGGTGCAGCGCGGGGTGCGCGACCTGCACCTCGGCGAACCGCTCCCACCGCAGCAGCAGCAGGAGGACCGCGAGCATCCAGACGATCAGCGCCACCAGCACCGCCGTCTGCTGGTGGGCGATCCACGACCACATCACCGCCAGCAGGCCGCCGACCAAGCGGACGTCGAGCAGCACCCGGACCAGCCTGGAGCTGGTCCGGCGCTGCGTCCAGTCGGTCGATCGCGAGGTCGGGGGCGCCGTCGCGGCCGCCTGAGGAGGCGGTGGGTCGTTGCGACGGAAGCGCAGCGGGATCGCGAGGTCGGCCATTCCTCAGCCCCCCAGGGTCGAGATCGCGATGGCGCCGATCATCATCGCGGCGATGGCCGGCATGATCACCAGGGTCAGCGCCAGGCTGATCTTGGGGTTGGCCTGCGCGGCCGCCTTCCGCGCCTTCTGCCCCGCGGCACGCCGGAGCTCGGTGGCGTAGGTGGTGAGGAACTGACCGACCGGAGCACCGAGCTCCTCCGCCTGCAGGTAGGCGGTCACGAACTCGATCATGGCGGGCGAGGCCGACCGCTCACGGAGCTGGGCGAACGCCTCCCGCCGGGGGGTCCCGAGCTCGATCTGACGCAACGCGATCAGCATCTCCTCGCCGACCGCCCCACCGACCATGACGGCGACCCTGGCGAGCGCGGTCCGGAAACCGAGGCCGGCGCTGATCGTGACCGCGAGCACGTCGAGAAAGTCGGGCAGCTCCTTGTCGATCAACGCGCCCCGGCGCTTCCCGCTCAGCCACAGCGTCAGGCGCGGGAAGAACCACCCGAGGAACGGCAGCGGCAGCGCGAACACCATGCCGTTGACCAGGCCGAGCACGGCGACGATCCCGCCGAGGAAGGCCCAGGTCGCCTGCCGGGAGATCACGTCCTCGTAGCTGACCTTGTCCTGTCCGGCCCGGTCCAGGGCCCGCTGGACCGAGCGACGCGACCGCGACGACGTGCCACGAACCGCGCGACCGCCGATCGTGCGGTCCAGGAACGCCAGCAGCTTGCCGACCAGGCTGGACCGCTTGCGACGGTCGTCGATCGTGTCGGCCATCAGGTCGCCGGCGACCCCGGGGTCGCCGGCCAGCCGCCAGCCGCGCACCGCGAGCAGCAGCAGGCTGGTGAAGATCAGCGCGAAGAGCAGGCTCATCGGCGGTTCCCCCGAACGCGCTTCGCTCTCATACCTCCACCGTCCCGAACTTCTTGACCAGCAGCAGCCCGAGGCCGAAGACCGTGCCGCACACGGCGAAGAGCACGATGCCGATGGGGTCCTCCAGCACGGTGCGCAGCCCGCCCTCGGAGAACGTGTTGACCAGCAGCAGCATCAGGGCGCCCAGACCGGCGACCGCGACCACGGTCGCCTTGGTCCCGGCGAGCAGGGTGTTGACCTCGCGGCGTACCTCGCGCCGGGTCTCGAGTGCCTCGGTGATCCCGCGCAGGGCGGTGACCACCCGGCCACCGGCCCGGACCTGGATCGCGAGCACGTTGACCAGCACCTGCACCTCGCGCGACGGCATCCGGTCCGCCAGCCGGTCGAGCACCTCGTCCAGGTCGGCGCCGACGACGAGCTCCCGGTTGACCTGCTCCAGCTCGGACTTGACCGGCTCGACCGACTCCTGCGCGGCGACGCCGAGCGCAGCCCGGAGCGCGAGCCCGGCCTGGGTGGCGTTGGCCAGGAGCCGAGCGAGCTCGGGCAGCTGGTCGACGAACTTCTGGCGCCGCTTGTCGATCCGGTAGCGCAGGAACGAGCGGAAGCCCAGCACGACGCCGACCAGGGCGAGGACCCCGAGCACCGGACCGCCGAGGCTCTCGGCGATCAGCCAGGCCAGGACCATCACGACCACCAGGGCCAGCACCACCGTCCCGACCGTCCAGCTCACGTCGGCGCGGTCGAGGGTGCGACGGAGCCGGCGACCCGTCGCCGTGCGCAGCGTCTGTCGCTCGGTCCAGGAGGCCAGGCGTCCCAGCGCGGTCGCCTGCTCGTCGAGGTCGTTGGCGTAGATCACCCGCCGCCGGTCGCTCTCGGCGGCGAACAGGGCGACCCCGAGCACGAAGGTCGCACCCGTCGCCAGGCACAGCAGCACGATCGTCGTGATCGTCATATCGACGTCCCCAGCACGCGGGGGTCGTACGCCGGCGGGACAGCGGCGCCGGAGGCACGACAGCGCTGCAACAGGTTGTCGGGGAGGGGCTGCCGGACCACCCGTCCGGTGACTGCGCTGTGGCCGTCCCAGTCGTCGGCCTCGAACCGCATCATCGAGTGCCGCTGGTAGTCCTCGCGGTGCTGCGAGGTGAGCGCGGCGATCTCCACGATCCGGCGCCGCCCGTCCGGGAGCCGGGTCAGCTGCACGACCACGTCGATCGCGGTGTTGACCTGGTCGCGCAGGGTGGCGTGCGGCAGCTCGATCTCACCCATGGTGCAGAGCGTCTCCATGCGCAGCAGGGAGTCCAGGACGCCGTTCGCGTGGATCGTGGCCAGCGAGCCCTCGTGGCCGGTGTTCATCGCCTGCAGCATGTCGAGCGCCTCACCGCCACGGGTCTCACCGACGATGATCCGGTCCGGCCGCATGCGCAACGAGTTGCGGACCAGGTCGCGGATGGTCACCTGACCCTCGCCCTCGACGTTGGCCGGGCGGGCCTCGAGCCGGATGACGTGCAGCTGCTGCAGGGCGAGCTCGGCGGCGTCCTCGATCGTGACGATCCGCTCCCGCTCCGGGATGTACGACGACAACGCGTTCAGCATGGTCGTCTTGCCGGAGCCGGTGCCGCCGGAGATCAGGATGTTGGCCCGCGCCAGGACCAGGGCACCCAGCAGGTCGGCCGTCTCCTGGTCGAACGTGTCGAGCTCGATGAGCTGGTCGATGGAGTACGGCGTGGGGAACCGGCGGATCGTGATCGTCGGACCGTCGACGGCCAGCGGCGGCACGATGACGTTGACCCGCTCACCGGTCGAGAGGCGGGCGTCGACCATCGGGCTGGACTCGTCCACGCGGCGGTTGACGCTGGCCACGATCCGGTCGATCGCCTGGTAGACCTGCGCCTCGGAGCTGAACCGGATCGGCAGCAGCTGATGCGACCGGCGCGCTCGACGAAGATGTGCTCGGCTCCGTTGACCATGATCTCGGTGACCGTGTTGTCCTCGAGCAGCGGTTCGAGGATGCCGAGCCCCAACGCCTCGTCGACCGTACGGCGCACCATGCGGCTGCGTTCGCGGTTGGAGAGCAGCGGTCCCTCACGAGTCAGCAGCGCGCCGACCACGCGTTCGAGGCGGGCCCGCTTCGCCTCGTCGGTCAGCGCAGAGAGCTCGCTGAGGTTGACCTCGGCCAGCAGCAGCCGCCGCAGGTGGGCGGCCATGTCGTCGTCGATGGCGCGGCTGAAGCCGGCGCCGGTGTCGATGTCGTGGTGGCCGGCCCTGACCCGATCGCGCAGTGACATGTGGCTCCTCGTCCTCGGTGGTGGTCAGAAGCCGAAGCCGCCGGAGCCCGGGTCCTGCGGCATCACGGCGCTGCGCTCGATGGTCAGGTCGAGACCGGGAACCCCGATCCCGAGGAACGGCACGGTCGCCTCGGCCGTGGCCGAGACCGAGTCACCCGCGCCCGACGTACCCGGCTCGTCGGCACTGTCGTCGTCGGCCCTCACCTGGACCTGGAACCGCGGGTTCGCCTGCGCCCGTCCCTGGCTCTCGGCCAACGAGGCGGGCGTGCCCTTGCTCATCTCGCGGGTCGCGAGGCGGGCCGCGGACTCGGCCTCGACGCCTGCCTGGGCGAGCAGGTAGAGCTGGAACATCACCCCGACGACGATGGCGATGATCGGGATCATGCCGAGGGTCTCGATCGCGGTGATCGACCCGCGTTCGTCGCGCCTGCGCTTCATGTCCGCTCCTTGCTCCGAGGTCGTCCTAGTCGGTGTAGCTGCCGCTCTGCGTGATCGACAGGTTGCCGAGCGGCACGATCTGCGGCACGTGCACCTCGGCCGTGAACGTGCCGTCGCCGTGGTCCCTCACCTGTACGTCGATGAAGCCCGGGACCCGCGACTCCGCTGCTTCCTGGGCACGCATCTGCCGGGACATGAGCCCGTCGCGGCTCCCGGTGATCGCGGCCGCGTCGGCGGCGCGACGGCTCGAGACCGTCGCGATGGCGTAGAGCATCATCTGCAGCAGCAGGAGGAAGAGCGCGGCCGACACCGCGATCCCGAAGATCATCTCGACCGTGGTCTGGCCGGACTCCCCCCTCCTGCGCTTCTTGCGCCCGCGCCGTGACTTCATCTCCGCGATCGCCTGGTCCGCCTCGCTCGCCAGGACCGGATCGGTCGAGGCCTGCGGGCGCAGCCGGGTGCCGAGCTGGAGCTCGCGGCCAAGGGCGATGATCGCCCGACGGAACGGCGAGTCACCCAGGTCGAGCGCCGACGCGCCGTTGGCGACCTCCTCCAGGTGCTTCCAGTCCTCGGGCACGGCGACCTTGAACGCCTCGGTCCCGGTGATCCGGCGGCCGAGGTCCGGCTGCACCTCGGACCGGGGGCTCGCCCGGTTGAACAGCACCTTCACGTCGCCGGCCTTGGCGACCTCGAGGCGGGACATCATGCCGAGCGTCTCCCGCGCTCCGCGCAGCGCCGGGACGTCGGGGGTCGCGACCAGGATCAGGTCGTCGGCGAAGTCCATCGCCACCGCTCCGGGCTCGGTCAGGACGCTGCCGGCGTCGACGATGACCACGTCGAACTGGTCTCTGATCGCGCCGAGGATGAAGCGGGTCGCGTCGCCGGTCACCTCGTCGGCGCGCTCGGGCTCGTGGGGCGCGAGCAGCATCTTCAGCCCGGAGTAGTGCCCGAAGAGCGCCTCGTCGACGTGCCGCCCGGTGACGTTCTCGGCGACCGGCACGAGGTCGAGGATCGTACGCCGCCCGTGGACGTCGAGCAGGTGCCGCAGTCCCCGCTGCTGCAGGTCGAGGTCGACCAGGCACACCCGCCGGCCCTTGCCACTGCGCACCGCGGTCAGCGCCAGGTGCAGGGCGATCGTCGACGTGCCGACGCCTCCCTTGGCGCCGGTGACGACCACCACCCGACCGGCGGCGTCGGCACCGCTGCTGGCGAAGGCCATGCTGCGCACGCGCCGTTGCCAGTCGGCGATCTGCGCCAGCCGTCCGTGGAGGTCCTCCACCGAAGGGTTGGTGGGAAGGAGCCCGCGGGCGCCGGCCTCCATCGCGGCGGAGGAGAACTCGACCGACGGGTGGTCGGCGAGGATGACGACGCCGAGGTCGGGGCGGATCTTGGTGAGCTCGCGGGTCATCGACAGCACCACCTCCTCGCCGAAGTCCACGTCGACGAGCAACAGGTCGATCTCCTGGTCGGCGTCGTCGACCACGAGAGCGACGTCGCTGCGCGCCTCGACGGCGCCGAGGATCACCAGCTCGCCGATCTCGCCGAGGGCGACGACCACCCGGTTGCGCCGTTCCTCGTTCTCGACGGCGACCAGCACGCGTCCGTTCATCTCTCTTCCCCCGGGATCTGGAAGGTCTCCTCGTAGGAGCGCTTGTCGGGCGCGACCAGCGAGTCGTCGGTCGGGGTGCGCAGGGCGAGCCGGACCTCGATCGCGAACGACTCCGCGAAGGTGAGCGCCTTGATCTCGTCGGTGGTGGCGACGAACGTCACGGGCACGGCCTGGGACGGCTCGACGACACCGGCCGAGGTCTGGCGGGTGCGCTCGGTCTCGAGGCCGACGTCGAGCACCCGCATCCCCTGAGCGACGACCTTGGTCCGCGGGCCGACCGCGGTGGTGTCGGCGTCGAACGTCGCCCACACGTCGACCTGGGCGCCGGGGGTGAGCTTCCCGGCGACGCCGGACTCGGCGTCGACGAGGATCGTCACCGCGCGGGTGCCGGGCTCGACCTCGGGCGCCGCGATGACGGTGCTGGACTGGAGCAGGGTGCCGCTCGGCGTGTCAGCCGCGGCGACCATCCCCACCAGGTCGTCGAGCGAGCGGACCGCCGTGTCCGGCAGCCAGCGCGCCGGCACGTCGACCTCCTCGACCGAGTCCAGCGGGATCGCCTGGTACTGGGGCACGTCGGACGTGAGCCGCCAGGCCTGGACCTTGTCCCCGACCTCGGACTCGATGTTGTTGACGTAGCTCAGCACCGCGAAGAACACCGCGATCGCACCGACGACCGCGATCACGATCATCATCACGCCGCGGCGCTGACGGGGATTCATGCGAAGGCCTCCTGGGCGGAGCAGAAGCGGCAGTGGGAGGACACGGACTCGCCGCACTCCGGGCATCGCCGCCACGGGCCGGTCTGGATCCGGGAAGCGAGGTCGTGCAGATCGGTGGGCAGCACGCACCGTTCGTAGTAGTTGCGGGTGCCCCACCAACCGTTGGTGACGGGGGCCGATCCGTCCACGTCGATGGTCGGGAGCTGGTCGCCCGACGCCGGCTGTCCGCGACCCACGAGCTTGCCCGCCAGCGCGAGGTTGCCGGCGCGGACGACCACGGCGTCCGGTCCGGCCTCCGCGTCGTCGATCTCCTGCTCCGAGCGGGGCACCCCGATCTCGATCCGGTCCGCGAACCGGATCCGGACCACGGCCCCGGGGATCATCGGCACCAGGTGGTGCCGCAGACGGATGCCGGGCAGGTCCAGCCCGGAGACCCGGCGGCTGACCGCCTCGATCCGGGCGTGGGCGAGGACCATCGGCATCCCGCTGAGCACGGCACCCGGCGCGACCCCGAGGTCGGCGAGCCCGGCCAGCACGGTGGCCGTGCTCGCCAGGCCGGTCAGCGGACGGCGTACGCCCACCGGCAGCAGGCGGAAGTCGCCGTAGACGCTGCGCAGCAGGCGGAGCCGGTGCTCACTGGCACCGGTGCCGTCGTGCAGCAGCAGGCGCGCCCCGTCCGACTCGTCGGCGAGGAGGTGGTCGAGCGCCGCGTCCAGGAACCCGGGCTCACTGGGGTGCGGCAGCTGCACGACCGCGGCCGACGGCAGCGACGGCACGGCGGCCCCAGGAAATCCGCAGGCGATGACCCGAAACACGCGCACAGACTCCTTTCATGAGTCCCGAGAAAACGCATGAAGCAAGAAGCAAGAGGAGAAACGACCGAGCGCCGCGAAGGTCACCGGACATCCAGCACATGCCCGTGGCCGATCGGACACAAACCAGACCTTTAGTCAAACATCCGGGAAACACCGGCGCGTCGGTCCGCGGTCGGATCGACCGAGGGCACCGACCTCATGGAGCGGGTGCGGGCCTGTGCAGGCAGGCGATCAGGCTCGGCTCTCCTGACACGCAATTGACAGGCATCGCCGTTCGATCCCGGTCAGGTCGTGACCGGGTCGGGCGGTTCGGACGCCTCGACCTGCACCGGCTACGCCGTCGACCCGGATGGGGCCGATTGGATGTGGGCGGAAGTCGCTCTCTGCGGCTGCGCCACGGTGACGCCGACTTCCGTTCTCGCGCGATCCAGGAGAGCGGCGTCGACGAGGACCTCGTCACCGGCAAACGTGTAGAACCACATTCGGCGCGTTCCTTCTAGAACGACGTCACGCGCCAAGCCGGAGACGACGATCTCAGTCGTCACGGCGAGAAGAGCGGCTGCGAATTGCTGGTCGACCATGTCCAGCAGCTCGGCTCGACGCGACCTGCACTCGAGCGTCTCGCAGAAGAATCGACCTGAAGGATGCGACCCAGCACTTCGGCGACGAGCAACGACGCGACCGCATCCACCGCCGCAGAGCCGCAACTTGCGAGAGCGACTCGACCGATTTGCAATCACGTGTTTCCTTCGCGTCGAGCAATGTCACAGACCATTACCCCGCGCCAGTGCTCTCAATGCCCGTGACTAGACCTCGAGTCTCCCATCGGCCGGGCACCATCGCAGGGTGAAGCGGACGCGCCTGCGCCCGGAGACCTTGCGGTCTCCGGGCGCTGGCCCCCAACGGAGGGCTACTTGGACTGCGTGTCGACGGTGATCTTGGCGATCCCGACGAGCAGCCCGGGCTTGACGGCGTCCGTCTTGAACGTGTCGTTCAGCAGCGGCGCCGCGTCCTCCGAGATCTCGACCTTGGTGCCCTCGAGGATCGCGGTGTTGCCCTCGGTCTTGAGGGGCTCGAGGGTGCGGCCGTCGAGCTGGAACAGGAACACGCTCGACGCGGCGACCTTGCCGTTGACCGACACGTCGCCGTAGACGCGGGAGGCGCCCGGGTCGACGTTGAAGTTGGTCAGCTCGACCTTGGTGCCGCCGGCCGTCAGGGAGAGGCCGGAGCCCTCGTGCTGGATCTGGCCGATGACGTACGGCGAGACCTCGCCGGGCTTGAAGACCGTCACGTTGCCGCCCGTGATCGGGAAGATGAGGGAACCGTCCTCGAGCTTCGCGGTGCCGACCGTGCCGGGCGTGAGCTTCAGGGCAGTCAGAGCGTCGACGAAGCCCTGGTCCAGCTTGATCGCGGTGGTCTCGCCCTGGAGGGCGTCGATCGCGGCGACCGGCTTCGGGGCCGGCGCGCTGCTCGAGCTCGAGTCCGAGCCGGCGCTGTCGGAGCTGCTGCACGCGGCGAGCGGCGTCGCGACGAGAGCAGCCATGGCGAGGGCGGCGAGGGAGCGCTTGGTCGTGAACTTCTTCGTACCGTTCGAGGTGGTGCGCATCTGCGACACATCCTTCAGAGGAACCTGGTGAGACTCCGTTGGGAACATTGACACGAGGAGTTCGCTCCTGCGCTGAAGTCGGATGGGTCGATCGGATGTGCGAGATCTCACGATCAGTCGGCCGCCGATCGGGGTACCGATTTGCCCCGCGCCAGGACGTGACCGGCTTCAAGGCTTCTGAACAGGTAGTCCTCGGAGGCAGGGACGTCGGTCGGCCGTCGCCCTCGTACGGCGTCCAGGCGACGTTGCGGGTGGCTGCCGGTTGAGGCGACCCGATGCACCGATCGCGGTGGCTGGTCCCACCCGCAAGCGAATGGCGCGTTGAGCGCGCCGTTACTGCTGGAGGAACTCCACGAGCGCACGGTTGAACTCGTCGGCGTGGCTCACATTGAAACCATGCGGTGCGCCCTCCACGAGGACGAGTTCACTGTGCGCGACGGTTTCGTGGGTGCGCTTGCCGGCGCCTTCGAAGGGCACGATGCCGTCGCTGTCGCCGTGGATGACGAGCGTCGGGACGGTGATCTTGGTGAGGTCATCTCGGAAGTCGGTCGTTCCGAACGCGTCCATGCAGCCAAGTGCAGCATCCTGGTCGGACCGCTTGCACAGCGCGATCGCCTCCTGTCGTTGCTCCTCGGTGACCTTGAGGTCGTCGCCGGCGCTGAAGAACTTGGTGGTGAAGTCGTCGAAGAAGGCGTCGCGGTCGGTCTCGAGGTCGTCGCGCATCTCCTTGGCCGCGTCCTTGGTCAGGGGGCCGTCGGGGTTGTCGTCGGACTTCAGCAGGTACGGCGGCACTGCGCCCGCGAACACGACGCTGTGCAGGCGGTCTTCGCCGTGGCGGGCGACGTATCGTGCGACTTCGCCGCCGCCCATCGAGAATCCGACGAGCGTGACGTCATTGAGGTCGAGGTCGGAGAGCACGTTGTCCAGGTCGCCCGCGAGGGCGTCGTAGTCGTAGGAGTCACCGGGGTCGGAGTCGCCGAACCCGCGGCGGTCGTAGCTCACCACGCGGTAGCCGGCGTCGCGGATGGCGTTCGTCTGCTCGGACCAGGAGCGGTGCGAGAGCGGCCAGCCGTGGATGAGGACGACTGGTCGGGACTCGCCGCCGGAGTCGAAGACGTGCAGGCCGTGGTCTGTCGGGTTCTCGGTCTCGTCTGCCATGGAGTCGCAGTACCCACGGTGGGAGATGGCATCCGCGCGGTCGTGCGGGGTGGACTCGGCTCTGGTAGCGAGTGGCCGGTCGCCGAGCACGCCCGGTTCGGGTGTTTGTTTGATAGGGAGCGCCTGGGGGCTGTTGGATGTGCGGTAGGCGCGAGGGTTGGAGTGTTGTTGGGCGAGGAGCAGGTGTCCGGGGCCGTGCCCGAGGTCGTCGGTCCCTCGGCGACAGCTTCAGAGGTCGCCGCGGCGCTGCTGGCGTCGTCGAGCCCGTTCACGGGCTTGGGTGACGAGGTGGCTGACCGGTTGAGTGTCGCGCGTCAGCTGGCGACGGCACCGGGGAACGTTGACGCCCTGAATCGTCTGGCGGCCCTGTCGGCGCAGCTGCTGCGCGCGTCGTCGGCGCAGGTCTCGCTCATCGCGGACGAGCAGACGGTGATGGGCGGCGTTGGTGCTGCCAAGGCGTCGGTGGGGGTGAAGTCGCCGGCCGAGGAGTCGTTGTGCACGGTGACCGTGAAGGCGGCTGCGCCGGTCGTGGTGGCGGACGCCCGGTCCGACGGCCGGGTGAATGCATTGCCACCGGTGACCTCAGGGGCGGTCGGCTCCTACCTGGGTGTGCCGCTGGTGGTGCGGGACCAGCCGGTGGGTGCGTTGTGCGTGTTCGACGCTGCACCGCGTGAGTGGTCGGACGAGGACGTGACGCTGTTGGAGCAGCTGGCGGGTCCGGTCGTTGCGGAACTGCAGCTGGCTGCGTTGGCGGCGGAGTACGAGGACGAGCGGCTGTTGTGGCAGCTCGCGGTGGATGCTGCCGAGGTCGGGGCGTTCGACTGGAACTTGGAGACTGGTGCGCTGCGGTGGGATGACCGGCTGCTAGGCCTGTTCGGGCTGAGCCGGGAGACTTTCGGCGGGAGCATCGAGGCGTTCAACGAGGCGGTCCACCCCGATGACCTCGACCGGGTGACCGAAGCGCTCACGCATGCCATCGAGACATGTGGTGTGTACGCGGCGGAGTACCGGGTCGTGTGGCCCG
Organism: Nocardioides hankookensis; assembly: GCF_042658885.1. Taxonomy (NCBI): domain Bacteria; kingdom Bacillati; phylum Actinomycetota; class Actinomycetes; order Propionibacteriales; family Nocardioidaceae; genus Nocardioides; species Nocardioides hankookensis. The sequence continues at coordinate 509,094 of NZ_JBHSRJ010000001.1, read as the reverse complement.
ACGGCGGAATCCGGTGGGTTGCCGCCCGGGGTCGTGCTCTGGCTGGCCCGGACGGTGTGACGACCCGGCTGTTGGGTGCTGCGTTCGACACGACGGCGGTGCAGGACGGCGAGGCCCGGGTCGCTCGGGTACTGGAGTCGATGCCGACGGCATTCTTCCAGCTGGACCGGCAGTGGCGGTTCGCGTACGTCAACACCGAGGCGCATCGACTGCTCGGAGGCATCGAGCGCGAAATCCTCGGAGGCGTCATCTGGGACCTCTTCCCGGACGCGGTCGGGAGCGACTTCGAGATCCACTACCGCAGGGCCGTGGACAGCGGCCGGCCGGTGGAGTTCGAGGCGTACTACCCGCCACCGCTCGACGCCTGGTACGAGATTCGAGGGTGGCCGACACCGGACGGGTTGTCGGTGTACTTCTTCGACATCACCGAGCGACGCCGTGCCCAGTCGGCCGTCACGTCCGCCACCGAGCGCACGAGCCTGTTGTCGGGCATCACGGACGCGCTGACCGGAATGCTGGACATCGAGGACGCTGTCGAGCACCTGGCGCACGCTGTCGTGGGCCGTTGGGGCGACTGGAGCATCGTCACGCTCGTCGGGACCCCGTTGCCGAGCAACAACCCTCAGGGCTACGCCGGTGGGGTGGGGGACCCGGGGCGTGCGTGGCGCCGAGGGCTCGCGGATGTAGCGGGCTGGCACATCGACCCGTCCGCCCGGGCGATGGTCGAGCGGTACCTGCAGGTTCGCATCCCCTCCCTGACCGATCGGTCGTTCCTGGCTCGGGCGTTGAGGGAGAACCGTCCAGTTGTGATCGGCGAACAGGCAGCCGACGCCATCGCAGGCGTGCTCGAACCTGGTGAAGCCCGCGACCTCTGCCTGGCGCTGGCACCTTCGTCAGCCGTCGTCGTGCCGCTGCGCGGCCGCGGCCGCACGGTCGGGTTGCTGACCGTGTTCCGTGGCGCTGGTCGGCCGAGGTTCAGCACGGAGGACGTTGCCGATCTTGTCGATGCTGCGGCCCGGGCAGGGCTCGCGTTGGACAACTCCCGCTTGTACGCCGAGCAGCGTGACTTGGCTGAAGGTCTGCAGCGCAGCCTGATGACTGCTCCACCGGAACCGGACCACGTCCATGTCGCCGTGAGGTACGAGCCGGCCGCGGAGGCCGCGCAGGTCGGTGGTGACTGGTACGACTCGTTCCTGCAGCCCGATGGTGCGACGAGCGTCGTCATCGGTGACGTGGTCGGGCATGACACGGTGGCAGCGGCCGCGATGGGGCAGGTCCGTGGGCTGCTGCGCGGCATCGCGGTCACGACCGGCGCGGGTCCCGGTGAAGTGTTGCGGCGCGTGGATGAGGCGATGCAGACGCTGCAGGTCGAGACGACGGCAACGGTCGTGGTCGCCCGCCTCGAGCAGACCGACGAGGAGCAGGACGCGGGCACGACCAGGTTGCGGTGGTCGAACGCGGGCCATCCCCCGCCGTTGGTCGCGGTTCACCCAGAGGCCCCCGGGACGCCGGAGACTGCAACCAGCAGCTCGCCGAGGGTGGAGCCTGCGCAGGTGCAGGTGCAGGCATTGTGGCCGACACAGTCCGAGCTGCTTCTCGGTTTGGAGCCGTCCTTCCCTCGCACCGAGTCGGTGGTGACGCTGACGCGAGGATCGACGCTGCTGCTCTACACCGACGGTCTCGTCGAGCGCCGCGGCCAGGCCGTCGACGCCGGAGTCGACCAGCTCCGTGCGGTTCTCGCCGAGCTTCTCGCGGAGGGTGTCGGGCTCGAGGAGATGTGCGACCAGGTCCTTCACCGGATGCTTCCGGAGCGTCCGGAAGACGATGTCGCCATCGTCGCGGTGCGCCTGCACCCGGAGGACCGGCCACGCCCCGCGGAAGCTGGCCCGGAGAGTGTTCCCGACAGCGTCCCTTGAACCGTCACCGGCACCAACCACGCGACTGAGCCCACGAACGTGGACACGCACGGCCTGCGTGCTTGACTATCCCGGTGTGCGGCACCGGTGAGGCAATCTGACCTGCGGGCCGGAGCTCTGGGAGGGATGAGCGTGAACGCGGAACAGGGCTCGGCATCGGAGCCGCAGTTCTCGGTGACGGTCGATGACCGTGGTGACGTCTCGGTTGTTCAGATGTCGGGTGAGCTCGATGTGTACACCGCGCCGGTCCTTCGTGAGGCGTTGAGCGAGCAGATCTCGGGGCCAGCGACCAGGGTGGTCGTCGACCTGACGGGGCTGTCCTTCATGGACTCCACCGGTCTCGGAGTGTTGGTCGGGACCCGCAAGGCGGCCGTCGCGGCACGCAAGTCGTTGGCCGTGGTCGCAGTCGACGGGCCCATCATGCGACTGATCGCCATCACCGGCCTCGAACACGTCCTCGAGGTCTTCGCCACCGTCGACGAAGCAGCGAAGCCCGACTAGCCGAAGGTGGCGAGTGCCGTTCCTGGGCCCTCGCTAGACCGGCCGTAGGCCGGGTGGGGTGCGGGGCACTCGGTCGAGCTCGAACCAGACCGTCTTGTTGTTGCCGTCGGACGGTTGGACGCCCCACCTGGAGGCGAGTGTCTCGACAAGGAACAGGCCGCGACCATGCTCGGACGTGACCGGCTCGTGCGCGACGTGCGGCGTTCCGGGGGCGTTGTCGGAGACCGAGACGTGCATCAGGTCAGGTCGCACGTCGATGTCGAGAGCGGGCCGTCCGCCGCCGTGGACGACGGCATTGGTGACGAGCTCACTGACGAGCAGCAGAGCGGTCTCGATGGTCTCGGAGACGATGCGAGCTTCGGTGCAGACCGTTCGCAGGACATCGCGGGCAGTGTGAGCAGACAACTCGGCCGGGTCGAGTGTCATCTGGTGACTGACCGTCGGCCAGGTGTCGCTCATCGTTCGTCACGCCCCGAGACTGTCGTCGTGCAGGAACTTGCTCTGTCGGCTGCACCTGACCAGTACCCGGCCGCACAGGGCGCCACACACGAGATGTGGCCCAGCGGCCGCCGCGTCACGACGCCACAGTCAGACCCTCGACCTCGCCCATCGCCGCATCACGCATCCGGCCGATGATGCGGAAGTGCCGGCGGATCTCGCCACGGATGGTCGGCACGAGGGCCGTTAAGCCTCTGACCTGGGTAAACGCCCCAGATCAGTAGTACCAGGGGTACGGCGACCAGTCGGGCTCGCGCTTCTCGAGGAACTGGTCGCGGCCCTCCTGGGCCTCGTCGGTCATGTAGGCCAGGCGGGTGGTCTCGCCGGCGAACAGCTGCTGTCCCACCAGGCCGTCGTCGAGGAGGTTGAAGGAGTACTTCAGCATCCGCTGGGCGGTCGGCGACTTGCCGTTGATCAGGCGGCCCCACTCCAGCGCGGTCTTCTCGAGCTCGGCGTGCGGGACGGCCTTGTTGACGGTGCCCATCCGCATGCCGTCCTCGGCGGAGTACTCCTGGCCGAGGAAGAAGATCTCGCGGGCGTACTTCTGACCGACCTGGCGGGCGAGGTACGCCGAGCCGAAGCCGCCGTCGAAGGAGCCGACGTCCGCGTCGGTCTGCTTGAAGCGCGCCTCCTCGAGCGAGGCGATCGTCAGGTCGCAGACGACGTGCAGGCTGTGGCCGCCGCCGGCGGTCCAGCCGGGCACGACACAGATGACGACCTTGGGCATGAAGCGGATCAGCCGCTGCACCTCGAGGATGTGCAGCCGCGCCAGCTTGGCCTTGTCGACGGTCTCGACGGTCTCGCCGTCCGCGTACTGGTAGCCCGCGCGGCCGCGGATCCGCTGGTCGCCGCCGGTGCAAAACGCCCACTTGCCGTTCTTGTCGCTGGGGCCGTTGCCGGTGAGCAGCACGCAGCCGACGTCGCTCGACGTGCGCGCGTGCTCCATGACCCGCAGCAGCTCGTCGACGGTGTGCGGGCGAAACGCGTTGAGGATGTCGGGACGGTCGAACGCGACGCGGACGGTGCCGTGCGCCCTCGCCCGGTGGTAGGTCAGGTCGGTCAGGTCCTCGAAGCCGGGCACGACGTCCCAGTCGTCGGCGTCGAAGATCTCGGACACCCCGTCGATCGCGCTCATGGTCGGACCCTACCGACGCTGGAATATCAGGCATCCGGGTGGTCTTCTGGGAGACATGACTCTTGAAGGCGAGTACGAGCCCAGCCCCGAGCAGTGGGTCCGCGACCAGGTCGCTGCGTACGAGGGATCCGACGGCCGCGAGGCCAACACCCTGCCCGACCACCCCGAGTGGCCGATCGTGGTCATCACGTCACGGGGCGCCAAGTCGGGGAAGCTCCGCAAGAACCCGGTGATGCGGGTCGAGAAGGACGGCGTGTACGCCGCGGTCGCGTCGAAGGGCGGCACCCCGGAGAACCCCACCTGGTACCACAACTTCATCGAGCACCCGGAGGTCGACCTCCAGGACGGCCCGGAGCCGCACACCTACAAGGTCCGCGTCGCCGAGGGCGAGGAGCGCGCCGAGTGGTGGGAGCGCGCGGTGAGCGTCTACTCGCCGTACGCCGAGTACCAGGAGAAGACGGACCGGCAGATCCCGGTCTTCCTGCTCGAGCGCGCCTGACGTCACCTGGCGCCATGGTCGGTCGTTGACCGGCCATGCGCCCGCTCGTCGCCGCCCTGTCCGCCGCCGCCCTGTGCGTCGGCGTCGTACCACCCGCCACCGCCGCGCCGGACCCGGTCGGCGACGCCCAGCACATGGCCGACGCCTACGGCCGGATCACCGGTCCGGGCGGACAGCTGCGCAACCCGGCGTACCTGCCGGCGCTCGTCGCGGCATCGACCCAGCGCACCGTCGACCAGCTGCTCACCCAGGTCGCGTCGCCGAGCCGGCTGGCGCTGACGGCCGGCAACCTGGTGCCCGGATGGAACGTCGGCAACCCGCTGCGCGCGGACTGGAACGGCACCCGCGGTCGGTCGCGGAAGGTCGCGTTCACCAACCGGTACGGCGCGCTGCTGCGGGGCACCGTCTACCGCCCCCTCAAGGGCGCCCGCGACCCGTACACGGGCCGCCGCCTGACCGGCCCGTTCCCCGGCGTGGTCCTCACCGAGGGCTCCGTGCAGGGCTCGGAGGGCATGTACGCCTGGCTCGCCCAGGACCTCGCCGAGCGCGGGTACGTCGTGCTCACGTACGACGTGCAGGGCCAGGGCACCAGCGAGACGCTCCCGCACCAGGAGTCGCCCCTCCACCAGGACACCCTGCCCTTCTGCGACCCGACCTCGCCGGCGGCCGACGGCGAGATGACCGGCTGCCCGGGCGTCCCCTTCCAGCAGCTCTCCAACTTCGTGGTCGGCACCGAGGACGCCCTCGACTTCTTCACCTCGACGCCGAGGCACCACTACCCCAACGCGCCCATCGAGGGTGCGAGCGGCTACACGCCGTACAACCCGTACTGGCGTGGGTTCGACCGCTCGAAGGACCCGACCCCGACCGCACCCGGTCGCACGACCCGGATCGCGATCATCGGCCACTCGATGGGCGCCGCCGCGGTCTCGAAGGTGCAGGGCACCGACCGGCGGGTCGCCACCGTCGTCGCGCTCGACAAGCTCGCGGGACCGAGCTCCGACGGGCCGCTCGACGGCGCCGGCAACAAGCCCGTCGTACCCGCGCTCGCGGTGCAGTCGGAGTACGGCTTCACGGTCTCGCCCTGGTTCCTCTCCGGCGGCAGCTCCCTGATGCCGGAGCCCTCGCCCGACGGCCCGGACCCGCACCGCGAACGGGCGACCGGCTTCGACGCGTGGCGCGCCGCCGGGGTCGACTCGATGCTCGTCGTGCCGCACGCCTCGACGCACCTCGACTACACCGACATCCCGTTGGTGCTGCCGGCCAGCCGCTACGGCCAGGACCTCACCAGCGCCTACGTCCAGCGCTGGCTGGACCGCTACCTCAAGGACCGTGTGGCGAAGCCGCTGCTCGCCCGGTCCTTCCGCTACCTGGAGCCGACCAGCGTCGACACCTGGGCGCCCGTCCGGCTGCACCGGGACGCCCTGCTGAGCTCGACCTACTGCTCGGCGTACTCGATCACGACCGGCGCGGGACGTCGGCAGGACGGCGACATCACCCACATCGGCTGCTGATCCGCGGACGGGTGGTTTCGAGGCTCGTCGCTGGCGCTCCTCGCACCTCAACCACCGTGATCGGTGGTTGAGGTGCGAGCGGAGCGAGCCTCGAAACCACCCCGCCGGCGGCCGATTGCCCCCACAATGCGGCTGTGACCACGGACACGCCCCCGCCGGCTCCGGCGCTGCGCCGCTCGGCCCTGGCCGAGCCCACCGAGAACCCGCCCGGCCGCTGGGTCGCGTTCCTGACGCTGGCGAGCATCGGGCTCTGGGCCGGCTTCTTCGGCCCGATCCAGGTGCTGCTCGCCCAGCAGGCCGAGGCCATCGACGCCGACGCCAAGAAGCAGATCCTGGCGATCGTCCTCGGCCTCGGCGCGGCGACGTCGGTGGTCTGCAACCCCGTCTTCGGCGCGTTCTCCGACCGGACCACGCTGCGCGTCGGCCGCCGGCTGCCGTGGGTGGTCGGGGGCGCCCTCGGCGGCGCGGCCGCGCTGCTGGTGCTGTCGGTCGCCGACAGCGTCGTGGTGATGGCCCTCGGCTGGTGCGGTGTGCAGGCGGCGCTGAACGCGATGCTCGCCGCCGTCACCGCGACCGTGCCCGACCAGGTGCCGGTGCACTCGCGCGGCAAGATCGGCGGCATCCTCGCGATCGCCCAGACCGTCGGCGTCATCGGCGGCACCGGCATCGCGTCGGTGACGGGCAGCATCGCGGCCGGGTACGTCGTCACGGCGGTCGTGCTGCTCGTGCTGACGATCCCCTACTGCCTCGACTCCCACGACATCGCACTGGCGCCCGACGAGCGGCCCGCGCCCTTCGACTGGGGCGCCTTCCTGCGCTCCTTCTGGGTCTCGCCGCGTGCCTACCCCGACTTCGCGTGGGCCTGGATCACGCGCTTCCTGGTCAACCTGTGCAATGCGCTCGGGCTGCTCTACCTCCTCTACTACATGCAGGACGTGCTCGGCTTCTCCCAGCACCAGGCCGAGGACCGGGTCTTCCTCCTGACCGCGATCTACGGCGTCGTCGTGATGGCCACGGCGGTCGCCTTCGGTGTCTGGAGCGACCGGAGCGGCAAGCGGAAGGTGTTCGTGATCTGGTCCGGCGTCGTCATGGGGATTGCGACGCTGCTCCTGGCGATCGCCCAGTCATGGCCGGCCGCGGTCGCCGCCGCCGCGCTCATGGGGATCGGCTACGGCATCTACGTCTCGGTCGACTTCGCGCTGATCACCCAGGTGCTCCCGGGCGCGGAGGACCGCGGCAAGGACCTCGGCGTCATCAACATCGCCAACGCCCTCCCGCAGGTGTTCGCGCCCGGCATCGCGGCGGTCATCCTGATCGTCGTCGAGGGCCTCGGCGGCATCACCGAGACCGACGGCGACCGCTTCTCGACGGGCTACTGCGTGCTCTACCTGAGCGCCTTCACGGTCGCGATCCTCGGCTCCGTCTTCGTCACCCGGATCAAGTCCGTGCCCTGAGCGGTTCCGGGCGAGGTGCTCCGTTCCTGCGACGTCCGGCCGATCTCCCGCCTACACTCGATCCTCGTACCACATGCTCCCTCAACCTCTGGAAGTGACATGCGCACACGGCTCATCGCCGCGGGCCTCGGCTCCGCCATGGTCAGCAGCCTGCTCGTCCTCGGTGCGACGGCGCCCGCCCAGGCCGGCGACCTCCACGTCAAGCTCACCAACAACCCGGACGGGTCCATCCACGTGGACTGGGATCCTGCCGTCGGCGTGGGGTCGACGTACCAGGTCCAGATCGCCACCGATCGACTGATCACCGCCCACGTACAGACGTTCGACGTCCCCGGCAACGGCTCGCAGACCGAGCTCGACGTGCCGCACGCCGACCTGGTGACCCCGGCCTCGGGCGACTACACCTTCGTGAAGGTGCAGATCGACCGCCACGGCAACGGCGAGAACAGCGGTACGCCGACGGCGTGGATCAAGCCGACCCCGGTGGCCCCGCCGACCACGGGCAGCACCGTGAAGATGGCGACGTTCAACGTGCGCATCTGGCGGGCGTCCGACCAGAAGAAGAAGAAGAAGAAGTCGCTCGTGTCGTGGACCGTGCGCCGCAAGAAGATCGCCTCGACCATCAAGGCGACCGACCCCGGCGTGATCCTGCTCCAGGAGTCCTCCGGCGCCGCCAAGCTGCGGGTCGCCGGCAAGCTCTGGCAGTTCCAGGACCTCACCAACCGCCTGCCGAAGAAGTACAAGCTCTCGGTCCAGGGCCTCTACACCAACGCCCGCGGTCTCGCGATCGGCAGCCAGGGCTCGCGCATCGTCGTCGACACCAGCCGCTACAAGGTGCTCAAGACCGGCTACGTCCAGCCGCCGGCGTTCTCGCCCAAGCAGACCCGCTTCCTGCCGTGGGCCCTGCTGCGCATCAAGTCGACCGGCGAGGAGTTCTACGTCGCCTCGGCGCACCTCCAGTCGGGTGCCGACAAGCCGGGCCAGACCCGCCTCTACGACATGCGCCAGCGCCAGACCGACTACATCAACGCGCAGCTCGCACGGCTCGCGGCCTCCGGCCGCGGCGTCTACCTGGGCGGCGACTTCAACTCGACCAGCAACACCAAGCCCGACAACAACGTGCACCGCACGCTGGTGGCGGACGGCTGGTACGACGGGTTCGCCACGACGACGGTCTCCGGCGACGAGTTCCCGACCACGAACGACTTCGTGTTCCCGGTCAAGCCCGGCCCGTTCCGTCGCGACTACCTGATGAGCCTCGGCGCTCCGCAGGGGTCGTACGGGTACACGAACCACTTCTACAACTCGGCCTCGAAGTTCGCGTCCGACCACTTCATGCAGTCGGCCGTCTTCCCGGTCGGTGCCGGCCCGTACCTCACCGCCGCCCAGATCGGGCGGTCGAAGTACAAGCCGTACCACCGCTGACCCGACCCACGGCAACGCCCCGCTCGAGCTCCTCGGGCGGGGCGTTTCCCGTTGGCGGCGCCCGCGGCCGGTGTCAGTGCGCGTGCGCCTTGGCGCCGCGGGTGATCGACATCGCGAGGCCGACCAGGTGGCCGAGCCGGGCGATCTCGGAGTCCAGGAAGTCCGGGCCGCCGCGGCGACCGATCACGACGACCTCGGTCTTGTTCAGGCGCGCGGCGCACGCGACGGTGTTCTCGTCGTCGGTGTCGATCGGCTCGGCCCGCTCGATCGGCAGCCAGGTGAGGTCGGACGGCGCAGCCTCGGTCGTGTAGACGATCCCGTCGGCCTTGCTGACCCGGACCGCCCAGTCCGCCCGGAAGGTCACCGGCAGCAGGTCGATCAACCGGTCGAGGGCGCCCTCGGGGTCGGCGGTCAGCTCCTCGACGGCCTCGAGGTCGAGGAAGAGGTTGCCGCCTGCGGCGTACCGGCTGATCCAGACGACGACGACCCCGTCGAGGCCGTTGACCGCGGAGACGACGGAGTCGGGCATGGTGCCGGGCGCGATCTCGAGGAGCACGTCGTCGACGGCCGTGCCGTCGTGGCGCTTCTCGACGATCTCGATCGCCTCGATGTCGCCGCCGGCCTCACCGATGGCACCCGCGAGCCGTCCCAGGGATCCGGGGACGTCGGGCAGCTCCACGCGCAGCAGGAAGGGCATCTCAGACTCCAATCTGCCTCGACCCTAGCCCGACGAGATTGCGGCCGGATTTCGCGGACGGCTGGCGGGACACCTGCCATCAGCCTGACGCCTTCGGGTCAGAGACCGCGTCGGCACGGGCGGCTTGGGTGGAGAGACATCGGATTCCTCAGGAGAAGTCACATGCGCCGCACCGTCATCTGGGCCAGCCTCCTGGCCCTCGCCATCGTCATCACCGGCACCACGTCGTACGCCGCGTCGAAGTACGTCGTCACCTCGTCCAAGCAGGTCAAGGACGGGTCCCTGTCGACGGCCGACCTGTCCAAGAAGGCCCGGGTGCAGCTGCACGGTGCGCGCGGGAGCGCCGGCCCGCAGGGCATGCAGGGCCCGACCGGCCAGGCCGGGCCGGTCGGCCCGAGCCACGCCTACAGCGCGACCATGCCGGCGAGCGTCGCGCTGCCGGCGAGCACCGGGCAGACGCTGATGACCGTCAACGTCCCGGCGGGCGACTACGTCGTGATGGCGCGGATCCAGGGCGAGACCGGGAGCGACCCGAACCCGGGCAACAACTACCGCTTCGACTGCTCGCTGTCCGGGCCGGACGTCACCTTCGACGACCCCGTCTACCGCGTCGGCGTCGACCCGTACGTCGAGCGCTACCTGACCTTCCAGGGAGCCGGGGCCGTCGAGCAGGCGGGCACGATCACGCTCAGCTGCTACGCCGGCAACGGGCACGACCTGAGCGTCATCAGCGGTCAGCTGCAGGCGATCCAGGTCGGCGACCTGGACTAAAGGCCTGCGAGCCGCAACCGGAGCCCGGTCGCGCGCTGTGCCTGCCCGGCGACGGCGGCGCGTACGGCGGCCTCGGTGCCGACCACGCGCACGTGGCTCCGGGCCCGGGTGACCGCGGTGTAGAAGAGCTCGCGGGTGAGCAGCCGCGACCCCTCGTCGGGCAGCAGCACCGTCACCCGGTCGGCCTGGCTGCCCTGGCTCTTGTGGATCGTCATCGCGTGCATCGTCTCGACCGCGTCGAGACGACCGGGCGCGAACTGCTTCAGCCGCTCCGACCCGGCCACGAACGCGCGGCTGCGCCCGTCCTGGCGCACCACGACCCCGGTCTCGCCGTTGTAGACGTCGAGCGCGTAGTCGTTGCTGGTCACCAGGAGCGGGCGGCCGACGTACCACTCCCCCCAGATCTCGATGTCCGGGTCCTCGGCCAGCCACCGCTCGACCAGGTGGTTCCACCGGCGTACGCCGTAGGGACCCTCGCGGTGGGCGCACAGCAGCCGGTAGCGGTCCAGCTCGGCCAGCGCACGGGCCGGGTCCTCCTGGGTCGCGGCCGCCCAGATCGCGCGGCCGGCGGCCACCGAGTCCGGGCGCAGCGCCGCCTCGATCGCAGCCTCGTCGTCCGCCTCGACGAACGAGACCTGCTCGGACGGAGCGCGCAGCACCCGGAGCACCTCGTCGGCGTCGCCCAGGCGGAGCGCGGCGGCGAGCGCCTTGATGTCCTCCTCGGAGCGAAAGTTCTCGGTCAGCGCCGAGACCGGCGAGTCGGGGCGTCCCTCGAAGCCGGCGACCAGGTCGCTGAGCACCGCACCGGCGCCGACCGACGTGAGCTGGCGCGGGTCGCCGACCAGCACCAGCCGGCAGTCGGGGCGCAGCGCCTCGAGCAGCCGCCCCATCATCGTGAGCTCGACCATCGAGGACTCGTCGACGACGACCACGTCGTACTTGAGCCGGTTGGCCCGGTCGTGCCGGAAGCGGGTCGCGTTGTCGGGCCGCCAGCCGAGGAGCCGGTGCAGGGTCAGCCCCTCCAGGCGCCCGACCAGGTCGGGTGCCTCGGGCCAGGTGGTCGCGACGTCGGCGAGCTCGGTGGCGACGGCCTCCTGGAGCCGGGTCGCCGCCTTGCCGGTCGGTGCAGCGAGGGCGATCGCGAGCCCGCCGCCCGCCTCGTCGGCGAGGAGGGCGAGCAGCCGGGCGACCGTGGTGGTCTTGCCGGTGCCGGGGCCGCCGGTCAGGATCGTCGTACGCCGGCGCACGGCGGCCGCCACCGCCGCCTCCTGCTCGCGGCTGAAGTGGCCGGCGCGGACCTTCGCCAGCGCCGCATCGAGGCGGGCCTCGTCGATCGTCGGCGGCGCCTGCGCCAGCCGGAGCGCGAGGTCGTCGTGCACCTGGGTCTCGAGGCGGTGGTAGCGATCCAGGTAGAGCAGGCCCAGCTCCCACCGGACCACGCCCGCCTCGACGAGCGGCGAGCCCTCGAGCGGCCACACGTCCGGCCAGGGCAGGTCGGGAGCGGTCTCTCGCACGGCCGCGAGGTCGAGGCAGACAGAGCCCCGGCGTACGGCGCGCACAGCCAGCGCGACCGCGAGCAGGACCCGCTCGTCCTCCTCGCCCCCGAGCGCACCGATGCGGGTCGCGACGTGGAGGTCGGACGAGGTCAGCAGCCCGGCCTCGTTGAACGTGGCCAGCAGCCCGGTCGCGCCGGTCGCGATCCGCCAGTCCTGCTCCCCGGTCGGCTCCCAGAGTGGTTCCTGAGGAGCCGAGGGACGAGGCGTCTCGAAGGGCTCGGTCATCACGCACCGTCCAGGAGGTCGGAGAGCTCCTCGACCAGGGCCACGGGCGGCTGCCAGGCGAAGACGCCGCAGGGGGCGCCGTCGACGAGGGGGGTGTCGGGTCCGCACATGCCGCGCAGGTAGAGGTAGAGCACGCCGCCCAGGTGGACGGCCGGATCGTAGCCGGGCTGGCGCCAGCGCAGGAACCGGTGCAGGACCGCGGCGTACAGCAGCGCCTGCAGCGGGTAGTCGGAGTGACCCATCGCAGCGTCGAGCGCCTCGGGGCGATAGCTGTGGGCGGTCAGCGGCTCGTCCATCGGGCCGAGCCAGTTGGTCTTGTAGTCGACGACGAGGTAGCGCGGCCCGGCCTCGGTGCGCAGCCGCAGCACCACGTCGACCGACCCCGTGAGGTAGCCGCGCAGGGTCTGCTCGCCGAGGGGTCCGGCGAGGGAGGCAGCGTAGGCACGGACCGGGTCGCCCGGCGGCAGGTGGCGCTCGAGCAACGGCCCGATCGCACCCAGGACGCCGTCACCCAGCGGCAGCTCGAAGTCCATCTCGCGCAGTCGGTCGGTCAGCGGCAGCTGGCGCAGCGTGGTGCCGGCCAACGGCCCGAGCGGGGAGTCGCACACGGCGACCAGGGCGTCCGCGAGCTCCTCGCGGTCGAGGGCGACGGGCCACCAGCCGAGCTGCTCGTCGATGTGGCCGAGCAGCTCCGTGCGCAGGTCGGGCGCATCGGGGTCGGTGTGCTCGAGGACGGCGTGCACCAGCGACCCGAACGTCGCGCCGACGGGCAGGTCCGCCATCGGCGAGGGCACGTCGTCGGGCAGCGGCGCCGCGACGACGGTCTCGGGCTCGAGCGCCTCGTCGTCCTTGGCGCCGTACTCCGGCTCGCTGGTGACGGCGCCGGTCGCCCCGGCGGCGGGCTCGAGCTTGCTCAGCGAGGAGTACGACGCGCGCCGCCACTCGGTGTCGACGTCGCGGGTGAACGTGCGGGCGGCGAGCGCGGGCGGGTCCGGCACCGGCGGGTCGGCGCCGGGGTCGGCGAGCACGGCGGGCTCCGGCGACGGGCCGCCGCGGTCGCGCCACTCGGCGAACATGGTCACCACGCCGTCGTCGTCGGGGACGGCGGGCGTCTCGGGCACGTCGGCCGCGTCCGGGTGGCGCATCAGCATCCGGTGCAGCGGCGAGGCGACGGCGTTCTTGGTCGGCGCCCACCAGCACACGACCTGTGACTTGGCCCGGGTGATCGCGACGTACAGCAGCCGCAGCCACTCGCCCGCCTCCTCGTCGGCCCAGCGCCGGCAGTCGTCGGCCCAGTGCGCTCCCCCGCCACCGACGTTGAGGCAACGGGTGCCCTCGTCGTCGTGGAAGAGCGGCCGGGTCGGCTTGGGGACGAAGCGGTCGGCGACGGCGGGCAGGTAGACGACGGGGTACTCGAGCCCCTTGCTCGCGTGGATGGTCACCAGCTGCACGGCGGCAGCGTCGGAGTCGAGCCGGCGGGTGCGCTCGACGCCGCGGCCGGCCCGGCCCTCCGCGACCTGCGCGCGCAGCCAGGTCAGCAGCGACACCGGGCCGTGACGCTCGCTCAGCATCACCTCGTGCAGCGCCTCCCCGATGTGGCGCAGGTCGGTGAGGCGGCGGTCGCCGCCGACCTCGGCCAGCACCCGCTCGGGCAGCCCGGCGACGTTGGCCGCCTCGAGCACCGCGGCGATCCCGCGCGTCGTGAACAGCTCGACCCACGCGCGCAACGTCTCGGCGACCTCGTCGGTGAGGTCGTCGCCGCCCGCGTCGAGCTCCGCGGCGGTGTGGCCGACGAAGCAGGTCAGCGCGGCGGCACGCACACGGGCGCTGCGGTGCGGCTGCTCCAGCGCCTCGAGCAGGGTCAGCCACTCGACGGCGGCGGGGGTCGCGAACACGCTGCCCCCGCCGGCGATCACCGCGGGTACGCCGACGGCCAGCAGCGCCTCGCGCACGGCGGCCAGGTCGGCGTGCCGGTAGGAGATGACCGCGATGTCGCGCGGCCGGACCGGCCGACCCTCGAACATCGCGCCGGACGCGAGCAGTCGGCGTACGTCGAGGGCGAGGTCGCGGGCGATGTGCGGGCGCACCTGGCCGACCGCGAGGGAGGCGTTGCCGCGCCGGCCGAGCTCCTCACGGCGTACGACCCGGACCCGGAAGGGCGCCGGCGAGGGCGCGCCGACCAGCCGGCTCTCGTCGTGGTGGGCAGCGACGTCGCGGACGACGATCCGGTCGTCGCCGAGCGCCGCCCCGGCGAGCAGCCGCTGGAACGAGTCGAGCAGCGGCCGGTCGCTCCGCCAGTTGACCGACAGCGTCTGCTTGACCTGGGCGGTCTCCGCCGCGCGGAGGTACGTCGTGACGTCACCGCCGCGGAAGGCGTAGATCGCCTGCTTGGGGTCGCCGATCAGCACCATCGTCGCGTGCCCGGTGAAGGCCCGGTCGAGCACCTGCCACTGCACCGGGTCGGTGTCCTGGAACTCGTCGACCAGCACGATGCTCCACCGCTGCCGCATCCGCTGCGCGGCCGGGCCGTCGGCATCGACCAGCGCGTCGGCGAGCTGGGTGAGCAGGTCGTCGTACGACAGGATCCCGAGGCGGCGCTTGCGACGGTCGAGCTCCTCGCGGACGGTGCGCGCGAAGCTGACCCGGCGGCCGACCGGCGTCGAGCGGTCCTCGTCGGCCGGCTGGAGGGTCGCCTGCGGGTCGCCGACCACGGCCCGCGCGATCGCGAGCGCCTCGGCGTGGGTGAAGACGGGTGGCTCGGTGTCGAACGCGAACGCCCGCAGGTAGAGGTCGTCGACGGTCTCCTTCACCAGGTCGTCGAGGTCCTCGACGAGCCGGGCCCGGGAGTCGGAGTCGCCCGCGACGCCCAGGGAGTCGAGGACCATCGAGCAGAACTGGTGGGTCGTGGCGATGGTGGCCGCGTCGAAGCCGGCCAGCGCCTCGCTCACCCGGCGGTGGCCGAGCCGGCGCTGCTCGGGGTCCCACGCACGCAGCAGCGTGACGAGCTCGGAGTCGGGGGCCGCGTCGACGACGGCGACCGGGTCGTCGCTCAGCACGCGCTCGGCCTCGACGAGCTGCGCCCGGACCCGCTCGCGGAGCTCCTGGCTGGCGGCGCGGCCGAAGGTGACCACCAGCATCTGCTCGAGCCGCGCAGTGCCCTCGGCGACGTAGCGCGTCACGAGGGCGCCGATCGTCCAGGTCTTGCCGGTGCCGGCGCTGGCCTCGAGCAGGACCGTGCCGGTCGGCAGCGGCGCCCGGATGTCGAACGGCTTCATCGGATCGCTCACAGCGGCCCCACCCTCTCGGCGCCGGTCAGCAGCGGCTCCCAGATCCGCCACGCGTGCTCACCCAGCCCGGCGTCCAGCAGCACCTCGACCGGGGCGGCGGGACCGTAGACCCGGCGGTGATAGGGGTTGGCGTCCTCGCCCTCGATGCCGAACTGGTTGTGAGGATCGGTCTCCCACTCGCGGCGTGCGGCCTGGACCGGCGGGAAGTCCTGCCCCATCAGCTCGCGGGCGTGCGCCTCGGCCCAGGCGGCGCCGGTCTTCACCGGCACCGGCAGCGGCGCGCACAGCCCGCGGTCGCGCAGGTCGAGCAGGTCGCGCAGCCAGCCGACGGCGCGGTGGTCGAGAGGGCCCGACAGCGCCCGCTTCGGGCCGGCCCGCTCGCGCCCGATGGCGTGGGCGGTCCAGTGCTGGTCGGGGTACGTCGCACTCAGCGCCAGCAGGTCGACCCACGCCTCCAGCCGCTGCTTGGCGCCGAGCCGGGAGTAGCCGAGCGAGACGACCCGGGTGCCGTAGACCCCGGGCACCGTGCCGGTCAGCCGGCGCCCGTCGCCGAGGTCGACGTCCACGTCGACCGAGCGGCGCTCGCCCTCGCGCACGGCGGCGGCGCTGGCCCACAGCTTCTGGCACTCGCGCACCACCTCGTCGAGCGCGGCCGTGCCGAGACCGCCCGGCGGCAGCGTCCCGCGCAGCTGCTCGGCGGTCATCACCGCGACCGGGTCCTGTCCGGCGAGGAGCTCGCGCAGCAGGTGGTCGCCGATCTGCCACTTCTCGAGGCTGTCCAGGCTCACCGGGATCGCGTCGGCGAGGTCGTCGGGGGCGAACGGCGTGGCCACGTCGAGCCGCTCGCGCAGGAACGCGCGCACCGGCTGCACCAGGAACGCCTTGAGGTCCTGGAGCGAGACGTCCGCGTGCACCTGCGCCGGCAGCGCACCGTCGAGCAGCGGAGGCGGCTCGTGCCGCACGCTCCAGGCCGACCGGGCGCCCGCCAGCGACGCGGTGTCGAAGCTGAACGGCCGCTGCGGCTCGAAGTTGCGCGCGTCGTAGGGCTGGAGCGGGTGCCGCACCTCCACCCGGTCGCGCACCGGGGCGGCGGTGGTGCGGTCGGCGGCGTCGAGGATCTCGCCGAGGGGTACGGCGGGGGGCCGCTTCGCCCCGGACTGCTCGTTGGCGCCGGTGTAGGTGACGACCAGGTGCTCGCCCGCGGCGAGGATCGCGTCGAGCAGGAGCTGACGGTCCTCGCTACGCAGGTCGCGCTCGCCGGTGCGCGGCCGGCGACCGAGCACGTCGTCGCCGTCGACCGACCCGGCGCGCGGGAAGACGCCGTCGTCGAGGCCGACCAGGCAGACCACCCGGTGCGGCACGGACCGCATCGGCACCATCGTGCAGACGGTGAGGGTTCCGGTGCGGAAGTTGGCGCGGGTGGGGCGACCGGCCAGCCGGGACTGCAGCAGCGCGCGCATGTCGGAGAGGCGCAGCTCGAGCTCGCCCTCGTGGGAGGAGGCCGCCGCGCGGGCCAGCTCGCGCTCGAACTGCGGCAGCTGCCAGGCGTCGTCGGTCGCCACGTCGGTGAGGGCGCGGACGCCGTCGCGCAGGCGCTGCGTCCATTCGGCGACCGTGCTCGCCGCGCCCAGCCCGGTCAGGCAGTCGTCGAGCCGGGCGACCAGCTCGGCGAGCCTGCCGGCGAGGTCGATCTCGTTGCTGCCGACGTCGTCGAGCGGCAGCCCGCGGCCCAGGTGGCGGTGGTCGTCGCCGCTCATCGCCACCCCGAGGAGGATCCGGTCGAGGCCCATCCGCCAGGTGTTGTGGGGGAATCGCTCCATCGCGAACGCCTCGCGGGACCCCGCGTCGAGCCCCCAGCGGACGCCGGCGCGCGCCACCCACCGCGCGGCCCGGTCGAGGTCGTCGTCGGTGAAGCCGAAGCGTCGCCGGCAGGGCTCGCTCGCCGCCAGGTCGAGCACGTCGGCCGCGGTCACCCGGCCGCCGGACATCTCGAGCAGCGTACCGGCCACCGCGAGCAGCGGGTTGGTGCTGACCAGCGCCCGGTCGGCCAGCTTGACCCGGAGCTCGTGGGCGGGGTGCCCGCCGGTCGCGAGCCCGAACCCGGCGGAGATCAACGGCGCGTAGGTCTCCACGTCCGGGCACATCACGAGGATGTCGCGCGGCTCGAGGGTCGGGTCGTCCTGGAGCATCCCGACCAGCACCTCGCGCAGCACGTCGACCTGGCGCGCCGGCCCGTGGCACGCGTGCACCTGGAGGCTGCGGTCGGCATCGTCGAGGTGGCGGCCGGCGCGCTCGTCGTACGACGGGGCGTGGTTGGCGCGCAGGTCGCGCTGGAGCCAGCCCAGCAGGGTCTCGGGGGTGTCGACGCTGGCCGCGACGACGTCGGCCTCGATGCCGCCGAGGGTGCGCCGCAGCTCGCGGGCGTCGCGGCCGAGCGAGGCGAGCAGCGGGTGACCGACGTGCTCGACGGAGGTGTCCTCGTCGCGCGGCACGATGCCGCCGAGCCCGGCCAGGTCGTCCCAGAGCGCCGGCGACGGCTGGGGCAGGAAGAGGTGGACGTCGCGGTGCTCGCCGAGCGCCTCCAGCAGCGCCAGCTCGGTCACGGGGATGCGGGTGTGGCCGAAGAGCGACAACCGCGCGGGTAGCGGGAGCCCGTCGCCGCCGGACCGCAGCGCGGCGACGGTCTCCGCGTGGCGTACGTCGGGCGGCGGTGCCGCCACTCGCGGCAGCAGCCGCCGCCACAGCTCGGCCTGCCAGCGCAGGTCGTCGGCGAGGTCCCCGTCATCGCCCTCGCGCCAGCCCGTCACCAGGCTCGGCCGCTGGACGGCGTACGACGCGAAGAGGTGCGCCAACCGGATCGCGACGGAGTAGCGGCGGTTGCGGCGCACCTCGCCCTCGAGGTGGGCGGTGAGCGCCTCGAACCCCGGCTGGTCGAGGCAGTCGTCGATGGTCGCGAGCAGCGGCCAGACCAGGCGCTCGGGGTCCCACGGGTCGTCGCGCTCGCGGCCGAGCAGCAGGCTGACGAGGCTCCTCGGGTTGAGGAACCGCACCCCCGCGCAGACCCCGTCGCCACCGCGCGGGCCGGTGCCGAGCCGGTGGCTGAGCCGCTGGGTCAGCCACCGCTCCACGCCCTTGGCGGGCACCACCACGACCTCCTCGGCGAACGGGTCGTCGAGGGGCGACGCGAGCAGCTCGCCGAGGGCGTCGGCGAGCTGGTCGGTGCGCGGTGCGCGGTGCAGGTGGAGCGCCACGGCCGCACCCTACGGGGCGGCGGCGACAGGCGGCCGGGCGAGCAGACGAGTTTCATCGGCCGGCCGATGAAACTCCTGCTTGGACGATGAAGCTTCATCGTCCAGGCGTGAGAAACGTCGGCCGGCCGATGAAGCTCCCTCAGGCGTCGCGGCGCCGGACCATCACCCAGGCCAGCAGGAGCAGCACGGCGGTCTCCAGGCCGAAGACGGCGAAGCCGGTCCAGGGCTCGAGCAGGTTCGGGTTGAACGAGACCGGCGTGGAGATCGCCGAGCCGGCGTTGCCGGGCATCAGCTTGGTCAGCCACTCGCCGAACTCGCCTGGCACCAGGTTGACCATGTTGCCGAGGATCAGCATCAGCGCCAGCACGATCGAGATGGTGCCGGCGGTGTGCCGCAGCAGGAAGCCGACGGCGACGGTGAAGAGGCCGATGCCGGCGAGGTAGAGGCCGGAGCCGTACATCGCGCGCAGCACGTCACCCTCCAACGCGAGACCGATGCCCTCGCGGTCGAGGAAGTAGTTGCCGCCGACGTAGCCGACCAGCGCGGTCACGGTGCCGACCACGAAGAGCAGCGCGACGACGACGAGGGACTTCGCGGCGAGCACCCGCCCTCGGGCCGGTACGGCGGCGAAGGTCGTGCGGATCATCCCGGTGCCGTACTCCGTCGTGACCACGAGCGCGCCCAGCACCACGGCGGTGATCTGGGCGATCATCATCCCCCAGGTGACGAAGGAGCCCGGCGACTCGTCGGCGTCCGGGGAGGCCAGCCAGTCGGCGTTGGCCCAGCACAGCAGGACGGTGAGCCCGGCGCCGAGCACGAACGTCGCGGCGAGCGTCCACCACGTCGAGCGCACCGTCGTCAGCTTGAGCCACTCCGAGCGCAGCACGGCGGCCATGCCGGGACGTCGTACGTCGGTCCGCTCGACGACGGCGCCCGACTCCATCAGCGTCGCGGTCATCGGGCTGCTCCTTCCGAGGCGGCGGTGGCGTGGTACTCCACGCTGTCGGCGGTCAGGGCCATGAAGGCGTCCTCGAGCGAGGAGCGCACCAGCGTCAGCTCGTGCACCGCGAGCCCGCGCGAGAAGACGAGGTCGCCGATCGACGCGGCGTCGAGGCCGCCGACCCGGATCTCGTCGTCGACGCGGGTGACGTCGAGGCCGCGGCCGGTCAGCAGGTGGGCGACGTCGCCGAGGGCGGGCGCCTTGACCCGGACGTACGACGCGGCGTGGTCGGTCATGAACTCGGTCATCGAGCAGTCGGCCAGGATCGTCCCGCGCCCGATCACCAGCAGGTGGTCGGCCATCAGCGCCATCTCGGACATCAGGTGGCTGGAGATGAAGACGGTCCGGCCCTCGTCGGCGAGCTGACGCGCGAAGGTGCGCACCCAACGGATGCCCTCGGGGTCGAGTCCGTTGACGGGCTCGTCGAGCACGACCACCGGCGGGTCGCCGAGCATCGCCGCGGCGATGCCGAGCCGTTGGCCCATGCCGAGCGAGAACCGGCCCGCCCGCTGCCCGGCCACCGAGTCCAGGCCGACCAGGTCCAGCACCTCGCCCACACGCGTGGTCGGGATGCCGTTGGACGCCGCCATCCACCGCAGGTGGTCCCGTGCGGACCGGCCCGGGTGGATGGCGTGCGCGTCGAGGAGCGCGCCGATCTCGCGCAGCGGCGCGGGCGACGCGGCGTACCGGTGCCCGTTGACGCTGACCGTGCCGGACGTCGGTGCGTCCAGGCCGAGGATCATCCGCATCGTCGTCGACTTGCCGGCGCCGTTGGGGCCGAGGAAGCCGGTGACGCGGCCGGGCTCGACGACGAAGTCGATGCCGTCGACCGCGGTGCGGTCGGCGAACCGCTTGGTCAGCTGGTGGGCTCGGATCATGGCTCCACCCTTCGTCGTACGGCGGGGCGCGCACATCGGGGAGCACCCCGGAACCGACCCCGAGAGACCCCCGGGGCCCCTACGCTCGCAGCCATGAAGCGTCTCCTGGTCCCCCTCGCCGGCCTGGCCCTGATCGGCTCCGGCTTCGGCGCCGGCATCGCCGTCTCCGCCGCGTCCGCCGACGACCCGGCCCCGGTCGTGGTCACCCGCCAGTCGCTCGCCGAGGTGGCCGCGCCTCCCGGCGCCCCGAAGCGCACCCTCGGGCTCAGCAAGGTCGTCGTGATGCCGGGCGCGCAGCTCACCTCGCACCACCACCCCGGCGCCCAGCTCGGCTACATCGCCGAGGGCGCGCTGACCTACACGGTCGAGTCCGGCACGGCAACCGTCCTGAAGGGCAGCGGCGACGACCCGACGGTCGTCAAGAAGCTGAGGGCCGGCGACACCTACCGGGTCCGCGCCGGCCAGTGGCTGCGCGAGGAGCAGGGCGAGGTCCACCACGCCCGCAACGCCGGCACGGTGCCGATCGTGATCTACCTGGCGACCCTCTTCCGGACCGGTCAGCCCGCCGCGATCTCGGACTGATGACCGAGCCCCAGCCCGTCACCTCGCCGCTGACCAGGGCGGCCGTCTTCCTCGTGCTCACGATCGACGCGGGCCGGGACGCCGCCGTCCGCGACGTGCTCGCGGACGTGCCCGGGATGGCCCGCGCGATCGGCTTCCGCAACGTCGAGGCCGGCCTGTCCTGCGTCGTCGGGATCGGCAGCGACGCCTGGGACCGCGTGTACGGCGGCGCGCGACCGGCGGCGCTGCACCCTTTCGCCGAGATCCGCGGCGGGCGGCACACAGCGCCGGCGACGCCGGGCGACGTGTTCCTCCACATCAAGGCCGAGCAGCTCGACCTCTGCTTCGAGCTGGCGTCCCGGCTCACCCAGCGGCTGCGCGGCGCGGCCACCGTGGTCGACGAGGTGCACGGCTTCCGCTACTTCGACCGCCGCGACCTGCTCGGCTTCGTCGACGGCACGGAGAACCCGGTCGGCCGGGCCGTCGACGACGCGCTGCTCGTCGGGGACGACGATCCCGGCTTCGCGGGCGGCAGCTATGTGGTCATCCAGAAGTACCTGCACGACCTGGACGCCTGGAACGCGATGTCCGTGGAGGAGCAGGAGGCCGCGGTCGGCCGCGAGAAGCTCTCCGACATCGAGCTGCCCGACGACCAGAAGGCCCCCGGCGCCCACTCCGCGCTGACCAGCATCGAGGACGAGGACGGCACCGAGCTGCAGATCCTCCGCGACAACATGCCCTTCGGCAGCGTGTCCGGCGGCGGCGAGTACGGCACCTACTTCGTCGGCTACACCCGCGACCCGGCCGTGATCGAGCGGATGCTGCGCAACATGTTCCTCGGCGACCCGCCGGGCACCACCGACCGGCTGCTCGAGGTGTCGACGGCCGTGACCGGCTCGCTCTTCTACGTGCCCACGGTCGACCAGCTCGAGGGATAGTCGGGTCAGTCGATGGGGCGGAGCTCCTCGGCGTACGAGACCGACTGGCGCCGGACGCGGCCGTCTGCGCCGACGGCGTACTGGCCCATCCGCCACAGCGGCGGGCTGTAGACGTGCACCGACACGGCACCCTGGACCGCGCCGGTGAGCCGGTGGATGTGGTCGGGGCCGAAGCTGAAGACCTGGCCGCCCTCGACGTAGGTCTCGATCGTGTCGTTGCCGACCGCGAGGTTGTGCTCGACGAGCGTCCCCTCGACCACGGCGACGGCGCCGGAGGAGACGTCGTGGTCGTGGAAGCCGGTGTCGTTCTCGGGGGTCCAGCAGAGCAGCCACACGTCGACGTGGGCGTCGCGGTGCAGCGAGACGTAGACCCGGTTGTCGGAGTCGAACGCCAGGTGGTGGCGCCACAGCTCGGGGTGGAGGGCGAGGTACGACGCGAGCGAGCGCAGCTCGTCCTGCGCGAGGTCGCGACCGGGAAGGGTGTCGAGGGTGAGGTCGCCCTCGAGCGGTGTCGCCGCGCGGGCCGGGACCTCCGCCCGGTTGTCGAGGATGGCTGCCAGGGTCATGCTGCGTTCTCCTTCACGGTGGTGCCGAGGTGCTGGGCGCCGAGCACCCGCCGGGGGTTGTCGACCCGGATGGCGCGGGTAGCCGCCTCCCCGAAGAGGGCCGGCAGGGGGTCGGCGTACGGCCGGTCGCTGCCGAGCACGACCGTGTCGATGCCGAGCACGCGGATCAGGGCGTCGACGCCCTGCGCGCCGTACGACGAGGTGTCGACGAAGACGTCGGGGTCGACGGTCCCGGGCTCACCGCCGCGGGCGGAGAGCCGCTCGTGGTGGAGGGGCGCGAGGCCGGCGCCGGCGGCGAAGACCACGCGCAGCGCCGGGAACTGCCCGCGACCGCCGACCGCGTGCCAGGCCCACCACGCGGCGTGCAGCTGCCCGACGTACCCGACGACCGGCGCCCACCACCCGGGTCCCGCGGCCACGACGTCGGTCGCACCGGGGTGCACGAAGACCGGCTTGCCGAGCTGCTCGGCGACCCGGAGCACCTGCCCGAGCCCCGCCCATCCGTCCGGCGTGGCGACCTGGGTGGCCGCGAGCTGGACGCCCACGAACCGTCCGGACAGCAGCCGGTGGAGCTCGTCGAGGTCCGGCTCGACGACCGGCACCGAGGCCCACGGCGCGAAGTGGGCGGGCAGAGCCGCCGCGCCCGCGTGCCAGGCGTCGAGGGCGAGACCTGCCTCGTCGCGAGGCAGGGACTCCAGGCCGAGCGGAGCCGACAGGCTGACGCAGGCCAGCTCGGTCCCCGCGTCGAGGTCCTGGGCGATCCGGCGCTCGACGTCGTGGTCGGCGGGGGCGACGGCGTACTCCGGCTCGCCGGCGGTGTGCAGCGTCCAGCCCCGCACGTACGGCGTCCGGGTGCGCCGGCGCAGCACCTCGAGCAGCGGCTCCGGCCACAGGTGCTGGTGCAGGTCGATGGCGCCCACGGTCTTCCTCACGTCATAACAGTACTAAGTCAGGCGACTTTATCCGATTAACTCGAGGGTCGGCGATTCGCCCCTTCCACGTGGACGCGACGGTCGTCGCGTGCTTGTCTGCACGCGTGACGACGACGGTCGACGTGGACTACGTGGTGGTGGGCGCCGGCGCCATGGGCATGGCGTTCGCGGACGCGCTCGTCGACCACGGCGACGCCCGCGTCGCGCTGGTGGACCGGCGCCACGGGGTCGGCGGACACTGGCTCGAGGCGTACCCCTTCGTGCGGCTGCACCAGTCCTCGACGTTCTACGGCGTCGCGTCGACCGTGCTCGGCGGCGGGCGCCTCCAGACCCACGGCCCCGAGGCCGGGCTCCAGGAGCGCGCCGACAAGGCCACGATCGGCTCCTACTTCGCCGACGCCGCCGACCGGATGGTCGGGACCGGCCGGGTCGAGCTGTTCACCGGGTGCGAGTACGACGGCGACCGCAGGTTCACCTCCCGTGTCTCGGGCCGCCGCTACGAGGTGCCCGACCACTGCCGCGTCGTCGACGCGCGCTACCTCTCCCCCGACATCCCCGCTGAGTCCCCGCCGCCCTTCGACGTCGCCGACGGTGCCCGCGTCGTCCCCGTCAACGAGCTGCCGAAGGTGCAGGACACCCCGAGCCGGTACGTCGTGGTCGGCTCCGGCAAGACCGCGACCGACGCGTGCATGTGGCTGCTCGGGCAGGGCGTGGACCCCGGCGCCATCACCTGGGTGCGGCCGCGCGACCCGTGGATGCTCAACCGCGCGAAGATCCAGCCGGACCCCGAGATCTACCTCGGCATGGTCGCCGACATGCTCGCCGCCTGCGCGGAGGCACCGTCGCTGCCCGACCTCTTCCTGCGCCTGGAGGACCTCGGGATCATGCACCGCATCGACCGGACGGTCGAGCCCACGATGGCGCGCGCACCCACGCTGGGCACCTGGGAGCTGGAGCTGCTGCGCAGCATCGAGGACGTGGTCCGGCTCGGCCACGTGACGGCCGTGCGCCCCGGCCGCCTCGAGCTCGAGCACGGGTCGGTGGAGGTGCCCCACGACTCCCTGGTCGTGCACTGTGCGGCGTACGGCCTCAAGCTGCCGACCCGCCTGCCCATCTGGCAGCCGGACGTGATCACCCTGCAGCCGGTGCGGGCGGGCTTCCCCTGCTTCGGCGCCGCGCTGACCGGGTACGTCGAGGCGACCCGCGCCGACGACGACACCAAGAACGCGCTCTGCCGGCCATCGTCGCTGGGCAACACCCGGCAGGACTGGGCGATCATGAACCTGCTCGGCTTCGAGAACGCCGCCGCCTTCAACGCCGAGCCGGACATCCGCGACTGGGCGCACGAAGTCGCGCTCAACCCGGCCCGGATACCACCCGGCCACCCCGGCTCGGCGGGCCTCGACGACGCCACCGCGAGCATCCAGCAGCACGTCGGCCCGGGGCTCGAGCGCCTCGCGCAGCTGAGCCGGTAGCGCTGACCCCCTTGCGGCGGCCGCCACATCGGCGGATCGTGAGGGGATGAGGACAGACGGGATCCCGGACGGGCTGCCGGTGCTCTCGCGGGGCAAGCACCGCACCCCCCGCAAGGGCGCCTGCTTCATGGAGATGGCCTCGGTGCTCGCCGGTGAGCCGTGGAGCGACCGGCCCCGGTGCACCCATCCGCTCCTCGCCCAGCTCGCGCGCCTGGTCAACGACCACACGAGCGACGAGGGCCGGGCCCGGCTGGTCCCGTTGATCCCGGAGGTCATCGGCGTGCACGGCGAGGGCTTCGAGTGGGAGGTCGGCGTGGTGGCAGCGGTCGGCTGCCAGGCCGTGTACGACGCACCCCAGGAGGCCCAGCACGCCCTGGCCGCCGGGCTGCTCCGCTGCCAGGAGCTCTCGGACGACGCCGCCGACCACGAGGCGATCGCCGAGGCCCTCGAGCTGGTGCCCGAGGCGGCGGCGTGGGCGCGCAGCTTCATCGACGGCGCCCCACCGCTGAAGCCCCGCAGCTTCCAGCGGCACTCGGCCCCCGCCGTACTGCTCAGCGCCGTGCGCGGGACGTCGCAGGCGGCGATCGTCGACCCGGACGCGCACCTCCACGTGCTGCTGCGCACCGGCCTCGACGCCGCGCACCGGCCCCGCACCTCAACCCGCGCGGTCGATCCCGTCCACGACGTGCTCCGCGATCGCCATGCTGGAGGTCGCCGCCGGTGACGGAGCGTTGCGCACGCTGGTGATCCGGTCGTCCTGCTCGACCACGAAGTCGTCCACCAGCGACCCGTCCCGCTCGATCGCCTGAGCGCGCAGGCCGAGGCCGCGCCGGGTCACGTCCGCGGCGCCGATGTCGGGCACGTAGCGCTGGGCTGCGCGCATGTAGGCGCGCGTCGAGAGCACGCCGCCGAGCTCGGTGACGCCGGTGCGCCAGTGCTCACCCGCGAACCGCCAGAACCCAGGCCATACCAGGGTTCTGGCCGCATCGCGCGGTGACACCGACAGGCGTCCGTAGGCACGACGGCTGAGGGCGAGGAACGCGTTCGGGCCGACCTCGAGCGTGCCGTCGACCCGGCGCGTGAAGTGCACACCGAGGAACGGGTAGCGCGGGTCGGGCACCGGGTAGACCATCCCCCGCACGAGCTCCTGCTTGGCCGCCGCGACGCGCATGTACTCGCCCCGGAACGGCACGATCCGCGGCGCCGCTGACGCACCCACGAGCTCCGCCAGCCGGTCCGACTCCAGGCCGCCGCACGCGACCAGCCGGTCGACCCGGTGGACCTCGTCGCCGCACCGCACGTCGATGCCGCCGGGGGTACGCCGTACGCCGGTGACCTCGGCCGCGAGCAGCACCCGCCCGCCGGCCTCCTCGACGTCGGCAGCCATCCGCTCGGCGATCGCGACGTAGTCGGTGATCGCGGTGTGCGGCGAGTGCAGGGCCGCGACTCCCGCCGCGTGCGGCTCGACCTCGGCGATCGCCGCGCCGTCGACCCGACGCAGGTCCGGTACGCCGTTCCTCCGCGCCGTCGCCTCCAGCGCGTCGAAGCGACCCAGCTCGTCGCGGTCGACCGCGACGACGAGCTTGCCGCACTCGTCGTACGGGAGGCGGTGCTCGGCGCAGTAGTCGCGGAGCAGCGCCCGGCCGCGCGTGCACAGCTCGGCCTTGAGGCTCCCGGGCTTGTAGTAGAGGCCGGCGTGCACGACACCGGAGTTGTGGCCGGTCTGGTGGGCCGCCAGCCGGTCCTCCTTCTCGAGGACGACCACCCGCGTGCCCGGGCGTCGGCGGGTCAGCTCACGGGCGACGGCCAGGCCCAGGATGCCGCCGCCGACGACGCCGACCGTCTCCTCGGGCATGCGCCCATTCTGTCCTGCCGTCAGTTGCGGCCGAGCTCCAGGCGCGCCACCCGGCCGTTCGCTCCGGCGGCCCAGCACGAGCCGTCGGCGGTGCAGTCGAGCGCGTGGTAGCCGTCGGTGCTCAGGTGCCGCCAGCTGTGACCACCGTCGAGGCTGAGGCTGGTGCCGCGGACCTCGCCGGACTCCCCGGTGACGAGCAGCGGGTGGCCGCGTGTCGGGAGGTAGGCCGCGTCCTCGGCGAGGTGCTGGAGGTCGCCTCCGCTGCGCCACGTCCTGCCGTCGCGGGTCACGGCGACGGCGTCGACACCGTCGGTCGGGTCGGCGAAGTCACCGCCGACGGCGACCCCGTCCCGCGGCGTACGGAAGGCCAGGGCGAAGACACCCGCCGCGTCACCGGCCGGGATCGTCGAGTCGGTCGCGGTCCAGGTGTGGCCGAGGTCGTCGGAGCGGAAGACGCGCGAAGCACCGCCTCCGGAGCCGAAGTACGCCGTGCGGCCCACCGTCACCAGGCAGTCACCGCTGGCGGCGAAGCCCGCCTCCGTCGGCGCGGCCGGCATCCCGTCGTCCGGCAGCACCTGCCACGAGCGGCCGGCGTCGTCGGTCGACAGGATCCGGAACTTCCCGTCCACCGGGTCGCTCAGGGCCAGCCCGTGCCGGCCACCGGGGTAGAAGGCCAGACAGTCGTAGAACGCGGCCGGGTCGTCGTTGACGAATGCCGTCGCCCAGCTCGCGCCGCCGTCGGTGGTGCGGTAGATCCGCGACGCGTCGCCGGGACCGATCGCGAGGATCACTGCCTCGCGGGCGCTGCGCGCCTCGACGTCGCGGAAGAGCAGGCCCTCGGTGTGCGGCGGGCTGACGTCCTGCCACGTCCGGCCGCCGTCGGCGGTGCGGAAGACCCGACCGGGCGCGCCCTCGGTCGCGCTGCCGCCGGTCACCCACGCCGTACGCCGGTCGACGGCGTCGAGGCCGCGGAAGCCCTGGTCGGCGTCGATGACGGTCTGCTTCCACGTCCACCCGTGGCGGTGGCCGTGTCCACCGGGATGGCCGGCGGCCTGGGCACTGCCTCCCACGATCCCTCCCCCCACGAGCAAGGCTCCTCCGAGCAGGCTGGACAGGACGAGGTTCCCGAGACGTCGCATGCCAGCACCCTGCCCCCGGCGCACTGGTCTTGTCCACGCGTGGGTCGGCCGCGCAGTGGGTATCGACGGGCGTGGACCTGACACGCACGAAGTCCGTCGAGGACGTCCTCGAGCAGAACTCCGACGATCCGGAGGGTGCCGACGCCGCCGAGCCCGGGTCGGCCGGGCGGCTCAAGAAGAGCCTCGGCGCGCTCGACCTGATGGGCTTCGGGATCGGCATCGTGATCGGCACCGGCATCTTCACGCTGACCGGCGTCGCGGCGAAGGACTTCGCCGGCCCGGCCGTGATGCTGTCCTTCGCGCTGGCCGGCATCGTCAGCCTCCTGGCCGCGCTCTGCTATGCGGAGCTCTCCTCGGCGGTGCCGACCGCGGGGTCGGCGTACACCTACACCTACGCGACGATCGGCGAGGTCTTCGCCTGGATCATCGGGTGGGACCTGGTGCTCGAGTTCTCGCTCGGCGCCGCGGTGGTCGCGCGCGGCTGGTCCGGCTACGTCGCGAGCCTCTCGGACACGGTGCCGACGAGCCTCTTCGGGGAGACCTCCACGGTCAACGTCGGCGCGGTCCTCATCGTGCTGGTGCTCGGCGTCGTGGCGTGGGTGGGCATCCGCGAGTCGAAGTGGGTCACCAACACGCTCGTGGTCATCAAGGTCCTCGTCTGCCTGTTCGTGATCGTCGTCGGCGCGTTCTACGTGAAGACCGCCAACTGGCACCCGTTCATCCCGCCGAGCGAGCCGGGCTCGGACTCCGGCGGCCTCACCCAGCCGCTCTGGCAGATGCTCACGGGCACCTCGCCGTCGATCTACGGGCTGGCCGGCGTGCTGTCCGCGGCCGCCGTCGTGTTCTTCTCCTACACCGGCTTCGAGGCCGTCGCGAATCTCGGCGAGGAGACCAAGAAGCCCTCGCGGGACCTGCCGATCGGGCTGCTCGGCACCCTCGGCGTCTGCACACTGCTGTACGTCGGCGTCGCCGGTGTCCTCACCGGGATGGTCGACTTCCACGACCTCGACGAGGGCGCTCCGATCTCGGAGGCGTTCAAGACCGTCGGCCTCGGCTGGGCCGCCAACCTGATCAGCGTCGCCGCCATCGCCGGCCTCACCTCGGTGATCCTGGTCGACATCGTCACGATGCCGCGGATCGGCTTCGCGATGGCGCGCGACAAGCTGCTCCCGCCGCGGCTCGCCCAGCTGCACCCGCGCTTCGGCACGCCGACCCTGATGACCGCGATCACGGTCGCCTTCGTCGCCACGCTCGCCGCGCTCGTGCCGCTGGACAAGCTCGCCGAGATGGTCAGCATCGGCACGCTCTTCGCCTTCACGATCGTCTCGCTCGCCGTGCCGATCCTGCGGCGCACCAACCCCGACCTGAAGCGCCCCTTCCGGACCCCGCTCTCCCCGGTGCTGCCGATCGTCTCGGCGGTTCTGTGCGTCGCGCTGATGTCGAACCTCGCGGTCGACACCTGGATCCGCTTCCTCGTCTGGCTCGTCCTGGGCCTGGTCATCTACTTCGCGTACGGCGTCCGCAAGTCGCGCGTGCAGCAGGACGCGACCTGAGCTAGCTGCCGATCCCGAGACGCTCTGCCAACGCGGCGGCCTCGGCGCGGTTGGCGACGCCGAGCTTGGTCAGGATGTGCGAGACGTGGTGCTCGGCGGTCTTGCGGCTGATGAAGAGCGTCCTCGCGATCTCGGGGTTGCTGGCGCCGGTAGCGACCAGCGCGAGCACCTCGCGCTCGCGGTCGCTGAGCATCGCGATCGCCTCCGCCGCCGGGACGGCGGGTGCGACGCCGGCGAGCTCGCGGCTGCGGGCGGCCTGGTAGGGGCAGCTCAGGTCGTCGAACGACGTGGCGAGCGCCGCGACGCCGGCGCGGTCGCCCCCCGCCAGCAGTCGGGCCCGTTCGACCATGAGCGAGGCGACGGCGTTGTCGCGCGCGATCGGGGCTGCGCACACCAGCCGGTCCTCGACGTCGTCGACGCCGGCGAGCGCTCCGGCCTCTGCCCAGAGCGCGGCGTACCACGGCAGCCAGATCCGTTGGTGCCAGCGGCAGCCACCGGGCACGTCGTCGGGTGCGTAGGGCATGACGACGAGAGCACGGTCGACCTCCGCGCGGTGCAGGAAGTGCATGCCGTCGAACGTCGCTGGCCACACCAGGCGCGCGTCGTCGCAGGCTCGCGGATCGCGCGCGATGCTGCGGGTGAGTGCGATCCAGTCCGCGCGACCGTGGTCGTCGCCGAGGACGCCGAGGACCATCGCGACGGCGTACGTCGCGGGCGCGAAGTTGTTCACCACCGGACGCCCCGCCCGCTCCCACGACACCTGGAACGCCTTGGCGCCGGTCAGCACCTCGTCGAAGGTCCCGGCGAACGCGCCGAGCTCGAGCTGCCGGGCCAGGCCGATCTGGGGCTCCTCGCGGAGGAAGGGCAGCGCCGCCAGCGCGTCCGCGTGCCTCCGCCCCTCGGCCAGCAGGCCGGCCGCGACGCAGAGGTGTGCGGCCATCAGGTTGACGTCGGCGTGGTCCATCCCGCTCGCGACGTCGACCGGCACCGCGGCCATCGCGGCCAGCCGGACGCGCACCGTGGCCAGCCCGGCGGCGATGTCACCGGCCTCGAGCTGCGCGGCGCACACCTCGTCGAGGGCGGTGTCGACCAGCAGCAGGTCGCCGACGGCTCGGGCCCGCTCGACGGCGACGAGGCCGTCATCGACCACGCGCGGACGGTCGACGCGAGCGAGGCTGCCGACGGCGATCGCCGCCTCGACGCGCTCGTCGCCGCCGCCGAGCTCGCGCGCCCGGGCCAGCGCGGCGTCGGTGACGTCGTCCGAGGTCGGCCGGCCCATCGTCCCCTCGTGCCGGTGCCACCAGGTGGCGAGGTGGCACAGGTAGAGCCCGGCGGTGACCCGGTCGCCGGCCCCGATGGCGGCGTCGATCGCCTGCTCGCAGATCTCGCCGGCGCGATCTCCCGCGTAGCGGGCGAGCGCCGCCCGGGAAGCGAGGAAGAGCGCCTCGTGGCGGCGCACGGGATCGTCGGTGAGCTCGGCGACCTGCAGGTGGCGGCGCTCGGCCTCCGCCGGGCGCCCGCGCTCGAAGACCGCCACCGCGAGCAGCTCCGCCAGCTCGGCCGACGCACCCCAGCCCAGGGCCGCCCGGGCGTCGTCGAGCACCCGGTCGAGCTCGGCGCACCAGGCGGCGTCGCCGGGCATCCGGGAGATCAGTCCGCGCAGTGCGGACTCGCACCACGCCCGGTGGCGGGCCCGGACCACCTCCAGCTCGTCGAGCTCCACGGACCGCTCCCCGGCGTACTGCCGGATCGTCTCGAGGAGCCGGTAGCGGGTCGGGCGGGCGGGTCGGAGCGTCACGAGGTTCCAGTCGACCAGCCGGCCGAGGGTGTCGAGCAGCTCGGCGACCGGGCGCTGGACGACGTACGCCGCGGCCTCGAGGTCGAACGGCGCCGCGAAGACAGCCACCCTGCGCAGCACCGCCTGCTCGTCCTCGCCGAGCAGGTGATAGCTCCAGTCGACGGCGGCGCGCAGCGAGCCGTGCCGGTCGTCGACGGGGTGGCCGTAGCTGAGGACGTCGTGGCCCTGCCCGAGGGCGAGCCACAGCCCGTCGATGCCGAAGCTCGGCGCGCGCGCCGCGGCCAGCTCGATCGCGAGGGCCATCCCGTCGAGCAGGCGGCAGATCTCCTGGGCCGTGACGAGGTCCTCGCCGGCGAGGGGAGCGACCGCGCCGCTCGCGGCCATCCGGGCCTCGAAGAGGGCGAGGGCGTCGCCGTCGGCGGAGAGCCCGGGGACGGCGAAGACCGTCTCGCCGGCGAGGTGCAGCCGGATCCGGCTGGTGGCGAGGATCCGCACGCCGGGGCAGGCGGCGAGCAGGTCGGTGACCGCTGACCGGGAGCCGGTGACCAGGTGCTCGCAGTTGTCGAGGACGACGAGGACCCGGCGCTCGCGCAGCGTCGCCGTCAGCGCCTCGAGCCGGGTGGACCCGGCCCGCTCCGGTACGCCGGCGGCGTCGGCGATGGCCGCGACCACCATGGTGTCGTCGGTGACCGTGACCAGGTCGACGAACACCACTCCGTCCGCGAACTCGGCGGCGAGCTCGTCGGCCACCGCCAGGCAGAGCCGGGTCTTGCCGACCCCGCCCGGCCCGGTGGCGGTCACCAGCCGGCGGTCTCCCGAGGACGGTCGGAGCGCCTCGGCCAGCGCCGCACGCTCCGCGGCCCGCCCGATGAAGGGGGTGAGGGCCGCCGGGAGCGGGGCGAGCGCGAGCCGGTCGTCGACGGCCATGGCCTCGATTCTGGCATGAGGACGACGCTCCCGGAGGGCGCTCAGGCGCCCGCGCCCGCAGCGGAGTGCGGGCCGAACTCGTTGGCGACGACCGACACGGTGTTCGCCGGGAACCCACCCCGACGCGCGTGCTCGAGGATGGTCTCGACCTCGTCGGTCTCGTGGACGCAGTAGATCTTGTCGCCGGCCACGTAGCTGTTGACCCACGTGTACGGGACCTCCAGCCCCGCGACGACGTCGTTGGACGCCTGCGCGATGTCGGCCAGCTCGGCCTGCGACAGGTTGCTCGCGCCCGGGATCTCCCGCTCGATGATGAACCGCTTCATGATGCTCCTCCTGGTGTACGTCGCCGGCACCGTGCCGGCGACGTGATCACCTTCCGCGGAGCGGGCGGTCCACCGCAGCGGGGAGCTCCCCCATTCGCCTCCCCTATCTCTGGGAGAGGGGGACCTCGAGGCGCTCCGCGAGCTCGTCGTACGACGTACCGAAGGTGTCGAGGACGACGACGCCGTCGGGCGTGATCTCGAAGGTCGCGACGTCGGTGTAGACGCGGTCGACGCAGCCGACGCCGGTGAGCGGGTAGGTGCACGACGGCACCAGCTTGGGGCTGCCGTCCTTGGCGAAGAGCGTCATCATCACGAAGACGCTCTTGGCGCCGATCGCGAGGTCCATCGCCCCACCGACGGCCGGGATCGCGTCGGGCTCACCCGTGTGCCAGTTGGCGATGTCGCCGCCCGCGGAGACCTGGAAGGCACCCAGCACGCAGACGTCGAGGTGGCCGCCGCGCATCATCGCGAACGACGTCGCGGAGTCGAAGTACGACGACCCGGGCAGCTCGGTCACCGGCTGCTTGCCGGCGTTGGTGAGGTCGGGGTCGACCTCGTCGTCAGCGGGTCGCGGGCCCATGTTGAGCAGCCCGTTCTCGGTGTGCAGGACGACGCCGGAGCCGTCCGGGAGGTGGTCGGCGACGAGTGTGGGCTGGCCGATGCCGAGGTTGACGTAGGCGCCGTGCGGGATGTCCTGCGCGACGATCGCGGCCATCTCACCCTTGCTGAGCGTCATACCGCCACCACCCTGTCCACGTAGATGCTCGGCGTCACGATCGCCTCCGGGTCGAGCTCGCCGGTGTCGACGACCTCGCGCACCTGCACGATCGTCGTGCTCGCGGCGGTGGCCATCACCGGCCCGAAGTTGCGGGCCGTCTTGCGGTAGACGAGGTTGCCCATCCGGTCGGCCGTGTGCGCGCCGACCAGCGCGACGTCGCCGCGGATCGGGAGCTCGAGGACGTAGGTGCGGCCGTCGATCTCGCGGGTCTCCTTGCCCTCCGCGAGCGGCGTGCCGACGCCGGTGGGCGAGAAGAACGCGCCGATGCCGGCACCGGCCGCCCGCATCCGCTCGGCGAGGTTGCCCTGCGGCACCAGCTCGAGCTCGACCTTGCCGTCGCGGTAGAGACCGTCGAAGACCCACGAGTCGGCCTGGCGCGGGAACGAGCAGACCACCTTGCGCACCCGGCCCTGGGCCAGCAGCGCGGCCAGACCGGTGTCACCGTTGCCGGCGTTGTTGGAGACGACGGTGAGGTCGGTGGCGCCCTGGTCGATGAGAGCGTCGATCAGCTGGACCGGCATGCCGGCCATCCCGAACCCGCCGATCAGGACGGTCGAGCCGTCCTCGATGCCGTCGACCGCCTCGGCGGCCGTGTCGCAGATCTTCACGAGACGTTCTCCAGCACCACGGCGAGGGCCTGGCCGACGCCGATGCAGATCGCGGCGACGCCGTACCGGTCGCCGGACTCCTGGAGCCGGGCCGCGAGGGTGCCGAGGATCCGGCCGCCGGAGGCGCCGAGCGGGTGGCCGATCGCGATCGCGCCGCCCTTGGCGTTGACGATCTCGGGGTCCACCTTCCACGCGTCGACGCACGCGATCGACTGCACCGCGAAGGCCTCGTTGAGCTCGACGGCGGACACGTCGGACCAGGTGATGCCGGCCCGGGCCAGCGCGCGCTCGGCGGCCTCCACCGGTGCGAACCCGAAGAGCTGCGGCTCCAGCGCCGACACCCCACGACCCGCGATCCTGGCGATCGGGTCGCGCCCGACCGCAGCGGACTCAGACCCCAGCAATACGGCGGAAGCACCGTCGTTGAGCGGAGATGCGTTGCCGGGCGTGATCGTGCCGTCCTTGCGGAACGACGGCTTGAGGCCGGCCAGCTTCTCGGCCGACGACCCGGGGCGGATGCCCTCGTCACGGGCCAGCTCACCCACGGGGACGACGAGGTCGTCGTAGAACCCGGCCTCCCAGGCCGCGTCGGCCAGGTTGTGCGACCGGGCCGCGAACTCGTCCTGCCGCTCGCGCGAGATGCCGTACCTCTCCTGGAGCTGCTCGTTGGCCTCGCCGAGCGAGACCGTCCACTCCGCCGGCATCCGGTCGTTGACCAGCCGCCAGCCCAGCGTCGTCGACACCGCGGTCACGTTCCCGGCCGGGAACCCCTTGCTGGGCTTGGGCAGCACCCACGGGGCGCGGGTCATCGACTCGACGCCACCGGTGAGCACGACGTCCGCGTCACCGGACTCGATGGTGCGCGACCCGATGATCGCGGCGTCCAGCGAGGAGCCGCAGAGACGGTTGACGGTGGTGGCCGGGACGGAGACCGGGAGGCCGGCGAGCAGCAGCGCCATCCGACCGACGTTGCGGTTGTCCTCGCCCGCCTGGTTGGCGCAGCCCCACACCGTGTCGCCGATCGCGGCCGGGTCCAGGCCCGGCGCCTTCGCGAGCACGCCCTCGATCGCGACGGCGGCGAGGTCGTCGGGGCGCACCTCCGCGAGGGCGCCGCCGAAGCGGCCGAACGGCGTACGGGCGGCGGCGTACAGGAAAGCCGAGGTCATGAGATCCCTTCCTCGTCGAGCACTCGCTGGGCGATCCGGAACGCCGTGTTGGCGTCGGGCACCCCGCAGTAGATGGCGGACTGGAGCAGCACTTCCTTGAGCTCGTCGACCGTGAGCCCGTTGCGCAGCGCGGCCCGCACGTGCATGGCGAGCTCCTCGTGGTGCCCGCGGGCGATCAGGGCGGTCAGCGTGATCATCGAGCGGCTGCGGCGGTCCAGGCCGGGGCGGGTCCAGATCTCGCCCCAGGCGTACGCCGTGATCAGCTCCTGGAAGTCCCGCGTGAAGTCGGTGGTGCCGGCGACGGCGCGGTCGACGTGCGCGTCGCCGAGCACCTCGCGTCGGACGGTCATGCCGGGCGACTCCTCGCGTCTCGCCCCCTCGCCCGAGCTCTGCTCACCCAAGAAGTGCTCGCGCAGCAGTCGCGCGACCGCGTCCGGCGCCTCGGCCGGGGCGAGGTGCGCGACCCCGTCGAGCTCGACGTACGTCCCGTCCTGGACGCCGTGAGCGATCTCGCGCAGCTTGTCGGGAGGCGTCGCCACGTCGGCGCTGCCCGCGACGGCGAGCACCGGGGCCGCGACCCGGGAGAGCTGGTCTCGCACGTCGTACGACGCGAGCGCGCCGCAGACCTGGATGTAACCCTCGTCGACCGCGTCGGACAGCGCGTGCAGCAGGGCCGAGGCACGCTCGGGCTCCCGCTCGGCGAAGCCCGGCCCGAACCAGCGCTCGGCGGAGGCGCTCACCATCACCGGGGTGCCCGACTGGGAGACCTTGCCGATCCGCTCGGTCCAGGAGTCGGGGGTCGCGATCTGGGCGCCTGTGCACAGCAGCCCGGCGGCCACGACGCGGTCGGGGACGTCGAGCATCAGCTGGAGACCGACCGCTCCGCCGACGGAGTCACCGGCGTAGAAGAACGGTCCGCGCGGCTGGTCGCGCTGGGTGAGCACGTCGTCGACGACGCGCAGCACGCCGGCCGCGAGCTCCGTCATCGTGAAGGGCTCGTCGGGCACCGACCGGTTGTGGCCGTGGCCCGGGAGATCCCACGCGACGACGTCGAAGGCGTCGGTCAGCCCCGCGGCGCACGCCGTCCAGAGCGTGCTCGCCGAGGTGCCCAGCGACGGGCCGAGCACCAGCAGCGGCAGCTCGGCCCGGTCCCGGGCGCCGGTCATCCGGACGATCGTGATGGCGGGGATCAACGCTTCTCCTCGAGATGGTGGTGGGCGCGGGCGACCACCGCGTCGACGTACGCCGTCGCGTCACCGAGGTACGTCGGGGAGGGGTCGTCGCTCATGCTGCGCTGCTCGGCGAGCACGCTGTCGCCGGCGGCGGCGAGCGTCGCCGCCATCCGGTCGACGTGGACCTGGAGCCCGGCCACGAGCTCGACGGTCTGCGACGCGGCGACGAGGGTGCGCCGGACGAGGTCCCGCAGCGGCGCCCACTCGGCGTGCCAGCCGCCGTCGGCCCGGTCGTCGACCTGGTGAGCGGCGGCGAGGTGCAGCGTGGCGGCGAGCTGCGGCGTGGTGAGTGCCGCCCGCCGGACCAGGACCGACAGGACCGGGTTGGCCTTGCCCGGCATGGTGGAGGAGCCACCGCCGGTGCCCTCGGAAAGCTCGCCGATCTCGGGCCGCGACATCGTGACGACGTCGTTCGCGATCCGCGCGCAGGCATCGGTGCAGCCGACGAGCGCGTCGCCGAGCCGGGTCACGGGAGCGCGGGTCGTGTGCCAGCGCGGGACGCCGGCGGGCACCTCTACGCCGAGCTCGACCGTGGCCGCACGGGTGCCCGCGGCGCCGCCGAGCTGGTCGGGGAAGGTGAGCCGGGCCAGGTCGTCGTCCGCGTCGAGCACCGCCGTCAGCCAGGCCGTGACCCGGAAGCCGAACGTCGTCGGCACGGCGTGCTGGGTCAGCGTCCTGGCCACCATGGGGGTGTCGCGGTGCTCGGCGGCGAGCGCCGCGAGCCGGGTGACGACCCGGCGCAGGTCGCGCCGCAGGGTCGCCACCGCCGAGGCGGACATCCGCATCAGCGCCGAGTCGACGACGTCCTGGCTGGTCAGGCCGCGGTGGGCGTCGGGCGCCTGCTCGCGCAGCAGCCGGACCAGCGGGATGACCGGGTTGCCGCCGGCCTCGGCGTCGAGCGCGAGCTGCTCGGCGTCGACGAGCGCGTCGATGCCCGCGCCGAGCCACGCCTCCTCGACCGCGAGCATCGCCCCGACGAAGTCCTCCGCCGAGAAGTGCGACCCGGCGCGCTCGTCGCCGGGCCAGAACAGGTCCGCCATGAGGTCAGTCTTGCGCGTACGTCAGGAAGACGGTCTCGTCCTCGCCCTGGAGCCGGATGTCGAACACGAATCCCCGGTCGTCGGCCTCCGCACTCGCCCCGGGCCAGCTCGCGGGCGCGGCGCCCGGCAGGTAGGCGCGGGTGAAGAGCCGGTCGAGGAGGCCGCGGGCGAAGACCGTCAGGGCGAAGTACGGCGCCGCGCCGCCCGGGCGCAGCGTCGTGAACTGGTAGTGCCCGGTGCGGTCGGTCGCGGCCCGGCCCCAGCCGGTGAACGTGTAGCCGTCGCGGTGCAGCGAGCCCGGCTCACGCGGGACCGAGCCGTCGGGCGCGGCCTGCCACACCTCGATCAGCGCGTCGGGGACCGGGTCGCCGGCGCCGTCGTACACGCGGCCGTGCAGGCGGATGGCGTCGGGCCGGGTGATCGGGACGAGCTCGCTGTCCCCGTCGTACGGGAGGGCGAAGCCGAAGAACGGGCCGACCGTCTGGCCGGGGGTGGGCGTCATTCGACGTCTCCTTCGGTCGGGGTGCGGTGCGACCCGGTGAGCACGATGTCCCAGCGGTAGCCCGTGGCCCACTCGTGCCGGGTGACGTCGTGGTCGTAGGTCGCGACCAGCCGCTGGCGGGCCGCGGGGTCGACGATCGACTGGTAGATCGGGTCGAGCGCGAAGAGCGGGTCGCCCGGGAAGTACATCTGGGTGACCAGCCGCTGGGTGAACTCGGTGCCGAAGAGCGAGAAGTGGATGTGCGCCGGACGCCAGGCGTTGTGGTGGTTGCGCCACGGGTACGGGCCGGGCTTGATCGTCTGGAACTCGTAGTTGCCGTCGGCGTCGGTGAGGCAGCGCCCCATGCCCGTGAAGTTGGGGTCGAGCGGCGCCGGATGCTGGTCGCGCTGGTGGATGTAGCGGCCGCCCGCGTTGGCCTGCCAGATCTCGACGAGCTGGTGCCGGACCGGTCGCCCGGCGCCGTCGGTCACCCGGCCGGTGACGACCATCCGCTCGCCGACGGGCTCGCCCCGGTGCTGGATCGTGAGGTCGGACTCGAGCGGGTCGACGTCGCGCTGCCCGAAGACGGGCGCCCACAGCTCGATGCCCTCGGGGTCGACCTGGTGCGGCGCCTTCGTGGGGTGCCGCAGGATGCTGGAGCGGTACGGCGGGTAGTCGACGCGGACGTCGGTCTCCTCGACTCCGGCGGAGTCGTACTCCTTCGAGATCGCCTCGATCTCGGCCGTGATCTCGGCCTGGCTCGCAAGAGTGGTCACGACGCCGAAGGTAGGGACTCGGTCGAGTCCCTGACGACGAGGCACTTCCGTTCAGTGGAAGACTGTCCCCATGGCCGGCAACACCTCGACCCCCGGCGCGAGCGTCACCTCCCGCGCGCTCGCCCTGCTCGGCGCCTTCGACGAGCACCACCGGCGGCTGACGCTCACCGAGCTCGCCGACCGCGCGGGACTGCCCATGCCCACCGCGCACCGCCTCGTCGGCGAGCTCGTCGCGTGGGGGGCGCTGGCCCGCAACGCCGCCGGGGAGTACGTCGTCGGCCGGCGGCTCTGGGACATCGGACTGCTCGCCCCCGTCCAGACGGGACTGCGCGAGGTCGCCTCGCCGTACCTGCACGACCTCTACGGCGCCACGCTCGCGACCGTCCACCTGGCCGTGCGCGACGGGACGGACGTCCTCTACGTCGACCGGCTCGCCGGCCACGCGTCGGTCCCGGTCGTCAGCAGCGTCGGCTCCCGGCTACCGATGCACGCGACCGGCGTCGGCAAGGTGCTGCTCGCGCACGCTCCGGTCGAGGTCCAGCACGCCGTGCTCGCCGACCTGGCGCGGATCACGCCGTACACGATCACCCAGCCGGGCCTGCTCCGCCGCCAGCTCGCGAAGGTGCTGCGCGACGGCTACGCCAGCACCACCGAGGAGATGAGCCTGGGCGCCTGCTCCCTCGCGGTCCCGATCCGCCGCGGTCCCGACGTCGTCGCCGCGCTCGGCATGGTGCTGCCCTCCCTCAAGGACCGCGCCCGCCTCGTGGGCGCCCTCCAGGTCGCCGCCCGCGGCATCGGCCGCTCCCTCGGTGGTTGAGGTGCGAGCGGAGCGAGCCGCCGCGATGGTTGAGGTGCGAGCGGAGCGAGCCTCGAAACCACTTTCCACCCAGCGGAACCCCGCACTCATCGGCCGGTCCCCGCACGGCCCAGACTCACGACATGCGCACCCAGGTCGCCATCATCGGCGCGGGCCCGTCCGGGCTGCTCCTCTCCCACCTGCTCGCGGCCGACGGGGTCGAGTCCGTCGTCGTCGAGACCCGCACCGAGGAGTACGTCGCCGGGCGGATCCGGGCGGGCATCCTCGAGCAGTCGACGGTCGACCTGCTGCGCGAGGTCGGGCTCGGCGAGCGGCTGGACCGGGAAGGTGACCCGCACCGCGGCATCTACCTCCAGTGGCCCGAGGAGCGGCACCACCTCGACTTCGTCGACCTGACCGGCCGCTCGGTCTTCGTCTACGGCCAGACCGAGGTGCAGAAGGACCTCGTCGCCGCCCGCACCGCCGCGGGGCAGGAGGTCCACTACGGCGTCAGCGAGACCGCGCTGCACGACCTCGAGTCCGACCGGCCGTCCGTCACGTTCACCGACGAGCACGGCGTCCAGCAACGCCTGGAGGCCGACGTCGTCGTCGGCTGCGACGGCTCGTTCGGGCCCTCACGGGAGGCGG
Source organism: Nocardioides hankookensis (assembly GCF_042658885.1). NCBI lineage: Bacteria > Bacillati > Actinomycetota > Actinomycetes > Propionibacteriales > Nocardioidaceae > Nocardioides > Nocardioides hankookensis. The sequence goes on along the minus strand of NZ_JBHSRJ010000001.1, from coordinate 468,892 downwards.
TGCCGGCGACGCTGCGGCGTACCTGGGAGAAGACGTATCCCTACTCCTGGCTGGGGATCCTCGCCGACGTCGCCCCGTCGACCGACGAGCTGATCTACGCCTGGCACCCCGACGGCTTCGCCATGCACTCGATGCGCTCGGCCACGGTCTCGCGGCTCTACCTCCAGGTCCCGAACGAGACGAAGATCGACGACTGGTCCGACGACCGGATCTGGGACGCGCTCGCCACCCGGCTCGGTCACGGGCAGGACGGCTGGCAGCTCACCCCCGGCCCCGTCACCGACAAGAGCGTGCTGCCGATGCGCTCCTTCGTGCAGCAGCCGATGCGCCACGGCCGCCTCTTCCTCGCCGGCGACGCAGCCCACATCGTGCCCCCGACCGGCGCCAAGGGCCTCAACCTCGCCGTCGCCGACGTCGCGCTGCTGGCGCCCGCACTCACCTCGCTCCTCAAGGGCGACGCCGCCCTCGCCGACGGCTACTCCGACGCGGCGCTGCGCCGGGTCTGGCGCTGCACCCACTTCTCCTGGTGGATGACGACGATGCTGCACACCAGCGGCGACCCCTTCGACGAGCAGCTCCAGCTCTCCCAGCTGCGCTGGGTCACCTCGAGCGAGGCCGGCGCCACCGGGCTCGCCGAGAACTACGCCGGGCTGCCCATCGGGTTCTAGTGACCTCACAGGATTCCTATAGGAAGTCCGCAGGGTTCCTCCCAGGAACCTCCGTTGAACTTGTGACCATGAGCCACGAGTCCGACAACAACTTCGACGAGACGCGCCCGATCGAGCGCTCTCCGCAGCCCCCGGCGTACGACCCCTACGGCAACCCCTACCAGGACCCGTACGCCGCTCCCGCCCAGCAGGTCGCCCCGCACCCGGCGCCCGCTGCGGCCCACCGCGCCGGCTGGAGCTGGCGTTCCTCGCTCGCCGGCGCCGTCGCCGGCGGCGTCATCGCCGCCTCCGTCGCGGTCCCGGTCAGCTGGGCGCTCGCCAGCGGCGGCCAGACCACCGTCGCGGACGCCCCGGCCGCCGCGCCGCAGCAGCCGCAGACCGGCTCGGGCGAGTCCGGTGACTCCGGCCAGGCGCCCGGCTTCGGCCAGGGCGGCGGCACCGACCCGTTCGGGTACGGCGCTCCGGACGACCAGCTCGGTGGCAGCACCAGCAACCAGACCGGTGACCAGACCGACGCGAGCGCCGAGCAGTCGCAGGGCGTCGTGCTGATCAACACCGAGACGACCGCGGGCGAGGCGGCCGGCAGCGGCCTGGTCCTCGACTCGTCGGGCATCGTGCTCACCAACTACCACGTCGTCGAGGGCTCGACCTCGGTGAAGGTCACCATCGCCAGCACCGGCGACACCTACGACGCCACCGTGATCGGCCACGACCAGCAGGCCGACGTCGCGCTGCTCCAGCTCGACGGCGCCAGCGGCCTGCAGACCGTCAAGCTCGACGACGACGGCGACCCGGCCGTCGGCGACGAGGTGACCGCCGTCGGCAACGCGCAGGGCCAGGGCTACCTGTCGGCGTCCACCGGCTCCGTGGTCGACGTCGACCAGTCGATCGACACCCAGTCCGAGGGCACGGTCGACGGCGAGCACCTCACGGGCCTCATCGAGACCAACGCGTACGTCGTCGGGGGCTACTCCGGCGGCGCGCTCCTGGACGACGAGGGCGAGGTCGTCGGCATCACGACCGCCGCGTCCAGCGGCGGCGTCGCGCAGAGCTACGCGGTCCCGATCGAGGACGCCCTCCAGGTCGCCCAGCAGATCGAGGACGGGACCGACGGCGACGGCGTCCAGGTCGGCGCCTCGGCCTACCTCGGCATCGCGATCAGCCAGGACGCGACCGGCACCACCGGCGGCGTCCAGGTCGGGCAGGTCCAGAGCGGCGGCGCCGCGGCCCAGGCCGGCATCGAGGCCGGCGCGACGATCACCGGGATCGACGGCACCGCGATCACGTCGTACGACGTGCTGAAGTCGACGCTCGCCACCTACCAGCCCGGCGACTCCGTGACGCTGCGCTGGACCGACACCTCGGGCTCCGCGCACAGCGCCCAGGTCACGCTGGGCGAGTCGCCCGTCAACTGACACTGGTCTGGACCGGGTGATGCCGGTCACAACCTTTCGGTTCTCCCCTCGTTGCTCGTGGGTACGAGTCGCTCGTCCGCCTTCCGCGGGCAGCGGAAGACGAGGGGAGAACCCATGTTCAAGCACCTGATGAAGGCGCTGCTCGCGCTCTGCGTGGTGGCGGCGCTGTCGTTCGTCGGCACCACCACCGCGACCGCGAGCGCGGCCGGCAGCGGCGCGGACCGGGCGGGGAGCACGGAGCGAGCCGCCGGCACCTGCGCCAAGCAGCGGCACCGGGCCGTCAAGGCCAAGAAGGCCTCGCACAAGGCTGACAAGCGTGTGCAGAAGGCCAAGAAGCACCAGAAGCGCGCCGACTCCCGCAAGGAGCGGCACGCCGCGAACAAGAAGCTCAAGAAGGCCAAGAAGCACCAGCGCGCGGCCCACCGACACCTGAAGCAGGCCAAGAAGGCCTACGCCAAGTGCCGCCGGGCCCACAGCGGTGGCGGCGGTGGTGGCGGTGGGAACGGCGACGCGAGCGCATTGCAGCCCGCGTGCGACGCCGGCCTGCCGCAGCAGATCTGCGACGCGTTCGCGCAGCTGCCGAGCCCCGGCGGGGACGGCAGCGCCTCGCCGATCCAGCCCCTCTGCGACGCCGGCCTGCCGCAGGCCATCTGCGACGCCTCGACCGCTCCGCCCGGCCCGGGTGGCGCCTCGCCGATCCAGCCGCTCTGCGACGCCGGCCTGCCGCAGGACGTCTGCGACGCGGCGAGCGGCGGCGGGACCCCGGACCCGTCGACGATCTGCACGGTGCTGCCGATCCCCGGCCTGTGCCCCGGCGTACTCCTGCGACCGGGAGTTCGCGCACGCGCAGCCTGAGCAGCCCCTAGGGTCGCGCCGTGGACGCGATCCTCGCTGCAGTCGTGGTCGTCACGCTGGTCGTGACGGCCACGACTGCCGTCCGGGCCAGGCGGGCGGGCCATCCCCTCGGCGCGGGCATCCGCGGCGTCGGCGCTGCCCGGAGCGTCGGCACCGGCCTCGCGATCGCGGCGGCCGGGATGCTCACCACCACCGGCCTGATGGCGCTCGCCGGGGTCGCGCACGTCGACGGCGTGACCGTCGACCCCGCGCTGCTGCTCCTCGGCCTGCTCGTCTTCTCGCTCTCCGGGTACGTCGAGGAGCTGCTCTTCCGGGTCCTGATGCTCGGCGGGCTGGTCCGGCTGACCGGCCGGCCCTGGCTCGCCCTGGCCCTGATGGCCGTGGCCGTCGGCGCCTTCCACCTCGCGACGACCGCGCACACGACCGTCCTCTCGGTCGCCAGCAGCACCCTCGGCGGCGTGATGTACGGCGTGGCCTTCCTGCGCACCGGCACCCTGTGGCTCGGCCTCGGCGTCCACATCGGCTGGAACTGGTTCCAGGGCACGGTCCTGGGCTTCACCGTCAGCGGCACGGACGACTACAGCGGCGCACTGCTGCAGGTGCACACGTCGGGAGCCGACTGGCTCGGCGGCGGGAGCTACGGGCCGGAGGGCAGCGTGCTCTCGCTGGTCGGCCGCCTGGTGATCATCGGGCTGATCGTCCTCGTCACGCGTCCGGGACCGGATCGCCCTTGATGCGGTACTTCCAGTAGCTGTAGGCCAGCAGGCCCAGCGCGATGAAGCCGGAGAGCACCAGCGTGATCCCGGTCGCCGGTCCGCCGATCAGCCACCACGACTCCCGCACCGGCCACCAGCCGGGCGCCGCGGGGTCGACGATCCACAGCACCCCGAACCCGAGGATGCACAGGCCGCCGAGCGCCGACAGCGCGACCCGCCACCAGGTCTCGACCCCCTCGGAGGCAGCCCGCTTCGCCATCCGCTCGACCGGCGCGACGCGTCGTTCGGCCCACTCGTACTGCTGGGAGAGCACGACCAGGCCGGCGAAGAGCATCAGCAGACCGGGGCCGGGCAGCACCAGTGCGGCGATCCCGGCGAGCACGAGCACCCAGCCGACGACCTCCAGCACGATCCGCTTGACGTGGCGGCCGCCCGGGAAACCCATGCCGGAAGCCTGCCAGACATCGACAAGCAGGTCAGGCGTTGGCTCACGCTGCCAGGCTCAGGTCGTCGCGCGCCACGTCGGGGTCGATGCCGTCGGGCAGCCGCACCAGGCGCGCGTGCACGTGCGGGGGCACGGCGAGCCGGGTCAGGATCAGTGCGGCACCGCTGGTCGCGACCAGGGCGTAGATGAGGTTGGCGTCGATGTCGGCGAGCAGGCCGTACGCGCCGGCGAGGGCGGCGTCGACGATCAGCATCGACCAGGCCGAGGCCGCGATCGCCGAGACGTCGTGGGAGCGCCAGGCCGTCACCGCGGCCGGGCCGACCATCAGGGTGATCGAGCAGCCGAGCGCGACGATGATCGGGCGCGAGCCGAGCACCGGCACCAGCGCCGTCAGGGTGGCGATCGTCAGCGCCCAGACGACCGGCAGCCACAACCGCGTGCGGTCGCCGCCGCGGCGCCAGGCCAGGACGAGCGCGCCCGCCGTGCCGGGCAGGGCGAGGAAGGCCGGCAGGACGACCCACACCTCGTGCTCGACGACCCCGAAGATCGTCCAGGCGATGCCGCTGACCGTCGAGTTCGCGAGCGCGGCGACGCTCACGCCGGCGGCGCTGCCGGTGCGGGCGAGCTTGCGCAGCTGCGGGACGGTGTAGGCGAACGCGAGGAGCGTGCCGGCCAGGCCGACGACGGTCGTGAGCGAGATGTGCACGGGCTTCTACTTCTTCTGGACACAGACGACGGCCGCCGTGTGCTGGCCACTCTCGTGGGCACACGACGACCGTCGTCGAAGCTGACTTGGGGATCGGTGGTCCGGCGGCGTCACGCCTGCCGACCCGGCAACCCTACGCCGCTTACGGACCGAAAACGACCAAAAGTAGCGCGGGCCAGGGTGACCTCACCCACAGATCGTCCTGACTATTCACCTCAGAGCCGCAAATAGTTCGGTCTCAGCGACCCTTCCAGACAGGCGCGCGCTTCTCCGCGAACGCGGTCGCACCCTCGGTGGCGTCCTCGGACACGAAGACCGGCATCATCACCTCGCCCTGCTTGGCCCACATCTCGTCGGCGGACCAGTCGGCCGACGTCCGGGCGATCTGCTTCGTGACCGCGACGGCCAGCGGGCCGTTGGCGGCGACGGCGGTGGCGAGCTCGAGCGCGCCGTCGAGCGCGCCGCCCTCAGCGGTGACCCGGTTGACCAGTCCGAGCTCCGCGGCCCGGGTGGCCGTGATCGGGTCACCGGTCAGCAGCATCTCCATCGCGATCGTCTGCGGGATCCGTCGCGGCAGCAGCATCGCCGCACCGGCACCCGCGACGAGCGCGCGCTTGACCTCCGGCACGCCCAGCTTCGCGCTCTCGGCCGCGACGACCAGGTCGCAGGCCAGCAGCAGCTCGAACCCGCCGGCGACGGCCCAGCCCTCGACCGCGCCGATCAGCGGCTTGCGGGGCGGCCGCTCGGTGATGCCGCCGAGCCCCCGACCCTCGATGGACGGCACCTCGCCGCGCAGGAACGCCTTGAGGTCCATGCCCGCGCTGAACGTGCCACCGGCGCCGGTCAGCACCCCGACCCAGAGCTCGTCGCTCGCGTCGAGCTCGTCCACGGCCGCCGCGATCCCCGCCGCCACCGCGCCGTTGATCGCGTTCTTCGCCTCGGGCCGGTTGATCGTGATGACCTGGATGCCGTCACGCTGCTCGACCAGTACCTCGTCAGCCATAGGTGATGCTCCTTCGTGTACGACTGGGTTTCGAGACGCCGGTCGCGAGCTCGTTCCTCGCTCGCGCGGCTCCTCAACCTGGCTGCAGACTCCCGGCCTTCGCAAGCTCAGGCCGGGGCAGCTCAGATGTCGGTGACCCGGATGCCGGCGTGCGCCTTGTAGCGGCGGTTGACGGAGATCAGGTTGGCGGTCAGCGCCTCGACCTGGTGGGCGTTGCGGAGGCGACCGCCGTACACGCCACGGACGCCGGGGATCGTGGTGCAGAGGTCCTGGACCAGGTCGGTGGCCTCGCGGACGTCGCCGAGGACGAGGACGTCGGTGTCGACGGACTCGACCTCGGGATCCTCGAGCTTGACCGCGGACACGTTGTGGAAGGCGCCGACGACGGTCGACTCCGTGAGGATCCCCTGCGCCTGCTGGGCGGCCGAGCCCTCCTCGACGGGCAGGGCGTAGGCGCCCTGCTTGTCGAAGCCGAGCGGGTTCACGCAGTCCACGACGACCTTGCCGGCGAGCTGCGGGACCAACGAGGCGAGCAGCTCGCCGTGGCCGTCCCACGGCACGGCGACCACGACGACGTCACCCGCCTCCGCAGCACCCGCGTTGTCGGCGCCGGTGACGGTGCCGCCGACCACCTCGGCCAGGGTGGCAGCCGCCTCCTCGGCGCGCTCGGCGCTGCGGCTCCCGATCACCACGGGTACGCCGGCGGCGGCGAAGCGTCGGGCCAGGCCACGGCCCTGGGGCCCGGTGCCACCCAGCACCGCGACGGTCTTGCCGGTCAGGGATTCAGGCAGGTTGCTCATGTCGACACTCTGTCAGCCTGGCGACCGGGCGACGAGGTGAGGCAAGGTGGTGCACCTCACACCCCTCGGAGGTTCGATGAGCGCGACCGCCACGGCACCTGTGGACCCGTCCCCCGCCGGCCCGATCACGCTCGAGGGCCGAGCCCGGATCCTGGCCTTCTCGACCATCGGCCTCGGCATGCTGCTGGCGGCGCTCGACGGCACCATCGTGTCGACCGCGCTACCGACGATCGTCGGCGACCTCGGCGGCGGCAACCACGTCTCGTGGGTGGTGACGTCCTACCTGCTGGCCCAGACCGCGATCACCGTCGTCGTCGGCAAGGTAGGCGACCAGTTCGGCCGCAAGCAGGTCTTCCAGGTCAGCGTCACCGTCTTCATCGTCGGCTCGATGCTCTGCGGTCTCGCCCAGGGGATGACCTGGCTGATCGCGTCGCGCGCCCTGCAGGGGCTCGGAGCCGGCGGCCTCACGGTGACCGCCACCGCGCTGATCGCGGACATCATCCCGCTGCGCGAGCGTGGCAAGTTCCAAGGTGCGCTGGGCGCCGTCTTCGGCGTGGCCACGGTGATCGGCCCCCTGCTCGGTGGCCTGCTGACCGACAACGTCAGCTGGCGCTGGTGCTTCTACATCAACGTGCCGCTCGCCGCGATCGTCATCGTCGCGACGCAGGTCTGGATCCCGAAGGTCCCGCCCGGCGGCAAGCCGCGCATCGACTACCTCGGCATGGCCACGGTGGCGCTCGGCGCCTCGATGCTCGTCCTCGCGACCAGCTTCGGCGGCACGACGTACGACTGGGGCTCGTGGCAGATCATCGGCCTGCTCGTCGGCGGCGTCGCGGTCCTCGCCGTCTTCGTCCTGGTCGAGCTGCGCGCCGCCGAGCCGATCCTCCCGATGCGCCTCTTCCGGTCGAAGGTGTTCGCCGACTGCTGCGCACTCAGCTTCATCGTCGGCTTCACCATGCTCGGCGCGATGACCTTCCTGCCGACGTTCTTCCAGTACGTCGAGGGCGTCACCGCGACCCAGTCCGGCTTCCGGATGCTGCCGATGGTGCTCGGCCTGCTGATCACCGCGACCACCAGCGGCAACATCGTCAGCAAGACCGGCCGCTACAAGATCTTCCCGGTCGTCGGCGGCCTGGTGATGGCGTTCGGCCTCTTCCTGCTCTCGACCATGGACCCGTCCACCGCGAGCTGGACCTCGGCCCTCTACCTCTTCATCTTCGGCATGGGCATCGGGCTGTCGATGCAGGTGCTCACGATCATCGTGCAGAGCTCCGTGGCCTACTCCGACCTCGGCGTCGCCACTTCGGGCGTGACGTTCTTCCGGACGATGGGCAGCGCGTTCGGCGCCGCGATCTTCGGCTCCCTCTACGGCAACTTCCTCGGAGACCGGCTGCCGGCCGCGATCGCCGAGAGCCCCGGGGTGACCCCCGCCGACCTCTCCACGCCGAGCGCCCTACACCTGCTCGACGACGCCGTGATCGCGCCCATCGTCAACGCCTACTCGGAGTCACTGACCCAGGTCTTCCTGTACGCCGTGCCCGTCGCGCTGGTCGCCTTCGTCCTCGCGCTGCTGCTGCCGCAGGTCCAGCTCGGTCAGAGCACCGCCCCGTCGGCGAGCGACCTCGGTGGCGGCTTCGGCGCACCCGAGTCGCTGACGAACGACGAGGTGCTCGGCCGCAAGATCGCCAACCTGCTCTACGGCCAGCGTCGCGACGTCGTCCTCGACGTCCTCGGCGACGAGACCGACGGCATGGACGCTGCGCGCATCTGGGCGCTGGTCCAGGTGCACGGCCTGACGATCGCCGACCGCACGGCCGACGTCACCCAGATCGCCCACGCCCGGGCGCTCCCGTCCGCGATCCTCGAACCGGTCTTCGCCGACCTGATCGTGGACGGGTACGCCGAGGGCTCGCTGCACGACCTCGGCCTGACGCCGACCGGCCACGCCGCGATCGCCGAGCTCCGGGTGAAGCTGCGCGACTGGATCATCGAGCACCTCGACGGGGTCGAGCCCGACCCGGAGGAGGTGTCGGCGGCGATCACCCGCGTCGTACGCCGCCTCGTGATCGAGCAGGCAGACAGCAAGCCGCGCCTGCCGGCGCTGCTGCCTACCGGGTCCGACGGCCCGTGATCCGGGGCACGAGCACCCGAGCCGAGCGGGCTCGCACGGCGCCCCACCACAGCCCGGCGCCGTAGGCCAGGTCGTCGAGACGCCTTGCCAGGAAGGCCTCCGGGGCCTGCGCCACCGGCACCTCGCGGTGGTCGAGCAGGTCCCAGACCATCGCCGCCACGACGGCTCGCCGGGCCCTCCTGGAGAAGACCGACGCGGCCGCGGCCCCGGGCCACCAGTGCCGCAGCAGCAGGTGCGACCCCTGGCGCAGCGTCGAGACCGCCACCTCGGCGGTGAGCTCGGTGGCCAGACGACCGCGGTCGGGGGTGTCCGGGAGGGTGCGGCCCAGCCGGAGCCGGACCAGCGCAATCGCGCCGAGGCTGCACGGGACCGACCAGCTCCGCTGCCACAGCAGCGCAATCGCGCCGATGGCGGGCACCGGCGAGAGCACCGCGGGAGCCATCCAGTCGCCGTGACGCTCGGCCAGCCAGGCGCCACCGGTGCCGTAGAACGCCTTGCGGCCCAGCCAGGTCGACCAGGTGCCCCGGCTGTCGTGGCCCGCGACGTACGACGGGTCGTAGCGGACCTGCCGGCCCGCCTGGATCAGCCGCCAGACGAGGTCGACGTCCTCGGCGACCCGCCGGTCGCCGTCGAACGCCCCTTGCTCCAGGTCGGCCATCCGCACGACGAGGCAGGCGCTGGGCAGCCAGCCCACCTTCGACCAGGGCCGCACCAGCGCCGGGACCTCGCCGAGGTCGAGCGAGAGGCCGTCGACGTCCCAGCGCTCGAACCGCCGGGGCCGCGCGCCGCGCGCGACCCCCTGCACCCGCGGTCCCACGGCCGCCACGTGCGGGTCCGCGAAGTGGCCGGCCAGGCCGCGCACGGCGTCCGCCGTCACGACGACGTCGGAGTCGACGAACGCGACGTACGGCGTCCGCACCGCCGCGATGCCGGCGTTGCGGGCGCCGGCGGGCCCGACGTTGTCGGTCAGCGCGACCAGGCGGGCGCCGTGCCGGCCGGCGACCTCCGCGACCGCCGACGGGTCGCGGGACGCGTCGTCGACAACGACGACGGGAAGGCCGTCGAGCCCGCCCAGCAGTCGGTCGAGCCGGTCGGCCCGGTCGCGGATCGGGACCACCACGGTCAGCTCCGCGCCGGTCGGCTCGTCGAGCACCGGGGCCGCGAGGTTCGCGGCGAGGAGTCGCTCCGCGACGACCTCGGTCGTCCGGTCGGCGACCTCCAGCACGTCGCCGCGGCCCAGCGCCGGCGCCGGCTCCCGCAGCCGCAGCACCCGGAGGGGAGACCCGCCGACCAGGGTGCGACCGCCGTCGTGCACCCGGACGTCCGCGCCGACCTGCACCCGGAAGCCCGGGGGGAGGCTCATGGCCGGAAGCCGCCGTCGGCGTGCACGACGCCACCGTTGAGCGCCGCCCCGTCCACCGAGCAGCAGAAGGCGATCGTCGCCGCGACCTCGTCGGGGTCGAGGACCCGGCGCAGCAGCTGGTTGTCGGCGAAGGCCACCGGGTCCGCGATGCCGTAGAGGTCCGCGGTCGCGTCGAGCATCGCGGTGTTCGTCGAGCCGGGCGAGACCGCGACCGCGGTGACCCCGGTGGCGACCAGGTCGGCCGCGAGGCCCTTCACCAGGCCGACCACCGCGTGCTTGGCCGCGTTGTAGCCCGCGAGGTGGAAGAGGCCGTACGTCGCAGCCGCGGACGCGACCGCCACGAACCGGCAGCCGCGCGGCTCCGGCCCGGCCAGCATGGCGGGCACGGCGACGGCCGCGGTGTTCCAGACCCCGCGGACGTCCACGTCCCAGAGCTCGTCGAGCTCCGACTCCGGCGTCTCCCACAACGGCTGCCCGCCCCGGATGACCGCGGCCGCCGCGACGGCGACGTCGAGCCGGCCCCACCGCGCGAGCGCGAAGTCGACCGCGCCCTTGAGCACCGTGCGGTCGCGGACGTCGCCGACGACGTGCGCAACCGTGTCGGTCTCCGGTGCCTCCTCGAGGTCGACGCCGACCACGGCGTACCCCTGCTCGACGAGGCGGCGGACGGTAGCCGACCCGATGCCGCCGGCGGCGCCGGTGACGAGAGCGACCCTCACGACAGCCGCCTCACGACGTCCTCGACCATGGCCTTCAGCACCCGAGCACCCTCCTCGGCGGACGCTCCGGCCGGGTCCCCCAGCACGCCGTTGGCCGACACCGCGGCGATGCCGCCGGACACCATGGCGGGGAGGATCTCCCTCAACGGCCGGGTGTTCCCGGCCTCGGCGCGCTCGAGACGCACCGACCCGGGACGCAGGTGCAGCATCAGCGAGGTCTCGGTGAACCCGGCGTGCAGGTCCACCTCCTCGGTCGCGCACGGCACCCACTCGATCTCGTCGGACGCGTTCAGCGCCGCCAGGTTGCCGCCATGCGCGTTGACGACCACCACCCGGTTCGCCCAGGTCCGCAGCGACCGGACCACCTCGACGACGACGTGGGTGAGCGCCTCGGTGCCGACGGACGCCGTACCGGAGAAGGACTGGTGCTCGCCGCTGGAGCCGTACGAGATCGCGGGCGCGACCCACGCGCCGGGCACCTGTGCGGCGACACCCTCCGCCACGGCGACCGCGATCGCAGTGTCGGTGTCGAGGGGCAGGTGGGGGCCGTGCTGCTCGATCGAGCCCACCGGCACCAGCACCAGCCCGGCACCTGCGGTCTCCGGCGACGTGGCGTCGGCCAGGCGACTCATGATCTGTGGAAGCCCTCCGGGATGAGCAGCAGCCCGGGCTCGAGCTCGTCGATGGAGGAGACGCCCAGTCCCAGCAGGGCGGAGTCGATGCCGCCGTGCAGGATGTCGAGCACGTTCTCCACGCCGGCCTGGCCGTTGGCCGCGAGGCCCCAGAGGTAGGCGCGGCCGATCAGCACCGCCTTCGCCCCGAGGGCGAGCGCCTTCACGACGTCCGAGCCCCGGCGTACGCCGCCGTCCATCAGCACCTCGACCTGGCCGCCGACCGCGGTCGAGATCGGGTAGAGCAGCCGGATCGCGGCCGGGGTGCCGTCGAGGTTGTTGCCGCCGTGGTTGGAGACCGAGATCGCGTCGACGCCGGCGTCGACCGCGCGCTTCGCGTCGTCGACCCGCCCGACGCCCTTGAGCACGAACGGCGTGCCGCTCAGCTCGGCCCAGGTCGACCGCATCCACGCGACGTCCTCCCAGGACGGCGGAGGGGTGGTCATCCACTCGTAGTAGGCGCCGAAGAACGTCGGCGCCTCGCCACCCGGAGGCGCGAGGTTGGGTGCGGTCAGGTCGGGGAGCTGTCCGGTCCTCCCGAACTGGTAGAGCCAGCGCGGCTTGGTGGCGACCTTGGGCGCCATCCGCACCATCGTCTTGAGGTCGACCTTCTCGGGGATCTCGGGCGAGCCCCAGTCGCGGCCCATCGAGAACGACCAGTCCAGGGTGGCGATCAGGCCGATCGCGCCGGCGCGGTGGGCGCGCTCCATGCGCTGCACCATCACGTCGCGGTCGCCCGTCCAGTACATCTGGAAGAGCGTGCGCGGACAGGCCTCGACGACCTCCTCGACCGACTTGGACGCGAAGTTCGACAGCCCCATCAACGTGCCGCGGGCGTTGGCCGCCCGGGCCACGGCGACCTCACCGTCCGGGTGCACGGCCTGTACGCCGGTCGGGCTGATCAGCACCGGCAGCGAGACCTCCTGGCCCAGCACCGTGCGGCTCATCGATCGCTCCGCGTGGTGGCCCGCGACGTGTGGCAGCACGCCGAGCTCCATGAAGGCGCGCTGGTTGTCGCTGACCGTCTGGCCGCGCTCGGAGCCCGCGACCAGCGCGGCGTACACCGGCTCCGGGAGCCGCTTCTGTGCCCTCCGTTGGGCGACGGCGACCGACTCGAACCACGGGTTCTGCTTCCACGGGTTCTCGGCCCACTCCGGCAGCCACTCGGGACGGGTCACGGCACGAACCCCGCGAGCGGACTCTCGGCGCAGTCCGACACGGGCGGGCGGGTCAGCAGCTTGAGCATCACCGGCTGGTTGCGGGTCGGGTTGCTCTTGGAGTGGTCCTGGCTCGCGGCCGGGATCGACCGTGCCCCGGCCAGCGCCATCTCGCCGTACCCCTGCACGCACTCGGGGTCAGGCCCGTCGAGCGGCAGACCGGTGAAGAACTTCGCTGCCATGCAGCCGCCGCGGCACGAGTCGTAGAAGTCGCACTTCCCGCAGGCGCCGCCGGTCTGCGGCGAGCGCAGGTCCTGGAACAGCTCGGAGGTCTGCCAGACCTCCTGGAAGCCGCCGTCACGCAGCAGGTTGCCGGCGAGGAAGTTGTCGTGGATCGCGAACGGACAGGCGTAGACGTCGCCGATCGGGTCGATCAGGCAGACCACCCGGCCGGCGCCGCAGAGGTTGAGCCCCGGCAACGCCTCTCCGAAGGCGGCGAGGTGGAAGAACGAGTCACCGGTCAGGACGTCTCTCCCCCCACTCTTGGCGGACGCCATCAGCCAGTCGTAGAGCACGCGCTGCTGCTCGGGAAGCGGGTGCAGCTCGTCCCAGACGTCCGCGCCGCGGCCCGAGGGACGCAGCCGGGTCAGCCGCAGCGTCGCGCCGTACTCGTCGGCGAGCGCCTTGAACTCGTCGAGCTGCCCGATGTTCTGGCGGGTGCAGACCACGGAGATCTTGGCGTCGGTGAAGCCTGCGTCCTTGAGGTTCTGCAGCGCCGTGATCGCGGTGTCGAACGAGCCGGGACCCCGCACGTAGTCGTTGACCTCGGCGGTCGCGCCATCGAGGGAGATCTGCACGTCGACGTACCCACCGCAGGCCGGGGAGGCCAGGAACGCTGCGCGCTCGGGCGTCAGCCGCACGCCGTTGGTGGAGAACTTCACGCCGACCTGGTGGTTGACGGCGTACTCCAGCAGGTGCCAGAAGTCCGGGCGGATCGTCGGCTCGCCGCCGCCGATGTTCACGTAGAACACCTGCATCCGCTGCAGCTCGTCGATGACCGCCTCGGCCTGCTCGGTCGTGAGCTCGCGCGGATCGCGGCGACCCGACGACGACAGGCAGTGCGCGCACTCCAGGTTGCAGGCGTACGTGAGCTCCCACGTCAGGCAGATCGGCGCGTCCAGTCCGAGCTCGAAGTGCTCGATGAGCTTCATGCGGCGGCCTCCTGGCGGGCGCGGATCATGTCGGAGGCCGCGAGGCCCTCGAGGGCGGAGAGGTACGACGGCCAGCTCGCCTCGGGCACGCCGGCCGCGACCAGGGCGGCACGGACGTCGTCCGCGTCACCGAGGGCACGGACGACGGCGACCAGCTCCGGACGCTTGAGGAAGATCAGCTTCCGGTTGCCGAAGTGGTAGGCCAGCGCACCGAACGGCTCGGGGCGCAGCGACACCGACGGCGACAGCGCCCAGGACTGGTCGAGCTGGATGCTCGACATGCTCAGTAGACGCCGCACATGCCGTCGATCGAGACCTCCTCGATCAGGTCCTCGGCGGTCACGTCGGCGTCAGCGGTGGTGGTCTCGGGCTCGGCGTTCATGGCGGGCTCCTTCCGGAAACGAGTGATGCCCGCCACAATAAGTGCACTCATGGCAGAAATGGAACAGGTTCCCCGACCGGGTCGTCCCGAGGCGACCTCGCACGCCGCGATCGAGGCGGCGGCGTTCCGCCTCTTCTCCGAGCGCGGCTTCGACGCGACGACCCTGGACGCCATCGCCGACGCGGTCGGCGTCAGCCGGCGCACGCTCTTCCGCTACTTCGAGTCGAAGAACGACATCCCGTGGGGGCAGTTCGACCGCACCCTCGACGGCTTCCGTGCCATCCTCGCGGCCATCCCGGACACCGTCCCCCTGGCCGACGCGGTGCAGCAGGGCGTGCTCGTCTTCAACGAGTTCGACGACGACGCCGACCCGCCGCACCGCGAACGGATGCGCCTCATCCTCGAGACGCCGACCCTCCAGGCGCACTCCGTGCTGCGGTACGCCGAGTGGCGCGAGGTGATCGCCGAGTACGTCGCCACCCGCACCGGCCTCGCACCCACCGACACCCTGCCCCGCACCGTCGGCAGCGTCTCGCTGGCGCTCGCCATCTCGGCGTACGAGGGATGGCTGGCCGACCCGGGCGGCGACCTCGCCGCGCTGCTCGACGAGACGATGGCCAGCCTGCGCTCCTACCTGGCGTCACCACCTCGTACCGTCTGAGCATGCCCGCATCGCGCCTGCTGCCCTCGGACGAAGCCGTCGACCTGATCGCCCTGGTCAGGGACCTCGCCACCCGCGAGCTCGCGCCGCTCGTGGCGCGCGCCGAGCGCGAGGAGGAGTTCCCGCGCGAGGTCTTCCGGATGCTCGGCCGCACCGGCCTGCTGGGCCTGCCCTACGCCGAGGAGTACGGCGGGGGCGGGCTGCCCTACGAGGTCTACCTCCAGGTCCTCGAGGAGATCGGCGCCGTCTGGTCGAGCGTCGGGGTCGGTGTCTCGGTGCACGCGCTGAGCTGCTTCGGCCTGGTCACCGCCGGGACCGAGGAGCAGAAGCAGCGGTGGCTGCCGGACATGCTCAGCGGCGAGCTGCTCGGCGCCTACTGCCTCTCCGAGCCGCACGCGGGCTCCGACCCGGCGGCGATGACGACCCGCGCCCGGCTCGACGGCGACGAGTACGTCATCAACGGCGCCAAGGCCTGGACCACCCACGGCGGGCACGCCGACTACTACAAGGTGATGGCGCGCACCGGCGACGGCCGCAACGACATCTCCTGCTTCCTGGTGCCGGCGGACGTCGACGGCCTGGTCGCCGACCCGCCCGAGCAGAAGATGGGCCTGACCGGCTCGGCGACAGCGACGATGCGCTTCGACGGCGTACGCATCCCGGTCGAGCGGCGCCTCGGCGCGGAGGGCCAGGGCCTCAAGATCGCCCTCGCCGGCCTCGACGCCGGCCGCCTCGGGATCGCCGCCGTCGCGACCGGGCTCGCGCAGGGCGCCCTCGACCAGGCGGTGGCCTACGCGAAGAGCCGCGAGACCTTCGGGCAGCCGATCATCGACCACCAGGGGCTCGCCTTCGTGCTGGCCGACATGGAGGCGGCGATCCAGAGCGCCCGCGCGACGATGCTGCACGCGGCCCGTCTCAAGGACCAGGGCCTGCCCTACGGTCGCGAAGCATCGGTCGCCAAGCTGGTCGCCACGGACAACGCGATGAAGGTGACCACGGACGCGGTGCAGGTGCTCGGCGGCTACGGCTACACCCGCGACTTCCCCGTCGAGCGCTACATGCGCGAGGCCAAGGTGATGCAGATCTTCGAGGGCACCAACCAGATCCAGCGCCTCGTCATCGGGCGGTCGTTGGACCGCGGCGACGCGGGCCGGCTGGCCCGCGTCACCGACTGATCACACCGGGCTCAGTGGTCGCAGTCGCTGCCGGTGAACGCGTCGCCGGCCTCGAACGGCGACCCGGCGGCCGCACGGTTGAGCGAGGTGGCGCCCGCGGCGGTGAGCACGAGCCGGCCGTGCGAGTCGCCGCCGCCGCGACGCGCGTGCTGCCGGTCGTGGCCGGCGAAGCGCAGGATCGCGGCCCGGTCGCCCCCGGAGAGCACGGCCGTCACGAGGCCCCTCTCGGAGCTCATCCGCAGCTGGGTCCAGGTCACGTCGGGCCCGGCGCCGGTGAACGCCACGCCGCCGGCGAGTGCCCACACGCCCGAGCCGTCCGTACGCCGTGCGTCACCACGCACCGGGAAGCTGAGCACGATGCTGCCGTGGGACGCCCACGCGTCGGCCTTGCCGGTCGCCACGACGTGGTTGGCACCGTCGCGCAGCTCGTCGCTGACCTTCTCGGTCAGCGGGACGGTGACGTCGTACCCGTCGTGGTCACCGTGGTGGTCCCCGTGGTCACCGCCTGCGGAGGCGGGGCCGGTACCGAGCGCACCGACGGCCAGGACCGAGACTGCGGCGACGGCGAGCGGACGAACGACGGACTTCAACATGGGGTACTCCTCAACATCGGAAGTGCCCCCTCCCACAGGTCGCCTGCCCGCTCCGTCGGGGCCCAAACGCGGCACAGGTTGTCGCCGTCGGTGGCGGCGTCTAGGTTGCTGGTCTCGTCACGTTGGTGACCTGGATCACTCGGGAGCTCCAGATGCGTCTGCTTCGTGCCCTGCCCGTCCTGCTCGTCGGCCTGCTCGTGCCGCTCGCCCCGGCCTCCGCCGGGGCAGCCGAGGGCAACCGCCCTCAGAAGCCGGATGGCGGCTACGCCCGGCACGCCCTCCGTGCGGGGCTGACCGACCAGGACTTCTACTTCGTGATGGGCGACCGCTTCGCCAACGGGAGCACGGCCAACGACACGGGCGGGCTCGGCACCGACCCGCTGGTGAGCGGGTTCGACCCGACCAGCAAGGGCTTCTACAACGGCGGCGACCTGGCCGGGCTGCGCTCGCGGCTCGACTACATCAAGGGCCTCGGCACCGACGCGATCTGGCTGACGCCGATCTTCAAGAACAAGGCGGTGCAGCTCGAGGACGGCCCGTCCGCCGGCTACCACGGCTACTGGATCACCGACTTCACCCAGGTCGACCCGCACCTCGGCACCAACGCCGAGCTGGGCCGGCTGGTCCGCGCCGCCCACGCCAAGGGGATGAAGGTCTTCTTCGACATCATCACCAACCACACGGCCGACGTGATCGGCTACCAGCAGGGCGACCGGACGGCGTACGTCTCGAAGGACGCCTCGCCCTACCGGACGGCCTCGGGCCAGGCCTTCGACGACCGCGACTACGCCGGCACGTCCGGCTTCCCGAAGCTCGATGCGTCGAGCTCGTTCCCCTACACGCCGGTGCTCGACCCGGCCGAGCAGCACCTCAAGGTCCCGGCCTGGCTCAACGACCCGAGGATGTACCACAACCGCGGCAACACGACCTTCACCGGCGAGGACAGCCAGTACGGCGACTTCTTCGGCCTCGACGACCTCTTCACCGAGCGGCCCGAGGTCGTCGACGGGATGAGCGACATCTACCGCACCTGGATCGGCGACTTCGGCATCGACGGCTTCCGCATCGACACCATGAAGCACGTCAACGACGAGTTCTGGCAGCAGTTCGGGCCCGGGATCCTGAGCTACGCGCACCGGCACGGCAAGCCGGACTTCTTCATGTTCGGCGAGGTCGCCCTCGACGGCAGCGACGCCGCCGCGAAGAGCTTCACCTCCCATTACACGACCCACGACCGGATGCAGGCGATCCTCGACTTCCCCTTCCAGGACGCCGCCCGGGGCTTCGCCTCCAAGCGGCTGCCGACGCAGCGGCTCGCGCGCTTCTTCGAGAACGACGACTGGTACACCGACGCCGACTCGAACGCCTACTCCCTGCCGACCTTCCTGGGCAACCACGACATGGGGCGCTTCGGCTACTTCGTCACGGCGGACAACACGACCGGCGGCGAGACGGCCGACGCCGGCGAGCTGCTCGCCCGTGACCGGCTCGGGCACGAGCTGATGTACCTCTCGCGCGGCAACCCGGTCGTCTACTACGGCGACGAGCAGGGCTTCACCGGCACCGGCGGCGACCAGCTGGCGCGGCAGACGATGTTCGCGAGCCAGGTGCCGGACTACCAGGACGACACCCAGATCGGCACCACCCGCACCGGTGCCGACGACAACTTCGTCACCAGCCACCCGCTCTACCGCACGATCGCCCGCCTCTCCGCCCTCACCCACCGGCACCCCGCGCTGCGCGACGGCGCCCAGCAGGTGCGGTTGTCGTCCGCGTCGACCGGTCTCTTCGCGTTCTCCCGGATCGACCGGCAGCGGCAGCGCGAGTACGTCGTCGTGCTCAACAACAGCGAGCAGCGTGCGTCGGGCGCGGTCCCGACCTACCTGCCCAGGACCGGCTTCAAGCGGCTCTACGGCAGTGGACCGGCGCACCCGAAGGCCGATCGCCGCGGCCGGCTCTCCGTCGCACTGCCCGGGCTCTCGAGCGCGGTCTACGTCGGGCAGGCGCGGATCCCCCGGTCGCAGCGGGCGCCCGGCATCCACCTGCGGGCGCCGAGGCCGAGCGCCGTGTCGCGCGGGCGGATGCACGTCTCGGCGCGGGTGGGGGGCTCGTCGTTCTACGAGGTGACCTTCCAGCGTCAGGTCGGCGACCGCGGCTGGCGGACGATCGGCACGGACGACTCCGCGCCCTACCAGGTCTTCGACGACGTCAGCTCGATGCGACCCGGCACGAAGGTCAGTTACCGAGCCGCGGTCCTCGACAACGCCGGCCACCGGCGGGGCACCCCGGCGCGGACGGCCCGGGTCCCGTCGCCCACGGTGCGGATCGCCTCGCCCGCCGGCTCGACGGTCACCGCGATCGACCCGGTCCAGCTGGAGGCGGCCGTCGACCCCGAGCGCTCCACCCAGTCGGTGACCTTCCAGCGGCGCGTCGGCACCGGCGCCTGGACGACGCTCGGCACCGACACGTCGTCCCCGGCGTACACGTTCACCGACGACGTCTCCGCCCTGGCCGTCGGGACCTCGGTGACCTACCGCGCCGTGCTGCGCGAGGGCTCGCTGCCGACCGTGACCAGCGCCCCGGTCACCGTGACGACCGCGGCACCGACGCCGGCCCGCGACAGCGTCACCGTCGCCGGGAGCCTCCAGTCCGAGCTCGGGTGCCCCGGTGACTGGCAGCCCGACTGCGCGGCCACCCACCTCGCCTTCGACACCTCCGACGGTCTCTGGCACGCGACGTTCGCGCTGCCCGCGGGCAGCTACGAGTGGAAGGTGGCCGTCGACGACTCGTGGGACGAGAACTACGGCGCCGGTGGCGCGGCCGGTGGCGGCAACCTGGCGCTGACGGTCCCGGACGGCGGCGGCAGCTACGTCTTCACGTGGGACCAGGCGAGCCACGTGCCGAGCGTGGCGCCCGTCGGCTGAGCATCGATCTTTACCGGTCACTTGACCGGTAAAGCATGAGGCGTTACTGTACCGGTACAGCGTCATTCATCGAGCCCGAGGAGGAGCCATGACGTTCGACCCCATCGCCGCCGACCTGGCCGTCCGGGCCGCCCGCGCCACCGCCGGCAGTGCCCGCCCCCACGCCCCGGTCGTCCCCGACCGCCCGGACCGCACGCCCCGCACCACCGCCGCCCGGAGCCGGATGGCCGCCCGGCTGCACGGGCTGGCCCGCTGGGTCGAGCCGGCGCCGCGCCGGACGACGCAGCCCGGGTGACCCCCGTCGCTGGGGAGACCCGCGATACTGGGTCTCCCATGGCGAAAGTGACCCTCCAGTCGATCGCGGACCGCGTCGGCGTCAGCCGGATGACGGTGTCCAACGCGTTCTCGCGCCCCGACCAGCTCTCCGCCGACCTGCGCTCGCGGATCCTGGCCGCGGCGGACGAGCTCGGGTACGTCGGCCCCGACCCGGCGGCCCGCGCCCTCGCCCGCGGCCGCACCGGCTCGGTGGGCCTGCTCATCAACGGCAGCCTGAGCGAGGCGTTCGAGGACGCCGTCTCGGCCGAGTTCCTCGCGTCGGTCGCGGACGCGCTGGCCGGCCAGGGCATGGCCCTGACCCTGCTGCCCTCGTCGCACGACCAGGGCTTCGTGCCCGCGCGCGACGTCGCGGTCGACGGCGCGCTCGTCTACATCTGCGACCCGACCTCGCCGGACATCGCCTGGCTCGAGCGCCGCAACATCCCCGTGGTCGTCGTCGACCACAACGTCCGCGACGGCATCGCCTCGGTCAACGTCGACGACCGCGGCGGGGCCAGGCTGGCCGCGCAGCACCTGGTCGACCTCGGCCACCGCCGGATCGGCATCGTGACCCTCGAGGTCCCCACCGAGCAGCCCAACTACCCCGCGCGCGAGCGGACGCTCGGCTGGCACGACGCGCTCGACCCCGTCGGCATCGAGCCGACGGTCGTCACCACGCCGTACTCCCCGCCGGACGCGGCGTACGACGCCGCCCGTCGCCTCCTCGACGGTCCCGACCGCCCGACCGGCGTCGCCTGCTTCTCGGACGCGTTCGCCGTCGCCACGATCCGGGCGGCCGAGTCGCTCGGCCTGCGGGTGCCCGAGGACGTGTCCGTCGTCGGGTTCGACGACAGCGTGCTCGCCCGGGCCAGCCGGCCGCCGCTGACCACGGTCCACCAGGAGGTCGCGGCGAAGGGCCGGGCGGCCGTCGCCGCGATCGCCGAGGTGATGGGCGGGCGGACCCCCCACCCGGTCGAGCTGCCGACGACCCTGGTCGTCCGCGCGAGCACCGCGGCGCCCCAGGACTGACGTCCCACACCTGGAGCTCACGCCTCGCCATACTCGTGTGAGGTCGGTCACTCGGGACCGCTGACTCCAGGAGGTTGGCATGCCTGCAACGCCTAGCACCGGCAAGAAGCTCACCGCCGAGTTCCTCGGCACCTTCGTCCTCGTCTTCGGCGGTTGCGGGACCGCCGTCCTCGCGACCAGCAGCACCCCCGGCTCCGGTGTCGGGTGGCTCGGTGTCGCGCTCGCCTTCGGCCTGACGGTCGTGGTGATGGCGTACGCCGTCGGCCACATCTCCGGCGGCCACTTCAACCCCGCCGTGACCATCGGGGCGGCCGCCGGAGGGCGGATCGCCTGGAAGGACACGCCGGGCTACATCGTCACGCAGGTCGTCGCCGGGATCTGCGCAGGAGCCGTGCTGCTCCTGATCGCGAGCGGCCTCGACGGCTTCTCGGCCAAGGACAGCGGCTTCGCGTCGAACGGGTACGGCGACCGCTCACCGATGGGCTACAGCCTGCTCGCCTGCCTGGTGATCGAGGTGCTGCTCACCGCGATCTTCCTGTGGGTGATCCTCGGCGCGACCGACAGCCGCGCACCCAAGGGCATGGCGCCGCTGGCGATCGGCCTGTCGCTGACGCTGATCCACCTGATCAGCATCCCGGTCACCAACACCTCGGTGAACCCGGCACGGTCGATCGGCGTCGGGCTCTTCGCCGGCGGCGACGCGATCTCCCAGCTCTGGCTCTTCATCGTCGCCCCGATCGCCGGCGGCCTGATCGCCGGCTTCACCTACGCGATGCTGCTCGGCGACGAGGGTGCGGTCAGCCTGCCCGAGGCGATGGAGACCTGAGCCGGCTCAGGTGGCGATGAAGAGGATCTCGTCGCGGCCGTACTCCATCCCGGGGTGGGCCGCGGCGAGGTGCTGCTGGGTGAGCTCGACGAGCTCGTCCTCGTCCTGGGCCTTGATCACTTCGCCGCACGGGCAGGTGAGTCGGGTCTTCATGGCTCCAGCGTAGAACCTGTTCCAGCACCGAGCACCCGCGACGACACGTCGACCAGGCTCGCCGCCAGGTCGGCGGCGCTCGGCCGCTCGGGGGCATCGGGCTGCAGCAGCCAGGCGCGAACCACGCCGAGGAACCCGGCCGCGGCGTAGCGCACCTCGATCGGGCTCGCGGTCGGCTTGCTCTCCGCGAGCCGGTCCGCGAACCAGCCCTCCACCGCGTCGCGGGTCGCGACCAGCGCGGTCCGCCCGCCGAGCGTCCGCTGCCAGGCGCCGCGCTCGGCCTCGAGCTCGGAGAGGAACGCGACGAGCAGCCGGTACGGCGTGTCCGGGCCGTCGGGCAGCTCCGCGCGCAGCCGGACGAAGCGGCGCTCGACGCTGGCGACCGCGACCTCGTCGATGGTGGCGAAGTGCTGGTAGAAGGTCGGCCTGCTGACGCCCGCCGCCGCGCACAGGGCGGAGACCGAGATCGCCCCCGCGTCCTGGCAGCGCAGGAGGTCGCCGAGGGCGTCGGTCAGCTGCGTGCGGCTGCGGGTCGCGCGCGGGTCCGTGGTATCTGCGATGACGTTCACCCCTCCTCCGAGTCATACCCCCCCTGGGCGGCTCGTTGTCGCCCTGCACTATCTTACAGTTGTAAGAGATCGGGAAAGGACGGTCCGGACGATGGCGGTGAGCACGGTCGCGCCCGCAGCGTCGCGTCGTACCCTCCGCCCGGCCGCGCTCGTCGAGCTGGCGCAGATCCTCGGCGCCTTCCTCGTCTACAACCTCGGCCGGATGCTCGCGACCCAGGAGCTCGGCCGGGCCGACGCGCACGCGCACGACGTGGTCGACGTCGAGCGCTGGCTCCGGCTGCCGGCCGAGGCGACCCTCCAGACCTGGGCGCTGAGCCACGACTGGCTCGTCGAGGTGGCGAACCGCTACTACGTGTCGGTCCACTTCCCGCTCACGATCGCGGTGCTGGTCTGGCTCTACCGCTACCGGCGCCCGGCGTACCACTGGGCGAAGCGGGCGCTGCTGGGCGCGACCGCCGTCGCCCTGGTCTTCACGGTGCTGCTGCCGGTGACGCCGCCGCGGCTGCTGACGTCGCTCGGCATGGTCGACACCGGCCACGCCGGCGGGATCTCGATCTACCAGGCACCGGTGCTCGGCAGCATGTCGAACGAGTACGCCGCGATGCCGAGCCTGCACGTCGGCTGGGCACTCCTGATCGCGGTCGTACTGATCGCCGCGTGCCGGACCCGGTGGCGTTGGCTGTGGCTGCTGCACCCGGTGGCAACGGTCTTCGTCGTCGTCAGCACGGCCAACCACTACTGGCTCGACGGCATCGCCGGCGCCGTCCTGGTGCTCGGGGCGTTGTGGCTGACCCGCCCGGCCACTAGCGTCCGGGCATGCCGAACGTCGACCGAGCCGCCCTCCTCGCCGGCTCCATCCGCCTCGCCTCGGGCGTCTCGTTCCTGATCTCACCGGTCAAGGCCAACCGCTTCTGGGGTGACCGGGAGGACCCGGTCCCGACGACGCGCCTGCTGCTGCGCTCGATGGGCTACCGCGACGCCCTCATCGGCGGCGCGCTCGTCGTGACCGCGCTGCGCGGTCGCGACACCCGACGCTGGTTCCTCGCCTCGGGTGGTGCGGACGCCTCCGACCTGCTCGGCGGGCTGGCCGTCCACGACCAGATGTCGACATCCCAGAAGGCGGTCGGCCTCGGTGGTGCCGTCGTCGGCATCGGGGTCGGTCTCTGGGGCGCGGCGCGGCCTCGCGGGTCTCGATACGCTCGCTAGCGCTCGCTACTCGACCACCGATCCGCGTTCGGTGGTCGAGTAGACGCCGTGAGGAACGAGCGGCGTCGTATCGAGACTCAGGCCTCGGCGTCGAGGGCGGCGGAGACCCGGCGGTGCGCCTCCCAGATCTCCTCGGGGACCCGTTCGAAGCCCTTGAGGTGCGCCTCGCGGAAACCCATCTCCTGGCGCCACCGCTCGTTGTCGATCGACAGGATGATCTCGAGGTCCTCGGGGGTGATCTCGACGCCGTCGAGCTCCAGCTCCTCGACGGTCGGGAGCACGCCGACGGGCGTCTGCCGGCCGGTGACCTCACCGTCCTTGAACCGGGCCAGCCAGAGCAGCGCACGCAGGTTGTCGCGGTAGCCGGGCCAGCGGAAGTGGCCGTCGTCGCCGCGCTGGAACCAGTTGACGTGCGCGAAGATCGGCTGGTCGGTGGCCGAGCCGATGATCTTCAGCCAGTGCGCGGCGTAGTCACCCTCGCCGTACGCCATGAAGGGCCGCATCGACATCGGGTCGTAGCGCAGCTGGCCGTCGACGCCCTCGGCGGCGAAGGTCGCCTCGGCGCCGAGCGTCAGGCCGTCGTACACGCCCTCGGCCAGGTCGGTGATCGCGCGGACCAACGGCTCGCGGTCGCTGGTGCGGCCGCCGAAGATGATCGCGTCGATCGGGACGCCGGCGGGCGCCTCGAAGTCACCGGCGACGTTGGGCACGTTGGCCAGGGTCGTGGTGAAGCGGCTGTTCGGGTGCGCCCACGGCGACGTGTCGTCGGCCGCGCGCTCCGAGATCAGCTCGCCCTTCCAGTCCTGCCAGCCGGTGACGTCCTCGGGCGGGTTCTTCGTCATGCCCTCCCACCAGACCTCCTGGGTGCGCTCGTTGTAGGCGACGTTGGTGAAGATGACGCCCGTGCCCTCGGCGATCGAGTCCAGCGCGGTGGGGTTGGTCTTCTCGTTGGTGTCCTTGGCGACGCCGAAGACGCCGAACTCCGGGTTCATCCCGTAGACCCGGCCGTCGTCGCCCACCCACAGCCACGCGATGTCGTCGCCGTAGAACTCCACGTGGTAGCGGTCGCCCATCGCGTCCGGCGCCAGCGTCATCGCCAGGTTGGTCTTGCCCGACGCACTCGGGAAGCCGCCGCAGATGTGCCAGCGCTTGCCGGTCTCCTTGTCGGTGATGCCGAGCAGCATGAACTGCTCCGCCAGGAAGACGCCCGACGCGCGACCGTCGTAGCAGGCCTGCCGCAGGCCGTGGGCGATCTTGCCGAGCAGCGCGTTGCCGCCGTACGACGAGCCGTAGTGCAGGATCGTCCGCTCGTCGGCGACGGTCGCGAAGTAGCGCTGGTCCTCCGGGGTGCCCTGGCCGAGGTTCTCCAGGTCGCCGGTGACGTGCACGGCGCGCACGAAGCTGTCGGGGTCCTCGAGCTCGTTGACGTACGACGCGGCGACGCGCGACATCCGGATCATGTGCAGCACGACCGGGCGGCTGTCGGTGAGCTCGACGCCCGCGGCGTACGCCTCGAGTGGAGATCCCGGAGGCGCCATCAGGTAGGGGATGACGTACATCGTCTTGCCGGCCGAGGCACCGCGCATCCGCTCGGTGAGCAGCTCGGTCATCTCGGCGGCGGGCTTCCAGTTGTTGTAGACGCCCCGGTCGTCCTCCTTGCTGGTCGCGACGACGGTGCGCTCCTCGGAGCGAGCGGTGTCCTTGTGGTAGCTGCGGGAGTAGTAGCGGCCCTCGCCGGCCGGCAGCAGCTCACCCGCGTCGACGGCCTCCTGCAGCAGTCGCGCGTCGTCGGCGGCGCTGACGACCTCGACCCGGTCGGGCTGGGTGATCGCTGCCCAGTGGGCCACGTACTCCCGCACCCGCGGGTTGGTGAGCCCAGCCTCGTCCAGCGCACTGTTCACGTCGACCATGTCGCTCGCTTGCCTCTCGTCCGTCCGGTGCTGGGCACGGTACCCAACAAAGTGACGGCTACGGCCATCGGTACGGCGTTTAGTGGCTCACATCCCAGTACACACTGGGCTTTCGTCTTCGGAGGTCCTAAGTCGAGGGGCTCGCGGCTACTTGATCTTGACCATCGTCGCGACCTTCACGGGGGGCATCCCGGGCTTGGTGACCGTGACCGTGACGGTCACCGTCCCGCCCTTCCAGGTCTTGCCGAGCGTGAGCGACGCCGCCTTGCCGACGACCTTCGCCTTGGGCTTCTTCGCGCCCTTCTTCTTCGGCGTGTAGGTCCAGGCGTAGGTGAGCTTCGCGCCCTTCGCGGCAGCCGGGAGCACGACCGAGGCCGTGATCTTCTTGCCGGCCTTGGCGGCTCCCTTGATCTTGGGCTTGCCGATCGGCGGGAGCTTCGGTGCCACCGGCTTGACGGTGACGACGCCGGACGGGTCGCCGGTGCCGACCGCATTGGTCGCGACCACCCGGAGCGAGTACGTCGTACCGTTGGTGAGGCCGGAGACCACCGCGGACAGCACCGTGCCGGCGACGGTGGGACCGGTCGTCCACGCACTCGCCCCGGAGGCCTGGTACTGGACCGTGTAGCCCGTGACGGCCGAGCCACCGTCGATGGCGGGCGCACTCCACGTCAGGGTCGCGGCACCGTTGCCGGGCGTGGCCGTCCCGATGGTCGGCGCTCCCGGAGCGGTCGCTGCCGGCGTCGACGGCGCCACCGGGGTGACCGTGAGGACGGACGACGGCAGGCTGTCGCCGACGGCGTTCGTCGCGATGACCCGCACCGTGTAGGACGTCCCGTTGGTCAGCCCGGCCAGCACGGCGCTGGTGACGGACGACGCGGCGGACACCCCGGTGCTCCACGCCCCTGCCCCGGAGCTCGCCGGCTTCACCTGGACCTGGTAGCCGGTGATCGGCGAGCCGCCGGTCGACGTGGGCGCGGACCACGTCACCGTCGCCTGCGCGTTGCCGGGGATGGCGCTGACGATGGTCGGTGCGCTCGGGGTGTTCAGGCCGGACACCGGGGTCGCGTTGACGCTCCCCGACGGCGTGCTGTCGCCGACCGCGTTGGTCGCGATCACCCGCAGCGAGTACGCCGTACCGTTGTTCAGCCCGGTGACGACGGTGCTCGTGGCGGGCGCGGTCACCGTCTTCGCGGTCGTCCACGCCCCCGAGCCCGCGCTCGCCAGCTTCACCTGGACCTGGTAGCCGGTGATGTCCGAGCCGCCGTTCGAGGCCGGTGCCGTCCAGCTGAGCGTGACCTGGCCGCTTCCCGCGGTCGCGGTGCCGATGGTCGGCGCGCCGGGCACCGTGGCGACGGCGACGCCGCTCTGGACCTCGACGGAGCCCATGTCGGAGGCGTCGGCGGCGTTCGGCACGCCGGCGACGTCGACCGGTCGATGCTGGCCGCGCTGGTCGACCGTGGTCCCGAAGGCCTTGCCGGCGTCGATGACCGGACTGGTCCCGGCCGGGGCCATCGTCCTCGTCGGGCCACCGTTGTCGGCCAGGGCACCCAGCTGCGGGTCGGTGCCGAGGATGTTGGAGCCGAGGGTGACGTGCGTGACCGGCGTCGAGCCGGCGCTCTCCACCAGGCTGAAGTCCAGGCTGAACGGGTCGCTCGAGCCGTCCAGCCCGAGGTCCCCGTTGGTGTTGTCGGCGACGATCGAGCTCTGCAGCAGCTTGGTCCCCGAGCCTGCCGCCAGACCGCCCGTCGACGGTGCCGTGTTGTGCGCGATCGTCGTGCTCGTGAAGGTCTGCTCCGCGTCGGTGCTGCTCTGGTTGCCCACGTAGACACCGCCACCCTTGGTGCCCGCGTCGTTGTCGGCGATCGTCGTGTTCTCGACCACGGTCTCGAAGCGCACGGTCGTGCCGCCGTACAGACCGTCGAAGATGCCCAGGCCACCGGCGACACCGTCGGTGGAGTTGCCGGAGATCTGCGAGTCGGTGATCGTCGCGCCGGCCGGGTCGTCGTCGTAGTAGGACTGGTTGAGGTAGCCGAGCCGGAGCCCGCCGCCACCGTCGTCGGCCGTGTTGCCGCTGATCGTCGACTCGTCCATCAGGAACGAGTCGGCGCGGCTGATGTCGACGCCGCCGCCGAGCCAACCGGACTCGTTCCCGGAGATCGTGGACCCGGTGATGGTGACGTCGTCGCCGTTGGTCACCGAGACCGCGCCGCCGCCCGAGGTCGCGTGGTTGCCGGTGAGCTCGGAGTCGGTGACCGCGAGGTCGCCGGCCCGGACGACGACGGCCCCGCCGCGCGACCCGTGGCTGTCGGTGATGACCGTCTCCGACAGGGTCAACGACCTCGACCGGTCCAGGACGGCGCCGCCCACGGCCTCGGTGGTGTGGGTCTCCCCGTCGTACAGGAACGTCCGGGATGCGTGGCCGTCGGTCAGGGTGAGCCCCGAGACCACGACGGTGCCCGCCGTGCCGGAGTAGTAGCCGCCGAACTCGAAGACCCGGCTGTCGCCGCCGGCATCGATCGTGAGCTCGTCGGCACCGGGGCCCTGGATCGTGAGCCGCCCCTTGTCGAGCGTGCTGATCGCACCCGACGTCAGGTGGATGGTGCCGGTCACGCTGGGCGCGAAGGTCACCGTGTCGGGACCGGGCAGCTCCGCGGCGAGGGCCACGGCGGCACGCAGGCTGCCGTCGCCCGCGTCGTTGGTGTTGGTCACCACGGGGGTCGGGTCGGACTCCGGCGGCGGCTGGGGAGTCGGGTTCGCCGCGGGCGACTCAGCGGCCTTCAGCTCGACCGCACCCATGTCCGCGCCGTCGCCCGGCGTCGCACCGGCGACCCGGTCGAACGGGCGCGCCTGACCGCGCTGGTCGGTGGCCAGCCCGAACGACTTGCCCTGGTCGACGACCGGGCTGCCGGCCGTCGGCGCCACGGTCTTCGTCGCGCCTCCGTTGTTCGCGAGCGCGCCCAGCTGCGGGTCCGTGCCGACCAGGTTGGAGCCCGCGGTCACGTTCGTGAGCGGGGTCGTCCCGGCGTTCTCGACGAGGCTGAAGTCCAGGCTGAACGGGTCGTCCGAGGAGATCAGGCGTACGTCGCGCTTCGTGTTGTCGGCGACGATCGAGTTCCGCAGCACCTTCGAGCCCGAGCCGGCGGCCAGGCCGCCCAGCGTCGGCGACGTGTTGTCCGCGATCGTCGTGCTCGTGAACGTCTGGGCGGTGTGGGAGCCGGTCTGGTCCGCGACGAAGACGCCGCCGCCTCGTCCGTCGGCGTGGTTCTCCGCGATCGTCGTGTTCTCGACCGACGTCGAGAACGAGATGGGCGAGCTGCTGTAGAAGCTCCGGACGAGGGCCAGGCCGCCACCGTCGCCCTCGGTCGAGTTGCCGGTGATCTGCGAGTCGGTGATGTGCGCGGCGGCAGGGCTGTCGGCGTAGTAGGACGAGCTCAGGCGCCCGAGGCGGACGCCCCCGGCACCGTCGTCGGACGTGTTGCCGGTGACCGACGACTCGTCCATCGTGAACGTGCTCGCGCTGCTGACGTCGATGCCGCCGCCGTAGCGTCCAGCGTCGTTGTCGGCGAGCGTCGAGCCCGTGACCGTGACGGCGCGGCCGCTGGCCGACACGCCCCCGCCGACGAAGGTGGCGTGGTTGCCCGTGATCTCGGAGTCGGTGACCGTCACGTCGCCGCGGCGTACCGCGACCCCACCGCCGGTCGATCCCTCGTTGTCGGTGATGACCATGTCGGACAGCGTCAGCGAGGACGCACGGACCGACAGCGCTCCACCGGGCGCGTTGTAAGTGTGTGCCTCACCGTCGTAGAAGCGGGTCCGGGTGGCGTGGCCGCCCGTCAGCGTCAGGCCCGAGACCACCACGGTGCCGGCCGTGTTGGAGTAGTAGCCGCCGAACTCGAAGATCCCGCTGGTCCCGTCGGCATCGATGGTGAGCTCGTCGGCGCCCGGCCCCTGGATGGTGACCTTGCCGGTGTCGAGGCTGGCGATGGGGCCACTGGTGAGGTGGATCGTGCCGGTCACGCTGGGGGCGAACGTCACGGTGTCCGGTCCCGGCAGGTCCGCAGCCGTCGCGACGGCCGCGCGCAGGCTGCCCTCTCCCGCGTCGTCGGTGTTCGTCACGAGCGGGGCGGGATCCGGCACCGGCGCAGGCGCCGGGGTCGGGTTGGCCGCGGGCGACTCGCCGGCCTTCAGCTCCACCGCTCCCATGTCGGCACCGTCACCCGGCGTCGTCCCGGCGACGCGGTCGAACGGGCGCGCCTGACCGCGCTGGTCGGTGGCCAGCCCGAACGACTTGCCCTGGTCCACCACGGGGCTGCCAGCGGTCGGCGCCACCGTCATCGTCGGACCACCGTTGTCGGCCAACGCGCCCAGCTGCGGGTCGGTGCCCACGATGTTGGAGCCCGCCGTCACGTTCGTGATCGGGGTCGACCCGGCGTTCTCCACCAGGCTGAAGTCCAGGCTGAACGGGTCACCCGACGACACCAGCCGCAGGTCGCGCTTCGTGTTGTCGGCCACGATCGAGTTCCGCAGCAGCTTCGTGCCCGAGCCAGCCGCCAGGCCGCCGAGCGTCGGCGAGGTGTTCTCCACGATGGTCGTGCTCGTGAACGTCTGGGACACCGGACCGGACTGGTCGTCGACGAAGACGCCGCCGCCCACACCGTCGGCGTGGTTGCCGACGATCGTCGTGTTGGTCACCGACGTCGGGAAGCGGACGTCGTAGTACGCACCGCCGATGGCCAGACCGCCACCGTCACCCTCGGTCGAGTTGCCGGAGATCAGCGAGCCGGTGACCTCGACGCTGTCGCTCGAGTACATGCCGTAGAAGAGGACGCCGCCACCCGCCGCGTGGGCCTGGTTGCCGGACACGATCGAGTCCGAGACGCTGACGCTCTCCGAGCGCGACACGACGAGTCCGCCGCCGCCGTTGTCGGTCGATTCGTTGCCCGTGAACGACGAGTCGCTGATGATGACGTCACCCGCGCGCCGGATGAAGACGCCGCCGCCAGCGCGGCTGGTGCTGCTGTCGGTGACCACGAGGTCGTCGAGCGCGACGTCGGCACGGTTGATGTAGACGGCTCCACCGCGGCGCGAGCTGTAGTACGCCGTCGAGGCCTTGCCGTTGCCGCCGGTGAGCGTCAGGCCGGAGATCATCACGGACCCGTCGCTGCCCGTGTAGGCGGTGAAGTCGAAGACCCGGCTGTGGCCGCCGGCGTCGATCGTGAGCTCGGACGATCCCGGGCCCTGGATCGTGACGTCGGGCTCCGCCTCGAGCTGGCCGGAGGTGAGCCCGATGGTGCCGGTCACGCTCGGCGAGAAGGTGATGAGGTCGTGACCGGACGTCGTGTCCGCCTGGGCGAGCGCGGCCCGGAGGCTGCCGGACCCGGTGTCGTTGGTGTTCGTCACCTGGATCGTCGCGGCCTCGGCCGGGGGGACGTAGATGACGGTGGCGCCGATGGCGACCGCCCCGACGGCAAGGCTGCGCGAACGCACCTGACGGCGACGCTCCTCCTTGGCCGCCTTGCGCTCGTTGGCCCGCTTCATGGCCCTGCTGGTCACGCGTACCTCCCCCGTACGTGTCTCTCAGGTCGGATGCACTCTGGCAGGGCTTCTACGGCTGTGGAGGAAAATGCCGGAGAAATTCACAAAGCGGTCCGGACGGTTCGGATCGGCTGATTTGCTTCCTCCCGTGAAGCTGGACACCGAGTTCATCCGCCTGCCCCTCGACTTCGACGTCGAGCGCCTCCGCCAGGAGGTGCTCGCCGTGCCGGAGTCGAGCTGGCGCCCGCACCCCCAGGGCCACCCGGGCAACTCGGCGCTCCCGCTGATCGCCGCCGGCGGCGACCCGATGAACGACACGACGCGGGGCCCGATGGCGCCGACCCCGAACCTGGAGGGCTGTGAGTACCTCCAGCAGGTGCTGGCCAGCTTCGGCACCGTCATCGGCCGCGCCCGGCTGATGAGGCTCGACGGCAACTCCGAGGCGACCCTCCACGTCGACACCAACTACTACTGGGCCGAGCGCGTCCGGATCCACGTCCCGATCGTGACCAGCGACTCGATCACGTTCCAGTGCGGCGAGCAGTCGGTGCACATGCCGCCCGGACAGTCCTGGATCTTCGACGCCTGGCGGCGGCACAACGTCCTGAACCCGACCGGCGACCGGCGCATCCACCTCGTCGCCGACACCGTCGGCTCGGCCCAGTTCTGGGACCTCGTGTCCCGGGGCACGCGACCGTTCGCACCGGACCCGACGGCGGCCCCGTTCACCCCGCAGCTCGTGCCGCACCGACCGGGCGAGGTGGCGCGGGTCGAGATCGAGCAGCACAACTTCCCGCCGGTCATGACTCCGTGGGAGCTGGAGACCCTGGTCCGGGAGGTCGTGTACGACGGGCTGGCTCCCCGCCCGGGTGGCACGGATGCCGACGTGCGGCACTTCCGTGGCTCGACCGACGCGATGGTCCGGCAGTGGCGGGCGGTCTGGGCGAGGTACGGCGGCGGCCCCGAGGGGTTGTCGACCTGGCGCTCCCTGCTCGCGGCGTACGAGCGCGGCATCGAGGCCGTGCGCGGCCGGCTCGTGCTGCCCAACGGCACCGACCCGGTCGGCATCGCGCACCAGCTGATCATCGAGTCCGCGCTCGACGAGCAGCTCCTCGCGCGCGAGGCCGTGAGGCCGCAGGCCGCCCCGGCGACGACCCGGCCACGCCTCGAGCCGGCGGCTGCTCCGAGGCCGGCGCGACACACGTCGCGCTTCGACCGGCCGATCTTCATCGTCGCGCCACCGCGGTCGGGGACGACCCTGCTCTTCGAGACGCTCTCGCGCTCGCCCAGCGTCTGGACGATCGGGGACGAGAGCCACCGGGCCATCGAGAGCATCGCCCCGCTCCACCCCGGGGCACGCGGCTGGGACAGCAACCGACTGGGCGCCAGCGATGCCCGACCCGACGTGCTCGAGGCCCTGGAGGGCAACTTCCTCGCCGGCCTGCGCGACCGCGACGGCCACCGTCCGGCCGACGACGCGCACGGACTGCGGCTGCTCGAGAAGACGCCGAAGAACTCGCTGCGCGTGCCCTTCCTCGACGCGGCCTACCCCGACGCCCGGTTCGTCTACGTCCAGCGGGACCCTCGGGAGAGCCTCAGCAGCATGATCGCCGCCTGGGAGTCGGGGCGGTTCGTCACCTACCCGGGCCTGCCCGGCTGGACCGGCCGCCCCTGGTCGATGCTCCTCACGCCCGAGTGGCGCAAGCTGGCGGACCGGGAGCTCGCCGAGGTCGTCGCCGAGCAGTGGCGGATGACGTCGGAGATCCTGATCGCGGACCTCGAGCGCCTGAGCCCCGAGCGATGGGGCGTCGTGGGCTACCACGACCTGGTGGCGGACCCGCAGGGCCAGGTCGAGCGCCTGTGCGGCTTCCTCGACATCGAGTGGGACGAGGCGCTCGACCAGGAGCTGCCGCTGTCCCGCTACACGCTCACCGCGCCGAAGCCGGAGAAGTGGCGCCAGCACGCGGACCAGCTGGAGCGGGTGCTGCCGGCGACGGCGGGCGTCGCCCGTCGCGGTCGGGAGCTGCTGGCCCGTCCGGTCACGCTGCGCTCGCGGATCGAGGACGGCGCGCCGGACCCGACCTCGCCGTACCGCAGCGTCAGTGCGGGCAACCTGCCCGAGATCCTGACCGGGCTCGGGGCGACGCTGCTGGCCAGCACCTACCAGACCGGCAAGCTGGTGGCGGTCCGCGCGCTCGGCAACGGGCTGAACACCCACTTCCGACCGCACGAGAGCCCGATGGGCATCGCCTACCAGGACGGTCGCCTCGCCGTCGGCACCCACTCGCAGATGTGGGAGTACCAGAACCTGCCGCAGCTCACCTCCCAGCTGACGCCGCCGGACCGCCACGACGCGTGCTTCGTGCCGAGGTCGGTCAGCTACACCGGAGACATCCGGGTCCACGACGTCGCGTGGGCCGGGGACGAGCTCTGGATGGTCGCCACCCGGTTCTCCTGCCTGGCCACGCTCGACGGGCAGCACAGCTTCGTCCCGCGGTGGAAGCCGCCGTTCGTCAGTGCGATCGCGGCCGAGGACAGGTGCCACCTCAACGGGATGGCCGTGGTCGACGACCGGGTGCGGTACGTCACCGCGCTCGGGGTCTCCGACGAGCCCCAGGGCTGGCGCGACCACAAGGCCGACGGCGGCGTCATCATCGACGTCGACAGCGGAGAGGTCGTGGTGTCGGGCCTGTCGATGCCGCACTCGCCGAGGTGGCACCGCGACCAGCTGTGGGTGCTCGAGTCCGGCCAGGGATCCCTCGCCAGGGTCGACCTGGAGGCGGGGACCGTCGAGACCGTCGCTGAGCTGCCCGGCTTCACCCGCGGCCTCGCGTTCGCGGGTCCGCTCGCCTTCGTCGGCCTGTCCGAGGTCCGGGAGGCCACGACCTTCGGCGGCCTGCCGCTGACAGCGCGGCTCGAGGACCGCCAGTGCGGCATCTGGGTGGTCAACATCGAGACGGGCGAGACGGTGGCCTACCTGCGCTTCGAGGACGTCGTCGAGGAGATCTTCGACGTCACGCTGCTGCCGGGGATGCGCTTCCCGGAGCTGGCCGAGCACGGGTCCGACCTGGTCAACGGCGCGTTCGTCGTACCTCCGGAGGCCCTGGTCGGCTGACGCGCGGGTGCTCGCGGCCACGTCGGCCGCGCGCCACAATGCCCTCATGCGACGAAGCCTCGTGAACGACCCCGACGACCTGGTCGTCGAGGCCCTGGAGGGCCTCGCGCTCGCACATCCGACCCTGGTCCGGTACGACGCGGAGCACGGCTTCGTCGCCCGGGCGACCCCGGCACGCGACAAGGTCGGGCTGGTCTCGGGCGGCGGTTCGGGCCACGAGCCGCTGCACGCGGGGTTCGTGGGGCACGGCATGCTCGACGTCGCGGTCCCGGGCGCGGTCTTCGCGAGCCCGACGGCGCTCCAGCTGTACGACGCGACGCGTGCGGCCGACGCCGGACGCGGGGTCCTGCACATCGTCAAGAACTACACCGGCGACGTCATCAACTTCACCGTCGCGCGCGAGCTGGCCGACGAGGACGACGACATCGCGACCGAGGTGGTCCTCGTCGACGACGACCTCGCGACCGAGGCCGACGACGACGATCCCGACGCTCCCGGTCGGCGGGGTACGGCGGCGGTGGTCGCCGTCGAGAAGATCTGCGGCGCGGCCGCCGAGGAGGGCGCCGACCTCGGCACCCTCGCCGAGCTCGGCCGGCGGGTCGCCGGCCGGGCCCGCAGCATGGCGTTCGCGATCGAGGCGGGCACCCACCCCGGGGACAGCCGGCCGGCCTTCGACCTCGAGGCCGACGAGGTCGAGCTCGGCGTCGGGATCCACGGCGAGCGCGGACGCTCGCGGGTGCCGTTCGGGCCCGCCGACGAGCTCGTCGCCCGGCTGGTCGACCCGCTGCTGGAGGCACTGCGACCGGCCCGCGGCAGCGGCGTCATCGCGATCGTGAACGGCCTGGGCTCGACCTACCCCCTCGAGCTGCGCGCGGCTGCCCGGGCGGTGCACCGCGGCGTGACCGGTCGGGGCGTGGGCGTCGACCGGTTCCTGGTCGGCAGCTACGTCACCTCGCTCGACATGCACGGCGTCTCCGTCACCCTCCTGCCCTCCGACGACGAGCTGCTGCGGCTGTGGGACGCACCCGTCCGCACTCCCGCCCTGACCTGGTGAGGCCCCGATGAACGCACGCGACACCGCACTCGACCCCGGCTTCGGCGAGCGCTGGACCAGGGCCATGATCACCGCCTTCGTCGCGGAGGCCGACCGCCTCGGCGAGCTCGACCGGCTGGCTGGCGACGGCGACTTCGGCCGCAACCTCACCTCGGCGTTCGGCCGGGTCTCGCAGGAGGTCGCCGCCGCCGACCCCACGACGTACGCCGCCTGGCTGACGTGCGTGTCCCGCGGCTTCCTCGGCACGGGAGGCACCAGCGGCCCGCTGTTCGGGATGTTCTTCCGCGAGCTGGCCCGGTGCGCGGACGGCGACGAACCCACCGTCGCCGAGCTCGGCCAGGGGCTGGCCGCCGGCCTGGCGACCGTGCAGCGCTACGGGAAGGCCGAGGTCGGCCACAAGACGATGGTCGACGCCCTCGCTCCGGCGGTCGATGCGCTGACGTCCTCCGGCGGCAGCCTGCGCGACGCCGCGGAGGCGGCCGACGAGGGTGCCCGGTCGACGGCCGAGATCATCGCCCGGCGGGGTCGGGCCAGCTACGTCGGCGAGGCCTCGCGCGGCGTGCTCGACCCCGGGGCCGTCGCGATGGCGATGGTCCTCGCGCTCGCCGCGGACGCAGCGGGATGACCCTCAGCCGGTCAGCGCGAACTCGACCCAGAGCGGGTAGTGGTCGCTGACCCGCCACGACAGCGCCGTCTTGGGCGTGCTCGGGTAGACGTGCGGCACGAAGTCGAAGTTGCCGGCCCGGCCGGTGAACTCGAGCCCGTGCAGCAGGCTGGTGACGGTCCCGGCGTCGTCGACCGTGGAGAACCACGCGATCTGGTCGTAGTGGTGCGGCTTCGTAGGACTGTCGAAGATCGTGCGGGGCAGCGTCGACAGCTGGCCCGGCGGGAAGAGGCCGGTGGAGACGAACGCCCGGTACATCGGTGTGCCGGGGCCCTCGAGGTTGAAGTCGCCCAGGACCAGCAGGTTCGAGCTCCAGTCGCGCGGCCGGTCCGCCCAGTCGCGCATCCAGTTCGCGAACGCGGTGACCTCCGGGATCCGCCGGGCGGGTGCGCCGTCCCAGACGACGTGCACGGTCGTGAGGATGACCTCCACGCCGTTGCGCATGAACGACGCGGCGTACGGCGTCCGTGCGAACTGCCGGACGGCCCGCCCCGCCTTCGGCGGGAGCACCACCTCCCCGACCAGCCCGGACGAGGCGACCCGGTTGGTGTCGAAGAGGAAGGTGAGCCGCTCGCCGTTCCCGCCGTCGCCCTCCGTCACGTCACTGCAGATGAACTCCCAGTCGGAGCCGAGCTCGGCGAGCACGGCGCGCAGGCCGCTGGTGTCGCGACGCACCTCCTGGACCGCGACGACGTCGAACCTCGAGATGACGGCCGCGATCAGCGCGGCCGCTCGCCGGTCCCGCTTCGGCGACGCGGTGTCCGGGGCGTCCCAGGAGTCGGTCAGCCCGGCGAGGGCGCGGATGTTCCACGACCCGACGAGCAGGTTGTCCGGCGTACGTCGTGGCACGACCTTGCTCGCCGCGGTCCGCAGGCGCTTGACCTCGGCGCGCACGGCCGCAGGCTTCTTCGCCGGCGAGGCGGTGTCGGGCACCTGACCACCAGAGCACCGGCAGCCGACGCGCGCCATAGGTCGTCTGGGCGGCGAAAATCGACGAAGCCGCCGGTCAGATGCCTGACCGGCGGCTCCATGTCCTGCGCGCCTGTAGGGATTCGAACCCCAAACCTTCTGATCCGTAGTCAGATGCTCTATCCGTTGAGCTACAGGCGCCCGTCACCACTCGTGCGAGCGACTGGACGAGGATAGCCGAATGCACCGAGGTACCCGAAATCAGGGGCGAGCGCTGCTGACCACACTCGCAGCGCTGACGATGCTGACGCTCGTCGGCTGCCAGGGCGACCAGGCGCCGCAGACGCCGTCGCCCAGTGTCGAGGCGTTCCCCGACCCACCGCAGGTGGCCGGGCCGCTGCGCGTGGAGCTCCGGCCGGCGCTGCGCGAGATGAGGGACGCGGAGAGCTACCGACCCTTGGGGGCGCCACGGGCGGCCGTCGTCGACGAGGTGGGCACCGCGCCGTCCGCCGACCACACCTCGTGGCAGACGACGGTCCGGTTCACGACGGGCTCCCGCGTCGTCATGCGGCAGGTGCGCGAGGAGGCAGCGGGTCTCGGCGGGGTCGTGCTGGTGACGGTCGGCGACACCGTCGTCATGGTCGCGACGCCGCCGGAGATCAGCCCCGGGCGGATCGTCCGCTTAGGTCTCGAAAAGGCCGAAGCGTGGTCCCTCGTGGACGCATTCGAATGACTCAGACCCGCTCAAAACAAGGGATGTGACGCTTCCCACGGAGCATTGATCGATCCAATGTGTGCGCGCCAGACTGCCCGGTACTGTCGCCCCATCTTGGAGCCGGAGAGGTCCCCGGCCCCGGGATGCACCGCCACTCGCCGACAACGACGCCGAGCGATCCACCACTACTCCACGACACACCGTCGATGCGCTCGACGGCCGGCGCCGCCACCTCCACCGGGCGGTCCGCGAATCGCGAGAGGGACGCAGCATGACCGCCACCCAGGCTCCTATCACCCACCCCACCACCCACCAGGGCATCGTCGACTTCGTCAACGAGGTCGCCGAGCTGACCCGGCCCGACCGGATCCAGTGGTGCACCGGCTCCGACGAGGAGTGGACCGAGCTCACCCAGACGCTGATGGCGACCGGGACGTTCACCCAGCTGAACCCGGCCATCAAGCCCAACTCGTTCTACGCCGCGTCCGACCCGATCGACGTCGCCCGCGTGGAGGACCGCACCTACATCTGCTCGGTCGACCCGCACGACGCCGGCCCCACGAACAACTGGATGGCGCCGGACGAGATGAAGGACCTCATGCGCGGGCTGTACGCCGGCTGCATGCGCGGCCGCACCATGTACGTCATCCCGTTCGTGATGGGCCACCTCGACGCCGAGAAGCCGATGTTCGGCATCGAGCTCACGGACTCGGCGTACGTCACCGCCTCGATGCGCGTGATGGCGCGGATGGGCAGCCACGTCCTCGAGCGGATGACCGAGCTGGACGCCGAGTTCGTCCCCGCCATCCACTCGGTCGGGCACCCGCTCGAGCCCGGCGAGGCCGACGTCGCGTGG
The DNA here is from genome assembly GCF_042658885.1 of Nocardioides hankookensis. Taxonomy (NCBI): domain Bacteria; kingdom Bacillati; phylum Actinomycetota; class Actinomycetes; order Propionibacteriales; family Nocardioidaceae; genus Nocardioides; species Nocardioides hankookensis. Next base: position 430,438 of record NZ_JBHSRJ010000001.1, on the reverse strand, counting down.
CCCTGCAACGACACGAAGTACATCGTGCAGTTCCCCGAGGAGCGCGCGATCTGGTCCTTCGGCTCCGGGTACGGCGGCAACGCGCTGCTCGGCAAGAAGTGCTACGCGCTGCGCATCGCGTCGGTGATGGCCCGCGACGAGGGCTGGCTCGCCGAGCACATGCTGATCCTCAAGCTCACCTCGCCGCAGGGCGTCGTGAAGTACGTCGCCGCGGCCTTCCCGAGCGCCTGCGGCAAGACCAACCTGGCGATGCTCAAGCCGACCATCCCGGGCTGGAAGGTCGAGTCGATCGGCGACGACATCGCGTGGATGCGGATCGGCGCGGACGGCCGCCTGTGGGCGGTGAACCCGGAGTACGGCTTCTTCGGCGTCGCCCCCGGCACCAACGAGCACACCAACCCGCACGCGATGGCCACCATCAACAAGGGCAACTCCGTCTTCACGAACGTCGCGCTCACCGAGGACGGCGACATCTGGTGGGAGGGTCTCGAGAACCCGCCCGCCAAGGCGACGTCCTGGAAGGGCGAGGAGTGGACCCCGGAGTCGGACTTCGACTCCAGCCACCCCAACAGCCGCTACTGCACCCCGATCAAGCAGTGCGACATCCTGGCGCCCGAGTTCGACGACCCGCGGGGCGTGCCGATCGACGCGATCCTCTTCGGTGGTCGCCGCAAGACCACGGTCCCGCTGGTCTTCGAGGCTCGCGACTGGACGCACGGCACCTTCCTCGGTGCCACGCTCTCCTCCGAGACCACCGCCGCCGCGGTCGGCGCGGTGGGCGTCGTACGCCGCGACCCGATGGCGATGCTGCCGTTCATCGGCTACAACGCCGGCGACTACTTCAGCCACTGGATCAACGTCGGCAAGGACAACGACGCCGCCAAGCTGCCGAAGATCTTCTACGTCAACTGGTTCCGCCGCGACGACGAGGGCGGGTTCCTGTGGCCCGGCTTCGGCGAGAACAGCCGCGTGCTCAAGTGGGTCGTCGAGCGCATCGAGGGTCAGGCCGCCGCGGTCGAGACGCCGATCGGGCACGTGCCGACCCCGGACTCGCTCGACACCGAGGGCCTCGACATGTCGCGCGCCGCCCTCGAGGCCGCGCTGGCCGTCGACCCCGAGGAGTGGGCCGCCGAGATCCCGCAGATCCAGGAGTGGTTCGAGAAGTTCGGTGACGACCTGCCCGCCGTGCTCTGGACCGAGCTCGACGGTCTCCGCGCCCGCCTGGGCGGCTGACTGCGCGGCTGACCCGCCGCTCCGCCGTACCACCCTCACGAGGGCCCCGTCCGTCTGGACGGGGCCCTCGTGCTTGGTCGGCTGTGGGATCATCGGGCCACGGGGACGGCAAGGGGGACGACCAGGAGGGGATGTGGGGACACCCGACGCTGAAGGGCGCGCGCTCTTCGAGGCTGCGGGCACGCAGCTCTACGAAGAGATCCTCGCGTCCGGTGGCATCGTCGCCGGCGATCCGCGGATCGTCGCCGGGGGTGAGCTCCACGCAGCCTTCGAGCAGCTCGTCGACCTGGGCCTGGTCCGCCTCGACGCCGACCAGGAGTCCTGGGTCGCCGAGGACCCGGGGTTGGTCAACACCCGGGTCGTGGCACCGCTGAGCCAGCAGGGCGCGCATCTCCTGCAGGAGTCGCTGCGCTGGAGCGAGGCGCTCAGCGTGGTGAACCAGGCGTGGCGCAGGGCACCCGAGGCCTCGGAGAAGGGCCCGTTCCGCTACCTGCGCGGCGGAGACATCGGATCGTTCATCCAGTCCGTGGCGCCCGAGGCCGAGGAAGAGATCCTCACCGCGCAACCACAGAGCGGCCGCGGGGCCGGGGTGGACGAGGACGTCGTGGGGACCGAGCGGAGCCTCCTCGAGCGGGGCGTCCGCATCCTCACGCTCTACCAGCACAGCGCCCGCCGCAGCACGCCGACGCGAGAGTACGTCGCCGCGGTGACGCCGCTGGGCGCCGAGGTCCGGACCCAGGACGAGTTCTTCAACCGGATGATCGTGGTCGACCGCCGGATCGCGATCATCCCCTCTCCGGACGAGCTGTCCGTCGCGCTGGCGATCAGCGAGCCCACGGTCGTCGCCTACCTGGTCGACGTGTTCATGCGCTCCTGGGAACGGGCTAGACCGTTCACGAGCCAGGAGGCGTCGGTCGTCAAGCACATCGCCGACGAGCAGCGGGCGATGACCATGCGGATGCTGGTCGAGGGCCACTCCGACCCGGTCTCGGCCAAGCGGCTCGGCGTGAGCCCGCGGACCTACGCCGGCTACGTCGCCGACCTCAAGGACGAGTTCGACGCGGAGACCCGCTTCCAGCTCGGCTACTCGCTCGGACGGCTGGACGTCGCGTCCGGTGGCGCCGCCAGCAGGGACCCCGACCGCGACGCCTGAGACCGAAATTGATTGAGGGCAGTTGGTCGAGACCAACTGCCCTCAATCATGTGAGGCGGCTCTGGGGGAGAGCCACGGAGCCCGATCGGTGGGGGGGTTTGATCGGCTCCCGCCTCGACCCTCAGGCCGCTCAGCGGCGGACCGAGAAGTTCCAGCTGATGTCGGCGTTCGCCGGAGCGGAGATGCCGACCAGACCAATGCTGAGAGTCGCGGTGGCGACCACGACTGCGACCTTGCGCGCAAGCTTCATTTCGTTCACCTCTGACTTTGTCGGACCCCACGGTTGGCCCGGTGACACAAGTGTGGGCGATGGACGAGGGCTCTCTCACCCAAACCGTGCCTCAGAAATCTGCATTGCAACATCCTGCAATCTGCAGGGAAATGCACTGAACCATACGCCTGAAATCGGCTCCGGCCCCCGACACGCGCAGCGTGCAGGGGGCCGGATCACTGGCGGAGGCGGAGGGATTTGAACCCTCGATGGGGTTGTAGCCCCAAACCCGCTTAGCAGGCGGGCGCCATAGACCGGACTAGGCGACGCCTCCCGACAGCCAGGACAGGCTACAAGCACGCGGTCGCGGCTGCCGAATCAGGGCCCACCACGGGCAGGGTCAGGTGAGCGGCCGCAGACCCTGGCCCTTGCGGAGGTGTGCCTGGAGGTCGCGCGCGAACTGCTCGCGGTCCACGTCGAGCAGGGTGACCGGGATGGTGCTCGTGCGGCCGTCCGTCAGTCGGATGACGACGACCGGCAGCCCCTGGGGCGTCGCGGTGACCGCCTCCTGGACCTCGGGCCAGGAGGCCTCGTGCGCCCCCGCGCCGCGGACCATCCGGACCCGGTAGCCCGTGGCGTCCATCCGCACCACCGGGATCCGCCGGGTCACCAGGTGTCCGGCGACGAAGACCGCGGCGACCCCGACCACGGCGGCGACCAGCAGCACCAGGACGGACAGGCCCGCCAGCGCGACGACCAGGGTCAGCACGGCCAGCAGCACGGCGAGCACGACCAGCAGCCCGCCGACGATCCGGGCGGCGACCGCCGGCGCGAACCGGTACTGCGAGACCTCGGCGGACACATCGGGCATGCACTGATTGAACAAGACACCGGATTGGTGGCCCACAGCGGGTTGTCGTGAGCCGGATGCCGGGGCGACACTCGAAGTCCCTCACTCCTCCGGGCCACCGGGAGGCTGCCATGACCGTCACCGACACCGGGCTGCCGGCCGCGATGCAGAGCCTGAGCCTGGCCGTGGACGCCTACGGCGCCCCGGGGGTCTCCGTCGGCCAGTGGCGCTGGCGGGTCCGCCAGCAGATGGCCACCGTCCGCGACGCACTGGTCGCCGAGGCCGGCAACGGGGCCGACGGGTGGACCGTGGCCCGCCAGGGCGGGATGCTGCGCGAGCGCAACGCCCTCCTCGCCCGGGTGGGATCGCTCGGCTCCCGGGTCCTCGAGCACCCGGACCCCGACGCGGTGCACCTCGACGTCCAGCGCCTGCTCGTCGACGTCGGCCACCACGCGCAGCGGCTCCACGACCTCGCCTACGACGAGGTCGAGCTGGAGCTCGGCGGCTCCGAGTAGTCGCCGCCCCGCCTCTACACTGCTGCCGTGCGCGGGCTCCGGCCCGTGCGCGAGGAGGGGTGCCGGAGCGGCCGATCGGAACCGCCTTGAAAGCGGTCGTAGGGAGACCTACCGCGGGTTCGAATCCCGCCCCCTCTGCGCTGAGCTGCCCCAGCCTGAGCCTGCGAAGGCTGGGAAACAGCAGCCAGGTCGAGGAGCCGCGCGCCCGAGGAACGAGGGCGCGACCGGCGTACCGAGACCCGGTGAGCTGACGAGGAACAGTCAGCCCGCGACGACCTCGACGAGCACGTCGCCCTCCTGGACGACGTCGCCCGGCGCGACCTTGATGGCGCGCACGGTGCCCGGCGCCTCGACCAGGACCGGGATCTCCATCTTCATCGACTCGAGCAGCACCACGGTGTCGCCGGCGACCACCGGGTCGCCGGGCGAGACCGCGACCGTCAGCACGTTGGCCACCATCTCCGCGACGATCTCGGTCACCTGTTCACGCGCCATGCTGCGAACCTAGCCGTTACCGATCCGTACGCCGGTATCAGGGCGTACGCGCCCGGCTCCTCGGGAGCATGACCACCCTCCGCATCCGCATCGCGATCGCCACCCTCGGCGACGCGGACCTCCCGCAGCCCTACGTGTGCGAGGACCTCGACGCCGTGGTGCGCCTCGACGCCGACGTGTACGTCGGGTGCGGCGTCACCACCGGACGCCACCAGCAGGCGTGGTGGCGCAAGATGCGCGAGGCCGGGCTGGAGACCTACCACCGCCACGACGACGCGCCCGTCTCGACCCGGCTGCCGGTCCTGCACCCCTGGACCGCCGGGATCCGGCTCGGGCTCACGCCGGCGACCCAGGTGCTCGGACCGCGCTTCTCCGGCCGCCGTCTCGAGCGGTGCCGCAGCCGCGGGGTCACCAGCATCGTCGCCGGAGAGATCGGCGAACGGGCGCCGGCGTACCACCCCGACCAGGTCGTGGTCGCCCACGTCGGCGCCGTCGGCATCGTGGTCGTCCCCGCGCCCGACGTCGAGGTGACCCTGAGCGGCGAGCTCGGGGTGCCCATCACGGACCTGCACGGCGAGGTGCCGGTCTTCGCGGCCGACCTCGACCTGCGGCAGGGTCCGCTCAGAGGAGCGCGCGGGTACGCCGCGGCTCCGGACGCAGCGCCGTGGCCTCCTCGGCCCGTCGACCGCGACGTCCGCGTGGCCCGGTGAAGGCCAGGTCGAGCCGGATCACCACGAACCCGATGACCAGCCCGACGACTGCGCCGTAGGTCACCGCCAGGACGCTCTCGGTGAGCGTGACCGCCGGGTTGACCAGGGCGTTGGCGACCGGCGTGGTCGCGGCGACGCCGAACGCGCACACCCACCAGGCCTGCCGGCGACGGGCACGCATGTGCACGCCCCAGGCGAGCGCAGGGATGCCGAGGACGGTCTCCAGGGGTCGGGGGAAGGCGCCCAGGTGGTCGCGCGACCAGACGACGACGTCGAGCAGGCTGCTGACCAGGCCGGGGGTGCCGTAGCGCCGCAGCAGCTCGGCGTACGCGAGCGTCAGTGCGAGGACCCCGGTGCCGATGAGGACGATGACGATGCCGCGCCGGCCCAGGCCGTGCAGGCCCGCACCGAGGCGGTAGACCAGCGCGAAGACGCCGAGCAGGGCCAGGCCGAGCGTGACGTACTCGAAGCGGGCGACCTGGACGACGGGCTCGAACCCGACCACCGCGAGGGCGCCGACGGACGCCAGGACCAGGGCGACGACGACCTCGCGCACCGCCGAGACGAAGCGGACGGCCGGGACGGTCGCCATCACGGCGAAGACCGCCGACACCACGCAGGTGAGCACCGCGGCGCCGGTGCGCAGCGCGTCGTCGTCGCTCAGGACGGCGACCAGGCCGAGCACGAGGGCGAGCCCGCCGACGACGAGCGGGCGGCCACCGGTGCGGACCGCGAGCGCCCAGGAGTACGCCGTGGCCACCGTGACCGCGCCCGCCCCGCAGGCCCAGCCGGGGCCGACCTCGAGCAGGCAGCCGATCAGCGCCACCAGCCCGGCCAGGACGACCACGCACCAGAGGACGAACGGCCACCGCGACCGGGCGAACCGCTCCCGGCCGCTGAGCAGGCGCTCGGCGCCCTCGGTGGGCGGTGCGGCGGGTACGACGGCCGGCGACTCGGGCGGGGTCTCGACCGGGGTCGCGGGCGGTGTCGGCGCGACCTTGCGCGGCTTCGCCGCCTTCGGTGCCTTGGGGGGCTTCGGCGGCTTGGCGGCCCGGCGCTGCCGCCGCGGCGCCGGCTCGGCGCGACGACGGGGGGCGGACCTGGACACGGGGAGGAAGGTTACAGACGCCGGTTGGCCAGGGAGGGGTTGGTCCTGCGGGCCCGCTCCAGGACCGTGTGCTCCAGCACAGCGGTGAGGACCTCGGGTCCGTCGCCGCCCTCGGCGAGCACCTCGCCGAGCGGGTCGACGACGAGCGAGTGTCCGGTGTAGCGCGGGCCGGGCTGGCCGACGGCCACCACGAACGCGGTGTTCTCGATCGCCCGGGCACGCACCAGGGTGCGCCAGTGGTCGACCTTGTGCGGGCCCGCGACCCAGGCCGCCGGGATGACCAGCACCTCGGCGCCGGCGTCCACCAGGGCCCGCGCCAGCTCGGGGAAGCGCAGGTCGTAGCAGGTCATCAGGCCGACGCCGAAGCCCCCGAGGTCGAACACGACGGGCGCCAGCGGCCCCGCCGAGAGCCGGTCGGACTCGCGGTAGCCGAAGGAGTCGTAGAGGTGGATCTTGCGGTACGACGCCTCCACGGCGCCGCGCGCCACCAGCGTGTTGAAGGGGCGGTCCGGCTCCTCGCCCGGCTCGAACATCCCCGCGACGACGGTGGCGCCGCGCTCGTCCGCCACCCGGGCGACCTCGGTCGCGAACGGTCCGTCCAGCGGCTCGGCGTACGCGCTCACGTCGGAGCCGGCCTCGCCGAAGTCGCGGGCGAAGGCCTCGGGGAAGACGACCAGGTCGGCGTCCTGCGGCGCGAGGTCGTCGAGCAGGCCCCGGTTGGCCTCCGGCTCGAGACCGGAGGCGTGCTGGACGAGGGCGACGCGGAGCTGGGCCACGGTGCGAGACTGCCACACATGCCCTTCGCCGTGATCGTGCTGGCCGGAGGTCGTGCCTCGCGGCTCGGTGGCTCGGACAAGGCCTCGATCGAGCTCGACGGCCGGACCCTGCTCGAGCACGCGCTCGACGCACTGACCGACGCGGACGAGGTGGTCGTCGTCGGGGACCCGGTGCCGACCACGCGGCCGGTGACGTTCGTCCGCGAGAGCCCGCGGTACGGCGGCCCGGTCGCCGCGCTGCTCACGGGGCGCGACGCCCTGCTCCGCACCCCCACGACCCTCGGCCTCCTCGCCGTCGACATGCCCCGGGTCAGCGCCTGGACCTTCCGCCGGCTGCGCGACGCCGCGGTCGGCCACGACGGCGCGTTCCTCACCGACGGCGACGGCCGTCGTCAGCTCGCCGGCGTCGTCGCGCTCGACCGCCTGGACGGCGTACGACCCGACCACGAGGCGCAGCACGGCATGGCCCTGCGAGTACTGCTGGCCGACCTCGACCTCGCCCTGGTGCCGTCCGACGGGGACGAGGGTCGCGACGTCGACAGCTGGGCGGACCTGCGGGGGTTGCGAGAGGCGCCGTGATCGGGCGAATGTGGACCCCGTGAACCTGCACGACTGGATCGACGAGCTGTGCGACGTCCTCGACCTCGACACGGAGGTCGACGAAGGCCTGGTGCTGGACCTCGCGCGCGTGGCCGCGCACAACGTGGCACGGCCGGCGGCCCCGATCACGACGTACCTCCTCGGGTACGCCGCGGGTGTCCAGGACGCCGACCCCGACGAGGTCGAGGCGTTGGCCGCCCGGGCGCAGCGGCTCGCGGAGAGCTGGGACCGCCCGGCGGGCGCGCCCGACCCGGACGACATCAACGACGAGATCCCCGACGACCGCGCCGTCGACCACACCGGCGACGTGGCGGTTGACGACGAGGACGACGGGGACGACGAGGACGAGTGAGGCCCGGTCCCTAGGCTGGGCGGCATGCGCGCCGTCATCGCCACCGAGCCCGGTGGCCCCGAGGTCCTGACCGTCACCGAGATCGCCGACCCCGAGATCGGACCCGGCGAGGTGCTGCTCGACGTGGCGGCCGCCGGGCTGAACCGCGCCGACCTGCTCCAGCGGCAGGGCTTCTACCCACCGCCGCCGGGCGCGTCCGACGTCATCGGGATGGAGTGCAGCGGCACCGTCGCGGCGGTCGGGCCCGACGTCACCGGCTGGTCCGTGGGCGACCAGGCGTGCGCGCTGCTGGCCGGGGGCGGGTACGCCGAGCGCGTCGCCGTACCGGCCGGGCAGCTGATGCCGGTCCCCGACGGCGTCGACCTGGTCACCGCGGCCGCGATCCCGGAGGTCGCGGCGACGGTGTGGTCCAACGTGTTCATGGTCGCCGGGCTGCAGCCCCAGGAGACGCTGCTCGTGCACGGCGGCGCCGGCGGGATCGGGTCGTTCGCGATCCAGCTCGCGCACCAGCTCGGCTCGCGGGTGGTGACCACCGCGGGGAGCGCCGACAAGCTCGCGGCGTGCACGGCGCTGGGGGCGGACGTCGCGATCAACTACCGCGACCAGGACTTCGTCGAGGTCGTGGCCGAGCAGACCGACGGCGGCGTCGACGTCATCCTCGACAACATGGGCGCGAAGTACCTCGACCGCAACATCGACGCGCTGCGCACCCAGGGCCGGCTCGTGATCATCGGCATGCAGGGCGGCACCAAGGCCGAGCTCGACATCAACAAGCTGCTGCGCAAGCGCGGCGCGGTGATCGCGACCAACCTGCGCGGGCGTCCCGTCGAGGAGAAGTCGGCCATCTGCGCCTCCGTCGTCCAGCACGTCTGGCCGCTGGTCGCCGAGGGGCTCGTGCAGCCGATCGTCGGGCGGTCCTTCCCGCTCGCCGAGGCGGGCGCCGCGCACGCCTACATGGAGTCCGGCGACCACAGCGGGAAGATCCTGCTCACCGTCTGAGGGCCCCGGATACGGTGGACCCATGAGCGAGTCCGAGCAGGAGCAGCCCGAGCAGCAGGTCGTCGTCATCGGCCCGGACGGCCAGCCCGTCGCCGTACCCGCCTCCGCGGTGTCGGTCGTGCCCGAGCCCGACGACGCCGACTCGGACGGGATCACCGACCTGGTCGAGCAGCCGGCCAAGGTGATGCGGATCGGCGGGATGATCCGCCAGCTGCTCGAGGAGGTGCGCTCCGCGCCGCTCGACGAGGCCAGCCGGATCCGGCTCAAGGAGATCCACGCCGCCTCGATCAAGGAGCTCGAGACCGGGCTCGCGCCCGAGCTCGTCGAGGAGCTGGAGCGGTTGTCGCTGCCGTTCACCGACGACGCCGTTCCCACCGACGCGGAGCTGCGGATCGCCCAGGCCCAGCTCGTCGGCTGGCTCGAGGGCCTCTTCCACGGCATCCAGACCGCGATCTACGCCCAGCAGATGGCGGCGCGCGCGCAGTTCGAGCAGATGCGCCGCGGCCTGCCCCCCGGTGCCGGCAGCCAGCCCGGCCCCGGGGCGCCCGAGGGCGGCACCGCCGCCCCGGGTGACTCGGGCGGCATGTACCTCTGAGGGACGGCGGGTCGGGGGCTACGCCCGACGGCGGCCGCGCCAGGCCACGAACACGAGGCCGAGCACGCCGATGATGACCAGGGCGGCGCCGGGGGCGGCCAGCCGCTGCATGTCAGCGGGCGCGTCGGCGACCGTCGTGAACGTCGCGGTGGCCGGTTCCGGGGCCACGGCAGGGCGGCCGTCGCCGAGCAGCTTCTCGACGCGGCCGATGTAGACGTCGCTGGCGGGCGCGGTGCCGCCACCCTGGGCGATCGTGAGCGCGCCGTCGGCGCCGCCGGTGGCGAAGAAGACGTACGGGTCGCCGACGACGAGGTCCGGCAGGCCACAGGCGCGGGTGCGGATGTCGGTCGTGACCGCGGCCTGCGCGTCCGTGATCGCCTCGCCCTTGTAGATCCGGTCGACGTCGACGGTGAAGGTGGCGGTGTTGCCCGCGACCGACTTGTCGGAGATGACGCCGGTGAAGACGTCGTCGGCGCCCATGGTGCGCTGCTCGAGCGTGAGCGGCGCGCTCGCCGGGCACGCCTGCGACGGCGCGGCCAGCGCCACCACGCCCGCGGGGGCGAGCAGCAGGACGGCGAGGAGGCGTCGGATCACTGCGCTATTCAACAGACCCGAGGTCGAAGACACCAGCCAGCACCTGGGCCACGCCGTCCTCGTCGTGCCCGGGAGCCAGGTGGTCGGCGGCGGCCACGACGCTCGGGTGCGCGTCCGCCATCGCGTACGACGTGCCCGCCCAGGTCAGCATCGGGAGGTCGTTGGGCATGTCGCCGAAGGCGATCACGTCGGCCGCGTCCACGCCGAGGCCGGCGGCGACCTGAGCCAGCGTCGACGCCTTCGTCACCTCGGGCGCGCTGATCTCCAGCAGCGCGGTCGACGACGACCAGGTGATCACCAGCCGGCCCTGCACGACGTCCTCCGCCAGGGCCCAGAACTCCTCCGGGTCGAGCTCCTCGTGCCGCGCCAGCAGCTTCAGGGCCGGCCGGTCGAACAGCTCGGCGACCGGAGCCCGCCGTACGCCGGCCGGCAGCTTCGCCCGCTCCATGAACCCGGGCTCCAGGTCGATGCCGTCGAGCGACTCGACTGCGAACGCCGTGCCGGGCACCGCGGCCCGGAGCTCCTCCGAGACCGCGACCGCGGTCGCGGCGTCCATGGTCCGGACCGTGCGCGGCTCGTGCCGGGCGACGTCCCAGACCAGCGCGCCGTTCGAGACGATCGCGAGGCCGTGGGAGCCGACGTGCTCGAAGACCACCTCGGTCCACCGGAGCGGACGGCCGGTCACGAAGACGACGGGGACGCCCAGGTCCTCGACCGCGGCGAGCACCCCGGCGGTGTACGGCGAGATGGAGCCGTCCGAGCGGACCAGGGTGCCGTCGAGGTCGGTGGCGACCAGCCTCGGCGTCGTCACACCGGCAGAGGGCGGGCCATCACGAGCTCGCCGTCCTCGTTGGCGCCGCGGAGGTCGGTGAAGCCGCACTTGGCGAGCACCCGGATGCTGGCCTTGTTGCTCGGCTCGACGCTGGCCCGCACGCGTACGCCGGCGGCGTCCGTCTCGGCGAGGAGCGCCTTCAGCGCCTCGGTCGCGAAGCCGTAGCCGTGCGCCTCGTCGACGAGCCCGTAGCCCACCTCGACCTCGGGCACGCCGTCGGGCGCGTCCTCGGGCGGGCCGAAGAACCCGATCGAGCCGAGCGCCGTCGTACCCCGGACGATGTGGCGCGGCGCCCAGGGGTCGTCGGGCTGGTACATGGTCGCCGCGTCGCGGTCGTCCTGGCGCGGGTAGTCGCGGTGCCACCCGTCCCGACCACGACCGGCGCGGATGTCCGCGGCCTCGTCGGGGGTCCACACCGGCAGGGTGAGCCGCTCGCTGGTGACGACCTGGGGCAGCGTCACCGGAACCACCGGTCGAGCTCGGTGGCCAGGCCGTCCTCGTAGACGCTGCCGGTGACGTCGTCGGCCGCGTCGATGACCTCTTGGATGGCCTGGCCCATGGCGACCGAACGACCGGCCCACTCGAACATCTCGAGGTCGTTGCGGCCGTCGCCGACAGCGAGGGCGTCGGCGGCGTCGATGCCGAGCGCCCGGGCGACGTGGTCGAGCCCGGACGCCTTGGAGACACCGACGGGCGCGAGGTCGAGCCAGGCCGTCCAGCCGACGACGTAGTTGGTGCCGTGCAGGCCCAGCTCGTCGGCGAGCGCGACGAACTCGTCGGCCGTCGCCTCGGGGTCACGGATGATCACGCGGCTCACCTCGGCGGCGAGCAGGTCCTCGATCTCGGTGACGATCATGTCGCCGGAGAGCTCCCCCTCGGGAAACGCCCGGCTCACCCGGTAGCCCACCCCGCGCTCCTCCACGGCGACGATGGCCGTGGGCTGCCGGGCCAGGATCGCCTCGACCGCAGGGCGGGCGTCGAACTTCTCCTCGTGCACGACCTCGATCGGCGGGTAGCGGAAGACCACAGCACCGTTGGACGCCACGATCCACAGCCGCTCGGCGCCCTCGTCGTGCAGGTCGAGCAGGTCGGCGACCCGAGTCATGCCGTGCGGCGACCGGCCGCTGGCCAGGACCACGTGCGCACCGGCGTCGAGCGCGCGGCGTACGGCGGCCTTGACCGCCGGGGCGACCTCCTCGTGGGTCATGCCGGCGCCCTCGACCCACTTGAGGATCGTGCCGTCGATGTCGAGGGCGACCAGGGCGGGCCGCCAGGACTCAGCCACCGATGGGCTCCAGGACCTCGCGCCCGAGCCACTTCTGCAGCGCCTTCGGCACCCGCACCGACCCGTCCGCCTGCTGGTGCGTCTCGAGGATCGCGACGATCGTGCGCGTCGAGGCGCAGAGCGTGCCGTTGAGGGTCGCGACCGGCTCGATGCCCCCGTCGAAGCGGCCCCGGATGTCCAGGCGCCGGGCCTGGAAGTCGAGGCAGTTGGAGGTCGAGGTGAGCTCGCGGTACTTGCCCTGGGTGGGGATCCACGCCTCGCAGTCGAACTTCCGGGTCGCCGAGAGTCCGAGGTCGCCGGCCGCGGTGTCGATGACCTGGTAGGCGAGCTCGAGCTTGTCCAGGAACGCCTTCTCGATGGCGAGCAGCCGCTGGTGCTCGGCGTACGACTCCTCGAGCGTCGTGTAGACGAACATCTCGACCTTGTCGAACCAGTGCACCCGGATGATGCCCTTGGTGTCCTTGCCGTGCGAGCCGGCCTCCTTGCGGAAGCAGGGGCTGAACGCGGCGTACCGGAGTGGCAGCGCACCGCCGTCGAGGATCTCGTCGGAGTGGTAGGCCGCCATCGGGACCTCCGAGGTCCCGACGAGGTACATGTCCTGACCCTCGATCCGGTAGACGTCGTCGGCGGCCTGGCCGAGGAAGCCGGTGCCCTCCATCGCCCGCGGCTTGACCATCGACGGCGCGATCACCTGGGTGAAGCCGTGCTCGCGGGCCGTCTCGTTGGCGAGGTTGACCAGCGCGAACTCGAGCTCCGCGCCGACGCCGGTGAGGAAGTAGAAACGCGAGCCCGACACCTTCGCGCCGCGCTCGATGTCGATGGCGCCGAGGATCTTGCCGAGCTCGATGTGGTCGCGCGGCTCGAAGTCGAACTCGACCGGCGTCCCGACCCGCTCGATCAGCCTGAAGTCGTCCTCGCCGCCCGCGGGCGCCTCGTCGGCCGCCAGCGCCGGGATCGCCATCACCGCCGACTGCCACGCCTCCTCGGCGGCGTTCTGCGCTGCCTCCGCGGCCTTCACCTCGGCGGCCAGCGTCTTGGTCTGGGCGAGCAGCGCCTGCTTCTCGTCGCCCTGCGCCTGCGGGATCAGCTTGCCGAGCTGCTTCTGCTCGCCCCGCTTGGCCTCGAACTCGACGATCGCCTGCCGCCGCGCGGTGTCGGCGGCCAGCGCGCGGTCCACGACCTCGTCGGAGAGACCACGCTTGGCCTGGGCGGCACGGACGCGGTCGGGGTCGTCTCGGAGGATGCGCGGGTCGATCATGTCGTCAGGCTATCCGGCGGGTGCCCGGGGGCGCGCGGGAGATCTCCTGGGCTGGGGACGGCATACTTCGGGGCGTGCTCGACCGCCCCCGCGCCATCGTCCTGAGCTGGGCAGCGCTCTGCTTCGTGCTGCTCGGGCTGCTGACGCTCGCGGTCGTCGACGAGGCCGAGTGGCTGGTCGACATCGACAACCGAGGCCAGTCGTCGCGGGATTGGGCGACCGACGTCTCCTGGCTGCACGACGTGCTCCGGGTCGTCGAGATCGCGTTCGGCACGGTCGCGATGACGGTCTACACCGTGGTGCTCGTCGCGCTGCTGCTGCGCCGCTACCACCGCGCGGCCTTCTTCACCGCGGGCGTGATGATCGTGACGCCACTGCTGACCACGCTGCTCAAGCTCGTCGTCGACCGGGACCGGCCGTCGTGGCAGAACGCCGACGCACTGCTCAGCAGCAACGCCTTCCCGTCCGGGCACGCGTCCGCGGCGACCGCTCTCGGCGGCATCATCGTCGTCCTGGTCTCGATGCTGGTGCGACGCAAGAGCGTGCGCCGGCTCGCGTACGCCGGCGTGGTCGTGATGGTCGTCGTGGTCTGCCTGGACCGGGTCCTTCTCGGGCGCCACTACCCCTCCGACGTCGTCGGCGGCGTCCTGCTCGGCCTGGGTGTCCTGCTGCTCGGGATCGCCGTCTACAACCCGCTCCCGCGCAGCCACTCCGCCAGCGTGGAGCCGCTGCCCGAGGTGTTCGTCTCCGAGCGGCAGCTGGCCGTGGTGCTCAACCCGATCAAGGTCGAGGACGTCGACCAGTTCAAGGCGGTCGTGAGCGCGATGGCGGCCGAGACCGGCTGGTCGACCCCGTCGTGGCACTACACGACCGTCGAGGACCCGGGCACCGGGATGGCGGCCGCCGCCTCGGTGGCCGGCGCCGACCTGGTGCTGGTCTGCGGTGGCGACGGCACGGTCCGCGAGGTCTGCGCCGAGCTCGCCGGCACCGGCATCCCGGTCGGGATCATCCCGGCCGGCACCGGCAACCTGCTGGCCCGCAACCTCGACATCCCGCTCTACCTGCGCGCGGCGATCGACGTCGCCCTCACCGGCCAGGACCGGGCGATCGACCTGGTCGAGGTCTCCGGTGACGGCTTCGAGGACACGCACTTCATGGTGATGGCCGGCATGGGCTTCGACGCCGCGATCATGGAGGGCGTCAACGAGGACATCAAGAAGCGGGTCGGCTGGCTGGCCTACGTGCTGTCCGCCCTGAAGTCACTGATGTTCCCGGCCGTGCGGGTCGAGGTCTCCGTCGACGGCGGCGAGTTCACCAAGCACCGGGCCCGCACGATCGTGGTCGGCAACGTCGGCTTCCTCCAGGCCGGCATGCCGCTGCTGCCCGACGCCGCCATCGACGACGGCGTGCTCGACGTCGTGATGCTGCACCCGCGCAAGTTCCTGTCCTGGATCCCGCTCGCCTACCGGGTGCTCGCCCGCCGGCCCCGCACCGACGAGCTGGTCAACCGGACCACCGGCCGCACCGTCGTGATCCGGGCCGCCTCCGACACCCCGCGCCAGCTCGACGGCGACTCCATCGGCCCCGGCCGCGAGCTGCACCTCACCTGCGTGCACGGGCGGCTGCTGGTGCGGGTGCCTCGCTGAGGGAGTTTTGTCGGCCGGCCGACGTTTCTCCCGCCTGGACGACGAAGTTTTGTCGTCCCAGCATGAGTTTCGTCGGCCGGCCGACGAAACTCACCGCTAGCGGGGCGTGAGCCAGAAGAGCGGCAGCTCGCGCTCGGTGCGCTCGGCGTACCGGGCGTAGTTGGGCCAGCCGGCGACGGCGACCGCCCACTTCTCGTCGCGCTCCGGGCCGGAGAGCTCGCGGGCGTCGACGGCCATGGTGCGCCCCTTGTAGGTCACCAGCGGCTCCTCGGCAGCGCGCAGGTTGCTCGCCCAGGCGGGCGGGTCCTGCGCGCCCCAGTTGGAGCCGACGATCAACCACCCCTCGCCGTGCGGGACGGTGAGCAGCGGCGTCGAGCGCAGGATCCCGGTCTTGCGGCCGGGCACCTGGAGCACCAGCTCGTGGAGGCCGGTCGCCATCATGATCGTGACCCGCCCCCACGAGATCCGCTGGAGGAACTTGTCGGTGCCGACGATGAGGCGCGAGTAGCGCGGCAGCCAGGGCTGGGCGCCGAGCTTGACCGCCATCGACCGCATCGGGTTCATGGCCGGACGATAGCGGTCCACTCAGGCCGAGGTGGGCACTTCCTGCGGCTCCTCGGCCACCGGGGCCGGGGCACCGTGCACGTGGAAGTCCCGCTGCCGGATCAGCACCAGGCAGAGCGCACCCACGGCGAACGCCGTCACCGCGGCGATCAGGCCGATGTGGTTGAGCGCATCCACGAAGCTGGACGTCGCCGCGTCGACCAGGGTCGGACGTACGGCGGGGGGTGCGGCCTCGATGACCCGCGCGACCTGCCCGCCGGTGACCGCGTCGGCGATCTGGTCGGACTGACCCGCGACCGGCGTGCCGGCCAGCTTGTCCTGGAGGCCGGCCGCGACCTGGTGGCTGAAGATCGAGCCGAGCGCGGCGATGCCGGTCGCGATGCCGACCTGGCGGAAGGTCGAGTTCACGCCGGACGCCATGCCCGCCCGGGCCGGGGCGACCACGCCGACGGCCGTGGAGACCAGCGGCGGGTTGATCATGCCGACGCCGACGCCGGAGACGATCAGGCCGGGGACGAGGTGCGTCCAGCTCGAGCCGGGGTCGATGCCGATGACGAGCAGCAGGCCGACGCCGAGCACCAGGAAGCCCGGCCCGATCAGCCACTTCGTCGGCACGTGGTCCATGAACCGGCCGGTGACCGCCGAGGCGACAAAGGTCGCCGCGGAGAGGAAGAGCAGCCGGACGCCGGTCTCGACGGCCGAGTAGCCGAGGACGTTCTGGAGGTAGATGACGATGTAGGTGAGCAGCGAGAAGATCGACGCCGAGACGCCGAACGCCGCCAGGAGACCCGCGGTGAAGGTCGGCTTCTTCAGCAGCGTCAGGTCGAACATCGGGTCCTTCTGCAGCAGCTGGCTGACCACGAAGGCGGCCAGCAGCACGCCGGAGACGACCAGGCTGGTCACGACCGTGGTGTCACCCCAGCCGTCCTTGCCCGCCTCGATGAGCCCGAAGACGAGCAGGCCGAGCGCCGAGCTGAAGGTCGCGAACCCGACCCAGTCCGGGCGGCCGGCGTACGGGTTCCGCGACTCCTGGACCCGGGTCATCGAGATGAACATCGCCACCAGGCAGATCGGCAGGTTCACGAAGAAGATCCAGCGCCACGACAGGCCGCTGGTCAGGATCCCGCCGAGCACCGGGCCGATCGCCACGGCCACACCGGTCGTCGCGCCGAAGGCGCCGAACGCCACGCCGCGGTCCTTGCCCGTGTACGTCGTGCCGAGGATCGCCAGCGAGGTCGCGAACATCGCGGCCCCGCCGATGCCCTGGCCGGCGCGCGCGATCGCCAGGAACTCGATGCTCGGGGCGATGCCGCACAGCAACGAGCCGATCGTGAAGAGCGCCGTGCCGATCACGAACACCTTGCGGCGCCCGTAGATGTCGGCGAGCGAGCCGGCGGTGAGCAGCAGGGCCGCCAGGCTGAGCGCGTACGCGTCGATGACCCACTGGAGGCCCGACAGCGAGGCGTCGAACTGGCTCTGGATGTCGGGGAGCGCGACGTTCACGATCGTCACGTCGAGGAGCAGCATGAACACGCCGGTGCACACCGCGACCAGCGTCCACCAGCGGCCCTTGTCGGGTTCGGTCTCTGTCACGTGCTGGGTCATGTCCTCACCTGCTGATTCGTTCGGGGGCAAATCATCATCTGCTTAACGATTACTCTCAGTACGATACGCTTGTTCGTGAGATCGTCAAGTGCCTAACGATCAGGAGATGGATCACATGGGGATGCCCGACGCCTCCGGCAGTCGCGAGCTGCTCCCGGCCCTGGCCGAGCACCCCGGCCATCTCTTCTGGCGCGCCGCCGCCCGGGTCAACGTCGCGCTCAGCGAGGCGCTCCCGCCGACCGTCGACGTGCACGCGTACGCCGCCCTGCTCGCCCTCGCAGGTGGCGCGGAGCGGAGCCAGCAGGCGATCGCGGAGTCGATCAGCATCAGCCGCACCACGATGGTCAAGGTCGCCGCCAGCCTGTCCGACCAGGGGCTGGTGACGCGGGTGCGCAACCCGAACGACCGGCGCTCCTACGCCCTCGCCCGCACGCCGGAGGGCGCGGCGGCGGCGCGGCGCTGGCGCCGACACATCGAGGACCTCGAGGACGCGATCACCGCCGGCTTCACGCTCGAGGAGCGCGAGGACCTGAGTCGGATGCTGGTGCGGGTCGCCGGGCCCGAGCTCGCCCCCGACACCCCGGCACCCCTGCTCGACAGCCTCGGGTTCCTCATCACCCGCGTCCACTTCCGGCTGCACCGCGAGTTCGCCGAGATCCTGGAGCCGATCGGCATCGAGCCCCGCCACGTCGGCTGCCTCACGGCACTCGACGCCTCCGGACCGATCCCGCAGGCCCAGCTCGCCCGCATCCTCGGCGTCAGCGGGGCGAGCGTCGTGCAGATGGTCGACGACCTCGAGCGCCGCGGCCTGGTGGAGCGCAGGCGCCTCGCCACCGACCGGCGCACCCAGGTGCTGCACCTGCTGCCCGCGGCGACGGACGTCGCCGGCGAGGCGCGCCGGCTCAGCGGCACCGTGCTCGACGACCGGCTCGGGCCGCTCAGCGCGGCGGAACGCAAGCGCCTCACCGGCTACCTGGTCCGGTTCGTCACCGCACCCTGACGCCCCTGCCCTCAGGGACGGGCGTGGTCGACCGCCTCGAGCTCCTCGGGCGAGAGCTGCTGCTCGCAGCGCCAGGCACTGATGCTCTTCGCGTAGGTGCGCGCGTCGCTGCGGCCGTGGATCGAGGTGAGCACCACCCCGTCGCCGCCGTCGTCGAGCAGCGCGACCGACCAGGAGAGGTGGCCGCCCATGTCACCGAAGGCGTCGTAGCGCACGACCGCCAGGTGCCGCAGCGCGTCGCTGCCCTCGCGGCGCAGCGCCGCAACCTCCTGCCGCAGGCCGTGCACGTCCTCGGGAACGGCGTCCAGCCCGTCGCCGGGCCGCCGGGCGCCTCGGCGTACGGCGACCAGCGCGACCAGCAGGGCGACGACGGCGACGACGAGCGCGACGATCTCCACGCCCCCGAGCCTAGGTTCCGGACGGTGGCCGATCGGGTCGCCCCGCCCGTGGGACCATGACCGACGTGACCCGACGCATCGCCTACCAGGGCGAACCCGGCGCCAACTCCCACCAGGTGTGCATGCAGCACTACCCCGACTGGGAGGCGGTGCCGTGCGCCTCGTTCGAGGACGTCTTCGCCGCGGTCGAGGCGAACGAGGCCGACCTCGCGATGATCCCGATCGACAACTCCATCGCCGGCCGGGTGGCCGACATCCACCACTTCCTGCCCGACTCCGGGCTGCACATCATCGCCGAGCACTTCCTGCGGATCCGCTTCCACCTGATGGCGATCCCGGGCGCGACCATCGACGGGATCACGACGGTGCACAGCCACGTGCACGCCCTGGGTCAGTGCCGCAAGATCATCCGCGAGCACGGCCTCACCGCCGTGATCTCCGGCGACACCGCCGGCGCGGCCCGCGAGGTCGCCGAGCTCGGCGACCCGACCATGGCCGCGATCTCCCCGCCGCTCGCGGCCGGGATCTACGGGCTGGAGATCCTGGCGAAGGACGTCGAGGACGAGGACCACAACACGACCCGCTTCGTGGTGCTCTCGCGCGACCTGGTGGAGGCCGCGCCCGACAACGGCCCGGTCGTCACCAGCTTCATCTTCAACGTCCGCAACCTGCCGGCCGCCCTCTACAAGGCGCTCGGCGGCTTCGCGACCAACGGCGTCAACATGACCAAGCTGGAGAGCTACATGGTCGGCGGCGAGTTCACGGCCACGCAGTTCCTCGCCGAGGTCGACGGGCACCCCGAGGAGACGCCGCTGCGCAACGCCCTCGAGGAGCTGGCGTTCTTCACGACCGACGTGAAGATCCTCGGGGTCTACCCCGCCGACCCGTTCCGCGCCGACGGCTACCGCTAGTCGGAGTCCGCCGAGGCCCCCATCAGGTTGAACATCGCGCCCTGCGGGTCGGCCAGGATCGCCATCCGGCCGACGCCCGGCACGTCGAACGCCGGCGCCACGACCGAGCCACCCAGCTCGACCGCCCGGGCGACGGTGTCGTCGACCGACTCGGCGTTGAAGTAGACGTTCCAGTGCGGGCGGACGCCGTCCATCATCGGCGGCATCGCCCCGGCGACCGGTCGGCCCTCGACGACGAGGGTCGTGTACGGCGTGCCGCCGTCCATCGGCGACTCCTCCCACCCGACGCCGAGCACCTCGGTGTAGAACGCCGTCGCGGCGGCGAGGTCGGGCGAGATGAGCTCGTTCCAGATCGGGGTGCCGGGCTCGTTGGCGCGGACCGTGCCGATGGTCGCGCCGGCCTGCCAGAGGCTGACGAAGGCGCCGGACGGGTCCTTGACGACCGACATCCGGCCGAGGTCCATCACGTCGAACGGCTGCCCCTCGACCGTGCCACCCGCCGCCTCGACCTTCGCCGTGGCCGCGTCCACGTCATCGACGGAGAGGTAGACGCCCCAGTAGGCGGGGTGGTCCTCCATCCCGGGCATCGGCCCGCTGATCCCGGCGACGGAGTCGCCCTCCTTGCCCACGGCGACGTAGTAGCCGGCGTCGCCCATCGGCACGTCCTCCAGCTCCCAGCCGAACAGCGGCCCGTAGAACTCCTTGGCCGCGGCCTGGTCGGGCGTCGTCAGCTCGACGTAGCTGGGCGTCCCCTGTGCGTAGGTCTCGAACTTCGGCATCTCGATGCTCCCTCGTGTGTGCTCGACCGACCCCACCCGCCAGACAACACCCGACCACCGACGGTGACAACGTCTCGCGGGTGAACGAGTAGGTTCACCCCGTGGACCAGCAGGACCCTCGCATCGCCGACCTCGGCTTCGCCCGCGTCGACGTCGACCGCGCGGCACGCACCGGAGACCCCGAGGTCGTGTACGGCGCCGGCAAGACCCCCGACCAGGTCGTCGCGATCCTGCGGGCGCTGCACGACAAGCACCCGGAGCGCGCGGTGCTCGCCACCCGGCTCACCCCGGAGGCGCTGGCCACGATCGGTGAAGCGCTCCCCGAGGCGACGCTGGACCCCGTCGCCCGCGCGGTGACTCTCGGCCCGCTCCCGACCGCGCGAGGCACGGTCGCGGTCGTCGCCGCCGGCACGTCCGACGCCCCCGTCGCCGCCGAGGCCGCGCTCACGGTCGCCGTCCACGGCGCCGGGGTGGAGCGCATCGACGACGTCGGCGTGGCCGGCCTGCACCGGCTCCTCGGCGTCCGGGACCGGCTCGCCCAGGCCGACTGCCTCATCGTGGTGGCCGGCATGGAGGGCGCGCTGCCGTCCGTGGTCGGCGGCCTGACCGGCGTCCCGATGGTCGCCGTCCCCACCAGCGTCGGCTACGGCGCCTCGCTCGGCGGCGTCGCCGCGCTGCTCGCCATGCTGAACTCCTGCGCCCCGGGCGTCACGGTCGTCAACATCGACAACGGGTACGGCGCGGGCGTGCACGCGGCGCGCGTCGCCCGCCAGAGCGCGCCGCGATGACCCAGGCCTGGGTCGACGCCTCGTCGGGGGCCAGCGGCGACATGCTGCTCGGCGCCCTGGTCGGCGCCGGCGTCCCCGTCGAGGTGATGCAGGAGGCGATCGACGCGGTCGCGCCCGAGCCGATCACGCTCCGCGTCGAGGAGGTACGCCGCGGCGCGCTGGCCGCCACCCGGGTGCACGTCGACGTCGCGGAGTCCCACCACCACCGCACCTGGCGCGACGTCCGCGCGATGCTGGCCGGGGCCGACCTCCCGCTGGCGGTCTTCGAGCGGCTCGCGGTCGCCGAGGGGGCCGTGCACGGGATGCCGGCCGACGACGTCCACTTCCACGAGGTCGGGGCCCTCGACGCGATCGCCGACGTCGTCGGGGTCTGCGCAGGCTTCGCGCACCTCGGCGCCACCGGCGTCACGGTCTCCCCCGTCGCGGTCGGCTCGGGCACCGTCCAGACCGCGCACGGCACCCTCCCCGTGCCGCCCCCGGCCGTCGCGGAGCTGCTGCGCGGCGTCCCGACGTACGCAGGCCCGGCGCCCATGGAGCTCTGCACCCCGACCGGGGCGGCGCTGCTGACCACGCTGGCCACGGCGTACGGCCCGCAGCCGGCGATGACCGTCGACACCATCGGCGTCGGCGCGGGCGGACGCGACCCGGAGGGGCACGCCAACGTGCTGCGGCTCTTCGTCGGTGGTTTCGAGGCTCACTCCGTTCGCACCTCAACCACCGAGGGGCCCCTGCTGCTGGAGTGCAACGTCGACGACCTCGACCCCCGGGTCTGGCCGGCGGTGATCGCGGCGCTGCTCGAGGTGGGCGCCTCGGACGCGTGGC
The DNA here is from genome assembly GCF_042658885.1 of Nocardioides hankookensis. Taxonomy (NCBI): domain Bacteria; kingdom Bacillati; phylum Actinomycetota; class Actinomycetes; order Propionibacteriales; family Nocardioidaceae; genus Nocardioides; species Nocardioides hankookensis. The sequence goes on along the minus strand of NZ_JBHSRJ010000001.1, from coordinate 408,359 downwards.
TGACGCCGATCCTGATGAAGAAGGGGCGTCCGGCGCACACCCTCAGCGTGCTGGTCGACGCCGCGCGCGCCGACGACGTGCGCACCACGATCTTCCGCCAGACCAGCACGATCGGCCTGCGCGAGCAGCCGCTGACCAAGCACGCGCTGGACCGTGAGATGGTGGCGGTGGAGGTCGGCGGTCACCCGGTGGCCGTCAAGCTGGCCCGGCACCACGGCGTCGTCGTGAACGCCCAGCCGGAGTACGACGACGTCGCCCGCGCCGCCTCCGCCCTCCAGCGCCCGGTGGCCGACGTGCTCGCCGAGGCGACCTCCCTCGCCAGGAAGTTCGTCTAAGTGGATCCCGTCGTCATCGGCCTGACCTTCCTCGCGATCTTCGTCGTCGAGCTGCCGGACAAGACGTTCCTCGCGACCCTGGTGCTCGCGACGAAGTACCGGCCGATCCTGGTCTGGATCGGTGTCAGCCTCGCCTTCCTCGTGCAGACCCTGGTCGCCGTGCTGCTCGGCCACGCGGTGTCCTTCCTGCCCGAGGAGATCGTGCAGGCGGCCGCGGGCCTGATGTTCCTGGTCGGCGCCGTGATCCTCGTCCGCGAGGGCCGCAGCCACCAGGAGGCGGCCGCCAACGACGAGGAGGTCGAGACCAAGGAGGCGACCGGCTACAAGGCCGTGCTCGCCAGCTTCCTGGTGCTCTTCGCCGCCGAGTGGGGCGACCTCTCCCAGCTGCTGACGATCTCGCTGGTCGCGAAGTACGAGGAGCCGGTCGCGGTCTTCATCGGCGCGCTCAGCGCGCTGCTCCTGGTCAGCGGCCTCGCCGTCATCGCCGGCCGCCAGCTCCAGCGCTTCGTCAAGCTGCACGTGCTGCACTACGTCGGCGCCGGGGTGTGCCTGGTGCTCGCCGCCATCACGGCGTACGAGCTCCTCTCCTAGGCTGTCGGCCATGGCAACCCACGGAGCCGACAGCGAGGTCGGCCGTCTCCAGACGGTCCTGCTCCACCGACCCGGCAACGAGCTCAAGCGGCTGACGCCGCGCAACAACGACCGGCTGCTCTTCGACGGGATCCCCTGGGTGGCCCGCGCGCAGGAGGAGCACGACGGGTTCGCGGAGGCGCTGCGCGGGCGCGGCGTCGAGGTGCTCTACCTGACCGACCTGCTGGCCGAGACGCTCGCGAGCGACGACGCCCGCAACCACGCGATCACCACCGCGCTGGCGGGGCTGCACCTGGGTGACACGCTGCGCACCTACCTCGCGCACTTCCTCGCCGACGCGTCGCCCGCGGAGCTGACGGACTACCTGACCGCCGGGATCCGCAACGACGAGGTCCGCGGCGGGTTCGGCATCGTCACGTCGCTGCTCTCCCACGACGACTTCCTCATCGACCCGCTCCCCAACCTGCTCTTCACCCGGGACTCGTCGGTGTGGGTGCGCGACCGGGTCGCGGTCACCTCGCTCGCGATGCCGGCCCGCGCGCGGGAGACACAGCTGACCGAGCTGATCTACACCCAGCACCCGCGCTTCGTCGGCACCCGCACGGTGCACGGCTGGCACCACGAGCACGTCGAGGGCGGTGACGTGCTGCTGCTGGCGCCCGGCGTCATCGCGGTCGGTGTCGGGGAGCGGACGACGCCGGCGGGTGTGGAGCGGTTCGCGCGCCAGTCGTTCGACGCTGGGCTCGCGCACACCGTGCTCGCCGTACCGATCACGCAGGAACGCGCCACCATGCACCTCGACACCGTGTGCACGATGGTCGACGTCGACAAGATCGTGATGTACCCCAACGTCGCCGACTCCCTCACGGCGTACGCCGTCACGCCGACCGGCGACGGCACGCTCACCGTGGCGGACGCCGAGCCCTTCCTGGTGGCGGCGGCCAAGGCGATGGAGATCGACACGCTGCACCAGATCGACACCGGCCTCGACCCGGTCACCGCAGAGCGCGAGCAGTGGGACGACGGCAACAACACGCTGGCGGTCGCGCCGCGGGTGGCGGTGGCCTACGAGCGCAACGTCGAGACCAACGCGCGCCTGGAGGAGGCGGGCATCGAGGTGGTCCGGATCGCCGGCTCCGAGCTCGGCTCCGGTCGGGGCGGCCCGCGGTGCATGAGCTGCCCGGTCACCCGGGAGCCGCTGCCCGTCGAGTCGTGATGCCCACGGTGCGCCCCGGCGCTCGCTGAGCATCACGACCCCCGGCAGACACGAAAGGACCCGGTCGTTGTCGACGGGGGAGGCGACAACGACCGGGCTCGCAGACAGTACGTCGAGGACGGGGACGGCGCCAAGTTCCACGCCGTCGACGCGACAGGATTCACACGCCCGTCACATTCAGCGCAGCGTGACCTGACGGTTGGCGAGCCCCGACCGGGCCGCGCGCTCCTCGGAGGAGAGGTCGGAGTCGTCGGCCAGCGCCGCGGCGAGGTCGGCCGCGAACCGCTCGGCCGGCTCCTCCAGGGCCTCCGGGCCGGTCCCGACGGGGAGGTCCCAGACCGGGGCCAGCAGGCCGTGGGCGCGGAACATGCCCACGAAGCGGGAATCCTCCACCAGGACGTCCTTGCCCGCGGCGTGCAGCCGCGCGAGGGCGTCGAGCAGCCGGTCCTCGGGCTCCGGCATCACCCAGCGCAGGTGCTCCTTGGGGCCGACGTTGGTCCAGTACGCGCTCTCGACGGTCGTCAGCCGGGCGGTCGGGTTGGCGGCGGAGTTGGCCTGCTCCAGCGCGGCCTCGGCGGCGGCCCGGTCGGACTCCGGCACGTCGGCGACCCAGAAGCCGAACCCGTCGTGGACGGTCACGTCCAGGGCGTCGTCGGTGATCAGGTCCTGGAGGCGCGGACCCTCTCCGGGCTGGTCGGTCAGGCCGACCACGCCGGGCTCGGCGGCCAGCGCGAGCTCGAGGACGGCGCCGAGGTCGCGGGCCGGGTCGCCGAAGTTGTGCTGCACCTGGAGGCCGAGCCAGATCTCGCCGTTGTCGCGCACCATCGCGGGCGCCGCCATCGGCAGCAGCGAGCAGAGCCGGACGACCCGGTCGGCGTCGCTCTTCAGGGTCAGCGGGGCGGTCGCGGCCGGCACCAGCTCGCGCAGGGCGACGACGTCGCACTCCGACGGCATCCCGTCGAACGGGCGGCCGACGTACACCGAGGCCGCGCCGCCGGGCGCGCCGTGGCAGGCTTTGTAGCGCTTGCCCGAGCCGCACGGGCAGGGCTGGCGGGGGCCGACCTCGCCCTCGGCGAGCTCACGGGTCTGCGGGCGGGACTTGGTGCGGGACTTCTTGGCCATGCAGAGGAACTTATCCGGCGGTGGCGTCCTTGCCGTCCAGCAGGTCGAGGACGTACGCCGGGCGGTCGGTGATGACCGCCTTCACGCCGAGCTCGAGGCAGAGGTCCAGCTGGGCCTCGGTGTTCACCGTCCAGACGTGCAGGTCGTGACCGGCCCGGGTGATCCGGCGCCCCAGCCTCGGGTGCTCGGTCAGCTCCTTGATGCCGGGCCCGACGATCCAGTCGCGCCCGATCATCCGGCGCAGCATCGACCAGTTGCGGGAGTGCTCGATCAGCATCACGAGCGGGACGTCGGGGGCGAGCCGCTCGACGCGCTGGAGCGCGGTCCACGAGAAGCTCATCACCCGGGCCGGCGACCCGGGCCGGTCCCAGCCGACGTGGCGTAGCTGGTCGACGAGCCGGCGCTCGACGAGCCCGCCGTACCGGGTCGGGTGCTTGGTCTCGATCGCCACCTCGACCCGGCGGTCGTAGTCGGCGACCGTCTCCAGGAGCGTGCGCAGGGTCAGGACCTTGTCGAGCCGGTCGTCCGGGTCGGGCGCCTCGTCGTCGAGGTCGGCCCAGGGGTTCTTCCACGAGTGGAAGTCGAGCTGGTCGAGCTCGGCGAGCTCGGTGTTGGAGATGGCCGCGCGCGAGCTCGCCGTACGCCGCAGGTCGCGGTCGTGGACGCAGACCAGGTGGCCGTCGGCGGTGAGCCGGACGTCGCACTCGAGCCCCTCGGCGCCGGCGTCGAGGGCGGCGACGTACGCGCGCAGGGTGTGTTCGGCGTTGTCGTGGCTGGCGCCCCGGTGCGCGACGACCTGGGGTCTCACGGATCCCATCGTCCTACTCCTCGGTGACCGTGCCGGCCTCGACGCGCCAGCGCCGGTCGACGGACACGTTGTCGAGCAGCCGGCGGTCGTGCGAGACGAGCAGCAGCGCTCCGTCGTACGACGCCAGCGCCTCCTCGAGCTGCTCGATCGCGGGCAGGTCGAGGTGGTTGGTCGGCTCGTCGAGCACCAGCAGGTTGACCCCGCGGCCCTGGAGCAGGGCCAGCGCGGCCCGGGTCCGTTCCCCCGGCGAGAGCCGGCCCACGAGGCTGGCGACCTGGTCGGCCTTGAGCCCGAACTTCGCCAGCAGGGTGCGTACGTCGGCGGGCGACGTGTCGGGCAGCGCGGCCTCCATCGCGGCGCCCAGCGTCGCGTCCTCCGCCAGCCCGGTGCGGGCCTGGTCGATCTCGCCGATCGCGACGCTCGCCCCGAGGCTCGCGCTGCCGCCGTCGGGTGCGGTGCGACCGAGCAGCAGGTTGAGGAGCGTGGTCTTGCCGGCGCCGTTGGGGCCGGTGATCCCGATCCGGTCCCGTGCGTCGACCTGGAGGCTCGCGGGGCCGAAGGTGAAGTCGCCCCGGCGGAGCGTCGCCTGGTTGAGGGTCGCGACGACCGCGCTCGATCGGGGTGCGGCGCCGATGCTGAACTGGAGCACCCACTCCTTGCGCGGCTCCTCGACCTCCTCGAGCCGCGCGATCCGCGACTCCATCTGGCGCACCTTCTGGGCCTGCTTCTCCGACGACTCGCTCTGCGCCCGGCGGCGGATCTTGTCGTTGTCGGGGCTCTTCCGCATCGCGTTGCGCACGCCCTGCGAGCTCCACTCGCGCTGGGTGCGGGCCCGCGCCACCAGGTCGGCCTTCTTGTCGGCGAACTCCTCGTAGGCCTCGCGGGCGTGCCGGCGCGCGACCGCGCGCTCCTCGAGGAACGAGTCGTAGCCGCCGTCGTACACCGTGACCTGGTGCTGGGCGAGGTCGAGCTCGACGATCCGGGTCACGCAGCGGGCCAGGAACTCCCGGTCGTGGGAGACGAGCACGACACCGCCGCGCAGGCCGTGCACGAACGCCTCCAGCCGCTCCAGGCCGGCCAGGTCGAGGTCGTTGGTCGGCTCGTCGAGCAGCACCACGTCGAAGCGGCTGAGCAGCAGCGCGGCGAGCGCGGCCCGGGCCGCCTGCCCTCCGGACAGGCTCGTCATCAGGGCGTCCGCGCCGACGTCGAGCCCGAGGTCGGCGAGCATCGGCGCGATGCGCTCGTCGAGGTCGGCGGCACCGCTGGCCATCCAGCGGTCGAACGCCGCGGCGTACTCGTCGTCCGCACCCGGCCGGTCGGTCCCGAGGGCCTCCGCGGCCGCCTCCATCGCCGTCGTCGCGCCCGTGGCTCCGGTGCGGCGGGCGACGTACGCCGCCACGGTCTCGCCCGGGACCCGCTCGTGCTCCTGCGGGAGCCACCCGACGAAGGCGTCGGAGGGCGCCGTGCTGACGGTGCCGCCGTGCGGCTCCAGGTCTCCGGCGAGGATGCGCAGCAGGGTGGTCTTGCCGGCCCCGTTGGCACCCACGACACCGACGACGTCGCCCGGCGCGACGGTCAGGTCGAGGCCCTCGAAGAGGGTGCGGTGGCCGTGGCCGCCGGCGAGGTCCTTGGCGACGAGGGTGGCACTCACGGCGCACATTCTTCCCGGTCCGTCCTACCGTCGGTGCATGCGCACGGTGAGACTGATGCCACGACGGCGTACCTCTTCGGGCGCCGCACCTCCGAGAAGAGGCGACGGCGCGATCGCCGTGCTGGGCAGCGGGGTGCTCGCGCGGTCGCTGCTGGCGGCCGACCTCGTCGACGAGCTCCAGCTGTTCGTGCACCCGTTGCTGCTCGGGTCCGGCAAACGCCTCTTCGGGGACCTGCCGCTGCCCCGGGAGCTGCGCCTGGACGCCGTCAGCCGCACCGACCTCGGGACGGTGCAGCTCACGTACGCGATCGAAGGAACTTCCCGAAGTGAGGCACCGTGAACGCGACACTCCCTCGCTCGCCGGAGTAGACGAGCCCCTTCTTGATGAGCCCGTCGCGCGCGGGCGAGAGCGACTGCGGCTTGCGGGCCAGGTGGGCCGCCACGTCGGCGGTCGGGATCGGGCCGTCGACGGTGCCGTCGCCCCGGTCGACCCCGAGGTCGGCCATCGCGGTCATGTAGTCGCGCTCGGCCCGGGTGGCGCGGTCGTAGCGCGCGCCGAAGAAGCCCACGGCCAGCTCGGCCTCGGCCTCCGGCGCGGCGGCCCGTACGTCGGCGGCGCGGATCGGCGACCCGACCGCGGCGTCCCACGTGACCTTGCCGTAGGCCTGCACGAAGTAGGGGTAGCCGTCGGTGAGCCGGTAGAGCTCGTCGAGGGCGTCGTCCTCGAAGTCCACGTCCTCCTCCGCCGCGGGGAGCCGCCACGCGCGGTCGGCCATCTCGCGCGGGAGCCGGTCGACGGACGCGTAGCGGAAGAGTCGCTCGGCGTACGACTTGGACGCGGCGAGCGCGACCGGGAGGTGCGGCAGGCCGGCGCCGACGACGATCAGCGGTGCGCCCTGCTGGCTGATCTCGTGGCAGGCGCCGCAGAGCGCGGCGAGCTCCGGGGTGGAGACGTCCTGCATCTCGTCGACGAAGAGGCCGACACCGACGCCGAGGTCGCCGGCGAGCGTCGCGACGTCGGTGAACAGCTCGACCAGGTCGAGCTCGAGGTCGCCGGAGTCGGCGCGGCCCTTGGCGGCGACGACGTCGGTCGGGGGCGTCCAGCGGAACCCCTTGCGGCCGTCGACGTCGGTGCGCAGCGCGAAGCTCTTGAGCACGCCGGCGACCTCGTCGACCCGGTCGGGGTCGCGGTGCCGGTGGGCGACCTCGCGGACCGCGGCGTGCACCGCCTGCGCCACCGGGATCCGGATGCTCTGGTCGGGACGGGCCTCGATCTTGCCGGTCCCCCAGGCCCGGCGTACGGCCTGGCCGCGCAGCGCGTTGAGCAGCACGGTCTTGCCGACCCCGCGCAGCCCCGAGAGCACCATGCTGCGCTCGGGCCGACCCGCAGCCACCCGCTCGAGGGTCACCTCGAACTGCTGGAGCTCGCGGTCGCGACCGGCCAGCTCGGGGGGTCGCTGGCCGGCGCCGGGCGCGTACGGGTTCCGGATCGGGTCCACGTCAGGACGGTATCCGCGTGTCTAGCGGATTCCGTAGAGAACGCGCCGCCGGAGCCTCAGGCGGACTCGACGATCCCGAGCCGGTCGCGCGCGTCCTCGTAGGAGCGCACCAGGCCGGAGCGCAGCATCTCGATCAGCGCGGGGACCTCGTCGATGGCGAGCCGGAAGGAGCCGGCGCAGACGTTCTCGCGCCACAGCGACAGCACCACCAGCCCGGACTCCTCGTGCCACGAGACCCGCAGCGCGCGGTCGCCACCGCGGGCATCGAGGAAGATCGACCCCGTCTCCGGCAGCGGGCGTACGGCGGGCACCCCTCCATCATGCGCCTGACCAGCAAGGACTGTCACCGCTTCTGCCTAGAATCGACGCGTGCCCGAGCTGCCGGAGGTCGAAGCGCTGGCCCTCGATCTGGGGAGCCGGCTGGACGGTCACGCGATCGCCAAGATCCACGTGGCGGCGTTCAGCGCCCTGAAGACCTTCGACCCGCCGCTGTCCGCGCTCGAGGGCACGATGGTCGACGGCGTCACCCGGCACGGCAAGTTCCTCGACATCGAGGCCTCCGGCCTGCACCTGATCCTCCACCTCGCCCGCGCGGGCTGGGTGCGGTGGCGCGACGAGGTGCCGACGATCCCGCCCAAGCCGAGCACGAAGTCGACGCTCGCCGTCCGCGTGGTCCTCGACGACCAGTCCGGGCTCGACATCACCGAGGCCGGCACCCGCAAGAGCCTGGCGATGTACGTCGTCCGCCAACCGCTCGACGTCCCCGGCATCGCCAGCCTGGGGCCCGACCCGCTCACCGACGACTTCACCATCGACCGGCTCGCGGAGATCCTCGAGCGCGAGGGTCGCAAGCAGCTCAAGGGCGTGCTGCGCCACCAGGGCACCATCGCCGGCATCGGCAACGCCTACTCCGACGAGATCCTGCACGCCGCGAAGATGTCGCCCTTCAAGCCGGCGAGCGGGCTGACCGACGGCGAGCTCGCGACGCTCTACGACGCGATCCGCACGACCCTCGGCGACGCCGTCGACCGCTCGCGCGGCCTGCACGCCAGCGAGCTGAAGGGCGAGAAGAAGACCAACCTCGCCGTCCATGGCAAGGCGGGCCAGAAGTGCCCGGTCTGCGGCGACACCGTGCTCTCGGTGTCCTTCGCCGACTCCAGCCTCCAGTACTGCCCCACCTGCCAGACCGGCGGCAAACCGCTCGCCGACCGGCGGATGAGCAAGCTGCTCAAGTAGGGCGTCAGCCCACCGCCGCGACCAGCTCCCGCGCCCGCGCCCCGAGGTCGTCGACCGACAGCCCGTAGCGCCGTTCCAGCACCTGCTCCGTCCGTCGGGGGTGGCGATAGGCGTTGACGCGGTGCAGGACCGCCACGAGCCTCGCCGGCTCCGACGTCCCGAAGTGCTCGCCGAGGTAGGTCATCGCGGCCCACGCGACGGCGTAGTTGCCGGCCCGCTCCTCCCAGGTGTCGGCGAAGAAGGTGTCCGTCGGGAGACCCACGCCGTCCGTGACGATCCCGGGTGGGACGAGGTCCGTGATCGGCGCGACCGGCCCGCCGGCCCGCCCGGACGAGTAGTACTCCGCCACCCCTTCGGTCGCCCAGGTCGGCGCCCGCTGATGACGGGCCAGCAGCACGTGGACGAACTCGTGCCGCAGCATCGTGTGCAGGTAGGTGCTGGAGTCGTCGCGCAGGGTGGACGGCGCGACCAGCACCCGGAAGTCGATCTCGTCGGTCCCCGTGCGCACCGGCACCTCGATCCCGCCGGTCAGGTCCAGGCTCCGGTAGTAGAAGCCGTTCACGTTCATCGCCCGGTTCGTCGTGAAGGCCAGGACCACGACACCACGGTCGTCCGGGCGGTGGTTCTCCGTCGCGAGCAGCCGCCGCTCGGCCTGCCAGGCGTCGACGGCGGCGTCGAGGATCCGGTCGCGGGCGGAGCCGTCCTGCTCATCGGTGACCAGGAGCACGCCCTCGCGGTGCTCGAGGATCGCTCCGGGGGCCTCCCAGGGGGCCTCGGTGACCTGGATGTCCTCGGTCTCGTCCGCGTCCACGGACCAGCAGCCGTCGTGCTCACCGAAGGTGACCCGGTGCACGACGCCGAGCGGCTTCTCGTCGATGCCCTTCAGCTGCACCGCCTGGTTGACGTACGACGTCAGCTCGCCGGGCGCGGCGTGCTGGGTGACGCTCAGGGTCAGGTCGAAGCTGTGCGGCGGGAGCTGCTGGATCCGGTCGAACCGCGCCTCCTGCTCCTCGAGCGCCCCGGCGTCGGCATCGCGCGACGAGGTCGCCAGGAACCCGTCGCGGTCGCCTGCGCGGACGGCCGCGGCCCGCTGGTCGAGAAGCGTCTGGGCGGCCGTGCGTGCGTCGTCACCTCGCACGCACGGGGCACGCCGGGCACCTGAGCCGGACGGGTCCCCGGTGCAGCCGGCCTGCGACAGCAGGAGCAGGACGGCGAGCAGGGCGACGAGGGTGCGAGCGCGCAATCGGACCTCTGGTTGGTCGAGTCGGACTGCGGAGCCTAGTGTCGGACGTCCGGCACGTGCAGCGACTCAGGAGAACCGATGAGCCAGATCCCGACCGTCTCGATGGACGGCGTGCCCGACCCGCTGCCGGAGGGCCTCGCGGTCCTCGACGTGCGCGAGCCCTTCGAGTGGGAGCACGGGCACATCGACGGCGCCCTGCACATCCCGATGAACGAGCTCCCCGGACGGCTCGACGAGGTCGGGGACGGCCAGACCCTGGTGGTCTGCAAGGTCGGCGGCCGGTCCGGTCAGGTCGTGGCGTGGCTCCAGCAGCAGGGCTACGACGCCGTCAACCTCGACGGCGGCATGCTCGACTGGGCGGCGGCCGGCCGGCCCATGGTCAGCGAGACCGGCCGGCCGCCCCAGGTCGTCTAGGACGCGTCGTCCGACGGCGCGCTCGGGACCGACGGGCTCGGGCAGTTCTTCGTGGTCCAGCTGCCGAACGCCTCGGCGGACTTGTTGTCCTCGGCCGAGACGTCGTCCCCGAGGTTCTGGAGGTCCTCGGCGGTGGCGTCGTCGTCGATTCCCTCGAAGGTCGAGATCACGACGTCGAACCCGTCGCGCTCGTCGTCGCTCAACTCGCTCGGCGTCCCGTAGTCCTCCATCTCGGCCGCCCAGTCCTTGACGCCCTTGATGGCAGTGGTCGGGTCGTCCGAGCTGGCCCCGGCCAGGTTGTCGTAGAGCTCGTTGAACTTCTCGCAGAAACCGTCCTTCGTGACGCTCTTCGACGCGTCGTTCCCGGAGTCGCCCCCGTCGCTGTCGCTGCCGCCGCAGCCGGTCAGGCCGGCCCCCACGGCGCTCAGCACGAAGGCGATCCCGGCGATCTTCACTGCAGTCTTCATGGGGTCGTCTCCCTCGTCGTGGCTGCTGGGTCCGGCTCACCCTTCCCCGATGAGGTCCGGTTCACGCACGTGAAGAGCACGGGTGAGCCGCCGCAGATACTCGGCGCGCGACACCTCGACCACACCGAGCGACGCCAGGTGCGGCGTCATCCACTGCACGTCGAGCAGCCGCTCGCCGGCGTACGTCGCCCGCAGCCGCTCGACGAGGGCGACCAGGGCGACCTTCGAGGCGTCCCGCTCCCGGTGGAACATCGACTCCCCCGCGAACAGCCCGCCGATGCCCACGCCGTACAGCCCGCCGACCAGACGCCCGCCCTGCCAGGTCTCGACGGAGTGCGCCCAGCCCAGCTCGTGCAGCCGCAGGTACGCCGCCCGGATGTCGCGGTCGATCCAGCCCTGCGGGCGGGCCGGGTCGGCGCACGCCTCGACCACCTCGGCGAACGCCGTGTCGACCCGGACCTCGAACTCGCGGCACGAGCGGCGCAGCGATTTCGAGACCACCAGGCCGTCGAGCGGCAGCACCCCGCGACGCACGGGGCAGAACCAGTAGGTCGGATCGCCGCGGGTGCCGGACGGCATCGGGAAGAGCCCGCGGCGGTACGCCGCCAGCAGCGTGCCGGGCGCCAGGTCGGCGCCGATGCCCACCAGGTCGTCGTCGGGGTCGAAGCCCGCGGGATCACCGAACGTCCAGCGCGACGGCGGAGGCTCGATCGGAGGCACGGTCCCGACCGTAGCGGCCGTACCATCGCCGTGTGGGCGCGAGGAGCAGCATCACCGCAGCGGCGGGCAAGTACGTCGCACCGCGGATGCCTGTGCTCGCCCCGGAGCTCAACGCGACCTTCGTCCAGGAGGCGCTGCGCCGGGCGATCCACGGCGTCGGCCCGCTGCCCCCGGCCGCGACCACGGCCGAGCGACACCTGCGCGAGCACGACGGCAAGCTGAAGAAGGCCGTCCGCTCCGCCATCGACGACCACGTCCGCTACGCCGGTGCGCAGGGCATGCTGACCAGCGTCGGCGGTGCGTTCACGGCGATGGTCACCATCCCGACCAACATCACCGGCCTCGCGCTGATCCAGGCCCGGATGGTGGCGGTGATCGCGCACCTGCGCGGCTACGACCTCGAGGACCCGCGGGTGCGCAACGCGGTGCTGGCCTGCATGCTCGGCGAGGACAAGGTCGACGCCCTGGTGCGCGCCACCAAGATCCCGGCACCGCCGATGGCCCTGGCGACCGCGCCGGTGCACGACCCCGAGATCGCCCGCGTCCTGTCGGCGGAGGTCACCTCCGAGCTGGTCACGAAGGTCGCCGGCAAGCACGCGGCCATCGCCGTGGCCCGCAAGGTCCCGGTCGTCGGCGGCATCGTCGGCATGGGCGTCGACGGCCTGGCGACGTACCAGATCGGCCACTACGCCGCCGGCGAGCTCCGCCCCCGCGCGCGGCGGTAGGCCGCGAGCGCGCGCCGGCCGATCCCGCTGCCCTGCAGGCGCCGCACGGTCTTCTCGCGCCACCGGTACGTCGGGCGCAGGTAGGAGCGCTCGAGCGCGCGGTAGGCCGCATCGAGCTCGCCCTGGAGCTCGCCCTCGCGGCGGCGCAGCCGGGCGCCCTCGAGGAGCGTCGCCTTGAGCGCGTCGACGGCCGCGTCGGCGACCTGCTCCTCGTCGGGGTGGTCGGGGTCGGCGTACTCCGCGACCGGCGGCGCACCGACCAGGTCGGCGGTGTCGCCGACGACGTCGTAGCCGCGCCGGGCGATCTCGTCGAGCCACGACGCGGTGACGTCGGCGACCCACGGGTGCAGGTCCGGCGGCAGGGCGAGGCGGGGCGACTGCGTGCGGCGCGACAGCGTCTGGTGGGCCAGCAGCTCGCGCACCAGGGGCCGGTAGTCCGCGGGCTCGAGCTCCTGGTTGGCAGCCCGGTTGATGCGGCGCACCAGCGCCGTCTCCGGTACGCCGAGGGACGGGTTGGTGCGCTCGGCCTCGAGGGTGAGGTCGAGCCCGTCGAGGCCGAAGACCGTGCTGAAGCGCTTCCACAGCAGCTCCTGCGGGCCGCCGAGCGGCGGCACGGTGACCAGGTGGACGCGCTCCGGGGGCAGGTCGCCGCCCCAGCGGTTGAGGATGTCGGGGAGCTCCTGCACGCCCCAGAACCAGGTGGAGATCCGAGTCTCGCGGCGCGGGTCGCGGATGTCGTCGAGGAAGGCGCGGTAGGAGAGGCCCGCGCGGTGCTTGACGTTCTCCTGCCACTCCGCGGGGATCTGGCGCACCAGGTCGCGCACCGAGACGACGACGTGGATCTCGGTGCCGTCGTCGTGCCCGAGCGAGGTCAGCGCCCGGCCGACCTGGGCCCGCGACGCCGTCGCGAGGATCTCGTGGCTGATGATCGAGGTGCCGTCGTGCTTGCGCACCTGCGCGGCGAGGTCGTCCCAACGGCCGACGGCCTGTCCCTCGAGCCCGCCCCACGGCATCCGCATCAGGTCGAGCGCGGCCAGGAAGTGGGCGTCGAAGCGGTCGGCCGGGTAGAGGATGCCGGCCGCGGCGAGCGTGCGCTGGTTGCGGAGCAGCACGTCCTGGAGGTACGACGTGCCCGTCTTCGGCGTACCGACGTGCAGCAGGACGCGGGAGCTCACGAGACCTTCACTTCCACCAGCAGGCGCAGGGCGAGCGCCAGGACGCCGGCGTCCGAGGGTTGCGTGACGCCGGGGCGCTCGACCGGCAGCAGGCCGTCGGGGTCGCCGAGGACAGGGTAGCCAGCGCGGACCACCTCGTCGCGCATGGCGCGGGCCCGCTCGCGCGCCCAGCGGACCCGGCGCTGTGGGAGCACCAGCGCCGGACCGGGGTGCTCGGCGAGGCGGGGCACCAGCACCTGGCGCAGCAGCGCCCGCCGCTCCGCGGGCACCGCCAGCAGCCCGAGCACCTGCCCGGTGCGCCGGGCCAGCTCCACGGCGTCCGCCGAGAGGGCGGGCGCGGCCGCGAGCCGGCGACGTACGCCGACCAGGCGCGGCAGCGCGTCGACGTCCAGCACGACCCGGACCCGGCGTACGCCGACCCGCTCGGCCGCGGTCCGCGCCAGCCGGGGGAGGTCGATCCGGTCGGGCAGCTCGTCGAGGCGGGCCGCCCGCCCGACCCAGTCGCCCCAGGGGGTCACGCCGCTGCCGATGCTCCGGGCGGTCCAGGCGTCGACGAGCATCTGCCCCACGTCGGTGCCCACGACCAGGACGAGCTCGTTGCGCCCGCCGGGCGGTCGACCGCGCGAGACCAGGTCGACCCGGCGGGGGTCGGTGAGCATCGGGTCGCCGAGCAGCCGGTAGCGGGTCCGCCACGGGCGCGGCCGCGACGGGGTCACGTCGGGCAGCCCCGCGGCGTGCACGTCCTCGGCGAGCAGCGCGGTGGCGACCCGGAGCAGCTCGTCGGCGTCGAGGTCCGCGGGGTCCACGGGCGGCGGCCCGAAGGCGAGCGGCTCGACGGAGCCGACCAGCTCGAGGTCGGGTCGACCGCGGCCGGGGGCGCTCGCCTCGAGCACCCGGCCGGCCAGGGTGGCGGGCACCGGGCCGGACGCGTTGAGACGGCGGAGCAGCTCGAGCTGCTGGGCTCCGGGCAGGTGCCGGCCGTGCGCGTCGCCCTCGGCGGCCCAGTCGCGCCAGGGCGTCGTACCGCCGTCGCGCAGGTGGGCGGCCCAGCCCCAGGCGCGTCGGAGGCCGGGGGTGTCGCTGGCGCCCGTCATCGCTCCCGCAGCCGCTTGGCCACCTTGGTGACCCGGGCGCTCAGGTGCTCGTCGGGGTCGTCGCGGCGGGCGGCCTCCTCGATCATCGCGACCAGGGCGTCGAGCGCGGCGTCGGCGACGTCGCGCGGCCGGGCGCGGTCGGGGTTGAGCCACACCTCGTCGGCCGGCGGACGCACCGGGCGCAGGTCGTCGATGTCGCCGACGACGTCGACGCCGGAGCCGATGATCCACTCGCGCCAGGACTCCGCGACCTCCTCCGCCCAGTCGTAGCACTGCGGCGGCAGGGTGAGCCGGTGCTTGTTCTTGCCCGCGGCGAGCGTGTCGTGGACGAGCAGCTGCCGCACCAGGGCGCGGTAGTCGGCGTGGTCGACGTCGGCCCGGCGGAGCCGGGTGTTGAGGCGGCGCAGCATGGCGCTCTCGGCGACACCGATCGACGGGTTGCGGCGCACGCTGTCCAGCGGCGCCCAGGCCGGGTCGACACCGACCGCGCGGCAGAAGCGGCGCCACAGCTCGCCGTGCGCGGCACCGGGCTGGGGCACGGTGACGACGTGCACCTGGTCGGGCGGCAGCTGGCGGCTCCACCGCTCGAGCACCTGGGTGACGCCCTGCACCTGCCAGAAGGACTGGGCCACGCCGGTGCGCGGCTTCTGGATCCGGCGGACGAACTTGCCGTAGGACAGCCGGCGCTGGTGCTTGAGGCGCTCCTGCCACTCGGCGGGCACCTGGCGGGCGACGTCGCGGGCCGTCAGCACCACGTGGATCTCGGCAGGCGCCAGCGAGGTGACCGCCCGCTCCACCTGCTCCCGGGTCGCACCCGCGAGGATCTCGTGGCTGATCACCGCCGTGCCGCTGGCCCGCCGGATCCGCTTCACCAGCGAGTCCCACTCGCCCTTCGAGTCGGCGAGCAGGCCGCCCCAGGGTCGCTCGACGAGGTCGAGGGCCGCGTGGAACATGTCGGCGCGCAGCCCGATCGGGTAGCGGACGTCGTGGCGCGCCAGGGCCGACTTGTTCAGCGCCAGCCGGTCCTGGATGTAGGTGGTCCCGGTCTTGGGCGAACCCACATGGAGGTAGACGACGTCGGCCATGGCCCGATTCTGCCGTAGCCCGGGGCTACGCGAGCGCGCGGACGACCGCCGAGGGGCTCGGCCGTCCGAGGTGGCCGGCCATCCACACGCTGGCGTCGACCACCTGCTGGAGGTCGACACCGCACTCGATGCCCAGGCCGCGCAGCATCCAGACCAGGTCCTCGGTCGCGAGGTTGCCGGTGGCGCTCTCGGCGTAGGGGCAGCCGCCCAGCCCGCCGGCGCTCGCGTCGTACGTCGTGATGCCGGCGCGCAGCGCGGAGAGGGTGTTGGCGAGGGCCTGGCCGTAGGTGTCGTGGAAGTGCATCGCGAGCTGGTCGGTGCTCATGCCTGCCCGGCCGAACGCGTCGACGAGCGCGGTGACGTGGCCGGCGGTGCCGACGCCGATGGTGTCGCCGAGGCTGAGCTGGCTGGCGCCGAGGTCGAAGAGCCGCTTGCCGACGCTGACGACCTGGTCGACCGGCACGGCGCCCTCCCAGGGGTCGCCGAAGCACATCGACACGTAGGCGCGGACGTCGAGGCCGGCGTCGCGGGCCCGGCGGACCGTCGGCTCGAACATGGCGAACTGCTCGTCGAGGCTGCGGTTGAGGTTCTTCTGCGCGAAGGTCTCCGTCGCGGAGCCGAAGATCGCGATGTGCTTCGCGCCGAGCTCGAGGGCTCGGTCGAGGCCGCGCTCGTTGGGCACGAGCACCGGGCAGTCGCGCCCGGCCTCGCCCAGCAGCTCCATCAGGTCGGCGGCGTCGGCGAGCTGGGGGACCCACGTCGGGTGCACGAAGCTGGTGGCCTCGACGATCGGGAGACCGGCGGCGAGGAGGCGGCGTACGAACTCGGCCTTCACGTCGGTGGGGACCAGGGCCTTCTCGTTCTGGAGGCCGTCGCGCGGGCCGACCTCGTAGATCGTGACGCGCTCGGGCAGGCCCTCGGCGCGGACGTTCGTGGGCAGGTCACTCATCGGGCTGCACCTCCAGCAGGGTCGCACCGAGCGCGACCTGCGCACCGGTGGTCGCGGCCAGCGCGGCGATCGTGCCGTCGAAGGGCGCCTTGAGCGACAGCTCCATCTTCATCGCCTCGAGCACGACGAGCACCTGGCCGGCCTCGACGCGGTCGCCGTCGGCCACGCGTACGTCGAGCACGGTGCCCGGCATCGGCGCCGTGATCGCGCCGTCGCCCACGTCGGCCGCGTGGTCGCCGAAGACGTCGGGACGCTCGAACGCGAAGCGCTGCCCGCGGTAGGACACCTCGGCGACGTGCGGCTGCACGTTGACCACGGCGCGGTGCCGGCGGCCGTCGACCACGAGCTCCAGGGTGTGGTGGGCGGCGGAGACCTCGCGGACCGCGACCCCGTCGATCGTGCCGCGGTGGCGGTCGACGACGACCGGTCGGTCCAGCTCGACGAGGGTCGGCGCCGGGTCGGCGCCCGAACGCCAGCCGTCGGACTGGAACGGGTGCCCGCTGTCCTGGACGGCGGCGAGCATCGCGCTCACCCAGGCCACGAACATCCGGGGCAGCTCGTCGTCGGGCCGCGCGACCTCGGCGGTGTCGAGCCAGGCCGTGTCGATCGTCGCGTCCCGGAACTCGTCGCTCGCGACCAGGGCCCGCAGGAAGCCGGCGTTGGTGGTCAGGCCGAGGATCGCGGTCCGGTCGAGCGCGTCGACGAGCGCGAGCCTGGCCTCCTCGCGGGTCGCGCCGTGCGCGATGACCTTGCCGAGCATGGGGTCGTACGACGTGCTCACGACCTGCTCGGGCTCGAGGGCGTGGTCGACCCTCACGCTTTCGGTGGTCGAGTAGCGAGCGCCAGCGAGCGTATCGAGACCGGGCCACCGCACGATGGAGGTGCGGCCGGCCTGGGGCAGGAAGCCGCCGAACGAGTCCTCGGCGTACACCCGGGCCTCGATGGCGTGGCCGGTGACGGTGACGTCGTCCTGGGTGATCGGCAGCGGCTCGCCGTCGGCGATGCGCAGCTGGAGCTCGACCAGGTCGAGACCGGTGATGGCCTCGGTGACGGGGTGCTCGACCTGGAGACGGGTGTTCATCTCCAGGAAGTAGGCCTCGCCGGTGTCGGAGTCGAGCAGGAACTCGACGGTGCCGGCGTTCTCGTAGCCGACGTGCCTGCTCAGCGCGACGGCGCTGCTCGTGACGAGCTCGCGCACCTCCGGGGTGATCGTCGGTGCGGGCGCCTCCTCCAGCACCTTCTGGTGGCGGCGCTGGGTCGAGCAGTCGCGCTCGAAGAGGTGGACGACGTTGCCGTGGGCGTCGGCCAGCACCTGGACCTCGATGTGCCGGCCGCGCTCGACGTACTTCTCGACGAGCATCGTGTCGTCGCCGAAGGCGCTGGCGGCCTCGCGCTTCGCGGCGGCGACGGCCTCGGCGTACTCCGCGGCCGAGCGGACCACGCGCATGCCCTTGCCGCCCCCACCGGCGGCGGCCTTGACGAGCACGGGATAGCTGGAGTCGTCGGTCGGCTCACCCTGGGGCACGACCGGCACCCCGGCCGCGATGGCGATCTCGCGGGCGGCGTCCTTGCGGCCCATCCGGTCCATCACCTCGGCGGACGGACCGACCAGCGTGATGCCGGCCTCCTCGAGGGCCCGGGCGAAGGCGGCGCGCTCGGAGAGGAAGCCGTAGCCCGGGTGGACGGCGTCGGCGCCGACCTCGCGGGCCGCGGCCACGACGGCGTCGATGTCGAGGTAGCTCTCGACGCGCACCGCGTCGTCGGCCGCGCGCACGTGCGGCGCGTCCGCGTCGAGGTCGGTGTGGATCGCGACGGTGCGGATGCCCATGCGGCCAGCCGTGCGCATGACGCGCAGGGCGATCTCGCCGCGGTTGGCGATGAGGAGGGTGTCCATCAGATGTCCTTGGTCTCCGTCACTGGGTTTCGACGCGCCCGTTGCGCACTCGTACCTCGGCCGCAGGGCTTGCTCGACCTGGTCTCGCCCACGCGCCGCGTTCGTTCCTCACGCGTCACTGCGAGCCTCACATCCTGAAGACGCCGTACGACGGCGTCGGGGTCGGGGCGTTCGCGGCGGCGGCGAGGCCGAGGCCGAGGACGCGTCGGGTGTCGGCCGGGTCGATGATCCCGTCGTCCCAGAGGCGGGCGGTGGCGTAGTAGGGCGAGCCCTGGGTCTCGTACTGCTCGCGGATCGGCGCCTTGAAGTCCTCGTCGTCGGGCTTGCCGGCGACGGTCGCGAGGACGGAGGCGGCCTGCTCGCCGCCCATCACCGAGATCCGCGCGTTGGGCCACATCCAGAGGAACCGCGGGTCGTAGGCGCGCCCGCACATGCCGTAGTTGCCGGCACCGAAGGAGCCGCCGATGACGACGGTGAACTTCGGCACGACCGAGCACGCGACCGCGGTCACGAGCTTGGCGCCGTCCTTGGCGATGCCGCCGTTCTCGTACTCGCGGCCGACCATGAAGCCGGTGATGTTCTGCAGGAACACCAGCGGGATGCCGCGCTGGTTGCACAGCTCGATGAAGTGCGCGCCCTTGAGCGCCGACTCGCTGAAGAGGATGCCGTTGTTGGCGACGATGCCGACCGGGTGGCCCCAGATGTGCGCGAAGCCGGTCACCAGCGTCTCGCCGTACAGCTTCTTGAACTCGTGGAAGCGGCTGCCGTCGACGACGCGGCGGATCACCTCGCGGACGTCGTACGGCGTCCGGGTGTCGGCGGGCACGACGTCGTACAGGCTGGACGGGTCGTCGTGCGGCTCCTCGACGGGCGCGAGCTCGTACGGCGCGCCCGCGGGCCGACGCTCGAGGGTGCCGACGATGCTCCGCACGATCGCGAGCGCGTGGGCGTCGTCCTCGGCGAGGTGGTCGACGACGCCGGAGGTGCGGGCGTGCACGTCTCCGCCGCCGAGGTCCTCGGCCGTGACGACCTCGCCGGTCGCGGCCTTCACCAGCGGCGGGCCGCCGAGGAAGATCGTGCCCTGGTTGCGCACGATCACGGTCTCGTCGGACATCGCGGGGACATAGGCGCCGCCGGCGGTGCAGGAGCCCATCACGCTGGCGATCTGGGGGATGCCGCGGGCCGAGAGGTTGGCCTGGTTGAAGAAGATCCGGCCGAAGTGCTCGCGGTCCGGGAAGACCTCGTCCTGCATCGGCAGGAACGCGCCGCCCGAGTCGACGAGGTAGACGCACGGCAGCTGGTTGTCGGCGGCGACGGTCTGCGCGCGCAGGTGCTTCTTGACCGTCATCGGGTAGTAGGTGCCGCCCTTGACCGTCGCGTCGTTGGCGACGACCACGACCTCGCGGCCGCTGACCCGGCCGATGCCGGTCACGACGCCCGCGCTGGGCACGGCGTCGCCGTACATCCCGGTCGCGGCCAGCGGGCTCAGCTCCAGGAACGGGCTGCCCGGGTCGAGCAGCCGGTCGACCCGGTCGCGCACCAGCAGCTTGCCGCGGTCGGTGTGCTTGGTCCGGGCCGCCTCGCTGCCGCCCTGCCGGGCGACCGCCAGCCGCTCGCGCAGGTCGTCGACGAGCTCCTTCATGTGGGTCACCCCACCTAGGTTAGCGATCGTTAACCTGCGGGTCCACCACGGGAACATCCGCCCGCGTCGCGCCGTTGGACAGGGCATGGCCACCACCGAGCTGACCGCGGACACCTTCGAGCAGACCGTCGTCGACAACGGCATCGTCCTCGTCGACTTCTGGGCGTCGTGGTGCGGCCCGTGCCGCCAGTTCGCCCCCGTCTACGAGGACGCCGCCGGCCGCCACGACGACATCGTCTTCGGCAAGGTCGACACCGAGGCCGAGCAGTCGCTGGCTGCCGCCGCGCAGATCACCTCGATCCCGACGCTGATGGCCTTCCGCGACGGCATCCTCGTCTTCAGCCAGCCCGGCGCCCTCCCCGCGCCCGCGCTGGAGCAGGTGATCACCGCCGTCAAGGACCTCGACATGGACGACGTACGCCGCCAGATCGCCGAGCAGAACGGCGAGACCGGGACCACCCAGGGTTAACAGGCCCTAACCTGGGCGGCATGAGCCGCAGGGACCAGATCCTGGAGACCGCGGCCGAGCTGTTCGCCCAGCGCGGCTACCACGGGGTCTCGGTGGCCGACCTGGGCGCGGCCTGCGGGATCTCCGGCCCGGCGCTCTACAAGCACTTCCCGTCGAAGCAGGCGATGCTCGCGGAGATGCTCGTCTCGATCAGCGAGGAGCTGCTCCGCGAGGGCCGCCGCCGGGTCGCCGAGACCCCGGATCCCCAGGCGGCGCTGGCCGCCCTGGTCGACTGGCACGTCGACTTCGCGCTGCGGCACCGGCCCCTCATCGTGGTCCAGGACCGCGACTGGGAGTCACTGCCGGCGGAAGCGCGCGAGCAGGTGCGCGCCCTCCAGCGCGAGTACGTCGACCTGTGGGCCGCCGAGCTCCGGGTGCTCGACCAGGGGCTCGACCTGCCGACCGCGCGGTCGATGGCGCACGCGGCGTTCGGACTGATCAACTCGACCCCGCACAGCGGGCTGCTGCCCGACGCCCGGATGCGCGACCTGCTCACCCGGATGGCTCTGGGGGCGCTTCGCTGAGGATCCGCGCGGCGTAGAGAGCTGCCTCGACCGCGTGGTCGAGGTCGGCGTCCACCTCGACGTCCGTCACCTGGCGGGCGTGGAGGCGCGCGAGCAGGTCGTCGCGCGGCAGCCCGCGCAGCTGGAAGAGCACGAACGGGTCGGCGTCGACCAGCCAGGCCAGCTGGTAGAGCACCGCCAGCGCGTGCGTGCAGGGGTCGGTCCAGTGGTCGCACCCGCAGGCCGACCCGAGCTCGAACCCGCTCGGCAGCAGCTCGGCGCCGGCCTCGTCGGCCTGTTCGACCAGGTCGTGCGGCAGCTCGCCCGCAACCAGCGCCGCCACCCGCCCGGCGGCCGCGGCCACCGTCTCGACGAGGGCGGCCACCCCCGCCGCGTCGAGCACCGGCAGCGACCCCTCGACCGTCCAGAGGCCGCGCGCGTCGTCGACGGACGCGACGTACCGGCCAGGCTCGGTCGCGATCTGCCCGACGTGGCCGCCGCGGGCCAGGGTGCGGGCCGCGCGCAGGTCGGCCTCGGCGTACGACGCCTCCTCGACCGCGCGGACCCACGCCTTGCCCCACCAGGTGGTGGCCCGCGCGGCTCCGCGCCGCTGCGGCACCCGCGGGTGGAGGACGGCGCCGCTCACTCGTCGACCGCGTCCGGGCGCAGGGTCACGAGGTCGCGCAGCTCGTCGTTGCTGAGCTCGGTCAGCGCCATCTCGCCCTTGCCGAGCACGGCGTCGGCGAGCGCGCGCTTGCGGCCGAGCATCTCGGCGATCTTCTCCTCGATCGTGCCGCGGGTGATCATCCGGTGCACCTGCACCGGTCGGGTCTGCCCGATCCGGTAGGCCCGGTCGGTGGCCTGCTCCTCGACGGCGGGGTTCCACCACCGGTCGACGTGCAGCACGTGGTCGGCGCGCGTGAGGTTGAGCCCGGTGCCGCCGGCCTTGAGCGACAGCAGGAACACGGGAGCCTCGCCGGCCTGGAAGCGACGCACCATCGCCTCGCGCTCCCGCACCGGCGTGCCGCCGTGCAGGAACTGGTGCGGTACGCCGGCGCGCTCCAGGTGCGCCTCGAGCAGCCGCCCCATCGCGACGTACTGCGTGAAGACCAGTGCCGCGCCGTCCTCGGCGAGCACCGTGCCGAGCAGCTCGTCGAGCAGGTCGATCTTCTGCGAGCGGCCGGACAACCGCACCGCGGACTGCTTCAGGAACTGCGCCGGGTGGTTGCAGATCTGCTTGAGCCCGGTGAGCAGCTTGAGCACCAGGCCGCGCCGGGTGTCCTCGTCGGCGCGCTCGATGCGCTCCATGATGTCGCGCACGAAGGACTCGTAGAGCACCACCTGCTCGCGGGTCAGCCCGATCCGGTGGTCGGTCTCGGTCTTGGCCGGCAGCTCCGGTGCGATGCCCGGGTCGGACTTGCGGCGGCGCAGCAGGAACGGGCCGATCAGCTCGGCGAACTGCGCCGCCTTGGTCGGCTCGCGACCCGACTCGATCGGCGCGGCCCAGGCCTTGCGGAAGGCGTTGCGGCTGCCGAGCAGCCCGGGGATCGCCCAGTCGAGGATCGCCCACAGCTCGGTCAGGTTGTTCTCGACCGGCGTGCCGGTCAGGGCCACCCGGGCCGCGCTGGGGATGGTGCGCAGCGCGCGGGCCGTCGACGTACGCGGGTTCTTGACGTGCTGAGCCTCGTCGGCGACGACCAGGTCCCAGGGCACGGCCGCGAGGCGCTCGGCGTCGCGCTGCATGGTGCCGTACGTCGTGAGCACGAACCCGTCGCCGGCCCTGTCGAGGTCGCGCGCGCTGCCGTGGAAGCGGGTGACCGGCGTGCCGGGGGCGAAGCGGTGCACCTCGTCCTCCCAGTTGCCGAGCAGGCTGGCCGGACACACGACCAGGGTCGGGCCGCTCGTTCCGGACTCGTGGCGGTGCAGGTGCAGCGCGATCAGCGTGATCGTCTTGCCGAGACCCATGTCGTCGGCCAAGCACGCACCCAGCCCGAGCGAGGTCAGCTCGGCCAGCCAGGTCAGCCCGTGGCGCTGGTAGTCGCGCAGCGTGGCGGTCAGCGCCGCCGGCGGGTCGACCGGCTCGCGGGTGGCGGCGCTCAGCAGCTGCTCGCGCACCTTGAGCAGGCTGGCGCCGACGACGACCTGCTCCTGCTGGCCCTCCTCCGGGCCGGTCTGGACGACACCGGTCAGCGCGGCGGCGACGGCCTCGGCCGGCTTCACCGTGCGCAGCAGGCGCTTGCGGGCCTTGCGGACGATCGACGGGTCGACGACCGTCCAGTTGCCGCGCAGGCGCATCAGCGGGGTCGCGGACGACGCGAGCTGGTCCATCTCTGCGTCGCTCAGTGGGTCGCCGTGCAGCGCCACCTGCCACTTGAAGGCGAAGAGCGCCTCGGTGCCGAGCAGCGGCTCGTTGAGCGGCTCCTCCCTCGGGGCCGACGGCGACGCCCGGTCGAGGGTCGCGGTCGCGCTCAGGTCGCGGCCCAGGCTGCGCGGCCACAGCACGTCGACGCCGCGATCGCGCAGCGCCCCGACGCCCTCGTCGAGCAGGCTGACCAGCTCGTCGGTGTCGAGCACCAGCTGGTCCGGCACCCGCAGCTCGAGCAGCCGGTCCAGCACCGGCCAGGCGTCGGCGGCCGCCCGCAGCGCGATCGTCGCGTGGGTGCGCGCCCGGTCGCCGAACCCGTGCTCGGCCGCGCCGTGCGTCCACAGCTCGGCCAGGTCGCAGAGGTGCAGCGGGTTCTGCTCGTCGTGCACCTGCGGCACCAGTCGTACGGCGCCCGCGACCAGCTCCTCCTCGTCGGCCTCGACCCGGATCGAGAGCCGCACCAGCTGCGGCAGGTCGGTCGGGTCCACCCGGCGGTGCTTGGCCAGCCGGGCCTGGAGGCGCTCCTCGAAGGACGGACGCGACGACGTCGGGCCGGGTCGGCGTACCGGCACCTCGACCGGCGGTTGTCGTGGCATCGCGTCGGCGACCGCGTCGATGAGCTCGCGCACCACCCGCTCGTCCTCGCGCTGCGCCCGCGCGAGCATCTCGATGCGCTCCTCGTCGTCCTCGTCGAGCCCGCTGACGCGCCAGCTCGGCGGGCTGCCCTGCGTCGACTCCTGGGGTGCGAACTTCCCGGCGGCCACGAACCGCATCCCGAGCAGCGCGGCTCCGGAGAGCAGGCCGACGCTGGGGTGCAGGTCCTCACGGTTGCGCGCCTTGGTCAGGACCGGCAGCGCCGCGCGGATCGGCAACGCGACCGTGCGGCGATCGTCGGTGAACTCCACGACCCCCTCCCGCGGCGGCTCGCCTGCGCGGAACGTCGCCGGGCCGGTGAGCGGGACGAAGGACACGCTGAGACGTTAGCCGGGCGCGACGACGGTGATGCCGGCGACGGGAGCGCTGTCGAAGACCGGCAGCAGCCGCGCCGCCTCCTCGAGGCCGATCGTCCGCTCGACGAGCAGGTCGGGCCGCAGCGCGCCACGCTCGATCAGCTCCAGCATCGCCGGGTAGTCGACGGCCGCCATCCCGTGGCTGCCCAGCAGGTCCAGCTCCCAGCCGATCACCCGGGCCATCGGCACCCGAGGATGCCCGTCGACCGGTGGCAGCAGCCCGACCTGGACGTGGCGGCCCCGCCGGCGCAGGCTCAGGATCGCGTCCGCGCAGGTCTGCTCGCTCCCGACCGCGTCCACGGAGACGTGGCTCCCACCACCGGTCAGCTCGGCGACGCGCGCCGGCACGTCGGTCCCGTCCGCCAGCAGCGTGTGCTCCGCTCCGACCTCGGTGGCCAGGACGAGGGCCTCCGGGTGGCGGTCGACGACCAGGACGCGCGCCCCCTGGGCACGGGCGATCATGACGGCGCTGAGCCCGACGCCACCCGCACCGACCACCGTCACCCACTCGTCCGCCTGCACCCGGGCCCGCCCGACCAGCGCGCGGTACGCCGTCGCGAACCGGCACCCGAGGGCGGCCGCGGTCGCGGGCTCGACCCCGGCGGGCAGCGCCACGAGGTTGGTGTCGGCCGCGTGCAGGACGACCTCCTCCGCGAACGAGCCCCAGTGCGTGAAGCCGGGCTGCTGCTGGTCCGGGCAGACCTGGGCGTCGCCGGCGAGACACCAGGAGCAGCGGCCGCACCCGCAGACGAACGGGACCGTCACCCGGTCGCCGACCCGCCACCTCGCGACACCGGCACCCACCTCGACGACCACGCCGGCGAGCTCGTGGCCGGGCACGTGCGGGAAGACGATGTCGTCGTCGTGACCGGCCCAGGCGTGCCAGTCGCTGCGGCACAGGCCGGTCGCCAGCACCCGCACGACGACCCCGCGCGGGGGTGCGGACGGCGACGGCACCTCCCGGACCTCGGGCACTGCTCGGACCGCATCGACGACCATGGCGCGCACGCGCCCATCCTGCCTCTACGCTCGTAGTCATGACGATCCTCGACTCCTCCATCGCCCGGCTCGACGGCACCGCCGCGACGCTCGGCGAGCTCACCGGCGGCAAGCCGGCTCTGCTGGTCAACGTGGCGAGCAAGTGCGGCCTGACGCCGCAGTACACCGGCCTGGAGGAGCTCCAGGAGAAGTACGCCGCCCGCGGCTTCACCGTCGTCGGCCTGCCCTGCAACCAGTTCATGGGCCAGGAGCCCGGGTCCGCCGAGGAGATCCAGGAGTTCTGCTCCGCGACGTACGGCGTGACGTTCCCGATGACCGAGAAGATCGAGGTCAACGGCGACGACCGCCACGAGATCTACCGCGGCCTGGTCGAGACGCCCAACGAGAAGGGCGAGACCGGCGACGTGCAGTGGAACTTCGAGAAGTTCCTCGTCGACGGGTCCGGCTCCGTCGTCGCGCGCTTCAGCCCCGGCGTCGTCCCCGAGGACCCCAGCATCGTCAGCGCCATCGAGGCCCAGCTGGGCTGAGCCCGGGCCCGGTTTCGGCCATCACCTCCGGGGGCAGATCCCGGGCATGGGCTCACGGGGGTTGGCCGCGGCGACGCTGGTCGCGCTGCTGCTGGCGTCCGGGTGCACGGGCAGCGACGACGGCGACCCGTCGTCCGACCGGTCGCCCTCGGCCGCGGCGCCGGCCCAGCTGGCGGCCGACTGGTCGACCGCCCTCGGGCCCGCCGCGAAGCCGGTCCCCCAGGACACCTTCGCCTACCGGACGCACGGCGAGCTCGACGTCTGGAGCACCGACGACACCGTCGTGGTCGTGGGCCGTCGCGGCCTCCAGGCGTTCGACCTCGCGACCGGCGACCCGGCGTGGACGCTGCAGGTGCCCGCGCGACTGGGGTCGGTCTGCGCGGTCTCCCCGGAGCTCGGGGCCACGGGGCTCGGCGGGCTGCTGTTCGCCTCGACCGGCCGCTGCGACGCCGCCGGGGTGATCGACGTGGCCACCGGCCGCCTCACCTGGACGGCACCCCTGGCGC
Source organism: Nocardioides hankookensis (assembly GCF_042658885.1). Classification (NCBI taxonomy): domain Bacteria; kingdom Bacillati; phylum Actinomycetota; class Actinomycetes; order Propionibacteriales; family Nocardioidaceae; genus Nocardioides; species Nocardioides hankookensis. The sequence goes on along the minus strand of NZ_JBHSRJ010000001.1, from coordinate 382,075 downwards.
AGGGACCGTCGCCGCTCGACCCGGCGTACGCCGACCGGCCCGTGCACGTCGGCGCCCGCACGCTGACCGTCGAGGTGCCCTGCGACGAGCTGCGCCGCTACGACCTCCGGTCCGGTGCGGTCCTGCCCGAGCCCTTCCGCCGGCGCGGCGACTGCACGCACGACGTGGCGGTCGGTGGTGGTCTCCAGGCCGTGGTCGACAGGTCCACCGACATCCTGAGCCTCGCCGACGCCGACTCCGACCGCCGGCTGTGGACCCACGCGATGCCCGCCCACAGCGGCGTCGACGCCGTCGTCTGGACCGACCCGTTGATCCTCGACGTGACCGAGCGCGGCCACCGGGTGCTGCGGAGCTACGACGACCGAGGCCGCCCCGGCGCGTACGTCGGACGTCAGATGGACACGGACCCGAAGGTGCTCGGCGTGCTCGACGGCGTGCTCGTGGTCTCGTACTCCACCAGCGCCCTCGCGGCACCGCTCTTCCGGGGCTTCGACCCCGACACGGGTGAGCAGCTCTGGCGCAGCGACGACGAGCTCTACGTGGCGGGCGAGCAGGCCGGACGGATCTTCACCCTGTTCCGCCCGCTCGGCTCGACGACGACCGACGCCACCGCGGGGGTCTGGGTCGGCCGCGCCGACCCGCGGGACCCGACCGACCAGGTGGCCCTCGGCCGGATCCCGTACGACGAGGACGCGACGTACGGCTGGACCGACGACGTCCTGGTGCGCCAGGTCGGCGCCCGGCTCGACGCCTACCGGTTGCCCGACGCGGCCGAGGACGCGAGCGCCCCGGCGATGCCGCCACTGCCGGGCCAGCAGCCCGAGCCCGCCTGGGCCGACGGGGACGTCCGTCCCGAGCAGGTCGGGGACCTGTGCACCACCGTGCGGCCGGCGACCCTGCGCTCCCTCGATTTCCGCAGCGCCGACCTGCCGGCGCCCGCCACCTGCGCGTGGCACGACGTGCTCGACGACCCCGACACGGACCGGCTGCTGGCGGTCGACACCTTCGCCGTCGCGCCCCAGGACGGTCGGAGCGCGGCCGAGGAGGCGCACCGGCAGCTGGTCGACCTGCGCACCTCGGACATCAACTGGCCCGGTCCGGTGCGGGCCGTCAGCGGGCTCGGCGACGAGGCACAGCTCGCCCAGAAGCGCACCGGGTCCGAGAGCGAGAGCCGTCTCGCGGTCCGGATCGGCAACGTCGTGCTGATCATCCACAGCGACGTGCGCACCTTCGGCGCGAAACCGCCGGCCCTGTCCTCACTGCTCGCCGGCCAGCGCCGGGTGCTCGGCGACCTGACCGCCGGCCTCGGCTGACGCTCGGCTCGCGAGGTTCTTGCACTCACCTGGTGACCAAGACCACCCCGGCCGGAGACGAAAGTCGGATGACCCTGTCGGCGGGTCCACCTAGCCTCGTTGGGTGAGCATCGAGACCCCCACCCAGCCCACCCCGGCCGCCTCCGACAAGCTGGACCGCCAGGTGCTGGTGATCGCGGGCGTGGTCGTGCTCGGGGCCATCATGTCGATCCTCGACATCACGATCGTCTCGGTCGCCCTCCAGACGTTCACCCAGGTCTTCGACGCCACCGCGGCCCAGGTCGCCTGGACGATGACCGGCTACACGCTGGCGCTCGCGGCCGTGATCCCGCTGACCGGGTGGGCCGCCGACCGGTTCGGCACCAAGCGGCTCTACCTGACGGCGATCGTGCTCTTCGCCCTCGGATCCGCGCTCTGCGCCCTCGCGACCTCGCTGCCGATGCTGGTCACCTTCCGGGTGCTCCAGGGTCTCGGCGGCGGCATGCTGATGCCGCTCGGCATGACGATCCTGACCCGGGCTGCCGGCCCGGAGCGGATCGGCCGCGTGATGGCCGTGATGGGGATCCCGATGCTGCTCGGCCCGATCTTCGGCCCGATCCTGGGCGGCCTGCTGATCGATGTCGCCAGCTGGCACTGGATCTTCCTGATCAACGTCCCGATCGGCATCGCCGCGATCGTGTACGCCGCGATCGCGCTGCCCAAGGACGACGTCCAGCCCTCCGAGTCCTTCGACTGGCTGGGCATGGTGCTGCTCTCCCCCGGCCTCGCGCTCTTCCTCTACGGCATCTCCACGATCCCGGAGACGGGCACGTTCTTCGCGACCAAGGTCGTCGTGCCGGTCGTGATCGGCACGGTCCTGATCGTCGGCTTCATCCCGTGGGCGCTCAACCGCCACAACGCGCACCCGCTGATCGACCTGCGTCTCTTCAAGAACCGCAACATGACGATCGCCATCGTCGCGATGTCGCTCTTCGCGATCTCGTTCTTCGGCGCCGGGCTGCTCTTCCCGCTCTACTTCCAGCAGGTGCGCGGCGAGGACGCGCTGCACGCGGGCCTGCTGCTGGCGCCGCAGGGCTTCGGCGCGATGATCACGATGCCGATCGCCGGCGTGCTCGCCGACAAGATCGGTCCCGGCAAGATCGTGCTCGTCGGCATCAGCGTCACCGCCATCGGGCTCGGCATGTTCTCGACGCTGACGGACACCACGTCCTACGCGTTCCTGATGCTCTCGCTCTTCGTCATGGGCCTCGGCATGGGCGGCACGATGATGCCGATCATGTCGTCGGCGCTGGCCACGCTGCGCGACCACACGATCGCCCGCGGCTCGACGCTGATGAACATCGTCCAGCAGGTCGCCGCCTCGATCGGCACCGCCGTCTTCACGGTGCTGCTCACCAACGGGCTCCTCGACAGCATCACCGGCTCCACGCCGCCCGAGGAGATCCCGGGCGCGACCGCCGACGTCTACGGCGACGTCTTCCTGGTCGGCGCCGTCCTGGTCGCACTGGTGCTGGTCCCGGCGTTCTTCCTGCCTCGCAAGAAGATCGAGCACCAGGTCGACCCGGCGCTCATGGTCGGTCACTGAGCCCGACGAAGAGTTTCATCGGCTGGCCGACAAACCTGTCGCTTGGACGATGAACCTTTGTCGTCCAAGCGTGAGTTTCATCGGCCGGCCGATGAAACTCTCACGCCAGGGCGACCCGCCCCGTCACCGGCGGTAGGTCCGCCAGCGTGACGATGCCGGGCGGCGCGGCGACGACGTACGGCACCGCGTTGGTGACCGGCATCGCCGTGTAGATCATCCCGAGGTCCATGAAGCCCTCGGACCAGTCCTTCGGCGGCAGGCAGTGCAGGACGGTGCGCATGTTGGGCACGCCGAAGACCTGGATGACGTGGCCGTGCTGGAGCGGCTTGGGCGGCACCACGTGCTCGCCCATCGTCCAGTTGAAGCCGACGCTCACGACGTTGCGGTCGCCGACCCAGCCACGGTGGTAGCCCATCACGCCGCCGACCGTGCCGGCCGGGATCGTCATGAAGCCGAGGTCGCTGTCGCCGGTGGCGGCGGTGAACTCGACGTCGAAGCTCATCCGGTCCAGGGTCACGCCCAGCGCGTCCGCCATCATCGCGGCGGACTCGGCGAAGACCTCGCTCTCACGGCGTACGGACTCGGCGAGGCCGGGGGTCTCCGGGTCGAGCGAGAAGCCCATCGCCCGCTGCGTCTCGGCGCTCTCGTACGTCGAGCAGTCGACCGACTCGGTGATCCGGATCTCGTCCACCCGCTCGCAGGAGCCGCTGAGCACCATGCCGACGAGGTTCGTCATGCCGGGGTGGGCACCGCTGCCGAAGATCGTGGCCTGGCCGCTCTCGCAGGCCTTCTCGATCCGCTCGCGGTCCTCGGGCGTCTGCTTGCCGCCGGTGATCCAGGCGGCCGAGGTGCACACGTTCACGCCCGACTCGAGCAGCGTGCAGAGCTCGTCGATGCTCGGCCAGAGCGGGTTGTAGCAGCACGCGTCGGCGCCCAGCGCGACCAGCGCGGTGATGTCGTCGGTGGCCAGGACCCCGGTCGGCGACGGCCAGCCGCACAGCTCGGCGGCGTCCTTGCCGACCTTGTCGGCGCCGTGGGCGTAGACGCCGACCAGCTCCATGTCGGGGCGGCCGATGATGGCGTGCAGCGAGCGCCGGCCGATGTTGCCGGTCGTCCACTGGATGACGCGCAGAGGTCTGTCCATGGCCGCAGACTAGAACGCGTTCTACCAACGGTCCAGCCTGAGCGCGCGATGAAGATCGTGTGAACGCGCCCCGGGGTTGAGCGGGAAACGGCCTGTGACGACCATCGCGTGACTCGAAGCACGTCGCTCCCGACTTGCGTCGGGCACCCGACTCTCGACACGGTGGATGGACGAGCGCGACTCACGCAGCGCGCCTTTCCGCCGGTCTCCGAGCGCCCGCCATCGCGGGCCCGCCGGCATCGCACCGCCCGCGCCGCCTCACCCGGCGGCCGGTCCGCCGATACCCGAAAGGTCACGCCCGTGTCCCTCTCCCTCGACCCTCGCGCCTCTCGCATGGCGCACACCCAGGGCCGGGTCGGCTCGACGCAGGACGTCGTCGAGCCACCCGTACGCCGACCGCTCGCCGCGGTCACCCCCGACCGCCCGCGCGAGATCATCGCCGTCATCGACCCCGTCTTCGCCGCTCCCGGCGACGACGTCACCGCCAGCGTCCGGCCGCCCCTCGACGTGGTCGAGCGGGTCGCCGCGCGGATGACCCTGCACCTGCACCCGGGTGAGGTCGTCGCCGCGACGCCGGACGCCCGGCTCACCCTCCGGCTGCGCCGCGAGGACCGCGACGCCCGCCCCGTGCGGCTCCAGGAGATGGCCTACCACGCCGTCGAGGCCTTCGACGGCGTCACCGACCGCGACGGCGTCGTCGACCTCGGCGTCGGCTGGGCCCACATCTCCCGCAAGCAGGACCCACAGACCGCCGAGGACCACGCGGCCTCGGCCGCCGAGGAGTCGGTGCGCGGCCGCGACCTGCAGCCACGCTCGAGCGGTGCCCACGTCCGCCAGCGGCACCCCGTCGTCAGCTGGTGGTCCGCGAGCCGCCAGGTCGTCTGGGCCACGCTCGGCTGCCTGGTGGTGCCGTTCCTGGCGCTCGTCGGGCTGTACGCCGTCGGGCTGGACATCTCGACTCCCGTCTACTGGGCCCTGGTCGCTGCCCTCACGATCACCGCAGGGACCATCTGGGCCGAGTGCTCGCACGCGGTCGACCCGCCGACGGTGCCGGACGCCCCTCCCGGCCCTGCCCCGCGGGCGACGGCGATCATCCCGGCGTACCTGCCCAACGAGGCGGACACCATCGTCGAGACGATCCACACCTTCCTCAGCCAGGAGTACGACGGCGGCCTCCAGACCGTCGTCGCCTACAACACTCCGATCGCGCTCGAGGTCGAGGACGAGCTCGCCGCCCTCGCCGCCGAGCACCGCGACCTGACCGTGCTCAAGGTGCCGGACAGCACCTCGAAGGCGCAGAACGTGAACGCCGCGCTGCGCGTCGCCGAGGGCGAGTTCGTCGGCATCTTCGACGCCGACCACCACCCGATGGCGGGCGCGTTCGACCGCGCCTGGCGGTGGATCGCCGACGGCGCGGACGTCGTCCAGGGCCACTGCGTGATCCGCAACGGCGACGACTCGGCGCTGGCGAAGCTGATCGCCGTCGAGTTCGAGCAGATCTACGCCGTCGCCCACCCGGGCCGGACCCGGCTCTTCGGGTTCGGGATCTTCGGCGGCTCCAACGGCTACTGGCGCACCTCCGCCCTCGAGCGGATCCGGCTGCGCGGCTCCTTCCTCACCGAGGACATCGAGTCGTCGATGCGCGTGCTCGAGGCTGGCGGCCGGATCGTCAACGACCCCGGGCTGGTCAGTCGCGAGCTGGCGCCCGAGACCACGAAGGCGCTCTGGAACCAGCGGATGCGCTGGGCGCAGGGCTGGTTCCAGGTCTCGATCCGGCACCTCATGCCGATCGTGACGCAGCCCGGCCTGACCCTGCGCCAGCGGCTCGGCGTCGTGCACCTGCTCGGCTGGCGGGAGATCTACCCGTGGATCTCGCTGCTCACCTGGCCGCTGCTCGGCTTCCTGGCCTGGCGCGACGGGGGTCTCGACCTGACGTCGCCCATCTTCCTGCTGCTGACGCTGCTGACCACGGCCTCCGGGCCGCTGCAGACGATCGCCGCCTGGCGGCTCGCGACCCCCGAGCTGCGCCGGCACCCGCGCTGGTTCGTCGCGTCGGCGTTCGCCAACATCGCGTTCTACACCGAGCTCAAGAACATCGTGAACCGGGTCGCGCAGCTCAAGCAGCTGCGCGGCGAGCACCGCTGGGTGGTCACCCCGCGCAGCGCCGGCCGCGCCCACTCCACCGACACCGAGCCCGAGGAGGTCGCCGCATGAGCGTCACCGAGCTGACCCGTCCCACGACCGACCCCACCCGGACCACCGACCCGACGATCGACGGTGACGCCGCACCGAGCGGCTCCGACCTGCCGAGCCCGGCCCGGCCCTCGCCGTTCCCGCTCGGCTGGCTGCGCGGGCTGGCCGCGCTGGCCGTCGTCACCTTCCACGCCTACCAGTACAACCGCACCGGCCCCGAGTCGACGTGGCCCTGGAGCGGCACCGCGCACCAGCTGATGCTGGGCACGGACCTCTTCGTCGACATGTTCTTCGTGCTGTCCGGCCTGGTGCTCTGGATGCCGATCGCGCTGGCCTGCGCCCACGGCGTCGCCGCCCGACCCGGGCGGGTGCTGCTGATGCGTCGGATGGCGCGGCTGCTCCCGCTCTACTACGCGATCGTGCTGGTGGTGTGGGTGACGACGAACCCGTCGTTGCCCGGCCACTGGCAGGACCTGCTGCTGCACCTGACCTTCACGCAGGTCTACAGCGACCAGTACATCTTCTGGACCGACGGTCCGGCGTGGTCGCTCGCGGTCGAGTTCCACTTCTACCTGCTGATGGCGCTCTCCGTCCCACTGGTCTACCGGCTGATGGAGCGTCGCCGGATGCGGCGCGGCCGCCTCGCCGTGGCCTCCGCGCTGCCGGCGCTCTGCGCGGTCACGTCGGTCGCCTACCTGACCTGGGCCTCCGTGACCCACCAGCCCGAGACCGACTGGTCGGTGTGGTTCTCCCCGCTGACCCGCGGTGCCGACTTCGCCATCGGGATGGGCCTGGCCGTGCTGGTCGCGGCCGGCGTACGCCTCGGTCGCTCGGCCCGCATCGCCCTGGGCGTCACCGGCGTCGCCGCCCTCGTCGCGCTCGTGCTCAGCCGTCCGTTCGGGACCACCGCCGGCGAGTGGTGGCACCCGCTGTACGCCGCCGCGGTCGCCACCGCGCTGGCCGGCATCGTGCTCCACGGCGGCCCCTGGTCACGCGCCTGGGACTGGAAGCCGCTGGTCTGGGTCGGCACCCTCGGGTACGGCGTGTACCTGATCCACGAGCCGGTCATGCGGTTCCTGGGCAGCCACGGCTTCCTGCCGGAGGGCCGCCCGGGCGGGTTCTTCCTGGTCTCGGCCGTCCTGGTCGCCGTACCCAGCATCGCCCTGGCCTGGCTCAGCGCCCGCACCGTCGAGCCGGCGGGCCTGCGCCTGCTCGCGATGACCGACCGGCGCGGCCGGTCGCGGGACTACTACGAGCACATGGCCGCCGAGGACCGGATGGAGCGTGTCTAGTGTCCTAGGCGGTGATGGCCTCGCCCGTCGGGTCGGCTCCGAGCAGCCGGTCGCGCAGCGCGACCAGCTCGGAGACCGACTCGAGGAAGCGGGTCGTGCTGTCGCCGACCTGGTGGTCGTCGAAGTAGTGGTGCCGCATCGCGACCCGCGCCAGGTGGTGCTCGTCGAGCTCGAGGCGGGCGGTGAGCAGCGCGGTCAGCCCGGCGACGTCGACCTCGTCGAGCACGTCGGCGCAGCGGCTGACCGGCACCTCCTGCCGGAGCCGCTCGGCGTCGTGGTGCCGGTCGGTGATGAAGATCGGCTTCTCGGTGCGCAGGTAGAGCCAGTCCAGGCCGACCGAGGAGACATCGGTGATCATCGCGTCGCAGTCCGGCATCACCGCGAGGATGTCGCCCGCCGTGACCGCACAGTGCTCGCCACCGGCGGCGGCGACCAGGCCGAGGATCTGCTGGTGCGCGTCGCGGATCGCCTCGACCTTGCTGGTCGTGACCTTGGGGTGCGGCTTGTAGACGAGGCGCACACCGGGCACGTCGAGGACGGCGCGGACGATGTCCGCGCCGATCGTGTCGACGGAGGTGTAGTCGTTGTACTCCGCGTCGCCCTCCCAGGTCGGCGCGTAGAGGACGGTCCGCAGCTCGGTCGGCTCGAGCAGAGCCGGCGGGCGCAGGTCGAGCTGCGGCCGGCCGATCCGCACCAGGCGGTCGGTGTCGAACTCCAGGAGTCCGGCCTCGTGACGCTGCACGGCGGCCTCGCCGGCGACGAACACCCGGTCGTAGGCCTTGGCGTTGTTGCTCGCCATGCTCTGCTTGTCGCTCTCACCGTGGTTGATGTGCACGTGCAGCTTGCGGCTGTCCAGGAGCGACTGGAAGTTGAGCATCGAGTTGTTGCAGTAGAGGACGACCTTGGCGTCCGACTCGGCGTACAGCTCGTGCAGCTCGGCGAACGACGGCGCCAGCGTGATCGGCAGCTCGGTCCGCTTCTCGAGCACCGCGACCGTGCTCGCGTCCCTCGCCACGACCGCCACGGGATGGTGCTGGTCCAGCTGCTCCAGGACCGGCAGCCACTGGATGAGCTGGTAGCTGCGGGTCGGGTCGTCGGCGAAGTAGGCGAGGACGGAGGCGTGGATCACCGGGGAAGGTTACGTGCCGCTTGTTTCATCCGTGCAACCGGGATCCGGCGCCCTCCGAGGGTGCCTCTCAGCACCTGACCCGGCGGACGTCGGACTGCAGGAGGAACGTCGCCACGACCCGGCACGGACCGGACTTCGGGCGGTCGTAGAAGTACGCGAGCAGACGGCCGCGGCTGCTCTGCCGGGCCAACGTGTAGGTGAACGGCCTCCACTCGCCACCCCGGCGCACGTCCAGCCACATCCGTGCCTGGTCCGACGGCTGACGGGGCGACACGGCGCTGACGACCCTGAGCGGCTGGTGCTCGCCGGCTGCGGGGTGCACGGCGGTGATCGCCACCTTCGGGATCCGGCTCGTCGGCCACACCACGCAGGTGCCGGTCGGGCACGGCTGCCAGTCGTAGACCACGCTCCGCGGCGGGCCGACCCGCTTCGCGTGCTTGGTGGCGACGTCGATGTAGGCATAGGGCTCGAGGCCGGGCAGGTCCGGGACACCGGCCGGCGGCGCGGTCGCGGAGATCACGGTCCGGCCGTCGGCGGACCACCAGTGGGCGAAGGACGGCGTCCCGATGTTCGGCCGAGCGGTCGCCGGGTACGAGACCTGCCGAAGCGTCCGCAGCCGATCCGGCGCCGTGGCGGTCTCGGCGACCGTGGCGGCGGCCGTCGAGACACTGATGCCTCCCGCCGCCCGCCACGTCACGTCGGTCGCGTCGGCGAGGAGGGCCGCGCCCTCGGGCGACCACAGTGGGGCGCCGTACCGCACGGAGTGGCACTCCCGCGACGCCGCACACGACGGATCGACGTCCGGAGTGTTGTAGGGCTGCGGCGTCCCGCCCACCGCAGGGATCGTGTAGAGCTGCGCGATGAACGAACGCCCGCTCCTCGTCAGGTCGGCGAGGTGGACCTTGTCGGTGCCGGAGACGGCGAGCCGGGAGCCGTCCGGGCTCCAGCTGACCGTGTCCGACTCGAGTCGGATGGCTCCGTCGTCCCCGTCGTACACCTTCGTGGCGCCCGACCCGTCCACGTTCGCGATCCAGATCTCGTCGCCGGTGTTGTTCGCGAGGTAGACCGCGAGCCGGGTCTGGTCCGGGGACCAGGAGATGGAGGTGGCGACGCCGCCGGAGAGGTGCGGGAGCTCGGTGGTCGGGCCGTGGGCGCGGCGGATGACGATCGTGCTGGCGCGACAGCCGGACCGCAGCCACGTGCCCGACGCGAGCATGGAGCCGTCAGGCGAGAACACCGTCGGCTGGCACCAGGACCGGAACGTGAGCGGCCGGCTGCCTCCGGGGACCTTGAACACACCACCCTCGATGAGCAGGTGCCCCGAACGAGCGGTCGGTGCGGGGGCTGCGGCCGACGCCGCGACGGCGGGCAGGCTGAAGGCCGCCAGCGAGACGAGCAGGATGAGCCGGACGACGTTTCTCAGCATCCGACCCTCACCACCTTGCGGAAGACCTGGCGGTAGGTCGCGACCGCCCGGCAGGCGCCTCCCGGCGGATCGTCGCGGCTGGCCATCGCGGTGCGCGTGACCCGCCCGCTGCTGATGTCGATGTCCTTGCTCAGGTAGGGGATCCACCGACCCCGGGCCGCGACCTGTATCTCGACGCGCAGGAACCCTTGCTGCCGCGGGGCGACCTTGGCGGCGATGCGGAGGTGCTTGAACGCCGTGCGCTTCCAGAAGGCCGTGAACGCCACACGAGGCTTCGCTGCACGGGGCCAGCTGACGCACGTCCCGGTCGGGCACGGCTGCCAGTCGTAGACCTCGCCCCGCACCACACCCGTCACCCGACCGGAGACGATCTCCGTGCGGGTGTAGCTCCTGTCGACCGACCAGGGACTGCGAAGCACGAGGTTCGGCACCAGCACCGACGAGCCGTCCGCCGACCAGAAGACGGGCAGGTAGTCGGCGCTGTACTGCGCCCACGGTTGCTCGTCCGACGTCGCGATCGACCTGACCGCGGTCGGCTCGGTCGCGCCCTCGGTCAGGATCGCCGCCGACGAGCTCCACGACTCGGGGTGGGTGGGGGTGTCCCAGGTGGTGTCGGAGGCGTTGACGAGGAGTCTCGTGCCGTCGGGTGACCACCGAGGCGCTCTGAAGGTGAGCTTTCGACACGGCACCGACTCGTAGTCGCAACCGGCATCGACGTACGGCGTGTTGAACGGCGCCGGCGTGCCTCCGGCAGCGGGCACGGTGTAGATCTGGCCGTGGCCGACCGGCGACCAGCCGACGTAGGCGATCCGTGAGCCGTCCGGGCTCCACGCGGGCTCGGCCTCGGGGCTCCCCGCATCGGTCCAATATCCGGAGTAGAGCAGCTGCGTGCCCGAGCCGTCGACCCGGACGGCGTAGAGCGCGGCAGTGTTGTCGTGCGTGACGACCACGGCGAGCTGCTTCCCGTCCGGAGACCAGGTGATACCCCTGATGTTGCCGGCCGGGACCGAGACCGAGGCCGTCGCGCCGTGCGCCCTCTGGATCCGGATCCGGCCGCGCGCGCAACCGTAGGAGACGCTTTCGACGACCGACGCGATCATCGCCCCGTCCGGCGAGAAGGTTCCCTGACACCACAGCGTCGAGCGCAGCAGCTGCGCGTGGCCGGCGAACGACGTCAGCTGACCGCCCCTGGTCAGCACTCGACCGGACACGGCGGGGGCGCTCGCTGCCTGCGCCGAGGCCGACGAGGAAGCCACGGCGGGCAGGCCGAAGGCCACCAGGGCGACCAGCAGGACGAGCCGGGCAACAGTTCTCATGACGACAACAGCGTCCAGGGCCGTGCGTGCGTTACATCCGACCTCAGGACTGCGTGGCGAGGACCAGCGGCCGGACCTCGGCCGCGCCGGCGTTGCGGATCGCCCGAGCTGCCAGGGTCAGGGTCCACCCGGTGCCGACGCGGTCGTCGACGAGCAGGATCCGGCTGCCGTCGGGGACGTCGGCCTGGAGGTCGCAGCGGCGCCCGACCGCGGCGATCCGCTGGGCCGAGTTGGCAGCGCCCTGCCCGGGCGCGACGTCCGGGTCGACGATCGCCCAGCGGCCGACGACCGGCACCTTCAGGTAGCGCGACAGCCCGTCGGCGAGGTCGGCGGTGAGGACCGGGTGGGTCGCCGACTCCACCACGACGATGCCGTCGACGGGTGGGCGCCAGTCGCCGAGCACCTCGACGACGGCGCGCACGAGCGGCACCGGGACGGGACCGTCCGGGGTGGCCGTCGCGAAGAGCTCGCGCAGCGCGTTGCCGTAGCCGAGGTCGGTGAGCCGGGCGACCGCGCGCCCCTCCTCCGCGGCCTCGCCGATCTTGCCGCGCAGGTCGACGCCGAGGTTGGCGAGCGCGGTCGGCCACATCTTCCGGGGCTCGACGACGACGCCGGGGCGCGCGAGCCGGGCCTCGGCCTCCTCGACCGCGGCGGCGGAGACATCGGCCGCGATCGCCAGTCCTCCGCAGTTGTCGCAGCGGCCGCAGTCGGCGGTCTCGGGGTCGTCGAGCTGCTCGCGCAGGAAGCGCATCCGGCACTCGTCGGTCGCGATGTAGTCGAGCATCGCGCGCTGCTCGCGCTCGCGCGCCTCGGTCACCCGTCGGTAGCGCTCCTCGTCGTAGACCCACGGCTGCCCGGTGGACTCCCAGCCGCCGCGGACGCGACGTACGGCGCCGTCCACGTCGAGCACCTTGAGCATGGTCTCGAGGCGGTTGCGGTTGAGCTCGACGTAGGTCTCCAGGGTCGCCGTGCTCATCGTGCGACCTTCCTCGGCGAGCACCTCGAGCGTCCGCCGGACCTGCTCCTCGCGCGGGAAGGCGAGGGAGGCGAAGTAGGCCCAGATGTCGCGGTCCTCGATCGCCGGCAGCAGCACGACGGTCGCCTCCGACGTGCCGCGGCCGGCGCGGCCGACCTGCTGGTAGTAGGCGACCGGCGACGACGGCGCCCCGAGGTTGACCACGAACCCGAGCGTCGCGTCGAAGCCCATGCCCAGCGCACTGGTCGCGACCAGCGCTTTCACCCGGCCATCGACGAGGTCCTGCTCGAGCGCCTGACGCTCGGTCGGCTCGGTCTGGCCGGAGTAGGCCGCGACCTCGTGCCCGCGCGAGCGCAGGTAGTCGGCGACCTCCTGGGTGGCGGCGACCGTCAGGCAGTAGACGATGCCGGAGCCGGGCTGCTCCGCGAGGTGGTCGGCGAGCCAGGCGAGCCGCTGCTCGGGGGTCTTCAGCCGGACGACGCCGAGCCGCAGCGACTCGCGGTCGAGGGTGCCGCGGAGCACGAGGACGTCGCCCAGAGTGCCGGCGCTGCCGAGCTGCTCGGCGACGTCGTCGGTCACGCGGGCGTTGGCGGTGGCCGTCGTCGCGAGCACCGGGATGCCCTCGGGCAGGTCGTGAAGGAGCGTGCGGATGCGACGGTAGTCGGGGCGGAAGTCGTGGCCCCAGTCGGAGATGCAGTGCGCCTCGTCGACCACCAGCAGGCCACAGGTCGCCGCCAGCCGGGGCAGCACCTCGTCGCGGAAGCCGGGGTTGTTGAGCCGCTCCGGGCTGACCAGCAGCACGTCGACCTCGCCGGCGCGGATCGCCTCCTGGATCGGCTCCCAGTCCTCCATGTTGGTGGAGTTGATGGTGACCGCCCGGATGCCGGCCCGCTCCGCAGCGGCGATCTGGTTGCGCATCAGCGCGAGCAGGGGCGACACGATGACCGTCGGACCGGCGCCCTGGTCGCGCAGCAGCAGGGTGGCGACGAAGTAGACGGCCGACTTGCCCCAGCCCGTGCGCTGCACCACGAGGGCCCGCCGCCGCTCGACGGCCAGCGCCTCGATCGCGGACCACTGGTCCTCGCGCAGGGCGGCGTCGTCGCTCCCCACCAGCGCCCGCAGGTGGGCCTCGGCGTTGGCGCGCACGTCGGTCGTCGTCGGCATGGTGCCTGTCTACCAGCGCCGTCCGACAGGGATGTATCTGGCGCCGGCCCGCCCGCTCCTCATCGTCGCCAGCGCGCGACACGGGGTGCGTGCTGGCGGATCACACGGTCGTGTGCCCCAGGACGTCCCATGGCGCGTGCTGGGGCACACGACCCTCCGTCGGTCAGGCTGACCCGAACGCGTCCGACGTCAGGACCGGTACGACGGAGCTGGCGTCCAGCTCGGCGGCCACCTCGACGTCCTCGGGGAAGCCCATCTCCACCAGCTCCCGGCCGCTGGCGCAGCCCAGCAGCTCCGCCCGCAGTCGCGGCTCGACCGCCCGGAACGCCCGCTCAGCCACCCGCGCCTCCGCCGAGAGGTCGGCGGCACCCAGGTCGACCAGCCCGGAGATCACCGCGCCGGCACCCCACAGGTCCTCGACCGCCGGCCGCAGGGTGCCGTCCGGCCACCGCTCACCGGCCGCGACGACCGCCACGTCGCCGCCGCGCGCGTGCAACCAGCGCGCCACAGCGAGCCGGTTGCGCAGGGAGGCGCCGACGACGGTCACGCCGGCCTCGGCGAGCCCGAGGCTGATGGTCGAGCCGTTGGGCGACGGCAGCACCAGCCGCTCGATGCCGACGGCAGCCCGGACCGACACCGGCGACAGGCTGACCCCGTCGCGCAGCGAGCGACCCGTGGCGAGCACCGCGTCGCGCTCGGCGGCGTACGTCGCGGCCCGCTCGTCCTTCCAGCGGAACGGGAAGACCGTCATCCCGCGCTCGACCGCGACCGTCAGCGTGGTCGTGAACGACAGCACGTCCACGACGACCGTCGTCGGCGCCGCGATGGCCGCTGCGCCCGTCGGCCCCCACTCGAACGAGATCACCAGATGCGCACCCGGTCCTCGGGGTCGAGCCAGAGGCCGTCACCCGAGGCGGTCTCGAAGACCTCGTGGTACTCGTCGAGGTTGCGCACGATGTTGGCGCGGAACTCCGGCGGGCTGTGCGGGTCGATGGTGAGGTACTGCTGGTCCTGCTCCTTGCGACGCTTGGTCCGCCAGCAGTAGGCCCAGTTCATGAAGAGGGTCCGGCGGTCGTCGGCGGGCGCGGCCCCGCCGCAGGCGATGAGGTACGCCGTGTGCCCGATCGTCAGGCCGCCGAGGTCGCCGATGTTCTCGCCGACGGTGAGGGCGCCGTTGACGTGCTCGCCCGGCAGGCCGCGCGGCTCGAACGCGTCGTACTGCTCGATCAGCTTCTTCGACTTCACCTCGAAGGCGGTCTTGTCGTCGGGCGTCCACCAGTCGTTGAGGTTGCCGTCGCCGTCGTACTGCGCGCCCTGGTCGTCGAAGCCGTGGCCGATCTCGTGGCCGATCACCGCGCCGATGCCGCCGTAGTTCTCGGCGGCCTCGGCCTCGGGCGAGAAGAACGGCGGCTGCAGGATGCCGGCCGGGAAGCAGATCTCGTTGGTGCCGGGGTTGTAGTAGGCGTTGACCGTCTGGGGCAGCATGAACCACTCGTCGCGGTCGACCGGCGAGCCGATCTTGGCCAGCTCCCGGTCGGTCTCGAAGGCGGACGCCGCGGCGACGTTGCCGAGCAGGTCGTCCCGCGAGACTTGGAGCGTCGAGTAGTCGCGGAACTTCTCCGGGTAGCCGATCTTGGGCCGGAACTTGTCGAGCTTCTCGTAGGCCCGCTGCTTGGTCTGGTCCGTCATCCAGTCGAGGGCCTCGATGGAGACGCGGTAGGCCGCGAGCAGGTTGGCGACCAGGTCGTCCATCATCGCCTTGGAGCGCGGCGGGAAGTGACGGGCGACGTACTCCTTGCCGACGGCCTCGCCCATCGCGCCCTCGACGAACGCGACGCCGCGCTTCCAGCGCGCCCGCAGCTCCGGGGTGCCGTTGAGGGTGCGGCCGTAGAAGTCGAAGTTGGTCTCGACGAAGTCGTCGGTGAGGTACGCCGCCGAGGCGCGCAGCACGTGGGAGAGCAGCCACTCGCGCCACTCGTCGACGGACACCTCGTCGAGCACGGTCGAGAGGTGCGAGAAGTACGACGGCTGCCGCACGCACACCTCGGCAAGGGTCTCGTCGCTGCCGCCGAGGTTGGTGACGTAGGCGTCCCAGTCGAAGCTGGGGCACAGCTCCACCAGGTCGGCCTTGGTCATCAGGTTGTAGGTCTTCTGGACGTCGCGCGTCTCGGCGCGCTCCCAGTGGCCGGCCGCCAGGCGGGTGTCGATGGCGAGCACCGTCGCGGCGGCCTGCTCCGCACCCTCGTGACCGCCGAGCGTGAAGAGGCGGGTCAGGTAGCCGACGTACTTCTCGCGGATCTCGGCGAACTTGTCGTCGCGGTAGTAGGACTCGTCCGGCAGCCCGAGCCCGCCCTGGCCGAGGTTGAAGAGGTAGCGGTCGGAGTCCTTGCTGTCCGTCGCGATGTAGGACCCGAAGAGGCCGTGCCCGCCGATCCGCTCGAACTCGCCCAGGAAGGCGGCCAGGTCGCGGACGTCGCGCAGGCCGGCCACGGCGGCGACGAGCGGCTCCATCGGCGCCGCGCCCTTGGCGTTGATCGTCTCGGTGTCCATGAAGGAGTGGAAGAGGTCGCCGATCTTGCGAGCGTCCTGGTCGAGAGCGGAGTCGATGTCGCTGCCGCCCTCACCGACCTGGCGAGCCAGGTCCTCGATGATCGCGCGGACCTGAGCCTCAGCGATGTCGGCCAGCTGGACGAACGGGCCCCAGCTGGAGCGGTCGGACGGGATCTCCGTCTCGGCGAGCCACCGCCCGTTCACGTGGCCGAACAGGTCGTCCTGCGGACGGATGGCGGTGTCCATGCCCTCGCGGGCGTCCTCGAGAATGCTCACCCGGTGACCCTAGCCGCCCGGGGTGGGCAGAGCGGAATAGGCCGAACGGGCGTCGCGCCCTCGGGTCGGCGCGCTACGGTCCGAGCATGACCGACATCCCTGACGGCGCCCTCCACGTCGTGGCCACCATCCCGATCGACCCGGCGAAGTCGGCCGAGGCCGCCGCGGCGCTCTCCGAGCTCGCCGCCGCCACGCGTGAGGAGGAGGGCTGCTACGCGTACGACGTCTACGAGTCCGCCGCTGCTCCCGGCACCTTCGTCACCGTCGAGGCCTGGCGGGCGCAGGAGGACCTCGACGGCCACATGGCGACGCCGCACATCGCCAAGGCGTTCGAGGTGCTCGGTCCCGCCGTCGCCGGCGACATCGCGATCCACCCGCTCAAGGCCGTCTGAGCGACCTGTAACGCCGGGTCGCTGCCGGACGCTGTACGGGACATGAGCCGACGTCTCGCTGCGGTGCTGACCGCTGCCGCCCTCCTGCCGTTCGCGGCCGCTCCGGCCGCGGCCGCCTCGCCCGACCGCTCCCAGCCCGCCGCGCGGGCCGCGCAGGTGCGGATCCTCGGCACGGGCTCGCAGTTCTCGCCGAACGCCGACGGGCACCGAGACCGGTTGGCCGTGCGCTACCGGCTCAGCGCCCCGGCGCGCGTCAGCGTCGAGGTGCAGCACCGGGGCCGGACCGTGGTCCGGACGGCGCCGAAGGTCAGGAGGGCCGGCACCCGGTCGTTCGTCTGGGACGGCACCCTTGCCAGCGGGAAGCGCGCCGCCGACGGGGCCTACCGCGTCGTCCTCCACGCGACCGGCCACGCCACCACCAGGTCCGACGCGGCCCGCGTCGTCGTCGACACCAGCCCGACCCGGCTCGACGTCGGCACGTTCGGGCTCAGCAGCGACACCGTCTACCCGTACGCGACGGTGATCGACGACGTCGTGGTCGGCAACTTCGGCTTCGACAGCTTGTACTACGGGGACACGTGGAACGAGCAGCAGGAGTGGATCGCGGCATCCCGGGCCCAGGTCGTCGACCGGGACGGTCACGTCGTCGCCACGGAGCGGTTCACCCCGGCCAGCCCCCGAACGGCGGGCGGTTCCATGGACGGCCCGACGAGCTGCGGCCCGTGCGGCCGGTTCACCTGGGACGGCCGCGACTCGGACGGCGTCCGCCAGGCACCGGGCACCTACCGGATCCGCGTGGTCCACGGACGCGACGCCGCCGGCAACCTCCGGATCGCCGGACCCGTCCGGGCGGTGACCGTCTCCGCGGCCCAGCTCGAGCCGAGCACGACCGTCCGCGACCTCCTCGCAGCCGACGCGACCCGGACCTACGACATCCCCACCGGCTGCCTCGGGTGCGAGGTCAGCTCGTGCCCGCCCGTCGACTCGACCCGGTTCACGGGTGGCCTGACCTTCGACCGCACACCGTCGCACTGCCGGGTCTCCTCCGCGCTGTTCACCACGCCCGTCCCGGGCCGGCGCACGCCGTACGACACGTTCTCGGTGGCCGCGACCGGTGGGCCCTCCACCGAGGGAGGCGACGGATCCGCCGATCTGAGGACGTACACCGGGCTGACGATCGAGCCGAGCCATCCCATGACGGGCGACGCGACCGTGAGCACCGACGTCGTATCGGTGTCGCCCAACAGCGAGGTCTACCCCTCCGACCACGCGCCGTCCGTGACGTGGTTGATCGACGGTCTCGCCGGCTCCTACGACATCGCGTCGTTCACGGTCACGATCCACACGTACGTGCCCGTCGCCTGAGCCCGGGCAGGTCGGCGATACTTCCGGCATGGAGACCGTCGACCTGCCGCTCGAGTCCCGCGACTACGGCACCAAGGTCGCGGCCATCGAGCCCGGCGGCGTCGAGCTCATCCCCCTCGAGGAACGGCACGGCTCCCCGGTCCAGCTGCTGTGGACCTGGGCATCGCCGAACCTCGAGTTCGCGACCGTCTTCGTCGGCGTGATCGGCACGCTCTTCTTCGGGCTCTCGTTCGCCCAGGCAGCCCTGGCGATCGTGCTCGGCACCGCGCTCGGCTCGATCACGCACGGCTACCTGTCGACGATGGGCCCGCGCACCGGGCTGCCGCAGATGGTCGCGTCGCGCACGGCGTTCGGGTTCTGGGGCAACGCCGTACCCGCGGTGATCAGCTCGGTGATGGCCGGGATCGGCTGGTTCGCGGTCAACAGCGTCAGCGGCGCCCTCGCGCTCAGCGCGCTCACCGACCTGCCCGGCGTCGCCTGCCTGCTGGTCGTGGTCGGCATCCAGGTCGTGGTGGCGTTCTTCGGCCACAACTTCGTGCACGTCTTCGAGCGGTTCGCGTTCCCGGTGCTGGCCGTGATCTTCCTGGTCGCGATCGTCATCGTGTTCACGAAGGCGGACCCCGGCGCACCGGGCGGTGGCGGCGGCTTCGGTGGCTTCATGCTGCTCGCGTCCGCGAGCTTCGGGTACGCCGCCGGCTGGAACCCCTACGCCTCCGACTACTCCCGCTACCTGGCACCCGAGACCAGCCGCGTGCGGGTCGCGCTGTGCGCCGGGCTCGGGATCTTCCTCTCCTGCACGGCGCTCGAGCTGGCCGGCGCCGCGGCGGTGACGGCGGGCCCGGACCCGTTCCTCGGCAACCCGACCGGCGCGTTCACCGACCTGCTGCCGGGCGTCCTCGGCGACCTCACGCTGCTCGCGATCGCCCTCGGCGCGGTCTGCGCCAACATCCTCAACATCTACTCGGGCTCGATGGCGTTCCTGACCCTCGAGATCCGGCTGCCCTCGCACATCCGGCGCGCGCTGGTCGGCGGGGTCTTCGGCGTCATCGGCTTCTTCATCGCCTGGAGCGGCCTCTCCGACGCCGGCCACAAGTACGAGAACTTCCTGCTCGTCATCGCCTACTGGGTGGCCCCGTGGCTGGGTGTCGTGCTGACCGACCGGCTGCTGCGCCGCGGCACGCCGTCGGTCGGCGCGATGCTGACCCTGGGCTACCGCAACTGGGCCGGCCCGATCGCGTTCGTGGTCGCCACCGTCGTCTCCGTGTGGCTCTTCAGCGACCAGACGAAGTACGTCGGTCCGGTGTCCTCGGCCCACCCGGGCATCGGTGACCTGACCCCGGTCGTCGGGTTCGCCCTCGCGGCCGTCCTGTACGCCGTCCTCTTCCGGCCGCTCGCGGCGCCGACGCCGCCGGTCCCGGCCGAGGTCGGGATGACGGCATGAGCGGGCTGTCGGTCGACATCGCCCGCGAGTGGCTCGCGGTGGCGGTCGAGGAGGCGCGGCTCGGGCTCTCCGAGGGCGGCATCCCGATCGGCGGCGCCCTGGTGGCCGCCGACGGGACCGTGCTGGGGCGCGGCCACAACCGCCGGGTCCAGGACGACGACCCGTCGATGCACGGCGAGACCTCGGCGTTCCGCAACGCCGGACGGCAGCGCACCTACGCCGGCACGACCATGGTCACGACGCTGTCGCCGTGCTGGTACTGCTCGGGCCTGGTCCGCCAGTTCGGCATCTCGCGGGTCGTCGTCGGCGAGGCGACGACGTTCTTCGGCGGCCACGAGTGGCTGGCCGAGCACGGCGTCGAGGTCGTGCTCCTCGACGACCCGGAATGCATCGACCTGATGGAGCGCTTCATCGCCGACCGCCCCGACCTCTGGTTCGAGGACATCGGCGTCGACCCCGCTCCGTAGCCGTCAGGAGCGCACGCGCACGACCGACTTGCCGAGCGTCTTGCGCTGCTCCATGTCGATGAGGGCCTGGCCGAAGCCGTCGAGGTCGTACGTCGCGCCGATCGGCGGCTTGATCACGCCCGACTCCATCATCGGCAGCAGCTCGGCCCACTGCTCCTGCATGTAGCCGGGACGCATCATCGCGAACGCACCCCAGCCGACGCCGCGGACGTCGACGTTGTTGAGCAGCAGGCGGTTGACCTTGACCTCCGGGATGCCCTGGCCGGCGGCGAAGCCGACGACGAGCAGGCGGCCCTGCGTGGCCAGCGAGCGCAGCGAGTCGGTGAACACGTCACCACCGACGACGTCGACGATGACGTCGACGCCGCGCCCGCCGGTCAGCTCCTTGACCGCGTCGCGGAAACCCTCGAGGAGCACGGTCTCGTCGGCTCCCGCGTCCCGCGCGATGGCCGCCTTCTCCTCGGTGCTCACGACGGCGATGGTGCGCGCGCCGTACCCCTTCGCGACCTGGATGGTCGCGGTGCCGACGCCGCCGGCGGCGCCGTGCACGAGGACGGTCTCGCCCTCGCGGAGGTGGCCGCGCTCGGCCAGCGCGAACTGGGCGGTCAGGTAGTTCATCGGCAGCGCGGCGCCCTCGTCGAACGAGAGCCCGTCGGGCAGCGCGAACGTCGTGTCCGCAGGGCTGGCGACGAGGTCGGCGGCGTTGCCGTAGCCCGCGACACCGGCGACCCGCTGGCCCGGGGTGAAGCCCTCCGGGCCGGACACGACCACGCCCGCGAAGTCGACGCCGAGGGTGAACGGTGGCTCCGGCTTGAGCTGGTACTCACCCTTGCTCAGCAGCAGGTCCGGGAACGAGATCCCGACGCTGTGCACCTCGACGAGCACCTCGTGCGCCTGGGGCGTGGGCTCGGGGATGTCGTTGAGGACGACGTCGGCGGGACCGGTGGGCTGGACGACCTGGACTGCGCGCATGCGCTCGAGGCTAGCGGCCACGCCGTACGTCGGGACTCAGGGTGCCGTGTAGACCCACACGTAGCGCACGGTGATCACGCCGGTCGCGGTCGACGTGGCCGTGACGTAGAAGCCGTTGTTCTCGGCGGGATCGGTGCCACCGAAGTCGCCGGCGACCAGCGACCCGCTGCCGTTGGTCACGTTCTCCGCCATCGTGATGTAGACGCACAGCTTGCCCGGTAGCGCCGTCGGCTCGGAGGACGAGCCGGGGCACGCGGTGCTGTCGGTCTCGTCGTCGGCCTGCATGGCGTTGTTGCCTCCGAACCAGAGCGTCCGGTTGGTGGTGCCGACGTCCACGAGCTTGTTGGCCGTCGTGAACGGGAGCGGCGCATAGGACCGGAGCGTCACGGCGGCCGCGTTCACCCCGGCGCTCAAGATCCCCCCGCCCTTGATGACCGTCCCGGACGGGGGCGGCGCGAACGCGCTTGCTCCGGCTTCGCCCGTGTCCCCCTTGTCGCCCTTGGCACCCGCCGCTCCCGCCGCTCCCGCCGCTCCCGCCGCACCGGCAGCACCCGTGGCGCCCTTGAGCTTGGTGAGCTCGGACTTCTTGAAGTCCTTGGCGAGCAACGAGCCGTTCTTGACGTCGGCGCTCGTGACCGTGCCGTCCTTGATCTGCTTGCCGGTGATCATCGCGCCGGCGGTGGCGGCGCCACCCATGGCGACCACCAGGGCGATCACGGCGATGAGGAAGAGCGGGAGGCCGGAGAGCCGGCGGCGGTCTGATGACATGGGGAGGACGCTAGGCAGCGCAGTCGACGTGCGACATGGCACGTTCGGGCCGGAATAGACCGGTGCGGTCGACTCAGCCCGGACGGACGAGGCGGTTCATCTCGAAGTGCATCGGGTCCGTGTAGTGCCAGTCGCCGCCCCAGGTGAAGCCCCAGCTCTTGAAGATCGCGACGACGTCGCGGTCCATCTCGCCGACCGTGCCACGCTGGTTGCCCGGGGTGTTGAGGTCGAGCGCGAGGCCGAACGCGTGGTTGGAGAGCGTCGTGGAGCCCGCGATGAAGCGCGGGTAGTAGCACCCGGCGTACTCCCCGGGGTGGATCTTGTCGGCCAGCCCCTGGGCCTGCACGGCCTGCAGCGCCGCGATCAGCTGCGGGAAGATCGCCTTGTTGCAGGTGACGTTGCCGAGGATCGGCACGGTCTGGGTGGTGATGTGCTCGGCGACCCACGCCGGGTCGGGCGCGATGTGGCCGCCACCGAGGACCGTGTAGCGGAAGGTGCCGACCGCGTCGGCGATGGTGCCGACGACCACCGCGGTCTGCACGACGTCGGGGTCGAGCCCGTAGCGGGCGATCGCGTCGGTCATCTGCACCGACGAGCCCGTGCCGCGCAGCAGCTGCTTGATGGGCTGCCGCAGCGTGATCGGTGCGGTGCCACCGGTGCGGATCAGCAGTGCGTTGCCGGGCGTCAGGTCGAGGTCGGGGATCCAGGTGTCGTTGACGACGGCGTCCACCTCGAGCGCCTGCGGTGCGTACGCACCGATGTGCACGGAGGGAGCGTCCTCGGCGCTGCCCAGCCGGAGGAAGTCGTTGCCGTCGACGGGCAGCTTCTTCGCCGTCGACCGGGCGAGGGCGAGCTCGCCGTCGGCCACGCGCGCCCAGACGTCGTCGGTCTGGGCGCTGCCGTCCGGCGTGTAGTTCCGGTACGTCGCGGGGTCCACGGCGGCGACGTTGAGCGCCCGGTTCTCGATGACGGCCTGGCCCAGCGCGATCTGCTCCACGTCGGTGACCCCGCGGAGCCGGCGGATCGCGTCCACGACGCTCTCGTCCAGCGTCTTCGAGCCGGTGACGATGATGTCGGACGGGGCGATCTGACCGGTGCGTGGGCCGGGCGGTTCCATGGCGCGGGCCGGGTCGAGGGTCGGCGTGCTCGACGGCGGGTCGCTCGCCGAGGCGCTCGGCGAGGCGGACGTCGTACCACTGCCGGCGGTGGTCGGCTGGTCGTCGGCGTGGGTGTCCGAGCCGTCGCACCCGGCCGTCAGGAGGGCGCCCAGGAGCGCGGCGACGGCCAGCGCGGCGCGACTGCGTGCGCGTCCCATGACGCTCCTCCCCCCGGTGGCTTCGGGACCAGGGTAGGCGGGGACGCCCAACCGGTCAGGCCGACCAGCGAACCGCCTCGGTGGCGAGGTCCGCCGGCGAGTAGACACCCGCCAGGTCGGGCCGCCTGCCGAACAGGTCGGCGAGCGCGCGAGCGTGGCTCGACGCACGCACCTCGGCGAGGACCGTCGGCGCCTCCGTCGTCGGGCCGGTCTCCGGTGCTGCAGCAGTCATGTCGACTCCCCCTTCTCGCCCGTGCGCCGGTCGGCGCGGGCGATCATCCAGGTGGCGGTGTACGCCGCTCCTGCGGCGAGGAGCTCGACGTACCGGTCGATGACCAGGAGCACGCCGAGCGTCGTCACGGACACGACCGTGAAGACCGACCACCAGGGGTCGACGTCGGCAGGCTCCTCCACACGAGAAGTCTACTGACTTTATCAAGTTACTGCATCTGTGATCCGAGGATCACGCGGACCAGCGGACCGCCTCGGCCGTGACGTCGGCCGGCGAGTAGACACCCGCCAGCTCCGGGCGCCGCACCAGCAGGTCGGACAGGCCGCGGGCCCGGGTGACCGCACGCGGCTCCCAGGCCGGAGTCGTCTCGTCCTTCTGCATGCTGAGCAGGGTCCCCATGCGCTCGTCGTCGGTCATCTGACTTCCCCGTTCTCCCTCGGCCCTCGGTGGACCGTCCCCTTCGGTGATCGGCAGCCGGCGCCGCCTGTCGAGGGTTGTGCCCGCTGGTCCAGCCCGCCAATCCGCCGCAGCGACCTGTCTGGACCGACCCGCCCGGGAGGTTTGAAGTGGTGGGATGGGGGTCATGGACCGACTCCAGCGATTCCCCGAGCAGGGCGTCACGGAGCGCGCCGCCCTCGACGGCCTGCTCGACTCCCAGTGGGTCGGCGTCCTCTCCTGCGTCGCCGACGGCCGGCCGCTCGCCGTACCGATGCTCTACGCGCGCGACGGCGACCGGATCCTGCTGCACGGCTCGACCGGGGCCGGCGCCCTGCGCCGGGTCGCCGCCGGCGCTCCGGCGGTGCTCACCGTCTTCGCGCTGGACGCGTTGGTGGTGGCGCCGACGACGTTCGAGTCGTCGGTCAACTACCGGTCGGCGACGGTCCGCGGACCGCTGGAGACACTGTCCGACGAGGAGCGCGCGGCCTCCCTGGACGCCTTCTCGGAGGTGCTGGTGCCGGGGCGTACGGCGGAGGTGCGCCCACCGAGCCGCAAGGAGCTGGCCGCCACCCTCGCGCTCTCCCTGCCGATCCGGCCGGACGGCTGGCTGCTCAAGGTCGCCGACGACTGGCCGGCCACCCCGGAGGAGGCGGACGCCGACCCGGACGTGTGGAGCGGACTCGTGCCCGTGCGCACCGTGCTCGAGGATCCGGTCCCCGCTCCGTGGGCGACCGGCCTGCCGGTGCCGCCGTCGGTGCGACGGCTCAGCCCCTGAACGAGCCCACGCTCACACGACCGAGGTGAGCTCCTGAGGCACCTCGCCAACTCCTCGGCCTTTGCAGAGACCAAGAAGTTCGTGGTTACCCGGTTAACCGGGTATCCCTGGATCAACCCCGCCGGCGCTTGATCTCCGCGTTGATCGCCGGGACCACCTCGTGCAGATCTCCGATCACGGCGTACGACGCCTTGGTGACCATCGGGGCGTCCGGGTCGGTGTTGATCGCGAGGATGTACTTCGCGGTCGAGCAGCCGGCCCAGTGCTGGATGGCGCCGCTGATCCCGCACGGGATGTAGAGGTCGGGCGAGATCCGGGAGCCGGTCTGGCCGACCTGCTCGTGGTGCGGCCGCCAGCCGAGCGAGGTGACGACGCGGGAGACGCCGAGCGAGCCGCCGACCAGCTCGGTCAGCTCGAGGAGGTCGGCGAAGCCGTCGGGGCTGCCGGCGCCGCGTCCCGCGCCGACGACGACCTTCGCCGACTTGAGCGTGCCGGACAGGTCGGGCTCGGGCTCCTCGCTCGAGACCACGCGCGCGACCAGGTCGGCCGCCGCGACCTCGGGTGTGTGGACCTGCACCTCGGCGGCCCCGGGCGTCGCCGCGGGCACCGCCTCGACGGCGTGCCCGGCCACGGTGAAGACCGCCGGCCGGTCGCCCAGCCGCATCTCCTCCAGGGCCGCCCCGCCGACCACCTGGCGGGTGACGACGAACGGCGCCAGGCCGCTGAACGACAGCACGTTGGCGGCCATCGCGACGCCCTCGCGCGCCGCGACGTGGGCCATCACCTCGTTGCCCCGGGGTGTGCCGGCCGCCATCACCACGACCGAGCCCCCGCGGACGCCCTGGATGCCGGACGCCCACGCGGCTCCGGCGTACGACGCGAAGGCCTCGCCGGTCAGCGCGTGCACCGTGCGGACGCCGTACGACGCGAGCGTGGCGACCAGGTCGGCCGACGGCTCGCCGACGACCACCGCGTCGACCGGCACGCCGCCGCCCGCCTCGGCGAGCGCGCGGGCGAACGTGATCGCCTCGCGGGAGACCTCGACCGCCTCCCCCGACGGCGTCGTCTCGACCAGCACCACGATCATCGGGCCAGCACCCCCAGCTGCTCGAGCAGGTCGACGACCGCGGGCGCGGCGTCGGCACCCTTGCCGAGGATCTGCACGTCGGACGGCGTCGGGGGCGGCAGCATCAGCCGGACCCGTCCCGGGCCGGCCGGCTCGGCGGTCGGCTGGCGCTCGTCGATGGCGACCTTCTTGGCCTTCATCCGGCCGGGCACAGTCGGGTAGCGCGGCTCGACGCCACCCTCGAGGACCGTGACGACGGCGGGCAGCGGCACCCGGTAGGTCTCGTGGCCGTCGGGACCCGCGCCGCTCGCGGTGACGACCCCCTCGGCGACGGACACGTTGGTGACCCCGTTGACGACCGGCCAGCCCAGCTCGTAGGCGAGCCGGATGCCGACCTGGAAGTCCCCGCTGTCGGCGGCGTCGTTGCCGAGCAGCACCAGGTCCTGCCCTCCGTCGCGGACGACCGCCGCGACCTCCCGCGCCACGTCGGCCGGGCCGAACGTCTGCGGGTCGGCGACGACGTGCACCGCCGCCGTGCAGCCGACCGCCAGCGCGGCGCGCAGCTGCTCGACCGCGTCGGCGTCCCCGAGCGTCATCACGGTGGTCTCACCACCGATCTGCACGCCCAGCTCGACGGCGCACTCCTCGTGGGCGCTGGTCGTGAAGCCGGCGTACCGACCGTCGACGGCCTGGCCGTCCTCGGTGAGCACGACCTCGCTGGAGGAGTCGACGACCCGCTTGATGCAGACGAGCGTGCTCATCGGAGGCGCTCGTTGGCGGGGTCGAGGAGCGCGGTGGCGTCGACCGAGCCGACGGTGACCGGGTAGAGCTCCTCCATGTAGGAGACGGCGAGCTGGTTGCCGATCGAGGCCTCGGCCGGCGGCAGGTAGGCGAGCAGCAGGTGCTTGCCGAGCGACGGAGCCGAGCCTGCCGTGGTGACGTAGGGGTGGTGGCCGTGCCCGTCGGTCAGCGGCTCTCCGGACCGCGTGAGGATCGGCTCGCCACCGAGCATGTAGCGCTTCACGCCGCTCGCCGAGGTGTGGTCGTCGACGACCAGGGTGCAGAGCACGGACTCGACCGGAGCCTCCCGCTGGGCGAGGTAGGCGTCGCGGCCGACGAAGTCGGCGGCCTTCACCTTCGGCCGCTGCATGCCCGCCTCGACGATGGAGCGCTCGGAGTCGAGCTCGTAGCCGAAGGCGCGGTAGCCCTTCTCGATCCGGCCGGTGGTGCCGTAGACGCCGATGCCGACCGGTACGGCGCCGTGGTCGGCGCCCGTCTCCAGGAGCGTCTCCCAGAGCGCGGCGGCGTCGTCCATCGCGACGTACAGCTCCCAGCCGAGCTCGCCGACGTAGGAGATGCGCGAGGCGAGCACCGAAATGCCACCCACGGTGATCTCGCGGCAGGTCAGGAAGCCGAAGCCCTCATCGGAGACGTCGTCGTCGGTGAGCGACGCGAGGATGGTGCGGGCCTTCGGGCCCCAGAGACCGATCGTCGAGACCTCGTCGGTGTGGTCGGTGATCGTGGTGCCGTCGCCCGGCAGCTGGTTGCCGAACCACTGCAGGTCGGCGCGGCCGTGCGCGCCGCCGGTGACCACCCGGAAGTGGTCGTCGCCGAGCCGCATCACGGTCAGGTCGGAGACGAAGCCCCCCTTCGCGTCGAGCACCGGCGTGTAGACAACCTTGCCGACGGCGACGTCGCACTGGGCGACGCAGGTGCGCTGCACCGTGTCGAGCGCTCCAGGTCCCTCGATGTCGAAGACCTGGAACGCCGACAGGTCGATCACGCCGGCCGCCTCACGCATCTGGAGGTGCTCGGCGTTGATGATCGGGCTCCACCAGCGCGCATCCCACTCGTGCTCGCGGGGCATCGTCGCGTCGCCGTACTCCTCGAGGAGACCGGCGTTGGACTCATACCAGTGCGGCCGCTCCCAGCCCGCGGTCTCGAAGAACATCGCGCCGAGCTTCTGCTGGGAGGCGTGCATCGGCGAGAGCCGCTGGTCGCGGTCGGACTCGTACTGCTCGGCCGGGTGGATGATGCCGTAGGTCTTGATGAAGGACTCGGTGGTGCGCAGCCGGGTGTGCTCGCGGCGCATCTGGCGCGGGTGGAAGCGCGCGATGTCGCTGTGGTGCACGTCGATCTCGCTGTGCCCGTGGGTCATCCACTCGGCGACCGCGCGGCCGACGCCCGGGCCCTCCTTGATCCACACCGCGGCCGCCGTCCAGAGGCCCTTGACCAGGCTCTCGCCGAGGATCGGGTTGCCGTCGCAGGTCAGCGACAGCAGGCCGTTGATGGCGTAGCGCATCTCCGCGCCCTCGGCGCCGAGGAGCTCGGGCATCAGCTCGTAGGCCTGCTCGAGCTGCGGGTCGAAGTCGTCGGAGGTGAAGGGCATCTCCGTCGGCGACAGCTTGGCCTGCTCGATCGAGGGGATGTCCTCCGGCTCGTGCAGGATCGCGCGGTGCGCGTAGGAGCCGACCTCCATGTCGGCGCCGTGCTGGCGCTCGTAGCAGAACGTGTCCATGTCGCGGATGATCGGGAACGAGATCTCGCCCTCGCGCTCGGCGAGCTGGGGGCAGGGCCCGACGCTGATCATCTGGTGGACGGCCGGCGTGAGCGGGATCGAGATCCCGGCCATGTCGCCGATCTTGGGGCTCCAGACACCGCACGCGATGACGACGTACTCGGCCTCGATGTCGCCGCCGTCGGTGCGTACCCGGCAGATCCGGCCGTCCTCGACGTCGAGGCCGACGACCTCGACGGTGGGTACGACGGTGAGCGCGCCCGACTCGAGCGCCTTCTCCCGCATGATCGTGCCCGCGCGCAACGAGTCGACGACACCCACACTCGGCGTCCAGAACGCGCCGATGAACTGGTCCTCCTCGATGAAGGGGACCTTCTCCTTCACGAACGCCGGGCTCACCAGCTCGGCCTCGATGCCCCACGCCTTCGCGCTGGACATCCGGCGGCGCAGCTCCTCCATGCGTTCCTCGGTGCGCGCGAGCTCGAAGCCACCCGACTCGGTGAAGACGCCCATCTCCTTGTACTGCCGCATCGAGTCGAGCGTCAGGTCCGTGATCTCCCGGGAGTGGTCCACCGGGAAGATGAAGTTGGAGGCGTGGCCGGTCGAGCCGCCGGGGTTGGGCAGCGCCCCCTTGTCGAGCTGCACGATGTCGCGCCAGCCGAGCTCGGCCAAGTGGTGGACGAGGCTGTTGCCGACAATGCCGGCGCCGATCACGACGACCTTCGCGGAGGCGGGGACGTTGGCCATGAGGCCCTCCGAACTGCTGTCTTCGATGTTGCGTAATCCGCAACGCGATTCGTATTACGAAACTAACTCAAGGATCACCCGTCCCCGGCCGGACGGTCAAGCCCGGCCGGGGACGAGTCAGGCCCGCGCGGCTACCCGAGCCAGGCGTCCACCTTGTCCTGGTTCTCGTCGACCCACTTCTCGGCGGCGTTCGCCGCGTGCTGACCGCCTCGGAGGTTGAACATCAACGCCCCGCACCGTCCGCCTCATGTCGAGTCTGGCCACACACTGTCCAGGACCACCGGACTCTCACGTGTCAACACGGACCGCACCTTTCCCGCCTGCATGGGTCTGTTGAAACTTTCAGGCTTGCGCCCCAGAAAGAGGCTGAGCACGCTCGAAGCGGGGAATGCAACTAGGAGACCTCCCCCGTCCCCTTTGCTGTGCAGAGTGCGGTGTACCCCTGAATCGGCTGCTCCGCATTCGAGCTGTAAGCGCGAATCACGACGTCGAAGACCGCTGCGTCTCGCGTGTAGATCCGATTAAAGGTGATAAATCCATACGGATCCTTCGGGAAGAAGGCTCGCTGGGTCGCCCCGCCCGCCGTCTTTCTCCACGAGATCCAGATGTTTGCGAAACCGTCGGCGTCGACGGCGACGGCTCCACTGCTGCACGACTTGTCTCCGATTGAGACGGTCTTGACGGCGCTCCCACTTGGCGCGGCGCGCCCGGAGCATGCCGCGCTCGCTGTCATAGCGGGACCCCTCGAGTAGGCGCTCCATCTGCCCTCGCTATACGGAGACCAGTACGCGTCAACAGCAATTGCGTCGGGCGCGGTAGGGGTACCGGCAATCGAATTTCCCCATGTGGGACTACTGGCAGGACCACCCTTTTTCACCGCAACGCTATGGCCGGTCACAGGCTGGTATGACACACGCGGCACGATGTGGCCCGCGCCACTACAGTCCAAGCTCCCTGAGTCACTCGTCGCCGCGGCGGGAGACTGGACGACAGCACTGAACGTGCCAGCGACTAGGACAGCCGAACAAAGAAATGCCGAGATTCTCATTGTTTCGCTCCATTTCGTCGGATATTGCGAGCAGACCACGAATCGATCTCGCCGGTAAGCGAGGCTCAACCATCTGCCGAGAGGAGCTCGCCGCGATCTCCGATCTCTGGCTCGACCGGAACTGCCAGCGGACTCCTCTGACAGGGCAGACCTACGGTGATTGCTCGCGGACCAGGGCAGACAGACGTCAATTCAGCCAGGCGTCGACCTTGTCCTGGTTCTCGTCGACCCACTTCTTGGCCGCGTCGTCCGGGTCCATCTGGTCCTGGGCGATGTACTTGGCGACGAGGTTCTGGTCGTCGTTGGTCCAGTTGAAGTTCTTGACCAGGTCCACGGCCAGGCTGCCGGACTTCATCCACTCGGTCGAGACGATCTTGTTGAGGGGGTACGGCGGGTAGTCGCAGGCCACCTTCTCCGGGTCGGCGTCGCAGCCGTCGGTGTACTTCGGCAGGTTGACCTTGACCAGCGGCACCTCGGCCAGGAACCACTGCGGCTCGTAGAAGTAGCCGATCATCGGCTTCTTGTTCTCTTCGGCCGTACGGAATGCCTCGATGAGGGCGTCCTCGCTGCCGGCGTACACCACCTTGTAGTCGAGCTTGAGGTTCTTCACCAGCGCCTCGTCGTTGGTGACGAAGCCGGGGTCGCCGTCGAACAGCGTGCCCTTGTCGCCCGACTCGGACGTCTTGAACATGTCGGCGTACTTGTTGAGGTTCTTCCAGTCCGTGATGTCCGGGTACTTGTCCGCCATCCACGGCGGGACGTACCAGCCGATCACGCCGTCGTTGCCCGTCAGGCCGGCGTCCTCGGCGGTGCCGTCGCCCTCGCCGGCGAAGTACTTCTTCTCGAGCTCCGGGTGACCCCAGTTCTCGATGACGACATCGACGTCCCCGCTGCCGAAGCCCTTCCAGGAGACCTGCTCGTCCAGGTCCTTGTAGTTGACCGTGCACCCGAGCTGCGTCTGGGCGACGTAGCCGACCACGTGCGCGTCGGCCTCGAAGCCGACCCACGGGTTGACGGCCATGTTGAGGTCACCGCAGTCCTTGGTGGCCCCGGCCGGGGTGTCGGCGTCCTTGATGGAGTCGCCACCACACGCACCGAGCGCGAGTGCCGACGTCGTAGCCAGTGCCGCGAGCACCGCTTGTTTGCGCTTGACTCTCATCTGCAACCTCTCTAGGTCCTTGCCCTGATTTGAGTTCCGCCGGCGCGGGCTGCGCCGTACGTCGTGATCCGGTCGAGCATGATCCCGAGCAGCACGATCGTGATGCCGGCCGCGAGGCCCCGGCCGACGTACTCGGACTGCCGGAACCCCTTCACGATGTCGAAGCCGAGGCCGCCGGCGCCGACCATGCCCCCGATGACCACCATCGACAGCACGTAGAGAAGGCCCTGGTTGGTCGCGAGCAGCAGCGAGCCCCGGGCCATGGGCAGCTGTACCTTGGTGATCTCCTGCCAGCGGCTGGCACCAGTGGACCGCGACGCCTCCAATGTCTCGGGCGAGACCCCGCGGATGCCGTCGGCGACCAGCTTGGTGGCGATCGGGACCGCATAGATGACCGCGGCGATGATCGCCGTGAACCGGTTGGGACCGAAGAGGATCAGCACCGGGATGAGTGGCACGAACGGGGGGATCGTCTGGCCGGCGTCCAGGAAGGGACGCACCGCCCGGTCGACCCCGGTGCTGCGTCCCATGGCGACGCCGAGCACGACCGCGATCACCACGACGATCGCCGTCGCCACCAGGACCGACGTCAGCGTGACCATCGCGTTGTACCAGAGGTCGAGCAGGGAGATGCCAGCCAGGCACACGGCCGTCGCGGCCAGTGCGCGCAGGCCGCCGACGATGACGGCGATCAGCAGGATCGCGACGCCGGTGACAAACCACGGCGACTCCGCGACCAGGCTCTGCACCGGGTTGAGGAACCACTCGGTGAAGTTGTTCTGGATCGACGAGGTGAAGCTCGAGAGGTTCGTGCGCAGCCAGTCACCGAAGTCGTCGACCGCGTTGCGCAGCGGCGTCCCGAGGTCGGGGTTCGCCGGGAACTCGTTGGCCCAGACCTGGACGTGCGAGAGGTAGACGGCGATCAGGGTTCCCACAGTCCCGGCCGCCAGCACGATCCGGCGCAGCCGCCGACCGCGATCACCCGCCCGTCGCGCCTGCTCGGCGCGGAGGCTGGACGCGGTCGTCGTGCGGTCGAGCATCACCGCCGCGATCACGATGCAGAGACCCGCGACGAAGGAGGTGCCGAACTGACCGCGCTTCAGCCCGTCGATCACCGGCTGTCCGAGCCCGGGGCCGTTGATGTACGCCGCGATCGTCGCCATCGCCAGTGCGGCCATGATCGTCTGGTTGACGCCCACGATGATGGTTCGCTTCGCGAGCGGCAGCTCGACCTTGACGAGCCGCTGCAGGCGCCCCTGGCCGAGCGAGTCGGTGGCCTCGAGGACCCCGGTGCTGACGGTGCGCAGGCCGTGCGCCGAGATCCGGATCACCGGCGGCGTGGCGTAGACGAGCGTGACCATGATCGCCGCCGCCGGGCCGATGCCGAAGAGGATGCTGAAGGGCAGGAGGTAGACGAACGACGGCATCGTCTGCATGACGTCGAGGACCGGCGTGACGATCGCGGAGACGACCTTGCTGTGCGCCATCCACACACCCAGCGGGATCCCGACGACGCACGCGATGAGGACCGAGAAGAGCGTGATCAGCAGCGTGTCGACGGAGTCGGTCCAGTAGCCCAGGAAGCCGAACAGGAAGAACGACGGCACCACCAGGAGGACCAGCCGCCACCCTGCGATGGCGAAAGTGACCAGCGCCGCTATCGCGACCGTGCCCAACCACCCGATCTGTGGGTAGGGCCGCGGGAACGGCGCCACCGTGAAGAGGTGCTGCAGCCAGGTGAAGACCGAGTCCATCGCATCGGCGAACCCGCTCAGCGCACGGGCGATCACGTTGGAGTCCGACGAGAAGGCGTCGGCGACGGAGTCGCTCAGGTCCTGGAGCCAGCGGTGCACGTCGGTACGCGTGGAGGTGCTGATCTCCAGCGTGTGCATGCCCTCGGTGACGGACCAGATCACGATCCAGCCGACGACCACGGCCAGCAGGGCCCAGAGCCGCGGCCGCGCACGCACCATCGCGACGACCCGGTTCTCCTGGTTGATCCGGGCGACGTCGGCGGTGCTGGCGGTGGTCATGCCATCGACTCCTCGGCGACGACGACCCGGAGGATGTCCTCGTCGTCGACGACGCCGACGAGGCGGTCACCGTCGACCACCCGGCACGGTCCCTGGTGGTCGAGCACGACCCGCGCGGCGTCCCGGACGATCTGGTCCGCCTGGAGGACGGGGCCGTCCACCGTCCCGTCGGGCTCGCGCATCACCCACTTGAGGGTGAGCACGTGCGACTTCGGCACCTCGGAGGTGAAGTCCTTGACGTAGTCGTCGGCGGGGGCGCCGACCACCTCGTCCGGCGTACCGATCTGCACCAGCTCCCCGTCGCGCATGATCAGGATCCGGTCGCCGAGCTTGAGCGCCTCCTGGAGGTCGTGGGTGATGAAGACCATCGTCTTGCCCAGCTCGTGGTGGAGCCGGATCACCTCGTTCTGCATGTCGCGGCGGATCAGCGGGTCGAGGGCGGAGAAGGGCTCGTCGAAGAGCAGCAGCGACGGGTCGTTGGCCAGCGCGCGGGCCAGCCCGACCCGTTGCTGCATGCCACCGGAGAGCTGGTCGGGGTAGGAGAACTCGTAGCCGGAGAGCCCGACCAGCGAGACGATCTCCTCGGCCTTCGCCCGCCGTTCCTTCTTCTTCACACCACGGATCTCGAGCCCGTAGGCGACGTTGTCGATCACCTGGCGGTGTGGCAGCAGGCCGAAGTGCTGGAAGACCATCGAGGTGTGGGTACGCCGCAGGTCGCGCAGCTCGGCCTCGCTCGCCTTCACGATGTCGTGGCCGTCGATGACGACCTCGCCGGCGGTCGGCTCGATCAGCCGGGTCAGGCAGCGCACCAGCGTCGACTTGCCGGAGCCGGAGAGACCCATGACCACGAAGACCTCACCGGGCGCGACCTCGAACGACACGTCCTTGACACCGACGACGCAGCCGGTCTTCTCCTTGAGCTCGGCGCGGGAGAGGTCGGCGTCCGGCGTACCGATGATGTTGTCCGCGCCGCGACCGAAGATCTTCCAGAGGTTGCGGACCGAGAGTGCAGAGTCGCTCATGAGGGGTCCTCCTGGTTGCGGCTGTCGCCGGGCGGGTAGAGCGGCATGCCGTCGCGGTAGCGGTAGTACGGCACGTCGGCGGGCGGGAGCGGCGTGTTGCCGGCGATCAGGTCGGCGGCCTTCTCGGCGACCATCATCACGGGGGCGTAGATGTTGCCGTTGGTGACGAACGGGAAGACCGAGGCGTCGACGACGCGCAGTCCCTCGACCCCGTGCACGCGCATCGTGGCAGGGTCGACGACGGCCATCTCGTCGATGCCCATCTTGGCCGTGCACGACGGGTGCAGCGCGGTCTCGGCGTCCGCGCGCACCCAGTCGAGGATCTGCTCGTCGGTCTCGACCTCGCGGCCGGGCGAGAGCTCGCCGTCGTTGTACGGCGCGAACGCGGGCTGGTTGAGGATGTCGCGCGCGACCCGGATCGCCTCGACCCACTCGCGCTTGTCGTTCTCGGTCGAGAGGTAGTTGAAGAGCAGCGACGGGTGCACCTTCGGGTCCCGGCTCCGGATCCGCACGTGGCCCCGGGTGTCGGCGTACATCGGGCCGATGTGCACCTGGTAGCCGTGCCCCTCGGTCGGCGCGGAGCCGTCGTACCGGATCGCGACCGGGAGGAAGTGGAACATCAGGTTGGGGTAGTCGACGTCCTCGTTGCTCCGGCAGAAGCCGCCGCCCTCGAAGTGGTTGGTCGCGCCGAGGCCGCGGCGGTGGACGAGCCACTGGTAGCCGATGCCCGGACGCCTGCGCCACTTGAGTCCTGGCGCGATCGACACCGGTTGCTTCGACGCGTACTGGATGTAGACCTCGAGGTGGTCCTGGAGGTTCTCGCCGACGCCGGGCAGGTGGTGCACGACCGGGACGCCCTGCTCCTTGAGCAGCGCCTCGTCGCCGACGCCGGAGAGCTGGAGCAGCTGCGGGGTGTTGATCGCGCCCCCGCAGAGGATCACCTCGCCGGCGTACGCCGTACGCTTCAGCCGGCCGCCGCGCAGGTAGTCCACGCCCACGGCCCGCTTGCCCTCGAAGCGCACCTGGGTGGCCATCGCGAGCGTCTCGACGGTGAGGTTCTTGCGGTGCCGCACCGGGTGCAGGTAGGCGCGGGCGGCGGAGAGGCGGCGGCCGCGGTGCAGGTTGCGGTCGAAGCGCGCGAAGCCCTCCTGGCGGTAGCCGTTGACGTCGTCGGTGCGCGGGTAGCCGGCCTCGACGGTCGCGTCGAAGAATGCGGAGAAGAGCGGGTTGTCCGCCGGCCCGCGCTCCAGCACCAGCGGGCCGTCGCCGCCGCGCCAGTCGTCGGCCCCTGCCAGGCACGTCTCCATCCTCTTGAAGTACGGCAGGCAGTGGAGGTAGTCCCACTCCTTCATCCCCGGCTCGGCGCCCCAGCGCTCGTAGTCGAGCGGGTTGCCGCGCTGGAAGATCATCCCGTTGATCGAGCTGGAGCCGCCCAGCACCTTGCCGCGGGCGTGGAACACCCTGCGGTTGTTGAGATGTGGCTCCGGGTCGGTCTCGTACTTCCAGTCGTAGAGCCGGTTGCCGATCGGGAAGGGCAGCGCGGCGGGCATGTGGATGAACGGGTCGACCTTGAAGTCCGACCGGCCGGCCTCGAGCACGAGGACCGTCGTACCGGGGTCGGCGGAGAGCCGGTTGGCGAGCGCGCAGCCGGCCGAGCCGCCGCCGACGATGACGTAGTCGTACCGGTCCCGGCTCATCCGCCGCTCACCCCTGGAACCAGCGCTGCTCGGTCGGGCGGATGTTGTGCCAGACGTGTTTGGTCTCGCGGTACTCCGCCAGCCCGGCCTCGCCGAGCTCGCGGCCGAAGCCCGACTGCTTGTAGCCGCCCCACTCGGCCTGCGGCACGTACGGGTGGTAGTCGTTGATCCAGACCGTGCCCATCCGCAGGCGGCCCGCGACGCGCTGGCCCTTGCCCGCGTCCTGGGTCCAGACCGCGCCGGCGAGCCCGTAGATGCTGTCGTTGGCGATGCGTACGGCGTCGTCCTCGTCGGTGAACGTCTCGACGGTGAGCACCGGTCCGAACGACTCGTCCTGGGTGACCGACATCGTGCTGGTGCAGCTGTCGAGGATGGTCGGCAGGTAGTAGAAGCCGTCCGCCAGCGCCGGGTCGTCGGGCCGCGCGCCGCCCAGGCGGAGCACGGCCCCCTCGGCGATGCCTCGCGCGACGTACGCCTCGACCTTGTCGCGGTGCGCGGCACTGGTGAGGGGTCCGGTCTCGGCCTTGTCGTCGAAGGGGCCGCCGAGCCGGATCGTCGCGGCCCTCTCGACCAGCCGGTCGACGAACTCGTCGGCGATCGACTCCTCGACGACCAGCCGCGCGCCCGCGGAGCACACCTGGCCCGAGTGCAGGAAGACCGCGGTGAGCGCGAAGTCGAGGGCGACCTCGAGGTCGGCGTCAGCGAACACCACGTTGGGGTTCTTGCCGCCGAGCTCGAGCGCCACCCGCTTCACCGTCCCGGCCGCGGCCGCCATCAGCCGCCGGCCGGTCTCCAGACCGCCGGTGAAGGAGACGAGGTCGACCCGGGGATCGGTCGACAGGGGGGCACCGGCGGTCGCGCCGGCGCCGAGAACCAGGTTGCCGACACCGGCCGGCAGGCCGGCCTCGTCGAGCAGCCGCATCAGGTGGATCGCGGTGTGCGGCGTGAGCTCGCTCGGCTTGAGGACGAACGTGTTGCCGGCCGCGAGGCAGGGCGCGACCTTCCACGAGACCTGGAGGAGCGGGTAGTTCCACGGCGTGACCAGCGCGCAGACACCGACCGGCTCGTGCACGATCCGGCTGACGACGTCGGGGTTGCCCGTGTCGACCATCCGGCCAGCGTCCTCGGCGGCGACCCGGCCGTAGTGCCGGAAGACGGACACGACGTCGGCGATGTCGTAGCGGCTCTCGACCAGCCGCTTGCCGGTGTCCAGCGACTCCATCCGCGCCAGGTCCTCGGCGTCGCGCTCGAGGAGGTCGGCCAGCCGCATCAGCAGGTCGCCGCGCTCGCGGCTGGACGTGTCCCGCCAGGGCCCGCCGTGGAAGGCGGCGTACGCCGCGGCGATCGCCGCCTCGGTGTCCTCGGCGCCGGCCTCGTCGACCTCCGCGACCAGGCTCCCGTCGGCCGGGCACCGGATCTCACGGCGTGCTCCACCCCGCGCGCCCACCCAGGCGCCGTCGAGGTAGAGCTCGGCCACTCGGACTCACTCCCCGCGCGACCCCATCGGTTGCGTATGACGCAACCAATTGCTTGTCGCGCAACCGGTCGTTTGACCCGAGGATGCTGTCAGGTCACCGCGCCGTCAAGGGGAAACGGCCCGATGTAACTCAACGTTGACCCCAGCCGAGCCGGTGCGAGACCTCGGCGGCCGCCTCGACGAGCAGCGGGAGGACGCTCTCGACCCGCTCCTGGGAGAGCCGGAACGTCGGCCCGGAGACGCTCATCGACGCGATCACGTCGCCGTGCGCGTTGCGGATCGGGGCCGCGGCCGCGGTGAGCCCCTCCTCCAGCTCGTCCACCGCGACGGCGTACCCCTGCTCGCGCACGAGGTCGAGCTCCTCGCGGAGCTTGCCCTTCTTCGTGATCGTGGTCGAGGTGTAGCGCGAGAGGGTCCCGAGCAGCTGCTTGACCTGGTCGTCGTCCAGACCGCTGAGCAGCACCTTGCCGTTGCTGGTGGCGTGCAGCGGGATGTGCTGGCCGACCCAGTTGTGCGGCTGGAGCGCCGACGAGCCGGCGACCTGGTCGAGGTAGAGGGCCGAGCTCTCCGAGAGGACGGCGATGTTGACCGTCTCGCCCGTGTCGGCCGCGAGCTGCCGGCAGACCGGGCGCGCCTCCTGCACCAGGTCGAGCCGCGCGGTGGTGGCGCCGGCCAGGCGGAGCACGCCGACGCCGAGCCGGTAGCGGCCGCGGTCGGTGGTCTGCTCGACCAGCCGGTGCGACTCGAGGGTGGTGACCAGGCGGAAGGCCGTGCTCTTGTGGACGCCGAGCTCGCCGGCGATCTCGGTGACCCCGGCCTCGCCGACGCGGGCCAGCACCTCGAGGATGGTGAGCGCGCGATCGACGGACTGGACGCCGGCGCTGCCCTCGCTCATGAGCGGAGACTAGCGCAGCAGTTGTTGCGTATTACAGACTGCAATTCGGCTGACGCAACGGTGGTCAGCGCAACGACTCCTCAGGAGAACCCGTGCCCAACCTCGCCACTCCGACCATCGCCGCCGGGGACTACGTCCTCATCCTCTCCTGCCCCGACCGTCCGGGCATCGTCCACGCCGTGTCGGGCTTCCTGGTCGCGCACGGCGGCAACATCATCGAGAGCCAGCAGTTCGGCGACCGGCTCACCGACCGCTTCTTCATGCGCATCGACTTCGAGGTGCCGGGACCGACCGACGCCGCCGCGATGCGCGAGGCGTTCGCGCCGGTGGCCGAGGAGTTCGAGATGCGCTTCGAGCTGTGGGACGCGACCGCGCCGTACCGCACGCTGATCATGGTCTCCAAGCACCTGCACTGCCTCAACGACCTGCTGTTCCGCGCCAGCACCGGGTCGCTGCAGATCGAGATCCCCGCCGTCGTCTCCAACCACCCCGACGCCGGCGCGCTCGCCGCGTCGTACGGCGTGCCGTTCCACCACGTCCCGGTCACGCCGGACACGAAGCCGGAGGCCGAGGCGGAGCTGATGCGGCTGGTCGACTCGTACGGCGTGCACCTGGTCGTCCTGGCCCGCTACATGCAGGTGCTCTCGGACGACCTCTGCCGGTCGCTGTCGGGGCGGGCGATCAACATCCACCACTCGTTCCTGCCGAGCTTCAAGGGCGCGAAGCCCTACCACCAGGCCTTCGACCGCGGCGTGAAGCTGGTCGGCGCGACCGCGCACTACGTCACCGGCGACCTCGACGAGGGTCCGATCATCGAGCAGGACGTGATGCGCGTCGACCACGGCTACGACCAGGACCAGCTGGTCTCCGCCGGCCGCGACGTCGAGGCCCAGGTGCTCTCCCGCGCCGTCCGCTGGCACTCCCAGTCCCGGGTCCTCCTCAACGGCTCCCGCACCGTCGTCTTCCGCTAGGCCGAATCGTGACTTCTGGTCACTCCATTCGGGACTTCTGGTCACTCGAGGTGACCAACATCCCGGACTCGACTGACCCAAAGTCACGATTCGGCGGGGAGGTCAGTCGCCGAGCTCCGCCCGCCGGCGTACGACGTACGCCTCGAGCTCCTGGCGGACGGCGTCGTCGAGGGGCGGCTGCTCGTACTCGTCGAGCCGCTTCTTGTAGAGGTCGGTCGCGCGGGCGGCGGTGTCCTTGGCGCCGTTGCGCATCCAGCGCTCGTAGTTGTCCGACGAGTTGAGGAAGGGACGGTAGAAGCAGGTGCGGAAGCGCTCCATCGTGTGCATCGCACCGAGGAAGTGGCCGCCGTGGCCGACCTCCTCGTGCGCACCGAAGGCCATCGAGTCCTCGTCGATCTCCAGCGGGGTGAACTCGTGCTGGAGCATCTCGACCAGCTGGGCGTCGATGACGAACTTCTCGAAGCCGGCGACCAGGCCGCCCTCGAGCCAGCCGGCGGAGTGCATGACGAAGTTCGCGCCGGCCAGGAAGGTCGGCATCATCGTCATCAGCGCCTCGTAGCCGGCCTGCGCGTCGGGCACCTGCGACGACGTGAGCCCGCCACCGGTGCGGAACGGCAGCCCGAAGTGCCGTGCGATCTGTCCCGTGCACAGCAGCCCGATGCCGGACTCCGGCGTACCGAACGTCGGCGAGCCGGACTGCATGTCGATGTTGGAGAGGAACGAGCCGAAGACCACCGGGCAGCCGGGCCGGATCAGCTGGGAGAGCGCGATCCCCGAGAGGGCCTCCACGATCTGCTGGACCAGGGCGGCCGGGATCGTGACCGGCGACATCGCCCCCATCAGGATGAAGGGCGTCAGGATGACGGGCTGGTTGGCCGAGGAGTACTCGAACTGCGCCTCGAGCATCCGGTCGTCCCAGCGCAGCGGCGAGTTGCAGTTGATCAGCGAGATCAGCGCCGGCGTCTCCTCGATCGACTCGCGCGAGCCGAAGAGGATCTCGGTCATCGCGATGGTGTCGCGGGCGTTGACGCCGGAGACCACGTTGCCCATGTAGATCTTGTCGGTCAGCGTCTGCAGCGCGTACGTCATGTCGAGGTGGCGGCTGTCGAGCGGCGTGTCGTTGGGCTCCGTGATCACGCCACCGGCGGAGTCGAGCACCGAGAAGCTCTGGGCCAGGCGGGTGAAGTTCTCGAAGTCGGCCATCGTCCCGTCCCGACGGACCTCCCCGTCGCGGACGAACGGCGGTCCGTAGACCCCGCTGAAGACCATCGAGTCGCCACCGACGTGCACCGAGTTCGCGGGGTTGCGGGCCTGGAGGTCGAACTCACGCGGCGCCTTGGCCACCTGCTCGAGCACCCAGTCCGGGTCGAGGAAGGCGGTCCTGTCCTCGACGCGCTGCCCTGCCGCGCGGAAGAGATCGAGCGCCCGGTCGTCCATGAACTCGACGCCGATCTCGGTCATCAGCCGGCGCCAGCCCCGGTCGAGCGTGGCCATCGCGTCCTCGGACAGCACCTCGTAGCGCGGCATCTGGTTGCGGAACATCGACCCTCCAACCTAACCTCATGATGTGGGACCACAGTTCCACATCATGGAACCCCTGACCAGAGGACACCCGTGAGCGACGCGAGCAGCGGCAGCGGCACCCAGGCGGTGGACCGCGCGGCCCACCTGGTGTCGACCGTCGTGCACGCCGACGCCCCGCTCTCGTTCGCCGACCTCCAGGAGGCCAGCGGGCTCGCGAAGTCGACGACCTCGCGGATGCTCACCGCCCTCGAGCGCACCGGCCTGGTCGAGCGCGACTCCTCCGGGTCGTACGTCGCGGGCTCGCTCTTCTGGCTGTACGCCGCGCGCCACGACCCGTGGGAGGAGCTGGTCCGCCTGGCTCGCCCGGCCATGGAGCGGATCGGCGACGCGACGTCGGAAACCGTGCACCTCAGCGTCACGCGCGGCGAGAAGGTCGTGCAGGTCGCCCAGGTCGACTCCCGCTACCTCCTCGGCACCCGCGACTGGACCGAGATCGAGGTGCCCGCACACACGTCGGCGCTCGGCAAGGTGTTCTACGCCTGGGGCGCCCTGCCCGTGCCGAGCGGCCCGCTCGAGGCACTGACCGACGACACCCTGACCACGCCGGAGTCGCTGCGCCGCGACGGCATCGCCACCCGCAAGCGCGGCTGGGCGGTCACCCACGACGAGCTCGAGGTCGGCCTCACCGGCATCGCCGTACCCGTCCAGGGACCGCGCGGTGACGTGGTCGCGGCGCTCGGCATCTCGGGACCCACCACACGACTCGAGGCCCGCCTCGAGGAGATCGGCAAGCACCTGTCGTCCCATGCCGCGGAGCTCTCCCAGCTGCTGCGCGGCCGAGCACCCAAGGAGGGTGTGGCATGACATCTCCCGACGAGATCCTGCAGGGCCTGTACGACGAGACCCTGGTCGGCAATGCACCGCGCGTCCTCGAGCTGACCGAGGACGGCCTGACCCTGGGCATGGAGCCGCAGACGCTGCTCTTCGACGCCCTGATCCCCTCGCTCGAGGAGGTCGGCGCCCGCTTCGAGCGCGGCGACTTCTTCGTGCCCGAGATGCTGATCGCCGGCCGTGCGATGGCCGGCGCGATGGAGCGGCTGCGCCCGCTGCTCGCCGAGACCGGCGTGCAGACGATCGGCAAGTTCCTGATGGGCACGGTCAAGGGCGACGTCCACGACATCGGCAAGAACCTCGTCAACATCATGCTCGAGGGCGCCGGCTTCGAGGTGATCGACCTCGGTGTCCAGGTCGCGCCGGAGAAGTTCGTCTCCGCGATCGAGGAGCACCAGCCCGACATCGTCGGCTTCTCGGCGTTCCTCACCACGACGATGCCGATGTTCAAGGCCAACATGAACGCGCTCGAGAAGGCCGGCCTGCGCGACTCCGTCGTCGTCATGGTCGGTGGCGCCCCCGTCACCCAGGAGTACGCCGACGCGGTCGGTGCCGACGGGTACGCCGCCGACGCCTCCGCCACGGTCAAGAAGGCCAAGTCGCTCCTGGAGGAGCGCCGCGCCAAGGTCCCGGCATGACACTGGAGACCGTGCTCCGCGGCACCGGCGCCGAGGTCGTCATCGGCCACGGCCGCCGGTTCTGCCTGATCGGCGAGCGGATCAACCCGACCGGCCGCCGGATCTTCCAGGAGCAGCTGCGCGAGGGCGACCTGTCCGCGATCGAGCGCGACGTGCAGGCCCAGGTCGAGGGCGGCGCCGACGTCCTCGACGTCAACATGGGCGTCCCGCTCACCGACGAGGCCGACCTGCTCGCCCGCGCGATCCAGCTGGTGCAGAGCCGCACCGACAAGCCGATCTGCATCGACTCGTCGGTCATCGAGGCGCTCGAGGCCGGGCTGTCGGTCTACCAGGGCCGCGCCCTGGTCAACTCGGTCACCGCCGAGGACGACCGGCTCGCCGCGATCCTCCCGCTGGTCAAGAAGTACGACGCCGCGATCATCGCGCTGCCCAACGACCACGACGAGATCCCGATGGAGGCCGACAAGCGCCTCGACCTGACGGCCAAGATCATCCGGGTCGCCACCGAGGAGTACGGCATCGCGGCCGCCGACATCGTGATCGACCCGCTCGCGATGCCGATCGGCGCCGACACCACGACCGCACTCGTCACGTTCGAGACCATGCGCCGGATCCGCGACGACTTCGGGGTCAACATGACCTGCGGCGCGTCCAACACGTCGTTCGGCATGCCGGACCGTCAC
Organism: Nocardioides hankookensis; assembly: GCF_042658885.1. NCBI lineage: Bacteria > Bacillati > Actinomycetota > Actinomycetes > Propionibacteriales > Nocardioidaceae > Nocardioides > Nocardioides hankookensis. The sequence goes on along the minus strand of NZ_JBHSRJ010000001.1, from coordinate 339,177 downwards.
ACCCTGGGCGCCGCCTGGCTGCCGATGGCGATGACCGCCGGCCTGACCAGCGCGATCATGGACACCCGGACCCCGCAGATCGTGGAGGCCGTCAAGGCGGCCGACGTGTTCCTCGACCACGACGAGTGGGGCATGGCCTGGATCGCCGCCCACCGCGCGAAGGCCGCAGCCACGGCATGAACGACGGCACCGGTCGCGTCGACCTGAGGTTCACCGTCGAGGAGACCGAGCGGAGCGTGCGCGTCCCGCCCGGCGTCACCGTCTTCGACGCCGCGTCGTGGAACGGCATCGCGATCGACTCCACCTGCGGCGGCCACGGCACCTGCCACAAGTGCAAGGTGCGCGTGGAGGGCAGCACGCCCATCACACGCCACGACGTCAAGACCTTCACCCGCGACCAGCTCGACGACGGCTGGCGGCTGGCCTGCCTGGTCAACGCCACACGCGACCTCGCCGTCGACGTACCCCCGCTCACCACCCGCCCCAAGGCCGCCACCGTCGGCGTCGGCCGCCAGGTGATCCTGCGGCCCGCCATCCAGAAGCGGTACGTCGAGCTCGACGAGCCCACGCTGGCCGACCAGCGCACCGACCTCGACCGGCTGCTCGCCGCGATCGACGACCTGGAGCCGGTGGCCGACCTGCACGTGCTGCGCCGGCTGCCGGCCGTGCTGCGCGCGGCCGACTTCAAGGTGACCGCGGTCGTCGTCGACGAGGCGCTGATCGACGTCGAGCCGGGCGACACCACGGGCACGCAGTACGCGATCGCCTTCGATCTCGGCACCACCACCGTCGTCGCCACGCTGCTCGACGTCGCTACCGGCACCCCGGTCGCCGTGGCGTCGATGCTCAACCGGCAGCAGCCCTTCGGCGGCGACGTCATCACCCGGATCAGCGCCACGATGATGGATCCCGAGGCACTGGCCCGGCTCCAGCTCGCGGCCTCGGAATCCCTGTCCACACTGGCGATCCAGGTCTGCACCGAGGGCGGCGTCGACCCCGCCCACGTCTACGAGGTGGCGATCGCGGGCAACGCCACGATGACCGCGCTGCTGCTCGGCATCGACCCAGAGCCGCTCGGCGTCGCGCCGTTCATCATGTCGTCGCCGCAACCCCCCGACGTGCTCGCCTCCGAGCTCGGCCTCGCCCTGCACCCACGGGCCCGCGCCACGCTCTTCCCCGCACTCGGTGCGTACGTCGGCGGCGACATCGTCGCCGGCATGCTGGCGTCGGGCATGGACCGCGACAAGCGCACCCGGCTCTTCATCGACGTCGGCACCAACTGCGAGATCGTGCTCAGCGACGGCGACCGGATTCTCTCGACGGCCGCACCCGCTGGCCCGGCGTTCGAGGGCGGCGCGATCCGCTGCGGCATGCGGGCGGCCGACGGAGCGATCGAGGTCGTGAAGCTGGCGGAGACCGTGGAGCTCGGCGTCATCGGCGACGTGGAACCGCGCGGCCTGTGCGGGTCCGGGCTGGTCGACGCCGTGGCCGAGCTGGTGAAGGTCGGCCTGCTCGACGCGTCGGGCCGCTACGTGACGGACGACGTCGCCAAGGAACTCGCGCCGGGCCTGGCCGACCGGCTCACGACGCTCAGCTCCGACCGCGGCGAGGAGCGGGTCTTCGTGCTCCATCGACCCAGCCCGGACGCCGAGCCCGAGGACTGCGTGGTGCTGACCCAGCGCGACGTCCGCGAGCTGCAGTTCGCCAAGGCCGCCATCTCGACCGGGTGGACGCTGCTGCTCGAGGAGCTCGGGCTCGAGCACCGCGACGTCCAGCAGGTGCTGCTCGCAGGCTCCTTCGGCAGCTATCTCTCCGCGGCCTCCGCCGTCCGCATCGGGCTGGTGCCGAAGCTCCCGGTGCTGCGCATCGTCGCCGCGGGCAACGTCGCGGGCGAGGGCGCGAAGATGGCGCTGCTGTCGGTGCGCGAGCGGGCCGGCGCCCGGGCGCTGCTGGAGGAGGTGACGTATGTCGAGCTCTCCGACCGCCCCGAGTTCAACGACCGCTTCGTCGACCAGCTCGGCTTCTAGGACGGCCCTCATCGCGTGCGGCGCGATCGCCCAGCCCTGCAAGGAGATCGTCGATCGGCACGACTGGCCGGTCGACGTGCACCCGTTGCCGCCGCTGCTCCACAACCAGCCCCACCTGATCGCCGGGGAGGTACGCCGCCTCGCGGCCGACCTCGGCCCGTCGTACGACTCCGTGGTGATCGGGTACGCCGACTGCGGCACCTACGGCGCCCTCGACTCGGTGTGCGACGAGCTCGGCCTGGCCCGGCTGCCGGGCCTGCACTGCTACGACGTCTTCGCCGGAGCGTCGCGGGTCGAGGAGTTCTTCGCCGACCAGCCCGGCACCTACCTGCTCACCGACTTCCTGGTCCGGTCCTTCGCCCGCACGGTCGTCCAGGAGCTCGGCCTGGACCGCTACCCCGACCTGCGCGACACCTACTTCGGCCACTACACCCGCGTCGTCTGGCTGGCGCAGCAACCGGACCAGGAGCTGCGCGCCCTCGCCGACGACGCTGCCGCCCGGATCGGTCTCCCCCTCACCGTCGTCGAGACCGGCGACAGCCGGCTCGAGCACGCGCTGGCGGCCCTGGTCGAGTCGTGACTCAGATGTCGAAGTCGGCGCCTGCCAGGACCGCGATCCCGAAGACCCCGATCATGAACACGAGGCACAGCAGCGGCGTACCGATGATCAGCACCACCAGCATCCAGAAGACGTTGAGGTTGAGGTTCACGGATGCAGCGTAGCCGCGTCGCCCGGCGGCGGTAGGTCAGCGCAGCCGCTCCAGCAGCCCCTGCCGCCAGGCCTCGGTCTCGGCGACCTGGTTGAACGTGAAGACGTGCAGGCCCTCGACCAGGGCCGTCGGCTCGGCGAGCGTGGGCGCGCACTGCTCGAGGAAGCGCTCGCCGGTGAAGCCGCCGGGTGCGGCCAGCCGGGCGAAGGTGCCCTTGTGCTTGGCGAGGAAGCGGGTCGACTCCCCCACGCCGATCTTGGTCGCCATCGAGAGCAGCTTGGTGCGGTCGACCGGGCCGGGGATGCCGAGCAGCAGCGGCATCGTGATGCCGCGCCCGCGCATCCGGTGCACCCAGTCGCGGATGACGGCGGGGTCGAAGGTCAGGTTGCTGACGACGTGGGTGGCGTAGCGGCGCTTGTCCCACATCGACTGCACGGTCAGGTCGTCGTGGATGGTGGGGTGCGACTCCGGGTAGCCCGTGATCCCGACCTGCGCGAACGGTCGGCCCAACGATGTCAGGTCCTCCAGCAGGGCCAGGGCGTCCGGGTAGTCGCCGGCGGGCTCGGCGTCGCCGCCGGGCACGAAGATGCGGGTGATCTGCTTGCCGGTCAGCCGCGAGCAGATCTCCTCGAGCTCAGCTCGACCCGACACCATCCGCGCCGCGACGTGCGGGACGACGGCGTAGCCGTGACCCGCCAGCCGCTCGGCGAGGTCGAAGGTCGCGTCCAGGCCCTTCGAGGGCGACGCCGTGACCGTGACCGTGACGTCGCGCGGCACGTGCTCGAGCACCTTGTCCTCGGTCGAGGCCGTGGGGAGCACCTCGTAGCGCGCCTGCTCCAGCAACCGGGTCAGGGTCTGACGGTTCGCCGCCTTGTTGCGCATGGAGCAACTCGTTTCGTGATGCGCATCGAGATGCCCTGAGTCTAGACCCCCGGGTTGCGGATCGTCACCCACGAGAGCAGGCCACCCAGCGCGAGCAGCACGGCGCAGATCACCACGGCCGAGCCGTACGCCGCGTCGAAGGCCACCGGATCGGCGTACTGCTCGCCGGTCAGCCCGACGGCCACCGGCAGCGCGGCGACGGCGAGCAGCGAGCCGGCCCGGGCGACGGCGTTGTTGACGCCGCTCGCGATGCCTGCGTGCTCGTCGGGCACGGCGGCCAGGACGGTCGCCGTCAGCGGCGCCACCATCAGCGCCAGCCCGAGCCCGAAGATGGTCAGGCCGGGCAGCACGTCGGTCCAGTAGCTCACGTCCTCGTCGACGCCGAGCAGCAGGAGCGAGCCGCCGGCCATCACGATCGGGCCGACGGTCATCGGGATCCGCGGCCCGATCCGGCTGCCGAGCTCGCCGCCCTTCGAGGCGAGCAGCAGCATGCAGACCGTGATCGGGAGGGTCGCCATGCCGGCCTGGAGCGCGCCGTACCCGCTCACCGTCTGGAGCTGGAGGACCAGGAAGAAGAGCACCGCACCCAGAGCGGCGTAGACGAGCAGGGTCATCGCATTGGCCGCGCTGAACGTGCGGTCCGCGAAGATGCCGAGGGGCAGCATCGGGTGGTCGCTGCGACGCTCGTCGACGACGTACCCGACCGCCGCGAGCAGCGCGACGCCGATCGCCCAGGGAGCGGCCGCGCCACCCCACTCGATCAGCGCGTAGGTCAGCCCGCCGAGGAAGAGCGTCGCGAGCAGCGCGCCGGTGAAGTCGAGGCGCCGGGGTGCGTTCGGGTCGAGGGTCTCGGGGACGAACCGGACCGCGACGACCACGGTGACCGCGGCGAGCGGCAGGTTGATGAGGAAGATCCAGCGCCAGTCGGCGTACTCGACCAGGAAGCCGCCCAGGAACGGCCCCACCGCCGAGGCGATGCCGCCGAGCCCGACCCACGCACCGATCGCCTTGGCTCGGTCCTCCCTGACGAACGCACCCTGGATCATCGCCAGGCTGCCCGGCGTGAGGAGCGCGGCGCCCGCGCCCTGGAGGATGCGGGCCGCGATCAGGACCGTGGGGTTGGGCGCGAGGCCGCAGAGCAGCGACGCCAGCGCGAACCACACCGTCCCGATGACGAAGACCCGGCGACGCCCGTAACGGTCGCCCAGCGAGCCGCCCAGCAGGATCAGGCTGGCCAGGGAGAGCAGGTAGCCGTTGGTGATCCACTGCAGCTGCGCCAGCGAGGCGTCGAGGTCCTCGCCGATGGTGTGCAGCGCGACGTTGACGACGGTGCCGTCGAGCATCGTCATGCCGGAGCCGAGGACGGCGGCGGCGACCACCGCCCGCCCGGTCAGGGTCCCGAGACGTACCTCACTCGATCCGGAGACTGCGTCCACTCCGAAGACACTAGGGGGAATCCCCGATGAAGGCTGCCCTTACCGACCACTAGGATCCTGCAATGGCGCTTGTCTCCCTGAACGAGTCGCGGCTGGCGGACCACGTCGACCGCCTGGGTCTCGAGCACCCACCGATCGACCTGGCGAGCGTCGACTACGCCGTACGCCGGCCCGACGTGTTCAACGCGCGCTACGGCCACGTCCTCGACTACATGGCCCGGGTCGAGCTCGAGGTCGACCGCAACGTGCTCGAGCTGACGACCCTGCTCCCCGACCCGCCCGAGATCGACCGGCGCTTCTACGCCGAGGTCTGGCAGCCGCAGGAGATCCGGCACGGGATCATCCTCGACGAGCTCCAGGTGCACCTCGGCCGCGCGCCCGCCGAGCCCGACCTGACCTCGCTCGGCATCAAGATGAAGATCCTCGGGGCACTCGCGCACCTCGACGCCTTCCAGGACGTCTGCCGGATGCTCTACTACCTGACCGGCATGGCGACCGAGCGGTCCGCGGTGCTCGCCTACAACCTGCTCCACGACGGCGTCGTCGAGATGGGCGAGAGCGCGATCGCCCAGACCGTGATCGCCCCGATCAAGCGGCAGGAGCCCGGCCACTACGCCTTCTACCAGCTCTCCGCCCGCGGCCTGTGGTCCCAGCTCGCGACCTGGCAGAAGTGGATGGTGCGCCGGATGCGCAGCTTCTCCTTCGCCCCGGTCGGCGCCAACGACGCGGCCCAGAAGGCCGACTTCGGCGACATGCTGACGACCCTCGGCATCGACCGGGAGGTCGAGCACTTCGCCAGCCAGATCTCGCGGGTCGAGCGCGAGCTGCTGTGGGCGCACAAGCGCGGCCTCAAGGTCCCGCCGTACGTCGCAGCGGCGTTCCGCGAGGCCGTCGAGCTGGCCGAGGTACGCCGCGCGGCGTGATCAACCCTCGCCGCGGATGAACGCCTGGAGCGCGATGGTCGCGGCACCGTGCGCCCAGGCCTCGAAGGACAGCGGCCGGATGATCAGCTCGGAGTGGATCGCCTGCCCGTAGGCCTGCTCGACGAACCCGGCGCGCATCGGCTCGCGGATCAGGTCGAGCGCGGCGAGGCCCTCGCCGGTGAGGACCACGCACTGCGGTCCGAAGAGGTTGACGACCGACGCGATACCCAGCCCGAGCGCGTGCCCGGCGACCCGGAAGACCTCCGCCACCCGTTCGTCGCGCCGGCCGAGGTCGACGGCGTCCTCGAGGGTGCCCACGTCGGAGCCGACGGCGGCCGAGACGTCGCGCAGGATCGACGGGGTCGTCGCCAGGGTGTCGAGGCAGCCCGTCGCACCGCAGTGGCACAGACGGTCGCCGGCGATCGGCAGGTGCCCTAGCTCGCCCGAGACCCCGTGCACGCCGGCGAGCACCTGACCCTGGAAGGACACAGCGCACCCGATGCCGGCACCGACCGTGACGACCGCGAACGACGGACGCCCCGACCCGGCGCCGAACCACCGCTCACCGGCGGTCAGGGCACGGACGTCGTTCTCGACGATCACCGGCAGCCCGAGGCGCGCGTGCACCATCGGCGCGAGCCGGACGCCGTGCCAGCCCAGGAAGTGCGAGTAGGAGACGAGCCCGGACTCGTCGACCCCGCCGGAGATGCCGATGGCGACGTGGCGCAGCCGCTCCTGGTGCTCGGGGGTCGAGCACAGCTCCTCGGTCACGCCCACGATCGTGTCGACCACCGGCTCGACCTCACGGGCGGCGAGCTCACGCCGTACGGTCGCCAGCGTCTGGCCGGACAGGTCGACCAGCACGCCGAGGACCTCGGAGCCGGTGACCTTCAGGCCCACGACGTACGCCGCGTCGCCGCAGATCTCGATCCGGCTCGCGGGCCGGCCGAGGCCGCCGTTGAGCGACGGCCCGACCTCGCGTAGGTAGCCGGCCTGGGCCAGCGGGTTGACCACCTTGGTGACCGCAGCGGAGGTGAGCCCGGTACGCCGGGCTAGGTCGGCCCGCGACATCGGCCCCTCGGTGACCAGCGCGGACATCACGCTGACGGCGCCCGGGCTGGAGGACGGCAACCCCCCGGCGCGCCTGCTGCTCACGCGCACACCGTACCGGCCCTCATCCCTTCGTGGAGCCCAGCGTCAGCCCGGCGACGAACTGCCGCTGGAGCACGAAGAAGACCAGCACCACCGGGAGCGCGATCAGCACCGACCCGGCCGACAGCAGGTTGTAGTCGGTGAAGAACTGCCCGCGCAGGTTGTTGAGCGCACTGGTGATCGGGAACTTGTCGCCCTGGCCGCCGAGCAGCACGGTCGCCCAGAAGAACTCGTTGTAGACCCAGGTGGTCTGGAGGGTCGCCAGCGCCGCGAGCGCCGGCTTCACCAGTGGCATCGTGAGCTGCCAGTACTGGCGCCACACGCTGGCGCCGTCGATCTGCGCCTGCTCGTAGATCTCGAAGGGCAGCGTCTTCATGTAGTTGCTGAGCACGAAGGTGCAGAAGCCGATCTGGAAGGCGACGTTGATCGCGATCAGGCCCCAGTAGCTGCCGAGCAGCTGGCCGGTGTCGCTCATCGCCATCGGCAGCGGCACCTCGCGGTAGATCCGGAAGACCGGCACCAGCAGCGCCTGCGGCGGCAGCAGGTTGGCGGCGAGGAAGATCCCGAGCATGGCCAGGTTGAAGCGGTAGCTGAAGCGCGCCAGCACGAACGCCGCGAGCGACGACAGGAAGAGCGTCAGCAGCACCGCCGGGACGGTGATGATCAGCGAGTTGAGGAAGTACTTGCCGAGGTCGGCGTCGCGCCACACCCGCTGGTAGTTGTCGAACGTCCACCCACCGAAGGAGAGGTAACCGTGCGCCTGCGTGTAGGCGTAGTCGCGGAAGGAGCTGAGCACGGCCCACAGCAGCGGGAACAGCCAGAGCAGCGCCAGCACCATCATGCAGGCGGTGGCGATCGCGCCACGACGCCGGTTCATCGTTCCCGCTCCTGTCGGAAGACCACGCGCAGGTAGAGCGTGATGAAGACCGAGGAGATGACCATCATGATCACCGCCAGCGCCGAGCCGAACCCGTAGCGGCTGGCCTCGCCCACGACGTTCTGCGCCACCAGGGCGCCGATCAGCTCCAGGCCGTTGGTGCCGCGGTTGATCACCCAGACCAGGTCGAAGGCGCGGATCGACTCGATCACCACGATGACGACGACGATCATGTTGATCGGGCGCATCACCGGGAAGACGACCTGGAAGAAGGTCTTCGTCTCGCTCGCGCCGTCCACCGCGGCCGCCTCGCGCAGCGAGGCGTCGACGCCCTTCAGGCCGGCCAGGTAGATCAGCATGATGTAGCCGGTGTGCCGCCACGCGGTGGCGACCAGGGCGGCCCAGAGGTTGACCGAGGGGTCGCCGTACCAGTCGACGTCGGTGCCGAGCACCTGGTTGATGAGGCCCTGGTCGCGGGAGTACATCAGCTGCCAGATGAAGCCGGTCAGGGCCAGCGACAGCACGACCGGCAGGTAGAACGCGGTCTGGTAGAAGCGGCTGAACCGCATGTTCCGGTCGAGCACGACGGCCAGGAACATGCCCAGGAGCGTCGGCCCGAGGAAGAGGAACCCCAGCCAGATCAGGTTGTGCTTCACGGCCGGCCAGAACGGCGGGTAGATGGTCGCGATGTCCTGGTAGTTCTGGGTACCGATCCACTGGATGGTGTCGACGTCGCCGATCCCGTTCCACGCACCGAAGGACAGGATCACCGACAGCACGGCCGGGAACCACACCAGCGACAGCACGAAGAACGACGGCACCGCGACCATCGCGATGACGACGGCGCGGTCCCGCCAGGGCAGCCGACGTGACGGTCGGCTGCGCCTGGGGGGCGGGACGAGGTCGGTGTCAGTCGAGGTCATCAGCCACCGAAGATCGAGACCTTCTGCTGCTGGATGCTCTTGGTGACCCCGTCGATGTCGTCGGGGTCCTGCAGGAACTTCTGCAGCGACGGGATCATCACGGTCGAGGCGAAGTCGGACCGGGTGTCCCGGTCGAGGAACTGCGCGATGTCGGTGGCCTGGCCGACGACCTCGGCGGACTTCTTCTGCAGCGCCGAGTAGACCGACGTGTCGGCGCCGGAGTTGGCGGCGATGAGCGGGGTGTTGCCCTTGTTGGCCGCGTCGGCGGCCTCGGCGGTGCCGAGCCACTTCATCATCTCGATGGCACCGTCCTGGTTCTTGCCGCCCGCGGCCACGCAGAAGCCGTCGATCGGGGCGTCGAGGGCGGTCGCGCCGATCGAGGAGTCCAGCTCTGGGAAGGTGAAGAAGTCGAGGTCGTCCTCCTGGTCCGGGATACCGTCGACGACGAAGGTGCCCAGCAGGTACATGCCGCACTCGCCCTTGCCCATCGACGTCGCCGCCTCCTGCCAGGTGCGACCCAGAGGGTCGGACTGGTGGTAGGGCAGCAACCCCTTCCAGGTGTCGAACACCTGCTTCACCTCGCTGGAGTCCCAGTCCTTCTCGCCGGCCATCAGGTCCATGTGGAAGTCGAACCCGTTGATCCGCATGTTCAGGATGTCGAAGGTGCCCATCGCCGGCCACCCGTCCTTGTCGGCGAAGGCGAACGGAGTGACTCCGTCCTTCTGCATCTTCGCCATCAAGGTGGTGAGCTCGTCCAGCGTCGTGGGCGGCTCGTAGCCCTTCTTCTCGAACGTCGACTTCAGGTAGAAGACCGCCCAGGGGTAGTAGCCGACCGGCACGAAGTACTGCTTGCCGTCGCTGGCCGTCGCCGCCTGCTTGAAGCTGTCGCCCTGCCCGTCGATCGGCCAGACCTCGCTGACGTCGGAGATCAGGCCCGACTCGGCGAGCTGGTTCATCCGGTAGCCCGCGAACCACGTGAAGACGTCGTCCGGGCTGCCCTGGAGGTAGTTGTTGAGGTTCTCCTGGAACGTGTTGTGGTCGACGGCGTTCAGGTCGACGGTCGCGCCCGACTTCTTGGCGTACGCGTCAGCCATCGACTTGAGGCGGTCGTACGCCGGCCCCGAGCCCTTGGCCTCGTTGATGCCGAACTTCACGGTGCTACCCGCACCCGTGCCGCCGCCGCTGTCCGAGCCGCCGCAGGCGGCCAGCAGGGTGGGTGAGGCGAGCAGGCCCGCGCCGAGCAGGGAGCCCTGCAGGAAGCGCCGCCGGGAGGCGGCCATGGTGGCGGCCACGGACGGCGGGATCGGCTGCCCGAGTGGTGAGCGGCGTGGCGACATGATGGCGACCTCTCATTTGACAACACTTTCTTATAATGGGACGAATAGTCGGCGTGACTACCGTCACATGTCAACCCCTGAGGCTGGAGAGGCGGTCCCGCGATGTCGATCTCGTTCGGTGGCGACTACAACCCCGAGCAGTGGCCTGAGGACGTCCACGACGACGACGTCCGGCTGATGCTCGAGGCCGGGGTCGACCTCGTGACCGTCGGCGTCTTCTCGTGGGCGCTGCTCGAGCCCGAGCCGGGCGCGTACGACTTCGACTGGCTCGACCGGGTGTTGGACCGGCTCGGCGCGGCCGGCATCGGGGTCGACCTCGCCACCGCCACCGCGTCGCCGCCGCCCTGGCTCGCGCACCGCCACCCCGAGGTGCTGCCGGTGACGGCCGATGGCACCACCCTGTGGCCCGGCGGCCGGCAGGCGTTCTGCCCCAGCTCGCCGGTCTACCGCGAGCACGCGCTCCGCCTCTGCCGCACGATGGCCGAGCGGTACGCCGGGCACCCGACGCTCCGGCTGTGGCACGTCGGCAACGAGCTCGGCTGCCACAACGCGCTCTGCTACTGCGACGTGAGCGCCGCGGCGTTCCGCACCTGGCTCGCGGAGAGGTACGGCGACGTCGCCGAGCTCAACCGCGTCTGGGGCACCGCCTTCTGGTCGCAGCGGTACGCGGCCTTCGACGAGGTGCAGCCGCCGCGCGCCGTGACCGCGACCGCCAACCCCACGCAGCAGCTGGACTTCCGCCGCTTCTCCTCCGACGAGCACCTGGCCAACTTCGTGGCCGAGCGCGACGTCCTGCACGAGGTGTCGCCCGGCGTACCGGTCACCACGAACTTCATGGTCACCAGCCACATCAAGGAGCTCGACTACCACCGGTGGGCGGCCGAGATGGACGTGGTCTCCAACGACTTCTACGTCACCGCGGCCGACCCGGAGGGCTACCGGGAGCTGGCATTCTGCGCCGACCAGACCCGGGGGCTCGCCGGCGGCGGTCCGTGGCTGCTGATGGAGCAGTCGACCAGCGCGGTCAACTGGCAGCCCCGCAACGTCGCCAAGCAGCCGGGCGAGCTGCTGCGCAACAGCGTGCAGCACGTGGCCCGCGGCGCCGACGGCGTCCTCTTCTTCCAGTGGCGGGCCTCCCGCGCGGGCTCGGAGAAGTTCCACTCCGCGCTGGTGCCGCACGCCGGCACCGACACCCGTGTCTGGCGCGAGGTCGTCGAGCTCAGCCGGACACTCGATCGGCTCGACGAGGTCGTCGGCTCGCGGACCGACAACGACGTCGCGATCCTCGTGGACTACCAGGCCTGGTGGGCCTGCGAGCTCGACTCGCACCCGAGCGTCGACGTCACCTACCTCGACCGTCCGCACGCCGTGCACGCCGCGCTGAGCGACCTCGGGATCGGCGTCGACGTGGTCCACCCCGGCACCGACCTGGGCGGCTACCGCCTCGTGGTGGTCCCGACGCTCTACACGGTCACCGACGCCGCCGCGGCCGCGATCGACGCCGCCGTCCGGGCGGGCGCGACCGCCCTGGTCACCTACTTCAGCGGCATCACCGACGAGCACGACCACGTCCGGCTCGGCGGCTACCCCGGCGCCTTCCGCGACCTGCTCGGGATCCGGGTCGAGGAGTTCTACCCGCTGCGCTCGGCCGAGCGGGTCACCCTCAGCGACGGGTCCGGCGCCGACGTCTGGACCGAGCTGCTCCACCTCGACGGCGCGACCACGGAGGCGACGTACACCGACGGGCCGCTGCCCGGCGTCCCCGCGATCACCCGCCACGAGCACGGCGCCGGCGTCGCCTGGTACGCCGCCACCCGGCTCGACCAGACCGCTCTCGACGCCCTGGTCGCCCGGATCGCGGCCGAGGCCGGAGTCCGGCCGATCGCGGCCGGCCGGGCCGGCGTCGAGGTCACCGAGCGGACCGACGGCGAGCACCGGTGGGTCTTCGTCGTCAACCACACCGAGAGCGAGGCGGTCGTCGAGCTGGCCGGTCACGACCTGGTGCGGGACGCGGCGTACGACGGCCGGGTGCCGGCCGGCGGGGTCGCGGTGGTCCGCCGATGAGCGACCTCGTGCACCTCCGCCGGGGCGGCACCAGCCTGGTGCTCCGCCTCGAGGACGACCGTCTCCCGACGGTCCTGCACTGGGGACCCGACCTCGGCGAGGGCCCCGTCCCCGGCGACCTGGTCGACGCCGTCGCCGTGCCGTACGTCGACTCCGTGGTGATGATGCCTCCGTCCGTGGCCGTGCTTCCCCAGCACGCGGCCGGCTGGCTCGGCCGGCCGGGCCTGCTCGGCAGCCGCGACGGCCGCGCCTGGTCGACGACCTTCGCCGCCGTCGAGCACACCGTCACCGAGGGCTCCGTCACCAGCGTCGGCCACGACCCGGAGAACGCGCTCGCCGTCAGCGTCGACCTCGAGCTGACCGTCGACGGCCTGGTGCGCGTGCGCGCCGGGGTGCGCAACCTCGCCGGTGCGGCATACGTCGTCGACCGGCTCGAGCCGGCGCTACCGGTGCCGGACGAGGCCGGCGAGCTGCTTGACCTCACCGGTCGCCACAACCACGAGCGTGTCCCGCAGCGACGGCCGTTCGACGTCGGCCACTGGGTGCGCGAGGCGTGGGGCGGGCGGCCCGGGCACGACTCGGCGACGCTGATGTGCGCCGGCCGGCCCGGCTTCGGGTTCCGGTCCGGGCGGGTCTGGGGGGTGCACGTCGCCCACAGCGGCAACCAGTCGATCAGCGCGGAGCGCTCGTTCACGGGCTGGCGACTGCTGCGCGGCGGCGAGCTGCTGCTGCCCGGGGAGGTCCGGCTGGAGGCCGACGAGGAGTACTGGTCGCCCTGGCTGATCGGCTCATGGGGCGAGGGCCTCGACGAGCTCTCAAGGCGCGTCCACCGCTACCTCCGCCGCCGGCCGCAGCACCCGCGCTCCCCGCGCAAGGCGCTGCTCAACACCTGGGAGGCCGTGCACTTCGACCACGACCACGCGAAGCTGCTCGCGCTCGCCGAGCAGGCGGCGGCCGTCGGGATCGAGCGGTTCGTGCTCGACGACGGCTGGTTCCACGAGCGCACGGCCGACCGGGCCGGGCTGGGTGACTGGTACGTCGATCGGGCCCGCTGGCCCGACGGCCTGCACCCCCTCGTGGACCGCGTGCACGAGCTCGGCATGGACTTCGGGCTCTGGGTGGAGCCCGAGATGGTCAACCTCGACTCCGACCTCGCCCGCGCGCACCCGGACTGGCTGCTCCAGACCGAGCACGGTCCCGGGCCGGACTCGCGGCAGCAGCAGGTGCTCGACCTGGGCCACGCGGAGGTCCACGACTACCTGCTGGAGCGGATCTCCGCGCTGGTCACCGAGTACCGGATCGCCTACCTGAAGTGGGACCACAACCGGCCCCTGGTCGACGCCGGTCACACGGCGACGGGGCGCGCCGGCGTCCATGCCCAGACCGCCGCGGTCTACCGGCTGATGGACGAGCTGAGGCTCCGGCACCCGGGCCTGGAGATCGAGTCGTGCAGCGCCGGTGGCGCGCGGCTCGACCTCGGCGTCCTCGACCGCGCCGACCGGGTCTGGGTGTCGGACTGCATCGACGCCCACGAGCGGCACCGGATGGTGCGGTGGACGGGGGTGCTGCTCCCGCCGGAGGTGATGGGCACGCACGTCGGCGCCGCGGTCGACCTCACGACGACCCGCGCGCACACGCTCGACTTCCGGGCCGCGACCGCGATCTGGGGCCACTTCGGGGTCGAGTGGGACCTCACGACGGTCTCGCCCGAGGAGCTGGACCGGCTCGCGGTGTGGGTCGCCTTCTACCGCGACGTCCGCGACCTGCTGCACCACGGCGACGTGGTCCGCGCCGACCTCGCCAACCCCGCCCTCCAGCTCGACGGCGTCGTGTCCGAGGACCGGAGCGAAGCGCTCTTCCGGCTCTCCGCCCTCGACCACAGCGCCACCTGGCCGCCCGGCCGGGTGCCGCTTCCCGGGCTCGATCCGGACACGACGTACGCCGTCTGCGCCCAGGCGCCCGGCGACGCCGCGGTCAACGGCGTCTCCTCCGGCCGGGTCGGCTGGGCGGGTGACGGGGTGCGGCTCACCGGTCGCGCCCTCGGCACCGTCGGCCTCCAGGCACCGCTGCTCCAGGTGGACGAGTCGGTGCTGATCAGGGCGACGGCGACCTGAGCGCCCGGCCGGCCAGCCAGGCGATGCCGTCGGCGGTCTCGGCGGGCCGCCCGGTGGGCTGCATGACGTGGCTCAGCACGACCCGCACCACCACGTCGATGGCGACGTCGAGGTGCGCGCCGTCCAGCCCGACGTCGTACGGCGAGACGCGCTCGGTCACCACGTCCTTGGCCACCGCCAGCAACGAGTGGGAGTGCGTCGTCAGCAGCGGGAGCAGCTCGGTGTCGGCACCGTGCGTCGCCGACACGACCGCGTGCAGCAGCTTGTTGTCCTGGGCCAGCTCGAGGACGCCGTACGTCGCGGCGCGGATCGCGTCGACCAGGTCGTCCGGGTGGGTGTCGAACGCCTCGGAGACGACCGCGAGGAAGCGAGCCAGCTCGCGCAGGATCACCGCCTCGGCCAGACCCTCCTTGGAACCGACCTCGTTGTAGACGGTCTGCCGGCTCACCCCGACCCGCTCGGCGAGCGCAGCCATGGTGACGCCCGACCAGCCGGACTCGGTGGTCATCGCGACGGCGGCCTCGACGACGCGGTCCCGAGTGGTGGCCATGGCTCCCATCATGTCAGCGGGGCTGCGGCCTCGGTGAGCGGCACGAAGTCCACCTTCTCGCGGACTCCGCAGTCGGGGCAGCACCACGAGTCGGGCACGTCCGCCCACGCCGTACCGGCCGCGAAGCCCTCGTGCTCGTCGCCCTGCTCGACCCGGTAGGTGTAGCTGCAGCCGGGGCATCGGGCGGCCAGCACCTCGTCGGCGCCCACGGGGTTTCGAGACGGTTGCTGCGCAACCTCCTCAACCACCGCGGCGGGCGGCGGGTACTTCGCCAGGATCTTGTCCCGCTTGCGCGGCGACAGGTTGGCCTTCGACAGGTCTTCGTCGAAGTGCGCGAGCACCCGCGGGTCCATCACCCGGCGCCAGACGGCGGGGACGGCGGCGAGCACGATCATCCCGGCGTACCCGGTCGGCAGCACCGGCGACTCCTCGAAGTCGCGCAGCGACTGGTAGCGCCGGGTCGGGTTGGCGTGGTGGTCGCTGTGCCGCTGGAGGTGGTAGAGCAGCACGTTGGTCGCGATGTTGTTGGAGTTCCACGAGTGCGTGGGGTCGACCCGCTCGTAGCGCTGCCGCTCGCCGACGCCGACCTTCTGGCGCAGCATCCCGTAGTGCTCCATGTAGTTGACGACCTCGAGCAGCGAGAAGCCGACGACCGCCTGGATCACCAGGTAGGGCAGGATCCCGACGCCCAGCCAGGCGACCAGCGCACCCCAGAGGACCAGCGACATCAGCCAGGCGTTGAGGACGTCGTTGCCGATCCGGAACGGGTGCTGCTTCTTGCGGGCGTAGCGCCGCTGCTCGATGCGCCAGGCCGACCGCAGGGAGCCGACGACCGTGCGCGGCCAGAACTGGTAGAAGTTCTCGCCGAACCGCGAGCTCGCCGGGTCCTCCGGGGTCGCGACCCGCACGTGGTGACCGCGGTTGTGCTCGATGTAGAAGTGGCCGTAGAAGCTCTGCGCCAGCGCGATCTTGGAGAGCCAGCGCTCGTTCTCCTCGCGCTTGTGGCCGAGCTCGTGGGCGGTGTTGATGCCGATGCCGCCGATGCAGCCGATGGACACCGCGAGGCCGACCTTCGAGAACGTCGAGAGGTCGGCGCCACCGGCGATCGACCACATGGCGCCCACGAACCCGACGTACTGGATCGGCAGGAAGAGGTAGGTGATCCACCGGTAGTAGCGGTCCTGCTCCAGCGCCTCGATCACGTCGTCGGGCGGGTTGGAGCGGTCGAGGCCCGCGACCAGGTCGATCGCCGGGACGACCACCAGGATCACGACCGGGCCGATCCAGAACCAGATCCCCCAGCCGGTCAGCGCCCACAGCCCGTAGCCGATGAACGCCAGCGACGGCACGACGAGGCCGATCAGCCAGAGGTAGCGCTTCTTGTCCTTCCAGCCGTCGGTCGAGCTCGTCGCGACCGTGCTGTGCGGGATGGCAGACATCCGAGGTGCCTCCTGTCGGTGGTTGACAACACCGTACGAAATGTCAACCGTCTTGACAAGAGGCCCCCGAATGTAAACCTCAGGCGTTCTCGCGGCGGAAGGTCGCCGTGCCCCACCAGGTCCCGAGGGCCGCGAGGACGAGCGCCCACACCGTGCCCCACAGGACCGACGAGGTGCCGAAGCTGCCCGCGAAGGAGTCGCGGACCGCATCGACGATCCACTTGAACGGCATGAAGTCACTCAGGTGCTGGAGCCACTCCGGGCCGAGCGTCATCGGCAGCAGGATCCCGCTGAGCAGCAGGATCGGCATCATCACGATGTTGATGACCGGCGCCATCACATCCTCGCTCTTCGTGGTCAGCGCCAGCGCGTTGGAGGCCGCGGCGCACGCGCCACCGACGATCAGCGTGATCAGGATGCCGAGCGCGATGCCGGCGGCGTCGCCGCGCATCCCCATCGCGTAGCCCAGCGCGACCAGGATCAGCGCCTGCACGAGGAGCTGGACGACGTCGCGCATCAGCCGACCGACGAGCAGCGCGGACCGGTTGGCCGGCGTCACCCGCTCGGCCTCGATCACGCCCTCGCGCCACTCGCCGATGAGCCCGAAGCCGGCGAAGAACGCCCCGAACATCCCGAGCTGCACGAGCAGGCCGGGCACCAGGAACGTGTACGCGTTGTCGGTGCCGGTGTCGAAGCCCGAGACCAGCGGCTTGAGCAGTGGCCCGAAGAGCACCAGGTAGAGCACCGGCTGCATGATCCCGATCAGCACCCAGGCGGGGTTGCGCAGGTTCATCCGGATCTGGCGCCGGAAGACGATGTTGCTCTCGCGCACGAAGCTCATGCCGAGACCTCCTCGGGGTCGGGGGTGGTGTCGGCTGTGGTGTCGGCGGTCTCGGCGTCGCGGAGCGAGCGTCCGGTCAGGGTCAGGAAGACGTCGTCGAGCGTCGGGCGGAGCACCTCGATGGAGTCGAGCTCCACGCCCACGGCGTCGAGGTCGCGCAGCAGGCCGGGTACGGCCCGGCCGGCGCGCTGCACACGGCCACGGACCCGGCGGCCGTCGGTCTCGACGCCGGTGGCGATGGAGCCGAGTCGCTCGGCGGCGCTCGACACCTGCTCGGCCGAGGCGACCTCGAGGTCGACCAGGTCGCCCGAGACCTGGGCCTTGAGGTTGTCGGCGGTGTCGGAGGCGACGATGGTGCCCTGGTCGATGATCACGATCCGGTCGGCGAGGGCGTCCGCCTCGTCGAGGTAGTGCGTGGTCAGGAAGACGGTGGCGCCGAAGCGCGTGCGCAGGCCCTGGATGTGCTCCCAGAGGTTGGCCCGCGCCTGCGGGTCCAGCCCGGTCGTCGGCTCGTCGAGGAAGACCAGCGACGGGTCGTGGATCAGCCCCATCACCACGTCGAGGCGCCGCTTCTGGCCGCCCGACATGTTGCGCGGCATCCGGCGCCACAGGCCGTCGAGCTGGAGCTGCTCGAAGAGCTCCTGCCCCCGGCGTACGGCGTCGGCCCGCGCCATTCCGTAGAGCATCCCGTGGTCGACGACCTCGTCCCCGGCGTACGCACCCGAGAACGTCGCTCCCACCTGCGAGACGTAGCCGATGCTGCGGCGCACCTGCACCGAGTCCTTGACGACGTCGTAGCCGGCCACGGTCGCGGTGCCCGCGGTGGGGCGCAGCAGCGTCGTCAGCATCCGCAGCGTCGTGGTCTTGCCGGCGCCGTTGGGCCCGAGGAAGCCGACGACCTCGCCCTCCGCCACGTCGAGGTCGACGCCGTCGACGGCACGGACCTCCTTCGCGTTCTTGCCGCGCCCGGTGCGGAACGTCTGCACGAGTCCCCGTGCGGTGATCATGTGTTCTCCCATGTGTTCAAGCTTGAACAGAAGTGTTCAACATTGACTAGCCCGCGTCAAGCCGACCACCGTCAGGCCGACCACTGGGGAGGACCGGAGTGGTCGCCGCGACTCATCGGCCGGGCCGACCTGTCCCAGAAGGCGAGGTAGAGCGCGACGGCACCACCGACGAGCTCCCAGTCGACGGCCGGTACGTCGGGACGCGGACCGGCGCCCCGCTGCGCCACAGCCGGGCGCGGCCCGATGCGGACCAGCCACCAGTCGGGCGCGTCGTCGGGCGCCACGAGCAGCACGGCGTCCTCGCCGGTGCGCAGCCGCGCCATCGACGGGGTCGGGAGCCCGGTGAGCAGGTCGTCGATGCCGTCGACCGCCAGGTCGACGGCGATCCAGGTCTCCGCCGGGTCCGGCGGCCGCCCGAAGACCGCGGCCAGTGCGTCGACCGCGTTCATCGTGGTCTGGTGGCAGGCCCGCCGCGCCCACACGTCCTGCGGTGTCCGGCTGAGCGCCTCGACCAGCTCGATCGCCCCGTCGCGGAGCCAGTCGAGCGGATCGCCGGTCACCGGCTCCGTCGGCTCGGCCCGCTCACCCCGCAGCCGGGCCGCCGTCGAGCGGTGCGCCTGGCCCTGGTGGGCGACCAGGTCGCGCACGGTCCAGCCCCCGCGCGTGGGGACGGGTGCGTCGAGGCCCGCGCGGTCGGCGTACCGCACGAACGCGACCATCGCGGTGCGCAGGCCCTCGAGGTGCCGGGCCGCGGAGAGCTGGGTGGGCACCCGTCGAGCGTCGCACCTGGGCCGCCGAACGGCATCCGGAATTAGGGTGGGCCGCGTGACCGACCCCGCCGCCAGGCTCGCCGTCCTCGTCGACGCCGACAACATCTCGCCGTCGCACGCCGCCGCGATCCTCGCCGAGCTCGCGCGGTACGGCGTACCCACCGTGAAGCGGGCGTACGGCGACTGGACGACCCAGCAGCTGACCGGCTGGAAGTCCGAGCTCGGCCGGCACGCGATCCAGCCGATCCAGCAGTTCGCCAACACCGTCGGCAAGAACTCCACCGACTCCGCGCTGATCATCGACGCGATGGACCTGCTCTACTCCGGCAACCTGGACGCCTTCGCGATCGTGTCGAGCGACAGCGACTTCACCCGGCTGGCCACCCGGCTGCGCGAGTCCGGCAAGACCGTCTACGGCCTGGGTCGCCGGCGCACGCCGGCCGCGCTCCAGTCGGCGGTCGACAAGTTCATCTTCCTGGAGGTGCTCCAGGAAGAGGGGGCCGAGCCGGACGACGAGCCGGTCGACGCACTGCCCGACCTCCGCCCCATCCTCGAGGGCGCGATCCGCAGCACGGCGCAGGACGACGGCTGGTCGCTGCTGGGGATGGTCGGCACCTATCTGGGCAAGGCGCACGCGTCCTTCGACCCGCGCCACTACGGGTTCTCCCGCCTCGGGCTGCTCGTCGCCGCGCAGGACTACCTGGAGGTCGACCACCCCGACGGCGGCGATCCACGGGTCCGCGTGAAGCCGCGCCGTACGGCGCGCAAGCGGGCAGCGGCCAAGAAGTCCTGACCTCAGCGGTCGAGCTCAGCGGTCCAGGAGCGCGCGGTACTTCTCGCGGTCGGCGTTCATCTGCCAGCCCGGGTCGTCGGCGGGCGGCGTCCAGCCGTTGTCGCCGGGCGCGAACGCGAGCGCGCCGGACCCGACTTCCTCGATCGTCTCGCGCAGCCAGGCCAGCTCGGCGACCGCGAGGTCGAGCCAGAGCAGCATCGAACGGGTCGCGTGCGGCGGGGCCGCACCGGGCTTCGCCTCGCCGAACTCGGCCACGGTGCGCTCGAGCTCCACCCGCCGCTTCGTCAGGCTGCGGCGCACCTGCTCGCGGTCCAGCAGCGGCAGCATCGAGAAGGCGACGGTGAAGCCGCTGCGCTCGAAGGGGTTGACCGTCTCGAGCGCCTCGATCATGAGCCGACGCAGCTCGGCTCGCCCCTCCGCCGTCAGCTCGTAGACCGCGACCTCCCGCCCGGCGTCGAGGAGGTCGTGCCGGCGCAGGTGTCCCTGGCCCGTCAGGGAGCTGAGCCCGTGGTAGATCGAGCCCGGGTTGGTGTGCGCCCACCGGTCCACCTGCCACGACAGCAGCTCGCGCCGGATCTGGTAGCCGTTGACCGGCTCGAACAGCGCGACGGCACCCAGCAGCAGCATGCGGGTCTCCTGGCCGGCCATGCGGCGAGTGTAGAGACAGTGCTCGGGTCGTAGGTTGGACCCATGGCCAGCGCACAGCCCTTCGGCATCGACTTCGGCGGCACCGGCATCAAGGGCGCCCCCGTCGACCTCGACACCGGCGACTTCGCCGCGGAGCGCGAGCGGGTCCGCACCCCGGAGAAGTCCACGCCCGAGGCGATCGCGGAGATCTTCGTCGAGCTGCTGGACAAGTTCCCGGACTGCACGGGGGCCGTCGGGGTCACGGTGCCGGGCGTCGTGCGCCACGGCGTCGTCCACTCCGCCGCCAACATCGACAAGTCGTGGGTCGGCACCGACGCCGACAAGCTCTTCACCGAGGCGACCGGGCGCGACGTGCACGTCGTCAACGACGCGGACGCCGCCGGCCTCGCCGAGGTGCGGTACGGCGCGGCGCGCGGCCGGTCCGGCCTCGTCATCGTCACCACGCTCGGCACCGGCATCGGCTCGGCCCTGGTCAACGACGGCGTCCTGGTGCCCAACTCCGAGCTCGGCCACCTCGAGATCGACGGCCACGACGCCGAGTCGCGAGCGGCCAACAGCGCCCGCACCCGCGAGGACCTCTCCTGGGAGCACTGGGCGAAGCGGCTCACGAAGTACTACCGGACCCTGGAGATGCTCTTCTCCCCCGACCTCTTCGTGGTCGGCGGTGGGGTGAGCAAGGACTCCGACGAGTTCCTGCCGCTCCTCGACATCAGCACCGAGATCATCCCGGCGCAGCTGCGCAACAAGGCGGGCGTGGTCGGCGCCGCGCTCTACGCCTCCGAAGGCGGCGGCTGAGGCGTGATGACCGCGTCGAACGCCTCGAGCGTGCGGCGCAGGTAGCGCGCGACGACCGCACGCTCGGCGTCGTCGAACTCCGCGTCCAGGCGAGCCAGCTCCTCGAACATCGGCATCAGCAGCCCGAGCACCTCCTCGCGCCCCGACTCGGTGACGTGCACGTCGGTGCGCCGTCGGTCGTCCGGGTGCGGACGCCGCTCGACGTGCCCGTGGGACACGAGCCGGTCGACGATCCCGGTCGAGGCCGCGGTGCTGACCTCCAGGAGCCGCGCCACCTCCGCGGGACCGCGGGCGCCCAGGATCAGGTGCTGGAGGGTGACCAGCTCGGACTCGCCGAGCCCCGCTCGCCGCGCCACGACGCGCCGCACCTTGCCGCCGGCGTCGATGACCTCCCGCAGCGCCTGCAGCGACTCGGTCTGCACGAGCTGCTCCGCGTAGCTGGTGGCAGGGCCGATCGGGGGTACCGGGTCGTCGACTGGACTCATTTGTATCTCATTTGGTTAGTTGCTAACTTCCTTAATCATATTGGCCACCGCAGCCGGAGGGAAGCACCGTGTCGCGCGACCACCACCATCCTCCCAGCCCGACCGGACTCGTCGGACTGATCACCGGACGCCGTACGGCGTGGGCGGTGACGCTGGTGTCGTTCGTGCTCGCCGCGCTCGCGCTGGGCGTGCTCGGCGAGGGGACGCACGAGCAGTCGCCGACGGACTCGGCACCCCGGGGAGCCGACAGCACGCACGCGATCGAGCTGCGCGACCAGCTGCCGCAGGACGACTCGTCGGTCGCGATCGTCCTCTACACCGCTGACGAGGGGACGCTCTCGGACGCCCAGCTCGCCGACCTCAGGGACCAGGCCGAGCGGCTGGGCGGCGCCGGCGACGCTGAGCTGGTGCCGTCGAAGGACGGCACCGCGGCCCTGCTCGTGGTGCCGGTGTCCGCGACCAGTGACGCCGCGACCGACGATGCCGTCGCCGACCTGCGGGAGCAGGCGTCCTCGGGCGCGCCCGAGGGCGTCACCGCCCAGGTCACCGGACCGGCCGCCATCGCGGCCGACCTCTCGGCGGTCTTCGACGGCGCCGACACCCGGCTGCTGCTCGCGACGGCGTGCGTCGTCGCCCTGCTCCTGCTCCTGACCTACCGCAGCCCCGTCCTGTGGCTGATCCCGCTCAGCGTCGTCGCCGTCGCCGACCGCCTGGCCACCGTCTTCGCGACCCAGGTGATGGCCGCGCTCGGCGTCGCGTGGGACGGCTCGACCACCGGGATCCTCTCCGTCCTCGTGTTCGGTGCCGGCACCGACTACGCCCTGCTCCTGATCTCCCGCTACCGCGACGAGCTCAAGGCGACGCCGTCGCGCAACCTGGCCATGGCCCGCGCGCTGCGGCGTACGGCCGAGGCGGTCCTGGCCAGCGCGACCACGGTGTTCCTCGGCCTGCTGACCCTGCTGCTGTCGCTGATCCCCACCACGCGGGGCCTCGGGCTCGCGTGCGCGATCGGCATCGTGGTGGCGGCCGGCTTCGTGATGCTGGTGCTGCCCGCCTTCCTCGTCCTCTTCGGTCGCTGGGTCTTCTGGCCGCGGGTGCCGCACGTGGGTGACACCGCCCTGGTGGACGGGCGCGGTCCCTGGCGCCGGATCGGCGACCGGGTCGCCGCACGGCCGGCGGCCTTCATCGGCGGCGCCCTGGTGCTCCTCGTGCTGCTCGCGGCCGGGTGCCTCCAGGTGCAGGTCGGGCTCGACGACGCCGACCAGTTCCTCGACAAGCCGGAGGCGATCGCGGCCGGCGAGCGGCTCGGCGAGTCGTTCCCGGCCGGGCTCACCAGCCCGACCCAGGTGCTCACCCGCGACGACCCGGCCCGCGTGCTGGCGACGGCGCAGGGGACCGACGGCGTCGAACGCGCGACCGAGGGTCCCCAGGGCAACGGCATCGCGGAGGTCGACGTGATCCTCTCCGCGGACCCCGGCTCGGAGGCCGCTCAGCAGACGATCGAGAGGTTGCGCGACCGGGTGGCGGCGTACGACGACACGCACGTCGGCGGTTCGGAGGCCGAGGCGATGGACGAGCGCGACGCCACGCAACGCGACCGGCTGCTGATCCTCCCCCTCGTCCTGGCACTCGTGCTCGGCGCGCTGCTGGTCCTGCTCCGCTCCGTCGTCGCGCCGCTGCTGCTCGTGGCGACCGTGCTCGCGACCTACGGCGCCGCGATGGGCGCCTCGTGGTGGATCTTCACCGGGCCGCTCGGCTTCGACGCGATCGACGTCCACGTGCCGCTCTTCTCGTTCATCTTCCTGGTGGCGCTCGGCGTCGACTACAACATCTTCCTCGTCACCCGCGCCCGCCAGGAGTCGGTCGGGCACGGCAGCCGGGAGGGGATGCTGCGGGCACTCACCGCCACCGGCGGCGTCATCACCAGTGCCGGCATCCTGCTGGCGGCGGTCTTCGCCGTGCTCGGCGTGCTCCCGCTCGTGGTGCTCGCCCAGATCGGCACCGTGATCTGCGTGGGCGTCCTGCTGGACACGCTGCTCGTGCGCACCGTCCTGGTGCCCGCCCTCGCCCTCGCCCTCGGCGACCGGTTCTGGTGGCCGCGTCGGGTCTGACTACGCCTCGCCGCTGACGGCGGCGGCCACGGCCTTCGGGACGTCGGGGTGGAAGACGCTGGGGATGATGAAGTTCGGGTTGAGCTCGTCGTCCTTGACCACGTGCGCGATCGCGTCGGCCGCGCGCAGCAGCATGTCGATGGTCACCTGGGAGGCACGGGCGTCGAGGAGGCCGCGGAAGACGCCGGGGAACGCGAGCACGTTGTTGATCTGGTTCGGGTAGTCCGACCGACCGCTCGCGACGACCGCGGCGTACTTGTCGGCCTCGGCGGGGTCGACCTCGGGGTCCGGGTTGGCCAGCGCGAAGACGACCGCGTCCGAGGCCATCTCCTCGATCCACTCGGGCTTGAGCACGCCGGGGGCACTGACCCCGATGAAGACGTCGGCGCCGGCGAGCACGGTGTGCAGGTCACCGGTGACCCGGCGCGGGTTGGTGACCGCGGCGAGCTGGGTGTGCATCGGCGAGAGCGTGTCGTCGTCGGCCGAGAGCGCACCGGAGCGGTCGACGACCACGACGTCGGTGACGCCGGCCGCGAGGAGCAGGGTGACGATCGCGGTGCCGGCCGCGCCACCGCCGGAGACCACCACCCGCACCGAGTCGAGCGACTTCTTCACCACGCGCAGCGCGTTGGTGAGGGCGGCGAGGACGACGATCGCGGTGCCGTGCTGGTCGTCGTGGAAGACCGGGATGTCGAGGCTCTCGCGCAGCCGGGCCTCGATCTCGAAGCACCGCGGCGCGGCGATGTCCTCGAGGTTGATGCCGCCGAAGCCCGGGGCGATCAGCTCGACCGCGCGCACGATCTCGTCGGTGTCCTGGGTGTCCAGGCAGATCGGCCAGGCGTCGATGTTGGCGAACCGCTTGAACAGCGCGGCCTTGCCCTCCATCACCGGCATCGCCGCGCCGGGACCGATGTTGCCGAGCCCGAGCACCGCGGAGCCGTCGGTGACGACCGCGACCGTGTTGCCCTTCGTCGTCAGCCGCCACACGTCCTCGGGGTGCTCGGCGATCGCCATGCTCACCCGCCCGACGCCGGGGGTGTAGGCCATCGACAGGTCATCGCGGTTGCGCAACGGGACCTTCGAGGTCACCTCGATCTTGCCGCCGAGGTGCAGCAGGAAGGTCCGGTCGCTGGTCTTGTAGACCTTCACGTCGTCGAGAGCGTCGACCGCGGCCTCGACCAGCTTCGCGTGGTCGGCGTCGCTGGCCGAGCAGGTCACGTCGACCACGAGCCGCTCGTGGCTGGACTCCGCGACGTCGATCGCCGTGACGATCCCGCCGGCCTGGGCGATGGCCGTCGCGACCGCCCCGACGATCCCGTGGTCCGGCGCGGTGTGCAGGCGCATGGTGATCGAGTACGACGAGGTGGTGGCGGCCATGCTCCGACCTTCCTCCCGGCCCTCGGTTACCGGCAAGTCGGCGCCGCCTAT
This sequence comes from Nocardioides hankookensis, assembly GCF_042658885.1. Classification (NCBI taxonomy): domain Bacteria; kingdom Bacillati; phylum Actinomycetota; class Actinomycetes; order Propionibacteriales; family Nocardioidaceae; genus Nocardioides; species Nocardioides hankookensis. The sequence goes on along the minus strand of NZ_JBHSRJ010000001.1, from coordinate 313,865 downwards.
CCCTGTCATCACTCCCCGAGCGTCGTGTGACGGCCGCCACATTTTTGCACTTCTTAATTGATAGTGCAAGAATGCACTCTATGACCGAGAGTGCAATTGGCCTGCGGGAGCAGAAGCGCTGGGAGACCAGCCACCGCATCTCCATGTGCGCCCAGCGCCTCACCGACGCGCACGGGCTCGACGGCTTCACGATGGACGAGCTGGCCGACGCGGCCGAGGTCTCGCGGCGCACCCTCTTCAACTACTTCCCGAGCAAGCTCGACGCCGTGCTCGGCACCATCCCCGAGCTGCCGGAGGCGGCCCTCGCCACCTTCCACGCGGGCGGGCCGCACGGCTCGCTGATCGAGGACCTCGGCGCGCTCGCCAAGGCGCTGCTCTCGGTCAAGGAGCCCGACCGGGACGCGATGGTGCTCAGCCGCCGCGTCCTCGCGAGCAACGACCGGGTCCTCGCCGCCGCCCACCAGCGCTTCGACCAGATCACCGACGACTTCACCGCACTGATCCTGGAGCGCGAGGGGGCGGCGTTCGGCACCGACCGCGCCCGCCTCGCGGTCCGCATCATCGGGGCCCTCTTCGACTCCGCCCTCACGACCTTCCTCGAGGGGGGCGACCGACCGCTCGACGAGCTGTTCGACCTCTACCTCACCGAGGCCCGTTCCCTCTTCGCCTGACCACCCACCCGACCACCCGATCAACCTCACAGGAGCCCACCCATGGCCACCCTGCTCCACCGACTCGGCAAGACCGCCTACCGGCGCTGGCCGTTCTTCATCGCCGGCTGGCTGGTGCTGCTCATCGCAGTCATCACCGTCGCCGCCGGCTTCTCCAAGCCCATGAGCGACGCGTTCACCATCCCGGGCATCCCGTCCGAGAAGGCCGCAGACCTCCAGTCCGAGCTCTTCCCGGGCTCCGCCGACGCCCTCGACGAGGCCTCGGTCACCGTCGTGGTCGCCGCGCCGAAGGGTCACACCCTCGACGAGCCGACGTACACCAAGGCCGTCGACACCCTGGTCGCCGACCTGGGTGACCTGCCGCAGATGGCGGCCGACGCCCCGCTGGCCAACCCGGTCGAGGCCGCGAAGACCCAGACCCAGCAGATCCTCGACGCCGCGGAGCAGAGCGGTACGCCGCCGTCCGAGGCGCGTGCCAACGCGCAGGCGCTCTCCCCGCTGTCGGAGGACGGCCGGGTCGGCACCATCAGCTTCACCTTCGACGTGGACAGCGTCGCCGACGTGGAGCCCGCGACCATCGACGCCCTCACCGACGTCATGGACCAGGCCCGCGACGCCGGCCTCACGGTCGAGGCCAACGGCTCCGGCTCGCAGACCCAGGAGATGGGTGGCGGCGCCTCCGAGCTCATCGGCATCGCGATCGCGCTCGTCGTCCTGCTGCTCACCTTCGGCTCGTTCGTGGCCGCCGGCCTGCCCATCCTCAGCGCCGTCTTCGGCCTCGGAGTCGGGCTCACCGGCATCACGGCCCTGACCGCCTTCATGGACGTCAGCTCCAGCACCACGATCCTCGCGACGATGATCGGCCTGGCGGTCGGCATCGACTACACGCTCTTCATCCTGGCCCGCTACCGCACCGAGCTGCACCACACCGACGACCGCGAGGAAGCGGTCGGCATCGCCGTGGGTACGGCGGGCTCGGCGGTCGTGTTCGCCGGCCTGACCGTGCTGATCGCACTGTCGGCGCTCTCCGTCGTCGGCATCCCGTTCCTCACCGCCATGGGCCTCGCGGCCGCCGCGACGGTGCTCATCGCCGTCCTGGTCGCCCTGACCCTGCTGCCGGCGATCCTCGGCATGCTCAAGTCGAAGGCCTTCGGCGGCAGCGTCCGCCGCTACCAGCCGAAGCGCGACGAGGACGGCCACATCCTCAACAACGGTGTCCGGTGGGCCCGCTTCGTCGGCAAGCGCCCGGTCGCGCTGGCCCTGCTGGTGGTCGTCGGCCTCGGCGCCCTCGCCATCCCGCTCAAGGACCTGCACCTCGCGTTCCCGACCGACAGCACCGCGTCGACCGACACCACGCAGCGCAAGGCGTCCGACCTGATGTCCGACGCGTTCGGCTCCGGGAGCCTCGGCCCGCTGCTCGCGGTGGTCGACGGCCGCGACATCGCGGACGACGACGCCCGGGGGCAGGCCTTCAAGGACGTCGCCGACTGGGCGGGCAGCCAGGACGACGTCGCGAACGCCCAGGTGGTCGCGACCAACGCCGTACGCGACGAGGACGGCAACGTCACGACGCCGGCGACCGGTGCGCTCGTGCGGATCACGCCGTCGTCCGGCCCGGACGACACCGCCACCGAGGACCTGCTGAAGGACCTCCGCGACGGCCAGTCCGCGATCCAGCAGCAGACCGGCACCGACATCGGCATCACCGGCCAGACCGCGATCCAGACGGACGTGTCCGAGCGGCTCAGCGACGCGCTGCCGATCTACCTGGCCATCGTGATCGGGCTGGCGTTCATCCTGCTGATGATCGTCTTCCGCTCGATCCTGGTGCCGCTCACCGCGACCATCGGGTTCCTGTTCAGCGTGCTCGCCACGCTGGGCGCGACGGTGCTGATCTTCCAGGAGGGCACCTTCGGCCTGATGGAGGGCCAGCCGATCGTGAGCTTCATGCCGATCTTCCTGATCGGCGTGGTCTTCGGGCTCGCGATGGACTACCAGGTCTTCCTCGTCTCCCGGATGCGCGAGGCGCACGTCCACGGCATGTCGACCCGCGAGGCGGTCGTCGACGGGTTCCGCAACAGCGCCCGGGTCGTCACGGCGGCGGCGACGATCATGACCGCCGTGTTCGCGGCGTTCATGCTCCAGGACGACGCGATCGCCAAGTCCATGGGCTTCGCCCTGGCCGCGGCCGTCGTGTTCGATGCCTTCATCGTCCGGATGGTGCTCATCCCGGCGCTGCTCTACCTCCTCGGCGAGAAGGCTTGGTGGCTGCCCACGTGGCTCGACCGGATCCTGCCGAACGTCGACGTCGAGGGCGAGAAGCTCCAGCGCGCCCACCTCATCGGGCGCCCGCTCGAGGAGGACATGGCGGACCTCGACGACGAGGAGTCGGTGCGGGTCTGACCCGGTAGCGACCCAGCCGAGCCGAGCTGGTCTGGTCCTCGGACCAGACCAGCTCGCGCCATTTCCGGTTGAAACTGCACATATCACGGCGCGACCCGCCACACTGGGAAGGCTGGGCCGTGTTCGGGCAAAGGGGGGCACCAGCAGGAAACACACCGTTCGGGCGGTGCTGAGCAGGGGGGGCCTGCCCAATGAACGGTGTCCTGGCGCGCGCGCGTCGACGTCCGTCTCTCGTCCACGTGATGGTGCTGAGCCTGATCGGCAGCACGCTCGCGCTCGGCACGACGCTGGCCGTCTCGGCGCCGGCCTCGGCCGCGCCGCCGGTGTCGACCCCGGCGATCCAGCTCGCCGGCGGGCCGGACGCGTCGGTCCTCTACGGCCGCAACGTCCCCGTCGCCCTCACCGCGTCGCTCCCCTCCGGCGCACCCAAGGGCTACAACCTCGCCTACCGCTTCGTGCTGCCCGCAGGCACGTCGTACGTCGGTGGCTCCGCCGGCGAGGAGGCGGGCGAGCCGACGGTGCTCGCCGACGCGCCGACCACCGGCAGGACCACCCTGATCTGGCCGAACACCTACGACCTGGTCGCGAACGCCAGCCACACGCTGGCCTTCGAGGTCGCCTACAACGACACCGGCTCCGCCGGCACGCCCAGGTACGACGTCGGCGACGTGATCCCGATCGACATGGGCGCCTACATCTCGCTCGACCCCCGCGACGAGGCCGACTTCAGCGCGCTCGGCGTCCCCCAGAGCGGCGCGGGCAGCTACACCGGCTGGGCCGAGAAGAGCACCACGACGCAGCTGACCGCGATCCAGATCCGGAAGTCCGAGCCGCACCCCGAGGGCGAGATCCCGCGCGGCGTGCACGACCACCAGACCGTCTACACGCTCACGATCACCAACAACGAGGTCAACCCGACCACCGGCGTGACGGTGGACGACTACCTGCCGGCCGGCCTCGAGTTCCTCGGCTGCGCCGCGACCCCCGACCACAGCGCCGGCGAGGAGTACGCCGGGTCCGGCCCGATCGTGGTGTCCCACCCGACCGTCGCCGAGGGCTGCGTCGACCCGGTCCTCGTCGAGACGGTCGACACCGACCCCGACGGCAGCGGCCCGCTGGACGCCGGCGTCTACACCCACGTGCGCTGGACGCACCCGGGCACGTTCGCGCCCAACCAGGTCAAGACGATCCGGTACGCCGCGGCGATCCCGATCCGCGAGAACACGATGACCTGGCCCGGGGCGACCCCCGCCACCACCGGCGCCCAGACCTCGAACCTCGACAACAACTCCGGTCCGGAGACCTACGACGAGCAGCCGCTGCTCAACGGCGCGGTCGCGGCCGGCACGTACCAGTCGTCGGTCAACGGCGCCAAGGCCGTCTCGGACGAGGGCACGCTGCTGCGCACCGCCGAGGACATCGCGATCCAGAAGAGCAACGACAACAACGGGCTCGAGCAGGGCGACCTGACGAAGTGGACCGTCGACCTCCAGGTCTCGGAGTACCGCTACGTCGATCACGTCGTCATCCGCGACACCGTCCCCAACGGCCTGTGCCCGCTGGGCACCACCAACCTCACGACCGGCAACAGCGCCTCCGACGCGGAGTGCGCCCCGACCGCGGGCAAGCTGCCGAGCCAGCCGTACACCTCGGTCGACGAGCAGTCGAACGGCACCTTCGCGCTCGTCTGGGACGAGTCGACCTTCCCGGCCCTGGCACACCTCGCGCCCAGCGCCACCCGGCAGCTGACCTTCTGGACGCGCACCCGCGCCAACTACCAGTCCGGCTTCCAGGACGGCACTCCCGTGCTGTCGCGGGATGCGGTCGCCAACAACATCGCCGCCGAGGGCGTCGACTGGGTCATCGAGGGCTCGGACGGCTACAAGATCGACCACGACGAGACCGACGGCGAGCTCGACTTCGACGTCTCGCAGTCGGGCAAGGCCGCCGACGGCCCGGCGATCCTCAAGCAGGTCGCCGCGACGTACCCCGCCAGTGGCAACTGCAACGACCTGGTCGCGGCCGACTACGGCAAGACCGTGCCGACGTACGGCCCCGGCGACCTCGTCTGCTGGAAGCTGCGGCTGACCTTCCCGAGCCACCTCGACACGTTCAGCCAGGACGTCTTCGACGTGCTGCCGAAGACGCTGAGCTACGTGCCGGGCTCGTGGCACGCGACCGTCAACAACACCCTGCCGATCGGCACCTTCGACGACACCGCCGACGACACGGACGGCCGGCTGAGCTGGCAGATCGGCGACGGCGGCACCGACGTCGACGCCGGCAGCCAGGTCTTCGAGGTCACGCTGAAGACCACCGTCGGCTCGCCGTCCGGGCACCACTCGGGCGACGTCGAGGGCAACCTCCAGAAGTTCTCGTACCAGAACACCGCCGGCAAGGCCTTCACGCTGCGCGACAAGGTCGACTTCCAGCTGAGGCTCCCCGAGCTCGGCGTCACCAAGACCGCCGACGACGACGAGGTCGACGCCGGCCAGGCCGTCCACTACACCGTCGGCGTCACGAACACCGGTACGGCGCCCGCCGAGGACGCCCGCGTCTGGGACGTGCTGCCCACCGGGATCACCTGCTCCGACATCAGCACGATCAGCGACAGCGGCTCCTGCACCGCCGGCCGGATCACGTGGACCGGGATCGACGTCGCCGCTGCGGCGACGCACGACCTGACCTACACGCTCACCGTGCCGTCCGACGTCAGCCCGGGTGTGACCTACACCAACCACGTCGGCGTCGTGGAGTGGGCGTACGTCGCCAACGACGGCACGCCGTACCAGCTGGTGCCGGCCAACACGACGGTCAACGACCCCTCGCTCCCGACGCCCAACATGCCGGCGGCCGAGGCGACCGAGGCGGTCCACACCCGCGACGCCGCGGTCACCAAGACGCGGACCACGTCGGTCACCGAGGGCGGTAACAGCGCCGCGCAGGCCACCATCGGCGAGGTGGTGACCTACACGGTCACGACGACGATCCCGAAGGGCACGACGGTGTACGGCGGCAAGGTCACCGACCCGCTCGGCGCGCGGATGACCCTGGTGCCGGGATCGCTGTGCGTCAGCGGCTGCACCCTCGACGGCGCAGCGTTCGGCGGCGTCACCGAGTCGCCGGCCAACACCGTGCTCGCCACCCTGCCGGCGACGTACGCCGCGCCGGCCGCGACCGACGGCGTCCTCGTGATGACCTTCCAAGCCAAGGTCCTCGACGTCGCGGCGAACTACCGCGGCCAGTCGTTGGGCAACACCGCGACCCTGGCCTACACCGACCAGGACGGCGGCGCCCACACGCGCACCGGCGCGGTCGGGACCACGATCGTCGAGCCCTCGATCACGGCGAGCAAGACCAACGCCGGCTCGACCGTCGTCTCCCCCGGTGAGACCAAGTCGTTCACGGTCTCGGTGAGCAACTCGAGCGCGGCCAACGTCTCCACCGCGCACGACCTGGTCGTCGTCGACACCGTGCCGGCGGGCACCGAGCCGGTGACCATCAACGACGGCGGCACCTGGAACGCCGCGGCGCGCACCATCACCTGGACGCTCGCGTCGCTGGCCCCGGGTGCGACGAAGTCCTTCACCTACACGGTGCAGGTCGAGAGCCCCGCGGTCGGTGGCACGGCGTACAAGAACACCGTGCTGGCGACCTCGACCAGCCTCCCGACCGCCGTCGGCGTCCGGACCCCGGCCTCGACGGCCCCGACCGCCGGCGACTACGACGCGACCGCCGAGCGGACGCTGTCGGTGGTGCTGCCCGGTGTCACCAAGGGCGTCGACAAGGCCACTGCGACCGTCGGCAGCTCGCTCACCTGGACCATCGGGGTGACGATCCCGGCGAACGTCCGCTACTGGGACACGACGGTCGTCGACACCATCCCCGACGGCCTCGCCTTCGACGGGTACGGCGCGATCACCTGCACCGCGGGCTGCCCCGGCACCGACCCGGCCGTCAGCACCTTCCCGCAGACGACGAGCGGCACCAGCCAGCAGGCCGCCTGGTTCCTGGGCGACCTCGCCCCGGCGGCGCAGCAGCGGACCTACACCCTGGTGCTCAAGGGCCACGTGCTCGCCACCAAGCGCGGTGGCGGCGCGGTCACCGCCCCGGTGAGCTACACCAACCAGGCGCGGGTGCGCACCAACCGCACCGACACCCTCCCGGCTGCCCCCGCGGCCGTCGCGGCGACGTACTCCGACAGCGTCGGCCCGGCGAGCGCCACCACCGCGGTGCGGGAGCCGAGCCTCACCATCGCGAAGTCGGCGGACAAGGGCCCGTACGTCGAGGGCGCCGACACGGTCACCTACACGGTGAAGGTCACCAACACCAGCACCTGGCCGGCGTACGACGTGACGGTCACCGACCAGCCCGACAGCGAGCTGACCGACGTCACGCTCGTCGGCGGCGCCGCGCAGAGCACCGACGGCTGGACCGCCGGTGACCCCGACCTGGCCTGGTTCGTCGCGGGACCGATCGCGGCCGGGGACAGCGTCACCTTCACCTACACGGCGAAGGTGAAGCCCGCGACCGCACTGGGCGCCGGTGACCAGATCAAGAACACCGCCGCGGTCCCGACGTACTGGGGCGCCTCGAGCAGCGAGCGCGCGGCCGACGCCGCCAACCCCTGGCGGCAGTACACCGGCCCCCAGTCGACGGTCACGCTGACCGTGGCGAAGCCGGACCTGTCGATCGCCAAGACCCCCGACAACGGCGCCGCGACCGCCGGTGAGGACTCGACCTTCACCATCAAGGTCACCAACACCGACACGCACGCCACGGCGCACGGCGTCGTGCTGCACGACGTCCTGCCCGCCGGCCTGACCTACGTCAGCAGCTCGCCGAGCGGGACGGCGGCGGGCTCGACGATCGACTGGACGCTCGGCACGCTCGCGCCGGGCGGCTCGGCGACGATCACCGTCCTCGTGCACGTCGGCTCCGGTGTCGCGACCGGCACCACGCTCACCAACACGGCGTCCACGCACGCCGACGAGGTGCCGGCCGACAAGACCGACACCGGCTCGCTGGTGGTCGGGACGAAGACGGACCTGCAGGTCACCAAGACCGCGTCGAAGACGACGGTCGTCGCCGGCGAGCAGGTCGTCTACACCCTGACCACCACCAACGTCGGTCCGTCCGACGCGCTCGCGTCGACCCTGACCGACAGCCTCCCGTCGTACCTGCACCCGGTGTCGGTCGACGACCCGGCGAACTGCGCGACCGTCGGGCAGGACATCACCTGCTCCTACGGGACGCTCAACCCCGGCGACACCCGGACGGTGCACGTCACCGTCCAGGTCGACCCGGCGCGGACCGGCTCGGCGACCAACGCCGTCGACGTCACCACCACGACGCCCGACACGGTGCCGTCCAACAACCACGACTCGGTGACCATCCCGGTCACCTCGGTCGCGGACCTGTCGGTCGTCAAGACGGTCAACGGCGCGGCGTTCGAGGGCGGCGACACCGTCGTCTACACCCTCGTCGTCCGCAACGACGGGCCCTCCACCGCGCAGAACGCGACGGTCACCGACCCGCTGCCGAACGGCGTCACCTTCGTGTCGGTCACCCCCGCAGCCTGCACCCAGGCATCCGGCACCGTGACCTGCGCGTTCGGCGCGCTGGCCCCCGGCGCGGTGCGCACCGTCACGATCACGACGAAGGCCAAGGGCACCCCGGCCGTCCCGGCCACCGACACCCACGACCACCAGGTCGACGTGTCCAAGGTCGAGCAGTACGTCTCGCTGCAGCCCGGCGAGACCCGGACCCAGGACCTCAGCTGCGCGAACGGCGCGACCATGACCGACGGTGCCGTCGAGGTGATGAGCGTCGACCAGGGCACGGGCACCAAGGCGGACGTCGTCGTCGGCCAGGCCCGGTCCAGCGCGCTGTCGACGTACCACTTCGTGGTGAGCAACACGACGGCCGGCCAGGCGCAGGTGAAGCTCTTCGGCACCTGCGTGGCCGCCCAGACGACGGTCGTCGACGGCCACGCGCACGCGATCACCGTGGGCGCGCTCCAGACCGTCGCGACCGGCACCCTGACGGTCGGCCGGCACGACGTGACGGTCCCGGTGGCGACCGGGACCCGCGGTGTCGCTCCGGGCATCGAGGTCACGAGCGGCCGCGCCACCGTGGCCGCGTCCGAGCCGGTGTCCGGCGGCTGGAAGTTCACGCTCGACGTGACGAGCCCGGCCCAGGCCACCCTCAGCCTCCGGGGTCTCCAGACCCGGACCGCGGCGGGCGGCTCCCCGGCCCACCAGCACGACCTCGCCTTCGAGCACGTCGTCCGTGTGGTGTCGGTGCCCGACGGCGAGAGCGTGCAGCGGGTGACCTGCCCGGACGGCTACAAGGGCATCGTCGCGACGTACGACCTGCCCTCCGGCGTGCTGGTGCTCGGCCACGAGCCGCAGCCGATCAACCGTGACTTCCGGCTGCTCAACACGACCGGTCACGCGGTGGACGTGACGCTCGACCTCGAGTGCCTCGCGATCCGGACCGGCCCGGCGCTCTCCGAGTCGCTCACGCTGACGAACACGGCGACGGTCGCGTCCACGACCTACGACCCGGACACGTCGGACAACTCCGACACCGTCACCGCGGACCTCACGGTCGCGGCCGGGACCGCCGGCTTCGCGGCGCACGCGGCTCCGCTGGCCTCGACGCTCGCGGTCGGCACCAAGGGCAAGGCGGCGACCGTCACCATCCGGTGCGCCTCGTCGGCCGACGTCTGCACCGGCACGCTGCGCCTGACGGCGAAGGTCGCCAAGCCCGGGCACCGCGCGGTGCGGACCGTGATCGGCACTCGGGCCTACCGGGTCCACTCCGGTGCGCGGGTGAAGGTCGGGATCAAGGTCAAGCACCGCTACCACCGGGCCATCCGGCACGGCTGGGTGCGGGGCTACCGCGTCAGGTAGCGCTCCAGGTCGCCCGCGATCTTCTCGGGCTTCGTGGTCGGCGCGTAGCGCGCGACCACGCGGCCGTCGCGGGCGACCAGGAACTTCGTGAAGTTCCACTTCACCTTGTCGCTCCCGAGCAGCCCGCGCTTCTCCGAGCGCAGCCACCGGAAGAGCGGGTGCGCTTCGTCGCCGTTCACGTCGATCTTGGAGAAGAGCGGGAAGGTCACCCCGAAGTTGCGCTCGCAGAACCCCTGGATCTCGGCCTCGTCGCCCGGCTCCTGGTGACCGAACTGGTCGCACGGGAAGCCGAGCACCGAGAATCCCTGCCCGGCGAAGTCGTCCTGGAGCTTCTGCAGCCCCTGGTACTGCGGCGTGAAGCCGCACTGCGAGGCGGTGTTGACGATCAGCACCACCTCGCCGTCGTACGCCGCGAGGTCGACCTCGGTGCCGTCGATGCCGGTGGCCTTGAAGTCCGCGAGAGTGGTCACCCGGCGAGGGTAGCCGGACACGTGGGGTCGCCCACGTTTCGAGCCCGTCCCGACGGGACACCTTCTGGGCATGTCCGCAGAATCGGAAGTCATGGTGGCACTGATGACGTTCGTGCTGCTCGTGCCCACCATGATGGTCGCGGTGCTCGTCTCCGGGCTCTCGCGCCGCGGAGACGTCGTGTCAGACGAGGCGGGCGCGAACCTGGGCGGGCTGCTGGTGGCCGACGGGATTGACGTGCCCGTCGAGGTAGACCAGCACCGAACGGCCGCCTAGCTCGAGCACCACCTGACCCGGCTCGATGGCCGCCACCTCGCCGCGGATCAGGTAGGTCTCCCCCTCGATGCGGTCCAGGGCGGACCCCGGCGCGCACCGCTCGACGTCCTCGACGGCGATCGCCCGCAGCTGCGGGCGCCGGCGACCGCCGACCCGCCACAGGAGCAGGGCCGTCACCAGCAGCAGCACGTCGGCGATCAGGGTCATCACCAGGATCGCGTGGCTCTCGACCTGACCCTCCGCGGCGTACGCCGACGGGTCGTCCTTCAGGACGCGGACCTGCAGCTCACCCGACTCGACCGCGCGGTCGTACGCCGTGGCCTCGAGGTCGGCCTGCCAGGTGGCCTGGTCCGGGTCGACCGACTCGGGGAACGTGAAGGACACCAGGTGCTGGCCGCCGACGGTGCGGTGCGCGACGACCGTGGTCTGCACGTCGACGCCGGAGCGCTGCACCCGCTGGTCGGTGATCGTGCTGTGCACGAGCGGCAGGTTGACCAGGACGGCGGCCACCACGAGGACGAGGACGTACCGGGTCTTCCGCTTCACGCGGCCGAGTATCCCTCCTACTGGAGGGTCGCGGTGAGGCGCATCAGGTTGTCGACGTACCGCTGGCCGCGGGTGCGCGCCCGCCAGACGTCCAGCGTCAGCTCGGTCGACAGCGACCGGTACGTGTCCTGCACCCGCTCCAGCCCCGCGACGACCTCGGTGCCCGTCATCATCATCACGACCTCGTAGTTGAGGGCGAACGAGCGCATGTCCATGTTGCTCGACCCGACGACGGCGACCCGGTCATCGACGGTGAAGTGCTTGGCGTGCAGGACGTAGGGCTCGGGGTAGAGCCAGATCCGCACGCCGGCCGTCAGCAGCGACTCGTAGTAGGACCGCTGTGCGTGGGCAACCATGAACTGGTCGGCCGTGGCGCCGACGAACAGCTCGACCTCGACGCCACGCTGGGCCGCCGTCGTGATCGCGTAGAGCAGCGAGTCATCCGGCACGAAGTAGGGGCTCGTCAGGGAGAGACGGTGCTCGGCCGAGTAGAGCATGCTGGTGAAGAGCCGCAGGTTGTTCTCCGTGGTGAAGCCCGGACCGCTCGGCACCACCTGGACGCCGACGCCCGAGATCGCACCCGGTCGCACCGTCGCGTCGGCCGGCGGCGGCACCGCGCCCACGAGCTCGCGCAGGTCCTCACCCGTCTCCGTGAACCAGTCGGTCGCGAAGACGACGTTCAGCTCCTGCACGGCCGGGCCCTCGATGCGGGCCATCAGCTCCACCCAGGCGCGACCGAGCTTCTGGTTCTTGGGCTTGTCGTAGCAGGCCTCGATGAGGTTCTGGGAGCCGCTGAACGCCGCGCGGCCGTCGACGACCAGGATCTTGCGGTGGTTGCGCAGGTCCGGGCGCCGGATCTCGCCCTTGAGCGGCCGGATGGGCAGCATCGGCGCCCACTGGATCCCGGTGCCCTCGAGCTTGGCCAGCATCTCCTTGTAGACCGGGATGCCCCGGGAGCCGATGTGGTCGAAGAGGAACCGGACGGAGACGCCGCGCTCGACGGCTCGCACCAGCTCCTCGAAGAACGGCGCGGTCACCTCGTCCCAGGCAGAGATGTAGAACTGCACGTGCACGTAGTGCTCGGCGGTCGCGACCTCGCGCGCCATCGCCCCGACGCAGGCGACGTAGTCGTCGATCAGCTCGACGCTGTTGTCGAACGTCATCGGCAGCACGCCGAGCTCGCGGTTGAGCCGCGCGAAGCCCTGCACGAGCGGGGCGAGCTCGGCCTGCCGCTCGGCGTCGGCGATGGCGTGGAGGGGAACTCGCGCCATGATCGCGGCGTTGACCTCCTCCTGCTGCGCACGCCGCTTGCGTCCGACGCTGGTGCGCCCGAAGAGCAGGAAGACGAGGAACCCGAAGAGGGGTACGGCGAGGATCAGCAGCAGCCACGCCATCGCGGTCTGCGGACGTCGGCCACCGGGCAGCACCAGCAGCGCACCCAGGATGATCGCGACGTTGACCGCCACCAGGATGGCGCTGACCGCCGCGCCGGGCGAGGACAGCCAGCCGGTCACCGCTCCATCGACCTCTTCCCGCTCCGGCCCCAGGCGTGGCCTCGTGCCTGCACCCTAGGGAGCCCGAACCGCAGTAGCGTCACCCGAGACGGGTGAGCCCCCCTCGGGGGTCGAGGACCACGATGGCCCGTGCGGGGAGCGCTCCCCGCTCCAGGAGGAGTACGACGTGTCGATGTCCAGCATCTCGCCGCGACCGGCGCTCCCGCGCGGCGTGCTCGTGCTCGTCGGGTTCGCGGCCGCCGTCATTGCGATCGGCGGCCTCAAGGCGTCGGCCGACATCCTGGCGCCGGCGTTCCTGGCGCTCGTCCTCACGGTCGTCGCACACCCGCTCCGCAAGTGGCTGGACCGGTGGATGCCGTCGTGGGCGGCGTCGCTGGTGTGCACCGTGGTGGTCTACCTGCTGATCGTCGCCTTCGCCCTCGCGGTGGTCGTCTCGGTGGCTCGCTTCGCGACCTTGCTGCCGCAGTACACCGACGAGTTCCAGCAGCGGATCGACTCCCTCACGAGCTCGCTGTCCGACTTCGGGGTCAACACCGCGCAGGTCGACGACGTCGCGTCCTCTTTCGACCTCGGACAGCTCGGCGGGTTCGTCGGCTCGCTGCTGACCGAGCTGATGGGCCTGGTCTCCAACCTCTTCTTCATCCTCACGCTGGTGCTCTTCATGACGATGGACGGCGGGTCGTTCCCCCGCCAGCTCGAGCGCGCTCGGGGCGCACGCCCGCTCGTGGTCGACGCGATCGAGGAGTTCGCCCACGGCACCCGCCGCTACCTCCTCGTCGCGACCGTCTTCGGCCTGATCGTCGCGGTGCTCGACACGATCGCGCTGCAGATCATCGGCGTACCCGCTCCGGTGCTGTGGGGCCTGCTGGCCTTCATCACCAACTACATCCCCAACATCGGCTTCGTGATCGGGCTGATCCCGCCGGCCATCCTCGGCCTGCTGGAGGGCGGACCCTCGATGATGATCACGGTGATCATCGTCTACTGCGTGCTCAACGTGGTGATCCAGACGGTCATCCAGCCCAAGGTGGTCGGGGACGCGGTCGGCCTGTCGACCACGCTGTCCTTCGTGTCCCTGGTGTTCTGGACCTGGGTGATCGGCCCGCTCGGTGCCCTGCTCGCCATCCCGCTGACCTTGCTCGCCAAGGCCCTGCTCGTCGACATCGACCCGAACCTGCGCTGGTTGAGACCGCTGATCTCCAACAAGGACGACGAGCTCGACGCGGCGCCGCCGGTGGCCACCGAGCCGTGACCGCGGAGCCCGACCCGGACGGGGACGCGCTGGCCCGCATCTCCCGGGGCCCGGCAGAGCGCAGCCGGGCGTTGATGGCCCGGTGGGTCGGCGACCTGAAGCCCGAGCGCGGGCAGCTGCGCAGCGACCTCGTGGCCGGGCTGCCCGGCGCCATCAGCAGCGTCCCCGACGGCATGGCGTCGAGCGTCCTCGCCGGGGTCGGCCCGGCGCACGGTCTCTACGCCTCCTTCGCCGGCCCGATCGCCGGTGGCCTCAGCTCCAGCACCCGCCTGATGGTCATCACGACGACCAGCGCGGCGGCGCTCGCCGCCGGCTCGACCCTGGCCGACGTGCCGGCGGCGGACCGCTCGGACGCCATGCTCTGGCTGACCCTGATGGCCGGCGGCCTGATGGTGCTGGCCGCCGTGGCCGGCCTCGCCCGCTACATCCGGTTCGTCTCGTACTCCGTGATGCTCGGCTTCCTCACCGGCGTCGCGGTCAACATGGTGCTCGGGCAGCTCTCCGACCTGCTCGGGGCCGAGAACGACGGCGGGGTCGCCGTCCAGAAGGCGTGGTACGTCGTCACGCACCCGTCCGGGATCGATCCCGTGACCACGGCGGCCGGGCTCTCCGCGCTCGCCGTCCTGGTCGTCCTCGCGCGCACCCGGCTGGCCGTGTTCAGCTCGCTCGTCGCGCTGCTGGTGCCGACGGTCGTGGTCTGGCTGGCGGGCGTCGACGACGTCACGCTGGTCAAGGACAACGGCGAGCTCCCGCACGGCATCCCGCTCCCCGGCGTCCCGTCGTTCGACGCCTTCAGCCTCGACCTCGTCGTCGGGGCGCTGGCCGTCGCAGCGATCGTCCTGGTCCAAGGCGCCGGCGTCGCCGAGGCGATGCCCAACTCCGACGGCAGCCGCTCGTCGACCCGGCGCGACTTCACCGCCCAGGGCCTCGGCAACCTCGCCTCCGGTCTCTTCGGCGGCCAGGTCGTCGGCGGCTCGGTCGGCCAGTCCGCCCTCAACGTGACGGCCGGCGCCCGGTCGCGCTGGGCGGCGATCTTCTCCGGCATCTGGATGCTCGCGATCCTGCTCGCGTTCTCGGGCCTGGTCGGCGAGGTCGTGATGGCCACCCTCGCGGCGGTGCTGGTGTACGCCGGCTGGGGGACGATCCGACCGCGGGAGATCTGGGCGGTGGCCCGGGCCGGCGCGATCCCCGCCATCGCGATGACCGGCACCTTCCTGGCCGTGCTGGTGCTGCCGGTCGCCGAGGCGGTGGGCGTCGGCGTCGTCGCCTCGCTCGTGATGCAGCTCAACCAGGAATCCCTCGACATCCGGCTGGTGCGGCTCCGGGTCGACAGCGAGGGGCGCCTGGTCGAGCAGCCGCTGCCGGAGGAGCTCGGGCCCTTCGACGTGGTGGTCATCGACGTCTACGGGTCGCTGTTCTTCGCAGGCACCCGCACCCTCCAGCGCCGGCTGCCGCCGCCGAGCGCGACCACCCGCGCCGCCGCCGGGACCGGACGGAGCGGACCCGTCGTGGTGCTACGGCTGCGGGGCCGGACCACCCTGGGCGCGACGTTCCTCAAGGTCGTCGGCGACTACGCCCACCAGCTCGCCGCCGTCGGGGGCGAGCTCTACCTCTCGGGCGTCGACCACAGGCTGGTACGACGGTGGGACG
Source organism: Nocardioides hankookensis (assembly GCF_042658885.1). Classification (NCBI taxonomy): domain Bacteria; kingdom Bacillati; phylum Actinomycetota; class Actinomycetes; order Propionibacteriales; family Nocardioidaceae; genus Nocardioides; species Nocardioides hankookensis. Next base: position 298,168 of record NZ_JBHSRJ010000001.1, on the reverse strand, counting down.
ACGACGGCCTGAGCGCGTCGCTCGGCAACGTGCGTGTCTTCGAGGCCACGCCGGTGGTCGGCGAGTCGACCCGGATCGCGGTCGAGCTGGGCCGGACCCACCGGGTCTCAGTCCGGGATGGTGACGACCTCGACGACCCCGATGCCCAGTGAGTTCAGGAGGTTCAGCACTCCCTGGAGCTCCTCCTGGTCGGTCACGTCACCGGTCAGGGTGGTCGTCGCAGGCTGGGTGCGCGCGACGAGGTGGGGGAACGCGCCGCTGAGCTCGTCGCTCAGCTCGGCATCGACGCGGATCAGCATCTTGGTCATCGTCGCCCGTCACACCCCTTGCCCTGAGTGCCTGCGCCCGAGGTCCCGAATCCCTCATCCGGGCCCGTCACCCGGTGGCCCGCCTTGGCCCCACCCTCCGACGGTAGGTCGAGGTCGGCCCGCACCGCCTCACCGGAAACGGGCGAGGCGCCCTGGCGCCGGGCCGGGTTCCCTGGTCCTGTGATCGTCGCGCCGTCCTTCCGCGGGTTCCGTCCGGCCTGGCTGCGCGGCGACCTGGTCGCGGGGCTCACCGTGTGGGCGGTGCTCATCCCCGAGTCGCTGGCGTACGCCGGGATCGCCGGCGTACCCGCCGTCGTCGGTCTCTACGCCACGGTGCCGGCGCTGCTCCTCTACGCACTGGTCGGCAGCTCCCGGCACCTGATCGTGGCGCCGATGTCCGCGACGGCGGCCCTCTCCGCCGGTGTGGTGGGCGACTTCGGGGCGGACCCGGACCAGTACCTCGCGCTCACGACCGCCCTCGCGATCGCCGTCGGGCTGGCCGCCGTCGTCGCCGGCCTCTGCCGGTTGGGGTTCCTGGCCTCGTTCATCTCCGAGCCGGTCCTGAAGGGCTTCATCATCGGGCTGGCGCTGACGATCATCGTGGGCCAGGTGCCGGCGCTGATCGGCGTCGAGAAGGGCAGCGGCAACTTCTTCGAGAAGGCCTGGACCGTGCTCGGCAACGTCCCCGACCTGGACGCCCTGACCACCGCGGTCGGCGTCGGCAGCCTGGTGCTCCTGCTCGTGCTCCGCCGCTGGCTCGCGGCCGTGCCCGGGTCGCTGGTGGTCGCCCTCGGGGGCGTTGCGCTGGTGTGGGTGCTCGGTCTCGACGACCACGGGCTCGCGATCGTCGGGAACATCGACTCCGGGCTGCCCGACTTCGGCCTGCCCGACGTCTCGGGCGACGACTTCCTCGACCTGCTCGCGGTCTCGGTGGGCGTGATGCTGGTCGGCTTCGCCGAGGGCCTCGGCGCGGCGAAGACCTACGCCGCCAAGGCCGGGTACGACGTCGACGCCAACCGGGAGCTGCTCGGCCTCGGCGCGGCCAACATCGGCTCCGGTCTGTCCGGCGGCATGGTCGTCAACGGCAGCCTCTCCAAGACCGCCGTCAACGGCGGGGCCGGCGCGCGCTCGCAGGTCTCCGGGCTCACCGCCGCAGTGCTCACGGTCGTGACGCTGCTCTTCCTCACCGGCCTCTTCGAGAAGCTGCCCGAGGCGTCCCTGGCGGCGATCGTCATCGGCGCCGTGATCGAGCTCGTCGACATCGAGGCTCTCCGGCGGCTGTGGCGGGCGGCGGCCGGTCCGCTGGTGGCGATGGCGCCGTACACCCGGCGCGCCGACTTCCTCGCCGCCGTCACCGCGCTCGCGGGCGTGCTCGTCTTCGACACCCTGCCCGGCCTGGTGATCGGGATCGGGGTCTCGTTGGTCCTGCTGATCGCGCGCACCGCGCGGCCCAACATCGCCGTGCTCGTCCGAGCCCCGGACCCCGACCAGGAGGGGCGGTCGATCTGGATCGACCACGGTCGCCACCCCGGTGCCACGCCGACCGCCGGCGCGCTCGTCGTCCGGGTCGAGGGGCCGCTGACCTTCACGGATGCCGACTTCGTCCGCGACCGGGTCCGAGAGCTCGTCGCGGGGTCGGGGGCCACGACGGTCGTCCTCGACGCCGAGACGGTGCCCGGCATCGACGTGACCGCCGCGGCGATGCTCGGCCAGCTCTTCCAGGACCTGCGTCAGGAAGGCGTCGCCTTCGGCATCGCCCAGGGGGTCGGCCAGGTGCGTGACGTGCTCGACGCGTCGGGCCAGGCGACCGCGCCACCGGTCTTCCCGCGGATCGACGACGCGGTCGCCCACCTGGCGTCCGGTGGCGAGGGTTTCACGCAGAACGGGTGAGGTCGCGTCCCGGCGTACCGGGGACCGTGGAGGCATGGCGACGTTGACGGTGTGGCAGTTCGGCACCGTCGACGGCGCGGGCCGCGCCGCCCTCGCCCTCGACCGCTCCTCGCGCACGGACGAGATCGGGATCCAGGACGCGGCGCTGGTCCACTGGGCAGACGGCGACCGCAAGCCGCGCACCCAGCACCTGGCCTGCGGGCTCACCGCGGCACCGCTCGACGACGGGTTCTGGGGACTGCTCTTCGGCCTCGTGTTCTTCGTGCCGCTCCTCGGGGCCGCGATCGGCGCCGCGATGGGGGCCGAGACCGGCGCGCTCGACGACGTCGGCGTCGACGACCGCTTCATGAACCGGGTCCGCGACCGCGTCACGCCGGGCACCTCGGCGCTCTTCCTCCTGACGACCGGACCGGTCGTCGACGAGGTCCGCGCCGTGCTCGCCGACCGGCCCTCGGCGGAGCCGATCAGCACCTCGCTCGACGCGTCCCAGGAGGCCGCAGTGCGCGCCGTCTTCTCGGACTGATCGCACAATCCTGCTCCGAGCGGGTTGAATGGGTGCCGAGTCGGCGTCGCAGCCCTGGAGGGAGGGCGGGAGATGGCAACCGGGCAGCACGCGCACCCCGGGGTCGGCGTGCGCCCGCACGTCCCTCCCGCGCCCAGGCCGCCGAGCCTGTTCGTCCCGCGAGCCCGCCTCGACGAGTTCCTGGACGACGTCCCGGCGACGCCGGTGAACCTGGTGGTCGCCCCGGCCGGGTCGGGGAAGACCGCCGCCGCCGCAGCCTGGTCGCAACGCGTCGCTGGGGCGCCGCGGTCGCTGCGCGTCGCCTGGGCCCGGGGGGACCAGACCGCGACGATCGCGGCTCAGGTCGAGGCGATGCGCTGCCCCGAGCAGCCGGACGGTCCCGTCGTGGTGGTCATCGACGACGTCCACCTCCTCGCCGCCGAGTCGCAGTCGCTGCTGACGTCGATCCTCACCGTCGACCCCGACTCCGTGCGGCTCCTGCTCCTCGGTCGTCAGGAGCCGGACCTGGTGCCGATCTCGGTGGCCCTCACCGGAGCCGTCCGCGCACTGCCGGTCGACGACCTCCGCTTCGACGAGGCCGAGGCCGCGGAGCTCGTGCAGGCGCACCACCCGCGGGCCGACGCCGACGACGTGGCTGCGGTCCTCGAGCAGGCCGACGGCTGGGCGGCCGGGCTGGTGCTGGGCTCCCGCGCGCTCGCCGGCTCGTCCGACACCGCGGACGCCCGGGCCGCCCTGGCAGCGACCCGGCAACCGGTGCTCGACTACCTGCTCCACGAGCTGTACGAGACCCTCCCGGCCGACCTCACCCTCGTCCTGCTGACCACCTGCCAGCAGGCCCACGTGACCGCCGACGAGGCGGTCCTGCTGTCCGGTCTCGCGGAGGCTCCCGCGATCCTCGACCAGGCCGCGGCCTCGGGCCTGCTCGTCACCAGCTATCGCGACGCGTCCGACCCGGGTGCGACGCTCTGGCGCTACCACCCGCTGCTCCTCGACCTGCTGAGACGGCGTACGGCACCGACCGGGCCCGACTGGACGACGGTCGTCGAGGCGCACCGCCGGGCGACCGCGACGTACGTCGACCGTCGCGACGCCGAGGAGGCGATCCGGCACGCCGGGCTGACCGGCGACCTCGACCTCCAGCTCCGGGTGCTGCGCGAGTTCTCCTCCGCCCTGGTGACCCAGCGACGTACCGAGGTGCTCGACACCGTGCTGGCGGCGATCCCGCTGGACATCCGCTCGCAGCACCCCGACCTGCTCGTCGTCCAGGCCATGCTCCTGCGCTCGCAGGGTCGGGTCGACGCCGCGAAGGCGACCGCGGACCGGGTGCTCGCCCTCGACGCACGGGCCCTGCGCGCCCCGGTCTCGCGCGACACGGAGGCCCAGCTGGCGCTGCTCGAGGTGTGGCAGGCCCGCTACGGGTGGCGCGAGGCGGGGCCGGCGCTCGCCCGGGCCGGCCAGGCGCTCGGCTGCCGTCACGACGCCGAGGTGAGCGCGCACGACCTGGCCGGGCTCTCACCGATGTCGGCCGCCTGGCTCACGCTCGAGATGGCCTACTTCGAGACCTGGCTCGGCGAGTTCGAGCTGGCGGCGATCCACGTCCAGGACGTGGCGATGTACGCCCAGCAGGTCGAGCTCCCGCTGCTGACCCGGTCGATGCTCGCCGGGCGGGCGATGCTCGAGACGGTCCACGGCGCCTACCAGAGCGCCCTCGCCACCGCCGACGCCGCCCTGGCCATCGACCCCGACGCCCGGCCCGATGCCGCCGGTGCCCGGATCCACCTGGCTCGCGGCTGGGCGCTCCTCGAGGAGCTGCGGCTCGCCGAGGCCGAGGTCGCGCTCGAGCGGTTCCACGAGACGCCCAGCGGGGTGATGGACCCGCTCCTGCTGTCCTTCGGGCGGCTCCTGCACGCGTGCGTCCTCGCCGCCACCGGCGACGCCGCCCGGGCCCGGCGGGTGCTCGACACCCGCGGCGACGTCCCCGAGCGCCAGCCCCTCTACATCGGCCGGCTGGACCGGCAGGCCCGCCTGCTGATCGCGCTGGTCATGGGCGACCTCGCCACCGTCGACGCCCTGGTGCCCGAGATGCGCGCGCTCGGCGCCGAGCTCGACGCCCGGCTCGCCGAGGCGCTGAGCATCGGGCTCGGCGGCGACGAGCCGCGCGCCGTACGCCTCGTGACCGAGCTGCTCCCGGACACCGTCGGCGAGCCGGTCATCGTCGCCCTCGGGTCCGCGGTCGCGCGGGCCGCCCTGCTGCACCGCATCGGTACGCCGGGCGCGGTCCAGGCCGCCCGCGACCTGGTGCCGGACCTGCTCAGCCGCGCGGCTCCGCAGCGGCTCGTGTGGATCCTCGCCTTCGGCACCCTGGTCAGCCCGACCTTCGGCGACCTGGTCGCGACGTACGCCTCGGGGCCGGGGGCGCACCCGTTCGCGCCGCCGGTCGTCGCGGCGCTCGGCGGCCTGCAGCGGTCCTACCCCGACGTCGGGCGGCACCGCGACCTGCCGTTCGCCTCGGACGACCCGCGAGCAACGCCGCTCACGCCGCGCGAGCTCGAGGTCCTCGAGCAGCTCGCGCTCGGCGGCGGCAACGCCGACCTGGCCCGGGCACTCTTCGTCAGTGAGAACACGGTGAAGACCCACCTGGCGTCCATCTACCGCAAGCTCGAGGTGGACCGCCGGGTCGACGCGCTCCGGGTCGCGCGCGCCCACGGCCTGCTCTGAGCTGCGCCATATATCATCCCGCCCTCACCCTGGCCGGGTGAGGCGAGGTACGTCCGCGCGCCATACTGTCCTCAGTCCAACGGCGCCGAGACGGGACTGACGCCTGATGTCCACACGCATGTCGAAGCGGGAGCAGCAGGGCTCGACCGCGCGCATCGGGCAGCTGCCGGCGCTTCCCCGCGCGTACGTCGACCGCCAGCGGCTCTGGAGCCGGCTCGACGACGCCACCGAGACGGCCGTGACGCTGCTGGTCGGTCCGGGCGGTTCGGGCAAGACGCTCGGGATCGCCGGCTGGCTGCGCCGCTCGGACCGGGCGGCCGACACCACCTGGATCTCCGCTGACGCCACCTGGGACGCCGAGCGGCTGCTCACCCAGCTGGCCCGGCGTACCGACGACCAGCCGGCGCTGGTCGTCGTCGACGACGCCCACAAGCTGCCGCTCGCGACGGTCCAGGCGGTCGACACCCTCCTCGACACCGCGCCGGACTCGTTCCGGGTGCTGTTCGCCTCCCGCTGGGACCTGCCGTTCGCGCGCCTCGCACCGGAGCTGCTCGGCGACCTGACGATGCTGCGGGGCGACCTGCTGCGGCTCGACGAGACGGAGTCCAGCGCCCTGGTCGCGGCGCACGCGCGCACCGACGACGCCGAGGTCGCACGGGCGGTCGCGGAGCGCACCCAGGGCTGGTGCGCGGCGGTCGTCCTGACGGCCCGGGCGGTCGGCGCGGCGCCGGAGCCGCTCGAGGTCGCCCGTCGGTACGCCGAGATCGGCCCGTCCGTGGCCGACCGCGTCGCGAGCGAGGTCTTCGCGACGCTGCGCCCGCGGGAGCGGCACCTCCTCCTGTGCATCGCCAACGAACCGGTCGTGACCCCCGCGCTCGCCTGCCACCTCTCGCACGACGCCGACGCCGACGCCGTCCTCGCGGATCTCGCAGCGACCGGGTTGCTCGTCACCCGCGTGACGGCGCACGACGGCGGTGCGGCGGCCGGCGAGCGCTACACGATCCACCCGCTGCTCACGGAGGTCGTACGCCGTCGGATCAGCTCCGGTGGGGTCGACGTGATGCGCGCCGCGGCGACCGTGCACCGCGCGGTGCTCCTCGACGTGGGGCGAGGAGCGACCGAGGACGCCCTGCACCGGCTCGAGGCGATCGGGGAGCATGCCGCGGCGGCGTCCCTCATCGCCGACGAGGGCCCCAGCCTGCTGCTGCGCGGGCACGGCCGCCCGGTGCGCGAGTTCGCCGCGGCCCATCCGTCCACCATCGAGGTGACCCCCGGTTCGTGGTTCGCGGTGGCCCTCGAGCGGTGGTTCGCCGGGGACGCGCCCGGCGCGCTGCAGTGGCTCGAGCGCATCCTGCACGAGCCGCAGCCCGACACCGCGCTGGCCGTGGTGCAGCAGGCGTGCGCCCGGGTGATGCGGTCGCGGCTCGGCCTGGAGCCGATCGGCCGGGCGGTCGCCCACGCCCAGCGGGTCGTCACCGACCCCGAGCTGACCGAGGCCGCGGCGGTCGCCGTACCGATCCTGCTGTGCGAGCTGGCCGTCACCCAGAACTGGACCGGTGACCTGGACACCGCGGAGGAGAACCTCGCCGCCGCCGTCCGGCTCAGCCGCACCCACGACCTGCCCGTGCTCACCGTCGTCGCCCTTTCCCACCTCGCGTTCACCGAGTACATGCGCGGTCGCGAGAGCGCGGCGGCCGAGGTCGCCGACCAGACGTTGGCGCTGATCGCGGAGCGCGAGATCGACGCGCCGTACTCCGTCGGTCGCGCCAGGCTGGCGCGTCAGCTCGCCGAGCTGAGCGGGCTGCCGCTCGAGCGCGGCGTGCGCGCGCTGCAGGACGACCCGCTGAGCAGCCACGCCGCCGACCTGACGACCCGCTTCTGGGTCCGCACCCGCCGCTCGCGCCTGCAGCTCGCGCACGGCTCGGTGTCGGCGGCCGAGCTGGCCCTCGAGGTGCCGCTCGAGACGCCGCCGCTGCCGGCCCACCTCGCCGTCGCGCTCCTGCTGGAGCGAGCCTTCCTCGCCAGCCTCTCCGGCGACGGCGGCCTGCTCGGCCAGCTCGCCGACCAGCTCGCCGAGATCGGTGCCACGGCGGAGTCTGCCCTGGTCGCCGGGTTGCGTGCCGACCTCGGCGGCGACCGCCGGACCGCCGTACGCCTGCTCGGCCAGGCGGCGCGCGGCCCGGCCACCGCGCAGCCGGCCGTGCGCGCGCTCGCCCTGGTGACCCACGCCCAGCTGGCCGACTCCCTCGGCGAGGGCGACCAGGCGTTGGCGCTGCTCGGCGAGGCGGTGCTGGCGACCAAGGTCCGCAAGAACGCCGTGCCGTTCCTCGGGTGGAGCCGGCACGGCACCCCGGTGTCCGACCTGCTGGAGCGCCTCGGTGACACCAGCCGGGACCCGTGGCTGCTCGACGTCGACACGAACATCTCGGGCCTGTCCGGCATCGCGTCGTACTTCGGCCCCTCGACGCCGCGGCCGCGCGAGCGCGAGGACCTCGCCCCGGGAGCGATCCGGCCGACCCTGAGCCCGCGCGAGCGCGACGTGCTCTACGAGCTCGCCCGTGGCTCGACGTACGCCGACATCGCGGCGAACCTCTTCGTCTCCGAGAACACCGTCAAGACCCACGTCTCGAGCCTCTACGCGAAGCTCGCGGTCAACCGGCGCAGCGCGGCGCTGGCCGCCGCGCGCACCATGCGGCTGCTCTGAGCTGCGGAGCCGGACCACCCGATTTGGGTGACGGCAGCCGGCGCGCGTCGCGGGATGGTGGGCACCATGACCGACGCTGTCGACCCATCCGCCACCAGGTCTCGTCACGCGGCGACGAACGAGTTCAGCTTCGTCGACCACTGGGGCCTCGTGCTGGCCTACGGCATCCTCACGCTCGGCTTCGGCATCGCGCTCGTCGTCTGGCCGCACGCGTCCGTCACGGTCTTCACCGTGCTGCTCGCGATCCAGCTGATCATCGCCGGCATCTTCCGGATCAGCGCCGCGCTGTCCGTCAGCCGCGCGGACGGCGGGGTCCGGGCGCTGATCGGCCTCAGCGGCGGGCTGGCCCTGATCGTCGGCCTCCTCATCCTGCGCGACCCGCTCCAGAGCGTCCTGGTGCTCGGCATGATCATCGGCGTCTTCTGGGTGATCGCCGGCGTCATCGACATCTTGGGCGCCCTCGTCGCCCCACCGCCGTCGGGCCGCGGCTGGGAGGTCTTCACCGGGGTCGTCCTGGTGCTGGCCGGCGGCTTCCTGCTCGTCTACACCGACCTCTCCCTGAAGCTGCTGGTCGTCTTCGTCGGCATCTCGCTGATCGTGACCGGCGCCCTGGCGCTGACGGCGGCGTTCCGGCTGCGCTCCCTCCGACCGGCGAGCTGAGGAACCGACATGGCCGACGAGAAGCCGTCCGAGGTCGACGAGCTGCGGGCCGAGGTCGAGCGCCTCCGGGCCGAGGTGAACGCGCCACCCCCGACGGTCGAGATCCCGGCCGACGCACCCAGGCGTACCGGGTGGTGGCGGCCGGTGGTCGCGACCGTGCTGATCGTGCTGATGGCCGTGCTCGCGCCGCTCTCGGTCGTCGCCCGCTGGGCCCACGACACGGTCTCGGACACCGACCGGTACGTCGAGATCGTCGGACCGCTCGCGAGCGACCCGGCCGTCCAGGCGGCCGTCATCGACCGGATCACCACCGAGATCACCACCCGCCTCCAGGTGGAGTCGGTGACGAAGGAAGCGGTCGATGCGCTCGCCGACCGTGGGCTGCCGCCGCTGGCGGCCACCAGCCTGCAGGCGCTCTCGGGACCGCTCGCCGACGCCATCAACGGCTTCGTCGAGGACCAGGTCACCACCCTGGTCGAGTCCGACCAGTTCCAGACCGCGTGGGAGGAAGCCAACCGCCAGGCCCACACCCAGATGGTCGCGGTGCTGACCGGCAAGGACACCGACACCGTCGACATCAGCAACAACGCCGTGTCCATCAACCTCGCGACGCTCATCGACACCGTCAAGCAGCGACTCGTCGACCGCGGCTTCACGCTCGTCGAGCGGCTGCCCCAGGTCGACGCGCAGTTCACGATCTTCCAGTCCGACGACATCACCAAGGCACAGACGGCCTTCCGACTGCTCGACGCGATCAACACCTGGCTGCCGATCCTGGCGCTGCTCTGCCTCGTGGGTGCGATCGCCGTCGGCCGGTCTCGACGCAAGACCCTCGTCGCCGGCGCGCTCGCGCTCGCCTTCTCGATGCTGCTGCTCGGTGCCGGGCTCAACCTGTCGCGCGAGATCTACCTCAACGCCGTACCGACCGACCAGCTGCCCACCGAGGCCGCCGCCGCCATCTACGACCAGCTGGTGTCCTTCATCCGGCTCAACCTGCGCGCGGTGATGGTCGTGGCGCTCGCCGTCGCGTTCATCGGCTGGGTCACCGGGCCGGTGGGCGCGCCGGTCGCGCTGCGCCGGGGCACGTCGCGCGCGATCGGCGCCGTCCGGCAGGGCGGCGACCGGGTCGGGATCGACACCGGCCGCTTCGGCATCGCGCTCTACACCTACAAGACCACGATCCGCGTCGCCGTGCTCGGGCTGGCGTTGCTGCTCTACGTGATGCGCGACCACCCGACCGGCGTCTTCGCGATCTGGCTGATCGTCGCCGCGGCGGTCATCCTGCTGGTGGTGGAGCTGCTGTCCCGTCCTCCGGCTCCCGACGCCACACCCTCCTGACGACGCCGCGCACCGTCGGGTCCTCCGTCACGACCCGGCCGACGAGGGCCGAGCCGACCATGATCGCGGCGAAGCCGATCAACCACGTCGACACCGCCAGGATCACCCCGAGCGTGCCGAACTGGTCGGCGTTCGCCTTCACGTACGGCGGCATCAGAACCGATGCGCCGCGGTTGTAGACGACGCCGATGACCCCGGTGAGCAACGCGCCGAGCGCGAGCTGACTCCAGGCCACCCGCCCGAAGAGCAGCACCCAGCTGGTCGCCCACCAGATCACCGACAGCAGGAGCGCCTGGACGACGATGCCGACACCGTCCCCGAGGATGCCGCCGACGCCGTCCCCGATCCGGCGGAGCGCGCCGATGATCTGCAGCGTGAGCATCCAGCCGAGCAGCCAGAGCAGGCAGCGCTGCGCCCCCGACACCCCGCCGACGTGCGGCTGGTCCCAGATCCGCTCGTACATCCGCTGGATGGCCCGCGCGAAGCTGGTCGCGGAGAAGATCGTGATGAGGAAGCCGAAGATGCCGGTCTGCGTACGCACCTGACCTGTCGTCACCTCGCCCTCGAGCAGCTGGGTGCCGTTCGAGCCGACCCCCGTCGCCTGCGAGAAGACCCGGACGACGTCAGAGGTCGCGTGCGGGAAGAACGCCGTCAGCACGACCAGCATCGGGATCAGCGCGAGCAGGCCCTGGGCCGCGATCAGCATGCACCGGTCGATGAACTCGATCTTGATGAAGTCGTTGACGAGGCGACCCAGGATGGGCACCCGGTCGAGGAGCTCCATCGCCTGGTCGCGACGCGCGTGGTACGTCGTGGTCACCCGCTCGCGCAGGGCGGCGACATCCACCGCTGGCTCACCTCCCGTGTCATCGCCGCCGGTTCCGGCAGGATGGCACCCAGCATGGGTGGCGGCGGCGCCGCCCCGCTCACCCGACGAGGGTGAATCGAGGAGGCGATGATGCGCGGTTGGCACCGCATGGTCAGGGACGTCCTGCTGGTCGTTGTCGCCCTGGTCCTCTACTTCGTCATCCCGGTCGGGTTCCACACCGACCGCGGACTCGTCGAGCGCGGCTTCGTCAGCATCGTCTGCATCGGTCTGGTCGGCGCCCTGGTGATCTGGCAGGTCCTCCTCCAGGTCGACGACCCCAGTCGCCGCATCGACGGGTTGCTGCTCTCGATGGTCGCCGGCGTGCTCGTCTTCGCGCTCGCCTTCTACCGCCTGCACCTCGAGGACGGCTCCCAGTTCGTCGGGATGTCCACCCGCATCGACTCCCTCTACTTCACGATGACGACGCTGCTCACGGTCGGGTACGGCGACATCAACGCCTCCGGCCAGGTCGCCCGCGTCCTCGTCCTGCTGCAGATGGTGTTCAACGTCGTGGTCATCGCCACCGCCGCGAGCACGCTCAACAGCCGGGTGCGCGAGAACGCCGCACGTCGCGCCGAGGCCCGCCGGGAGCGGCGCGAGGCCTGAGGGTTCTCGCACACGGTGGTTGAGGTGCGAGCGCAGCGAGCCTCGAAACCACCACAGCCCGCGGGTCGGTCCGTGGTCGCGCGCCGACAGGCTTCCTACACGGGTACGACCGGCTCGTGATTGCGGCCGCCTCCCGGCACACGGTGGTTGAGGTGCGAGCGCAGCGAGCCTCGAAACCACCACCCGCAGCCGATCTCCCTGCGCTGCTGGCCTGCTCGGGTCGGCCGCCGACAGGCTTCCTACACGGGTACGGCGGGCTCATGGTTGCGGCCGCTTCGCGACACACGGTGGTTGAGGTGCGAGCGCAGCGAGCCTCGAAACCACCACCCCGCAGACGGTCCCCCTGCGCTGCGGATCCCGCGGGCTCGTGGTTGGGCCGCATCCCGGGCTGCGGGTCCGCGGAAGTTGGCAGAATTGACGACAATCTTGGCTCGCACATGTGTTCGAATCGTGGTAGGATCGAGCATGTCTCGACGCACCCGGACCCAGGACCCGCAGCTGCGGGGCCTGCTGGCGTGCGCGGCCGAGGCCGACCTCGCCGAACGACTCGCCGCCGCGAAGAAGTTCGAGCTCGCCGCCCGGTGGGCCGAAGCGCACCCGGCACCGGTCGAAGACAGCCCGGTCGACGAGCTGGGTGAGCTGGTGATGTTCGGCGACCAACCGATCAACCTCGCCGGCGAAGGCGCACCGGGCATGTCGGAGTTCGCGGTCGCCGAGTTCGCCGCCGCGGTCGGGATGACCGCTCACCAAGGTCGCGCGTACCTCGGTGCAGCGTTGGAAGCCAAGTACCGGCTCCCCCAGATCTGGGCGCGTGCGATGGCCGGGGAGGTCGCGGTGTGGAAGGTCCGTCGGGTCACCGACCGCACCCGCCGCCTCGACCCCATCGCCGCCGCGTCGGTCGACCGGGACCTCGCACCCGTCCTCGAGTCGTGCTCCTGGGTCAAGGTCGAGAACGCCGTGGAGACCGCCGCCGCCGAAGCAGACCCCGAGCACGCCGAAGGCATCCGCCTGGACAGGTCCCAGTCCCAGCACCTCGACATCGGTCTCACCGTCACCCACCTCAACGACGGACTCGTCCCCATCAGCGGGCTCCTGGACTACACCGACGCCCTCGCGTTGGAGGCACAGATCAAGGCCGGCGCCCACGCCCTCCTCACCGACCACCCCGAGCTCGACCTCGACATCCGCCGCGCCATGGCCGCCGGCCAGCTCGGCGGCGACGCAGCGGTCCCGCGGGAGGTGGTGATCTACGCCCACCACCAACCCGACGAAGCCCACGGCATCGTGACGGTCGAAGGCGCCCACCTGCCCTACGCCACCATCGAGCAGCTCCACGAATGGTGCGCCACCAACGGCACGAAGGTGTCGGTCCGGCCCGTGCTGGACCTGTCCGAAGAGATCAGCACCGACGCCTACGCGCCGACCGCCCGACAGCGAGAACAAGCGATCCTCACCACGCCGACCTGCGTGTTCCCGCACTGCAACAAAGACGCCCGGGACTGCGACCTCGACCACATCCAGCCCTACGCCAGGGGTGGGAAGACCACCAGCTCGAACCTGGCGCCGTTGTGCCGCTACCACCACCGCGTCAAGACCTTCGGCGGCTGGACCTACCGGCGCACCAGCCGCACCGGCTTCCTCTGGACCACCCCGAAGGGCCGCACCCACCCCGTCGACGTCGACGACCACCGACGACGACGAACCCGCTGACCCCCACCCCACCGGCACCGTCGGTGGGGCCACTCCCATGCCTACCCGGGCCACGACGGTCGACCCGAGACCACCCGCAGGCCGACAAGCCACTGGAAATCGCCCCCACAACCACAGGCCACGGTGACCACGTATCCCGTCCCTCGCGTCACCAGCGGTGACTACGACGAACCGCGGCGCTGAGCTGATCTGCCCGGTGGTGGTTTCGAGGCTCGGGCCTAGTAGCGGCCCTCACACCTCAACCACCGATACCCACGACGGACCGCGGCGCTGACTCTCACGCTCGTCGTACGCACCGGAAGCCGACGTGGGACGTCGTGTCCCGGACGCCGTGCCCCTGCCGGGCGGCCGGACGGTAGCGCTGGCAGTAGTCCGGGGAGCACAGGTGTGACCCGCCCTTCGTGACGAACCGGTCCGTCTCGACGAGGCGGACGCTGCCGCCGCAGCACGGGCTGGCCGTCGCCGCCGACGAGACCACCTCGCCGGCGCGGGCGTGGTTGTCGGTCCAGCGGGTGGTGGTCCACTCCCAGACGTTGCCGATCATGTCGTGCAGGCCGAAGCCGTTGGCGGGGTAGGTGCCGACGGGCGACGTGTGGTCGAAGCCGTAGGGGTCCTCGCTGCGCCACGGGAAGGGACCGCGGAACGTGTTCGCGAGCACGGCACCGCCCGGCGACAGCTCGTCGCCCCACGCGAAGTCGCGGCCGGCCAGTCCGCCGCGCGCGGCGTGCTCCCACTCCATCTCGGTGGCGAGGTCCTTGCCGGCCCAGCGGGCGTACGCCGTGGCGTCCTCCCACCCGACGTGCACGACGGGGTGGTCGGGGATCTCCTCCCACGAGCTGCCCGGTCCTTGGGGCGCGCGCCACGAGGCGTCGGGCTGCCAGCGCCACCACTGGGTCCAGTCGCCGAGGTGCACCGGACCGTCAGTCAGCGTGAAGACCTGGGAGCCGGGCACCAGCAGGGCCGGGTCGGCTCCCGGGAAGTCGGCGGGATCCGGCGGGATCTCGGCCACGGTCACGTGTGCGGTGTCCTCGACGAAGCGCGCGAACTCCGCGTTGGTGACCGGGTGCTCGTCGAACCACACGTCGCCGACCGTGACCTCGCGGAGCGGGCGCTCCTCGGGGTAGAAGTGGTCGTTGCCGATCGTGGTCGTCCCGCCCGGGACGAGCACCATGCCGTCTGTCACGACTCCTTTCTACAGGGTCAGTCCCGGGACATCGCGGCGTGGAAGTCGCGCTCGCGGTCGACGTACACGTCGTCGCCGATGTTGATCTCGACGACCTTGATCCGCCCACCGGTGAAGGCGTACGGCGCGGCGTACTCCTTCGTGACCGGGTCGGAGGAGTCGCGCCCGACCGTCAGGCCCTCACCGCAGAGGGCGAAGTGCCCCGGCTGGGTCTTCCAGTCGCCCTTGGCGACGGCCAGGTCGTCGACGTAGAGCGTGGCGGTCCCGATCGCCTGGCCCCGGTCCCCGTGGCTCTCCTTCGAGAACTCCACCCCGAGGACGTGCGCTCCGGTCGGCAGCACGTCCGGCGACACCAGCTGCTGCTCGGGCGGGATGCCCAGGAAGTTGTTGACGTACCAGAGCTTCCGGTCCTTGACGAAGAGGGTGTGCCCGCCGAACCGAGCGCCGTTGGCGATCAGCACACCCTCGGAGTCCTCGGTCAGCTCGACGTCCGCGAGGATCTTGAAGGAGCGCCCCCGGATCTCGGCCGCGTTGAACTCCGGCAGCGGGGACGTGTCCGGGTAGTAGCGGTAGATCCCGCCCTCGGGGATGTCGGCGACGGGCATCTCCTTGACCAGGTCCTCGAGCGAGCGGTTGTCGAGGGGCAGCACGTCGTACTTGCCGGCCTCGACGTACCAGAGGTTGACCAGCTCCTTGACCTTCTCGGGGTGCTGGTCGGCGAGGTCGTGCGCCTCGGCCCGGTCCTCCTCGGAGTGGTAGAGCTCCCAGGTCTCGTTCACGAAGTCGGCGGCCGTCGCGCCCTGCTGCGGCGCACGCTGCGCGACGACGTGCCAGCCGTCGTGCCACAGCGCCCGGGTGCCGAACATCTCGTAGTACTGGATCACCTTCTGCGTCGGACCATCGGCATCGAAGGAGTACTTCATCGAGACCCCGGGCAGCTCGGTCTGCGCGTAGCCGAGCACCTGGTCGGGCATCTCGATGCCGACGCACTCGAGGATCGTGGGCACGACGTCGACCGCATGGTGGTACTGCGTGCGCACCTCCCCGCGGGCCTCGATGCCCTTCGGCCAGGAGATCACCAGCGGATCGGCGACGCCGCCCTGGTAGGTGTAGCGCTTGAACATCTTGAACGGCGTGGAGAACGCCGTCGCCCACCCGGTCGGGTAGTGGTTGTACGTCGCGGGCGAGCCGAGCTCGTCGAGCAGCGCGAGGTTCTCGTCCATCTCGTCGGGCCAGGCGTTGAAGAACTTGTTCTCGTTGACCGACCCGTTGGGTGTGCCCTCGCCCGACGCGCCGTTGTCGGCGCAGTACATGACGATCGTGTTGTCGAGCTGACCGGTCTCCTCGAGGTAGTCGATGATCCGGCCCACCTGCGCGTCGGTGTACTCCGAGAAGCCGGCGTACGTCTCCGCCATCCGGGCGAAGAGCCGCTTCTCGTCGTCGCTGAGGGAGTCCCAGGGCCGCACGTGGTCGAGCGGCTGGGCCGCCTCGCCGGGCAGCGGGTTGATGTCGGTCAGCGCGGTGCCCTCGGGGAGGATGCCCTTCTCGACCATCCGCGGGAGCACCCACTCGCGGTAGGCCTCGTAGCCGTCGTCGAACTGGCCGGCGTACTTGGCGATGTACTCCTCCGGCGCGTGGTGCGGGGCGTGGTTGGCGCCCGGGCAGAACCACAGGTACCACGGCTTCTTGGGCGCCGACGTCTTGCTGTCGGCGATGTAGGAGATCGCCTTGTCGGCCAGGTCCTTGGAGAGGTGGTAGCCCTCCTCGGGCATCGACGGCTGGTCGACGTAGTGGTTGTCCTCGGCGAGCGTGGGATACCAGTTGTTGGTCTCGCCGCCGATGAAGCCGTAGAAGCGGTCGAAGCCTCGCGCCAGCGGCCAGTTGCGCTTGCTCGCGCCGACGGCCCACTCGTCGAGCGGGATGTTGTGGTTCTTGCCGACCCAGAAGGTGTTGTAGCCGTTCTCGCGGAGCACCTCGCCGATGGTGGCGTTCTCCATCGGGATGTGGCCGGTGTGCCCCGGGAAGCCCTGGGCGCCCTCGGCGATCTGCGCGAAGCCGTTCTGGTGGTGGTTGCGCCCGGTGAGCAGGCACGACCGGGTCGGCGAGCAGAGCGCGGTGGTGTGCCACTGGGTGTAGGTGAGGCCGTTGTCGGCGAGCTTCTGCATCGTCGGCATGTTGATGCGGCCGCCGTACGGCGACCAGGCGGCGAGGCCCGTGTCGTCGTAGAGCACCAGGAGGACGTTGGGCGCACCGTCGGGTGCCGGCGGCTCCCGGAACGGCGTCCAGTCGGCGACCGAGTCGCGCACGTCGAGGTTGACGACTCCCTTGAACTGCTTGGCCACGAGGACCCCTCCCGGATCGCTGGTGGTCACCACGCTCCCCCCGCGACCGCTCATCCGGGCTCACCCTCAACGGGTGAGGTTGCGGCCCGCAGGACACGATTGGGTGAGGCGTGCCCGCCTGGACCCCACCGACCCTGCGCGGCTACCAGCGCGGCTGGGTCCGGTACGACGTGCTCGCGGGGATCGCCGCCGGCACCGTGGTCATCCCGCAGGCGATGGCCTACGCGACGATCGCGGGCCTCCCGGTCGAGGTCGGCCTCTACACCTGCATGCTGCCGATGCTGGTGTACGCCGCCCTCGGCGGCTCGCGCTCGCTCAGCATCTCGACGACCTCCACGATCGCGGTCCTCACCGCCTCCGCCCTGGCCGTGCTGCCCGACGACCGCAGCGCCGACGAGCTGCTGCGCGATGCCTTCACCCTCACCATCCTGGTCGGGCTCGCACTGCTGCTGATGCGGCTCTTCCGGCTCGGCTCGCTGGTCGAGCAGATCAGCCCCGCGACGATGATCGGCGTCAAGACCGGTGTCGGCCTCACCGTCGCCGTCTCGCAGCTGCCGACACTGCTCGGGGTGAGCGGCGACAGCGAGGGCGAGGGGTTCTTCGGCAAGCTCGGCGACACGCTCTCCAAGCTCGACGACGCCAACGCCGTGACCGTCGTCGTCTCCGCGGTCGCGATCGGGATCCTCTACCTGCTCCGCCGGGTCGCCCCCCAGGTGCCGGGTCCCCTGGTCGTCGTGGCCGGCGCGATCCTCCTGGTCGCGATGACCGACGTGGAGCAGCACGGACTGGCCCTCATCGAGCAGGTGCCGTCCGGCCTGCCGACCCCGACGATGCCGATGTGGGGCGACATCGGCGTCCTGATGCCCGGGGCCGCGGCGATCGCGATCATGGCCTTCATGGAGACCGTCATCGTCGCCCGCGCCCAGCGCCAGCGCTCCGAGCCGCCGATCGACAGCGACCAGGAGCTGCTCGCCAACGGCGTGGCCGCCCTCGCGGGCGGCTTGTCTCAGTCGATGCCACCTGCCGGGGGCTTCTCGCAGAGCGCGGTCAACCAGCGAGCCGGCGCGCGCACCCAGCTCGCGGGGGTGGTGACGGCCGTCCTCGCGGTGCTGGTCGCGCTCTTCCTCGGTCCCGTGCTCGACGACCTGCCCGAGGCGATCCTGGCCGCGATGGTGATGGTGGCCGTGCTCGGCCTCGTGCACCCCGCCGAGTTCACCCGGTTGCTGCGGATCGACCGCGCCGAGTTCTGGGTCGCGGTCGCGACCGCCGTCATCGGTCTCACCGCCGGGCTGCTGCTCGCCGTCGGTGTAGGGGTCGCCCTCACGCTCGTGCTCGTGCTGCGTGCGGTCAGCCAGAGTCAGGTGCGGCCAGTGCAGCCCCGCGTCGGGGGAGGCTGGACGATCAACCCCGAGACAGCCGAGGACACCACGGCGTACGACGACGTGGTGCTCTTCCACCTCGACGGCGGTCTCTTCACGGGCAACGCGCAGCCGACCCAGGACGCGATCTTCGCCGCTGCGAT
Organism: Nocardioides hankookensis; assembly: GCF_042658885.1. Taxonomy (NCBI): domain Bacteria; kingdom Bacillati; phylum Actinomycetota; class Actinomycetes; order Propionibacteriales; family Nocardioidaceae; genus Nocardioides; species Nocardioides hankookensis. The sequence goes on along the minus strand of NZ_JBHSRJ010000001.1, from coordinate 279,796 downwards.
CGAGCGCGATCCGCGCCCGGTCGCGGTCGTGCTCGAGGCCGCCGCGGTCGGCAAGGTCACGACGCCGTTCCTCGACGTGCTCGAAGGCCTGCACGCCGACCTCGGGCAGGAGGGCATCGGCTTCGTGGTGGCCGCGCTACCGCCCGAGGCCGCGGAGGCAGCCCGCCGGGCCCCCTGGTTCACCGACTTCGAGACCGACGGCCTGGTCCAGCCGACGGTCGACGCCGCGATCGAGAGGGGACGCCGTGGCTGAGACGACCGCCGCTCCGACGGTGACGGCGGGCAGCCTGCTGCGCCAGGTGCCCCCTGCGGTCCTCGTCGGCGTCGGATCGGGTCTCACCCTGATCGGCATCTCGGTGCTCGCCGGCTGGCTCCAGGGCCTGGTCTGGGACGACCTGCCTCCGAAGCTCGGCGTCGATCCCGACGCGGCGTGGTGGACGATCCTGCTGCTGACCTGCACGGGCGCCCTCGCGGGCCTCGTCGTGTGGAAGGCACCCGGCCACGCCGGGCCCGACCCGGCCACCGTGGAGCTGGTCTCGCCGCCGTTGCCGCTGCGCGCGCTGCCAGGTCTGGCGGCCGCGTTGATCCTGACCCTCGCCGGCGGCGTCAGCCTGGGCCCCGAGAACCCCATCATCGCCCTCAACGTCGGCCTCGCCGTCGTCCTCGGCATGCGTCTCCTGCCGAAGACCCAGGCAGTGTTCTGGATCGGGCTGGCCCTCGCCGGGACGATCGGGGCGATGTTCGGGACGCCCGTTGGTGCTGCGCTGCTGCTGAGCGAGACCTCGCCGGGCGACGCCCGGATCCCGCTCTGGAACCGGATGTTCGCGCCCCTGGTCGCAGCCGGCGCCGGAGCCGCGACGATGCTCGCGCTCTCCGACCTCGACCTCGCGCTCCCGGTGCCGGCGTACGGCGGGTTCCACCCGGGCGACCTCGCCATCGCCGCGGTCATCGCGGTCGCCGCCAGCGTGGTCGGCATGGTCGGGGTCTACGCATTCCCGCCCCTGCACGCGGTGTTCCACCGGATCACGCATCCGGTCGTGCTGCTCACGCTGGGCGGCGCGCTGCTCGGCGTCCTCGGTGTGCTCGGCGGCCGCGACAGCATGTTCAAGGGCCTGGACGAGATGAAGGACGTCTCCGCCCACATCGGTGACTACTCGGCCGGGCACCTGGCACTGCTCGCCGGCGTCAAGCTGGTCGCCCTGCTCGTCGCCGCCTCCGTCGGCTTCCGTGGCGGTCGGATCTTCCCGGCCCTCTTCATCGGCGTGATGCTCGGCTGGCTCGTGGTCGCGGTCTTCCCCGACGTCGCGCCGGCGGTAGCGATCACCGCTGCGTGCGTGGGCATCCTGGTGGCCGTCACCCGCAACGGCTGGCTCGCGCTCTTCATGGCGCTGACCGTCGTCCCGGACGCCGACCTGCTGCCCATCCTCGTCCTGGCCGCCCTGCCGGCCTGGCTGATCGTGGTGGGCCGGCCCCAGATGATCGTCGAGGGGCCGGCCACGCCACGAGCGTGACGCCTTACTCCCGCGACAGGATCGCGGCCGCCTCGAGCTCGAGGTCGAGGTACTGCTCGCCACTGACGTCGACCGCGACGCCGAGCAGCTTGCCGCCGGTGAACGGGAACGGGTTGGTGTACTGCCGGCTCACCGTGTCGGCGCTGTCGTAGCCGACGCACAGCCCGTCGCCACACAACGTGAACTTCCCGATCTGCGCCCGCATCGGCCCCTCGGCGACGACCTGATCGTCAACGTAGAGCCGGCAGGTGCCGACCGACTCCTTGTGCTCGCCGGCACCCTCGCGGACGAACTGCATGCCCAGCGTGTGCGGGCCCGCGGTCAGCGGCTCGGACACGAAGGTCTGCTCCGGCGGGATGCCGAGGAAGTTGTAGACGTAGTGCAGCTTGTGGTCCTTGATGAACAGCGCGTGCCCGCCGAAGCGCGAGCCGTGCGCGAAGAGCACGCCCTGCGCGTCGTCGTCGAGGATCGCGTCGGCGATGATCTTGTACGACCGGCCGCGGATGTTGACCGCGACGCTCTCGGGCACCGCGGCGGTGTCCGGGTAGTAGACGTACCGGTCCCGCGCAGGCTCCGCCTGCGGCCGCTGGATGGTCACGAGCTCGAGCGCCTTGCGGTCGTCGAGCGGCAGCACGTTGTTCTCGTCGGCCTGCTGGAACCAGGCGTCGACCATCTCCTGGAGCTTCTCGGGCATCTCGTCGGCGAGGTTCTTCGACTCCGAGCGGTCCTCGTCGACGTGGTAGAGCTCCCACGCGTCGGCGTCGAAGTTGCCCTTGCCGCTGATCGGCGCGTGGATCGCGGCGGCCTTCCAGCCGTCCTTCCAGATCCCCCGGGTGCCGAGCATCGCGTAGTACTGCACCTCCTTGTTGGTCGGTGCGTCGGCCGCGGCGTCGAAGCTGCCCCGCATCGACACCCCGCTCAGCGGGTGCTGCTCGACCCCGCGGTACGTCGCCGGCATCTCGAGCCCGGTGACGTCGAGGACGGTCGCCACGATGTCGGTCGAGTGGTGGTACTGGTGCCGGATCTCGCCGCGGGCCTCGATGCCCTGCGGCCAGTGGATGACCATCGGGTCGCAGGTGCCACCGGAGAACTGCGCGTAGCGCTTGAACATCTGGAACGGCGTGGAGAACGCGGCCGCCCAGCCGGTCGGGTAGTGGTTGTAGGTATCGGCGCTGCCGAGCTTGTCGATCATCGCCAGGTTCTCGGCCAGGTCGTCGGGGTACCCGTTGAAGAACTTGTTCTCGTTGACCGACCCGTTGGGCGAGCCCTCGCCCGAGGCTCCGTTGTCGGCGCAGTAGAAGATCAGCGTGTTGTCCAGCTGGCCGGTCTCCTCGAGGTAGTCGACGATCCGGCCGACCTGGGCGTCGGTGTACTCCGAGAACCCGGCGTACACCTCGGCGAAGCGGGCGAAGAGACGGCGCTCGTCGTCGTTGAGCTCGGCCCACGGTCGGACGAAGTCGTCCGGGTTCGCGGCCTCCTCGGGCATCGGGTTCAGCGGCGTCAGCGCGGTGCCCTCCGGCAGGATGCCCTTCTCGATCATCCGGGCGAGCACCCACTCGCGGTAGGCCTCGTAGCCGTCGTCGAAGGCGCCCTCGTACTTCTTGATGTACTCCTCCGGCGCGTGGTGCGGGGCGTGGTTGGCGCCGGGGCAGAACCAGAGGTACCACGGCTTCGACGGGTTGGACGCCTGCTGGTTGCGCAGCATCTGCAGCGCCTGGTCGGCGAGGTCCTTCGACAGGTGGTAGCCCTCCTCCGGGGAGTAGGGCTGGTCGATGAAGTGGTTGTCCTCGACGAGGTCGGGATACCAGTTGTTGGTCTCGCCGCCGAGGAAGCCGTAGAAGCGGTCGAAGCCGAGCTGGAGCGGCCACATCGACCGGTTGCCGCCGGGGGCGTTGTCCTCCTCCGGCACGTTGTGGTCCTTGCCGACCCAGAACGTCGACCAGCCGTTGTCCTGCAGGAGGTGGCTGACGGTCGCGCACTCGTCGGGGATCCGGCCCGACGCACCCGGGAAGCCGTCGGTCGCCTCCATGATCGTCGCGCACCCGTTGAGGTGGTGGTTGCGACCGGTCAGGAACGTCGAGCGGGTGGGCGAGCACAGCGCGGTCGTGTGCCACTGCGTGTAGGTCAGCCCGTTGGCGGCCAGCCGGTCCATCGTCGGCATGTTGATGCGACCGCCGTACGGCGACCAGGCGGCCATCCCGGTGTCGTCGTACAGCACCACCAGGATGTTGGGGGCACCCTCGGGTGCCCGCTTCAGCTCGAAGGGGGTCCAGTCCGGCACGGAGTCGCGCACGTCGACCTGGATGACGCCGTTGAAGTCCTTGGTCATGCCTCGATCGTGCGCGGTGCCCACGGGCAACGCCTCCCCCGACTCGGGTGAGCCGGTCTACCGCAGCCGCAGGGCGAACACCGTCGTGTCGTCGCCACCGCCGTCGTCGTGGAGCTCGAGCAGCCGGTCGACCCAGCTCTCCAGGTCGGCGCCGGCGTAGGTCTCGGCCGCGAGGCGGCACAGCCGCTCCGTCCGCTCGACCAGGTCCGCGTCACGCCGCTCGACCAGGCCGTCGGTGTAGAGGAGCAGGGCGGCGCCCGGGGCGAGGTCCAGCTCGATCGTCTCTGCGGCGCCGGCGCCGACGCCGAGCAACGGCCGGACCGGGACGTCGAGGTCCACGCACTCCTGGTCGGTCACCAGCATCGGCCGCGGGTGCCCGGCACTGGCGATCTCGACCCGTCCGGTGCGCGGGTCGAGGACGGCGAGCACGGCGGTCGCGATCCGCTGGTCCAGGAGTCCGGCCATCAGGAGGTCGAGGCGATCCAGGCAGGTGGCGGGGTCGTGGCCCTCGAACAGGTAGGCGCGGAGCGCCGTCCGCACCTGGGTCATCGCGGACGCCGCGGACACGCCGTGCCCGGCCACGTCACCGACGACGAAGGCGATCCGACCGTCCGGCAGCTCGAAGGTGTCCCACCAGTCGCCACCGAGCTGGAAGGTGGAGGCCGGCTGGTAGCGGGCGGCCAGCTCGACCCCGGGGTACGTCGGCGGCTGGTCGGCGACCACGCTGCGCTGGATCGACTCGGCCATGGCGATCTGGTCGCGCGAGCGGCTCAGCAGCAGCCCGATCAGGTGCTTGCCGAGCGCGTCGGCCACCTCGAGCTTCCACGGCGCCCACGGCGTGCTCCGACCACGGACGACCTGGCGCCACTTCTCGAAGGACCGGCGCGGGCTGAGTCGCACGTGGCCGCCCTCGGCGGCGGCCAGCTCCTTGTTGGTCGGGTCGCCACCCCAGTCGACCACGCGCTCCTGCTCGGGCCGCAGCCACAGCAGCCAGCGGTCGGGCGCCGAGCCCACCCGCAGCACCCCCGCCGCGGAGGGGATCCCGGCGGCGGACGGCACCAGCTCCCCGATGCGGTCGGTCGCGGTGGCGTAGCTGTTCGGGTCCTCGAGCGCAGCCGCGACGGCGTCCAGCTGGTCGCGGTCGAGCTCGACCTCGCCCCGCACGGTCAGCACGCCGTCGTACGACAGGACCGCACCGGTCGCGCCGACCAGGGAGAGCAGCTCGGGGTCGTCCATGACGCTCACCAGCGGCGACTCGGGGTTGGCCGAGGTCCGGGTGATCATCCGCCCGAGGACCGTCTGGGCGGCGAGCGTGCGCTCGCGGTTGTCGGCGCGCTCCCGCCCGCCGGCGAGCTGCGAGGCGACCTGGCCGAGGAACTCGGCGGCCGACCGGGCCTCGTGGCTGGGTCGGTGCGCGCCGGAGTAGTGGTGGCAGGCGATCAGGCCCCACAGCTCCCCGTCGACGATCAGCGAGACCGACATCGAGGCGGTGACGCCCATGTGGGAGAGGTACTCGATGTGGATCGGGGAGACGCTGCGCAGCGTCGCGTGCGACAGGTCCAGGGGTGCCTGCGTGTCCGCGTCGAAGACCGGGTGCAGCGGCACCGGGCGGTAGTCGATGTCGGCGATCAGCCGGGTCCAGTTGACCGTGTAGAGACGCCGCGCCTGGGCCGGGATGTCGGTCGCCGGGTAGTGGAGACCGAGGAACGAGTTCAGGTCGTCGCGCTTCTCCTCCGCGATCACCTCGCCGTTCCACTCCTCGTCGAAGCGGTAGACCATCACCCGGTCGAAGCCCAGCACCGCGCGCACCTCGAGCGCCAGGCGGGAGGCGAGCTCGACGACCGACGACGCCTGCGCCAGCCGGGTCATCGCCGACCGCGTCGACTGGTAGGGCTGCCGGGTCTCCCCCACCGGGCTCAGCGGCTCGATCTCGACGACCAGCCGGTCGCCCGAGCGGTGCCGTCGGACGTCGACCACGACGTCGCGCAGCAACGCGGTCTCGGCGCCGGCGTCGACGGCCGTCGCGAGCTCCTGTCCGACCAGGTCGGCGAACCGGCGCCCGATCGCGTCCTCCGGCTCGACGCCGACCAGGTCGGCGAGGTTGGCCGACACCATCACCGCGCGGGTGTCCTCGTCGAGCGCCAGCAGCACGCCATGGGGCTGGATGGCGCCGGGGATGTGGATCGGCTCCCGGTCGCAGGTGGTGAGGTCGACCTCGCCGTACGCCGGGGTGTGCCCGGCGGGCGGCGTCGTGTCGGGCACCCGCTCACCCTAGGTCAAGGGTGCGCCCCAGGAACGAGTTGGTGAACTTCCGCCCCGGATCCACACGCCGCACGAGCGCCCGGAAGTCGTCGAAGCGCGGGTAGAGCGGACGCAGGGCGTCGGCGCCCGCGGCGAAGCACTTGCCCCAGTGCGGGCGTCCGCCGAGGGGCAGCAGGGCGTCCTCGATCGCCGGCAGCACGGCGTACACGCCCGGGACGTCGCGGATCCAGGTGAAGTGCAGGCCCACCACGTCGTGGCCCTGGGCGCCGCTCAGCCACAGGTCGTCAGCGGCGATGGTGCGGACCTCGCTGACCTGCAGCAGCGGGGCGAACGACGGGGCCAGGCCGCGCAGCCGGTCGATCGCCTCGTGCACGCGGTCGCGCGGGACGAGGTACTCGCTCTGGAGCTCCTCGCCGCGGCTGGGCGTGAACTCCATGCGGAAGTGTGGGAGCCGCTGGTGCCACGGCCCGGGCACCCCGCCCTGCTCGGTCACCGCCTCGATGCCGGCACCGGCCAGCATGTGCAGCGTCGTGGTCGCGGGGCCGGACCCCCACAGGTCCACGGGCGGCTCGGTGCCCCGGCTCTTGAGCCACACCTGCTGGACCGTGCCGCTCACCCAGTCGGTGAAGAGGCTGACGCTGTAGGCGCTGGCGGTCAGCTCGTCGAGGTGCTCGGCCGCGACGGCCCAGGGCAGGTCGGTGAAGAGGTCCTGGCGGACGTCGTACGTCGGCTCGACGTCGAGGGTCACCTCGGTGACGACGCCGAGCGCGCCGAGCGAGACGACGTGGCCGTCGAAGTCCGCGTCACCGCGCTCGATCCGCCGCAGCCCGCCGTCGGGCCCGATGAGCTCCAGGCCGGCGACCGCCGCAGCCAGCGACCCGGTGCGGTCGCCGGAGCCGTGCGTCCCGGTCGCGACCGCACCGGCGACGGAGATGTGCGGGAGGGAAGCCATCGTCGCCAGCGCCCAGCCGTGCCGGGCCAGGTGCCCGGCGAGGTCGCCGTACCGGAGGCCACCGGGCACCCGCACCACGCGGCGGTCCGCGTCGATCTCGACGTCGCCACCGAGACCGGAGGTCTCGACGAGGACGCCGGTCGTGTCGGCCAGGTCGGTGAAGGCGTGCCGCGTCCCGAGGGCGCGCACCCGATCGTGGCCGGCGACGATCCCACCCAGCTCGTCGACACTGGTCGGCCGGCGTACCTCCGCGGCCCCGAACACGTGACTGCCGGCCCAGTTGCGTTCCACCACGTCATCCTCGCACTGCGCCATACTCCGACCATGTCTTCGTCACACACCGAGAACGCGTGGGCCGACGGCCTCGGCATCTTCGCCGGTGCGGCCCTGTTGACCGTCGGCATCTTCCAGTTCCTGGAGGGTGTCTCGGCGGCTGCGAAGGACGACGTCTTCGTCACCACTCCCAACTACGTCTTCGAGCTCGACCTCACGACGTGGGGCTGGATCCACATCGTCCTCGGCATCCTGGTCGCGGTGATCGGCGCGTCGATCCTGATGGCCAAGCGCTGGGCCCTGGTCGCGGGCGTCGTGCTCGCGGTCCTGTCGGCGCTGATGAACTTCCTCTGGCTGCCGTTCTACCCCGCCTGGGCGGTCATCATCATCGCGTTCGACGTCGCCGTGATCTGGGCGCTGAGCTCGATGCTCGGCACCGCGCGGCGCTAGCCGGGGCAGCCGCTGCCGGCACAGCTGCGGTAGCGACGGTCCCACGCCCGCAGCCGCACCAGCCGCTCGTGGTACGCCGGGAGGCGCGCGACGTTGGTGAGCTCGCCCGGGTCCCGCGCCCGGTCGTAGAGCTCCTCGAACCCGCCGCGCGAGCGCACGTAGGTCAGGGCGCCGTACCGGATGCCGGAGTAGATGCGCTGCCGCCCGCCCTCCACGGGGTAGGCCTCGATCGGGACGACCCGCCGGACGTCCGGACGCGTCAGCCACGGGCGCACGTCGACCCCGTCGACCCGCCGCAGCGGCCGCGCCCGGGCGAGCCCGGCGATGGTGACGGCGAGGTCCGGGTTGGTGACCGGGGTCGAGACGCGTTGTCCGCGCGGGATGCCCGGCCCCCGGATGATCACCGGGATGCGCAGCGAGTCGTCGTAGAACCACAGCTTGCCGAAGAGGTTGTGCTGGCCGACGAGGAAGCCGTTGTCGGAGGTGAGCAGGATGACGGTGCTGGCCAGCTCGCCGTGGCGGCGCAGCGCGGTGACGGTCCGCCCGACCGCCCGGTCCGCGGCCTGGAGGGACTCGAGGCGCTGCTGGTGCACCTCGCGCATCGCGGCCTTGTAGGCACCCGACACGCGCGGTCCGGCGTGCGGGTTGCCGCGTAGGTCCCGCTCCCACATGGCGGGGTCGCGTGGCAGGGCGGCATCGCTGAAGGTGTTGCGGTCCCGCGGTGCCGGTGTCGTCGTGATCAGCTCGCGACCTCGCGGCCAGTCGCGGGGCGGGTCGTCGGACTCGTGCGGCCCGCCGTGGTGCGGCGCGACGTAGTTGACCCAGAGGAAGAACGGGTCGTCGTGTGCCGGTCCGTGCCGGTGCTGGGCCAGCATCTCCTCGGTGTAGCGCGCCAGGATGTCGGTGCTGTAGCCGGGCGGCTGGACGACGGTGCCGTCGACGTTGAACCTCGTGTGCACGAACGAGTACGTCGACATGTCCACGCTCGCCCGCCAGCGGTCCCACCCCGGGGGCACGTAACGGGGGTCCCGCAGGCCGTAGCCGTTGACGTACTTGCCGGCGAACATCGTCTCGTAGCCGGCGCGCTGCAGCCAGACGGGCAGCGCGCGCCGGTCGTCGAAGGCCCGGAAGCCGCCCCCGGCGCCCTCGACGGTCAGGACCCCGTGGTTGTGGGCGTACTGCCCCGTCAGCAACGACGCCCGCGCCGGAGCGCACATCGGCGTCGGCGCCAGCCCCTGGGTCATCGTGGTGCCCTGCCGCGCGAGCAGCCGGCGGGTGCGCGGCATCACCGCGAGGTCGCTCTCGGCGAGGTCGTCGAGGGTGATCATCACGATGTTGGGCCGACCCGAGGTCTCCTGCGGGGAGGGACCGCGCGGCGCGGGCGCTTCCGGGCGGGTCGTCGCGCAGCCGGCGAGCGCGGCCGTCGCCGCGACCATCGTCGCCAGCCGGATCCCCCGAGTCCTCATGACCTCAGTCTGGCCGCCTGACGGGTCAGGTGGTCGCGTTCGGCGGCGGAGGCCGCCTGGGCGGCTGCGGTGACGTAGAGGTCGTGGGCCGTCCGGCGGTCGCCAGCCCGCTCGTGCAGGTAGGCGAGCACCGCCGTACGGCGGGGTACGCCGTCCGGCACCTGCTCCACGGCGCGCAGGCCGGCCAGGGGACCGTCGACCTCGCCGACGGCGACCGCCCGGTTGAGGGCGACGACCGGGCTGTCGACGATCCGGGCCAGCTCGTCGTACCACTCGAGCACCTGCGGCCAGTCGGTCTCCTCCGCCGTCCGGGCGTCGGCGTGCAGGGCGGCGATCGCCGCCTGCGCCTGGTACTCGCCGAGCCGGTCGCGTGCCAGCGCGGCCTGGAGCACGACGACGCCCTCGGCGATCGCGTGCTCGTCCCAGCGCGAGCGGTCCTGCTCGGCCAGCGGCACCAGCGACCCGTCGGCCGAGAAGCGCGCCGCCCGCCGGGCGTGGTGGAGCAGCATCAGCGCGAGCAGCCCGGCGACCTCGGGGTCCTCGGTGTCGCCGGCCAGCTGCCGGGTCAGCCGGATCGCCTCCGCGGCGAGGTCGACCTCACCGGTGTAGCCCTCGTTGAAGATCAGGTAGAGGACCTTGAGCACGATCGTCAGGTCGCCCTGCGCGCCGAGGTCGACGGCGGAGATGCTGCGCTTGGCCCGGCTGATCCGCTGCGCCATGGTCGCCTCGGGCACGAGGTAGGCCTCGGCGATCTGGCGGGTGGTCAGGCCGCCGACCGCTCGCAGGGTGAGCGCGACCGCCGAGGCCGGCGTCAGGTCCGGGTGGCAGCAGAGCCCGAGCAGCAGCAGGGTGTCGTCGCGCTGCTCGGTCCGCCCCGGCGGCGGCTCCTCGACGTGGGCGAGCTCGCGCCGCTGCCGGGCGGCCTCCGATCGCTGTGCGTCGAGGAAGCGCCGCCACGCCACGGTGACCAGCCAGCCCTTCGGCTCGGCCGGCATCTCGTCCGGCCAGCGCCGTACGGCCTCGACGAGGGCCTCCTGGACGGCGTCCTCGGCCGCCGGGAAGTCTGCTCCGCGACGGACGAGGACACCCAGGACCTGCGGTCCCAGGTCCCGCAGCAGTTGGTCCACGTAGGTCAGTCCGTGACCGTCTGCGGGTGCTCGAGGAACGGCCGCACCTCGAGCCACTCGTAGATCGGCTGGCCGCCGGCGCCCGGCGCCGAGGAGAGGTACGCCGCGGCCTCGTGGGCCCGCTCCTCCGACTCGACGTCGATGATCATCCACCCGGCGATCAGGTCCTTGGTCTCCGCGAACGGGCCGTCGGTGACCGGCGGCCGGCCGGCTCCGTCACCCCGCACCCACATCCCCTCGGGCGACAGCGCCTGCCCGTCCACGAACTCGCCGCGCTCACGCAGGTCGTCGGCGACCTGGTTCATGTACGCGATGTGGTCGGACACCTCCTCGGGCGTCCACTCGCTCATCGGGATCGTGCCGACCTCGGTGGGCTCGGGCCCGGTCGAGCGGCGGTAGTGCTTCAGCAGCAGGTACTTCACGACGGTGCTCCTTCGGTGTCCGAGGCGACCATTCTGGCCGCCTTCGACCCGGGGACGGAGCCGTCAGTGCGTTCTCGACATCGACGACGCTCAGATGTTGGTCGGGATGTGCATGACCGTGCCGCCGTCGACCACGAACTCCGAGCCGGTCGAGAAGGACGACTCGTCGCTGGCCAGGAAGACCACGAACGTCGCCACCTCGTCGGGCTGGCCCGGACGGCCGAGCGGGATCGGGATCAGGCCCTCGGGCATCTGGTCGGTCGCCGGCGTGCTGATCCGTCCGGGGTGGAGCGAGTTGACCCGGATGCCGTGCGGGGCCAGCTCCATCGCCAGCGACTTGGTCAGGCCGGTCAGCCCCCACTTGGAGGCGACGTACCCGTGCGCCCACGGGGTGCCGCGGAGACCCTCGATCGAGGAGGTGTTGATGATCGAGCCGCCGCCCGCGGCGATCAGCGCGTCGGCAGCGGCCTTGGCACCGAAGAAGGCGCCGGTCAGGTTGACGTCGAGCATCTGCTGCCACTGGGCGGCCCGGTAGCGCTGCAGCTGACCGCCGTTGAAGATGCCCGCGTTGTTGAAGAGCACGTCGAGCCGGCCGTACGTCGAGGTGGCCGTCTCGACCGCGGCCGCCCAGTCCTCCTCGGACGTCACGTCGAGGTGGACGTACGTCGCGGCGCTCCGCCCGGACTCCTGGCAGAGCTCGTCGGCGAGCGCCTGGCCCTCCTCGTCGAGCAGGTCACCGATGACGACCTGCGCGCCCTCCGCGACGAGCATCCGCGCGCTGGCCCCGCCGATGTTGCGCGCGCCACCGCTGATCAGCACGACCTTGCCGTCTACACGTCCCATGTGCGGCAAGATAGCATCGCGCTAGAACACGTTCTAGAAACGAGACGACCATGACGATCCGCGTCGCCCAGGTCGCCACCGGCAACGCCGGCCGGCTGACCCTTCGGCAGCTCATCACCGACGACCGGTTCGAGCTGGTCGCGGTGTCCACCTCGAGCCCCGACAAGGTCGGCACCGACGCGGGCGAGCTCGCCGGCCTCGGCGTCACCACCGGCATCACGGCCGTCGCGGACCTCGACGCCGTGATCGCCGCGGAGCCGGAGTGCGTCGTCTACTGCGCGATGGGCGACACCCGCCCGGTCGAGGCGACCAACGACGTACGCCGCCTGCTCGAGGCCGGCATCGACGTCGTCGGCTCGGCGCCCGGAACGCTCCAGTTCCCCTGGGGAACCATGCCGCAGAAGGTGATCGACAAGGTGGAGGCCTCGGCCCGGGCGGGCGGCGCGACCGTCTACATCACCGGTGTCGACCCGGGCTTCGCCAGCGACCTGCTCCCGCTCGCCCTGGCCAGCACCTGCCAGCGCGTCGAGCAGGTGACGTGCTACGAGCTCGCCGACTACGCGACGTACGACGGAGCCGAGGTGATGTTCGACCTGATGGGCTTCGGGCAGCCGGTCGACTCGACGCCGCTGCTCTTCCTGCCCGGCGTGCTCGGGCTCGCGTGGGGCACCGCCATCCGGATGATGGCCAGCGGGCTCGGCATCGAGGTCGACGAGATCGTCGAGTTCTGGGAGGCCGAGCCGGCGCCGGAGACCTACGAGATCGCGGCCGGCACGATCACGGAGGGCACGATCGCGGCGCTGCACTTCTCGATCAGCGGCCTGGTCGACGGCCACCCCGCCATCGTGGTCGAGCACGTCACCCGCACCCGCGACGACCTGCGGCCCGACTGGGCACGCCCGTCGGCCGGCGGTGGCGCCTACCGGATCGAGATCACCGGCGAGCCGTCGTACGTCGTCGACGTCGTGCCGAGCAGCGAGCACGGCGACCACAACCACGCGGCGATCGTCGCGGCCTGCGGGCGGATCGTGAACGCCATCCCCGACGTACGCGCCGCCGGACCCGGCATCGCGACCACCCTGGACCTCCCCCTCCCGACCGGGCGGGGCACGTACGTCAAGGCGTCGAGCGGCTGACCAGCTTCTCGACGATGAAGGCGTTGGTCCGGTCCTGCTCGTTGAACTCCACGAAGGTGCCCGAGACCGTGTCGCCGTCGTGGACCTCGAAGTCGGGGTTGGCGACGAACGCCGCCATGATGATGCCGTCCTCGGCGCCGTCGACGTCGGTGAGGGAGATCGCGTGGTCGTTGACGTGCTCGACCACACCGGTGACCTGCCGGGACGGATCACCGGCGGCGGAGCCCCACGCGAAGCCGACCACGCCTCCGACCAGCAGCAGGCAGACGGCCGCGACCGCCGCCGGCAGCAGCGTGCGTCGGCGCTCCGTCGTCGGCTCGTGCTGAACGACAGCCATCAGTCCCACCACATGTGTCCGTGGACCCAGAGGTTCAAGGTGTCACCGCTCTGGTTGCCCGGCGTCCACACTCCCACGGAGGTCCAGATCGTGCCACGGGTCTCGTTCTTGTCGACGTCCTTCCCGGACCACTTCGACCCCATGTAGTAGGTGATGCCGTGCCCGTCGGTCCACACGTCGAGCTTGTCCGGACAGATCTCGTTGCTCTGCGAGGAGGTCGCCGAGACGCCCCGGATGTCGTAGGTCGAGCTCGTCGTCTTGGTGACGCAGTTGTCCCGCACGACGACGGCGCCGGCCGGCGCCCAGTCCAGGTTCTCCGGCCGGTCCGCGTTGGTCGACCAGCCGTAGGTCCCGACGCCCTCGATCCGGTCGCAGTCGCGACACCCGCTGTCGGTCGACCACCCGGTGGCGATGCCCTGCCGGCTGACCAGGAAGTGCCGTTTCCCGCCGGACAGGTAGCTGCCCGCCTTCTTCTGCCGCACGCAGGCGCGGATGTGCACGTCGTTGTCGGAGTAGTCCCCGTCCAGGCAGGCGCTGGCGGCGACGTCGAACGCCGCCGGCCCGGCCGGTGCCGCGGCAGCGGCCGCGCGGGCCGACGACCCGCCCCGCGGGCCGCGCAGGGACGTCCGCGCGGCCGCCAGCCTGGCCCGCACCTCGGCCTTCGTCAGCAGGCGTCCGGTGCCGACAGGTGCCAGCTGCTCGGGGTGCTCCATCCAGCGCCGGAGGTCGCGCCAGGTGACCGTGCGGTTGCTCGCGAGGCGGAGGCTCGTCCGGCCGACCGGCCTCCGGGTCAGCTCGCCCTGGCCGTCGACGGTCTCGTACGGCGCGACGGAGGATGCGGTCGCGGCACCGTCCACGTCGTACGTCTCGACGGCCTCACCCTCGACCACGACACCGTCGAGGTAGTAGGTGACCGTGTCGACGACCACCGTGTGGTCGGGATCGTCCGGGTCGTTGCCCACAGGTGCCGCCGCGACGGCGGCCGGGCCGGGCAGCATCGCCGCCCCCAGGCAGGCGGCCGCGACCAGGCTCCCCCCTCGCCGCACCCTCCGACCGAGCCCTCGTGACCGAGACCTGATCATGCTTCTCTCCTTCCCCTGGCCCCGAGAACAGGGCACGACAACGGTGTTCACGAGACCTCGGCGCTCTCCAGGAGGGCGAGCCGCTCGACGGGCACGTCGAGCCAGGTGGCGACCACCAGCAGCTCGACCACGTCGAAGACGACGGCCCCGGACATGCGGGCGCGCGCGGTCGTGGCCGAGACCCCGAGCGTGGCGGCCAGGTCGCTGGCCTGCTTCTGCTGGCGTCCCATCTCTGCGCGTACCTCCGCAGCAACTGCCGCGCCGTACTCCGCAGGGGTCATGTCTAGACATTGCATGATTGATCATGCATTGTCAACCATGTCATGCGGATTGACGACTTTTCATGCGTCTGACAGCCTTCCGACATGGCCATGCCGCTCAGCCCCGACGCCCTCGCGCGCTTCTCGGAGGCGCTGGTCTCCGAGATCAAGGCCGAGATGGGACGCCGCGACCTGTCGTCCCGGGCACTCGGCCGGCTCGTGGGGAGGTCGTCTCAGTACATGTCCGACCGCCTGGACGGCGGCAACTCCCGGACGGGCCGGCGGGTGACGCTCACGGTGACGGACCTGGCCGCGATCGCGGCGGTGTTCGACCTCCATCCGGCCGAGCTGGTCCGACGGGCCAAGGCGGCCGTCGACGGCGTGGACCGCGCCCAGGTCCTCGAGCTCGCGGCGCACGACTCCGCGGACCCCATCGCCACCGAGCAGGAGGCGCCGGACACCCCCTGACTGTCGGAGGGAGCCTGTACAACCGAGCGATGAACGAGCAGCGCTTCGTCGAGCTGGTCGACCTCTGCGCCTCGCACGGCGTCCGGGTCGAGTGGGCCGACCTGGGCCCGCACCGGCAGGGCCAGTACCGGCGGCAGCTCCGCCTGATCGAGCTCAACCCGGGCCTCGTGCTGCGCCAGCTCGTCCCGGTGCTGGCGCACGAGTACGCGCACTTCGTCTACGACGACAGCTGCTCGACCCTCGCCCGCGAGAGACGGGCCTGGGAGCACGCGGCCCGGATGCTGATCACGCCCGCGGACTACGCGCGTGCCGAGCGGCTCGTCGGCCCGCACCCGAACGCCATCGCGGCCGAGCTCGACCTCACCGCCGTGGTCGTGCGGGCCTGGCGCCGTCAGCACCGCGCGCGGGAACTCCGCGCCAACTGTGCCTAGAGCGTCGGCGGCTGCGTCTTCGGGTCGTCCTCGCGCAGGCCCTTGGTCTCGGCCTTGAAGATCCGCAGCGCCTGACCGGCGCCGCGGGCCAGGTCGGGCAGCTTGGTGGCGCCGAAGAGGAACACGACGACAACGAGGACGATCAGGAGCTCTGGGGCGCCGATGTCTCCCACGGCAGTGCCTCACTCATCTGGATACGACGGGACCTTCCGATGCTACGTCGCAGCGGGGAACCGACCGCGAACGCCCCGAGCCCGACGCTGCCGAGCACCATCAGGTGGATGCCGGCGGCGTCGGCGACGCTGATCGACGCGACGGCGCCCGGACCGGCCATCGCCCAGCGGCGCACCTGCCGGCTGCGCGGGGCGCCGGTGGAGGCCCAGGTCGCGAGGTGCTCGCAGTTGTTGCGGACCAGGTGGTAGCCGTGCGACCCGAGCTTGGACTCGGCGTTCGCGAGGATCTCCTCGACCGGCAGCCGGTGCTTGTAGGAGCGCACGAAGACCTCGGCGCCCAGCGCGAACTCGTCGTACGACGTCCGGTCGACGCGGCGGATGGTGCCCCAGCCGCCGACGTAGTGGATCACCGTGCCGTCGCCGCAGTCGATGCCGTGGTGGGTGTAGCGCCGGCGGCGGTGGACGTAGAGGTGGTCGCCCTTCATGCCACCACCGGCTCCTCGGTGAAGACGAAGCGCCGGAAGACCCAGAACCGGGTGGCGGCGCTGATGCCCAGACCCACGACGTTGGCGGCCACGTTGTCGGCGACCGGACCGGTGAGCCCCAGCACGTAGCGACTGAACCACAGGCAGAGGGCCGGAATCAGCATCGTGAGCGCGCCGAGGGTGAAGAACCGGAGAACGCCCGTGGTCGACGCCTCGACGTTGCGGTCGCGGAACGCGTAGACCCGCATCCCGGCGTACGCCAACAGGCCCGCGGCGAGGTTGACGACCACGAACGCCAGGATCGGCCGGTCGTGCAGCGGCGCGTGGGCGATGAACAGCCCGTGCACCAGCACGTTGAAGCCGACGAACGACACGACGGTCGCGAGCCCACCCACGGCCAGGAACCGGACGACCTCACCGAGCATCGCGCGCACGCGCGCGGAACGGGTCGGTGTCGGGGTCACGGGCGAAGGCTACCCGCGCGTAGGTCGGGCCCACGAAATGAGGAACGGCGAAATGACGAAGGCCCCGGATCTCTCCGGGGCCTTCGCTCACGTGCGCGAGGGGGGATTTGCGTCCGCAGGCGTGGGGAACTCCCCACTTCGGGTGCGTAAGACCCAGAAGGTGACGGAGCCGGAGCCCGTACGCCGGGCTAGGTGAGGCCGGGAGATCTCATGAGTTCCTCAAGCTCCGCGTTCGCGTCACGTTCGTCCACGTGCGGAGGCCCGGTGCGATGTCGGGCGGCCCCGGTGAGTACCGGGGCGACCCAGACACGATGACGGGCGGGCGGCTTCAGCCGCCCGCCCGTCAAGACCTAGACAGTCAGCGTCACATCACGGGTGCGCGATCGCGGACTGGGAGTGGCCGCTCGCGACGTCCTCCCGGCGACGAAGAAGCGCCTCCCGACAGAGCGCACGGATCACGGCCGAGACCGGCAGGTGCTGGATCTCGGCCTCGGCCTGGATCTGGTCCATGAGGTCCTTGTCCAGGGGAACCGAGACCTTCTCCTCGAAGCGGCGTCCCCTGGGGCGCCCGGGCCTGCGCTTGGTCGGCAGCTTGACCGTGCCCAAGTGCGACGGGCGACCGGCGAGGAGGTCAGCTGCGATGAGCGGGGCGCCGGCGAGCAGCGCGTCATGAACACGGTCCTGAACCGTGCGAGCCTCCCCAGAGGTGCCACCGCTGAGGCTCGCGCGACCGGTCGCGTCACCTCCGGTACTCACAGGCGTCGGATGCGAGAGATGGTCTTGGTTCAAGGTCACGTCGGCGGACTTGGCAGTGCTTGACACGGGATCCGCTGCCTGCTCATCTCCAGGATGCGGCGAGGAGTCGCTGTTGTTCATGTGTCCTCCAGTGCATGCGCGGGCCTCGTGCCCGCGGTCCGCCCCGATCATCGCATAAAGGTCAGTTTTTATCATACCGAAACCTTGACCGGCTCCCTGCGCTTCGTCGACACTGAAAGCGCCTGGCCGGGGGCCGCCGATCTTCCCCTCCGCCGCCCGAGTCGGACAGGCCTCCGCCACTTTCCTAGGAGGTCTAGACATGTCACACCCCGCTGAGAACCCCGAGCCGTACTCCGCCGACCAGTCCAACGACGTCGACGCGTTCCACTCGGAAACCGCGCACAACACGATCGACCCGAGCCAGCCGAACGAGCTCGTCTCCATCGACGACACCGGCGAGATCCCCACGGTCACCGACGAGACCCCCGACCCCCCGATCGCCTCCGAGCCCGTCGCGACTCTCGTCGTCGAGACCCCCGACGCCGTCATCACGGAGCCGGAGTGCCTCATCGAGAGCGACGACGTGTTCGAACGCGCCGCGGACCCGACGGACCCGGACCTGTCCATCAAGAGCCTCACCGACATCGTTGAGGGCTACGAGCCCGGCGCGCCCGTCATCCTCGGACTCCACGAGTACCAGTACCTGCAGAACCGGCGCATCGTGATCGTCGGCGGCGGACCGGTCGGAGTCTGGATTGCCTGGTACGCCGCACTCCACGGCGCGCGGGTCACGATCATCGACGACGGGCTGAACCAGACGTTCCTCGTGGCCGCCGGCTGGTGCTTCCCGTACCACAGCACCGACCCCGTGGCTGTCCCGTGGGCGCTCACTGCGGCGAAGATGTGGGAGGCGCACACCCCGTTCCTGCCAACCGGCGCTGTCCGCAAGGAGCGCACGCGTGTAGAGCGCACCGGGAGGGCCGCCCCGTTCCCCTCGATGTACGAGCAGCTCGAAGGCTACCGAGCTCTCCGGGGCGACGAGCTCACCGCAGGGATGAAGAGCGGCTTCGAGGCGCAGTCGTTGGTCATCCCCGCCCAGATCTGGCACCCGGCCATGCGCAACTCACTCGAGCAGCTCGGGGTGGTGTGGCTCAACCGCCACATCCACACCGCCCTGGAGTTCGAGGACCTCAAGGTCGCCTTCAACGCCGACTTCGTCGTCGACGCCATGGGCGTCTACTCCGCGTTCGTCTTCGACGACCCCAAGTTCCACCCGCTGCGCGGCACCGTCCTCGACTTCGAGCTCCCCGAGAACTACGAGCACGGCGTGCGGTCCTGGGACCTCGAGGATGGCACCCACCGTGACCCCTACGCGGTCCCGCTCCGCAGCCTGAACATCCTCCGGGTCGGCGGCGAGACGCACCCACTCTCACAGGCGAAGGCCGAGGACCTCATCGACTCGGGATGCACGCCCGAACCCGAGGTCGTCGACGCGATCTACCGGCGGGCCGTGGAGTTCATGCCGGAGCTGAAGGACATGACGTACATCGAGGCGCACACCGGCGTGCGCCCCGCCCGCGACAAGTTCCTGCTCGGGTTCCACCCCGAGGGCCGCTCCATCCTCCACGCCTCCGGGTTCGGCGGTGCCGGTATCACGCTCGCGCCCAAGATCGGCCACGAGATCGTCTGGGCGATGATCGAGGCGAGCCAGGGCTGGGCCGGCTGCTAGTCGGCGGCATAGGCGCGACCGGCGCTCGGGGCCGGCGCGTCGTACGCACTCTCGCTGCGGCCAAGGAGCCTGCCTACTCGTCCGTCACCAGCCGTGCTGGTCGTCGTGGAAGACCGGAATGTCGAGGCTCTCGCGCAGCCTCGGCTCGATCTCGAAGCACCGCGGCGCTGCGGTGTCTTCGAGGTTGATTGCCACCTCGGCAGCAGAACTGCGAAGCAGCGTGAAGTCGTCGAATGCGGATCGGCGCCTTCGCGCTCGACCAGGGCGGCGAAGCGTTCGCATGAGGTATCCTGAATCAGCGCCCCAGCATGGCGTGACGCTGATTCCTTAGATCCTGATCTAGGGGTACCGCGAGGTACCGATGGAGTCGGCTGTGGATCCGGTCACCTGAGCACCGGAAGAAGCAGTTCGGACGCCAAGTGAGGTTGATCGAGATGTTGGAGACGTAGCGCGGCTTCGAGTGTCCCGTGCTTGCCCGTTCGGGCGAGACCCCCGGTGTTGACCGGACTTGGGTCAGACGCGCGGAGGTACCTAAGCATGACCACCAGTGCGAAGCCGCCGAAGACCATCACGGTCACCGGCTCCGACGGCGAGACCGTCGACATCCTCAACTTCTCCAACACGCTGCCCCCCGCAAGCGATGTGAAGTCGCGCAACGCCCTCGTACGTGCCGCCGACGCCCGGGATCTGGGACTGGCTGAAGACGCGATGTACGCCATCGCTCGGGCCGCGACCGACCCGGGCTCCATGGCCGCCGCCGTGAAGGCCGGTCTGACGTCAACCGAGGTCATCGGCGCGGTCGACATCTCCATGGTCACCGCGAACGTCTGGCTGCCCGAGGCGTTCATCCTCATGCAGCCGCGCGCCGGCGGCTTCGCCCACAGCGTCCCCGCCCCTACGATCCGGGGCGCCCTGGACGCCGACGGTCGGCCCCTCGTGGAGCTCGACGTAGAGTTCGACACCCACCAGCACCTGCATAACTACATCGTCGAGACCGTCACCCTCACCAAGGCCCACGGTCGCGACTACAGCGACAGCATCCTCACCAAGCGCGTCTCCCGTCCCGGGCTCGCTCACGTCGTCCGGATCACCTTCGCCGACGGATCCGACCCGTTCTACGTCCTGTGCATCCGCGACGGCATCACCCGCGTCGTGTCGTCGTGGGCGGCCCAGAACCCCGGCCTGAACGCTCACGAGCTCGGTGAGCACATCGCGACGTCGTTGCTCTCGCGCAAGGACGTCAAGTCTGCAGTGGGCAGCGAGACGATCGCGCGAGCCAGGGGTCGCGAAGAGCTGATGACCGACCTCCGCGGCCGGTTCATCGCAGGGACCAGCGGCGATCTCATCGCCGAGGAAGCTGTGCGCATCGGGCAGACGCTGTCCCTGCCGATGCAGATCTGCGTCGACATGACCGAACGCGCCCCCAGCGCCGTCGCCCCGAACGCGGTCTTCGACGACACCATGCAGTCGGTCATCGCCAGCGTCCACGGCGAGTTCCGGCCCTGGGAGCCGACCGCCACCCAGACTGCGGCTATCCAGCGGGCCATCCCCCGCGCCGTTCACGCCAGGTCGCTGACCTCGGTGGTGGCGGAGGTCGCCGTCAGCGCCGACCTCTCCAAGTTCAACAGCGTCTGGAACGAGGCGCCGGCGACCGCGCTGTGGCGGGCCATCTACCTGATGTCGATCTTCACCCACGACATCGAGTTCAACGGGCTCAAGCGCCAGCTTCGCGAGCTCGGCGTCTCCCGCGCCATCAGCAAGCGGATGTACGTCTCGCACCTCGTCACCGTGATCGACGCTCCGTGGCGGCGGGCGAAGGCCAACACCGAACGGCAGGCACGGCGGGCATGGGGTAACGGCGGCCCGGTCCCGTCCGCGATGCTGGGCACCGACTGGGACCCGGTCCCCACCACCGACTTCACGACGCTGGTCCCGCTCGCGCTCAACGGGAACCAGGACGCCAAGAACACCCTCATCGTCGGCGGCGGCATCGCGCTGATCACCGACAAGCTGCTCCTCGCCGACGTCGGAAGCGCGCTCGCTTCCGGCCAGGTGCCCTTCCGCGCCAGCGTCGACGTCGTCGTCGAGGGCCTGGCGGAGTCCGAGTTCGGACTCTGTCTGCTGGCCCACGTCGCCAACGCGTTCGACGCTGACCGGATCGCCGTCAACTCGTACACCAAGAAGGAACTGACGACGAACCCCGACCTGGCCAAGGGCACCTACCTCGTCCCGCGCCCGGACCCGTCCAACCCGTACGAGGTCGAGCTCGACGTCAACGGTCACGCCAAGGCGCTCGGAGTCTACGAGGTCGTCTACGCCTCCAACCCGGGCCGCGCCGAGGACGAGAAGGTCAAGAACGACAGCCCGCCGCAGGATGAGACGCCGGCCCGACGGGCGAACCGTCTCCGCAAGAGGCTGGTGGCGATGCTCACCGACGCTGTCGGAACCAGCACTGACCTCGTCGCCACGACCAACTCCGACGGCGGCATTATCGGTGGGCCGTTCGGCGACCAGGCCACCTACGCAACGGTCGACTCCTTCGTGCGGGACCTCCAGCTGTTCGTTCTCAGCAACGCTGCGTCGGTCCCGTCCGACGCTGCGGCCAGCCCCGCGAACTCGAACGCCGACGACACGGACGAGGCGGACGAGACCTGGGACGAGGACGGTGTCGACGATGACGACGCCTGACAGCCCGCCCGTCGGCGACCCTCCGCCGCCGGAGCGCGACCACTACACGATCAACTCCTTCAAGCGCACGCTGTGCGCGGCGTTGCTGATCCGCGTCAGCCAGACGAACACCTCGTCGGAGTCCCTCCGTAAGCGGACGGGTCTCCTCGCCATCGGCGGTAGCCTCGCCGTGGTGATCGTGGCGGCCATCGCACGGGCGCACGGCCTCGACGTCCTCGCCCGCTGAGCCCAAGGTCGCCGTCGGGTCCACACCCGGACCCGACGGCGACCGACGCCTGAACGAGGACGCGAGCCCCGAGAGCGGCGCCGGCTCAATGACCAGGCCGGCGCCGAGCGCTCGGCCACCAACCGGAGACGGGGCTGCAGCTCTGCTAGCGCGTCTCGGCCATGTTCACCCGGCTTCGCACCGATTGGCCACGAGGTGGTTCGGCGGCTGACAGTCTTGGCTCATGTCGGTCGGTGTGGTGTTCAGCGCCTCTGACGGTCTGCTCGTGATCGTCGACGGTCAGATGTCGGAGAAGTCGCCGGACGCTCCGAATGGTCGCAAGGTCATCGAGACCGACCGCCGCAAGGTCGCATTCGCTCCAGACGAGGCGGCAGTCGTGGTGGTTCTCACCGGGCAAGCCACGATGTGTGAGATCGAGGCGTGGCGGTGGGTCGAGATCTACCTCGAGGAGGTCCGCGACGACAACGTCTCGGGTGACCTCCGCACCCCCCGCGAGGTCGCTCGAGCCGCCTCTCGGGTAATTGGTAGGGCAGTCCAGCAGGACAACGAGAACCGTCGCGCTAAGGGGAAGCACACCAACGACGGAGTCGATGCGTTCGTCGCAGGGTTCGCTGCCGCTCCGGAAGATCGGCAAGCGTTCGGTGAGGTGTGGGTCTTCAGCTCCAATGAAGAGGGCGACCACTCGCCTCGTGCCGAGCCCGGATTCGGTGACGACACCTACGGGCGACCCCTCGGCGCTCTGCCCGAACGGGCGCCCTTCCGCGATCCAGATGACGACGGATATGGGCGCCTGCCCGCGGACGCCATCTACGACCGCTTCGGCGCGACCACTGCCAGCCTGCGGTCAATGCCGCTGCGCGAGGTGCGAGAACTGGTCGAGACGACGATGCGGGACCTGGTGCAGGAAGAGGCGACCGTCCTGCTGCGCGGCGGCGTCGGTGGAACCTGGACGCTGATCGAGCTACGACCCGGCGTTGCACCTGTCTGCGACCGCCTCGAGTGGGGTCCGTAGAACTGGTCGCAGTCGGCTTGTTCATGACGTCACAGCACGACCTCGGCTGACGAGCGACCGCTCACGGCCCAGATTCCGAGTGCTCAGAGATGCGGGAAAGCGAGCCGCGAACGCCGGCCGGGCGGCAGCATGTGCAAGGTGACGGTCGCCCCTTTCGGAGTCGGTCAACATCCGGACCTCTCGGAGTTCTTCATCCACCTCACGGGCCGCCCGCTCGGAGACACCCCGCCGCCGGCGGCGCACGTTGGCAGCACAGCCGAAGGTCGTCTCGCGAGCATCCTGGCGTCGCGTCGCCTCAAGGCATCTTCCGTGTACGGCTCCCCACCGGTCGTCTGCCTGTGCGATGTGACTCGCAAGGCGGCCAACGTCCTGCTCGCGAACGGTGTCACGAATCGGGGACCATACGACCCGTGGGGCTTGCTGCTCTCTCGCCAAGGCTGCATCGACCGCGGCCTTCGCCCCGTGCTCTACCTGTCTGCGGCCGAGGAGCGTCAGATCCTCAACCGCGCACACACGAGCGACCTCATGGAGTGGCGCATCGTGCGATACGACCCGCCGTGGACAGACTGGACGCACGAGCGGGAGTGGCGGTTCGGCTTCCCGCAGGGCAGCAACGATCCGGGCGTCGACATCTCGGACCTGATCCACGGCGTGATCGTCGGGCAACCAGGCTGGGCACCCGGGCCATCCGGCCCAACCCCTGACGACCCGCACCAACCGCGGCTCGGTCGAGATGTAAAGCGCTACGCGTGGAACGGGACGCAGATCGTGGACGACGGCAACCTCACGTTGTAAGTCCTCCCCCGTCATCGTCTCCGGAGTCGTCGGGGGGCCGTCGGGGCCTCAGGGCGCTCCCCGGCAGGTTGCGGGAACCGTCACCAGCCCGGGCAGCCCGGGCGGCCACGGGAGCCCGAGGTCGACCCCGCATGCCCACCCAAGAAGCGCTGACAGGTACGCGAGCACGGTGAGGAGCAGCACAAGGGCACACACGATGGCTGCCCTGGGGGCGGCGAGCATGAGCGCCTTCGCGAACTGCGACCACGACATGTCGGGAGCCCGCTCCGGGTCCTGTCGGTGGCTCGCGTCCTGCTCGGTAGCGGGACTGTCACGGAGCGGCTCGTTCAGGAGCACGCGCAGCGCGTCGAGGTGTTCGGAGCCGAGCCTGCCGAGGTCGAACGGCGCGTTGGTCGGGTGCATGGGCAAAGTCCTGTCGTCAGGCACCGTCGACCGCTCTTCGGTGCTCAATCTACGTACGGCGTTGGCGAGGGAACACCACGGGCACAGCTACCGTCGCGGTGTGGCGTAGGTCACACCGCCACGTCTGCGTGGTCAGTCCTTCGAGCGTGATGTTGAGCCGGTTTCAGGTGCCTCGGGGGGACGGCGACCGGGTCGCACGACCTCAGGTTCGAGCGGCCACGGGATCTTTCGGGTCCGCAGCCCCCAATTCGAGTCGACGACTACCGATACCGACAGAACCAACCCGTCCGACTCCCCCAGGAGGCACCAGAGAGGAAGCGACATGGGCAGCTATCCCGTCCCGAGCGACTTCTTCGAAGACATCGCCGACTCCCGCTACGACGAACCAGACGACTACAGCGACAGCTACGAGTACGACGAGCAGGACGACTACGAGTACGTTCCCCACCGATCGTCCACCCCGCCGCCGGTCGAACCGGGCATCATCTCCGTCGCCGTCACACAACTACGTGCTCTCGCCCGCGAGCTATACGCAGAACACCACCCACGCGCCCACGTCGCACAACAGGTCTCGAACCTGCTGCTCGACCTGCACGACCCCCGCCCACCGGCCGTCGACCCCAGCAGCGAGTTCGCACCGTCACCCGTCGGCAACTGCAACATCTGCGGCCGCTCGCTACCCCTCCCAACCATGCGACGCGGCCGCCCGCGCAAACGATGCACCCGCTGCTCCCCACCACGAACCGGCGAATTTGCGCGCAAAAACAACGGGTGAGAGCTGAAAGGCCAAGCGCACCAGGCCATCTGGGCAACCGACCGAGCGGGTCGCCAACACACCCGCCGCACCGCCTGTCACACTTGTTTGCGGACGGATAACGCTGCCCAGGACGGGATCAGACTCCGCCAAGCGAGCGGATCCCACGGCACCGCCACGACCGTCCGCCCACACCCCAGGTCGTGTCGCCTGGCCTTGAGCCGAACAGCCTGTAATCATTCTTGGCGACAGAAGCGCCCTGCCCAGAACCCTGGTCGCCCTCTCGTGGTGCCGCGTCCGCCGCCAGCCGTCGGCGCGCCGGCCATCTGTCACGGAGACCACCTGTCACCATGTTTTGCGGGCGAAGCCCCCTGCCCGGAAGTTGGCGCCGCGCACCCCAGCCGCCGGCCCCGCCCTCGGGCCCCGCGCGGCACGCGCTCCGACTCTCACGTGGCGCGTATCGTCAGGTGCGGCAGGTGAACCCCGCCCAGACCAGGTCGTCTGAGGCCTGTGGCGCCTTCCCGCTAGCTCCCCGAGTCGCGATCCGCGAGAACCCGCCGACCCTCGTCCGTGAGCCCGAGCCAGTACATCTTCGGGGAGTTCGCCGGATCGCCCGGACGCCGAAACTCAGCCATCCCGACATCCAGCTCGACCAGACCCAGGGACCGCAGGTCATCAGCCATCGGACTCGTCCCATGCCACGGCGGACTACTCATCCACGAATGTCCGCCCCCGCGCGCCTTGTAGATCTCCAGAAGCCGGAGACCGGCAGCCTCCGTCGACGGCCACGACTCATCACCATCGCCCTGCAGATCCAAGACCGCCTGTAGCAAGTCGTACTGCCGCGCCTCCAACTCCATACACCGAGTGTCCGCCGGCCCCGGTTGAGAATCCACTCCCGCGAACGCAGGCAACCCGAACCTCACACGCACGCGCCCGCCCGGACCACTCAACCCGGCGGCACGTGCACACCCCGCGCACTAGACGGGAGGCACTCGATGAGACCTCCCTAGGGCGAAGCCATGCCCGAACACCATGACCGCAGCACCACGGCCAGAAGGCCCCCCCAACTTCACAGCCACAACCCCCAAGGGCCCGTTCACACGAACGGGCCCTTTTGCATGCCCGAAGGAGCCGAGATGACCATCCGGTCAGTCCTCAACGCCAACGCCGGCGGTGCCATCACCATCACCGCCATCACCGGTGAGTACCTCGCACTCGCTGCGGTCACCGCGGCGGTCCTTGGCCACGCGCTCATCGAGTTCGTCATCCAGCGAGCCTGGTCGCGCGAACACCGCCACCTCATCGACAGCCCCGAAGACCTTCGCGGCGTCATGGACGCCCGGACGGTGCGCTGACCGATGCGCGACACGAGAACCAGCCGCGGGCCGCCGACGGTTGGTTCAACTGAGGCACGCCAAGCAGTCGGCCTTAGGCCGACGACCGGATCGGCATGCCTGCACGAGGCGCCGCACCCCTCCTGGCAAAGCTCGCTGCGACTGGGATCCGTGGTACAGGCCACTGCACTCAGCGCGCAGTGATCCCGGACGGCCCGCTCTGACCAAGGGGCTTGTCAGGACCGGAGAGCCCTTACCGAAGGCCGCCTGGCAGGTGGTTGCGCCGTATGCGAAACGACGCACCATCGTCAGCCATGCGACCAACTCCTGCGGCACCTTTGCCGAGACAGAAACGACATTGCAGACCAGATCGCTGCATGGTTCTGCTGGCTGGCGCCGGTGACTGACGGCGACGAACGATTCATCAAGCACTGCGGCTACGGCCTCATCGCCGCGCTCTGGGGCCACGTTCCGGGCTACTACAACCTGGACTACAAGTTGCCGGGGGTGCCCTACGACATCGCCTTCGACGACGATGACCTGGTTCTTGAGCATCAGCTCCACGCCCTGCTTCCGTCGGTCTCCGCGGTGTGGGGGGCCGTCATGACGCTCATCGCCGATGAGGGGCGCCAGAAGGTCCTCGAGGCTCTGCTCAAGGACGTTCGAACGGACGGGCGCCGCTGGACCTGGTATCTCGCTGTGCGATGGCCAGAAGCGGCGCGGGGCTACGGTCACGCTCACCCCGACGGCCTCGACGTTCGAGAGACCGGCGAGCGGCGGTTCGAGCTCGTCATCTCACCCAACTCCCGGACGAATGCTTGACCTCCGTTTCGCATGCCACACATTGATGGGCATGGCTGACGTGGCAGCCTGAATCCCTCAGGACGAGGGATCAAGGGTCTCCGACTCCCACGACGACAGGGGCCTCGAAGTTTCGAGGCCCCTTCGTCGTTCAATCAGCGCCGTGAGACCGGGAGTCAAGCCCATGGCACGCCGGCCTACCCGGACGCTCGCGGGCCAGGCTTGTGCCGGCGGAAGTGCAACACCTGACCGTTCGCATCAACGGCCTGAAGAGGCGCGTCCTTGACCTGGGCAACGCGGTACCGGTGAAGGATGTCGCGCAACTCTTCCCCGGAGAAGTCCGCATTCAGGAGCAGCGCTGCCAGCAACGTCCTGCGGTTCACCTCCTCGCCCGCGGCGTAAGCACGCGCGACCAAGTCGTCGAGTCGCTGGTCCAACGCCACAGGCCAGCGGATCGAGACCTGCTTGTCCTGTGAGTCCCGAAGGCGTGCGTCTGCACTCACCGAGTGTCGCTCGTCTGCCATGTCGGTGCCGTCTCGTAGATTAGAAATATGTCTAACAGAGGTCTTTCAGACCTCATCGTCACCATCATGGCTGCCGGAGAGGTCCAGGCGCTACCAGCGCGCGACCATCGCCGCTTGCACGAGGCGTTGGCGGCGTTGGACGCCATGCACGACGCTGATGTCGATGCGCTCTGGCTCCGCTTCGGGGGGCGCCGCAACTGGCGGTCAGATCCTGCGGTCGGCCAGCGCGCCGACGGCGTAACTCAAGCGATCTGGGACGCCGTCAACGCGGGCCGGCTGGGTGTCATCGAGGACGGCCGCAACTCGACCTTCATCGTCACCGCTGACGGCCGTGCAGACTCACGGCGCTCACTGATGCGACTCTCCGCTGCGCAGGCGGCCACCGTTCACCGCGTCGGGGCGGAGTGGGCCTTGGCCTCGACATCCCGGAAGAAGCTCGCGAGTTCACGTGCGTCCTCGACCGGGACGCGACGGGTCAGGCCGGCGTAGTTGCGCCAGTCGACGCTATTGGCGTTTCGCCAACGTGCCGTGAGCAGCAGCTGGCCCTGGTACTTGCCCTTCTCGACCAGTTCAGCGTTCACCTCGTAGACGCGCGCACGCGCCGCCGGCACGTTCGGCGGGTACTTGCCGCTCCACCGCCCGACGAGCGCGGCGCCGCCGATCCGCTGCCAGCCGACACACCTGAGGTGCCGGACCGCGCGGAGCGCCTCGCGCGCAGAGGCGTACCGCCGATCCGGATCCTGGGCGACGAGCTTGCGCAGCACTCGCGCCACGTTCGCCGGCACCCACGGCGCCGGGTCGTAGTTCGGGTTGCTGAGCGGACGCCGCCCCTCCGACAGTCGAGAGTCGACCTTGTCGCGGTCGATCTCGGCGTACGGCAGCAGACCGTTGAGGAGTTCGAGCATCACGCACCCGACCTGGTACAGGTCGGAACGGACGTCGAGAGCGCCCGCAGCGGCCTCCGGGGCGATGTACAGAGGGGTGGCGTTCGCGGGCTCAGTCGTGCCCGTCGAAGGGTCCATCGCGGCGGCCAGGGCGAGGTCGCCGAGCCGGGCGTGCTTCATGTCGGCTGCGAGCATGACGTTGCCGAGCTTGATGTCGCGGTGCAGCAGACCGCACTCCTCGTGGAGGTACACCAGGGCGCTCAAAATGCCGTCCACGATCTCCAGGACGTCCCTGACGCTGAACTCGTGCCCCTGCTCAAGCGCGTACAGCAGGCTCCTGCCGGGGTAGAAGTCGGTCGTGAACGTGATGCACTGAAGCGCCTCGTCGTGGTCGGGGTCCCACTGCGCCTCCCGAACACGAACGAGGTGGTCATGCTCAAGCCCCTCGAGCACGCGAGGCTCGCTGGTCGCGACGCCGTCCGGGACGCCGAGAAGGGACACCGTCTTCTGGACGACCTGGATGCCGAAGATCTCGTGGTCGGTGAGCACGACGTCACTGGTGCCGCCGTCGAGCGAGGTGATGAGCGTGTATGTCGGCCTGTCCAGCCGTTCGCCGTGCAACATCAGGCATCGTCCTTCGAGCAGGCGACAGCCGACATCGCGGCGATCTCGCGCTTCTTCGCCCAGTGCGGGTTCTGCGGCTTCGAGATGACCTCAGAGCTGTAGCTGCTGACGGCACCAGACCGCGGCAGGCCGAGCAGAGACCGCAGCTTGGCTCGGCTGACGCGACGCATCTCCACACCCGCCTCAGCTGCGGCGAACTCGAGGACGATCTCGACGCTCATCCGCGGAACGAGCGACTGGTACGTGGCCTGGCTGGTCTCGGGCTCCTGCAACGCCACGACGTCCGGTGCGACCCGCTTCAAGATCGCGGCGAGCTCTTCGACACCGGCACGCAGGCCCTCACCGCGCTCGAGACCGGCGGGGAGCTTGAACGAGTACGGGTCGAGGTCGACGAGCTCGCCGTCATCAGCGCAGGCCAGCCAGAGCGTGTCACCGGCTCCGTTCACACCGAGCGCCCGCATCGACCCCACCTCCGTCACCTGCTCAGGCACGCAGGCGCGAGGCTCGATACGGAGGCGTCGGGTCCGTAAAGCAGATCAGGCACCGCCCATACCGGGCGGTGCCTGCTTGCGTTCTTGGCCCTATCCCGGACCGTGGTCCCCGAGGACCTTCACTTCTTCCCTACATCCGTGGGGAATTCCCCACGCTCACGTGCGCGAGGGGGGATTTGAACCCCCACGCCCTTTCGGACACTGGCACCTGAAGCCAGCGCGTCTGCCGTTCCGCCACTCGCGCGTGAAGCGGGGCAAGGTTATCCCAGGGGCGCTCCGGCGCCCAAACCGGGGAAGCGGCACCTCTCGACCACGCCCCGGCCATCCCCCGCCCGTGCCGCCGACCCCGTTACGATCGGTCGCAGCCCGGCCTCCCAGGTCGGGTGGCTGTGCCTGCGCGGCGGATCACGGTTTCCGCGACCGGTGCCGCGGGCACGACCACCGGGACCGAGACGGCATGGGACGGAAGGAGGGCAGACGTGGGCGGGCTCCAGAGGCTGGAGAACAAGCTCGAGCAGATGATCTCGGGTGCGTTCGCGCGGGCCTTCCGCTCCGCGGTGCAGCCGGTCGAGATCGCGGCCGCGCTCCAGCGGGAGTGCGACAACAACGCGCAGATCCTCTCCCGCGACCGGCGGCTGGTGCCCAACGACTTCCACGTCGAGCTCTCCGGCACGGACCTGGACCGGCTGGCGCCGTACGACAGCGCGCTGGCCGACGACCTGGTCCGCCAGCTGCGTGACCACGCCGACGAGCAGAGCTACGTCTTCCCCGGTCCGGTCAGCATCGCGTTCGACCCGGCCGAGGACCTCACCACCGGGCGGTTCCGGATCCGCAGCCGGGCCCAGGCCAAGGTCACCAGCGACGCGACCGCCACCCAGGTCGGCCGGGCCCGCGCCTTCCTCGAGGTCAACGGCACCCGGCACCCGCTCCAGGCGCCCGGGCTGGTGGTCGGCCGTGGCACCGAGGCCGACCTGCGGATCAACGACCCCGGCGTCAGCCGCCGCCACATCGAGTTCACCGTGACCGGTGGCGGCGAGCGCGGCATCGCCCTCGAGGTCCACGACCTCGGCTCGACCAACGGCATGCTCGTCGACGGCCACCGGATCACCCACACCGGCCTGCACGACGGCTCCACGGTCAAGATCGGCAACACCACCCTGGTCGTCCGCGTGCACGAGGAGCGATAGCGCATGTCCGAGCTGACGCTGTTCCTCATCCGGGTCGCCTACCTGGCGATCCTCTGGATCTTCGTGCTGTCCGCCATCTCCGTGATCCGCTCCGACATGTTCGGCGCCCGGGTGCCCGAGGCCGCCCGCACCGGCGGCGGCAAGGCTCCCAAGCCTCCGAAGCAGCCCAAGCCCGGCAAGCGCCGCACCGTCCCCACCCACGTGCTGGTCACCGAGGGCTCCAACGTCGGCGAGCGCGCCGACCTCTCGGCCGGCCCGGTCCTGATCGGCCGAGGTAGTGACGCCGCGATCCGCCTCGACGACGACTACGTCTCGACCAGGCACGCCCGGATCGCCGCGTCCGGCGACCAGTGGTTCGTCGAGGACCTCGGCTCGACCAACGGCACCTTCGTCGGCACGGTCCGGATCAGCCAGCCGACCACGATCACCATGGGCACCCAGGTCCGCGTGGGCAAGACGATCCTCGAGCTCAGGAAGTAGCCGGATGCCCGACCTCCGGCTCGAGTACGGCGCCGTCTCCGACGTCGGTCGGGTGCGCCGCGACAACCAGGACTCCGGGTACGCCGGGCCCTGGCTGCTGGCTGTCTGCGACGGCGTGGGCGGCGCCGCGCGCGGCGACATCGCGTCGGCCACCGCGATCACCCAGCTCCGCCGCCTCGACGAGCCGCCGGGCAGCGACTCCTCCGACGAGCTCCTCGGCCGCGTCGCCGGTGCCGTGCACCGCGCGCACGACCGCCTGGTCGAGCTCGTCGACGAGGACCCGGCGCTCAGCGGCACCAGCACGACCGCAACGGTGCTCGCCTTCGACGGGCTCCGCCTCGGCGTCGGCCACGTCGGCGACAGCCGCGCCTACCTCTTCCGTGACGGCACCATCCGCCAGCTGACCGTCGATCACACCTTCGTGCAGACCCTCATCGACGAGGGCCGGATCACGGAGGAGGAGGCCCGGGTCCACCCGCACCGCAACCTGATCATGCGCGCGATCGACGCGGTCAGCGACAGCGAGCCGGACCTCTTCGTCGTCGAGCTCATGCCCGGCGACCGGCTCCTGGTCTGCAGCGACGGTGCCTGCGGCGTGCTCGACGACGGCCGGATGGCCGACATCCTGGGCACCGGCAGCCCGGAGTACGCCGCGATCGAGCTGGTCCGGGCCAGCCTGGAGGCCGGGAGCAGCGACAACGTCACCTGCGTGGTGGCCGACGTCCACGAGGCCGCCGACGCGACGGCCCCCGACGACGAGCCCCTCGTGGTCGGCGCCGCGGCCGAGCGTCGCCTCCAGCGCGGTCGCACCGGCGGGCTCTTCCGCGGGCACCGCTCGGGCGACACCGGCGAGCTCGACCCGGTCCCCGACCTGCCGGCCGGTGCCCTGGACGCGATCGACGCCGATCCGGTCGACCCCGAGGCCGCCCGCTACGCACCCCGCGCCCCCCGGCGCTACGTCTGGGCCAAGCGCCTCTTCGCCCTCGCCGTCGTCGTCGGCATCGCCTGGGTCGCCGTCGCCGCCCTGTGGTCGTGGTCCCAGAAGCAGTACTACGTCGGCGAGCAGGACGGCACGGTCGTGATCTTCCGGGGCGTCAACGCCTCGATCGGCGGGTTCGACCTCTCGGAGCCCTACCAGACCACCGACGTCGAGCTGGACCGCCTGTCCGACTTCGACGCCGGCAAGGTCGAGGACGGCATCGACGCCACCGACCTCGACGACGCGCAGAGCACCGTCCAGAACCTCGCCCGCTCGCAGGAGCCGGCCACCGACACCGCAGGCACGGACGGCTGAGATGGCCCAGCAGTCCACGCTCATGGGGTTCGTGCACCGCCGCCGGCGGGGCGCGGAGCTCTTCCTGCTCGTGCTCGCGCTCGCCGTCGGCATCGGGGCGTACGCCGCGGTCGGCATCGGCGTCCAGGGCGAGGTCCCCCCTGACATCCTCGGGTACGGCGGCTGGCTGGCCGGACTCGTCATCGGGGCGCACGTCGTGATCCGCCTCGTCGCGCCGTACGCCGACCCGGTCCTGCTGCCCGTCGTCGCCGCCCTCAACGGGCTCGGCCTCGCGGTCATCCACCGCATCGACCTGGCCCGCGAGGCGGTGGACCGCCCGCACGAGTTCGCCCAGCAGCAGCTGATCTGGATGACGCTCGGCGTCATCCTCTTCGCGGCGACGCTCATCCTGCTGCGCGACCACCGGGTGCTCCAGCGCTTCACCTACACCAGCGGCCTGGCCGCCATCGTGCTGCTCCTGCTGCCGATGCTCCCCGGCATCGGGCGCACCATCAACGGCGCGCGGATCTGGGTCCACGTCGGCCCGTTCAGCCTCCAGCCCGGTGAGATCGCCAAGGTGCTGCTGGTCATCGCCTTCGCCGGCTACCTGGTGCTGCACCGTGACGCGCTCGCGCTCGCCGGCCGCCGGGTGCTCTTCGTCGACCTGCCCCGCGGCCGCGACCTCGGCCCGATCCTCGCCATGTGGCTGGTCAGCCTCGGCATCCTGGTCTTCCAGCAGGACCTCGGCTCGAGCCTGCTCTTCTTCGGCCTCTTCCTGATCATGCTCTACGTCGCCACCGAGCGACCGGGCTGGCTCTTCGTCGGCGGCCTGATGTTCGTCGCCGGCGCCGTGCTCGCCTACGTGCTCGTCCCGCACGTCGGGGTCCGCTTCGACATCTGGCTGCACCCGTTCGACTACTACGAGAGCGGCCAGAGCTTCCAGCCCGTCGAGGCCAAGTTCGGCATGGGCTGGGGCGGCCTGATCGGCCGGGGCTTCGGCAACGGCGACCCCAACCGGGTGCCCTACGCCGAGTCCGACTTCATCCTCTCCTCCATCGGCGAGGAGCTCGGCCTGACCGCCGTGATGGCGGTGCTGATGATGTACGGCCTGATCGTCGAGCGCGCGCTGCGCACCTCGCTGATCTGCCGCGACGCCTTCGGCAAGCTGGTGGCGGTCGGTCTCGGCAGCGTCTTCGCCCTCCAGGTCTTCGTGGTCGTCGGCGGCGTCACCGGCCTGATCCCGCTCACCGGACTCACCACGCCGTTCCTCTCGTACGGCGGGTCCTCCCTCATCGCGAACTGGGTGATCATCGCGCTGCTCCTCCGCATCTCCGACCAGGCCCGGCGGCCGCTGCCGACGATCTCGGACGACACGTCCGCGTTCAGCGCCGACGAGACCCAGATCGTGAGGGCGGTCAACGCATGAACAAGCCGATCCGCACCGTCTCGATCTTCTGCCTGCTCCTCTTCCTGGCCCTGATGATCAACGCGACCTACCTCCAGTACTGGAAGGCGGGCGCCCTCAACGACGACTCGCGCAACCGGCGCGTCCAGGTGGCGGCGTACTCCCAGGAGCGCGGCGCGATCCTGGTCGGCCGCAACCCGGTCGCCGAGAGCGTGCCCTCCGACGAC
This sequence comes from Nocardioides hankookensis, assembly GCF_042658885.1. NCBI lineage: Bacteria > Bacillati > Actinomycetota > Actinomycetes > Propionibacteriales > Nocardioidaceae > Nocardioides > Nocardioides hankookensis. Next base: position 245,730 of record NZ_JBHSRJ010000001.1, on the reverse strand, counting down.
GAGTACAAGTTCCAGCGCACCTACCCGAAGCCGTTCCAGTACGCGCCGATCACGGGTTACTTCTCCTACTTCGGCGCCACCGGCATCGAGCGCTCCCGCAACTCGGTGCTCTCCGGCGACGACTCGCGGCTCTTCGTCAACAACTTCGTCGACCTGATCAGCGGCAACCCGCCGCAGGGCGGCAACGTCGCGCTGACCATCAACCCCGCGGCCCAGCAGGCGGCGTTCGACGGGCTCCAGGGCCTGGGCTCCGACGTGCAGGGCTCCGTCGTCGCGATCGAGCCCAGCACCGGCAAGATCCTGGCGATGGTGTCGCTGCCGACCTACGACCCCAACAAGCTCGCCTCCCACGACCTCGGGTCCGTCACCCAGAAGTCCAAGGAGCTCAACGACGACCCGACCGAGCCGCTGCTCAACCGGGCGATCCAGACCCGGCTGCCCCCCGGCTCGACGTTCAAGGTCGTCACGGCCGCCGCGGCGATCGAGAAGGGCCTGTACGACGCCGACTCCGACGTCCCGGGTGGCGTGACCTACCAGCTGCCGCTCACGAGCGGACCCACGGGCGAGATCGACAACGAGGGCCGCAGCTGCGGCGCCAACGGCTCGAAGATCCCGTTCCGGCAGGCGATGGAGCAGTCCTGCAACACCTCCTTCGCCCAGATCGCCGGCGAGGTCGGGGCCGAGGACATGGCCAAGACGGCAGACGCCTTCGGCTTCAACCAGCACTACTTCGACGACCTGTCGCCGCAGGCGCTCTCGGTCTTCCCCGAGGACATCGACAAGGCGCAGCTCGGCCAGACCGGGTTCGGCCAGTTCGACGTCTCGGCCACCCCGCTCCAGATGGCGATGGTCTCCGCGGGCATCGCCAACGACGGCGTCGTGATGAAGCCCTACCTGGTCGACGAGGAGCAGTCGGCCGACCTCAACGTGCTCAGCAAGACCGACCCCGAGGAGTTCTCGCAGGCGGTCTCGTCGACGACTGCCAACGAGGTCAAGAAGCTGATGGTCTCGACGGTCGAGGACGGCACGGCCTCGCCGGCCGCGATCCCCGGCATCTCCGTCGCCGGCAAGACCGGCACGGCGCAGACCGGTGAGACCGACCGGTCGCCGTACGCCTGGTTCATCTCCTTCGCCCCGGCCGAGAACCCCGAGGTCGCCGTCGCGGTGATGATCCAGAACGCCGACATCCCGCGCGACGAGATCGCCGGCGGTCTCCTCGGCGGCCCCATCGCCAAGGCAGTCATGGAAGCGGTGATCAGGTGAGCCAGACACCATTCGGGTTCGCGGACGACTCCCGGCGATACCGGCTCGAGTCCCGCATCGCGACGGGCGGCATGGGCGAGGTGTGGCGGGCGACCGACACCCTCCTCGACCGCGAGGTCGCGGTGAAGCTGCTCAAGACGGAGTACGCCGACAACCCCACCTTCCGGGTGCGCTTCGAGTCCGAGGCCCAGCACGCCGCCTCGCTCCACCACCCCAACATCGCCACCGTGTACGACGTCGGCGAGGCCAACATGACCGACGGCTCGCAGAGCCGGCGCCCCTACCTGGTCATGGAGCTGGTCGAGGGGCAGCCGCTCTCCGCGGTGCTGCGCCCGGGCGTCCCGATGGACCCGACCGCGGTCCGCGACCTGCTCGCCCAGGCGGCCGACGGGCTCGGTGCCGCGCACGCCAACGGCATCGTGCACCGCGACGTGAAGCCGGCCAACCTGATCGTCACGCCCAACCGGGTCGTCAAGGTGACCGACTTCGGCATCGCCCGCGCGGCCGAGGGCGTCGGCCTGACCAGCACCGGTGAGGTGATGGGCACCCCGCAGTACCTCTCGCCCGAGCAGGCCCAGGGCCTCAAGGCGACGCCGGCCTCCGATGTCTACTCGCTCGGCGTCGTCGCGTTCGAGTGCCTCGCCGGCCAGCGCCCCGTCAGCGGGGAGACCGCCGTCGCGACCGCTCTGGCCCACATGCGCGACCCGGTCCCGGACCTGCCGCCGTCGGTCCCGGCCGACCTGGCCGCCGTCGTACGACGCGCCCTGTCCAAGGACCCCACCCAGCGCTTCGCCGACGGCGGCGCGCTCGCCGCGGCCCTGCGTGACCCTGCCACCGCCGCGACCGCCGTCGTCGCCCCACCGGTCGTCGCGCCGACCCCGGCGACCCAGGTGATCGCCCCCGTCCCGCCGCCGACCACCTCGACGCCCGCGGCGTCCGAGGAGGAGCGCCGCGGCTGGGTGTGGCCCGTCATCGGCGTGATCGCGCTGGTGGCGATCGCCGTCCTCGTGGTGCTCCTGCTGACCCAGGGCAACGGTGACGACGACCCGACCGACGAGATCACGGACACCCCGACCCAGTCGTCCTCGGCACCGACGACGCCGAGCGAGCCCACGACCAGCGCCACCGAGGACACGACGGTGCGCATCGACGAGAGCCAGTACGTCGACCGGCCGCTCGCCGACGTCCAGCGCGAGCTCGCCGACCTCGGCTTGCGGGTGGTCACCCAGCGGGTCGACAACCCGGGCGACCAGATCGAGGGCGACGTCGAGAGCGTCAACCCGACCGGCGCGCTCCAGAAGGGCGACACCGTCACCGTCACGTTCTGGGGCCCGGTGCCGCCCGAGTCGCCGAGCGAGTCCGCCTCGGACTCGCCGAGCGAGTCGGCGTCCGACACCCCCTCCGACAGCACGTCCCCGAGCAGCTAAGGCCAGGTCACCGTGAACAACCAACAGCCGGTCGTCGTCGGCGGGCGCTACGAGCTCGGTGAGCTCCTCGGCCGCGGCGGGATGGCGGAGGTCCGCAAGGGCACCGACACCCGTCTCGGGCGGGTGGTCGCCGTGAAGCGCCTGCGCACCGACCTCGCCAGCGACGCGACGTTCCAGGCCCGGTTCCGCCGCGAGGCGCAGTCGGCGGCCTCGCTCAACCACCCGGCGATCGTCGCGGTCTACGACACCGGCGAGGAGCCCGCCGCCGACGGCTCCGGCATCTCGCAGCCCTACATCGTCATGGAGTACGTCGCCGGGCGCACGCTGCGCGACATCCTGCGCGAGGGGCGCAAGATCCTGCCCGAGCGCGCGCTCGAGATCACCAGCGGCGTCCTCTCGGCCCTCGACTACAGCCACCGCGCGGGGATCATCCACCGCGACATCAAGCCCGGCAACGTGATGCTGACGCCGAGCGGCGACGTCAAGGTGATGGACTTCGGCATCGCCCGCGCGATCAGCGACGCCTCGTCGACGATGACGCAGACCGCCGCCGTCGTCGGCACCGCGCAGTACCTCTCCCCGGAGCAGGCCCGCGGCGAGACCGTGGACTCCCGCTCGGACGTCTACTCCGCCGGCTGCCTGCTCTACGAGCTCCTCACCGGCCGGCCGCCGTTCGTGGGCGACAGCCCGGTCGCGGTCGCCTACCAGCACGTGCGCGAGCCCGCCGTACCCCCGTCGGACCACGACACCTCGCTGCCGCCCGAGGTCGACGCGATCGTCCTCAAGGCGCTGGCGAAGCGGCTCGAGGACCGCTACCAGTCCGCGGCCGCGATGCGCAGCGACATCGAGCGCTACCTGGGCGGTCGCCCGGTGCAGGCGCCGATCCCGCCGCCGGTGCCCGCAGCGGCGCCGGTCACCGCTCCGACGTCGGTGGTCGCGCCCGTCGCGACGTACGACGAGGAGGAGCCGCGCAGCCGAACCGGCCTGATCATCGCGCTCGGCCTGCTGCTCATCGTGCTGATCGCCGGTGCGGCGTACCTGCTCCCGAACCTCTTCGAGAAGGCTCCCGAGCAGGTGCCGGCCCCCAACGTCATCAACAAGACCGAGAAGCAGGCGCGCCAGCTGATCGGTGACGCCGGCCTGGCCGTCGGCTCGATCGACCGCGAGAACAGCGACGAGGTGCCGGCCGGGCGGGTGATCGACCAGACCCCGGACCCGGACAACTACGTCGACCCCGACTCGACCGTCGACCTGGTGATCTCGCTGGGCAAGCCCCAGGTCGAGGTGCCGTTCCTGATCGGGCAGGACAAGGACGCCGCGCAGCAGACCCTGGAGGCGGCCGGCTTCGACGTGAAGCTCAAGGAGGTCGAGTCGGACGAGGACAAGGGCACGGTCGTCAGCACCGACCCGTCCCAGGGCCAGACCGTCGCCGCGGGCACCACGATCGTCGTGTCCTACTCCGACGGGCCGGAGAAGGTGCCGAACGTCGTGGGCATGCAGCAGGCGGAGGCCGAGACCGCGATCCGCAACGCCGGGTTCGTGCCGCGGGTGTTCACCACGGACGACACGACGGAGCCCGCGGGCACCGTCATCGACCAGAGCCCCTCGAAGGGCGAGACGCTCTCGGAGGGATCGACGGTGACCCTCCAGGTGTCCAGCTTCGTGGAGCCCACGGCCCCGACGTCGCCGACCGACACCCCGACCACGGACCCGAGCGAGACGCCGATCATCCCGCCGCCGGCGGGCTAGCCGGACCTCTACTCGGACTTGGCGCGCAGCGGGGTCGCGTAGCTGAGGTCGGTGAGGCCGTCGTACGCCGGCGCCTTGACGTCGCCGTCGACCTGCATGTCCCAGCCGACGGAGATGTCCGGGTCCTCGGCGTCCTCGCGGTAGGCCGCGACGTACTGGTCGGCGTCGACCGCGGCCTGGAGCGCGACCTGGTCGCCGACGGCCTGGATCACGTACGGCGGGGGGAACGGCACGCCCTGCAGCTGCACCGAGCTGCCGAAGCACTTGATGCCGGTCGTCGACACGATGCGCTGGCCCTGGATGGTGACGGCGGTGGCGCCGCCCTTCCAGAGCGCGTTCACGACGGCCTGGATGTCCTGCTGGTGCACCAGCAGCGGGTTGACGTCACCGGTGGTGGAGTTGATGACGTCCTCGGGGGCGTCGGTGAGCACGATCGTCACCCCCGGGCCGCGGCGCTCCACGAGGCCCGCGGGGTCGCGGAGCTGCTCGATCTTGCGCTGGTAGCGGTTGACGTCGCGGTCGCTGACCGCGGTGCTGAGCATGTTGACCTGGGCGTCCAGCGCGGCGACCCGGCCGCGCAGGTCGTCGTACCCGTCGGCCTCGTCCTGGACCAGGGAGGCGAGGTCGGTGTAGCGGCCCGGCCGCAGGTCGGTGCCCTGGCTGTTGTTGGCGCTGACCACGAAGAGACCGCCGCAGGCGATGACCACGAGTGGGGTCCCCAGGCGCCAGAGGCGGCCGCGGGGGCTCGCGGGGCGCTGCTTCGGCATCCGGAGGAGCCGACGCTTGTGTCCCGGGTCGCTCGACCCGGTGGGCCTCGCGTGGGATCCGGCGCTCACGTTGACTAAGGTATCCCGGAGTCCGTCCCAGCCCGGAACGGACGACAGCATGGCCCGCGTCACGACGGGTCCCGCACGACCTCACGAACGACCAGGAGCACCCGTGTCCAAGCTCAAGGCCAAGGACCCCCTCGCCCCCGACCGGGGCCCGCTGGCATCGCCGCGCTTCATCGTCGCGCTGGTGCTGATGGTGCTGGGCATCGCCTGGATCGCCTACTACTACGTGGTCTTCGACCCGACGGCCTTCCCGCCGAAGGACAGCGGCTCGCCCGCCTTCATGGGCGACCTCGGCGACTGGAACTACCTGATCGGCTTCGGCCTGCTGATGGTCGGGCTGATCGTCTCCGCGCACCCCTCCACCCCGCTCGGCCGCGGCCGCGGCGTCGTGGTCGGTATGCTCGGCTGCTTCGTGGTCGGCCTGCTGTGGATCTGCACGTACTACGTGTTCAGCAACGACCTCAGCAACATCCCCGTCTTCGACGACCTGGGCCAGAAGAACCTGGTCGTCGGCATCGCCTTCATGGCGGTCGGCTTCACCTTCGCGACGCGCTGGGAGTGAGCTGACCAGCCCCGCACGACGAACGCCGGTCCCCTGGAGGGGGCCGGCGTTTGTGCACATCTGGGGATAGATCTGTGGAGAACTACACGCGTGTAGTTCTGCACAGGATCGTCCACAGTTGTGGATGAACTTCCCGCCGTCCGGGCGTGCGAAACCCGCCGAGGGCTCAGGCCAGGGCGGCGGTGCGCAGCAGGGTCGCGACCAGGATGACCGCGGCGACGGCGGTGAGGCCGGCCGCCTGGTACGCCGTACGGTGCCGGCGCGGCGCGTAGGCCAGGATCCCGGCGACGACCACGCCACCGACGAAGCCGCCGAGGTGGCCCTGCCAGGAGATGTTGGGGACGGCGAAGGTGATCAGCACGTTGACCGCGATCAGCCCCCACAGGGCGCGCATGTCGCCGCCGACCCGACGGGCGACCACGATCAGGGCGCCGAAGAGGCCGTAGATCGCGCCCGAGGCGCCGAGGGTGAGCTGGTACTCACCCGAGGCCCACAGCACGACCGCGGACCCGGCCAGCAGTGCGAGCAGGTAGAGCGCGAGGAAGCGGACCCGGCCGAAGACCAGCTCCAGCTGCGGGCCGATCATCCACAGCGCCAGCATGTTGAAGGCGATGTGGGTGATGGTGACGTGGGTGAAACCCGACGTCACGAGCTGCCACCAGGCGCCGTCCGAGACGCCGGGCAGCCAGCTGCCGCCCCGGGCCTCGCAGGCCGCTCGCGGGGCGTCGAACCCCTGGGCGCCGAGCAGGCAGAGCCCCTTCGGCCGCAGGCCGAGCCAGTCGACCAGCCGGCTGCCGGACCCGCCGGTCACCAGGATCGCGAGCCAGACGCCCGCGTTGAGCGCGATCAGGACGCCGGTGGTGATGGAGGCGTTGGTGGGCCGCAGCCCGCCGAACGCCGTCCGCCCGCTGCGCGTCGCCTTCTTGCCGGCCGCGACACACTCCGGGCACTGGAAGCCGACGGCGGCGTCGCGCATGCAGTCCGGGCAGATCGGGCGGTCGCAGCGCTGGCAGCGGATGTGCGACTCCCGGCCGGGGTGCCGGTAGCAGACCGGCACCCCGGCGGGCGCCGGATGATCGTTCATCGTGGGTCGTTCGGGGAGGTCAGGCGCCGATGATCTCGACGGACTCGATGACGACGTCGTCCTTCGGCCGGTCGCCCGGACCGGTGGGGGTGGTGCCGATGGCGTCCACCACCTCGCGCGAGGCCTGGTCGGCGACCTCGCCGAAGATCGTGTGCTTGAAGTTCAGCCACGTCGTGGGGGCCACGGTGATGAAGAACTGCGAGCCGTTGGTACCCGGGCCGGCGTTCGCCATGGCCAGCAGGTAGGGCTTGTCGAAGGTGAGCTCGGGGTGCGGCTCGTCCTTGAACGTGTAGCCGGGGCCGCCGGTGCCGGTGCCGGTGGGGCAGCCGCCCTGGAGCATGAAGCCCTCGATGACGCGGTGGAACACCAGGCCGTCGTAGAAGGGGCCGGTCTTGCCGGTGCCCGCGTCGTACTCCTTGGTGCCCTGGGCGAGGCCGACGAAGTTGGCGACCGTCTCGGGGGCGTGGTTCGGGAACAGGTTGAGCGTGATGTCGCCCCGGTTGGTCTTCAAGATGGCCTGCTGGTCCGCCATGACTGCCTCTCACGTTTGGTGGGTACACCACGGACGTACGCGGTGCTGGTTGTGCCGTCCGATCCTCGCACGGTCGACAAGCAGCCCGCCCGGCGCCCGGCCCCTGGTTCGGTCGCCGGTGGCATGATCGGATGCACCAGGGACACGACGAGAGGAAGCCCCATGGGTCTGCGGAAGAACAAGTCGATCCTCGACCAGGCCGGTGACACTGTCAGCGACTACGCCTCGCAGGTCCGGCCGCAGGTCGAGGCCGCCATCGCCACGGCCCGCGAGAAGGCCGGTCCGGTGATTGCGGACGCCCGGGACAAGGCCGGTCCGGCCATCGCCGACGCGAGGGCGAAGGCTGCGCCCTACATCGCCGACGCCCGGGACAAGGCCGGCCCCGCGATCGCCGCCGGCGCAGCCGTCGCCGCCGAGAAGATCGCCGAGGGCGCGGCGTACGCCGCGGAGAAGGCGGCCGCCGGCGCCGAGACCGCTGCCGACAAGGTCGCCGCGGTCGCGGACCCGCCGAAGAAGAAGCACCGGCTCCGCAAGCTGGTCATCATCACCGGCATCGCGGCCGGGGCGGCGTACGTCGCCTCGCGCCTGCGCGGCGGTCAGGAGAGCCAGAACTGGCAGTCCTCCTACTCCCCGACGCCCGCCCCCGCCGCGGCGCCCAAGCCGGTCGCGGTGGTCGAGGACGACGAGGCCGGTGCCTCGCCCGGCGAGGCGCTCGCGGATCAGGCGGAGTCGCCGCACCCGGTGACGACGCCCGACGACCCGGCCGACGTGGTCGAGGTCGACGAGAAGAAGTAACAGCTCAGGCGGACCGGCCGGTGGAGATCTCCGCCGGCCGGTTCTCTGCTATCCAGGTGTCGATCCGCTCCCACCACTCGAAGAGCCACTCGATGCGCGCCTCGCGCCCGGCCGGGATCTCCGCCCGCGGCACCTGCCACCAGCGCATGACGATCCGCTTGTCCATGGGCAGCTCGCGCCACACCTCGCCGACGGTGACCATGTGGTCCAGGCCCGTGTGCGCGACCAGGACGACGTCGGCGTCGGGCGCCGCGTCCAGCGCGGCCAGGAAGCCGCCCGGCTTCGGGGCCAGGACGTGGATCATCCGCTCGGCCCGCTGCGCCATCCGCTCCATGCCGAGCCGACGCAGCCGGTCGATCGCGCGCTGACGCCGCTGCGGGGTGAAGTTGCCGCCCTCCGGGAAGATCACGAAGGCGTCGTTCTCGTCGAGGCCGCTGGCGAGCTCCGCGATCTGCGCCTCGAGGTCCTCGGTCGGGCCGGGGTTCGGGGTGATGAAGCGCGCCGGGATCCGGTTGAGGAGCACGTCGATCGCCGGGTCCCAGGCGAGCGTGTCCTTGAGGACCACCCGCGGCTCCCGGTCGTACCACGCCATCAGGGTGTGGATCAGCACGAACGAGTCGCCCGGCCCCGCGTGCCGGCAGCAGACCAGGATCGGCCGGCCGCCGTGCTCCGCCGGGCCCGGACCCTCCGACGCGATGCTCAGCCGCAGCACCCGTCGGGCCTCGCGGAAGAACACCCACATGGTGCCCTGCACCAGGTCGTAGTGGATGCCCTCGAAGTACGCCGTACGCAGCCGCCACCCGAAGCCGGACGCGATCCACAGGCCGAACATCACGACGAGCAGCAGCGCCTCGCAGGTGACGTAGACGAGCACGACCCAGAAGAACCGGAGCGGGCGGAGCCGGCCGCGCACGACGGGCGACAGCGCGGCGGTGCCGACCAACCACAGGGGCAGCGTCGTCCACGCGAGCGCCGCGAGTGCGACCACGAGCGGCGCGATCAGGCAGCGCCGCAGTGCCCACTTCACGGAGCCCACGTCATGACAGGTGCTCGTCCAGGTACGCCGCTGCTGCCTCGTACGTGAGGTCGATGCGCTCCTGCACCCCGGAGAAGTCGCGGGTGCCGAGCACGCTGTCGTCCTTGCCCGAGGTGCCGCGCGCGGGGAGCACGTGGGCCTCGACGCTCGACGGCAGCTCGGCGAGCTCGCGGTTGAACCGGTGCCGCCGGGCGATCTCGAACGAGACGCGGGCGACCTCCCAGGGCCGCCTCGGCGCGGTCAACGGGCGGTCGATCCGCCCCACCTGGAGGACGAAGACGCGCGAGGCGCCGAGCTGGACGGCACGACCGAGCGGGATCGAGTTCACGATGCCGCCGTCGAGGTAGTGCTCGTCGCCAACCTTCGCCGGCGGCAGCAGCCCGGGTACGGCGGCGCTCGCGACCACCGCGTCGACGACCGGGCCGGAGTCGAACCAGTGCTCGGCGGCCCGCTCGATGCTGGCCGCACACACCTGGAAGCGGACGGGCAGGTCCTCGAAGGTCAGGTCGCCGAACTCGTCGACCAGCGCCTGCTTGAGCGGGGTGGCGGACCAGAGGTGGGTGCCCGTGGACACCGCCCGGCGGACGGTGCGCAGCGGGCTGTCGCCGTACACCTCGGCGCCACCGGAGGCAGCGCCCTGCCAGAGGGCGACCAGCTTCGGGATGACCGAGGCGTCCGGCTGCCGGGCGACCATGGCGCCGTTGAGGGCGCCGATGCTGGTGCCGAGCACCAGGTCGGGCGTGACGTCGCGCTCGAAGAGCGCCCGCAGCATCCCGACCTCGACCGCGCCGAGGACTCCGCCGCCCCCCAGCACGAACGCCGTGGTCATCGGACCGTCACGCTGCCGAGGATCCCACGAGCTCCGGGTTCTCGGCGCGCACCTTCTGGTTGACCTTGTGCTCGACCCAGAAGATCAGCAGCGGGATCAGGCCGGAGACGAGCATCAGCAGCGTGAACGCGAGGCTCCAGCGGGCCCGGCGGGCGAGGAGGAACGCGACCACGACGTAGATCATGAACGCCCATCCGTGCGCGACCCACAGCACGCTCAGCGTCTCGCCGAGCTGCTGCAGGTCGGTGCCCTCGGCCGGGATGTAGCGCAGCGGCAGGGCCACGAACGAGCAGAACGCCAGCAGCACCCCGACGATGAAGGCGAGCACGCGGTAGGTCTGGAAGAGCTTCACACTGACAGCCTACGGATCGCTCGTCGCGGTCTCGTCGGCCTCCTCGACCACACGCCCCTCGGCTGTCGTCTCGGTCACCCACCGCCACCAGATGAACGCCGCGAAGAGCCCGAAGAACCACCACTCGATCGCGTAGAGGAGGTTGCGGATCCCGGTGAACGCTCCCACGTCGGGCAGCTGGTCGACGCTGGCCGCCTCGAGCCCGTCCTCGGGCTCGGTGGCCACGCCGTACGCGCCGTAGAGGTCCTGGTCGACGTGCTGGATGAGGTCGGCGATCCGGAGCTGGGGGAGCACGTCGTCGGTCGGGTCCTCGTCGACCTCCCCGGTGCCCTCGGGCGGCTGGAGCCAGGCGTCCAGGCTGGCGGCGCCGGTGGGCGGCGCCGGTGCGTCGTCGGGGTCGGCGACCCAGCCGCGCACGATCGGCAACGCGGCGCCGTCGTCGCCGTCGACGGCGAGCGGGGTCACGACCCAGTAGCCGTCCTGGCCGTCGTGGACGCGGCCGGAGACGTAGACCGTCCCGTCCGGGACCCAGGTGCCCGAGACCGACACCGGCTGCCCGACCTGGTTGCCCGGGAAGGGGTCGTCGGGCCCGATGACCTCGTCGAGCGGGACGGGGTCGGCGTGGGTCAGGTCGACGGCCTCGGCGGCGCGGTGCGCCTGCCACGCGTCGTACTGCCAGACGCCGAGCGCTGCGGCCAGGCCGACGAGGACCAGGGCCAGCAGGTGCGCGCCCCAGTAGCGAGGGGCGAGCGGGCTGGGCACGCCATCAGCGTACGCAGCCCGCCCGCGCACCCCGCTCGCGGGTGAGGGCGCTCAGCCCTTGCGCTTCTTGGCCTTCTTCACCGTCAGGTTGGCGGTGTCCTTGGAGCCGAGCAGCTCGCCGTTGCCCTGGTAGGTCGCCGTGACCTTGTACTTGCCGGCCTTCAGGTTGGGCAGGTCGACCGGGACGAAGCCGTCCTGGACCCGGGCCCAGGTCGCCCGCTGGCCCTTCATCGTCAGCTGCACCCAGCCGGACGCCTCGTCGGCCGCGCCGCTGACCCGGACGTACGCCGTGCCACCGCTCAGCTTGAGGTCCGTCGTCGAGGTGTTCTTGGTGACGGTGACCTCGGGCGAGGTGAAGGCGTCCGGGGCGATGCCCAGCAGGCCGCCGCTGATGCCCGCGAGCAGCTTCAGCAGGGCCGGGTAGCCGATGGTCGCGCTGATCCGCGAGCCGACGTCACGACGGGTCAGGGTGTACGCCGCCCCCTTGGCGCCGCGGATCCGGTCGCCGTTGCGCAACCAGGTCACGCTCGGCGCGAGGAAGTCGCCGAAGGCGTCGGCGAGCTCGCCGCTCATCGGCGAGACGACCTCGAGGGTCTCCCCGGCGCGAGCCGCACCCTCGACCGTGGGCGTCCCGAGGACGGCGGTGTACGTCGCCGAACCACCCTCGGTGGCGGTGACGACGGCGCTCGCGAAGGTCAGCGTCGTCGGACTCGTGATGCCGAGGCCGTCGCAGCCGGTGACGCCGAAGCAGCTCATCAGCGGCCAGCCACCCATCACGACGACGCCGTACCCGCCCACGGGGACGGCCATCGAGTACGACGAGGCGGGGGTCGTCGGGTCGCCGAGGATCTCGTTGCCGCCGGTCGAGTCGATGAGCTGGACGACGGCCTTCACCGGCTGGCCGCGGTCGTCGACGATGTTCACCGTGACGGTGCCCTCGCCGGTGTCGGCGTGGCTCGGGGCGGCGACGACGAGCGGGGTCGCGATCAGGCTGAGGCCGGCGAGGACGCCGGCCAGCCGCGCTGTGGTGGTGCGCACTGGGATCTCCTTGGGGGTTCCCGAGAGGCGGACAGGCCGAGCCGATTCAACCGAAGACCCCAGCCGTGGCGGGCCAGAACCGACCTCACCCTTTCGGGTGGGCTAGACCTCGGGTCCGCGACCACCGCGACCCGGCACGATCGACCCATGGCGATCCACCACCTCAACTGCGCGACCATGCACCCCGTCGGGTCCTTCGGGGGACGGGTGTCGCCGACCGGCATGGTCGCGCACTGCCTCCTGGTCGAACGACCCGACGGGCTGCTGCTCGTCGACACCGGCTTCGGCACGGCCGACGTCGCCGACCCGCGCCGCCTCGGGCAGCCCTTCCGCGCGATCGTCCGGCCCGAGCTGGTGGCGGCCGAGACCGCGCTCGCCCAGGTCACGGCGCTCGGCTACGCGCCGGACGACGTCACCGACATCGCCCTCACCCACCTCGACCTCGACCACGTCGGCGGGATCTCGGACTTCCCCGGCGCCCGCGTGCACGTCTTCGCCGACGAGCACGACGCCGCGCTGCACCCGACGCTGCGCTGCACCCGACGCTGCGCGAGAAGGGCCGCTACCTCTCCGTGCAGTGGGCCCACGGACCGGCGTGGATGCGCCACGACGTGCCCGGCGACGCCTGGTTCGGCTTCGACTCCGTGACCGCCCTCGGCGACGACGTCCTGCTCGTCCCGCTCCAGGGTCACACCCGCGGGCACTGCGGGGTCGCCGTACGCCGGCCGGGCGGCGGCTGGCTGCTGCACGCCGGCGACTCCTACTTCCACGCCTCGGAGAAGCTGACCCCGCCGACCCCGCCGGTCGGGCTCAAGGTGTTCCAGACCCTGATGGGCGTGGACAACAAGCGCCGGCTGGCCAACCAGGCGCGGCTCCGGGAGCTGCAGCGCTCGCATTCCGACGAGGTGACGATCTTCTGCGCCCACGACGCCGATGAGCTCGCGGCGCTGGCGTCAGCCAAGGATGGTGGAGCCTAGGGGACTCGAACCCCTAACCCCCTGCTTGCAAAGCAGGTGCGCTACCAATTGCGCCAAGGCCCCCGGTGGAGCAGCAGATCAGGAGCGGGTGACGCTGTCGGTCGCCTCGGCCCAGAGAGCCTGCTCGTGCTTGCCCTCGTCGAGCTTCTTCTTCACGACGACTGCGGCGCCGGCGATCGCGAGGAGGAGCAGGATCTTCTTCATGGTGACTCCCGTGGAGCTCGTGTCGTACCGGGATGGTGGGCCTAACAGGACTTGAACCTGTGACCTCTTCCTTATCAGGGAAGCGCTCTAACCGTCTGAGCTATAGGCCCCGGACCGAGAGGGGACATTACCCCACCCGCGGAGCACCCGACAAAACGGCGGGCGCTCCGTCCTCGCAGGTCAGCGCTGGTCCTCGGCGAGGGTGAGCTCCACCCCACCGAGCAGGGCCGCTGCCATGTTGTAGAGGAAGGCGCCGAGGGTCGCGATCGCGGTGATCAGGATGACGTCGACGACGGCGACGAGCATCGTGAAGCCCATGACGCGGGACATCCCGACGTACTTCTCGACGTCGAAGCTCCCGGCGTCCTCGCCACCCACGACGTCCTGGACGGTCTGGTTGATCGAGTCCCAGACGCCGGCCGCGGACAGCACCGACCAGATGATGAAGACCGAGACCACGGTGACGACGCCGAAGGCGATCGCGAGCAGGAACGACGTCTTCATCACCGACCACGGGTCGATCCGCGTCAGGCGCAGCCGGGCACGCCGGGGCGGCTTCCGGTTCGGCGACGCCTTCTTGGCGGCGGCCTTGGAGCCGGGGTTGGCGTTGGCACGGTGCTCGTCGCTGGCCTTGCCGACGGCGGAGGAGATCCGCTCGCCCAGGCCACGCGTCGACGCCGGCTTGGACGCCGGCTTGGTCGTGCTCGAGCGGTCGGCAGCGGTGCGAGTAGCGGTGCTCTCGGTGGACCGGTCGGTCATCAGGCCTCACTCTCCCCGTCGGTGTCGGGCCCGGGTGCGTCGGACGACTCTTCGACGTCCACTGTCGCCTCGATTGTTGCACCCGTGTCCGCATCCGACGATTCCGTGAGGTCGGCGCCACCCTCCAGCTCACCCTCGACCTCCGCCTCGTCGTCCTCGCGGGACTCGACGGACCGGGCCACGACGGCGACCGAGTCGCCGGACTTCGGCCCGACGAACTTCACGCCCATCGTGGAGCGACCGGTGGGCCGGAAGTCGGCGTTGATCGGGCTGCGGACGACCTGGCCGTTCTGGGTGATCGACATGACCTCGTCGCCCTCCTCGACGATGAAGGCGCCGACCAGCTGGCCGCGCTCCTCGTTCTGGAGTGCCATCGCCTTGATGCCCAGGCCGCCGCGGTTGGTGATGCGGTACTCGGAGATCCGGCTGCGCTTGGCGAAGCCGCCGTCGGTGATCGTGAAGACGTACTGCTCCTTGACGTCGGGCAGGTCGCCCGCGTCGGTCGACTCGCCGGACGCCTCGGCCTTGGCCTCGGCGGCCTCCTCGGCAGCCACCTGCTCCGCGCGGATCACCGACATCGACAGCACCGAGTCGTCGGCCGTGCGGAACTTCATGCCGGTCACGCCGGACGTCGCACGACCCATCGGCCGCAGCTGGCTGTCCTCGGCCTTGAAGCGGATCGCCGAGCCCTTGCGCGACACAAGCAGGATGTCGTCCTCGGCGTTCACCAGCTCGGCGCCGATCAGCTCGTCGTCGTCCTCACGGAAGTTGATCGCGATGACGCCGGCCTGCCGCGGGGAGTTGTAGTCGCCGAGGCGGGTCTTCTTCACGAGGCCGTTGCGGGTCGCCAGCACGAGGTACGGCGCCTGCTCGTAGTCACGGATCGCCAGCACCTGGGCGATGCTCTCGTCGGGCTGGAAGCTGAGCAGTCCCGCGACGTGGCCGCCCTTGGCGTCGCGCGACGCCTCGGGGAGGTTGTAGGCCTTGGTGCGGTAGACCCGGCCCGCCGTCGTGAAGAACAGCAGCCAGTGGTGGTTGGTGGTCGCGATGAAGTGCTCGACGACGTCGTCGCCGCGCAGCGTCGCGCCGCGCACGCCCTTGCCGCCCCGCTTCTGGATCCGGTACTGCTGGCGCTGGGTGCGCTTCGCGTAGCCGCCGCGGGTGATCGAGACGACCAGCTCCTCGTCGGGGATCAGGTCCTCCATCGAGAGGTCGCCGTCGGCCGCGATGATCTGCGTGCGCCGCTCGTTGCCGTACTTCTCGACGATCTCGCCGAGCTCGTCGGAGACGATCTGCCGCTGGCGCGAGACGTTGGCCAGGATGTCCTGGAGGTCGGCGATCCGCTCCTCGATCTCGGCCAGGTCGTCGATGATCTTCTGACGCTGCAGCGCGGCGAGCTGGCGCAGCTGCATGTCGAGGATCGCGGTCGCCTGGATCTCGTCGATGTCGAGCAGCTCGATCAGGCCCTCGCGGGCCTCCGCCACGTCGGGCGAGCGACGGATCAGCGCGATGACCTCGTCGAGCTGGTCGAGCGCCTTGGCCAGACCACGCAGGATGTGCGCGCGCTCCTCGGCCTTGCGGAGCCGGAACTCCGTACGCCGGCGGATCACGTCGATCTGGTGCGTGACCCAGTTGCTGATGAACTGGTCGATCGACAGGGTGCGCGGCACGCCGTCGACGAGCGCCAGCATGTTGGCGCTGAAGTTGGTCTGCAGCTCGGTGTGCTTGAGCAGGTTGTTGAGCACGACCCGGGCGACCGCGTCGCGCTTGAGCACGACGACCAGACGCTGACCGGTGCGGTCGGAGGTGTCGTCGCGGACGTCCGCGATGCCCTGGACCTTGCCGCTGTCGGCGAGCTCGGCGATCTTCAGCGCCAGGTTGTCCGGGTTGACCATGTAGGGCAGCTCGGTGATGACCAGGCAGGTGCGACCGCGGGCGTCCTCGTCGACCTCGATGACCGCGCGCTGGGTGATCGAGCCGCGACCGGTGCGGTAGGCCTGCTCGATGCCCTGGTGGCCGACGATGAGCGCACCGTTGGGGAAGTCGGGGCCCTTGATCCGCTCGATGAGTGCGTCCTGCAGCTCCTCGCGCGAGGCGTCCGGGTGCTCGAGCGCCCAGCGGGCGCCGTCGGCGACCTCGATCAGGTTGTGCGGCGGGATGCTGGTCGCCATGCCGACCGCGATGCCGGCCGAGCCGTTGACCAGCAGGTTGGGGAACCGCGCCGGCAGCACGACCGGCTCCTCGGAGCGCCCGTCGTAGTTGGGCTGGAAGTCGACGGTCTCCTCGTCGATGTCGCGGACCATCTCCATGGCCAGCGGCGCCATCCGGCACTCGGTGTACCGCATCGCCGCGGCGGAGTCGTTGCCCGGCGAGCCGAAGTTGCCCTGGCCGTTGACCAGCGGCGCGCGCATCACCCAGGGCTGGGCCAGGCGGACGAGGGTGTCGTAGATCGCGGTGTCGCCGTGCGGGTGGTACTGACCCATCACGTCACCGACGACGCGCGAGCACTTCGAGAAGCCCCGGTCGGGCCGGTAGCCGCCGTCGTACATGGCGTAGAGCACCCGCCGGTGCACCGGCTTCAGCCCGTCGCGTACGTCGGGCAGCGCGCGACCGACGATGACGGCCATCGCGTAGTCGATGTAGGCGCGCTGCATGGAGGTCTGCAGCTCGACCGGCTCGATCCGGCCGCCCAGCGGGGGAGTGCCGCCGTCGGTGGGGGTCTCAGTCACAGGTCTTCGTCTCTCTGGTCGGCTCTACTGGAATCTAGTGATCTCGCTAGAGACCTAGATATCCAGGAATCGGACGTCCTTGGCGTTGCGCTGGATGAAGGAGCGACGCTGCTCGACGTCCTCGCCCATCAGGATCGAGAAGATCTCGTCCGCGTGGGCGGCGTCGTCGAGCGTCACCTGGAGCATCAGGCGCTGGTCGGGGTCCATCGTGGTCTCCCACAGCTCCTTGGCGTTCATCTCGCCGAGACCCTTGTAGCGCTGGACCGGGTTCTCCTTGGGCAGCTTCTTGCCCGCGGCCTGGCCGTCGCGGAGCAGTGCGTCCCGCTCGGCGTCGGAGTAGACGAACTCGTGGTCGTGCGGCTTGTTCCAGCGCAGCCGGTAGAGCGGAGGCTGCGCCATGTAGACGTAGCCGCCCTCGATCAGCGGCTTCATGAAGCGGAAGAGCAGTGTCAACAGGAGCGTGTTGATGTGGTGACCGTCGACGTCGGCGTCCGCCATCAGCACCACCTTGTGGTAGCGGAGCTTCTCGATCGCGAACTCTTCCTGGATGCCGGTGCCCAGGGCCGAGATGATCGACTGGACCTCCTGGTTGCCCAGGACCTTGTCGATGCGGGCCTTCTCGACGTTCAGGATCTTGCCGCGGATCGGGAGGATCGCCTGGATCCGCGGGTCGCGGCCCTGGCGCGCCGAACCGCCGGCGGAGTCACCCTCGACGATGAAGACCTCGCACTCCGCGGGGTTGGTCGACTGGCAGTCCGACAGCTTGCCGGGCAGGCTGCCGCTGCCGAGCAGGCCCTTGCGGGAGCGGGCCAGGTCGCGCGCCTTGCGCGCGGCGATCCGGGCCTGTGCCGCGGCCTGCGACTTGCGGACGATGTCGCGGCCCTCGGCCGGGTTCTGCTCGAGCCAGGCACCGAGCTGGTCGTTCATGATCCGCTGCACGAAGCCCTTGGCCTCGGTGTTGCCGAGCTTGGTCTTGGTCTGGCCCTCGAACTGCGGCTCGCCCATCTTGATCGAGATGATCGCGGTGAGACCCTCGCGGATGTCGTCACCCGAGACGCGGTCCTCGGGCTTCTTCATCAGGCCCCACTCGAAGCCCCAGCTGTTGACCAGCGAGGTGAGCGCCGCGCGGAAGCCCTCCTCGTGGGTGCCGCCCTCGTGGGTGTTGATGGTGTTGGCGAAGGTGTGCACCGACTCGGAGAACGTGGTGTTCCACTGCATGGCCACCTCGAGGCTCATGTGGTTCTCCGAGGACTCCGGGGTCTCGGCCTCGAACGAGATGACCGTCGGGTTGGCGACGGTCTTGCGTCGGTTGAGGTACTCGACGTAGTCGACCAGGCCGCGCTGGTAGCAGAAGGTCTGCTCGATGCCGCCGCCCTCGCCGCGCTTGATCGCGTCGTCGCGCGCGGAGTCGACGTCGGCGGCGACGGTGTCGTCCTCGACCGCGTCGACGATCTCGGCCGCGACCGGCCGCTCGTCACGGACCACGATCGTCAGACCCTTGTTGAGGAAGGCCATCTCGCGGATCCGCGAGGTGATCGTCTCGAGGCTGTACGCCGTGGTCTCGAAGATGTCGGGGGAGGCGTAGTAGGTGATCGTCGTGCCGGTGCTCTCGCCGTCCTCCATCGGCCGCACCTGCTCGAGCTCGCCGTCGGGCACACCGATGGTGAACGTCTGGCGCCACAGGTGGCCGCGGTTCTTGACCTCGGCGATCACCCGGCTGGAGAGCGCGTTGACGACGGAGACGCCGACGCCGTGCAGACCACCGGACACCTTGTAGCCGCCACCGCCGAACTTGCCGCCGGCGTGCAGCACGGTGAGTGCCAGCGTCAGCGCCGGCAGCTCCTGGCCAGGGGCCGTGTCGGTCGGGATACCGCGACCGTTGTCCTCGACCCGGATGCCGCCGTCCTCCTGGAGGGTCAGCACGATCCGGTCGCAGTAGCCGGCGAGCGACTCGTCGACCGCGTTGTCCACGATCTCCCAGATCAGGTGGTGCAGGCCGCGCTCACCGGTCGAGCCGATGTACATGCCGGGCCGCTTGCGGACGGCCTCGAGGCCCTCCAGCACCTGGATCGCGGAGGCGTCGTACTCGACCGTGGGGGTCGCGGGTGCGGGGGTCTCTTGAGGGGTCTCGTCGGGGATCTCGACGGAGCTGTCGTCGGACACACGCACCTCTTCACAGGGCTACTGGTGACAGGGAGAAGACATGGAGAAGGCCGCAGCACGTGGGCGCTGGCGGCCAACGTCCATGATAGCCGTCAGAAGGCCGTATTCCACGCGTGCCCCTCGCAGGAGGGGGGATCTGTGGATGAAAAGTGGCCCGTAGCGCCCCGTGAGCGGCGATCGACGGGCCTGGCAGGGGTGTCGACAGGTCCCCGTACGTCGGCGGGCCCGCCAGATCGTCCCTGGACGAGTCCTGGGCGCGTCAGCCGTAGGTGTCGCGCGGGCCGCGGCCGTCGCGGACGGACCGGGGGCCCTTCTTCCAGGTCGGCCCGTGCGGGCCGAGCACCTCGATGACGGTCACGGTGCCGTGCCCGAGCTCCTCGTTGAGCCGGCGGACCACGGTCGGCGCCAGCAGCCGGAGCTGGGTCGCCCAGGCGGTCGAGGCGGTCCGCACGACCAGCCGTCCGTCGTCGAAGCTCTCCGGCGTGCAGTGCTCGGCGACCTCGGCGCCGACCAGCTCGGCCCAGCGCCCGAAGACCCCCTGGACCCGCAGGTCGAGGTCCCACCCGTGGTCGGCGACCAGGCGCGAGAGCGTGTCGTCGAGCAGCTGCGGATCCCGGTCGTCGGGGTGCGACCCGGTGACGCGGCTCCGGTTCCACTTCGAGTCCTGGCGCTTGGGCTTGCGTGCCTTCGGCGTCGACTTCGCCGTCGCCCGGGTCAGTGCCCGGGCGAGGTCGAGCCCATCCGGGTCGTGGTCCGGCGGTGCGTCCGGCCGGGCGTCCGGCGGCGGCTCACTGCTCACGGACGACCTCGCCACCGCCGACGGCGTACCGCACGCCGGCCAGCGCCTCGGGCACGTCGGCGCCGACGGCCGCGGTGACGAGCACCTGCTCGGCACCGGCGACGAGCTCCGCCAGCTGGGCACGCCGCTCCGTGTCGAGCTCGGCGAAGACGTCGTCGAGGATCAGGATCGGGTCGTCACCGTCGGCACGCAGCAGGTCGTACGACGCGAGCCGCATCGCGAGCGCGAAGGACCAGGACTCCCCGTGGGACGCGTAGCCCTTGACCGGCAGGCGGTCCTGGTCGGGACCGTGGCCGAGGCTGAGCAGCAGCTCGTCGCGGTGCGGCCCCACCAGCGAGATCCCGCGGTCCAGCTCGTCCTTGCGGCGCCGCTCCACCTCGGCGAGCAGCGCCTCGGTGAGCTCCTCGCGACCGGTACGGCCCTCGAGGTCGAACGACGGGCGGTACTCGAGGTCCGCGTCGTCGCGGCTCGCGCCGCGGGCCACGGTCTCGTACGCCTTGCCGACGTACGGCCGCAGCGCCTCGACCAGGGCGATCCGCTCGGCGAGCAGCTCCGCGCCGACGCGGGACAGGTGGTCGTCCCAGACGCCGAGCGTGGAGAGGGCGCCCTCCTGGCTGGAGGACCCGCGCCGCGCGGCGCCGGCGGTCTTCAGCAGGGAGTTGCGCTGCTTGAGGATCCGGTCGTAGTCCGAGCGGACGCCGGCGAGGCGCGGCGTGCGCAGCACGAGGAGGTCGTCGAGGAACTTCCGGCGGTCGGACGGGTCGCCCTTCA
Source organism: Nocardioides hankookensis (assembly GCF_042658885.1). NCBI lineage: Bacteria > Bacillati > Actinomycetota > Actinomycetes > Propionibacteriales > Nocardioidaceae > Nocardioides > Nocardioides hankookensis. The sequence goes on along the minus strand of NZ_JBHSRJ010000001.1, from coordinate 225,066 downwards.
CCAGCGTCAGGTCCTCGGGGGAGAAGACGACGGTGCGCACCAGGCCCACCAGCTCGCGGGCCCGGGGGAGGGGCGACCTGTTCACCCGGGCGCGGTTGGAGCGGCCCGGGTTGATCTCCACCTCGAGCACGGCGGTGCGTCCGTCGCGCACGACCGCGGCACGCACCACGGCCTGCTCGGCACCGGACCGCACCAGCGGCCCGTCGCCGGAGACCCGGTGCGAGGCCAACCGCGAGAGGTAGTCGATCGCCTCGACCAGGTTGGTCTTGCCCTGGCCGTTGCGGCCGATGAACGCCGTGACCCCGGGCCCCAGCTCGACGTCGGCGGTCGCGTAGGACCGGAAGTCGTGGAGCGTGAGGTGGGCGACGTACACGGACGGGGACGGTCAGGCTGGGCCGGCCGCGTCCCCACCGGCCGGCGGCTCGGTGTGGACGGCGTGCCCGCCGAACTGGTTGCGCATCGCGGCGATGGCCTTCATGGCCGGGCTGTCGTCCTGGCGTGAGGTGAAGCGCGCGAAGAGCGAGGCGGCGATGACGTTCATCGGTACGGCGTTCTCGATCGCGGCCTCGACGGTCCACCGGCCCTCGCCGGAGTCCTCGGCGTACCCGGCGATCTTGTCGAGGTGCTCGTCCTCCTCGACGGCGGCGACCAGCAGGTCGAGCAGCCACGAGCGGATCACCGTGCCGGAGCGCCACGAGTCGAAGACCTCGGTGACGTTGTCGACGAGGTCGACCTTCTCGAGCAGCTCCCAACCTTCGGCGTAGCTCTGCATCATGGCGTACTCGATGCCGTTGTGGACCATCTTGGCGAAGTGGCCGGCACCGGGCTTCTTGCCCGCGTGGACGAAGCCGCCCTCCTCGGGCTTGAGGGCGTCGAGCGCCGGCTGCACCTTGGCGACGTCCTCGTCGGAGCCGCCACACATCAGGGCGTAGCCGTTCTGGAGACCCCACACGCCGCCGGAGACGCCGCAGTCGACGAAGCCGATGCCCTTCTTCGCCAGCATCTCGGCGTTGAGCTGGTCGTCGGTCCACTTCGAGTTGCCGCCGTCGACGACCAGGTCACCCTCGCCGAGCAGCTCGCCGAGCTCCTCGATGGTGCCTCGGGTCGGGTCGCCCGCGGGCACCATGACCCACACGACCTTGGGTGACGGGAGCTGCTCGACCATCGCGGCGAGACTGTCCGCGTCGGCGAGGTCCGGGTTGCGGTCGTAGCCGATGACGGTGTGGCCGGCGTCGCGCAGACGGGTGCGCATGTTGCCGCCCATCTTGCCGAGCCCGACGAGTCCGATGTCCATGACCCCAGCCTAGGACCTGTCGCTCAGGACAACAGTCGGCGCGGCATCAGGAGGTAGCGGAACGCGGTCTCCGCCTCGCCCTCCGTCGAGCCGCTGAGCACCACGGGCTTGGAGGCCTGGGTGAAGGCGAGCTCGATGACCTGCTGGTCGATGACGGTGAGCCCGTCGAGCAGGAACTGCGGGTTGAAGCCCGTGGTGATGTCCTCGCCCTGGATGCTCGCCTCGATCGACTCGGACGCCTGGGCCTCGTCGCCCGAGCCGGCGTCGAGCGTGAGCACCCCGTCGCTGAACGCGAGCTGCACGGCGGTGTTGCGCTCGGCGACGAGCGAGACGCGACGGACGGACTCGATGAGCGCGGTCTTGTCGACGAGCGCGGTCGTCAGGTGCTCGGCCGGGAACAGGCTGCGGACCTTGGGGAACTCGCCGTCCAGGAGCCTGGTCGTCGTACGACGGCGGCCGCCGGGGGCATCGCCCTCGAACCCGATGATGCCCTCACCCGTGCCGGTCGTCGCCAGCGCGATGGTGACCTCGCCGCCGGCGGTCAGCGCCTTGGCGGTGTCGCCGAGCACCCGCGCCGGAACCAGCGCGGCGGCCGAGACGTCGGGGGTGTGCGGGCTCCACGCCAGCTCGCGGTGTGCGAGGCGGAAGCGGTCGGTGGCCAGCAGCGAGATCGTCGACCCGTCGATCTCGATGCGGACGCCGGTGAGCACGGGAAGCATGTCGTCACGGCCGGCGGCGGTGACGGCCTGGGCGACGGCGTGGGCGAAGCCCTCGCTGTCGACGGTCCCGGTCGCGGCCGGCATGTCGGGCAGCGCGGGGTAGTCCTCGACCGGCATGGTCTGGAGGCTGAACCGGGCCGAGCCACAGGTCAGCGAGACGCGCGCACCGTCCAGCACCATGTCGACCGGCTTGGCGGGGAGGCTTCGGCAGATGTCCGCGAGCAGCCGGCCGCTGACGAGGGCGCGACCCTCGTCGCTCACCTGGGCGTTGAGCGTCGCCCGGGCCGAGGTCTCGTAGTCGAAGGTGGACAGCACCAGCCCGTCGTCGTTCGCCTCGATGAGCAGGCCCGCGAGGACCGGGACGCTCGGACGGACCGGGAGGCTGCGAGCAGCCCAGGCGACGGCATCGGCGAGCACGTCGCGCTCGACGCGGAACTTCACGATGTGTCCTTCGGGTCGGACGGGTGGGGAGGTGAATCCTGCCATGCACGCACAGCGAGCGGGAGGTTCGGTGGGGATTCTGGGGGTTTGTCCCCAGGACGGGTCCCGGATGGATGTTGACGGGGGATCTCTAGGTCTAGAGGTACGGAGGAGTCATAGCAACGGTGGAAACTGTGGAGAACTCCTGAAGTCCCAGGTCAGGTCCCCAGTTCGAGATGCACAGGGGGTGTGGACGGCGACCGCGGAGCTGGGCGTGGGGTGTGGAGCGACGGCCGGGGTGCACACCGGTGGAGCAGCCGGTCCACAGGCGAGGCGGGTGAATGTCATTTCGACCCACACCTCGTCCACAGGCGGGGAAGCACACGAACCGGTCAGGACTGACGGGCCTGGAGCTTGATCCGGTTGGTCAGCTCGCTGACCTGGTTGAAGACCGCGCGGCGCTCGGCGAGCAGCTGGTTGATCTTGCGGTCGGCGTACATCACGGTCGTGTGGTCGCGGTTGCCGAACTGGGCGCCGATCTTCGGCAGCGACAGGTCGGTGAGCTCGCGGCACAGGTACATCGCGATCTGGCGGGCCATGACCAGGTGCCGGCCGCGGCTGGGACCGGTGAGCTCCTCGATGGAGAGCCCGAAGTACGCCGCGGTCTGCGCGATGATCAGCGCCGCGGTGATCTCGGGCTCGCCGCCCTCGGGGATCAGGTCCTTGAGGACGATCTCGGCCAGGGTCATGTCGACCTCCTGGCGGTTCAGGTTCGCGAACGCCGTGACCCGGATCAGCGCACCCTCGAGCTCGCGGATGTTGGTCTGGATCTTCGAGGCGATGAACTCGAGCACGTCCGGCGGCGCGGTGAGCCGGTCCATCGCGGCCTTCTTGCGCAGGATCGCGATCCGGGTCTCGAGGTCCGGCGGCTGGACGTCGGTGATGAGGCCCCACTCGAACCGGTTGCGCAGCCGGTCCTCGAGCGCCTCCAGCCGCTTCGGTGCGCGGTCGGAGGTGAGGACGATCTGCTTGTTCGCGTTGTGGAGCGTGTTGAAGGTGTGGAAGAACTCTTCCTGCGTCTGGGTCTTGCCCTCGAGGAACTGGATGTCGTCGATGAGCAGGACGTCGACGTCGCGGTAGCGCCGCTTGAACCGGTCCTGACGGTCGTCGCGGATCGCGTTGATGAACTCGTTGGTGAACTCCTCGCTGGACACGTACCGCACGCGGGCGGAGGTGTAGAGCGACCGGACGTAGTGGCCGATCGCGTGCAGGAGGTGGGTCTTGCCGAGGCCGGAGTCGCCGTACACGAGCAACGGGTTGTAGGCCTTGCCCGGCGCCTCGGCCACGGCGACCGCGGCGGCGTGCGGGAAGCGGTTCGACGAACCGATGACGAAGGTCTCGAACGTGTACTTGGGGTTGAGCCGCGTCTCCAGCGAGGTGGGTCGCGGTCCGACGTCGGCGGGCTCGGGAGCGGGCGGCGGCGCGCTGACGGTCGGATTGGTGTCCATCTGTGGATTTATCGACAAGTCACTTTGTGGCTCTGGGATCTCCTCGACGGCCGCCGGGGTCATCTCCGTCTCGAGGGCGGGGTTGACGGTGACGGCGATCCGGATCTCGCGACCGAAGCGGAGGCTCAGGGCGTCCTCGAGCTGCGCGCGCAGCCGGCCCTCGAGCTGGTTGCGGGTGAAGTCGTTGGGCACCGCGACGATGGCGGTGCTCTCGTGGAGCGTCACCGGCTCGCTGGCGCTGAGCCAGGCGCGCTGGTTCGGTTGGAGGTCGTCGACCACGCCCCGCCAGGCGACGCCGAGGTCCGAGGTCTGCTGCTCCACCGCTCCCGCTTTCTTGATGCTGGTCTTCAGGCTCGTGCCCGAGTTGCGTCCACAACTTTGTCCACAGGTTGTGAACCCGACGCTCTCGCTGTGGAGAGAGTAGGCCCGAGACACATCCCAGATCCGGAGAACGTGCTGTTTTCGCAGGTCAGAGGCTCATTGCGCCCAATGTGGCGGGCGTCACACGACCTGCGGGGAAGCTCTGGATCACGGGCGGCGGGGAACCCCGGTGCTCCGGAACGTAACAAGGTTGGGAGGCTGCGGGCAACCCGTCATCCACAGGTAGCGTGGAGACCGGCCCGCGCGGGTTTGACCCTGTGGAATGCCAGCGCGTACCGTTGCTCGGTCACCCGGTGTCGACCGGTGCCGCATGTCCACGAAGAGCAGCTGATCCGACCGGATCGTCGTCGTGGGTGGGCGGTGCCAGCCGAAAGGCGATCCGACCTCCTCGAGGTCGGTGATCGGTACCGACCGTCCCGGCCCGGTGTGGCTGCCCTGAACCACTACGGAGAGAACCTCGTGAGCAAGCGTACGTACCAGCCGAACAACCGCCGCCGTCACAAGGTGCACGGCTTCCGCCTGCGGATGCGCACCCGCGCGGGTCGTTCGATCCTGTCCTCGCGCCGCCGCAAGGGCCGCAAGAGCCTCGCGGTCTGACGGCCGCGTCCCGCCTCCCCAGGCCGGCACGTGCTGCCGTCGGAGAACCGTCTCACTGACGGCGCTTCCTTCCGGCAGACCGTGCGCAGCGGTCGGCGGGCCGGAAGCCGGACCGTGGTGGTCCACCTCGTCGAGGTGGACCCCGCGCTCGACGGCTCCGGTCCCCGGATCGGCTTCGTGGTCAGCAAGGCGGTGGGCAATGCCGTGGTCCGCAACCGCGTGAAACGTCGACTCCGACACCTCGCCCGGGAGCACGTCTCGTCGCTCCCGGGCTCTGCTGTGCTCGTGGTCCGTGCGCTGCCGGCCTCAGCCGGTGCGCCGGCGCGGGAACTCGCGGCCGACCTGAGCCGTTGTCTTGCTCGGGTCCAGCCGGAGGTGACCGCGTGAGGTACGACCCGCTGCGGTGGCTGTTGATCGGGTTCCTGCGGACCTATCGGCTGCTGATCAGCCCGCTCTACGGCCAGGTGTGCCGCTACCACCCGTCCTGCTCGGCGTACGCGCTCGAGTCGGTGACGACCCACGGGAGCCTCCGGGGCACCTGGTTGGCGGTGCGTCGCTTGGGTCGCTGTCATCCTTGGGCCGCCGGTGGGTACGACCCGGTCCCGCCCCGCCATGAAGTTGCACCGCACTCATCCCAGCAAGGAGCCTGATTCGTGGGAGCCATAGGCGATCTCGGCCACCTCATCATGACGCCGCTGTACTACGCGATCTCGGCGGTCCTGGTGGCGTGGCACTGGATGCTCACCACCCTGGGTCTCGACCCCGACGGCGGTGGAACGTGGGTGCTGGCGATCATCGGCCTCACCCTGACCGTCCGGGCGCTGCTGATCCCGTTGTTCGTGAAGCAGATCAAGTCCAGCCGGAACATGCAGCTGATCCAGCCCAAGGTCAAGGAGCTGCAGAAGAAGTACGGCCACGACCGGGAGCGTCTCGCCCAGGAGACGATGAAGCTCTACAAGGACAGCGGGACCAACCCGTTCGCCTCGTGCCTGCCGATCCTGATCCAGATGCCGATCTTCCTGGCTCTGTTCCGGTTGCTCGATCACCACGCGGCGCAGGGCGACGGCATCGCCTTCCTGACCAAGGACATGGCCGAGAGCTTCGGCAACGCGAAGCTGTTCGGCACGATCCCGATCACGGCGACGTTCCTGAAGTCCGACGGCCTGCTGTCGGTGCAGATTCTCGCGGCCGTGCTGGTGGTCGCAATGACCGCGACGACGTTCACCACGCAGCGCCAGCTGATGAGCAAGAACATGCCGGCCGACGCCCTGAGTGGGCCGTACGCGCAGCAGCAGAAGCTGCTGCTCTACGTGCTCCCCGTCGTCTTCGCGGTCGGTGGCATCGCGTTCCCGATCGGCGTCCTCTTCTACTGGACGACGTCGAACCTGTGGACGATGGGCCAGCAGTTCTACGTCATCCGCAACAACCCCGCTCCCGGCACCGCGGCCGCCACGGCCAAGGCGGAGCGTGACCGGGCGAAGGCCGCGAAGCACGGCAAGCCCGTGGAGACCGTGGTCGAGCCCGTCGTCGAGGACGTGAAGCGCCCGCCGACCCGGCAGCAGCCGAAGAAGCAGTCGAAGGCGCAGCGCAAGCAGAGCCCGGGTCAGCGACCCGCCCCGAAGCCGAAGCCCGAAGGAGGCACCGATGAGTGACGAGACCGACGAGACGACCGAGACCGGCCCCGAGCAGGTCGACCAGGTGGAGGGCGACGGGACGACGAAGACCCGGACGTCCCGCCTGGAGGAGCTCGAGCAGGAGGGCGACATCGCCGCCGACTACCTGGAGGAGCTGCTCGACATCGCCGACCTGGACGGTGACCTGGACATGGACGTCGACGGCGACCGCGCCGCCGTGTCGATCGTCGGTGCCGAGCTGTCGCAGCTCGTGGGCGACAACGGCGAGGTGCTCGAGGCGCTGCAGGAGCTGACGCGGCTGGCCGTCTACCGCGAGACCGGTGAGCGGACCCGGCTGATGCTGGACATCTCGGGCTTCCGGGCGCGCAAGCGCGAGGAGCTGATCCGGATCGCCGACGAGTCGGTCGCCAAGGTCCGCGAGTCCGGGGAGCCGCTGTCGCTCTCGGCGATGACGCCGTTCGAGCGCAAGGTCGTCCATGACGCCGTTGCCGCCGCCGGCCTGACGTCGGAGTCGGAGGGCGCCGAGCCCCGCCGGTTCGTCGTGGTGCTGCCGGGCTGACGATGGACCCCGACGTTTCACGTGAAACGCCCTCCACGCCCGAGGTGGCGCGGAGGGCGTTTCCGTCCGACCGTCTGCCCGTCGCGGAGCGGTACGCCGAGCTCCTCGCGAGCGACGGGGTGGTGCGCGGCCTGATCGGGCCGCGCGAGGCCCCGCGCCTGTGGGACCGGCACCTGGTGAACTGCGCGCTCCTCGGTGAGCTGCTGCCGGACGGTGCGAGCGTCTGCGACATCGGTTCGGGCGCCGGCCTGCCCGGCCTGGTGCTGGCGATCGCACGGCCGGACCTGACGATCACCCTCGTCGAACCGCTGCTGCGGCGCACCACCTTCCTGGAGGAGGCCGTAGGCGCTCTGCAGCTGAGCAACGTCGAGGTGCATCGCGCTCGGGCTGATGCCCTGCACGGTGTGCGGACGTTCGACGTGGTGACGTCGCGGGCGGTCGCCCCCCTGGGCCGGCTGCTCGACTGGTCGATGCCCCTGGTGGCACCGACCGGTGCGCTGGTGGCGATGAAGGGCAGCTCGATTGGGGACGAGATCGAGGGCGCCCGCGCCGACCTGCAGCGGTGGGGCTGCGCCGAGCCGGAGGTGCACGTACTGGGTGAGGACTGGCCGGTGTCGCCCACGGTGGCCGTCCGGGTGGCCTGGTCGGACCCGGGCCGGGTATCTTGGCCGCTTGCGTCGAGTCCGGCTGCGCGAGGCACCGCTGGTCGCGGTCGGTCGACAGGAAAGCGGAGGCGGAAGTCGTGACGGAGAGCGCCGATCCCGGGGCCCAGGACTCCACGAGAGCAGAGTTTTCCACCGGGTCGGGGACCCTTGGTGAGCGGGATTATCCACAGTCCTCACCCAGTTCTCCACAGGGTGACCAGGTTTCGCCGCACGCCGATGTTTCACGTGAAACCGGCACCGACGCCCCCGGTCAGCCGTTCCGGGTCCGGACCGCGGAGGACATCGCGGTCGCGGCACCGACCTTCGACGACGACCACGCGACGCCCCTGGCCCGGGCCGCCGAGCACATCGTGCTGGCCCGCCAGGGCGCCCGGATGCGGCCCCCTCTGACGCGTCCCAGCAAGACCCGGATCTTCGTGGTGGCGAACCAGAAGGGTGGGGTCGGCAAGACGACCTCGACCGTGAACGTCGCCGCCGCCCTGGCTCAGCTGGGCCAGCGCGTCCTGGTGATCGACCTGGATCCGCAGGGGAACGCCTCCACCGCCCTCGGTGTCGAGCACCGCCGGGGTGTGCCCTCGACGTACGACGCCCTCGTCGACGGCGAGCCGCTCATCGACGTGATGACCCAGTCCCCCGAGGTCGACAACCTCTGGGCCGTGCCGGCCACCATCGACCTCGCCGGCGCCGAGATCGAGCTCGTGTCGGTGGTCGCCCGTGAGAGCCGACTGCGCAAGGCCGTGCACGGTCACCCCTGGGTGGGCACCGCGGACGAGGCCGGCGAGGACCGGTTCGACTACGTCCTCATCGACTGCCCGCCGTCCCTGGGCCTGCTCACCCTCAACGCCCTGGTGGCCGGGGACGAGATGCTGATCCCGATCCAGGCCGAGTACTACGCGCTCGAGGGGCTCGGTCAGCTGCTCGAGACGGTCGAGATGGTGCGCGCGCACCTCAACCAGGGGCTCGAGGTGTCGACGATCCTGGTCACGATGTACGACGCCCGCACCCGCCTCGCGTCGGGCGTCGCCGAGGAGGTGCGCGAGCACTTCGGCGACCAGGTGCTCAAGACCAGCATCCCGCGGTCCGTCCGCGTCTCGGAGGCCCCGTCCTACGGGCAGACCGTGATGACCTACGATCCGGGTTCGCCGGGTGCGCTCTCCTACCTCGAGGCCGCACGTGAGATCGCCATCCAGGGAGCCAGCAGATGAGTGCGAACCGTCCTCCGCAGCGTCGAGGACTGGGCCGCGGCCTGGGTTCGCTGATCCCGACGGGTCCACCGGCCGACGAGCCCGGCGCCGACGCCACCAGCTCGGAGGCCGAGGACCGCGGGCAGCTCGACGTGGCCGGCCTGGCGCCCGTTGCGGGCGCCTACTTCGCGGAGATCCCGGTCGGGCAGATCCAGCCCAACCGGGTGCAGCCGCGGCAGGTCTTCGACGAGGAGGCGATGGCCGAGCTGGTGCACTCGATCAAGGAGATCGGGGTGCTCCAGCCCGTCGTCGTACGACGGCTCGCGCCGGAGGAGTACGAGCTCGTGATGGGGGAGCGGCGCTGGCGGGCCTCCCAGGAGGCCGGCCTGGAGCTGGTGCCGGCCATCGTCCGGGAGACCGACGACGTCGACATGCTCCGGGATGCGCTCCTGGAGAACCTGCACCGTTCGCAGCTGAACCCCCTCGAGGAGGCAGCTGCCTACGCGCAGATGCTCGACGACTTCGGCTGCACGCACGAGGAGCTGGCCAGCCGGATCGGTCGCTCCCGGCCGCAGATCAGCAACACCCTCCGTCTGCTCAAGCTGACCCCGGCCGTGCAGCGCCGGGTCGCCGCCGGCGTGCTGTCAGCCGGGCACGCCCGCTCGCTGCTGGCCATCGAGGACCCCGAGGTCCAGGACCGGCTCGCGGCTCGGGTGATCGCCGAGGGCATCAGCGTCCGTGCCCTCGAGGAGATCGTCGCCATGCGCGACGTCGACCAGGCGACCCCGCGGGTGGTGCGCAAGAAGCCGGTGGCGCCCGGGCTCGTGGACCTCGCCGAGCGGCTCTCCGACCGGTTCGAGACCCGGGTGAAGGTCGACCTCGGGCGCAGCAAGGGCAAGATCACCGTGGAGTTCGGCTCGATCGACGACCTGCAGCGCATCGTCGACATCATGGATCCGCGCAACCGTGCCGACCGCCCGATCTAGCGACGAACCGCTTCAGCCATAAGTCACTGAAGCAATAAGCCAACAAGTCACTTTGTCGACTTGTTGGCCTTTCGCTCGGCTCGTCGGCGCCGCTCCTCCTCGTCGAGGCGCAGTGCCTCCTCGGGCGTCGGCGCGCTCCCGCCGTACGACGCGGGCAGCCACCAGGAGCCGGGCGGCTGCTCGTCGGCGGGGTAGTCGCGGATGGTGCGGTCCAGCAGCTCGGTCATGGCGGCGCGCAGCGCGGCGGTCTCGGCGACCGGGTCCGCGCCCGTGGGGTGCAGCGGGGCACCGACGCTGATCGAGATCGTCTTGCCGCGGGAGAAGTCGCGCGGGTGGTCCTTGGTCATCATCCGCTGGGTGCCCCACATCGTCACCGGGACGAGCGGGACCCCGGCCTCGGCCGCAATACGGACAGCACCAGTCTTGAACTCCTTGAGCTCCATGGACCGGGAGATGGTGGCTTCGGGGAAGATGCCGACCGCCTCACCCTGGCGCAGGAAGTCGACGGCGGTCCGGAAGGACGCCTCCCCGGCGCCGCGGTCGACCTCGATGTGGTGCAGCGAACGCATCAGCGGCCCGACCAGCTTGTGGTCGAACAGCTCGCGCTTGGCCATGAACCGGACCAGCCGGCCCGACGGGTTGGCCGCGAGGCCGCCGTAGATGAAGTCGACGTAGCCGATGTGGTTGCACGCGAGCAGCACGCCGCCCGAGGTCGGGACGTGCTCGGTCCCCGACATCTGGAAGCGCTGGCCGAGCAACCGGAACGAGGTCTTCGCGGCGACGATGATCGGGGGGTAGGTGATGTCGCGCATGACGCTCCTCGGCTCAGCGGCGGGTCTCGAGGAAGTCGGCGATCCGGCCGATCGCCTCCTCGAGGACGTGCAGGTCGGGAAGGGTCACCAACCGGAAGTGGTCGGGACGGGGCCAGTTGAAGCCGGTCCCGTGCGTCACCAGGATCTTCTTGGCGCGCAGCAGCTCGATGACGAACGCCTCGTCGTCCTCGATCGGGTAGACCTCGGGGTCGAGCCGCGGGAAGCAGTAGAGCGAGCCCTGCGGCTCCACGTTGCTGACGCCGGGGATCTCGTTCAGCAGCCGGCTGGCGGTCTTGCTCTGCTCGTAGAAGCGCCCACCGGGGACGATCAGCTCCTCGATCGACTGGTAGCCGCCGAGCGCGGTCTGGATCGCGTGCTGGGCCGGCACGTTGGCGCACATCCGCATGTTGGCCATCAGGGTCAGGCCCTCGAGGAAGTCCTCCGCGAGCTCCTTGGGGCCGGAGATCATCAGCCAGCCGGCCCGGTAGCCGCACACCCGGTAGGCCTTGGAGAGCCCGCTGAACGTCAGGCAGAGCACGTCGTTGCCGGCGTACGTCGCGGCGTGGTGGTGCACGGCGTCGTCGAAGATGATCTTCTCGTAGATCTCGTCGGTGAAGACGACCAGGTCGTGGCGCCGGGCGATGTCGACGAGGCCCTTGACGACCTCCGCGCTGTAGACGGCACCCGTGGGGTTGTTGGGGTTGATGATCACGAGGCCGTGCGTGTTCTCGGTGATCTTGGCCTCGATGTCGGCGAGGTCGGGGTTCCAGTCGTTGTCCTCGTCGCACTCGTAGTGCACCGCCGTACCACCGGCGAGGGTGACCGCGCCGGTCCACAGCGGGTAGTCGGGCGCCGGGATCAGGATCTCGTTGCCGTCGTCGAGGAAGGCCTGGAGCACCATCGAGATGAGCTCGGAGACGCCGTTGCCGATGAAGACGTCGTCGACGTTGACGTCGCGCAGGCCGCGCGCCTGGTAGTACTGCGCGACGGCCGTGCGGGCCGGGTAGATGCCCTGGCTGTCGCTGTAGCCCTGGGAGTCGGGCAGGTGGTGCACGATGTCGGCCACGATCGCCTCGGGGGCGTCGAAGCCGAACGGTGCGGTGTTGCCGATGTTCAGCTTCAGGATGTGGTGGCCCTCGGCCTCCAGGCGCTGTGCCTCGAGCAGGATCGGACCCCGCACGTCGTAGCGGACGTTCTGCAGCTTGCGGCTCTGTCGGATCTTGCGCACCCCGCCATCCTGACAGGCCGGTGCCTACGATGGTCTCGGGGTTTCATCCGTCGGAGGTGTGATGTCGCGCAAGGTCGTCCGGCTGACGCTCGATCATCTCGAGCAGTTCGACGCGCCCTGCCGCTCCTGCCTCTTCTGGGAGCTCGACCCCGTACGCCGCGACCGGGTCGCCGACGCCTGCCCCGAGAAGGACGCCTGGGTCTCGGAAGTCCTGCGGGAATGGGGGTCCTGCGGCCGCGTGGTGCTGGTCGACGACGTCCCGGCGGCGTACGCCGTCTACGCGCCGGAGGCGTTCGTGCCCGGCGCTGCGGCCTTCCCGACGGCGCCGGTGTCGGCCGACGCGGTGCTGCTGACGACCGTGCACGTCGAGCCGGCGTACCGCGGCGGGGGACTCGGGCGGATGCTCGTGCAGGGGATGGCGCGCGACCTGATCGAACGCGGCGACGCGGGCGCGATCGAGGCCTTCGGCGACCCGGCCGGCCGCGGCGGACGCTGCCTGCTGCCGGTGGAGTTCCTGGGCAGCGTCGGCTTCAAGACCTACCGACCGCATCCCTTGGCGCCGCGGATGCGGATGGAGCTGCGCTCCGCCGTGAGCTGGCGTGACGAGTTCGAGTCGGCGTTCGGCCGGGTCCTCGGCGCGATGCGCCCGAAATCAGCACGAGGCCCGGCGCCGAAAGCGACGCGGGCCTCGCGAGAGAGCTGATCGGGTCAGGCAATGAACTCCGAGAGCTCGTCGAGCAGCTTCGCCTTGGGGCGGGCGCCGACGATGCTCTTCACGACCTCGCCGCCCTGGTAGACGTTGATGGTCGGGATGCCGGTGACCCGGTACGACGACGGCGTGACCGGGTTCTCGTCCACGTTCATCTTGAAGAAGGTGACCTTGTCACCGTGGGCGGTCGCGATCTCGTCGAGGATCGGGGCGACCTGGCGGCACGGGCCGCACCACTCCGCCCAGAAGTCCACGAGGACCGGCTTGTCGGACTTGAGGACCTGCGCCTCGAACTCGGCGTCGGTCACGGCACTGATGTTGCCCACGGATTGATTCCCTTCTAGGTGAACACAGAGGTCTGATCACACTCAACACCACGGTGGGGCCCGATGTTCCCCGCCGCTCCGCAGCGATCAGGCGCCTGCGACGAGCTCCGCGTCCGCGCGGTCCTGGGCGTCCTGCGGTGAGGACGCGACGTGGTCCAGCTCGGCCAGGTAACGCTCGGCGTCGAGGGCCGCTGCGCAGCCGGTGCCGGCGGCCGTGATGGCCTGTCGGTAGTGGTGGTCGACCAGGTCACCGGCCGCGAACACACCCGGCAGGTTGGTCCCCGTGGACGGGTGCTCCACGAGCACGTAGCCGTTGTCGTCGAGGTCGACCTGGCCGGGCAGCAGCTCCGAGCGCGGGTCGTGGCCGATGGCGATGAAGAGGCCGGTCGCGGGCAGGTTGCTGGTCGCGCCCGTGACGGTGTCCTCGAGGGTCAGCGACTCGAGACGGTCGGCACCGTTGATCTCCTGGACCTTGGAGTTCCAGATGATCTCGAGCTTCGGGTCGGCGAACGCGCGCTCCTGCATGATCTTCGAGGCGCGCAGCTCGTCGCGGCGCACGATCAGGGAGACCTTGGAGCCGAAGCGGGTGAGGAAGGTCGCCTCCTCGATGGCGGAGTCGCCGCCGCCGACCACGGCGATGTGCTGGTCGCGGAAGAAGAAGCCGTCGCAGGTCGCGCACCACGAGACGCCGCGGCCGGAGAGCTCGTCCTCGCGCGGCAGCTCGAGCTTCTTGTAGCCCGAACCCATCGCGAGGATCACGGCGCGGGCCTGGTAGGTGTCGGTCGCGGTCTTCACGATCTTCACGTCGCCGGTCAGGTCGACCTCGACGACGTCGTCGGCGACCAGCTCGGCACCGAAGCGCTCGGCCTGGGCCCGCATCTCGTCCATCAGGGCCGGACCCATGATGCCGTCGCGGAAGCCGGGGAAGTTCTCGACCTCGGTGGTGTTCATCAGCGCACCGCCGGCCGTCACCGAGCCCTCGAAGACGAGCGGGTTCAGGTTGGCGCGGGCGGTGTAGAGCCCGGCGGTGTAGCCGGACGGGCCGGAGCCGATGACGATGACGTCACGAACGGTGTCGGACATGGAGTGTGGGTCTCCTCGGGACGAGTGGGTCTGCGACCAGTAGAACCGATCGTAGGCGAGGAAACTTCCCGGGTCCGGGGCGGACCGGGACTCAGCCCGCAGGGACGGTGGTCGAGCGGGTGGGCGTGGTCTCGCCGCAGAGGAAGAGGTCCGCGTCGCGGGAGCCTCCCGAGGGCCGTCGGAGCACCAGGACGCCGGGCTGCCCGTCGTACCGGACGGCGATGCGCAGCCCCCGCCCCCACGCGGGGTCGTTGCACCAGCCAGCCGGAGCGTCGAGGCTGGAGTAGCTGTTCAGGCCGCCGTCGACCTGGTCCTGGGCGCGCTCGGCGAGCGCCGCGAGCTCCGGGCCGGCGCCCAGCCGGTCGAGCTTGCTGTCGAAGTCCTCCGACGTCAGCCGGAGAACCCGGCCGTCAGCCGCGGCGCTGGGTGCGGCGGCCTCCCCGCCGGCGTCGTCGCGCTCCTGGAGCGCGGACGAATCGGCGCTGCCGGAGTCGGCGTCGCCCGAAGCGCCGAGGTCGACCCGGCTGATCCCGACGCCGACGACCACGACGGCCGCGGCGGCGACGAGCACGTTGCGGGCGACATGTCGTCGCCGGCGGGCCGCCAGGTCGACGACGGGGCCCGTCTCCGTCGCCTCCGCGCCGAGGTCGGCGAGCACCCCGTCGAGCCGGGCGGCCACGTCGTCGGGCAGCGGCTGGTCGTGGCGTGCGTCGGCGAGGAGCCGGCGTACCTGCTGCTCCTCGGGGGTCAGGTCGGGGTCGGACACAGGTGTTCACCTCCTCGGCGGTGGGAGTGGGGGTCGTGGGTCGTGGGTCGTGGGTCAACGATCCACGACGGGTGGTGGGCCGCGCGGTGCGTCCGTGGGTTCGACGGGCGACGGTGGGAGCGGGTTCCGTGCGGGCGTGTCGTGCGGGTCACGCTCGGCGGGGTCCAGGAGCGGCGCGAGCAGCTCGGCCAGCCGGGCCCGACCGCGCGAGCAGCGCGACTTCACGGTCCCGACGGCGCAGTCAAGGACCTGCGCGGCCTCCGCGACCGGGTAGCCCTCCATGTCGACCAGCACCAGCGCCGCGCGCTGCTCGTCGGGCAGGGTCCGGAGCGCGTCGAGGACCAGCGTGCGTCGCTCCGTGCGAGCGGCGTGGTCGGCGGGGTCGGTCGTCTCGTCGGTGGCGGAGCGGAGGGATCCGCGGTCGCCGTCGTCCAGGTCGTCGGGCAGCGCGTCGGTACGGCGTACCTTGGCGGCCCGCAGGCGGTCGAGGCACGCGTTGACGACGACCCGGTGCAGCCAGGTGGTGACCGCCGCGTCGCCCCGGAACGTGCCCGCACGTCGGTACGCCGCGACCATGCCGTCCTGGAGACCGTCCGCCGCGTCCTCGCGGTTGCCCGTCGTGCGCAGCGCGACCGCCCAGAGCCGGTCGCGGTGCCGCGCGAACAGCAACCCGAACGCGTCCCGGTCGCCGGCGACGTGGGCGGCGAGCAGCTCCGCGTCGGTGGGCCCGTCGTCGGACCCGTCGACGGCGCTCATCCGCGCACCGTCACCTCGGCGACCTCGCCGCGGAAGTCGGAACCGACCGTGGGCACCGAGGTCAGCCAGACCACGAGGTAGCGGCCCTGCACCGGCTGGTCCAGCGTGATGGGCTGGGTGCCGGTCACGGTCGCGGTCGCCGCCGGGGTGAGCCCGTCGACCGAGGTGGGTGCGGTGTCGGCGAGGTAGAGCGAGACCCCGGTGGCACCGCCGCCCACCGTGACGTCGACCGACGACACGTCCTGCACCGAGTCGAGGTCGAGCAGCAGGCCCACGCCCGACTTGAGCCCGCCGGGCCCGAAGTTCTGCTTGTAGTCCATGGTGTGCCACGACGTGGCCGGGTCGCCGTCGACGGCCAGCGGGGCGAGCTCGGGGTACTCCTCGGGCGGGTCGCCCTCGGGGTCGAAGTCGGTCGCGCGGACGCCGGTGATGGGTCCGGCGGACGCGGAGGTCGAGGGCTTGCCGGTCGCCGCCGGCGTGGTGGGGTCGCTGTCGTCCGGCACCGCGCCGAGCGGCGTACGACCGCGACCGAGGTTGTAGGCGACGACCACGGCGACCAGCAGCAGCACGGCGACCGCGATCACGGCGGCGAGGCGCAGCCAGCTCCGGCCCGGCACCTCCTCGTCCGGCCCGTCGGTCGCCGGGATCGTCCCGGTGCCGGTGTCCCAGGGCCAGAAACCGCCGCGACCGGCCACCGCCGCGGCCGCGACCGGCGGGGCCGGCTCGGGGGAGGGAGCGGGGCGGGCGCCGGGCCGCGGCGTGCGGGCGGGTGCGCCGCTCGCCGGTGCGGGCGCGAAGAGCGGGCGCTCCGGGGGTTCCTCGAACGGCGGCGGGGGCGGGGCCGCCTCGCCGGGCGCGTCCAGCCAGGACACGTCGTCGGTCTCGTCGTCGAAGATCGGGAGCCCGGCCTGGGTCGGCAGCTCGACGGGTTCCGGCTCCGGCTCCGGCTCGGGCTCCGGCTCCGGTTCCGGCTCGGGCGGCGGAGGAGGCGGCGGTGGTGCCGGCGCGGCGTCCCGCACGGGCGGGTCGGGGATCGCCGGGAGCACCACGATCTCGGTGTCCTCCCGGTGCCCGGCGGCGGCCTCGGCCTCGACCAGCCCGGCCGGGTCGCCGACGAAGACGGAGAGGTAGTCGGCGATGCCCTGGGCCGACGCGACGTCGTGGACCTCGCGGAGCCGGGCGCCGGCCGGCCCGGAGTAGGGGTTGACCACCTCGTCGCACAGGGTGTCCAGCGGGCGCGGGATGCCGGCGCGGACCTGCCGCGGCCGCAGCACGCGTCCCTGCTCGAGCGGGGCGTCGACCAGGGCGGAGGAGGAGACGCCGGGCCACTTGCCGGTCAGGGCGCTGTAGAGGAGGCCGCCGAGGTCGGCGACGTCGGTCGAGACCCGGCCGGGGGGCAGCCCGTGCATGGCCGCGTCCACGGCGTACCCGATCAGGCGTACGGCGCCGGTGCTGTCGACGAGGACGTTCTCGGGGATCAGCCGCCCGTGGCAGACGCCGAGCTCGTGTCCTGCGGCGACCGCGCCGGCGACCTCGGAGACCAGCCAGGCGGCGCGACGCGGACCCAGGGGACCGGACGCGAGCATGATGTCGAGCGAGTCGCCCGAGCCCCACTCGTTGATGACGTAGCAGAGGCCGTCGGCCTTGTCGGCGTCCAGCACCCGCAGCAGCCGCCGGTCGTGGATGGTGGCGGAACGGCGGGCGGCCTCGAGGAGCGCCGCGGCCCGCTCGTCGTCCTCGGCGATGACGTGGAGGGCGACGTGGCGCTCGAGGACCCGGTCGTGGGCTCGCCAGAACCGGCCGCCCCCGCTCTCGGTGAGCAGGTCGACCAGTCGGTACCGGTCGGCGAGCACGTCGCCCGGCCGGATCGAGCTCGGCACTCAGCTCCCCTCGTCGGATTCACGGGACTTGACCGTCGCTCCGGTGGCCCAGGGCCATCGTAGGGCGCCGTCAGTGCCTTCGTGGGAGGGGCAGCCGGCGGGCTAGTGTGTCGATGATCGAGGTGAGCTCGGTGAGCCGGAGCGTGCGGGCGGTGCCCACCAGCACCAGGCCGCCCGCGAGGCCGGCGACGACCAGCGTCAGCGCGGCCGCGACCCAGCTGCCGCTGTCGAGCACCTCGTGGAGGAGGTACGACGAGCCGCCCGCCGCCGCGACGGCCAGCCCGGTCGCGACCGCAAGCCGCAGCAGGAAGCGGAGCAGGGTCGCGGTCTCCAGGCCGCCGACCCGCCGGGCGAGCATCGCGTAGGAGAGCGTCGCGCCGGCGGCGTACGCAGCGGCGTACGCGAGCACCAGGGCGGAGGCCGTGCCGAGCTCGTCGACGCCGTGCACCAGCGCGATGGCGGCGACGATGTTGACGACCGCCACGACGCACTGGATCCAGAAGACCTGCGCGTTGCGCTCGAGGGCGTAGAAGCCGCGGAGCACCAGGTAGTGGATGGTGAAGAAGACCAGTCCGATGCCGAACAGCGCGAGCGGCGGCGCGAAGAGGTCGTAGTCGTCACGCCCCGCGCCGTACCCCCAGAGCAGGTGGGCCGAGTCGGTCGCGACCACCGGCAGCAGCGCGGCGAACGGGATGACGAGCGCCAGCGCGCTGCGCATCGTCGACGACAGGGAGCGCGACATCGCCCCGAGGTCGCCGTCGGCGGCGCGCGCCGCGAGCCTCGGTAGGATCGCGGTCGCCAGCGAGACGGTGATGATCGAGTGCGGGACCATGATGATCAGGAACGTCATCGAGTAGACGGTGTAGCCCGTCGCGCTGCCCGCGCTCGCGCCGTCGCAGGCGATCGCCGAGGTGCCGCTCGACGCCAGCCGGACCACGACCGTGTAGGCGACCTGGTTGACGATCACGAAGAGGACCGTCCAGACGCCGAGCTGGAACGTCCGGGCCAGGCCGGTGCCGATGAAGTCGAAGCGGGGCCGGTAGTGGAAGCCGGTCGCGCGCAGGTAGGGCACCAGGATCAGGAACTGCGCGGCGATGCCGGCGGTCGCACCCAGCCCGAGGAGCAGCTCCTGCCCGGGGGTGAAGGCACCGAAGAGCTCCAGGCCGCTGGCCGGGCCGAAGACGACCAGGTAGATCACCAGCACGACGACGGAGATCGCGTTGTTGGCGATCGGCGCCCACATCATCGGGCCGAACCTGCCGCGGGCGTTGAGCACCTGCCCGATCAGCACGTACATCCCGTAGAAGAAGACCTGCGGCAGGCACAGCCGGGCGAAGTCGATGATCGAGTCGCGCTGGTCGCGCAGGCAGTCGCGTCCGAACGCCGGGTCCAGGAAGACCGACATCACCCACGGTGCGGCGACGACGAGCAGCACGGTGACGAGCCCGAGGAAGAGCCCGGCCAGGGTGATGATCCGGTTGGCGTAGGCGTCGCCGCCGTCGGGGTCCTGCTTCATGGTCCGCACCAGCTGGGGCACGAGCACGGCGTTGACCACGCCGCCCGCCAGCAGGATGTAGAGCATGTTCGGGATCGTGTTGGCGATGTTGAACAGGTCGGCGTGCAGCGAGCCGCCGAGCGCTGCGACCAGCAGGGCCGAGCGGATGAAGCCGCTGGCGCGGGAGAAGACGGTGCCGACCGCCATCACGGCGCTGTTGGCGAGGACGCGCTCGCGCTCGTCCTCGGGCCGCTCGTCGTCGAACGCGCTCACGACCTGATCACGACCTGGCCGCGGCACGGATCCGGCGGAAGAGCCGGACCAGGATGGTGCCGAAGAGCAGGGCCACGCCGGTGCCGAGGATCAGCCAGATCACGCTGCTCACCCGGTTGGACCGGATCGGCAGCGAGTCCGACGACCCGAGGGGGGTGCCGTCGGTGTCGGTCAGCAGCAGGGTGGCGTTGCGGACCCCGGCCGCGCGAGAGGAGGCGTTGAGCAGGATGCTGGTCCGGCTGCCGGGCCCGATCTGTATGTCGGCGTCGGGCACCGAGATGCGCAGCAGTGGGTCGGTGACGGCCGAGAGCCGTACGGTGACCGGCTCGTCGAGCGTGTTCGTGAGGGTCGCCGAGAAGCGGCCGCTGCCGCTCGAGAGGATGACCGCCTTCGGTGCGGTCACCTCGACGGCGCCCAGCCGCTGGTCGATCCAGAAGCGCGAGCGCGCCGCCGACGTACGGCTCACGACGGGCAGGCGGCGGTTGCCGTAGGAGAGGTCGGTCATCGCCTCGTCGCTGACCACGCCGCCGACCTGGTCGTTGAGCGTCAGCAGGTTCTGGAGCGTGTCGCCCGCCCGGGTCAGGGCCGATGCCGAGGAGAAGTCGATGGCCTCCAGCTCCCCGTTGCTCTGCGCCTCCGGGTAGACCAGCCGGTCGGGGTCGACGGAGCGGCCGCCCTGGGCGGAGATCGCGTTGACCGTCGTCAGGTGCAGCCAGGGGAGGTCGAGCCCGTCGAAGAAGCCGGCGCTGGAGGACGGCGCCCACGCCGTCGGCAGCATCACGACGAGGGGCGGCTGGTCGCGGCTGAGCAGCCGGAGCGCCGCCTCGCTGACGATCCGCTGCCGGACGTTGACGAGCGACATCGGGTCGTCGGGGCCGGGGCCGCCCGTTGCCGCCTCCGACGAGGCCACGACCAGCGTGTGACCGTCTGCGTCCGCCACGGACGGGGCTCGGCCGCGGAACATCTTGTCGTCGACGACGACCTGGGTGCCCGGCTCGGTCATCTCGATCGCGGCCGGGGACAGGTAGCCGGAGGGTGCGGCGACGGCGGGGGAGACCGGCAGTCCCCAGGGTGCGAGCTCGCTGCCGGTGCGGTCGCGCGCGTCGGCGTACGTCGCGGGGCTGTGGGTGGCCGCGGCGGAGACGTCGAGGTCGCCGTACGGCAGGCCGAGGATCTCGCTGCCCTCGAGCCCGGTGTGCAGCCGGTCGAGCCACTCCGAGCCGGCTACGGTGGCCGCCGCGAGGTCGGCATCCTCCGGCTCGTCGTCGCTGCTGCCGTCGTCGGCCGACGCGCCGGGCTCCTCGCTCGGCTCCTCCGACGGGTCGGCGGACGGGCTCGCGGACTCCTCGTCGTCCGGTGCGTCGGGGTCGATGGTCGGGGCGAGGGACCGGGCCGGGTTGCCGTTGGTGATCGCGCTGACGGCGTCGGTGACCGCCGGGTCGACCAGCCACGTCAGCGGGCGGTCGCCCGCGGCGATGCCGAGCTCGGTGAGCGCGCGGAGGCGCCCGCCGTCCGAGAGCGCCCGCGTCCAGTCGGACAGGTCGGAGATCCGGCCGTCCGGGTCGTGGCGCACGACGTGGCGGATCGGCAGCACCAGGGCGGTGTCGACGGTCTTCGTGGTGCTGGCCGGCACGAGCGGCAGGAACGTGCGGGCCCGGCCGTCGGCGCCGTCCACCCGACCCTCGTCGGAGGTGCCCAGCGCGTGCACGCCGAACCAGTAGACGCCGGGCGCGCTGGCCTCGATGCGACGCCGGGGCACGGAGAACGAGTACTGCACGGTGTCGCCGGGCGCGAGCTCGTCGATCGTGCGGTAGGGACCGGGTTCGGTGATCCGCTGGCCGACGTCCGCGTCCGGGTCGGTGTCGGCCTCCTCGGCGAGCTCGGCCGTGCTGGTGATCGGGTCCGAGGAGATGAACGGGTAGAGGTTGATGTCCGTCCAGGTCTGGTCGTCCACGTTGGTGACGAATCCGCTCACCCGGATCGGGCCGGTCTTGGGCAGCGCGGACGGGGTCAGCTTGTCGATGGTGATCGCGAGCGGTCCCTCGGCGGCTGCGTGATGTCGGGCCGTGGCGTGCGCCTCGGCCGCGGGGGCGCCGACCGGCGCCAGCAGCACGGCCGCGAACGCCGTCGCCACGAGGGCAGACAACAGCGACGGGCGTGGCACGGGCCGACTCTACTGGCCGCTCCTGTGCGAATCGGGCCCCCGGGCCCGCAGCGCCTAGACTCAACTCCCGTGCCTGACGCCCTGCTCCCGCCTCTGCAGATCGCCGAGGTCCAGCGTTCCGTCACGACCGAGCTGGACCGGATCGCCCCGGTCATCGACGACCTCGGCCGGCGGTTCGCGGAGGCCGGTCACGAGCTGGCGCTGGTCGGCGGGCCGGTGCGCGACGCGATGCTCGGGCGCCACCACAACGACCTCGACTTCACGACCTCGGCACGACCCGAGCAGACCGAGCGGCTGCTGAAGGGCTGGGCCGACGCGATCTGGGACATGGGCCGCGCGTTCGGGACGATCGGGTGCCGCAAGGGCGAGTGGCAGGTCGAGATCACGACGTACCGCTCGGAGGCCTACGACCCGTCCTCGCGCAAGCCGGACGTCGACTTCGGCGACACGCTCGGCGGCGACCTCGGCCGCCGCGACTTCACGGTGAACGCGATGGCGGTGCGGCTGCCGGGCCGCGAGATCGAGGACCCGTACGGCGGCGTGGTCGACCTCGCGCACCGGGTGCTGCGGACGCCCGGCCGGCCGGAGGACTCCTTCTCCGACGACCCGCTGCGGATGATGCGCGCGGCGCGCTTCGCCGCGCAGCTCGGCTTCAGCGTCGACCCGGCCGTCGTCGAGGCGATGCGGGCGATGGCCGGACGGATCGAGATCATCTCCGCCGAGCGGGTGCGCGACGAGCTGGTCAAGCTGGTGTGCGCGCCGTACCCCCGGCTGGGCCTGACCCTGCTCGTCGAGACCGGGCTCGCCGAGATCGTGCTGCCCGAGCTCCCGGCGCTGGCGCTGGAGCGCGACGAGCACCACCGGCACAAGGACGTCTACCAGCACACGCTGACCGTGCTGGAGCAGGCGATCGACCTCGAGGACCGGCTGCCCGGCGGGGGCCCCGACTTCGTGTCCCGGTTCGCGGCGCTCATGCACGACGTCGGCAAGCCGCGGACGCGTCGGTTCCTCGACGACGGCACCGTCACGTTCCACCACCACGACGTGGTCGGCGCCAAGCTGACCCGCAAGCGGATGAAGGCGCTGCGCTTCTCCAACGAGGAGATCGACGCGGTCAGCGAGCTGGTCGAGCTGCACCTGCGCTTCCACGGCTACGGGTCGGGCGAGTGGACCGACTCCGCCGTACGCCGCTACGTGCGCGACGCCGGCGACCAGCTCGAGCGCCTGCACATCCTGACCCGCGCCGACTCGACGACGCGCAACCGCAAGAAGGCCGAGCGGCTCCAGCGGACCTACGACGACCTCGAGGCGCGGATCGAGAGGCTCTCGGAGCAGGAGGAGCTGGCCTCGATCCGACCCGACCTGGACGGCAACCAGATCATGGAGATCCTCGGGATCGGCGCCGGTCGCGAGGTGGGCGAGGCCTACAAGTTCCTCCTCGAGCAGCGGATGGACCACGGCCCGCAGAGCGAGGAGGCGGCCACGGCCGCGCTGCTCGCCTGGTGGGCGGAGCGCCCCCAGAAGTGACCCGGCTCGCCGACCTCGTCGACCTGCCCCGTGTTCCTCTCGGCACGGCACCGACGCCGGTCCGCCGCCTCGACCTCGAGTACCGCACGGACGTGTGGGTCAAGGACGAGTCGGCGTACGGCGACGGCAAATGGGGCGGCAACAAGGTCCGCAAGCTGGAATGGATCCTCGGGGAGGCCCAGCGGCGCGGCAGCTCGACGATCCTGACGGTCGGCGGCATCGGAACGCACTGGGGCCTGGCGTGCGCGCTCTACGGCGGCGACCACGGCGTGCGAACGGTGCTCGGGCTGGTGGACCAGCCGGTCGACGACCACGTGCGTGAGCAGCTGCGTCGGTTGGAGCGGTCGGGCGCCGTGCTGCACCGCTACTCGTCGAGCGTCCGGCTGCGGCTGGCGGCGCCGTACCTGATGGCGCGCTACCGGCCCTGGTACGTCCCCGCCGGTGGCTCCCACCCCGTCGGCGCCCTGGCGTACGTCGACGTCGCCCTCGAGATTGCCGACCAGGTGGCCGCGCGGGCGCTCCCAGAGCCGGCCGTGGTCGTCGTCCCGGTCGGGTCCGGTGGCACGGCCGCCGGGCTGGCGCTCGGGCTGCGGCTCGCCGGGCTGCGCACGCAGGTCCTCGGCATCGTGGTCAACGACCTGCTCCGCCTCGACCCGGAGAGCGTCGCACGACTGGCCGGTCGTGCCGGGGCGGTGCTCAGGAAGGCCGGACTCCACGACGTGCCGACGGTGACGGCAGCGGACCTCGACCTGCCGCGGGTCTGGCTCGGCGGCGGGTACGGCGTCCCCACGCCGGCCGGGACCGCCGAGGTCGCCCGGGCCACCGCGATCGGGCTCAGCGTGGAGCCGGTCTACAGCGGCAAGGCGCTCGCGGCGATCCGCGACCTCGACGACGCGGGCGAGCTGAGCGGGCCGGTGCTCTGGCTGTCGACGCACGGTCCGCGTGGCTAGTCGCTAGAACACGAAGCGGTCGACGTACGCGCGTCCCTTCGTCACGACCAGCCGCACGGTGTGCTTGCCGGCGCCGAGCCCGGTGAGCCTGCGGTGGAACGAGATCGACGGCTTGCGGCGCTTGCCCGCGAAGCTCAGGGTGCCGACCCGCTTGCCGTCGACGACGACCGCCGCGCGACCGCCCTTCATGCCGTGGCCGAAGAAGAGGTCGAGCCTCGGACCGGTGAAGGCGAGCCGCATCGTGTCCTTGCCCTTCCGCTTGCCGAGGTTGTCGCAGTAGCTGCCGCCCGGGGCCGACCTCGCCTTGACCACGCGCCAGCTGCCGGTCCGCTTCACCTTCGAGGAGGCGCACCCGACGGTGGTCGCCCTGGCCGACGGCGGCGGCGTGGTCGCCGCCTTGGTGACCGTGACGGCGACCGTGTCGGTGTCGGTCGCGCCGGACGGGTCGGTGACCAACAGGCTCACGTCGTACGTCCCGGCCGTGCCGAAGGTGTGGTGCGCGACCGGGCCGGTGGCGTCCTTGGCGGCGCCGCCGTCACCGAAGTCCCAGGTGTAGTCGAGGTTGCCGGGGGTCTCCGCGTCGGTGCTGCCCGTCCCGTTGAGCGTGACCTCGGTGGCCGTGGTGGGAGCGGTGGGAGTCGCCGTCGCGTCGGCGGTCGGCGCAGTGTTGGCCGGGGCGCTCACCGGGAGGTAGCCGTAGTCGAAGGCACCGCAGCCGTCGCCCATCGTGAATGCGACGGAGCCGGTCAGGTCGCCGTCCGAGGTCGCCGGACCGTCGGCGTTGCCCGTCATCGACTGCACGTCGAAGCCGAGGCAGTCGTAGCCGAACTCCCAGTTGCCGGAGGCGGTGGACGGGTCGGCGTAGTTGTCGACGTGCGGGCTGGTCGAGGCGTCGGAGTACGACGAGCGTCCGGCCGCCGCGGTGAACGCCGCGTCGTTGAGGTCGGGCGTCGCCGAGCCCGGCTCCGGGGTGGAGTCGAGCGGGGACTGCGCCGGCGGGTCGTCGGTGCCGGCGTTGCCGTAGCCGTGCGCCTCGTCGGTGTAGGACAGGTAGAGCCCCGCCTGCCACCCGATCGGGTCGCGGTCGATCTGGCCGTGGCCGTCGAGGTCGAAGCCGGAGCGGTCGCGCATCTCGAGGTAGTAGGCGTGGTCCTGCGGCGACTCGGCACCGGCCTGGAGGTACTTCCAGCCCTGGGTGCACTGCTGCGCCGTGGACAGGTCCTCGCGGCACCCGCCGTTGAAGATCCGCGGGTCATCCGGGCCGCCGTCCGACTCGAGGTCGGTGTCGAGCAGGACCTGGTCGCCGGACGGGGTCGTCGCGGTGACCGTGAGGTCGTCGATGAACCAACCCGGCCGGGCCAGGCCCGGGTCGGTGGCGTAGCTGAACCGGAGCGCGCCGTTCGCGGCACCGGCGAGGTCGCTGATGTCGTAGCTGTCCTCGACGAAGACGCCGGCCGGCGTGTTGCCCAGCTTGCGATCGGTGACCTCGGTGCCAGCGGCGTACGAGCCGCTCGTGCCGGTGAGGCCGTTGTCGTACGTCGCCTGGCAGGTGTTCTGGTTCGGGTTGCCGGCGAGCGGGTCGGTGTTGGACGACGTGTAGCCGTTCTCCGAGGCGTGCGAGGTGTAGGTGTCACCGCCGTCGGTGGTCGTCAGCACGAAGCCGTAGTCGAAGTCCCACTCGATGTCCCAGTCGGACTTGAAGGAGAGCTTGACCGTGCTGCCGGGCGGCAGGCTGGCCAGCTGGGGGATGGACACGTCGAGGTTGTGCCCGCCGGTGGGCGCGCAGCCGAAGTCGTTGCCCGACCCCGACCACCAGGCGTGTGACTTGGTCGCGGTGTCGCCGGTGTCGAAGGTCGCCGGGTCGAGCAGCTGCCGGCCGGGGAGCTTGGCGACGAACATCTCCGAGTTGTGCACGGTCCCGTCCGGACCGTTGGTCAGCGTGTACGGCGTGCCGTCCGGGCGCTGCCAGGTGATGGCGCCCGTGTCCTGCTTGGAGTCGGTGATGCCGGAGACCGTCGTGCTCGCGTCGAGGACCTGCGGGACGACCCAGCCGAGCTCCTGGCGGGAGAAGGCGTCCATGTCCTGCGACTTGTCGGTGGCCATCAGGTTCCAGTCGCCGTACGTCTCGCGGCTGCCGGTGGAGTAGAAGTCCGGGAGGCCGAGCGAGTGGCCGTACTCGTGGGAGATCACCGACGCCTTGTCGATCGCGGTCTCGGGGTTCACGTTGTAGGGGCCGACCCGGACGAACACCTTGAGCGCGTCGCCGGTGTCGGTGGTCGTCATGTCGCCGTAGCTGTCGTCGGTGTACCAGAGCGGCCGGCCCTCGAGGTCCTTGAGCTGGTCGTCGGTCGTGTAGCCGGCGAGCCCGGTGACCGGGTCGGAGTAGTAGTACTCCAGCGACGAGGAGTGCGGCCACACGTTGTCGTAGGGCAGGCCGGTGTAGTCGCACCCGGCGACCGACAGCTGCGAGGAGCCGTTGCCACCACAGCCGGCGAAGACCGCCATGAAGAAGTCGACGACGCCGTCCTTGTCCGTGTCGTAGTCGGAGTAGTCGATCTCCGGGTCGGCGATCGCGGCGGCGTCGTACACGAGCTTGCCGGCGGAGCCGCAGCCCGAGTCGATGTTCTGGAGCGCGCCGACGCCGGCGAGCGAGCCGATGATCGCGGAGCCGTTGGCGTCCGCGCCGTAGTAGGCGGTGTTGCCGGGCAGGTTGTAGACGCCGTCGGTGATCCGCTCGGTGTAGGTCAGGCCGCCGACCGTGCCGGGCGCCGGGACGCCGCCGGTCTGGGTCAGGCCACCGGCGCAGGTCTGGCCGAGCTGGACCTGGCTGAAGTCGAAGCCGGGACCGTAGGTGAAGTCCTTGCTCGCGATGCCGGCCGACGGGACGGTGCCCTCGGGGAAGAGCTGACCGAGCGACATCTCCTGGTAGAGGTTGTACGTCGAGCCTGCGTTGTCGGGGTCGTTGATCACCGACTCCAGCGAGTTGCCGTCGTGGCCGGTCTGGTAGGCCCGGTCGCGGTACTCCACCGGGACGACCGGGAACGGCCGGTCGCCGTACCGCGCGGTGTCGTAGGTGTCGGACGGCGGGATCACCTTGGGCCCGTGGCTGGTGGCCGACTGGGTCGTCGCGCCGACCGTGACGTCGGCGGTGGTGGAGATGTCGCGCCAGACGACCTCGGGGTTCTGCGTGGTCGTGTCCGCGACGTTCTCCAGGACCAGCGTGCGGGTCTCGCCCGCCGGGACCGCCGGCACCGTCCACGTCACCTCGTCGGCGGCGAGGGTCCGGCTGGTCCCGGCCGGGGCGCTCGCGGCACTGAACGTGGTGCCGGTGGGTGCGGCCACGTCGACCGCGACGGCTGCCACGGGGGACGCGGTCGGGTTGCGCAGGATGATCCGCGACGGGTAGGTGTCACCGGGCTTCACCCAGCCCACCGACGACACGAAGCTGTTCTCGACCTCCAGGCCGCCGACGGTGACCCGGCTGATCGCGGGTGCCGCGGCGGCGGGTGCGGCGGCGGCGCTCGCGGCGTTCGAGGCGGTGGCCGCGGGCAGCGCGACCAGGACGATGGCAAGGCCGGTGACCAGCGCGGTGGTGACCGCTGCGGTGCGAGACCAGACGTGGTTGCTCATGGGCGGGTGCGCAATCTCGGGAGGGTCGCGGGTAGCGACGCGGTGCCACCCCAACGACGGCCTCAGCGGGTGGTGACGAGCACGTACCCGCAGGTCAGAACGGACATAGCGGGTCCGATGACTGGTCTGGACCGGCCGGTCGCTCGTCCTCGTCGTACCTGACGGACGGGTCGCGATCCCGCCCAGGTCAGGACACTTCCGTCAGGTACGACGAGACCCGGCCAGGCAATGCCTGACCGGGTCTGGGTCGTGGTGCTCAGCGGAGCGAGGTCACTCCTCGCCGGCGATGAAGGCCTCGACGCGGCGGCGACCCTCGTCGTCGGGGAGCTGCACCGGCGGGGACTTCATGAGGTACGAGGACGCCGAGATGATCGGGCCACCGATGCCGCGGTCCTTGGCGATCTTCGCGGCGCGGAGCGCGTCGATGATGATGCCGGCGGAGTTCGGCGAGTCCCAGACCTCGAGCTTGTACTCGAGGTTCAGGGGGGCGTCGCCGAAGGCGCGACCCTCGAGGCGGACGTAGGCCCACTTGCGGTCGTCGAGCCACTCGACGTGGTCGGACGGGCCGATGTGGACGTTCTTGTCGTGAACCTTGCCGGCGAGCTCGCCGGTCAGGTTGGACGTGACGGCCTGCGTCTTCGAGATCTTCTTGGACTCCAGGCGCTCGCGCTCGAGCATGTTCTTGAAGTCCATGTTGCCGCCGACGTTGAGCTGGTAGGTGCGGTCCAGCACCACGCCGCGGTCCTCGAACAGCTTCGCCATCACGCGGTGCGTGATGGTGGCGCCGACCTGCGACTTGATGTCGTCGCCGACGATCGGGACGCCGGCGTCCTCGAACTTCTTGGCCCACTCGGGGTCGGAGGCGATGAAGACGGGCAGCGCGTTGACGAAGCCGACGCCGGCGTCGATGGCGCACTGGGCGTAGAACTTGTCGGCCTCCTCGGAGCCCACCGGGAGGTAGGACACCATCACGTCGACCTGGCGGTCACGGAGGACCTGCACGACGTCGACCGGCTCGGCGCCGGACTCGTCGATGGTCTGGCGGTAGTACTTGCCGAGGCCGTCGAGCGTCGGGCCGCGCTGGACCTCGACACCCAGGGTGGGGACGTCGGCGATCTTGATGGTGTTGTTCTGCGAGGCGTTGATGGCCTCGGAGAGGTCCTTGCCGACCTTCAGGTCGTCGACGTCGAACGCCGCGACGAACTCGACGTCCTTGACGTGGTAGTCGCCGAAGGCGACGTGCATCAGGCCGGGGACCGAGCCGGACGGGTCGGCGTCCTTGTAGTACTCAACACCCTGGACGAGGGAGCTGGCGCAGTTGCCGACTCCCACGATTGCTACGCGAACCGAACCCATCGGGATTCCTTCCTTCACTTCGTGTGCTCAGCCGCGGGGGTCGCGGGTGGCTGGTTGGACGGCGTGCCGAACGTGTCGGGGGCCGTCGCGGTGGACGTCTGCTGAGGCGTGCCGTTGCGCTCCGCGTTGATCAGGCCCGAGAGCCACTCGACCTCACGCTCGACCGACTCGACGCCGTGCCGCTGGAGCTCGGCCGCGTAGCGGTCGACCTCCTTCTGGGTCAGTGACAGCTGGCTCTGGACCCGCTCGAGGCGCTCCTGGAGCCGGGTACGCCGGCCCTCGAGCACCCGCAGGCGGATCTCCATGTCGGTCGAGGAGAAGAACGCGAACCGGATGTCGAAGTTGTCGTCCTCCCACGCAGTGGGACCGACCTCCGACATCAGGCGCTCGAACTCTCGCGTGCCGGCCTCGGTGACCTGGTAGGTGATCCGGGGCCGCTTCGACACCGGGGTGCCCGGTGTCTTGGTCGAGAGCGTCTCCTCGATGAGGGACGCGCGGAGCATCTTCTTCAGGGTCGGGTAGAGCGACCCGTAGGAGAGCACCCGACCCCACCCGAGCATCAGGTTGAGGCGCTTGCGGAGCTCGTAGCCGTGCATGGGAGCCTCGTGCAGCAGTCCGAGGACTGCCAGCTCGATGGTCTCTGCGCGACGTGCCATGAGACCTATCGTAGCGATATATCCGCGCGTTGCGAACTATGGACCTGTCACGGAGCACGACGAGGCGCGTCCGAGGACGTGGCGAACGGCACGGGAGCGTCGTCTTGGGCCGCTCTGGACGCCCCCCGTACCCTGACCAGGATTCGTGATCCCTGACCAGCGGAGCCTGTGACGTGAGTGGTAAGCGCAAGGCCGCCGGGCCAGCCGACAAGAAGACGGCGGGCCGGCCGACCAAGCGACCCCGCACCCGCAAGCAGAAGGTGTGGCGCTTCGCCCGCTGGGTGCTCGTGGCCGGCCTGGTCGGGCTGCTCCTGGTCACCGGCGGGTTCGTCTACCTCTACCGGTCGACCGACATCCCGGACCCGAACAAGGACTTCGAGACCCAGACGTCGTTCGTCTACTACGCCAACGGCAAGGACGAGGTCGGCAGCTTCGCGACCCAGAACCGCGAGTCGATCTCGCTCAAGGAGATGCCCGACGACCTCCAGAACGCGGTCGTCGCCGCGGAGAACCGCACCTTCTGGAGCGACAGCGGCATCGACCCGCGCGGCATCCTGCGCGCGGCGTTCAGCAACGCCAAGGGCAACTCGACCCAGGGCGCGTCGACGATCACCCAGCAGTACGTCAAGATCCTCTACCTCACCCAGGAGCGCTCCTACAAGCGCAAGGTGAAGGAGGCGGTCCTCTCCCTCAAGCTGCAGCGCACGAAGTCGAAGTCCGAGATCCTCGAGGGCTACCTCAACACGATCTACTTCGGTCGCGGCGCGTACGGCGTGCAGGCGGCGTCGAAGGCCTACTTCGACAAGGACGCCAAGGACCTGACCCTGCGGGAGTCGGCGGTCCTGGCGAGCGTGCTCAACAACCCGACGCGCTTCGACCCGGCCAACGGCAAGGACTCGCGCGCCGCGCTCAAGGAGCGCTACGACTACGTCCTGGACGGGATGGCCGACGCCGGCAACATCACCGCCGACGAGGCCGAGCAGGCGAAGCGCAAGCTGCCGAGGTTCCCGAAGATCCAGGCCGAGAGCAGGTACGGCGGCCAGAAGGGCCACATGCTCACGATGGTCCGCGACGAGCTGCACAAGCTCGGCTTCGAGGACCAGCAGATCGACGGCGGCGGCCTGCGGGTCACCACGACCTTCACGAAGCAGGCGATGGCGGCCGCGGAGGAAGGCGTGAAGGAGCAGCGTCCCGAGGGCAAGGAGTTCTCGGACAAGCACCTCCACATCGCCGTCGCGACCGTCGAGCCCGGGACCGGCGCCATCCGCGGCATCTACGGCGGCCAGGACTACGTGGACTCCCAGATCAACTGGGCGACCGCCGGCGGCCAGGTCGGCTCGACGTTCAAGCCGTTCGCCGTCGCCGCCGGGCTCAAGGCCGGCTTCTCCCTCAAGGACACCTTCGACGGCAACTCGCCCTTCTACTACAACGAGGAGGGCACCGGCGACCGGGTGCGCAACGAGGGCACCGGCTCCGACGGCCTCGGCACCGACTACGGGTCGGCGATCAGCCTGCTGCGCGGCACCGAGGACTCGATCAACACCGTGTTCGCGGACCTCACCGTCTCGATGCCCGACGGCCCCGACAAGATCCTCAAGGTCGCCAACGACCTCGGCATCCCCGCCTGGAACAAGAACAAGGGCGGCTACAACAACCTCGACAACAGCCCGGGCCTCGAGCCCGTCTCGGGCATCGCGCTCGGCTCCGCGACGATCGCGCCGGTCAACATGGCCAACGCCTACGCGAGCATCGCGAACGGCGGCAAGGCCGCCCAGGCGCACGTCGTCACCAAGGTGACCGACAAGGACGGCAACAAGCTCTACTCCTACAAGCAGCACACCGATCGCGCCATCCCCGAGGACATCGCCGTCGACACGTCGTACGCGATGCAGCAGGTCGTCAAGGTCGGCACCGGTACGGCGGCGCTCAACCTCGGCCGCGAGGCCGCCGGCAAGACCGGCACCGCGACCAACGGCAACGACGAGGTCTCGTCGGCCTGGTTCGTCGGCTACACCCCGCAGCTGGCGACGGCCGTCATGTACGTGCGCGGCAAGGGCAACGAGCAGCTCGACGGCTGGCTGCCCGAGTACTTCGGCGGCTCCTACCCGGCGCGCACCTGGACCGACGTCATGGGCAGGGCGCTCGAGGGCACCGAGCCCGAGGACTTCCCGCCGGCGGCCAACGTCGACGGCGACGCTCCCGACGACGGCCACGCGCCGTACACCCCGCCGCCGAAGCCGACCAAGAAGCCCAAGCCCACCAAGACGCCGTCGAGCACGCCGTCGAACACGCCGACCCCGTCGGACACGCCGACCCCGTCGGACACGCCGACGCCGTCGGACACCCCGACCTGCACCCTCATCGGTGGCTGCGAGACCCCGACCGACCCCGCGTCGCCGCCCGCGAGCACGCCCCCCGCCACGGCGGGTGCCGCTGAGGGCGTGCGGCAGCGGCACGGTCGGCGGCGGGTCCGGCTCGGCTGATGGCCGGGCCGGTGGGGGATCGCGCCTGGGTGGACCCCACCGTCGACGACCCGGTCGTCGGCACCCTCAGCGAGGTCGTCGGCGGACCCGTCGGCACCCGCGCCGGACGGCACCCCTGGTGGACGCCGGTCCGGGTGCTGCTCGCCCTGACCGCGATCTGCATGGCGCTCGGGATGGTGCAGAAGGGCAACTGCTACGACGACACCTGGCAGGACGGCCAGGCCCGCTACAGCCACATGTGCTACTCGGACCTGCCCTACCTCTACACGGGCCGCGGCTTCGCCGAGCTCAACTGGCCCTACAGCGACGACGCCCAGGTGCGGGCCCGCTTCTCGGTGATGGAGTACCCGGTCGGGATCGCGTACTGGGCCTGGGGCACGTCCTGGGTGACGCACTGGCTCAACGGGTCGCCCGACCTCGAACCCCGGTACGGCGCCCCGACCGACCAGGTCGCGGGCTGGCCGAAGGTGCACCGGGAGATGCGCATCTTCGTGATCGTCAACGCGCTCGGCTTCGCCGTCCTGGCCCTGCTGACGACCTGGCTGCTGGCCGGCGTGAACCCGCGCCGGCCCTGGGACGCGGCGGCGTTCGCGCTCTCGCCCGCGCTGCTGCTCACCGGCCTCGTGAACTGGGACCTGCTCGCCGTGGCGTTCGTCGCCGGAGCCTTGTGGGCCTGGGTCCGGGACAGACCGGTGCTGACGGGCGTCCTGATCGGGCTCGGCACGGCGACCAAGCTCTACCCCCTCTTCCTGCTCGGTGGGGTCCTGGTCATCTGCCTGCGCCAGCGGCGCTACCGCACGTTCGGGGTCACGGTCCTCGGTGCCGGCGCCGCCTGGTTCGTCGCCAACCTGCCGGCCCTGCTGACCGGGCCGTCGGAGTGGAAGGTCTTCTGGTCGTTCAACTCCGACCGGGGGGCGGACCTCGGCTCGATCTGGCTGGTCGTGCAGCAGGCGCTCGACACGACGCCGGACCCGTTCACGTTCGAGCCACACACGATCAACGTCGTGTCCTGGCTGTTCTTCGGGCTGTGGTGCCTCGGGGTGGCGGCCCTCGGCCTGACCTCGCCGGCGAACCCGCGACTCGCGCAGCTCGGCTTCCTGGTGGTCGCGGGCTTCCTGCTGATCAACAAGGTCTACTCGCCGCAGTACGTGCTCTGGCTGCTGCCGCTCGCCGTCCTGGCCCGGCCGCGCTGGCGCGACCTGCTGATCTGGCAGGCGGGCGAGATCTTCTACTTCGCCGCGGTGTGGTGGTACCTCGGTGGCTACCTCGCCCCGGCCGCGGGTGGTGACGCCGGTTTCTACTGGGCGGCCACGCTGGTCCGGATGGCGGCCGAGCTCTACCTCGTGGCCATGGTGGCGCGGGACCTGTGGGACCCGCGCCGCGACCCGGTCCGGCAGAGCGCTCAGGCAGTGACGATGCGGTCGAACGCGGTGGCGGTGTAGCGCACCCGGACGTCGACGGCGTCGCCGACCGCGGGGACCCGCGCACCGTGGGGGAGGAACAGCATCGAGGCCTGCATGTGCGGGGGCTCCGCGAAGAGTCGCTGCTTGCCGTCGATCGAGAACGGTGAGCGCACGAAGCCGGCCGCGTCCATGCCGCCGCGGGCCAGGGTCGCGGCCCGACCCTTCAGGCTCGCGTCGCCGAGCGGGGCCTCGAGGCCGATGCCGTGGGCGGTGCCGCCGCTGACGACCAGGACGTGCCCGGCCTTCGGGGCGGTCCGGTGCCGGTAGCCGAAGCCGTCGCCACGCTCGACCTCGTGCACGTCGAGCACGGTCGCGGTGACGTGCAGGGCCGAGCGGTCGCCGAGCCACAGGTTGGTGCCGATGCGCGGCCGGAAGGTGAAGTCGGGGTACGCCGTGCGCAGGGCGCTCAGCTCGGCGCTGCTCAGGTGGCTGACCCACACGGTGTCGAGCGGGAGCTCGGTCGCGACGACCTCGGTCATCAGCCGGTGCACCTCCGAGAGGTGCGCCCCGTTGGCGAGCGGCAGGTGCAGCGCTACCCCGGCGACCCGGGCCTTCGGGTGGTCGCGGACCACCTCGGCCGTCGACCACAGCTCGCGCGCGGTCATGCCGTGGCGCAGCATGCTGGTCGAGCGCTCGAGGACGACGCGCGCGTCGGGTTGGCGGCCGAGCAGGTCGCCCAGGTCCGCGATCCGGCTGACGGTGTGGATGACGCGGCGTGCGAGCGCGGGGTCGAGCTCGGTCGCGGCACCGAACGGACGCCACGGGGTGAGCACCAGCAGGCTGCCGTCGTACCGGCTCGCGACCTCGGACAGCTCCTCGTAGGTGCCGACGGCGACCGTGTCGACCCCCAGCCACTGCGCCTTGCGGGCCAGGCGGCCGAGGGTGAAGCCGTAGCCGTTGCCCTTCGCGACCGGGACCAGGCCGGGCTCGGCGTCGGCGATCGACCGCAGGTGGGCGCGCCAGCGGTCGCCGTCGATCGTCAGGGTGAGGGACATCAGCCGCGCCGCCTCATGTAGACGTCGAACGCCTTGTACAGCGCCTTGTTGAGCGGCAGGTCCCACTCGCCGACGTACTCGACGGCCTCGCCGCCGGTGCCGACCTTGAACTGGATCAGGCCGAGGTGCGGGTCGTCGGAGGCGAGCGTGTCGGTGATGCCGCGCAGGTCGTAGACGTCGGCGCCGGCGGCGATCGCGTCGCGGATCATCTGCCACTGCACGGCGTTGGAGCCGCGGACCTCGCGCTTCTCGGTCGACGAGGCGCCGTAGGAGTACCAGGCGTGCGCCCCGACCCGGATCGCGATCGTGGCGGCGACCAGCGTGCCCTCGTGCCGCGCGGTGTAGAGCCGGATCCGGTCGGTCTCCTCGGAGCCGAGCGCGTCGACCATGGTGCGGAAGTAGGAGAGCGGCCGCGGCGTGAAGTGGTCGCGCTCGGCCGTGTGCACGTAGAGGTCGTGGAAGGTCTTGAGCTCGGGCTCGATCGCCGCGCCGTCGTACGACGTGACCTCGACGCCCTCCTTGGCGGCCTTCTTGATGTTGCGGCGCCAGAGCTGGTTCATCCCGGCCAGCACGTCGTCCTCGCTGCGACCGGCGAGCGGGACCTGGAAGACGTACTGCGGCTGTCCGGCGGCGAAGCCGCCCTCCACCGCCTGCGGCCGCCAGCCGAGGTCACGCAGCTGCGCGACCACGCGGGCGCCACCGTGGCTGCGCTCGGTCGGCGCCAGGTCGCCGAGGCGGTGCACCGCGTCGTCCGCGATGCCGGCCTTCACGGTGGCGGCGTCCCAGCGACGGGTGACCACCGGCGGCCCCATCCGGACACCGAAGGCGCCCGCACCCTTGAGGTGGGTCGCCAGCGGACGCAGCCACGCGGCGAGGTCCTCGGACTCCCAGTCGATGGACGGTCCCTCGGGCAGGTAGGCGAGGTAGCGCTTCACCCGGGGTAGCTGGCGGTAGAGCACCAGCGCGGCCCCGACCAGCTCGTCGCCCCGGAACCAGCCGACCGACTCGTGCCGCCACTCCGCCTTCACCCGACCCCAGGCCGGGGTCTGGAGGAAGCTCGCCGAGCGCTGGCGGCGTACGAAGGCCAGGTGCTCGTCGGCGGTGATCCCTCGGACGTCGAGGCGGGTCGAGAGGATCGGGGAGGTCACGGGTCGAGGCTAGCGAACGCCCCGCACGGCCGATCAGTTGCTCTTGCGGACCTGCAGCTCGGTGCTCTGTGCCTCCACCGGCACCCGCTGGCAGGTCGCGGTGACGGTGGAGCAGCGCACGACCCACGGCGTGGGGTACGTGGACGACTCCGAGGCATCGCTGTAGACCCCGTCGCCGACCGCGTGCAGCAGGAGCGACGTCGGCGACTCCCAGATCGGCTGCCAGGTCGGGTAGGCCCAGCCGAAGTTGCCCGTGAACGTCGCCTGCAGCCGACCGGTGCGCGCGTCACGGACTCGCACGGTGCCGGCCATCTCGCCCCAGGGCGAGTCCTCGTTGAAGTACGTGCGGTCGATGGTCGCGACGCGGCGGTCGTCGGGGGAGAACGACGAGACGCTCTCGCCACGCACCCACCACAGGCGACGCTGGGTCCTGCTGTCGAGCATCAGCGAGCCACCGCGCGCCGTCCCTCGCGGGACGGAGTAGAGGTGCGCCGCCGAGCTGCCGACGCCGGGCGTCACGGTGTACAGGGCGCGCTGTCGGCTGAGCACGCGGACGGCGCCGGTGCGCGGCGTCCACGACGACGTGGTCACCGTGAACCTCCCGTGGCTGCGGGTGGTCGTGCGCACCAGGACGTGGCCATCGCCGGCGGAGAGGACCACGGGGCCGAAGGTCGGCGACGAGAACCGGTGGGCTCCGATGGTGTGCCCGTCACTGATGCGTACGGCGCGCAGCTGGCCGCCGGCCGCGAGGTCGACGTACCAGCGTCCGTCGGCCGACACGGCCTCGAGGTAGACCTTGGCCCGGCGTCCGACCACGTGGGCGCGGCCCGACGTGCTCAGGAAGGTGACGGTGGTGCCGAGGTCCCGTCCGCGGTCGTCCGAGACCTCCTGGGGCAGCAGCCAGCCGCCGCGGGCGTGCCGGAGCTCCCCGGAGTAGTAGTACCCGTCGGTGCGGAGCGGCCTGGTCGAGACGGTGCGGCCCCAGGCACGTGGATCTTCTCGGCCTTCTCGACCAGGTACGGCAGGCCCGGCTTCGCCCCCACCGGCAGCGCGCCCGGGTCTATGTCGCGGTGCGGCGCCGCGGTCGCGGCGGCGGGCGCGACCAGGCCCAGGGTGGCGGCGAGCAGCGCGCCGAGGACGGTGTGGACGGTGCGGTTCATACCCGACACAGCGCCGATCGGGCCGCCTGCGTTACAACGGCGACCGGGCATTCGACGCGAATCACCTGCGCACTCACCCGGTCCGGGCGAGGATGCACGACGGATCTCCCCCGAATATGTGTGGCAGGGAGGTATCAGGACCCCCGCCCCGCACTCCTCATGGGCGTGATCCTGATCGACGAACACCGGGGAGCGACGCGTCGCATGACCAGGAGCGGTGGCCCGCGGGCCGACGACGACCGGTCCGGCGACGCGCGCCCAGGGGTCGTGTGGGCCGAGGCGACCGACGGCTTCAACCGCTGGGTGGCCGGGGAGGCCGCCGGCCTCGACGACCTCGTCGCCGTGATGACCCCCGTGCTCTGGCACGTCGTGCGTGCCTACCGGCTGCCGGAGTCCGCGGCCGAGGACGTCATCCAGAACACCTGGCTGGCGCTCGTACGCCGCCGCGCCGCGATCCTCGACCCGGTGGCCGTCGGCGGCTGGCTGACGACGACCGCGCGCCGCGAGGCGTGGCGCAGTGCCGGGGCGAAGACCACGCCGACGCCGGTCGAGGACGAGGACCTGGCGCTCGCGCTTCCGCGTCAGCGGTCGGCGGAGGAGAGTGTCGTCCAGCACGACGAGGGCGATCGCCTCTGGGCCGCCGTCGACGGGCTGCCGGAGCGCTGTCGCCGGCTGCTGCGGATCGTCGCGTTCGAGAACCGGCCCGACTACCGCGAGCTGGCCACCGAGCTCGGGATGCCCGTCGGCAGCATCGGCCCCACCCGGGGACGGTGCCTCGCCAAGCTGCGCGTGGCGCTGATCGAAGCAGGGGGAATCTGAGATGTCCGAGCTGAGCAGGGACGCACTCCTCAACATCGTGCGCGACGCCTACGAGCGCCACGACCCGGTGCCGGACCACCTCGTCGCGACCATGCAGGCCGCGGCCGCGATGGCCGCCTCGGACCTCGACCTGGAGCTGATGGAGCTCGTCGAGCGCTCGACCGAGCTCGCCGGGGCCCGCGGCTCCACGTCGTACACGCTGCGCTTCGTGCACGGCGACACCGACCTGCTGCTGCGGATCGCCGTCGACAACGGCCGGTCCCGCGTCGACGGCTGGATCGTGCCGGCCGAACCCATGACGATCCGTGCGCTGCCCGGCGAGGAGCCGGTCACGCACGAGGCGGTGGTGAGCGACTCGGGACGGTTCGCGCTCACCGACCTGCCGGTCGGGCTGATGCGGCTGCGGCTGGAGCCGCACGACGGGTCGCGCCCGGCCTTCGCCACCCCCACCTTCGAGATCTGAGGACCCGTGACCGACTCCCCCGAGAAGAAGCCCCGTCCCGAGCGTCCCGTCCGCAAGCCGCTCGACCGCGACCCCCGTCCTCCGCACCCCGGCGCGATCGCGCCCGCGCAGGGCCGCTTCCTCGACCCGGCGACCGCGATCGTCGTCGACGGCGTCGTCCCCCGTCCGACCGTGTACGTCGGCCCGCGGCTGCTGGTCTCGAAGTCGGTCGACGTCGCCGCGGCGGTCGAGGTGCTGCGCTACGTCGCCGAGCCCCTCGGCTGGAGCGTCGAGCCGGAGGACGAGGACCCGCGCACGGTCAACCTGAAGTTCGGCTACGTCCCGCTCCGGCTCGGCGTCGCGTCCAACCGCGCCACCATCGCTCCCGACGCCTGGACGCTGCTGCAGCAGACCCGTGCCCAGTTCGGCGTCTCGGCGGTGAAGGGTGTGAGCCTCGACCACCTGGTGGTCCCGGCCATCGACTCCGACCCCATGCACGACTCGAGTCCGATGCACGACTCGAGTCCGATGCACGACTCGAGCCCGATGCACGACTCGAGCCCCATGCACGACTCGAGCCCGGCGTCCGACGCGCGCGGCTCGCGGGCGATCGCGACGTACCTCCAGATCGGCTCCGGCGGACGTCAGCCGATCGCGTACGTCGGGTCGGCCCCGCGGCGCCGCCAGGACCAGGCGATCAAGGGCCGGCGGCCGGTGGTGGCCGTGCTCGACACCGGCTGCGGCGAGCACCCGTGGTTGGACGGTGTCGTGACCACGACGGTGACGCTCGACGGCGTGACGATCGGCTACTCCGACGCGACGTCGGTGTCCCCGGAGGACGAGGGCGACCAGTCCGGTCCGCTCGACGGATCCATCGACCCGATCTCGGGACACGGGACCTTCATCGCGGGGCTGATCCGGCAGCGCTGCCCGGACGCCGACATCCTGGCGTGGCGAGTCGTGCCGTCCGACGGCCCGATCGTCGAGTCCGACCTGGTCGCCACGCTCGCCCAGATCGCCGAGCTGGCCAGGCGCCACCGCGCCGGGGAGCCGGGCGGACACCCGATCGACGTGCTCAGCCTGTCGATGGGCTACTACCACGAGACCCCCGAGGACGCGCTCTTCGACCCGACGATGTACGCGATCCTCGAGGAGTTGGCGCGCGCCGGCGTCGTGGTTGTCTGCTCGGCCGGCAACGACGCGACCAGTCGACCCTCGTTCCCCGCAGCCTTCGGTCGATGGGCCGACGACGGTGGTCCGATTCCCTTCGACCCGACGATCGCGCCGATCCTCTCGGTGGGCGCAAGCAACCCCAACGGCACCGACGCGCTCTTCAGCAACGCTGGTCCGTGGGTGCGCTCCTACGGGCCCGGCGCCGCGGTCATGAGCACGATGCCCGCGTTCCGTGGCGGTTACGAGCCGGTCGCTCGCACACGCGCCTTCGGACGGGTGCGCGAGGCGATCGACCCCGATGACTTCCGCGGCGGCTTCGCCGTCTGGAGTGGTACGTCGTTCAGCGCGCCGGTGCTCGCGGGCACCGTCGCGGCGGGCCTGGTGGGCGCGCTGGAGCCCGTCGACGACGTCAGCGACCCGCAGTCCGCCGTCGACCTGGCCTGGGAAGTGGTGACATCCACGACGGGTTTGGCACGATCATGAGGTCGTGACCTCGCCGCATGACCTGCACACGCGGGGTGTCAGCGCGCTCAATCGCGGGCGCCACCGGGAGGCCCGGCGCCTGCTCGAGCGGGCACGTGAAGAGGCCGGGGAGGCCGCAGACGCCGATCTCGACGCGCGGATCGCCGGGAGCCTGGCCTACGTCCTGTCCGAGACGGGGGAGCACGACGCGGCGATGGCGCTGTGCCGCGAAGCGCTCGGCCGCAGCGGGCTCGACCGTCACACCGAGGGCATCCTGCACGCCCAGCTCGGCCTCCTGCAGATGCTGCGCGGCGAGACGGCGGCGGCGATGGCCGACCTGGACGCCGCCTCGCGGCTGATGGACGACCCGACACACCTGGCGCGGATCCACCTCAACCGGGGCAACGTCCACCTTCAGCGCAAGCAGCTGCCGGAGGCTCTGGCCGGCTTCGAGCAGTCCCACATGGCCTATCGACAGGTCGGTGACGAGTACGGCGCCGCCAAGGCCGTCCACAACCTCGGCTACGTCCACTTCCTCGAGGGTGATCTCGTGGCCGCCCTCCGGCGCCTCGACGAGGCCTACCCGTCGTTCGAGGCCGAAGGGCCCGTGATGACCGCGATGGCCGATCAGGACCGGGCGGAGGTCCTGATGGCGGCCGGGCTGTACGAGCAGGGTGCCACCGCGCTCGCGGCGGCGGCCGATGCCTATGGACGCCGCCGGTTGCATCAGCGTCGCGGCGAGGCCGAGCTCGCGCTCGCGCGCAGCCTGGTGCCGCGCGATCCCGCCGGTGCCGGCACCGCCGCGCGGGACGCGCTGCGTCGCTTCCGTCGTACCGGTGCGGGAGCGTGGCAGGTCCGGGCCGACGCCACGCTGCTCAGCGCGCAGGTGGAGGCCGGAGGCACCGGGCCCGCGCTCGCCCAGCGCGGTGTGGCGATCGCTGAGGCACTCGCCGAGCAAGGACTGCGCTGGGAGGCCGCCCTCGCCCGCATCGACGCGACCCGCGTGCGCATCCGGCGCGGTGACCTCGACCGGGCTCGCACGGACCTGCGCGACGTCGGGACCGTACGCCGGGCGCCCCTCGGCGTACGGCTGCTGGACCGCGACGTGCGGGCCGAGCTGGCCGCCGCGTCCGGTCGGCGCGCCGACGCCCTCAGGCACCTGCGTGCCGGACTCTCCGACCTGCACGCTTGGCAGAGCTCGTTCGGCTCGCTCGACCTCCAGACCGGGGTCGCGGGCCACGGCACCCGGCTGGGCGTCCGGGGCCTCGCCCTGGCCGTCGCGTCGCGACGGCCGGAGGTGCTCCTCGAGTGGTCGGAGCGGGCCCGGATGCTGGCCAGCCGGGTGCAGCCGGTGCGACCGCCCGAGGACGAGCAGATCGCCGGAGACCTCGCCGAGCTGCGCGAGCTGGCCGCCGACCCGGGTCGCGACCCGCGCCGCGAGGGCGAGCTGCGCCAGCGGGTCCGCGAGCGCGCCTGGCAGCACCGGGGCTCCGGCGAGGTCGCCGACCCCGTCACCCTCGACGCCCTGCGGGACGCGCTCGACCAGGACACCGCCCTGGTGGCGTACGTCGTGACCGCGACCGCCGTCGTCGCCCTGGTCGTCACCACCGACGAGGTGACCTGGGTCGACCTCGGCCACCGCGACGAGCTCGACCAGCTCATCGGCG
Source organism: Nocardioides hankookensis (assembly GCF_042658885.1). NCBI lineage: Bacteria > Bacillati > Actinomycetota > Actinomycetes > Propionibacteriales > Nocardioidaceae > Nocardioides > Nocardioides hankookensis. The sequence continues at coordinate 183,696 of NZ_JBHSRJ010000001.1, read as the reverse complement.
GGCTGCTGCCCGACCTCGACATGGCGGCCACCGACCTCCCCGACGCGATGGGCTCCTTCGTCCGCACCGAGCTCGCCCAGCGCCTCGACACCCTGGCGGCGCTGCTGGTCGCACCCGTCTTGGACGCCGTCGGCGACCGGCGGGTGGTGCTCACGCCGTCCGGCGTTCTGTCCGGGATCCCGTGGACGCTGCTGCCCGGGTACGTCGGTCGCCCGCTGACCGTCGCCCAGTCCGCGACCGCCTGGCTGGCGCGACGTACGACGCCGCTGCGGACCGCCAGCGCCGGGTTCGTCGCCGGACCGCGGGTCGCGCGGGCCGAGGACGAGGTCGTGGCCGCGGCCAAGGAGTGGCCGGCGGCGCGGGTCCTGCTCGGCGACGAGGCGACGGCGGCGGCGGTGTCGGCGCTGGCCGACGACGTCGACGTCCTGCACGTCGCCGCGCACGGTCGGCACAGCGCCGAGAACGCGATGTTCGCCGGTGTGCAGCTCGTCGACGGGCCGTGGTTCGGCTACGACATCGACCGGCTCAGCCGGGTGCCCGACGTCGTCCTGCTCTCCGCGTGTGAGGTCGGCCGGTCGACGGTGCGCTCCGGCGAGGAGCTGATCGGGATGACGACGGCCTGGCTGCACGCCGGCGCCCGCTGCGTGATCGCCTCGCCCGCCGCGATCAACGACCAGGCGGCGTACGGCGTCCTCCTCGCCGTCCACGAGCGCCTGGCCGCCGGGGTCGACCCGGCCGCCGCCCTGGCGGAGGCCGTCGGGGCGGTCTCGGCGGGGACGGCCCCGGTGCCCCTCGTCTGCTTCGGCTAGTCACCGGATGGCCCGAACGGGTATCTGACCCCTGGGGTGCTGCTCCTGAGTCGTGTCAGGGAGACCGCTCGAACTCCGAGGAGCACGGCATGTCCGTCATGACTTCACCGACCCGCACCACCCCCGTCCACGTGATCCAGGACCCGCAGCCCGGTCAGCACGTGGTCGTGCCGGCGGGCGCCCGGCTCGCCGTGCGCTTCCGCCGCCGCGGGCTCGGCCTGAGCCGCTGGCAGGTCGTCGACCGGCCCGGCAACCTCCTGCCGCTGGAGGAGGGACCGCACGGCTTCCTCTTCCTCGTCTTCGACGCCGACGCGACGGAGGACCAGCCCCTGCGGCTGATCCGGCGCCGCGTCGACCGGTCGGGGCCGGGCGAGGTGCGCGACCTGACCGTCCGGGTCAGCTGAGGGTCAGCTGACCTCGACCGGCCGCCGTGGGCGGCGGGCGAAGACCCAGGCCCGCATCGCCACGAACCGCAGCACCGTCACGACCAGGTTCGCCACCGTCAGCACCGCGACCTCCACCCCGCGGCTCGGCGACCCGCTCGCGTGCAGCAGCCACAGCGAGCCGGTGGTCACCCCGAGGCCGACCGCGAAGACGATCAGTCCCCGCAGCTGGTGACCCCAGGCTCCCGCCCGGCCGCGGACCCCGAAGGTCAGCCGTCGATTGACCGCGGTGTTGGCCACGGCCGTCAGCAGGAGCGCCAGCAGGTTGGCCGTGAACGACGACGTCCGGGTGCTCAGCAGCAGGAAGAGGACGGCGTACGCGACCGTCGACGCGACGCCCACCAGGGCGAACATCGCGACCTGCAGCCCGAGTCGACCGCCGCCGGCGTCGGCCGATGCGCGGCCGAGCCGTTCGGCCACGTCGGAGACCGGCAGGCGGCCGGAGACCAGGCCGCGGCCGACCCGGACGATGCCGCGGACGTCGGCGAGCGCCGTACGCACGATGTCGACCGAGCTGTCCGGGTCGTCGACCCAGTCGACGGGGACCTCGTGGATCCGCAGGCCGGCCCGCTCGGCGAGGACGAGGAGCTCGGTGTCGAAGAACCACGCGTCGTCCTCGACCAGTGGCAGCACCTCGCGGGCGACGTCGCCGCGGATCGCCTTGAACCCGCACTGGGCGTCGGAGAAGCGCGCGCGGAGCGTGCCGCGCAGCAGCAGGTTGTAGCCGCGCGAGATCAGCTCCCGCTTCGGCCCGCGCTCGACCCGCGACCCGCGGCCCAGCCGGGTGCCGATCGCCAGGTCGGAGTGCCCGCTGATCAGCGGGGCCACCAGCGGGAGCAGGGCGTTGAGGTCGGTCGAGAGGTCGACGTCCATGTAGACGAGGACGTCGGAGTCCGACCGGCTCCACACCCGCTTGAGCGCCCGGCCGCGGCCCTTCTCCGCGAGGTGGACGACGTGGACGTCGTCGTGCGCGTGCGCCAGGCGGCGCGCGATCACGGCGGTCCCGTCGGTGCTCGCGTTGTCGGCGATGGTCACCCGGAAGGTCCACGGCAGGGTCGCCAGGTAGCGGCGGACCCGCAGCACCGACGCGGCCAGGTCGCGCTCCTCGTTGAAGACCGGGATCACCACCTCGAGGGTCGTGGTCGCGGTGTCGGCGGCCGCGCCGGGCGGATCCCACGGCTCGGCGGTCACGACGCGCTCCCGGTGGTCAGGTCGTAGACCGTGACGCCGTCGACGGTGGTGGCGGTGAAGTTGTCGGCCACCCAGGCGGCGATCTCGCTGCTGCTGTTGCTGCCGCCCATCGACTGGCCGAAGTTGCTCCCGCTGCCGAGGAAGTAGTGGATCTCCCCGTCCTCGACGTACTGCTGGAACTGCGCCAGCGTCGGGCTCGGGTCCGACCCGTTGAAGCCGCCGATCGCCATCACCGGCTCCTCGGTCGCGAGCTGGTAGCCGGAGGCGTTGTTGGAGCCGACCGCGGCCGCGACCCAGGTGTAGTCCGACGCGTCCGCCTCGAGCAGCGCCGCCAGCTCGGCTCCCGGCTCGCTGCTGTTGAGCAGCCCGCCGGCGCCGCCTCCCTGCATCTGGCCCTGCATCTGGCCCTGCATCTGGCCCTGGGTCTGGCCCTGTTGCATCTGGGGCGGCGCCTGGCCGCCACCGGGGCGACCGCCACCACCGCCGGGGCCGCCGCCGAAGCCGTTGCCCGCGACGGTCGGTCCGGCGGTCGGGATGGAGCCGGTGTGCGCGGTCGACGCGGTCTGCACGGCGTACGCCGTGGGGCCGGCCAGCGAGGCGACGATCGCCACCGTGGCAGCGGCGACCGCGAGTCGGCGGGGCAGCCAGCGCAGTCCGAAGAGCGCGGCGGCGGCGAGCACGCCGACCACCAGCACCACCCAGCGCAGCCAGGGCAGGAAGTCGGTGCTGCGGCCCAGCAGGAAGAACGCCGTGACCGTGGTGATCGCGACGGCGACCGCCGCGACCGGCCCGGCCTCCCAGGACCGGCGGTGCTGCCGGACCAGGTGCGCGCCGATGCCGACGAGGGCGGCGACGGCGGGCGCGAGGGCCACGGTGTAGTAGGCGTGGAAGATGCCGGCCATGAAGCTGAAGGTCAGCCCGGTGACCAGCAGCCAGCCGCCCCAGAGGATCAGCGCGGCGCGCACCCGGTCGGTGCGCGGCCGGCGCGCGGTGAACCAGAAGCCCGCGACGAGCAGCACCAGCGCGGCCGGCAGCAGCCACGCGATCTGGCCGCCGATCTCGCTGTTGAAGAGCCGCCCGATCCCGGTCTCGCCCCACATCGACCCGCCGGCGCCGCCCGCACCGCCGCCGCCGACCGACCCGGTCTCGTCGCCGTTGAGCCGGCCGAGGCCGTTGTAGCCCAGCGTCAGCTCGAGGATCGAGTTGTCCTGCGAGCCACCGATGTACGGCCTGCTGGCGGCCGGCCAGAGCTCCACGATCGCGATCCACCACCCGGCGGCGAGGATCATCGAGCCGAAGGCGACCAACAGGTGCCCGATCCGCTTGAGGACCCGGGGCTGGCCCGCGACGAGGTAGACGAGCGCGAACGCCGGGAGCACCAGGAAGACCTGGAGCATCTTGGTCAGGAAGCCGAGCCCGACCAGCGCGCCGGCCAGGGCGATCCACCGCGCCGGGTGGCGGACGCCGTCCTCGACGGCACGAAGCACGGCGTACGCCGCCGCGACCATGAGCAGCACGAGCATCGCGTCGGGGTTGTTGAAGCGGAACATCAGCACCGCGATCGGCGTCAGCGCGAGGGCCGCGCCGGCGAGCAGGCCGGCCCACGCCGCTCCCGTCGTACGACGCACCGTCGCCGTCAGCAGCCACACGGCGAGGACGCCCTCCACCGCCTGGGGCACCAGGATCGACCAGGACGACAGCCCGAAGACCTTCACCGACAGCGCCATCGGCCAGAGCGCGAGCGGCGTCTTGTCGACGGTGATGGAGTTCGACGCGTCGGAGGAGCCGAAGAAGAACGCCTTCCACGACTCCGAGCCGGCCTGGACGGCCGCCGAGTAGAAGCTGTTGGCCCAGCCGGACGAGCTCAGCCCCCACAGGTACAGCACGGCGGTGCCGAGCAGCAGCACGGCGAGCGCCGGCCGGTAGTGGTCGCGGCGCGCGCGTGGCGGCGGCGCTGCGGGTGGGGCTGTGGTGTCGGGCGGCGTCAGTGTGGCGGTCATGCCTCCACGGTGGGGCGGGGTCTTGGCCGGACCCCGTGCCCGTTCTGTGGGCCTCCTGTGAGGCTAGAGGCCGCGCTCCCTCAGCCAGTCGGCGTCGGCGGTGTGCTCGCTCGCGCCGCCGGGCGTCTCCAGGACGACCGGCGCGCCGGCGTCGCGGACGACGGCGGCGAGCAGGTCGGGGTCGACCTTGCCGGCACCGAGGTTGGCGTGCCGGTCGGCGCCGGAGTCGAACTCGTCGCGGCTGTCGTTGCAGTGCACGAGGTCGATGCGGCCGGTGATCTTGAGGACGTCCTCGACCACGGTCTCCAGCGAGTTGCCGCCCGCGTGGGCGTGGCAGGTGTCCAGGCAGAAGCCGACCAGGTCGGCCTGCTCGGTGGGCGCGATCGCGTCCCAGACCCGGCCGATCCGCTCGAGGTAGCGGGTCATCGCGTTGTCGCCGCCGGCGGTGTTCTCGATCAGCAGCGGCAGCTTGAGGTCGGTCGCCTCGATGGCCTTGCGCCAGTTGTCGAAGCCCTTCTCCGGGTCGTCGTCCTTGTTGACGTGGCCGCCGTGGACGATCAGCCCGCGGGCGCCGATCGCGGCAGCGGCGTCGACGTGCTGCTGGAGCAGCTTGCGGCTCGGGATCCGGATCCGGTTGTTGGTCGTCGCGACGTTGACGATGTACGGCGCGTGCACGTAGAGGCCGATCCCCGCCGCCTCGGCGTCGGCCCTGAGGCCCTCCGCGCCGCCGGCGTACTGGAGCTCGGGGCCCTTGTATCCCTGCGGGTCGCCGAGGAAGAACTGCACGTGCGGGGCGTTGCGGGCCTGCGCCTCGGCGATCGGGTCGGCCTGGTCGACGTGGGCTCCGATGTCCATGCGGTCAGACTAGGCGGCCCCACCGACGGCGTACCCGGGCACGTCCTCGATCCGGTGCCAGACCGGGAGCCCGCGCTCCTCGGCGATCCGGACGTCCTGGTCGGCGCCGCGCGAGGCGCCCGGGAGCCGGAGCACCCCGTCGCAGTGCTGGAGCAGCCGCTCGGCGGTCGGGTACATCACCTGCTCCGCGAGCGGGTCGGCCAGGCCGTCGGCGCCGGCGCTGCGGAGCACGGGGAGCGCCACCCACTCGCCGATCATCGGCACGTGGCCGGCGCGGAAGAGCGGCCAGGCAGCGGACTCGAGGGCGGCCAGGTTGGCGGCGAGCAGGTCGGGGTCGTCGCCGGTCCCGGAGCGGTAGGGGCCGGCGATCAGGATCATCAGGGACGAGGTCATGGCCCGACATTAACGTGCAGAAACGTGAAAAAACAAGCAAGAACGTGCAGAGCGGTTAGAGTGACGCCGTGCTCGCCGCCCAACGCAAGGACCTGATCGTCACCACGCTGCGCGAGGACGGCAGGGTCGTCGCGAAGGAGCTCGCGGCCCGGCTCGACCTGTCCGAGGACACCATCCGGCGCGACCTGCGCGAGCTCGCGGCCGACGGCCTGCTGCACCGGGTGCACGGTGGCGCCCTGCCGGCCTCGCCCGCCGTCGCCGACTTCACGGCGCGCACGTCGATCGGCACCGGTGCGAAGGCGGAGGTCGGGCGGACGGCGGCGGCGCTGGTGCGCCCCGGGCAGACGGTCGCGATCGACGGCGGGACGACCGCGCGCGAGCTCGCCCGGGCGCTGCCCGCAGACCTGCGGGCCACCGTCATCACCCACAGCCCGACCATCGCTGTCGAGCTCTCCACCCACCCGACGGTCGAGGTGGTCATCGTGGGTGGGCGGCTGTTCAAGCACTCCGTGGTCGCCGCAGGCGCCCTGGCTCACGAGGCGATCGGCCGGGTGAGCGTGGACGCGTTCTTCCTCGGGGTCACCGGCATCCACCCGGTCGAGGGCCTCACCACGGGCGACGCCGACGAGGCCGCGATCAAGCGGGCCTGGAGCGAGCGCGCCGCCGAGACCTACGTCCTCGGGAGCGGGGAGAAGATCGGGACGGCCTCGGCGTTCGAGGTGGTGCCGCTGTCCTCGGTCGCGGCCGTCGTCACCGACGCGGCCGCGCCGGCCAGGGGCGTCGCCGACCTCCGCGCCGCCGGGGTGCGGGTGCTCGGCACCGACTGACCCGGCTCACGTCAGCATCAGCACGCACGCCGCCGCACAGGCGGCGATCACCGCCACCGAGACGGCGATGACGACGGACGGCCAGCGCTGACCATCCTCCGACATCGGCTCGCCGAGGCGGTCGGGCACGGCGGGCCACGGCCCGTCGACCGGCACGTCCAGGCGGCGCAGCCGCTCCAGGGCGGCGCCCGCGGTCGGCGGTCGCAGCTGGGGGTCGGGGTCGACCAGCGCCTCGACGAGCGGGCGCAGCGGGCCCTCCGGGACCATCGGTGCCCGGCCGGGCCGGGGCGGTCGCCCGGTGAGCAGCTGGGTGGCGACGACGCCCGCGGCGTACAGGTCCTGGCGGGGCTCGGGCGCCGCGCCCGCCGCCTGCTCGGGTGCCATGTAGCCGTCGGTACCGACCGCAGCCGGACCCCGGGTGAGCCGCACGTCGGCGACCGGCACCGCGACGCCGAAGTCGCCCAGCCGCAGGAAGGGAGGGCCGTCGCCCGTGGGCTCGAGCAGCAGGTTGGCCGGCTTCACGTCGCGGTGCACGACGCCGGCCGCGTGGACCGCCGCGAGCGCCTGGAGGAGCTGGTCGAGCAGGAGGACGACGTACGACGGTGGGAGCGGCCCGTGCTCGGTCAGCAGCTCGTCGACGGACCCGCCACGGACGAGGTCCATCGCGATCACGACCCGGTGGTCATCGGCGGCCCAGCCGGTCGGCGTGAGCACGTGCGGGTGCCGGATCCGCAGCGACTGCTCGCGCACGAAGCGCAGCAGCATGGCGCTGTCGTGGGCACCGAGGACCTTGGCCGCGACCACCTCGTCGCGGCTGCGGTCGTGCGCCCGCCAGACCGAGCCCATGCCGCCGGTGCCGACCTGGTCGAGCAGCTCGAAGCGGCCGGCGATCGGGGCCGTCGGACGGGGGTTGGTGGCGGGTGGCATCGTGGGGTTCCTACCCGCGGGAGCCGCGTTTATGACCGCAGGTCAGGGCGCTGTTAGCCTGGGGCGTTCTCTGCGTCGACCATCCGGGCCGACGTCGAGACGAAACGCATTTCCCTCCTGCCACGGAGAGTCCGTGGCCGCCCTAGCCCATAGGAGGTGGAGAACGAACATGCGTGCCTACGAAGTGATGGTCATTCTTGACCCGAGCATCGAGGAGCGGACCGTCGAAGGTTCGCTCGACAAGTACCTCAACGTGATCCGCAAGGACGGCGGCTCTGTCGAGTCCGTCGACGTGTGGGGACGCCGCCGGCTGGCCTACGAGGTCAAGAAGAACGCCGAGGGCATCTACGCCGTCATCACGCTGAACGCCGAGCCGGCCACGGTCAAGGAGTTCGACCGCCAGCTCACCCTCAACGAGTCCATCCTCCGCACGAAGGTCATGCGCCCCGACGCTCACTGAGCGCCGGACACCCTTCCTGTGGACGACCACTACCGCCTGTCGGCGCTTGCCGCGACGATGGGCCCACGTGGTCGGACGACTCTGATCAGAACCAACGCTTAGGGAGCATCCATGGCAGGCGAGACCGTCATCACGGTGGTCGGCAACCTCGTCGACGACCCGGAGCTGCGCTTCACCCCCTCGGGTGCGGCCGTGGCGAACTTCCGGATCGCGTCGACGCCGCGCACCTTCGACCGCCAGACCAACGAGTGGAAGGACGGCGACGCGCTGTTCCTCTCCTGCTCGGTGTGGCGGCAGGCGGCTGAGAACGTCGCCGAGTCCCTCCAGCGCGGCATGCGTGTCGTCGTGCAGGGACGCCTGAAGCAGCGCAGCTACGAGACCCGCGAGGGCGAGAAGCGCACTGTCGTGGAGCTCGAGGTCGACGAGGTCGGCCCGTCGCTGGCCTTCGCCACCGCCAAGGTCACCCGCGCCTCCCGCTCCGGCGGCGGCGGGGGCTACTCCGGCGGCGGACAGGGTGGCGGCCAGTCCCGCCCCCAGCAGTCCGGCGGCAACGACCCGTGGGCCACCCCGGCTCCCCAGGGTGGCGGCGGGGGCGGCCAGTCCGCTCCGGCCGGTGACCCGTGGGGTGCGCCCGGCGCGGGCTCCGACGAGCCTCCGTTTTAACGCCCCGTTGCCTCGCAAAGCGAGGCAACGGACCAGGCGGGAAGGTCGAGTAGCGGCACGGCTGAGCGAAGCGAAGCCGTGACCCGCGTATCGAGACCCCCGGGTTCTGATCCCAGCAACATCTGTCCGAAACACCCTCAACCATTCCGGCGCAACCCACTCGTGGGGCCGGGCTTCTAGAAAGGGAGCACCACAATGGCCAAGGCAGTGATTCGCAAGCCCAAGAAGAAGGTTTGCCAGTTCTGCAAGGAGAAGGCGACCGGCGTCGACTACAAGGACGCCACGCTGCTCCGCAAGTTCATCTCCGACCGCGGCAAGATCCGCGCGCGTCGGGTCACCGGCAACTGCGTCCAGCACCAGCGGGACGTCGCGATCGCGGTCAAGAACGCCCGTGAGGTCGCGCTGCTGCCCTACACGTCCACCGGTCGCTGAAGGGAGCTGACGACATGAAGCTCATCCTGACCCAGGAAGTCACCGGTCTCGGTGCCCCCGGCGACGTCGTCGAGGTGAAGGACGGCTACGGCCGCAACTACCTCGTCCCCCGCGGCCTCGCGCTGCGGTGGACCCGCGGCGGCGAGAAGCAGATCGAGTCGATCAAGGCCGCTCGCTCCTCGCGGGCCGTCCGCGACCTCGGCCACGCCGAGGAGATCAAGACCAAGCTCGAGGCCCAGGCCGTCGCCGTCAAGGTGCGCGCCGGGGCCGGTGGTCGTCTGTTCGGTGCGGTGACCGTGGGCGAGATCGCCGACGCGCTCTCCGAGACGTCCGGCGAGAAGGTCGACAAGCGCACGATCGTGGTCACGAACCCGATCAAGGCGCTGGGCAACCACGAGGTCGCCGTGAAGCTGCACGATGGCGTGTCCGCCACCGTCGCGCTGAACGTCATCCCCGCCTGACCCAGCTCAGTCGCACAGCAGGGCCGTTCCTCCTCCGGGAGGGGCGGCCCTGTTGCTGTGCTCGGCCTCCTCAGGCCCCGGTCACCATCCACGCGTCGCCCCGGGCCCGGCGCACCAGCACGACGAGACGGGCACCCATGAAGACGGCCGAGAACGCGACCCAGATGGCGACCAGGCCCGCGTCGTACGCCGCGAGGAGCAGCACCACCGGCGCGTAGGCGACCAGGGTGACCAGCCCGGCGCGGGCCAGGTAGCGTCCGTCGCCGGCACCGATCAGCACGCCGTCGAGCACGAACACGACGCCCGCGACCGGCTGGCCGAGCGCGGCCACGAGCAGCACGGGCACCAACAGGTCCTGCACGTCCTGGTCGCCGGTGAAGAGTCGGCCGACGACGGGGCTGACGACGGCGAGCAGGACGCCGGTCACGACGCCGCTGACCAGCCCCCACGTCACCATCCGCCGGGTCAGCTCGCGGGTGCCCGTGACGTCGCCGGCCCCGAGCGCGCGGCCGGTGATCGCCTGGGCGGCGATCGCGATCGCGTCCAGCACGAAGGCCAGGAACGTCCACAGCGTCATCGCGAGCTGGTGGGCCGCGAGGTCGACCTCCTGGTCGCGCGCGCCCAGGGCGGCGAGCGTCACGGCGTACGTCGTCAGCAGCAGCGCGGCGCGGAGCGTCAGCGTGCGGATGACGAGCGGCACCCCGGCCCGGCCGGCGGCCCGGATCCCGGGGAGGTCGGGCCGCAGGGACGCGCCTTGCCGGCGGGCGGCCCGGACGACGACCACGACGAACGCGGCGGCGCTCGCCGCCTGGGCGAGCACCGAGCCGAGCGCGGAGCCGGCGATGCCGAGGCCGACGGGGTAGACGAGCAGGAGGTTGAGCACGATGTTGAGCGCGTTGCCGGCCACCGCGACGACCAGGGGGGTGCGGGTGTCCTGGAGTCCGCGCAGCACACCGGTCGCGGCCAGCATGAGCAGCAGCGGCACGGCGCCGAGGAAGGCGATCCGCAGGTACGTCGCGGCCGGGTCGGCAACCTCGGCGGAGGCGCCGAAGAGGTGCACGAGCGGGCTCGCGAGGAGCACGCCGGCGACGGTGACGACCGCGCCGATGGCGACCGCGAGCCACAGGCCGTCGATGCCCTGGGTCAGGGCGCCGCGCAGGTCGCCCGCGCCGAGGTGGCGGGCCACGCTGCCCGTGGTGCCGTAGGCCAGGAAGACGCAGAGGCCGACCACCGTCTGGAGCACGGCCGCCGCGATGCCCAGGCCGGCGAGGGACGCGGTGCCGAGGTGGCCGACGATGGCGGCGTCCGCGAGCAGGAAGAGCGGCTCCGCGACCAGGGCGAGGAACGCGGGGAACGCGAGCCGCAGGATCTCGCGGTCGCGCGCCGTCCCGGTACTAGTCATCGTAAGAGTCATGCCTTGTCTATGGTCCGTACCAGACTAGTTATCAACACCTGTGGATGAACTCGGGATAACCCACGCTCGGACGCTATGTCGACTTATGACCAGGTAACACCGAGGTGACGTGTCCATGAACCAAGATCGGCCCCGGACTATTTTCCATGCACAGCTGTGAATGAGTGTCTTCGCAGGTCAGACAGCATATCGGGGACCGAGATCGGGTTTCGTCCACAGGTCGGTCCCCAGGTTGGTGCACACCCGCTGGCGTGTCGTCCACGAGCTATCCCCGGTTATCCCCAGCGGCTGTGGATAAGGGGCTGTCGCCGCGCCGCTCGGTGCCCGTAGCGTCGCGCGCGGTGACGGGCCAGAAGCAGTGTCGGTCGCCCCGAATATGATCGAACGCGTGTTCGACGGTGACCGTGATCGACAGGGACTGAGGGCCAGCAGATGAGCGTCGCGGAGCAGGATTCTCGGGGGCTTCCGGAGCCGCCGATGGACGACTGGGGCGACGGTCCCGCGTCGTACGCGCCCGGTGAGCGGCCGACCACGCCCGGCGACCGGACCCCGCCGCAGGACATGGCGGCCGAGCAGTCAGTGCTCGGCGCGATGCTGATCTCCAAGGACGCGATCGCCGACGTCACCGAGGTGATCCGGGGCGCCGACTTCTACCGGCCCTCCCACGAGGTCGTCCACGACGCGATCATCGACCTCTACGGCCGCGGTGAGCCGGTCGACATGGTCACTGTCGCCGCCGAGCTCCAGCGCCGGGGCGAGCTGCAGCGGATCGGCGGCGCGCCCTACCTGCACACGCTCTCGGCCAACGTGCCGATCGCCGCGAACGCCGGCTACTACGCCGAGATCGTCCGCGAGAAGGCGATGCTGCGCAAGCTCGTCGACGCCGGCACCAAGATCGTCCAGATCGGGTACGCCGGGGAGGGCCAGGTCGACGACATCGTCGACCAGGCGCAGGCCGAGGTCTACAAGATCACCGACAAGCGCGCGACGGAGGACTTCGCGCCGCTGAGCGACATCATGGACGGTGTCCTCGACGAGATCGAGGCGATCTCCAACCGCGAGGCGGGCCTCTACGGCGTCCCGACCGGCTTCGCCGACCTCGACGACCTGACCAACGGCCTGCACTCCGGTCAGATGATCATCGTCGCGGCGAGGCCTGCGATGGGCAAGTCGACGCTGGCGCTGGACCTGTGCCGGGCGGCGTCGATCCACAACAACCTGAGCAGCGTCTTCTTCAGCCTCGAGATGACGCGCTCCGAGATCACCATGCGGCTGCTCTCGGCCGAGGCGAAGGTGCCGCTCAACCACATCCGCAACGGCAACATGAACGACGACGACTGGGCCAAGCTCGCGCGCAAGATGGGCGAGGTGTCCTCGGCGCCGATGTTCATCGACGACTCGCCGAACATGACGATGATGGAGATCCGGGCCAAGGCCCGCCGGCTCAAGCAGCGCCACGACCTCAAGCTGATCGTGATCGACTACATGCAGCTGATGAGCTCGGGCAAGAAGGTGGAGTCCCGCCAGCTCGAGGTCTCGGAGTTCTCCCGGCAGATCAAGCTGCTCGCCAAGGAGCTCGAGCTGCCGATCATCGCGCTCTCCCAGCTCAACCGTGGTCCCGAGCAGCGCGGTGACAAGCGCCCGATGATGAGCGACCTGCGCGAGTCCGGCTCGCTCGAGCAGGACGCCGACATGGTGATCCTGCTGCACCGCGACGACGTCTACGAGAAGGAGTCGACCCGCCCCGGCGAGGCCGACCTGATCGTGGCCAAGCACCGCAACGGCCCCACCCGCGACATCACCGTCGCCTTCCAGGGCCACTACTCACGTTTCGTCGACATGGCCCACTGAGCGTGCTACGTCAGCGGGTCGTCGCGACGGCCGTGAGCCGGTCGCGCACGGCCTGCTCGGCCCGCTCGTAGACCGTCCTATCCTGGGCGCCGGCGACGGTCTCGGCGATCAGGCCGAGCCACTCCTCGTCGAGTGCGGCCAAGCCGGCCCCGCGCGAGGTCCGCACCGTCGCGTGAGCCGGACTTCTGCGACCCTGGGGGAGTGCCCGAGATCGAGGTCCGTCCGTACGACGTCGCCGACCGCGCCGAGCTCGTCGACGTGGTCTTCCAGGCGGCCGCGGAGGGAGCACCCGGCTCGGAGGTCTGGGGACACTCGGCCTCGCTCGCCGAGATCTACCTGACGCCGTACCTCGACCTCGAGCCCGCCTCGACGTTCGTCGTGCTCGCCAACGGCCGCCCGGCTGGCTACCTGGCCGGCTGCGTCGACGACGCGTCGTTCCCCAGCGAGGAGGCGAGGACCAAGGCGGCGATCAGGAAGTACGGGCTCTGGCGCCGGTCCGGCCCGCGCCGGTTCTTCCTGCGTGCGGCCTACGACTCCGCCGTGTGCCGGGTGCGTCGGGTCCCGGTCGCCGGCGGCTTCCACGACCCGCGCTGGCCGAGCCACCTGCACATCGACCTGATGCCGGCCGCGCGCGGCACCGGCGCCGCGGCGCGCCTGATGGAGCTGTGGTTCGAGCGCCTCCGCGAGGTCGGCTCACCCGGGTGCTACCTCCAGACGTCGTACGAGAACTCCCGTGCGATCGCGTTCTTCGAGCGCGCCGGCTTCCGACGGTACGGCGACACCCCGGTCGTGCCGGGGTCGCGCTTCGAGGGCGGGCGGATGCACGAGCAGGCGATGGTCCGCGAGGTCTAGCGAGCGGCCCGCCACTCGTCGGCGAGCAGCGCGTAGGTCATCCCGTCGAGCCAACCCTTGGTGCGGTGCAGCGAGTCCCGCACGGCGTACTCCTCGCGGCGCATCCCGAGCCGCTCCATCAGTCGCCACGACGGGGCGTTGTCGGCGAAGCAGAGCGCCTTCACGCGACGTACACCGAGGTCCTCGAACGCGATGCGCAGCAGCTCCCGGGCAGCCTCCGTCGCCAGGCCCTGGCCCTCGCGCGCCGGGTCGAGGACCCAGCCGATCTCGGCGACCGAGCCCTTCGCCCGGTCGGCGACGTCGCTCTGCGCCCAGGCGTCGCCGACGTGGAGGTAGAGGTCGCCGATGACCTCGTCGTCGAGCTCCATGACGAGCGTCGTCGACAGGCGCAGCGGCTCGGCCATCAGCTCGGCGAAGCGGTCCCGGTCGCTGAAGTCGTGCCCGAGCCACTCGAAGACCGACGGGATCCGCCGGACCCGCCACAGCGGGTCGACGTCGTCGAGCGTCGCCGGCCTGATCGAGAGCCGCTCGGTGCGCACCGGCCAGCTGACCGCGCTGAGGTCCTGGGGATCCTGCGTCATGGGCCCAGTCTCGCGCCTCGCGGGTCGCGGGCGGGACTCGTTTACGGTGGACGGGTGCCGATCCCACGTCCTCGCCCGGCCGTCCTCGCCGGCTGCGTGCTGGTCGTGGCGCTCGCGCTCGCGGCCGGTGTCGCGTGGTGGGCGGCGAGCGGTGGCAGTGATGGCTACGACCACGCCCTCCAGCGGTACGGCGAGGAGCGCGGCGAGGCCAACCGCTACGTCAACCTCCCCGACGGGGACGCCCAGCTGGCCTACGGCTCGCCGGACGGTCACCGGCTCGTGGTCCAGTGGCGCGACCCCGACGGCCACGGCTGGACCGCGCCGGAGACTCTCTACGAGAGCCGTCGCCTGACTGCGATCGACAGCGTCATCCGCTACGCGGGTGGCACGGTCGCGATCGTCGAGACGTACACGCCCGACACCTCGAACGACCAGGACGACGGTGACATCGACGTCGTCATGGTCTGCCGCGACCGCACCTGCACCCCCGGTCGGACCGAGCCCGGCTACGCGTCCGACGAACCGCAGCTGAGCGCCGACGGCGGGGTCGTCTACCTCGGCCAGACCCGCCGGGCCGCCCTGGTGTGGACCGACGACGACGGGTTCGACGCGTGGCCCTGGTCGGGCCTGCCGGACGAGGACCGCTCCGCGACGTCCGAGACGCTGCTCGCGCCGGACGGCTCGATCCGGATGGTGACGGGGACGCCGTCGCCCGGCGCCTGCACGTACGCCCTGCGCGCGAGCACCCCGGGCGACGCGGCTCTGGTGGAGGTCGCACGGACGACCGAGCGAGCGCCGGTCGACGACTGCGGCACCTACCTGGACACCTTCAGCCCCGACTGGGTGAGCACCCACCCGGACGACCCGCGCGGCACGGCCTTCTGGTTCGTGCGCGACGGCGACGACTGGTCCACGACGCGCGAGGATCCCAGCGGCCTGGTGGCGCTGCACGTGCCGCGCGGTGGCTGCTGCGAGCTGGGGATCGCGGGCTTCATCCACTGGAACGACGTCGCCTTCGGCTCGCCCGACGGTCACCGGATCAGTGTGCAGACGCACTTCCAGGGCGAGGAGTCGTGGGAGTCGCAACAGCTCCTCGACGGGGCGCCCGCGGGCTACCGGTGCACCTGGATCGACGGCCACGAGGTCGACGAGGGCTTCGCGCTGCTGCTCACCTGTCACTCCGGCCCGGTCACCAGCAAGAACCAGTTCCGCGGTGACGCCTACGCGCTCGCGGTCACGACCGACCTGCGGCACTGGGAGACGAGGTTCGTGTCCGACGTACGCCGCGACCCGGTGCTCGACGACGAGGGTGTGACGATCGTCGGTACGCCGCGCACGCACTGGTCGCCCGGGACCGGGTTCAGCGAGAGACGTACACCTTCCGCAGCGTCTCGGTGACCGTCCAGGTCGTGCGCTCGCCGGCCCGGAGCCGGACCGCGACGCCCGGGGCGAGGTCGATCTCCTCACCGTCCTCGAACCGGACGGTGCCGCGGCCCGACAGCATCACGCACACCTCGTCGACCTCGGTGTCCTCGGCGACCCCGGGCACCATCTCCCACAGCCCCACCTCGAGACCGCCGAGGTCCGCGATCGGCAGCGTGCGCTGGGGTCCCAGGTCGGCGGTCAACGCGTCGGACGTCAGCACACGACTCATGAGTCGAACCCTAGGCCCGCGGCGTCGAGGGTGCGCAGGAACAGGTTGCGACGTCCCTCACGGTGGTCGGCGCGGTCCAGCGACCAGCGCGTGGCGTTGATCCCGACCGCCGCGAACGGCTCGGGCGGGAAGGGCAGCGGCTTGCGGCGCACCATCTCCAGCCGGGTGCGCTCGGTCGACAGCCCGGACAGCCGGTCCAGCATCACCTCGGCGGCGAACCGCGTCGCGCCGACGCCCAACCCGGTGAACCCGGCGGCGTACGCCACCCGCCCGCGCGACGCCAGCCCGTGGAAGGCGACGAACTGCGTGGACGTGTCGATCGCGCCGGCCCAGCGGTGCGTGAAGGTCAGCCCCTCCAGCTGCGGGAAGGCCGCGAGGAAGTGCGAGGCGAGCGCGCTGAACGTCGCCGGGCGCTCCTCGTACGACGCACGCACCCGGCGCCCGGCGTGGTAGACCGCGTCGTACCCGCCCCACAGGATCCGGTTGTCGGCGGTGAGCCGCGAGTAGTGGAACTGGTTGGCCAGGTCCCCGAGCCCCTGGCGGTGGCCCCAGCCGACCGACGCGAGCTGTGCGGCCGACAGCGGCTCGGTCATCAGGACGTAGTCGTAGACCGGCACGGTGAGCATCCGGGTGCGCCGCAGCAGCGACGGGAAGACGTTGGTGGCGAGCGCCACCCGGTCGGCGGTGACCGAGCCGCTGGTCGTGCGCACGACGACCGGCCCGCGGGTCGGGGCGTCGAACCCGGTGACCCGGGTCTGCTCGTGCACCTCGACGCCGAGGTCGGTGGCGACCCGGGCGAGCTCGCGGGCCAGGCGGGCGGGGTGGACCAGTGCGCAGGTGTCGCGCTCCCACTCCCCGGCGAGGAAGAGCGGGCTGTCGATCTCGGCGCGCACCGCGGCGCGGTCGAGCGCGTGCGGCCCGAGCCACGCGACCTGGTGCTCCTCGACGGCGACCGCGAGCTGGCCGGTGCGCTCGTACTGGCAGTCGATGCCGAGCTCGCGCACGTCCGCCTCGAAGGCGTCCAGGTTGGCGAGGCCGAGCCGCTCGAGCTCGTCGTACTCGTCGGGCCAGCGGGACCGGCCGTTCTCCTCACCGTGGGTGAGGCTGGCCTCGCAGAAGCCGCCGTTGCGCCCGGACGCCGCCCAGCCGATCGTGCTCGCCTCGAGCAGCACCACCCGGGCGCCGGGGTTGCGGCGCTTCGCGAGCACCGCCGTCCACAGCCCGCAGTAGCCGCCGCCGACGACCACGAGGTCGGCCTCGGTCGCGCCGGAGAGGGCGTCGTACGTCGTGCCCGGCGCGTCCTCGAGCCAGAAGACGGAGTGCCGCGACGGCGCCAGCGCGGCCTCGACCGCGGCCGGCGCCGGCGCGTTGCGCTCGTACGCCGTCTGCCTAGCCGGCATGCACGTCGCCGGCCTTGAGCGCCTCGTCGAGGATCGCCAGACCTTCCCGCGCCTCGTCGTCGCTCATCGTGCACGGCGGCACGACGTGGATCCGGTTGGTGTTGGAGAAGGGCAGCAGGCCCGCGGACTTGCAGGCCGCGACCACGTCGTTGACGCCGGCCGGCGACAGCATCGCCCGCGAGTCCGGGTCGGTCACCAGGTCGAGCGCCCAGAAGGCACCCACGCCACGCACCTCGCCGACGCACGCGTGCCGCTCGGCGATCTCGGCCAGGCCCGGCCCGAAGATCTCGCGGCCGAGCCGGTCGGCGTTCTCGACGATGCCCTCGTCGCGCATCGTGTGGATCGTGGCAACCGCGGCCGCGCAGGCCAGCGGGTGGCCCGAGTAGGTCAGCCCGCCGGGGTACGGCGTGTGGTCGAAGGTCGCCGCGATCTCGTCGCTGATGATCACGCCTCCGAGCGGCACGTAGCCCGAGTTCACGCCCTTGGCGAAGGTGATCAGGTCGGGGCGGACGTCGTACCGGTCCAGCGCGAGCCAGGTGCCGGCGCGGCCGAAGCCGGCCATCACCTCGTCGAGGATGAGCTTGATGCCGTGCTCGTCGCAGAGCGCGCGGACGCCGGCGAGGTAGCCCGGCGGCGGAGCGAAGATGCCGGCCGTGCCCGGGATCGTCTCGAGCAGGATCGCCGCGATCGTCGACGGTCCCTCGGCCTCGATGGTGCGGCGCAGGTGGGCGAGCGCGCGCTCGCACTCCTCCTCCTCGGTCGTCGCGTGGAACTCCGAGCGGTAGAGGAACGGCCCGAAGAAGTGCACGGCTCCGGCGGTCGCGGTGTCGTTGGCGAAGCGGCGCGGGTCGCCGGTCAGGTTGATCGCGGTCTGGGTGCCGCCGTGGTAGCTGCGGTAGGCCGTCAGCACCTTGAAGCGGCCGGTCTGCAGCCGCGCCATCCGGACGGCGTGCTCGTTGGCGTCGGCGCCGCCGTTGGTGAAGAAGACCTTCGTGAAGCCGTCGGGCGCGATCTCGCTGATCAGCTCCGCGGCCTGGGCACGCTGCTCGTTGGCGAACGCCGGCGCGATCGTGCAGAGCCGGTCGGCCTGCTCCTTGATCGCGGCGACCACGCGCGGGTGCTGGTGGCCGATGTTGGTGAAGACCAGCTGGCTGGAGAAGTCGAGGTAGCGGCGGTCCTCGTCGTCCCAGACGTAGGACCCGCGGGCCGCCGTGATGACCATCGGGGTGATCTCGGCCTGCGCGGACCAGGAGTGGAAGACGTGCTTGCGGTCCAGCTCGTACGTGGCGCTCATCGTCGTGCTCCTCAGCTGTTCTTCGGGAAGGCGAGCTCGAGGCCGCCGGCGGTCGCGGGGTCGGGCCACCGCGTCGTGACCACCTTGCCCCGGGTGAAGAAGTGCACACCCTCGGTGCCGTGGGCGTGGGTGTCGCCGAAGAGCGAGGCCTTCCAGCCGCCGAAGGAGTAGTAGGCCATCGGCACCGGGATCGGCACGTTGACGCCGATCATGCCGACCTGCACGTCCTGCTCGAAGGCGCGCGCGGCGCCGCCGTTGCTGGTGAAGATCGCGGTGCCGTTGCCGTACTTGTTGGCGTTCACCAGGTCGAGCGCCTCCTGGTAGGTGTCCGCGCGGACGACGCTGAGCACCGGGCCGAAGATCTCGTCGGTGTAGACGCTCATCGTCGGCGTGACGTGGTCGAAGAGCGTCGGCCCGAGCCAGAAGCCGTCGGCCGCGCCCGCGGCGTCGACCTCACGGCCGTCGACGACGAGGGTCGCGCCCTCGGCCTCGCCGGCGTCGACGTACGACGCCACCTTGTCGCGGTGCACCTTGGTGACCAGGGGCCCCATGTCGGTGTCGTGCGCACCGTCGCCGATCTGGAGCGTGTCGGTGCGCTCGACGATCTTCTGCACGAGGGTGTCGCCGGTGTCGCCGACGGCGACCACGACGCTGATCGCCATGCAGCGCTCGCCGGCCGAGCCGTAGCCGGCGCTCACGGCCGCGTCGGCGGCCAGGTCGAGGTCGGCGTCGGGCAGCACGACCATGTGGTTCTTGGCGCCGCCGAGGGCCTGCACCCGCTTGCCGGCGCGGCTCGCGCGCTCGTAGACGTACTCGGCGATCGGGGTGGAGCCGACGAAGCTGATCGACGCGACGTCCGGGTGGTCGAGCAGCCCGTCGACGGCGACCTTGTCGCCCTGGAGGACGGTGAAGACGCCGTCGGGCAGGCCGGCTTCGCGCCACAGCTCGGCCATCCAGATCGCGGCGGACGGGTCCTTCTCGCTGGGCTTGAGGACGACTGCGTTGCCGGCGGCGATCGCGATGGGGAAGAACCACATCGGGACCATGGCGGGGAAGTTGAAGGGGCTGATGATGCCGACGACGCCGAGTGGCTGGCGGATGCTCTTCACGTCGACGCCGGTCGAGACCTGCGGCGAGTTGCCGCCCTTGAGCAGGTGCGGGATGCCGCACGCGAACTCGACGACCTCCTGGCCTCGGGCCACCTCACCCAGGGCGTCCGAGTGCACCTTGCCGTGCTCGGCGGTGATGATCGCGGCCAGCTCCTCCTTGCGGGAGTTGAGCAGCTCGCGGAAGCGGAAGACCACCTGGGTGCGGGCGCTCACCGAGGTCTGGGCCCAGTCGGTCGACGCCTTCTTGGCGCCGGCGACCGCGGCCTCGATCTCCTCGGGGCCGGCGAACGCGACCTGCGCGGTCACCTTCCCGGTGGCCGGGTTGGTCACGTCGCCGACCCGGCCGCTCGTGCCGGGGTGGGCCTTGCCGTCGATCCAGTGCGCGATGGTGGTCATGGTGTCATCGTCGCGTCCGCACCCCGGGAGAGCGAGGGACAGAGCGTCGCCCCTCCGGAAGGTGGAGCGACAGACCGTCAGTCGATCATTCGCGGACGAGCGTGCGCACCGCCTTGCGGTCGGTCTTGCCGACGCTCGTCAGGGGCACCGCGTCGACCACCAGGACCTCCCGCGGGTACTTGTACTTCGCGAGGTGCGACCGGGCGAACTCGATCAGCTCCTCGGGCGTCGCCTCTGCGCCGGGCGCCAGCGACACGACCGCGATCACCTCCTCGCCGCTCTTGGCGTCGGGCCGGCCGACGACAGCCGCCGCGGAGACCGCGGGGTGGCCGACCAGCACGTCCTCGACGTCGCGCGGGAAGACGTTGAAGCCACCGCGGATGATCAGGTCCTTGACCCGGTCGACGACGTAGAGGAAGCCGTCCTCGTCGAGGTGGCCGACGTCGCCGGTGTGCAGCCAGTCGTCGACGATCGCCGCCGCGGTCTGCTCGGGCTCCTGCCAGTAGCCCATCATCACGCCGGGCCCGGCGATGCAGATCTCGCCGTCCTCGCCGGTGGCGACCGGGGCTCCGAGCGGGTCGAGGATCGCCAGCCGGACGTGCGGCGCCGGCTTGCCGACGCTGCCGGGACGGTTGTCGTCGACCGTCGAGGCCGTGGCGATCGCCGTGCTCTCCGTGAGGCCGTAGCCCTCGAGGATGGTGACCCCGAAGGCGGTCTCCACCTTCTCGCGCAGGTGCGGCAGCAGTGGCGCGCCACCGGAGCCGAAGGAGACCAGCGAGCCCAGGTCGTAGTCGGCGTACGGCTGGTCGAGCAACATCTGCATCATCGACGGCACGACCGGGCTGGTCTCCAGCCGGTGCTCCTGCACCAGCTCCAGCCAGCCCTGCGGGTCGAACCAGCGTTGCATCACCGACACGTGCTGCCGGTCTGAGTGCAGCCCCGCGACCAGGACGTTGAGGCCGAAGGCGTGCGACAGCGGCAGGGGGAGCAGCGACCGGGTGGTCCCCGTGGTCCGGGCGACGTCGTTCATGCCGCGGCCCGCGTGCCACAGCCCGTGGTGGCTGAGCATGACGCCCTTGGCGCGACCCGTGGTGCCGCCGGTGTAGAGCAGGGCCGCGAGGTCGTCGTCGGCCCGGGGCACGATCTCGCCCGGCTCGTGCTCCTCGAGCGAGGAGAACGTCACCGCGTCCACGCCCTCGGGTACGTCGCCCGCGACGATCAGCTGCAGGTCGAGCCCCTCCGCCGAGCCGACGACCATCGGCACCAGCTCCGGGCTGACGATGGCGGCCTTCGCCCCGGAGTTCTCGAGGATGTGGCGCAGCTCGGTCGGCGTCTGCAGGAAGATCACCGGTGTCACGACCGCACCCGCGCGCCAGATCGCGTGGTAGCCGACGAACACCTCGGGGGTGTTCATGGTCAGCACGATGACCCGGTCGCCCGGTCCGATGCCCAGCGACGCGAGCCCCGACGCCGTCCGCCGGGCGCGGGTGAGGATCTCGCCGGAGGTGTGCCAGGTGCCCTCGAAGAGCAGCTGGTCGTAGTTGCCGAGACGCTCGAGGGACTGCTCCGCGAGCAGTGCCAGGTGGTGCTCGCCGAGCCCGCTCATGCCGACACCTGCGCCATCGCGAGCCGGGCGACCTCGTCGTACGCGTCGACGTCGTCACCGAGCAGGAACCGGTCCACCTTCGCCCGTCGCCAGAAGAGGTGGGCGTCGTGCTCCCAGGTGAAGCCGATCCCGCCGTGCACCTGGACCACCGTCTCAGCGGCCTGCTCCAGCGTGGTCGCCGACGCCGCCTTCGCCGCGGCCGCGGCGAGCGGCAGCTCGTCCGGCGCCTGGTCGGCCGCCCAGGCGGCCCACCACACCAGCGACCTGAGCTGCTCGACCTGCACGTAGACGTCGACCAGCGAGTGCTTCACGGCCTGGTAGGAGCCGATCGCGCGACCGAAGGCCATGCGCTGCTGGGCGTACTCGACCCCGATCTCGAGCGCGCGGCTCGCGGCGCCGAGGCCCTCTGCGGCCAGCACCACGCGGCCCACGCGCTCGGCGTGCTCCCAACGCAGCCGGGCATCGGTGGCCACGACCGCGAGGTCGTCGCCGAGCTCCACGTCGCCCAGCCCGCGCGTCGGGTCGATCGCGTCCCGGACCGTGGCCCGGCCACCGGCGAGCACCACCTCGTCGCCCCTCAGCGCCAGGAACTGCTCGGCACCAGCCGCGTCGAGGGTCGGGGCGGACCCGTCCACGACGGCGACCGCCAGCGAGCCGTCGGCGAGGGCCGCGAGACGCTCCTGGTCACCGGCGAGCAGCACGGCGGCGCGGGCGTAGGTGACCAAGGACGGCCCGGCGAGCACCCGGCCGGCCTGCTCCGCCACGACCGCGAGGTCGAGCACCGACCCGCCACCGCCGCCGGCGTCCTCGGGCACCGTGATGGTCGCGAAGCCGCTCTCCACGAGCGCGGCCCGCCCCGGCGCGACGTCGGCGCCGTCGTCGAGCGCGGCCCGCGAGTCGCTCGGCGACGCGGCCTTCACCAGGAAGTCTCGGGCCGCCGCAGCGAGGTCGCGCTGCTCGTCGTCCAGGTCGAAGTTCATGCGAGGCTCTCCTTGAACGTGATGCCCTTGTCGGCGCGCGGCTCGGCGGGCAGGCCCAGCACCCGCTCGCCGATGATGTTGCGGAGCACCTCGTTGGTGCCGCCCGCGATGGCCATGCCCGGCAGCACGGCCTGGAGGTCCTGCCACCCGCGCGAGCCGTCGGCGGTGGCGGCGTACGCCGCGTCGTGGCCGAGCACGCGGACCGCGAGGTCGGCGAGGTCGCGGGCGACCTGGGTGCCGGAGAGCTTGCCGGCCGACGCCTCCGGACCCGGCAGCTCGCCCTTGCTGATCTTGGACAGCAGCCGGTAGCCCGTGTAGCGGTTGGCGAGCGCGGCGACGTACGACCGCCCGAGCTGCTGGCGGGCCAGGGCCTGCCGTCCCTCGGGCAGGGCGTCGAGGTGCGCGGCGACGTGCTCGACGACGGTCACGGCGCTGGCGCCGATCTCGGTGCCGCCGCCGCCGAGGGAGAGGCGCTCGCTCATCAGGGTGGTCAGGGCGACCCGCCAGCCGTCCCCGACGTCGCCGAGGCGCTCGCTGTCCGGCACGACCACGTCGTCGAAGAAGACCTCGTTGAAGTCCGCGCCACCACTCATCTGGCGCAGCGGTCGCACGGTCACGCCGGGCGCCTTCATGTCCACGACGAACATGGTCAGGCCGCGGTGCTTGGCGACGTCGGGGTCCGTGCGGGTGAGCAGGATGCCGTAGTCGGCGACGTGCGCCAGGGTCGTCCACACCTTCTGCCCGCTGATCCGCCAGCTGCCGTCCTCGGTGCGCACCGCCTTGGTCCGCAGCGCTGCGAGGTCGCTGCCGGAGGCCGGCTCGCTGAAGAGCTGGCACCAGACGTCGTCGGCACGCAGCAGCCGCCGGAGGTAGCGCGACCGCTGGTCGTCGCTGCCGTGGTGGATGACGGTGGGCCCACACATCCCGATGCCGATCAGGTTGATCAGACCGGGTACGTCGGCGCGCGCCATCTCCTGGTCGATGATGGCCTGCTGCATCGGCGTGCCGCCCTGGCCGCCGGCCTCGGTCGGCCAGGTGACGCCGACCAGCCCGCCGTCGTACAGCAGGGCCTGGCGCTGGCGCGCGGTCACGTCGTCGAGCTCGCGCCGCCCGGTCCGTTCGCCGAGCTCGCTGCGGTGCTCCTCGAGGAACGCGCGCACCTGGCTGCGCCAGGCGGCCTCGTCCGGGGTGTCGTCGAAGTCCATGGTGGCCTCTCGGGCTAGTCGCGGACGAGGTCGATCGGCTGCCCGTCCTTGGGGAAGGGGAGCGAGTGGTTGTCGAGCGGGGCGACGTACGACGGGTCGACGCTCCAGTGGTAGCCGCGCAGGAGCCGGTGCATGATCGCCTTGACCTCGGCGCCGGCGAAGTAGAGGCCGATGCACTTGTGCACGCCGCCACCGAAGGGCGACCACGCGAACCGGTGCGACTTGTCCTCGCGGCGCTCGGGGGAGAAGCGGTCCGGGTCCCACTCGGTGGGGTTCGTCCAGTAGTCCTCGAGCAGGTGCGAGAGCT
Organism: Nocardioides hankookensis; assembly: GCF_042658885.1. NCBI lineage: Bacteria > Bacillati > Actinomycetota > Actinomycetes > Propionibacteriales > Nocardioidaceae > Nocardioides > Nocardioides hankookensis. Next base: position 159,586 of record NZ_JBHSRJ010000001.1, on the reverse strand, counting down.
GGATGCCGACCACGACGTCCTTGTCGGCCGGGATCCGCACGCCCTGGACGACGGTCTCCTTCACCGTCTTGCGCACGACGACCGGCACGGGCGCACGCAGCCGCAGCGCCTCCTTCATCACCAGGTCGATCGACGGGAGCGCCTCGAGCTCGGCCAGCGTCGGCTCGGGACCGAGCGCCAGCGACTCCTGACGGCAGCGCTCCTGCCACTCCGGGTGCTGGCCGAGGTACTGCAGGATCGTCGACGTCGTGATGGTCGAGGTGTCGTGCGCGGCCATCATCAGGAAGATCATGTGGTTGACGACGTCGTCGTCGGTGAACCGCTCGCCGTCCTCGGTCTCGATGTGGCAGAGCACCGAGAAGATGTCGTCGGTGCGGGTCGCCCGGCGCGCCGGCAGGTAGCCGCGCAGGAACTCCTCGAGCACCCGGCGGCCGCGGTAGGCGCGGCCCCAGCGCGTGTACGGCACGTCGGCGCGGATGATGCCGGCCGCGGCCTGGACGCAGGCGATGAAGGCGCGGTTGACCTCCTCCATCTCCTCGCGGCTCGTGGACTCCGCGCCGCCCATGAAGATGTCGGCGGCGATGTCGAGCGTCAGCTGCTTCAGCTTCCAGTACGCCTGGAAGCCCGCGTCGGTGTCCCACTCCGCCATGCCCGCCTCGATCGCGGGGTGCATGCGGGCGGCGTACGCCTCGAGCCGGTCGCGCGTGAACGCCTCCTGCATGATCCGCCGGTGCACGTGGTGCTCGTCGAAGTCGATGAGCATCAGGCCGCCGCCGAAGAAGGGCCCGACCAGGCGGGTCCAGGCCGGCTGGTTGGCGAACGCCTTGTCCTTGTTGACCAGCGCGGCCTCGACGGCGTCGGGTCCGAGCAGCATGACGGCCTCGTTGTTGAGCGCCTTGAACGGCGCGACCGGGCCGTAGGTGTCGTACTGGTGGCGCATCATCGCGACCGGGTCGCGTGCGTACTCGAAGATCCGGCCGAGGAGGGGCAGACCCCGGTCCTCGCGGTGCTGTCGAGGGATCTCCAGCAGCGGAGTGGTCATGGTCACACCCTGAATCAGGAAGGATGCCCTGTCAACCTTCTGTGAGACGCTGCTGCCATGGCCGTCCAGTCAGGCGTCTACCGCGGCGTGAGCGCGGAGGAGCGCGCCGCCGAGCGCCGGGCCCGGCTGCTGAAGGCGACGCTCGCCGTGTGGGCCGACCCCGCGGTGAGCACGACGATGACCAACGTCTGCGGACGGGCCGGCCTGTCCGAGCGCTACTTCTACGAGAGCTTCGCCAACCTGGACGCCGCGCTGACCGCCGTGCTCGACGAGGTCGCCACCGAGATCGAGACGACCACCCACCAGGCCGCCGAGGACGCCGGGACCGAGCCGGCCGCCCGTGCCGTCGCCTCGGTCAGCGCCTTCGTGCAGCTGCTGGTCGACGACCCGCGCAAGGGCCGGGTCGCGATCGTCGAGGCGGCCGCGATGCCGGCGCTGCGACCGCGTCGGACCGAGCTGATGCGGCACTTCGCCCACCGGACGGCCGAGGCGGCGGGCGAGCTGGACCTCGCGCCGCGCAGCGGCGCCGAGGACGAGCTGGCCGGGCTGCTCTTCATCGGCGGGGTCGCCGAGCTGGTGACCGCGTGGCTCGACGGCGCGGTCGACGCGACGCCCGACGAGCTGGTCGCGATCGCCGCCCGGAGCTTCCTCGGTCTCTACCGCTGACGCGACGCTTCGTCGGCGTACGGCGTCAGCGGGCGACGCACCGTCGTAGGCTCGGCGCATGGCCGTCACCGTCCGCGAGGCGCTCGCGCTGCCCGTGCTCGCCGCGGGCGACCCGGCGGTGCTGGGCGGCGAGGCCGGGCTCGACACCGTGCTGCGGTGGGTGCACGTCTCGGAGGTCCGCGACGTCGGCGCGGTGCTCTCCGGGCACGAGCTGGTGCTGACCACCGGGCTGGGCATGGCCGCCTCCGCCGACGCGGCGGCCGACTTCGTCGGGCAGCTCGTCGAGGTCGGGGCCGCCGGGCTGGTGGTCGAGCTCAGCGCGGCGTACCCCTCGGTGCCGGAGTCGGCGCTGCGGCGGGCCCGAGCGGCCGGGCTGCCGGTGGTGGTGCTCAACCGCAAGGTCCGCTTCGTCGAGGTCACCGAGCAGGTGCACCGGGCGATCGTGGCCGAGCAGTTCGAGGAGGTCCGGTTCGCCGGCCAGGTGCACGAGACGTTCACCGGGCTCGGGCTGGCGCGGGCGCCGATGGAGCGCCTGGTCGAGGCCGCCGCCGACCTCGCCGGTGGCTCGGTCGTGCTCGAGGACCTCTCCCGCCGGGTGCTCGTCGCGGCGCCGCGGGACGAGCCGGTCGACCGCCTGCTCGTCGACTGGGAGCGGCGCTCGCGGCTCACCCCCTTCCCGCACGGCACCGAGGTCGGTGGCCCCGAGGGCTGGCTGACCACCCCGGTCGGGATCCAGGGCGGTGCCTGGGGGCGGCTGGTCCTGACGGTCCCGCACGACCGGGCGCGTGCCCGGCTGGTGACCGAGCGCGCCGCGCAGGCGCTCGAGCTCGGCCGGATGATCGAGCGCGACGAGACCTCGATCCAGCTGCGCGTGCACGGCGGCTTCCTGCTCGACCTCCTCGACGGCCGGCTCGGCACCGAGGCCGCCGCGGCCGCGCGGCTGCGCGCGCTCGGCGTGCCCGAGTCGCCGGCGTACGTCGGCGTGGTCGCCCGGCTGCGCTCCGAGGCACCGGTCGAGCGGCTGGTCGCCGCCCTGACCGAGGTGCCCGGCCTCGTCGGCGTGCTCGACGCGGTCCACGTGGGGCTGCTGGTCCCGGCCGACGTGGACCTGGACGCCGCGGCCCGCGCGCTGGCCGCCGTCGAGCCGGACGCCGTGCTCGCCGCCGGTCCGCCGGTCGACGGCGTGCTCGTGTCCGCGACGTCGCTGCGCTCGGCCCGGGTCGTCTCCGACGTCGCGAGCACGCTGCCGGCGTACGACGGATGCGTGCGGCAGAGCGACATCCGGCTGCCGGGGCTGCTGATGTCGCTGCGCGAGGACGCGCGGGTCCAGGAGTTCGCCGAGGCCGAGCTCGGCCGGCTGCTCGAGCACGAGGCGCGGCACGGGTCGGGGCTGGTCGACCTGCTCCGGCAGTTCCTCGCGGTCGGCGGCAACAAGGCCGAGCTGGCCCGGGCGGCGCACCGCAACCGCACCTCGCTCTACCCCGCCCTGCGCCGGCTCGAGGACCTGGTCGGGCACCCCCTCGACGACCCGGCGTCCCGGCTCTCCCTCGGGGTCGCGCTGCTGGCCTACGACCAGGGCCGCGAGCTGTAGCCCTAGGACCCGGTGGCCTCCAGCAGCGCCGTCACCCGGTCGGACACCTCGCGAGCCGTGAACGGCTTAACCAGGTAGTCGCTGGCCCCCGCCTCGAACCCCACGGCGACGTCCGCCTCGGTGCGCCGCGCGGTGAGCAGCAGCACCGGCACCCGCGTGGTCGCCGGGTCGGCCCGCAGCCGCCGGGTGACCTCGAGGCCGTCGAGCTCGCCCGGCATGCCGACGTCGAGCATCACGAGGTCCGGCACCCGCTCGGCGCAGGCAGCCAGTGCCGCGGCGCCGGACCGCACGACGACGACGTCGTGGCCGAGCCGGTGCAGCACCAGCTCGAGCAGGTCGCCCAGGCCGGGCTCGTCGTCAGCGACCACGACGTGGCTCATGGCGCCTCCCGAGCGCGCTCGAGGTCGCCGACCAGGCGGACCGCCTGGTCGACGAAGGTCGACATCTGGTCGAGGTACGGCGGCGGGTCGGCCTCCATCTGGGCGAGGTCGACGGCGAGCCGCAGCCCCGTCAACGCGTTGCTGAGGTCGTGGACCGTGTCGGCGGCGGCGGCCGCGCCCGGCGCGCCCGTCCCGGGTGCGCCGGATCCCTCCGTCGCCACCCAGCGGTAGCCGACGCCGCTCTCGGTGCGGATGTAGAGCGGGTCCGCGGCCGGGTCGCCGATCTTGGCGCGCAGCGAGCGGATGTGGGTGCGCAGCGCCTGGCGGGTCTCGTCGCCGTAGCTCGTGGACCAGCCCTCGGCCAGCAGCCGGTGGTGGGTGAGCAGGGCTCCCGGGTTGGCGAGGAAGGCGACGAGCAGCCGCCACTCGGTCGGCGTCAGGAGCACCTCCTGCCCGGCGACGCGCACCGTCCGACCGGCGAGATCGACCACCAGGTCGCCGTACCGGCGCTGCGTCGTGTCGTCCGCGCCGCCCGCCGAGCGACGCTGGAGCGCACGGAGCCGGGCCCGCAGCTCGGCGAGCCCGAACGGCTTGCCCAGGAAGTCGTCGGCGCCGGCGTCCAGGGCGGCGACCCTGCTGTCCTCGTCGCTGGCACCGGAGAGCACCAGGATCGGGTGCGCGAACCACGGCCGCACCCGGCGCACCACCTCGGTGCCGTCGATGTCGGGGAGGTGCAGGTCGAGGATCAACAGGTCGGGCCGGCTGGTCGCGACGAGGTCGACGCCGGCGACCCCGCTGCCGGCGAGGAGCACCTCGTCGCCGTCGCGCTCCAGCGCGGTGCGGATGGCGTGACCGATCTGCGGTTCGTCGTCGACCACCAGGACCCGGGTCACGCGGCCCACCCTAGGCCGCCGACCGGCCGATCTTCACAACTTCTGCACGACTCTCACCACCGCCTTCACGCGCGCCTCATCAGCGACTCCGCAGACTCCTCGGTAACACTTCGGCGGCTACCCAAGGAGCACGGTGGATCTCGGAACGACGCAACGCCCGCGAGGACTCGCTGACGACGACCTGACCGTGCGCGGGCTCGTCGACCAGCTGATGCACCGGGTGCCGTCGTCCATCGACCGGGCCCACCTGGAGCGGGTCGGCCGGCGTGCCGCGCTCGACTACCGGAGTGCGACCGACGCGGACGGCGCGTACGCCGAGGCGGTGCTGACCGTCGTCGTACGGAGCGCGCTCGCCGACGAGCTCACGCGTCTCCACGGCACCGACGTGGACGTGCCCGCCCCCGCCCTGCCACCCCGGTTCGCGAGGGTGACGGCGCTGGTCGTGGGGCTGCCCGACCTGGAGCGCAGCGTGGTCGAGGGCTTCTTCATCGAGAACCGCTCGGTCGTCGACCTCGCCGACGACCTGCACCTCACGCCCGCGGAGCTCGCCGAGGTCCGCGACACGGCCCTCCAGCTGCTGCTCCGCGCCTCCGCGGCCGCCTGACCTACTCGGACGCGACCGCCATGGTGGCGCCGAGGCCGATCATCATCACGCCGCCGGCGACCCCGAGCTTGTCGAGGCGCTGCGGGCGGCGGGCGAACCAGTCGCGCGCCCGGCTCGCCGCCAGGGCCCAGACCGAGTCGGACGCCACGCACATCGAGCCGAAGACCAGGCCGAGCAGGGCGAGCTGGGCGCCGGTGTGGCCGGCGGGCTCGTTGACGAACTGCGGCAGGAAGGCCACGAAGAAGACGATCGTCTTCGGGTTGGTGAGGCCGACGGTGAAGCCGATCCGCAGCGACCGCAGCGAGGAGACCCGCGCGACCGTGAGGTGGTCGACGGCGCCGAGCGCGGCGCGGGCGTCGGCGCGGTGCCGGATCGCCTGGATGCCCAGCCACACGACGTACGCCGCGCCGGCGATCTTCAGCACCGTGTAGGCCTCGGTGCTGGCCGCCACGACGGCGCCGAGCCCGATGGCAACCAGGAAGACCTGGGTGGTGACGCCGAGCGCGTTGCCCAGCACCGAGAGCAGCGCGTCGCGGCGGCCGACGGTGAGGGCGCGGCCGATCGTGAAGAGCAGGCTCGGGCCAGGCACCTGGATGAAGAGGGCGCTGGCCACCACGAAGGCGAGCCACTGGTTGGTCGTCGGCACGGCGCCATTGTGCGGCCCGCGGCGACCCGCATGCACACTGTTTCGCGTGACGAGCGACCTCGACGAGCTGCGGGTCCTGGCGCGGGCCTGCCTCGACGCCGACGGCGGCCTGCCGCTGCTGACCGACGACGGCATGCTCCGGGCGCGGCTGGCGTCCGGGAAGACCCTCGACATCCGCGACGGCGACGGAGTCCTGGTGGCGAGCGCGAACGTGGTCGTCGGCACCGACGCCGCGGCGACCAGCGGCCTCGTGCACCCCGGCCACCGGGGCCGCGGACACGGGCGCAACCTGGTCGCGTGGGCACGGGCCGAGGCCGGCGACCGCCCGCTCGTCGTCACCTGCGAGAACGTCTCGCCGGCCGCCGAGCGGCTCTACGCCCGGGCCGGCCTCGAGCGGGTCTTCGCCGAGGACGTGCTGCGCCACGACCTCGCGACGGTGCCCCACGTCCCGCTCCCCGACGGTGTCACCGTCGTTCCCGTCACGGACGCGTCGCGCGACGACCTCTTCGCGGCGTACGTCGGCTCCTTCGCCGACCGCCCCGGCTTCCCCGACCCGAGCCGCGACGAGTGGCTCGAGGAGCTCGAGGAGGACGACGAGTGGCGCCGCGACGTGTCCGCCGTGGTGCTGGACGCCGACGGCGGGCCGGTCGCGTTCCTCAACGTGCTCGGCAGCTGGGTCGACCAGGTCGGGGTCGTGCCCGCCTGGCGCGGCCGGCGGCTCGGGGCGCACCTGGTCACCCGCGCCCTCGGTGCGCTGGCCGCCGAGGACGCCGGTCCCGCGTGGCTGACCGTCAACCTCGACAACCCGGCCGGTGCGCTCTACCGGAGCCTCGGGTTCGTGCGCCACGGGACCCGCGGACGGTGGGCCTGAGCAGACCCTGGGGTCGGTGACTGAACCGACGCGACCCGGGGGAGGATGGCGCCATGGGCGCCGGACACTCGCACGGGTCGCACCGTGCGGGCCGGGACGCCGAGCTCGAGGTGCCGCGCGGGCCGCGCCTGCTGCTCCTCGGCGCGCTGGCGCTGGCCGGCATCGCGGCGGTCGTCGGGCTCCTCGTGCTCTGGCCCGACTCGGCACGGGTCGACGAGCTCGCCGAGGACGCCTCGTTCGCGGCGCCCGGGGTCACGTTCCCGACCGCCACCGTGGACACCGTCGGCGCCCCGTGCACGGCCGAGCAGATCGGCTCCGACAGCGACTGCGGCCGCATCGAGGTCACCATCGACGACGGAGCCGGGCGGGGAGACCGGGCGACCGTCCAGGTCTCGCCGCAGGTCGTCGACTCGGGCCTCACGCCGGGCGACCAGGTGCGGCTCCAGCGCATCCCGGGCGGCCAGGGCGCGGACGCGACGTACTCCTACTTCGGCACCGAGCGCACCCGCCCGCTGCTCATCCTGCTGGCGGTCTTCGTCGGGCTGGTGCTGCTGGTCGCCCGCTGGCGGGGGTTCTTCGCGCTCGTCGGGCTGGCGTTCACCGGTGTCGTCATCTGGCGCTTCGTGCTGCCGGCGCTGCTCACCGGCGCCTCCGGCGTCGCCGTCGGGCTGACGGCCGCGGCACTGATCATGTTCGTCGTCCTCTACACGACCCACGGCTTCTCGCTGCGCACCAGCGCGGCCCTGGCCGGCACGCTCGCCGGCGTCCTGGTCATCGCCGGCATCGGTGTGGTGGCGACGGGCGCCACCCGCCTGACCGGCATCGCCGACGAGCAGGCCGGCATCCTGTCCGCGCTCGTCGGCGACCTCAGCTTCCACGAGCTCTTCGCGTGCGCTGCGCTCATCGCCGGGCTCGGCGTCCTCAACGACGTCACGATCACCCAGTCGTCGGCGGTGTGGGAGCTCCGCGCCGCGTCGCCCGCCATGAGCCGCGCGCGGCTCTTCGCCAGCGGCATGCGGATCGGTCGCGACCACATCGCCTCGACGATCTACACGATCGTCTTCGCGTACGCCGGCACAGCGCTCGCCGTGCTGCTCATCCTCCGGCTCTACGGCCTGCCGTGGGACGTCCTGCTCACCACCGAGGACATCACGGAGGAGGTCGTGCGGACCCTCGCCGGCAGCATCGGCCTGGTGCTCGCGGTCCCGCTGACGACGGCGATCGCGACGCTCGTGGTCGCCACGGCCCGACCCGCGCCTTCGGTGGTCGAGTAGCGAGCGCAGCGAGCGTATCGAGACCTTGTCGGAGTAAGCATAGCTTATGCTGACAAGCATGAGTCTGACCGAGCGCGAGCAGGAGATCGTCGCGCTGCTGCGCCGTGACCCGCTGATCGGCTCGGCCGCGCTGGCTCGCGAGCTCGGGACGACCCGGGCGGCCGTCAACGTGCACCTCTCCAACCTCGGCAAGAAGGGCGTCATCCTCGGTCGGGGCTACGTGCTCAGCGAGCAGCGGTACGTGGTCGTCGTCGGTGGCGCCAACATGGACGTGAAGGCGCGCAGCCGCCGGAGCGTCGTGGCGGCGACCAGCAACCCCGGGACGGCCGCGATGTCGGCCGGCGGCGTCGGGCGCAACATCGCCGAGAACCTCGCGCGCCTCGGCACCCGCACCCACCTGGTCGCCGCGATCGGCGCCGACGGCCTGGGCGACCAGGTGCTGGCCGCCACCTCCGGGGCGGGCGTCCACGTCGAGCAGGTACGCCGCTCCGCCCGCGCGACCGGCACCTACACGGCCGTGCTCGACGCCGACGGCGAGCTCGTCGTCGCCGTCGCCGACATGGCCGCGACCGACGAGCTGTCGACCGAGCACGTCCATGCCGCCCGCGACCTGATCGCCGCGGCCGCCCTGGTCGTGCTCGACGGCAACCTCGCCACCGAGACCCTGGCCTTCGCGCTCGACCTGGCCGGTGCCGCCGGCGTGCGCGTCGTGCTGGAGCCGGTCAGCGTCCCGAAGGCCGCGGCCCTCGCGCACCTGGTCGCCGCCGACCGGCCGATCCACGCGATCACCCCCAACCGCGACGAGCTCGCCGCCCTCACCGACCTCCCGACCCGCACGGCGCGACAGGTCGAGAAGGCCGCCCGCGCGCTGCACGACCGCGGTGTCGAGCTGGTCTGGGTGCGGCTCGGCGCGGGCGGCTCGCTGCTCAGCTCGGCGTCCGGCACCCAGGTCCTGGACGCCGTACCGGCCGACGTCGTCGACGTCACCGGCGCCGGCGACGCGATGCTCGCCGCCTTCTGCCACGCCCTGCTCGACGGGGCCGAGCCGCCCGACGCCGCGGCGTACGGCCACGCCGCGGCCGCGCTCACCATCGCCAGCCCCCATACCGTCCGTCCCGACCTCACCGACCGACTCGTCAGGAGCACCACCGCATGAGCACCCCCCACCCGGCACTCCAGATCGCTCCCGAGGTCGCCGATGCGCTCGCCGCCGGCCGCCCGGTCGTGGCGCTGGAGAGCACGATCATCAGCCACGGCATGCCCTACCCGCAGAACGTCGCGATGGCGACCGAGGTCGAGGGCATCGTGCGCGAGCACGGCGCCGTGCCGGCCACCATCGCGATCCTCGACGGCCGCCTGTGCATCGGCCTCTCGCCCGACCAGCTCGAGCTGCTGGCTAGCGACGGCAACGTCACCAAGGTCAGCGTCCGCGACCTGCCGTACGTCGTCGCGCGCGGCCGGCACGGCGCGACGACCGTCGCCGCGACCATGCGCCTCGCGGCGATGGCCGGCATCCGGGTCTTCGTGACCGGCGGCCTCGGCGGCGTGCACCGCGGCGCCCAGCAGACCTTCGACGTCAGCGCCGACCTCACCGAGCTCGGCCAGACCTCGGTCGCCGTCGTCTCCGCCGGCGTGAAGTCGATCCTCGACATCGGCCTCACCCTCGAGACCCTCGAGACGCTGGGCGTGCCGGTGCTCGGCTTCGGCAGCGACGAGTTCCCGTCCTTCTACTCGCGCTCGAGCGGTCACGCGGCCCCGATGCGCGTCGACACCGCCGCCGAGGTCGCCGCGGTGATGCGCGCCAAGTGGGACCTCGGGCTCGACGGCGGCATCGTGATCGCCAACCCGATCCCGGTCGAGGACGAGATCCCGGCCGAGGAGATCGGCGCGATCATCGAGCAGGCGCTCGCCGACATGGACGCCCTCGGCATCCACGGCAAGGACGCGACGCCGTACCTCCTGGGCCGCATCGTCGAGATCACCGGCGGCACCTCGCTGACCGCCAACATCGCGCTGGTGCGGCACAACGCCCGCCTCGGCGCGGCGATCGCGGGAGCGTATGCCGGCCAGTAGCCCGCCGTCGGGACTTCGCACGACCCTTCCGGGGAGGTCACCGACCGTTCACCCGCCGCGGCCAGCGTGAAGGACATGCGAGTCGCGATCGTGACCGAGTCCTTCCTGCCTCAGGTGAACGGCGTCTCCAACACGGTGCGGCACGTCGTCGACGAGCTCGTCGACTCCCACCACGAGGTGCTGGTCGTCGCGCCCGGACCCGGGCCGGCCCAGTACGAGGGGGTGCCGGTCGTGCGGGTCCGCTCGGTCGGCATGCCCGGCTACCGGTCCTTCCCGATCGGGCTGCCCGACGCCGCCGTGGGGCACAGCCTCGACCGTTTCGGTCCCGACCTGGTGCACCTCGCGTCCCCGATCGCGCTCGGCGTGGTCGGGCTGCGCGCCGCGCGCCGGCTCGGGATCCCGACGGTCGCGGTCTACCAGACCGACATCGCCGGCTTCGCCCGGCAGTACGGCCTGCGCGCCGACCTGGTGGTCGACCGCTGGGTCGGTCGGTTGCACCGCCGCGTGGACCGCACCCTGGTGCCGTCGACCGCCTCGAAGGACCAGCTCGCGGCCATGGGTGTCCGCGACCTGCACCTGTGGCGCCGTGGCATCAACCTGGACCTCTTCGACCCGAGCCGGCGCAGCCGGTTCCTTCACCAGCGCTGGACCGACGGCTCGCGCCTCGCGGTCGGGTACGTCGGCCGCCTGGCCCACGAGAAGCAGATCCACCGGCTGGCGGTGGTCGCCAACCTGCCCGGCGTCCAGCTCGTGGTGATCGGCGACGGTCCCGCCCGTGAGGAGCTCCAGCGCCAGCTGCCGGGTGCCGTCTTCACCGGCATGCTGCGCGGCGACGACCTCGCGGCGGCGTACGCCTCGCTCGACGTCTTCGTGCACACCGGCGACCACGAGACCTTCTGCCAGACGGTCCAGGAGGCCCAGGCCAGCGGCGTCCCGGTGGTCGCCCCTGCCGCCGGGGGCCCGCTCGACCTCGTCGACCACGGGCGCACCGGCCTGCTCTTCGACCCGACCGACCTCGGCTCGCTGCGCGGCAGCATCGCGACGCTGCTCGCCTCGCCGGGGCTGCGGCACGACCTGGCGGCCGAGGCGCGCGCGGCGGTGTCGGGCCGGACCTGGTCCGGCGTCGTCGGCGAGCTCGTCGACGAGCACTACCGCGCGGTGCTGGCCGGCACCGCGGCCGCGGCCTGAGCGACCGATGCGGATCGCGCAGCTCGCGAACTTCGTCGGACCCACCTCCGGAGGCATGAAGCACGCCGTCGACGCTCTGGGCGCCGGGTACGTCGCCTCCGGTGCCGAGCGGCTCCTCGTCATCCCGGGCTCCCGCGACGCGCGGGTCAGCACCGCGCACGGTGACGTGGTCCAGCTCCGGGCCCCGCGCGTGGGCGGGGGCTACCGCCTGCTCGTCGAGCCGTGGCGGGTGATCGAGGCGCTCGAGGAGTTCGGGCCCACCTCGGTCGAGGTCTCCGACAAGACGACCCTACTGCCGGTGGCCGGCTGGGCCCGGCGCAACGGCGTGCGCTCGGTCCTCTTCTCCCACGAGCGCCTCGACGCGATGCTCGCGCTGCGCACCCGGCGCACGACGACCTCGGTCGTCTCGATCGGTGCGCTCAACCGGATCCTGGTCCGGCGCTTCGACGCCATCGTCGTGACGTCGCGCTACGCCCTGGGTGAGTTCGCCACCCCGGCGACCCGGGTCGGCACGCCGATCCACCGGGTGCCGCTCGGGGTGGACACCGACACGTTCCACCCGGCCGGCCCGGCGCACGACGCCGACGTGCTGCGTCTCGTGCACCTCGGCCGGCTCTCCCGCGAGAAGAGCCCGCACCTGGCGGTCGCGACCGCGGTCGAGCTGCACCGCCGCGGCGTACCCCTGCGCATGGACGTGTACGGCGACGGGCCGCACCGCGGCGAGCTCGAGCAGCTCGCCGGGACCGCGCCCGTCTTCTTCCACGGCCACGTCGCGAGCCGTGAGCACCTGGCGGCGCGCGTCGCCCGGGCCGACGTCGCCCTCTCGGTCTGCCCGGCCGAGACGTTCGGCCTCGCCGTGCTCGAGGCGCTGGCCTCGGGCACCCCTGTCGTCACGGCCGACGTCGGCGGCGCCCGTGAGCTCGTCGACGGCTCCAGCGGCGACTGGGCCGCACCGAACGCGTCCGCCCTGGCCGACGCCGTGCTGCGGGTCGCGGACCGGCCGCGAGCGCTCACCCGCGCCGGCGCGCGACGCCGGGCCGAGCTGTTCCCGTGGTCACGGACGGTCGACGCGATGCTCGCCGTTCACGCGGCCAGCGACGACCTCGACCGCCGGGCGTGCCCCGCCTGAGCGATCCGCAGCCGGATCGCGGTCATCACGACCAGGATCGCGACCACCAGGATCTCGGTGGGTGCACCGCGCAGGCTGGAGTCGAGCGGCGCGACGATTCCGAGCAGCAGCGCGGCGTCCCGCAGCGCCTCGTCGCCGGGCCTGCCCCAGCGGTAGGACGCGAGGAACGGCAGCGACCACAGCAGGTACCACCCGTGCACGGCCGGGCTGAGCAGCACCACCGCGAGGGTCAGCAGGCCCATCGAGCGCACGACGTCGGACTGGTCGCCGGTGCGGCCGCGCAGCGCCATCCAGACGGCGATCCCGATGGCGACCAGGAGACCCAGCGTCCGGACGACGCTCAGTGCATGGTCCTCCACGGGGCCGATGCCGGCGATCCGCCCGAACCTGCCGAGCTGGGCGCCGACCTGGGTGCTGATCGACAGCGGCGTGCGCACGATCCCGGGGGTGTCGAGGGCGTGGATCCAACCGATCCCGACGCCGATGACGACGCCGGTCCCGACGAGCACGCCGACCGCGACGGCGCCGACCGAGGTCAGCCGGCGCAGCCGCGGCGCGAGCGCAGCCATCGTCGGCAGCGACACCAGGGCAACGCCGATGGCGACCACGCCGCCGGGCAGCTTCACCGCGGCCGCGGCGCCGGCGAGGGCGGCACCGAGGACCCAGGGCCGGTCGAACGCGATGGCGACCGCCGCCGCCATCAGGCCGGCCATCACCAGGTCGTTGTGGACGCCGCCGATCCCGTGCACGACCGTGAGCGGGCAGGCCAGCACCAGCGCTGACGCGCGGGCCACGTCCTGCCCGGTCCGGGCGGCGAGCCTGGGCACCGCCCACGCGAGCAGCAGCAGCCCGACGACCCCGAGCAGCCGGTAGCCGATCACCATCAGCCACGGGTTGTCGGAGATGCCGGCGACCATCGAGCCCCAGGCCAGCGGCACCGGCCCGTACGGCGTCGGCGTGTTCATCCAGAGCGGGTCGACGCCCTCGCGGATCTGGCCGTCGAAGATGCTCGGCGTCCAGATGTACGGCGAGAGGCCGATGTGGGTCAGGGCGCCCTGGGCGGCATAGCTCCAGCCGTCCCGGCTGAACATCGGCGGCGCGAGGAGGAGCGGCAGGCTCCACGCCGCGGTGGCCTTGTGCACGAGACGCAGGCGCAGCGCCGTCGCGCCTCCCTGGAGGGATCCGTGGTCGGGGTTGATCTCCGCCAGCAGTCGCAGCCACGCCGAGCCGAGCATCGCCAGTCCGCCGACCACGACCACGAGCCCGGTCATCCGGCCGGCCTGCGACTCGCGCAGGGTCTCGAGCACCGGGGCGGTGGCGACCGGGCTCGTCCACGGGAGCACCTGGGTGACCAGCCCGCCGACCAGGACCAGTGTCGAGCCGATGGCTCCCCGAAGGATCACGGAGCACACCGTAGGAAGGGCGTCGGCCCGGGACCCGACGTCCGGTTGAACGACGCGCCAAGACTGCGTGTCGACCTGCCCCGGGCGTACACCCGCTGCTCACCCGACGTCCCACCGCGCGTGACCGTCCGGTCCGATCGCGCTGTTGCCGTAGGGGCATGGACCTCCGCTGGCGCCGTGTCCTCGGCTCGTTCGCGGCCGGAGCCGTCCTCACGTTGGTCGCGCTGGTCGCGGCCGTGACGACGCTCAAGGCCCAGGCCCGGATCGCCCGCCGGGTGATCGGCAAGCCGCTCGGCGAGGAGGCGCTCGCCGCCGACCGCGTCTACAAGAAGAAGTACGGCGACCCGATCGACCTCGTGCTGCTCGGCGACTCGATCGCCGCAGGCCTCGGGGCGGACGACCCGAAGAACACCCTGGGCGGCGAGCTCGCCCGCCGGCTCACCAAGGCGACCCGGCGGGCCGTGCGGCTGCACACCGCGGCCGTCGTCGGCGCCGAGAGCTCGGACCTCGCCGCCCAGCTCGCCTCCCTGCCCCCGGCGTACGTGCCGCACGTGGCGGTGATCGTGGTCGGCGGCAACGACATCACCCACCGGGTCCGGCTCGCGGAGTCGCGCCGCCACCTCGCCGACGCGGTCCGGGCCCTGCGGGACGGGGGCACCGGCGTGGTCGTCGGCACCTGCCCCGACCTGGGCGCGCTCCAGCCGCTGCCGCAGCCGCTCCGCTCCCTGGGCGCTCGGGCCTCGCGCCAGCTGGCCGCCGTGCAGCGCGACGCGACGACCGAGCTCGGCGGCCACGCGGTCTCGCTCGCGGACGTGGTCGGGCCGTTCTTCATCACCCAGCCCGACGAGATGTTCGCGCTGGACCGCTTCCACCCCTCCGGCGCGGGCTACCGCCGCACCGCCAAGGCGATGCTGCCGAGCGTGCTCGCGGCGCTGGGCTACTCGCGGGGGTACGCCGACAGCGTGCCGTTCGGGCACCACCCGCCGATCCCCGAAAAAAGTTCGCAACCTGATGCAACCGGCCACCCGGCCCGGGCGTAGACCCCTCGCAACCGGATCCGTCGTACGACGACTGAGGCACCTCAGAATTCGTTGAGCGCGGCGTATCTGACCGCGATATCGGGACTCCTCCCGATGTCTGGGCGGCGCCTCATCGGGGAGCGTGAGCTGCCCAGGCCCCCCGCACCGACCAGAAGGCAGTCATGAACCCCCTCAGCGTGAACCCCGCGATCGCCCTCGACCACGCCCTGCGCACCGGTCCCGACGCGACAGCGCCGCGCCGTCGTCGCGCCCGTCGCGCCGGTCGGGCCGTGCACGCCGCGCGCACCGCCCGGGTGGCGCTGGAGCGCGCCGGCCTCTGATCTGCTGGACAAATTCTCGAATCTGTCTCACGATGCGCGGGTGTACCGCCCCAGCTCCGCCGCGACCTGGGCCAGCCCGTGGCAGATGTACGCCGACCTGCGCGACCACGACCCGGTCCACCACGTCGAGCGGTCCGGCGGTCGCGACTACTACGTGCTGAGCCGGCACGCCGACGTGCTCGCGGCGGCGGTCGACACGACGACGTACTCCTCGGCGCAGGGCCTGACGGTCGAGTACGACGAGCTCGAGACCGCCGGCCTCGCCGACAACCGGCCGCTGGTGATGATGGACCCGCCGGACCACACGGCGTTCCGCAAGCTGGTCGCCCGCGGCTTCACGCCGCGGCAGGTCACCACCCTCGAGCCGCAGGTGCGGGCCTTCGTCGTCGAGCGCCTCGAGCGGCTCCGCGCGGACGGCGGCGGGGACGTCGTCGAGACGCTCTTCAAGCCGCTGCCGAGCATGGTGGTCGCGCACTACCTCGGGGTCCCGGAGGGCGAGCGCGACCGCTTCGACGCCTGGACGAACGCGATCGTCTCGGCCAGCTCCGCCGGCACCATCGGCGCTGCTGCCAGCGCGGTCGCCGAGATGATGGGCTACTTCGCCGAGCTCGTGGAGCGGCGCCGTACCGAGCCCGGCGACGACACCGTCTCCCACCTCGTGGCCGCCGGCGTCGCCGGGGAGGGCACCCGTGACGACGCGGGCATCCTCTCGATCCTGAGCTACGTCTTCACGGTTGTCACCGGCGGCAACGACACGACCACCGGCCTGCTCGGTGGCGCGGTCCAGCTCCTCGAGACGGACCGCGACCAGCGCCGGCTGCTGCTCGACGACCCGGCCCTGGTGCCCGACGCCGTGGAGGAGCTGCTCCGGCTGACCTCGCCGGTCCAGGGCCTGGCGCGCACCACGACCCGCGACGTCGAGGTCGGCGGCAGGGTCATCCCGGTGGGGCGCCGGGTGCTGCTCCTGTACGGCGCCGCCAACCGCGACCCGCGCCGCTACGGCCCCGACGCCGACGACCTCGACGTACGCCGCCGGCCCGGTCAGCTGCTCACCTTCAGCCAGGGCAGCCACCACTGCCTGGGCGCCGCCGCGGCGCGGCTGCAGGCCCGGGTCGCGCTCGGCGAGCTCCTCGCGCGGTGCCCGGACTTCGCCGTCGACCTCGAGGCCGTGACCTGGGCGCCAGGCCCCTACGTACGCCGCCCGACGAAGGTCCCCGTGCGCGTCGTAGGGTGACCGGATCATGAAGATCGACCAGGCGGAACGCATCCTCGACGCGGCCGCCGAGCTCTTCGCCGACCACGGCGTCAACGCGGTCGGGATGGGCGAGATCGCCCGCGCGGCAGGGTGCTCGCGGGCCACGGTCTACCGCTACTTCGAGGACCGGCACGCCCTCCACCTCGCGTTCGTGCGCCGCGAGGCCCGGCGCATCGGCGTACGGGTCTCGGTGGAGACCGCGCCGCTGCGCGACCCGACCGACCGGCTCACCGGCGCGATCCTGACGGCCGTGCGCCTGGTCCGCGAGGCGCCCGCGCTGCTCGCGTGGTTCGGCTCGGCCGACGTCGCCACCACCGCCGCGCTCGCCCAGTCCGACGAGGTGATCGAGAGCCTCGGCTTCCGAGCCGTCGGCGACCACGAGACCGCCCAGTGGCTCGTGCGCGTCATCGTCTCGCTGCTGATCGTGCCGGGCCGCGACGACGCGGACGAGTGGGCGATGGTGCAGCGCTACGTCGCGCCGGTCATCCTCGACACCCGCTGATGCGGCAGCATGCACCCATGCAGTTCGTCGGCATCGACCTCGCGTGGGGCGACCGCCAGCCCACCGGGCTCGCGGTCCTCGACGAGGACGCCCAGCTGCTGCACGTCTCCGCGGTGCGCACCGACGAGGAGATCAAGGCCGCGCTCACGCCGTACGTCGAAGGGCCCTGCCTGGTCGCCGTCGACGCGCCGCTGGTCGTCGTCAACGCGACCGGCTCCCGCCCGGCCGAGCAGCAGCTGACCCGCGACTTCCGGCGGTTCGAGGCCGGCACGCACCCGTCCAACACCGGCAAGCCGGAGTTCGCCAACGGCACCCGCGGCGCCCGTGTCTGCAAGATGTTCGGCCTCGACATGGACCCGCGCTCGGGTCGCAAGCGCCGCGCGATCGAGGTCTACCCGCACCCCGCGACCGTGGTGCTCTTCGGGCTCGGCAAGACGCTGAAGTACAAGGCGAAGCCTGGCCGCAGCCTCGACCTGCTCCGCTCCGAGCTGCTCCTGCTGATGGACCACGTCGAGCGGATCGTCGTCACCAACCGCACCTGGGCCGAGCTGCGCACCCAGGTCCAGGGCGCGACCCGCAAGGTCGACCTCCGCCACGTCGAGGACCAGGTCGACGCCGTCGTCTGCGCGTACGTCGCGCTCTTCGCCGATCGGTGGCCCGAGCGGACCACGACGTACGGCGACCTCGAGCGCGGCTACATCGTCACGCCCACCCTGCCGGACGCGCACACCACGATCCGCGCCGCCGTCGAGGAGTACACCCGGCTGCACCCGTCGCGCATCGAGGCCGCCCACGAGTACGTCGCGCTGGTGACCGAGATCCTCGACGAGGCGGGCATCAACTACCTGACCGTGACCGGCCGGGCGAAGTCGATCGAGTCGTTCGCGGCGAAGGCCGGGCGCACCGTCGACGGCGTGCCCGTCTACGCCGACCCGCTGCGCGAGATCACCGACCAGGTCGGCGTCCGCGTGATCACCTACGTGCGCAGCGACGTCGCCGCCGTCGCTGAGGTGCTCGGCTCGCAGCTGACCGTCATCGACGACCGCGACCTCGGCCAGGAGACGGCGAGCGAGGGGCGGTTCGGCTACGCCAGCCGGCACCTCCAGGTGACCCGCAACGGTGGCCCGACCGCGCAGGTGCAGGTGCGCACCGTGCTCCAGCACGCGTGGGCGGAGTTCGAGCACGACATCCGCTACAAGGGCACCGTGCCCGAGGAGCACGCCCGCGACTTCGACCGCCGGTTCACGCTCGCCGCCGGGCTCCTCGAGCTCGCCGACCAGGAGTTCACGACCATCCGCGACCGGCTGCGCGGCGGCGCGGTCAACGAGCCCGAGATCGACGCCGAGGGCATCACGCCGCGCGAGCTGGCGGCGTACCTCGCCGGGCAGTACCCCGACGCCGAGTGGTCGCGCACCGACCACTACGCCTGGATCGCCGGCCTGCTGCCCGAGCTCGAGATCTCCACCCTCGCCGCGCTCGGCGACGTGCTCGCCGACGTCGACGCCGACCAGGTCACCGCGCGGATGGACTACCGCTACCCGCCCGGCGCCGTACGCCGCCTCGACGACGCCCTCCTCGCCGCCTTCGGCGACACCTACGTCGACCTGCCCGGCAACGCTCACCGCCAGCCGCTGCTCCGGACCCGGTTGGAGAGGATGCGCGGATGAGCGCGATCGAGGCGCCGGTGTCGAGCCGGATGCCGCCCTCGGCGTACGTGCTTGCCTGGCTCTGCCTCCTCGGCCAGCTGCCCAGCCTCGCGACCCGCGGGCTCAGTGACGGCGACGGCGTCTGGGTGCTGCTGTCAATGGTCCTGGGAGCGCTGGTGATCGCGTGGTTCTCGGCCGGGGTGCTGCGCGCTCGGATCGTCCGGCTGGTGGTGGTGTGGATCGTGCTCGTCCTCGGCGCCCTGCTGGTGGCGGTCGACGTCGTCCAGAATCCCCACACGAGCTGGTGGGACCTGCTCCTGCTTCTCGCCTCGATCGGCCAGGTCGCCGCACTCGGCACGTTCTGCTCCACGGACTACTTCCGGTGGCAGCGCGCCCAGCCGACCGCCGCCGGCCCCGACATCAGCACGCTGGTGGCGATCGCCGTGGTCGTCGGTCTGGTGGGTGGGATCACCGCGCCGGCCGAGCACAGCGACTCGCCGATCCAGCTCCGCATCGCGCTCTGACGATCACCCTCAGGGCCGGTACGGCGGCGCCACGCCCCAGCCCCACCGAGGCACGGGAGCGTGCTCGACGACCTCGGCGCCGGGCTGCGAGTTCTCCTGCGCGAGCCGGGTGCCCCACTCCAGGTAGCCCACGAGCGCGGCCCGGAACTCCGGGTCGGCGGGCAGCTCGGCGTCGTCCGCCGCGAGGCTCATCGTCGAGGCGAACCGGTGCCGCTGCTCGGCCGTGATCCCGAGGCCGCGGTGGTGGGCGAGCATCCGCTCGTAGCCGCCCAGCTCGTCGGTGTAGGTCGTCGGGCCGCCGAAGACCTCCGACCACCAGGCGGCCACGTGGGCCCGGTGCTCCTCGGTGACCCCGCCCGGGAAGAACCCGCTGAGCAGGTCGTCCCGCTCGACCCGGTCGTAGAAGCAGTCGATCAGGCGGCGCAGCGCACCCCCGCCGCCGGCCCACTCGTAGAGGGTCGGTTCGTCGCTCACCCGCTCGACGCTACCGTCGGAGCCATGACTCCAGCAGACGTCTTCATCGACTTCTTCGAGCGGATCCTCGAGAACGGCGTGGCCGCGGTCGACGGACTCACCGACGAGCAGCTCGCCCACCGTGTCAGCCCGGACGCCAACTCGATCGCGTGGCTGGTCTGGCACACCGCCCGGGTGCAGGACGCGCAGATCGCGCACGCGGCCGGCACGGAGGAGGTGTGGTTCACCCAGGGCTGGGTGGACCGCTTCGGGCTGGACATCGACCCCACCGACCACGGCTACGGCCACACCAGCGAGCAGGTCGGCAAGGTGCAGGCCCCCGCCGGGCTGCTCGCCGACTACCTGCGCGCCACGCACGACGCGACGGTCGGCTACCTGCGCACCGTCACCGAGGCCGACCTCGACGAGATCATCGACCGCCACTGGGACCCGCCGGTCACCCGCGGCGTCCGGCTGGTCAGCATCGCCGACGACGACGCCCAGCACGTCGGCCAGGCGGCGTACCTGCGCGGGCTCCTCGGCGCCTGACCGTCGGCCCTGCGCGGGTACGGCACACGGTGGTTGGGGTGCGAGCGGACCGAGCCTCGAAACCACCACAGCCCGCGGGTCGGTCTGTGCTTGCGCGCCGACAGGCTTCCTACACGGGTAAGGCCGGCGGTGGGCTCCGGCCGCTTCCCGGGCAGCGGGCCCGCCGAAAACTTTTGGAATCGACCGCGCGGAATTGCTCGCACATGCGTTCGAATCGTGGTAGGATCGAGCATGGCTCGACGCACCCGGACCCAGGACTCGCACCTCGCGGGCCTGCTGGATGCCGCGTCCGAGCAGACGATGATCGCGCGAATGGCAGAGGCCGCCCGATTCGAGCTCGCCGCTGCGTGGGCCGAAGCCCACCCGGCCCCTGTCGAGGACGCAGTGGTCGACGAGCTCGGTGACCTGGTGATGTTCGGTGACCAGCCGATCACCCTGGCCGGCGAAGGCGCGCCCGGGATGTCGGAGTTCGCGGTCGCGGAGTTCGCCGCCGCAGTCGGCATGTCCGCCTACCAGGGCCGCAACTTCCTCGGCGCCGCGCTGGAGACCAAGTACCGGCTCCCGCAGATCTGGGCCCGGACCATGTCAGGTGAGATCCCGGTGTGGAAGGTCCGCCGGGTCACCGACCGCACCCACCGACTCGACCCCACCGCCGCAGCCCATGTCGACCGGCAGTTGGCGCCCGTCCTCGCGACCTGCTCGTGGGCCAAAGTCGAGTCGGAGGTCGAGACCGCCGCCGCTGTGGCTGACCCCGAGCACGCCGAAGGCGAACGTCTCGACTGCTCCGCCCAGGCACACCTCGACATCGCGTTGACAGACGCCCACCTCAACCGGGGCCTCGTCCCCATCAGCGGGCTCCTCGAGTACACCGACGCCCTCGCCCTCGAGACACAGATCAAAGCAGGCGCCCACGCACTCCTGACCGAGCACCCCGAGCTCGACCTCGACATCCGCCGTGCGATGGCCGCCGGACAGCTCGGTGGCGATGCTGCTGTGCCGCGGGAGGTGGTGGTCTACGCCCACCACCAGTCCAACGACGCCCACGGCATCGTCGGTGTCGAGAGCGGTCACCTGCCGTACGCCACCATCGAGCAGCTCCACGAATGGTGCGCCACCAACGGCACGAAGGTGTCGATCCGGCCGGTGCTGGACCTGTCCGAGGAGATCAGCACCGACGCCTACGCGCCGACCGCCCGACAGCGAGAACAAGCGATCCTCACCACCCCGACCTGCGTGTTCCCGCACTGCAGCAAGACCGCCCGGGGTTGCGACCTCGACCACATCACCGCCTACAGCCAGGGCGGCAGAACCACGTCATGGAACCTCGCCCCGCTGTGCCGCTTCCACCACCGCGTGAAGACCTTCAGCGCGTGGACCTACCGGCGCACCTCCCGCACCGGCTTCGAGTGGACCTCCCCGAAGGGCCGGGTCCACCCCGTCGACTTCACCACCGAACACCGACGACGAACCCGCTGACCCCCACCCCACCGGCACCGTCGGTGGGGCCACAGTCATGTCCGGGACCCGATCACGCCGGTTCTGCTACGACCCGGGCCACGACGGTCGACCCGAGACCACCCGCAACCCGACCAGCCACTGGAAATCGCCCCCGCAACCACAGCGAATGGTGACCACGTTTCCCGTCTGTCGCGTGACCCACGGTGACTACGGCGGACCGCGGCGCTGGGTAGATCAGCACCGCTCGGTCGAGCCCACGAGCTCGCAGGAGGAGTCGTCGTGGTCGAGCAGGGCGCCCTTCGTGATGACGAGCCACGGGACAGCGAGGATCGGCGCGAGCACGAGCAGCGCGAGCAGCACGGCGCCGACGGTCCAGAGAGCTGTCCGTCGCCGCTCCCGGGCCACCCGCTCCTCGAGACCGGGGTCCGGTGCGGCCGGGAAGGGAGGCAGTCCAGGCCACGGCGTCATGCACCTGAGCATGGAGTGCGTCGGCGGCGCGCGCCATCAGCCGATCGGACCCGTCGGTGCGGGTCGACGAGTGTCAGGCGTCGGCGCCCTGCGCGGCCGGCACCACGCAGGCCGCGGTCACCGGGGCGCCCTCGCAGCAGGGGCGGATGTAGCCGCACCGATCACAGCGCGAGTGGGAGGTCTCCCACCGCATCGTCGCCCCGCAGCCGTCGCACTCCATCGCGTCCATGGGACGCGATCCTGCCACCGGCCGACTACGCGGAGGTGGAGGCGCGCGTTGCCTTCTCGAGCAGCTCGCGCAGGGCAGCGGCGTCGACCTCGGGGCCGTACGCCGGCTGGTCGCGGTCGAAGCGCCAGCCCTCGGCGAGCGGGCCGACGTCGACGACGTCGTACCCGATCCCGTCGGTCAGCGCGGCGACCGTGGCCTTCGCGGCGGCGTCGTCGCCGGCGAGGGGCAGCGCACGGCGACCGTCGGTGCCGGCCGGGACGCCCTGGGTCAGCAGGTGGTCGGCGCGGATCGCGTTGAACAGCTTCACGACGTACGACGTGGGCAGGTGCGCCTGGAGCGCTTCGCTCGGCGTCGAGCGGCCCTCGTCGATGTCGACGTCGTGGCCGTCGCGCTCCCAGTAGTAGTTGTTGGTGTCGATGACGACCTTGCCCGCGAGCGGCTCGACCGGGATCTTGTCGACGGCCAGGAACGGCACCGACACCACGACGACCTCGCCGGCCGCGGCGGCCTCGGCGGCGGTCGCGGCTCGGGCCGTCCCACCGATCTCCTGCACCAGGTCGGCGAGCGTCTCCGGCCCGCGCGAGTTGCTGATGACGACGTCGTGCCCCTGCGCCGCGAAGAGCTTCGCGAGGGTGCCGCCGATGTTGCCGCTGCCGATGATGCCGATGGTGGTCATGCAGGGTTCAACCACCACGCGGGTCGTGCTGTTCCGGTCACCAGGGGACGGGTTCGAAGTCCTTCAGGAAGTGCCCGTAGAGGTCCTCGCCGGCCTCGCCGCGCACGATCGGGTCGTAGACCCGGGCCGCGCCGTCGACCAGGTCGAGCGGCGCGTGCCACCCCTCGGCGGCGATCCGGAGCTTCTCCTGGTGCGGTCGCTCGTCGGTGATCCAGCCGGTGTCGACGGCGTTCATCAGGATCTGGTCGGTCTCGAACATCTCCGTCGCGCTGGTGCGGGTCAGCATGTTCAGCGACGCCTTGGCCATGTTGGTGTGCGGGTGCCCCGCGCCCTTGTAGCGACGGCCCCCGAACTGACCCTCCATCGCCGACACGTTGACGACGTACGTACGCCGCGCGGACGAGGCGCGCAGCGACGCGCGCAGGCGGGAGATCAGCAGGAACGGCGCGGTCGCGTTGCAGAGCTGTACCTCGAGCAGCTCCAGCGGGTCGACCTCGTCGACGGTCTGGGTCCACGAGTTCGTCGTCTGGAGGTCCGGCAGCAGCCCGCCGGCGTCGACGGCCGTGCCGGCGAGGTGGGCCTCGAGCGATGCGTTGCCGGCCTGCAGCGCGAGCGCCGTGATCGAGGCCGGCGTGTGCGCGGGCGTCTCGTGGTGGGCGACGGCGTGCTGCTTCAGCGTCCCGGCGATCGCGGCGGGGTGGGCGTCGCTGATCCGGTCGAAGCTGACGATCTCGGGCAGCGGCACGCCGGTCGGCAGCGGCGCCCGCTCGGCCTCGACGAGGGGCGCGTAGGAGCCCGGCGTACGACGCACCGTCTGGCAGGCGTTGTTGATGATGATGTCGAGCGGACCGTCGGCCGCCACCTCGTCGGCGAGCGAGATCACCTGGGTGGGGTCGCGCAGGTCGATGCCGACGATCTTGAGCCGGTCGATCCAGTCGGCGCTGTCCTCGAGCGCCGAGAAGCGGCGTACGGCGTCGTGCGGGAAGCGCGTGGTGATCGTGGTGTGTGCGCCGTCGCGGAGCAGCCGCAGCGCGATGTACATGCCGATCTTGGCGCGACCGCCGGTGAGCAGCGCGCGGCGCCCGGTGAGGTCGGTGCCCTGCCCGCGCTTGGCGTGCGACAGGGCCGCGCAGCTGGGGCAGAGGTAGTGGTAGAACGCGTCGACCAGCGTGTAGTCCTGCTTGCAGATGTAGCAGCCGCGCGGGTTGATCAGCTCGCCGGCGAAGGCGCCGGGGGCCGTCGAGACCAGCGGGATGCCGAGCGTCTCGTCGTCGATGCGCATCGGCGAACCGGTCGCCGTCGCCTCCGTGATCGCGCGGTCGTGGGCGAGCTCGGCCTGGCGCTTGCGGGTCCGCCGCTCGGCCTTGAGCGCCTTGTACATGTGCGAGGCCGCGCGCTTGACCGTCACCAGGTCCGGGTCGTCCTCGTCGAGGTCGTGCAGCTGGCCGAGCACGCGCACCGTCGTGGCCAGGTCGTCGGGGTCGATCACCGGTCGATTCACCCGGAGATGGTAGGTGTCCGGGTGATCCGGTAACGAATGAACGACGGCACCGCGATCGCGGCGATCGTCGTGCCGATCACCACCAGGACGCCGCCGCCGGCCGCGGCCGCCGCCGTACCCACCATCGCGGCGCTGGCTCCGTGCACGACGTCGGCGATCCGCGGACCTCCGGCGACGACCACGATGAAGATGCCCTGGAGCCGGCCGCGCACCGAGTCGTCGGCCGCGCTCTGCAGCATGCTGGTGCGGAACGCCGCCGACGCCATGTCGGCCGCACCGCCGATCACCAGCATCAGCAGGGCGACGACGAGGGCGGCGGTCTGCCAGTGCGACGCCAGTCCGACGGCCAGGCCGAAGCCGACCATCGCGAAGCCCCAGACCAGGATGCAGATGATCACGGCCCGGCCCTGGGCGTCGACGCGCGAGACCCAGCCCGAGAAGACGCCACCGATCACCGCGCCGGCCGGGATCGCGGCGAAGAGCAGCGCGAAGACGAGGCCGCCCTCGTCCGGGCCGCCGAAGGAGAGGTGCGCGATCTCCGGGAAGAGCGCCCGGGGCATGCCGAAGACCATCGCGATCAGGTCGACGACGAAGGACATCATCAGGACCGGGTGGCCGCGCAGATAGGTGAACCCCTCGATCACCGAGCGCAGGCCGGGCGTGCCCTTCGCGGCGTCCTCGACCGGCAGCCGCGGCAGCCGTACGACGGCGCTGAGCGTCGCGAAGAGCGTGATCGTGTCGATCAGGTAGAGCCACTCGAAGCCGAGCACCGGGATCAGCACGCCGGCCACGAGCGGGCCGCCGATCGCGCCGGCCTGGAAGATCGTCATGTTGAGCGAGTTCGCCGCAGGCAGCAGCTCGGGCGTCAGCAGCTTGGGCAGGATCGCGCTGCGGGTCGGCTGGTTGACCGCGAAGAACGCCTGCTGCACCGAGAAGAGCCCGAGCAGCAGCCAGACGTTCGAGTTCCCGGCGGCCGCCTGCAGCCAGAAGAGCGCGCTGGTGCCGATCAGGCCGCTGGTCGTGATGATCAGCATCGTGCGCCGGTCGAAGACGTCGGCGAGCGCGCCGCCCCAGAGCCCGAAGACCACCAGTGGCACCAGGCCGAAGAGACCCGTCAGCCCGACGTACGCCGAGGAGCCGGTGTCGGCGTAGATCTGGGCCGGCACCGCGACGACCGTCAGCTGGGCGCCGACGACGGTGATGATGTTGGCGAGCCAGAGCCGCCGGAAGTGCTCGTTGCTCAGAGGACGGGTGTCGGCCACCAGGCCCCTCAGTCTGCGCACGATCCCCCAACCTAGTCCGCGCTAGCGTCGGACCGTGACCGAGTCCGTGTGGGACTACCCACGCCCGCCCCGGGTCGAGCCCAGCGACGAGCTGGTCGAGGTCGAGCTCGGCGGTCGGGTCGTCGCCAGCACGCGTACGTCGTGGCGGGTCCTCGAGACGAGCCATCCCCCGACGTACTACCTGCCGCGCGCGGCGTTCGGCGCGGGCGTGCTGCGGCCGACCACCGGCCACAGCTGGTGCGAGTGGAAGGGTCAGGCGTCGTACGTCGACCTCGTCGCCGGCGATGCCGTCGCCGCCCGGGCCGGGTGGTTCTACGAGCTGCCGTCCCCGGGCTTCGAGGTGATCGCGGGCGCGGTCGCGGTGATGCCGGGGCTGGTCGACCGGTGCACGGTCGACGGCGAGGTCGTCGTGCCGCAGGCCGGGAGCTTCTACGGCGGCTGGATCACCAGCCGCCTGGTCGGGCCGTTCAAGGGCGGCCCCGGCACGACAGGATGGTGAGCGATGACTTCGCCCCACCCAGGAGGTCGGTACGAGCATGACTGAGCAGAAGGTGCAGGGACCGGCGTCGTACTTCCCGTCGATCGAGAAGAAGTACGGCAAGCCGATCGAGGAGTGGCAGGGCGTCGTGCGGTCGGCGCCGGGGTACGGCGCCGGCGCCAAGCACATGGAGCTCGTGGCGGTGCTCAAGGACGAGCACGGCATGGGTCACGGCCACGCCAACGCTGTGGTCGCCTACACGCTGGCCGAGGACAAGGCATGAGGCTGACGCTCGAGCTCGAGTCGACGGGCGGCAACACGGCGGGCTTCCGGATCCCCGACGAGGTCGTCGACGAGCTCGGGGCAGGTCGCCGGCCCAAGGTCGCGGCCACGGTGGGCGAGCACACCTGGCGCTCGTCGATCGCCCGGATGGGCGACGCCTTCTGGCTGGGCATGAGCAACGAGAACCGCGACCTCGCCGGCGTCGAGGCCGGTCAGGTCCTCGACCTCGACGTGGTCGTCGACGACGCCCCGCGGACCGTCGACCTCCCGGAGGAGCTGGCCCCGGTCGCGGACGCCTGGGCCCGGCTGTCCTACTCCAACCAGCGCCGGATCGCCGAGGGCATCGAGAGCGCCAAGAAGCCCGAGACGCGCGCCGCCCGCGTCGAGAAGGCGCTCGCCGAGCTCAGCTGATCCCGGCCGTCTTGTCGAGGCGCTGGAGCAGGTCGTGGGCGGCCAGCTCTACTTCCTTGTGTCGCCACTCCGCGGCGCGGTAGACGCACGCGATCAGCCCGGAGCGGTGCACCCGCCGCAGGTCGCCGCAGACGAACGCGTAGCGCGCCTTGGTCTCGTCGTTCGCGCCCTCGGTGAGGCCGAGGTGCCAGGCGGCGTACTCCCCCCAGGAGTGCCGCTCGAGGTAGGCGTTCTGGGCCTCGGCGTCGGGCTGGACGTCGCCCCAGTCGCTGTCGAGGACGTACTGCTTCTTGTCGATCAGCTCGCGCACGTGGGCGACGGCGTCGGGGTTGACCGCGTACGTCGCCATCGGCCGTGCCTCAGCAGGACCCGGACTCGGCGCGGCCGAGCAGGCGGTCGGCGAGCAGGTCGCACCACTGCCCCGACGCCGGGCCGCCGTTGGCGTAGCCGTCGGACTCCCCGGGGTGCTTGACCCACAGCGTGCCGTCGAACGGACCTTGGAAGACCAGGCGGGGCTTGGCCCCGAGCCGCGCCCAGGTGGGGTTGATGACGTCGCCGTTGACCGGGTTCGGGTTGCCGTTGCGCGACGTGTCGATGACGAAGTGCCGGCCCTTGACGCCGAGCTTGCGCAGCCCGCGGAGCAGCTCGCCGGCGTACGCCTTCTCGTCGGCGGTGCTGCGGAAGTTGGAGACGTTGGTGCTGAAGCCGCGGTCGTAGGCGATGCCGGCCTTCTTGAGCAGCGCGGCGCGGTTGTCGTAGGGCCGCCAGTCGGAGTGGCCGGCATCGAGGTAGACCCAGGCGCCGACCTTGCTCAGCAGGCGGGAGGCGTAGCGCAGCAGCCCGAGCCGACCACCGGCGTTCTGGCAGCGGGAGTCGCCGTAGAAGGGGATCGCGTCCGGTTCCAGCACGACCAGCGCGCGCTGGGCCTTGAGCCCGCGGCCGATCTGCTTGATCCACTGCTTGTACTGCTTCGCGCCGGGCAGGCCGCCGGACGAGTACATGCCGCAGTCGCGGTCCGGGATGCCGTAGATCGTGAGCATCGGCGTCTTCTTCGCCTTCACCGCCCGTGACGTGTACGCACGGACGACGCGGGCGACCTGGCCGGTCGGGTAGGCCTCCGGGATGATCCAGAGCGCCTGCGGGGTGCGGCCGATCGACCTGGCGTAGACCGCGTCCTGGTTGGCCGCCGGCATCAACGGGTCGACGAAGAGACCCTGGGTGGTGCGCGGGTCCTTCGGCTTCGCCGCGGCCGTCCCCGTCAGTCCCGCCGTCGTCAGGACGACGACGAGCAGGAGCACGAGGGCGCGCGATAGCCGAGGGAGCACCACCTCAGGGTACGTGCTCAGGGGACGGGCTGGTCGTCTTCGCGAGGACCGAAGATGCACAGGTCGTCCAGCTGGTCGGGCGACAGCGGCAGTCCCCATGCCTGCATCTGGGTGCGCGAGCGGCGCGAGAAGAGGGCCCGGAACAGCTCGTAGTCGTCCAGGTCCTCGGGCACCCCCGCCGTACCGAACTTCATCGGGGCCACGGCGGCGAGCACCGGCGCCCACATCTTCTCCGGGAGCACGCCGAGGCCGAGCGCCTCGTGCAGGTCGGCGTGGTGCACCGCCACGTCCCACACGATGGCCGGCCGTGGGTTGTCGACCGTCGACTCCGCGACCGCGTCGGCACGTGCGCGCATCTCCGCGGTCAGCTCGGCGGGGCTGAGCCCGCGCCGCTCCGCGACGTGGCGTGCGGTCCACTCCGGACCGGGCGCGCCGTCCATCCGGCCGGCCAGCGCATCGGCCGACCCGCCGGCGAGGTGGGCGATCACGTCGTGGACGGTCCAGTCCGGTGAGGCCGGCACGGTCGTCGCCAGCGCCGCGTCGTCGAGGTCGCCGACCAGGTGGGAGACGGCGTCGACGTTCGCGCGGTAGAGGTCGCCCCAGGCAGTGCTCTGTTCCGACATGCCCTTCACCGTAGGCAGTACGGCGATTTTCGGGAAGGGTGTCGTATCCGGGCGCGGTCGTTCGTGGAGTAGTCGACGGACCCCGACGGGGCCCCACCACCAGGAGGATTTCTGATGAGCCAGTACCTGCTCGCCGTGCACCACACCCCCGAGGACCTGGCCGCGCTGGAGGCCCTTCCCGAGGAGGAGCTCCAGGCGATGTTCGCGGCCACCGGGAAGTTCAACGAGAAGCTCCAGGCCGAGAGCGTGTGGGTCTTCGCCGGTGGTCTGGAGAACCACGTCTCCACCACCACCGTCGACGGCACCGGCGCCGAGACCGTCATCACCGACGGGCCGTTCGTCGAGTCGAAGGAATACCTCGGCGGCTTCTGGATCATCGAGGCACCCGACCTCGACGTCGCGCTCCGATGGGCGGCCGAGGGCTCGAAGGCGTGCGGGAACCGGGTCGAGGTGCGCCCGTTCCAGGAGGACCCCGGCGCGTGAGCGACGCCGAGGCGGCCATCGAGCGGATCTACCGCGGCGAGTACGGCCGCGTCGTCGCCTCCCTGGCGCGACGCTTCGGTGACCTCGACATCGCCGAGGACGCCGCGGCCGAGGCGCTGCTGGTGGCGCTGGAGCGGTGGCCCGTCGACGGCGTGCCCCCCAACCCCGGGGGCTGGCTGACGACGACCGCCGGCAACCGCGCCATCGACAAGATCCGACGGGAGTCGCACCGCGACGCCAAGCACCAGGCGGCACTGATGACGTACGACGACACCCCGCACGAGCCGACCGGGCTCGTCGAGGACGACCGGTTGCGGCTGATCTTCACCTGCTGCCACCCGGCCCTCGCGCCGGACGCCCGGGTCGCGCTGACCCTGCGGCTGCTCGGCGGGCTGACCGTGCCGGAGATCGCGCAGGCCTACCTGGTGCCCGAGACCACGATGGCGCAGCGGATCACCCGCGCGAAGCGGAAGATCAAGGACGCGCACATCCCCTTCCGGGTGCCGGCCGCGGCCGACCTGCCCGACCGGCTCGGCGCCGTGCTCGCCGTCGTCTACCTGGTCTTCAACGAGGGCTACCTGTCGTCGTCCCCGGACGCTGACCCGGTGCGCGAGGACCTGACCGGCGAGGCGATCCGGCTCGGCCGGATCCTGCGCACCCTCCTGCCCGACGAGCCGGAGGTCGCGGGCCTGCTGGCACTGATGCTGCTCATCGAGTCGCGCCGCCCGGTCCGGGTCGCCGGCGGCGAGCTGGTGCCGCTGCACGAGCAGGACCGCGGCGGCTGGGACCGGGCGCTGATCGCCGAGGGTCACGACCTGGTGCGCGAGTGCCTGGCCCGCGCCCTCGAGACGGGACGGCGACCGGGGCAGTACCAGATCCTCGCCGCAATCAACGCCGTGCACACCGACGCCCCGACCGCGTCCGCCACCGACTGGTCGCAGATCGCCACCCTCTACGGCCAGCTGTACGCCGTCGCGCCGAGCCCGATCGTCGCCCTGAACCGGGCGGTCGCCACCGCCGAGCTCGACGGCCCCGAGCTCGCGCTCGCCGAGGTCGACCGGCTCCCCGAGATCCAGCCGAGTCTGACGGGGTACCACGCCTGGCACGCGACGCGCGCCGACCTGTTGCGCCGCCTGGGTCGCAGCGCCGAGGCGCGGGCGGCGTACGACGCGGCGATCGCGGCGACCGACAACGTGGCCGAGCGCGCCTACCTCTCCCGCAGGCGTGGCAGTCTGGCGCCATGACGCTGCAGCCCCTGGTCCTCCCCTCCACCGATGACGCCCAGGAGTGGGCGGAGGCCCACGCCCGCGACGGGCTGGCGGCCGCCCGGCAGCTGGTCGACGACCTGCGCACGTCGCCCCCCGCGACGACGCTGGAGCTGCTGCGGCAGTGGGACGAGATCTCCCGCCACCTCGGCGACGTCGCGGCGGTCGCGTCGCTGCTGGCCAACGTGCACACGGTCGAGGGCGTGCGCACGACCTGCGAGCAGTCCGAGGTCGAGGTCGACCGCCTCGGCACGGAGCTGCGGCAGGACCGGGCGCTCTACGAGATCTTCGCGGCCGCCGACCCGGCCGGCCTCGACGCCACCGCCGCCCGGCTCCTCGAGAAGACGCTCGACGACTTCCGGCGCGCCGGCGTCGACCTCGACGACGCGACCCGGGCCCGGCTGGCCGAGATCAACGAGCGCCTCACCGAGGTCGGCCAGGAGTTCGGCCGCACGATCCGCGACGACGTCCGGACGGTGCGGGTCTCGCCCGACCGGTTGGCCGGGCTGCCGCAGGACTGGCTCGACGAGCATCCCGTCGGCGACGACGGCCTGGTGACGGTCACGACCGACTACCCGGACTCGCTGCCGGCGCGGATGTTCGTGCACGACGCCGACGTCCGGCGCCAGGTCACGGTCGCGTTCCTCGAGCGGGGCTGGCCGGCCAACGGTCCGCTGCTCGACGAGATGTTCGCGCTGCGCCAGGAGCTGGCGACGCTGGTCGGCTACGCCGACTGGGCGTCGTACGACGCCGACGTGAAGATGATCAAGAAGGGCCCGGCGATCCCGGAGTTCATCGACCGGATCGCGGAGGCGGCCGAGGCCCCGATGCGGCGCGACCTCGAGCTGCTGCTGGAGCGCTACCGCCGCGACGTCCCGGGCGCGGAGACCATCGACACCGCCGACTCGGTCTACTACGAGGAGCTCGTGCGGCAGGAGCGGCACGACGTCGACTCGCAGCGGGTGCGCACGTTCTTCGACTTCACCAAGGTCCAGCAGGGCCTGCTCGACGTGACGTCGCGGCTCTTCGGCGTGACCTACGAGCCGGTGACGGACGCCGTCGTCTGGCACGACGAGGTGACGGCGTACGACGTCCTCGTCGACGGCGCGCGGATCGGGCGGATCTACCTCGACCTGCACCCGCGCGACGGGAAGTACAAGCACGCCGCGCAGTTCACCCTCGTCGACGGCCTCGCCGACCGGCAGCTCGCCGAGGGCGTGCTGGTCTGCAACTTCTCCCGGGGGTTGATGGAGCACGACCACGTCGTGACGCTCTTCCACGAGTTCGGGCACCTCCTCCACCACGTGCTCGCGGGCGCCGGGGAGTGGACCCGCTTCGCCGGCGTCGCGACCGAGTGGGACTTCGTCGAGGCGCCGAGCCAGATGCTCGAGGAGTGGGCCTGGGACGCCGACGTGCTCCGGACCTTCGCCACCGACGCGTCCGGCGAGCCGATCCCGGCCGACCTGGTCGAGCGGATGCGCGCGGCCGACGACTTCGGCAAGGGCTACCAGGCGCGCACCCAGATGTTCTACGCCGCGATGTCCTACTGGTTCCACACCGACCGGCCCGCCGACCTCACCGCCGCCATGCGCGAGCTCCAGGCCCGCTACTCACCCTTCGCCTACATCGACGGCACCCACATGTTCGCCAGCTTCGGCCACCTCGGCGGCTACTCGTCGGCCTACTACACCTACATGTGGTCGCTGGTCATCGCGAAGGACCTGTTCTCCGCCTTCGACCCCGACGACCTCTTCGCCCCCGAGGTCGCCGGCCGCTACCGCGACCGCGTCCTCGCACCCGGTGGCAGCGCCGACGCAGCCGACCTGGTCGCCGACTTCCTCGGCCGGCCGTACACCTTCGACGCGTACGCCGCCTGGCTCGCGCGCTAGCGCGACTCTCTGCCTTGTGTCCGCCGCTCTATCGGCGTACAGTCACGATATATCGCGTAACAGTTGCGATACTCAGACATTTGAAGGGAGTCCTGTCATGGGACACAAGGGATTCAACCGACAGTGGGCGCAGTACGCCGAGGGTGAGCGCCGCCAGCACGGGGGCCGCCGTGGGCCGTGGGGCCCGATGGGCCCGGGCGGCTTCGGCCGGCCCGGACACCCCGGTCCGCCCCCGTGGGTCGCCGGCCTCTTCGGCCTCGCCCAGGGCGAGCGCCAGCGCGGACCGCGGGTCCGTCGCGGCGACGTCCGCTCCGCCATCCTCGACGTCGTGCGCACCGCGCAGTGGAACGAGGAGGAGGTCAACGGCTACCAGGTGATCCAGCAGATCACCGAGAAGAGCAAGGGCGCCTGGCGCCCGAGCCCCGGGTCGGTCTACCCGACCATCTCGCAGCTCGAGGACGAGGGCCTCGTCGAGACCGACGACTCGCGCGGCCGGCGCAGCCTGCGGCTGACCGCCACCGGGCAGGAGTACGTCGCCGAGCACTCCGACGAGCTCGCCGCCGTGTGGGCGCCGTTCGAGCAGGAGCCGACGAACGACGGCGACGCGTTCGCCGGCCTCAAGCCCGAGATCGGCCAGGTCATGGGAGCGGTCTGGCAGATCGTCACGACCGGCAGCGACCAGCAGCGGGCGGCCGCCGCCGACATCCTGGCCGACACCCGGCGCCGCCTCTACGGCCTGCTGGCCGACGGCGACGTCGCGGAGGACGACATCGAGGACGAGCAGTCCGATGAGTGACGAGCACCTGCGGATCGGGGACGCCGAGCGCGAGCTGGCGGCCACGGCCCTGGGCGAGCACTACGCCCAGGGCCGGATCACCGCGGACGAGCACACCGAGCGGCTCGAGCAGGTCTGGGCCGCGCGCACCCGCGCCGAGCTCCAGCCCGTCTTCCGGGACCTCCCCGGGCCCGCGCGTACGCCGGAGCGCTCGCCGCGAGCGTTCCGACCCCGGGGCTTCCCGGGGCCGCTCCTCGTGGTCCTGGCGGTGCTCCTGGTGCTCACCGTCCTCACGCACGTGCCGTTCCTGCTGATCGGCATCCTGGCGGTGGTCTTCGTGCTGTCGCGGCGCCGGCACCGCTTCGTCGCGCACGGCCGGGGCGGCTACTGGTCCAGATGACGGGACCAGTCCAGGGCGGTAGACCACGGGCGTAGACCAGTTTCGCGGGCGGAGCGGGCAGACCTAACCTCGAAGACCGGGCCGGGGGGCGGCCTGAGAACGATCTCGGGACCAGACGTTGCTCAACGCCCGCCTACTGCGCCCAAGGGAGATCGTCGTGATGACGGCTCGTGCTCGGACCCGACCCATCCTCGCCGCCGTTGCGGCCGCTGCCCTCGCCGCACCGCTGGCCGTCGCCGCGATCGCCGCACCGGCCGACGCCGCCAACGTCGGGCCACGCAAGCACGAGGTGACCATCTACAAGGTGGAGCAGCACGTCGACCTGTCGGGGGAGTACCCCGACGACACCCTCGACACCGTCCTCAGCTGCAACAGCGGCGACATCGCGCTCGACGGGATGTGGCGCGTCGACCACGTCGACCAGTACAACCCCGACCCGGACGAGGACGAGAACGACTCCGACCTCGGCACCTACAACGACGAGCGTGACGTCTACGCGCTCGCGTCGTACCCCGACTCGTCGAGCGACCGCTCCTGGCACTTCTCGCTGGAGAACGACGCCTACGGCAACGCCCAGGTGAAGCTCTTCCTCACCTGCATCAAGGGCCAGACGGCGGCGAACGAGGGCCACGACCACAACATCGTGGTCGGCAACGTCCTGACCCAGGCCTACCACCCGACCGCGCCGGGCACCACGGACTTCGTCGACAGCCACGTCTTCAACAAGACCTGCCCGTCCGGGCAGTACATGTCGGCGCCGGGCTTCAACTTCACCGGTGACGACATCGGCCGCCTGGTCGGCAGCTGGCCGCAGACCAGCGGCCGCAGCTGGTCGTGGCAGTTCGTGCACTACGTCGGCGACACGACGCCCGAGGTGACGGTCTACGGCCGCTGCCTGTCGAAGCGCGTGCAGGCCGCCAACCCGCCCGGCGTGGTCAAGAACCACCAGCACGTCATCGCGATGAGCTTCGAGCCGAACGGCTGGCCGGGCTACGAGCGCACGCTCAACTGGTGGCAGACCAAGCAGGAGCGGACCTTCACCTGCGACCAGGACAAGCCGGGCTACTACGGCCGCAAGGCGGCGGTCGGGGCGTTCTGGATCGACAACGTGTGGGACACCTGGTTCCTCGGCATGGACCCGCGGCCCAAGACGCGCGCCTTCTCCTTCTGGAACGGCGCCGGCGGCTCGCCCAACGTCCACCTCGGCGCCCTGTGCGTGAACTCCCGGACCGGCAAGCAGGTCAAGCCCTGACCTGACCCGCCGTCCGCGGGGTGTTCGGACGACACCGAGTGGGTAGGGGCTCTCCGGTGGTGACGCGCGTCACCACCGCTCGCCACCTATCTCGGAGGTGTCCATGTCCGACGCGCCCGCACGCAGCGGCCCGTCCTCGTCGAGCCGTTGGGCTCTCGTCTACGTCCTGCTCGTCCCGGCGGTGGTCCTGCCGCTGTGGGTCGGGCTCTACGACCGCGAGGACCCGACCTTCCTCGGCTTCCCGTTCTACTACTGGTTCCAGTTCGCGCTGATCCTGCTGGCCGTCGCGCTCACGCTGCCGGCCTACCTGATCGCCAAGGAGGCGGACCGCCGAGACCGGGTGCGGCACGGGCTCCCACCGGAGCCCGACGGCACCGCTGCCGATCGCAAGGCCGGTGACGCGCGGTGATCGACAACGTCAACGGCGTCGTGTTCGGCGTCTTCATCTTCCTGTTCCTGCTGGTCACCGTGCTCGGCTTCGCCGCCGCACGCTGGCGCCGCGCCGACCTGGACAGCCTCGACGAGTGGGGGCTGGGCGGTCGCGGCTTCGGCACGTTCATCGCCTGGTTCCTCATCGGTGGCGACATCTACACGGCGTACACGTTCATCGCCGTCCCGGCGACGCTGTACGCCGGCTCCGCGGTCGGGTTCTTCGCCGTTCCCTACACGATCGTCGTCTACCCGTTGATCTTCCTCTTCCTGCCCCGGCTCTGGTCGGTCAGCCACCGGCACGGCTACGTGACGCCGGCCGACTTCGTGCAGGGCCGCTACGACAGCCGCGGCCTCGCCCTGGTGATCGCGCTGACCGGCATCCTCGCGACGATGCCCTACATCGCGCTCCAGCTCGTCGGCATGCAGGTGGTGCTGCAGGTGATGGGCATCGGGACCGACACCGGCAACTGGTTCGTCAAGGACCTGCCGCTCTTCATCGCGTTCGTGGTGCTCGCGGCGTACACCTACTCCAGCGGGCTGCGCGCCCCGGCGCTGATCGCCTTCGTCAAGGACACGCTGATCTACATCGTGATCCTGGTGGCGGTCTTCTACATCCCGTCGCAGATCGGCGGCTGGGACCACATCTTCTCCACGGTCACCAACGGGTTCGCCGACTTCAACACCGAGAACGCCGACGCGATCGCGGCCGGCCAGGCCGCACCGAAGGCGACCATGCCGCCGCAGCCGCTCCAGTGGGCCTACGCCTCGCTCGCGCTCGGGTCGGCGCTGGCGCTCTTCATGTACCCGCACTCCGTGACCGGGGTGCTGTCGACCCGCAGCCGCTCGGTCATCCGCCGCAACGCGGCGCTGCTGCCGGCGTACTCCTTCCTGCTCGGGCTGCTCGCCCTCCTCGGCTTCGTCGCGATCGCGGCGGGCGTGAAGGTCGACAACCCGCAGCAGTCCGTCCCGCAGCTCTTCGAGGACCAGTTCAGCCCGTGGTTCGCGGGGGTCGCGTTCGCGGCGATCGTGATCGGCGCGCTGGTGCCGGCGGCGATCATGTCGATCGCGGCGGCGAACCTGTGGACCCGCAACGTCTACCGGGCCTTCATCAACCGGCAGGCCACCCCGAAGCAGGAGGCGACGCAGAGCAAGCTGGTCTCGCTGCTGGTGAAGTTCGGGGCGCTGGTCTTCGTGCTCGCGCTGTCGAAGGACTTCGCGATCAACCTGCAGCTGCTCGGCGGGGTCTGGATCCTCCAGACGCTGCCCGCGATCGTGATCGGGCTCTACACGAGGTGGATGCACCGGTGGGCGCTGTTCGCCGGCTGGGCGGCCGGCATGGCCTACGGCACCTGGCTCGCGTACGGCGTGAAGTCGCCGGTGCAGGACCACTTCGGTGGTCCGCTGGTGAACTTCCCCGGGACGGAGACCAAGGTCTACATCGCGGTCGTCGCGGTCCTCGTCAACCTGCTCGTGGCTGTCGTGCTCACCGTCGTGCTGCGTGCGATGAAGGTCGACGAGGGTGTCGACCAGACCCGCCCGCAGGACTTCCATGCCGATGCCGGCGACCCCGGTGTGGAGGAGGAGCTCCACCCGGAGGCGCCGGCGCACGCATGAGACCTACAGCAGCAGCCGGTCGACGAAGGCGCTGCTGAAGACCCGCGCCGGGTCCAGGATGTCCAGCATCGCCCGCGCCGAGTCCCAGTTGTCGTTGAGCGGGTAGCCGGTCCGGAAGGTGTTCGGCACCGTGGTGTCGACGACCGTCCCGGACGTCCAGGCGCCGGACGACGTGTAGCCCCAGCCCTTCGACCACTCGGGGCGCACGTCGGCGTACGACGCGTAGTTGCTGTAGATCCACTGCTCCATCTCGGCGTAGAACTCGTCGGCGTACGGCGTGCCCGGCAGCGTGAGGATGTCCAGCCAGACGGCGCAGTCCCACTCGGGGTGGTCGGGCCGGGGGCGCAGCGCGGACATCTGAGGCGACCGGGTGGCCCCGACGTCGCCGGGCTTGTCGACGCCGGTGACCCGGATCTCGACCGGGCCGTTCATCGGGTACTTGCCCTGCTGGCGGTAGTCGTTGAGCCGGGTCGAGTAGCGGAACGTGAACTCCTGGATGACCCGCTGGACGTCCGCGCGCCTGCACAGGATCGCGTAGCCGTTGGCGGTGACCCGCAGCGTCGTCGGGCGCACGTAGAGGAGCAGGTTCTTCGACCAGCCCCAGATGTCGTAGGTGAACGTGGTGACCAGGCCCGCGGCCACGATGTTGTAGTTGAGCGTGCCGAAGTCGGTGACCGCCGCCGGGTTGCCGCCGATGATCTGGGCGGACAGGTCGAAGATCGACTGCGGCAGGTTGTCGCTGAACGTGTAGTTGTAGGGGCTGTTGACCTGCTTGGAGAAGATCGGCTTGGAGGGCGCGACGCTCCACACCTTCAGCCACGGCTTCGGCGTGAAGGGGAACCAGATCGCCTCGACCCGGCCCGCGGAGTTGAGGTAGCTCTCGAAGGTCTTGCCGCCCGACCCCGCCGGAGCGAAGAGCTCGGTCGCCGGGATGTCGAACCAGCTCTGGCAGCGCAGCCGCTGGTTGGCGCCGGCCTGGAGCACCACCTCCGTGATGAACGAGCGGCCGACGTGCGCCATCAGCGCGCCGGCCTCGACGTCGTTGCGCTGGTAGGTCTTCAGCACGTACGACGAGGTCGGGGCGTTCCACACGACCGCGGTGATCTGCTGGACCAGGTTGCTGATCGAGCCGTAGGTGTGGCCGGCCGGCTTGACCTCGCCGGTCTTCGGGACCGCCGTGCCGTGGCCGTCGATGGCGAGCACGCCGCCGACGGTCAGGTCGCCCGGTGCGGGCGAGGCGGTGATGCCCAGCCCGGCGTTCTCGAGCGCGGTCATCATCGCGAGCATCGTGGCGCCGGTCTGCACCCGCACCCGGGACGTCGCCGTGTCCACGGAGATCGCGGTCAGCTTGGTCTTGGTGTCGACGAGCACGACGTTGGCCGCGTCGCTGCCGTCGGCGGCCAGCGAGAGCGGCGACCAGTTGTGCGAGCTGCCCTTGGCGCGCAGCCGCCAGCCCTTGCTGCGCGCCCAGTTGGCCAGCGTGACGACGTCGGCCGGCGCGTTCGGCGTACAGGTCCAGACGCCGTCGACGGCGATCGCGCCCGACCAGTTCTTGTAGGACTGCTGGAAGAGCGGGATGCCGGCGGGGAAGGCCGGTGGCGTGGGCAGTGCGGCCTGCGCGGCCGGGATCTGCTCGAACGGGACCCAGGCGGCCACGCCGGCGACGGCGGCTCCCTGCATCAGGCGGCGTCTCGTGATCATGCTGTTGTGCTCCCTCACCCTGGATCCCACATCCCGGTGTGACGGGCGTCACTGTAACGAGTTCTAGTTTTGCTCCGCACTGGTCATTTCGGGCCAGGTGCGCCGTGGCCCGAGCGGTACCCTCGCCTCCGTGACGGAGCCTTCGTTCGACCTCGGCCAGGACCACCTCGACCTGCGCGACTGGGTCCATCAGTTCGCCGCGGACGTCGTCCGCCCGGCAGCAGCGGAGTGGGACGAGAAGGAGGAGTTCCCCTGGCCCGTCCTCGAGGAGGCCGCCAAGGCGGGCCTCTACTCGATCGACTTCATCGTCGCCCAGGCCGTCGACGAGACCGGCCTCGGCTTCCCCATCACCATGGAGGAGCTCTTCTGGGGCGACGCAGGCATCGGGCTCTCGATCGTCGGCACCTCGCTAGCGGCCGCCGGCGTACGCGCCAACGGCACCGACGAGCAGGTGGCCGAGTGGGTGCCGCAGATGTACGGCGAGCCGGGCGACCTCAAGCTCGGCGCGTTCTGCTCCTCGGAGCCCGACGCCGGCTCCGACGTCGGCGCGATGCGCACCCGCGCGACGTACGACGAGGCGAACGACGAGTGGGTGCTCAACGGCACCAAGACCTGGGCGACCAACGGCGGCATCGCCGACGTGCACGTCGTGACCGCCGTCGTCGACCCCGACCTGCGCACCCGCGGCCAGGCGAGCTTCGTGGTGCCGCCCGGCACCAAGGGGCTCAGCCAGGGCCAGAAGTTCCACAAGCACGGCATCCGCGCCTCCCACACCGCCGAGGTCGTCCTCGACAACGTGCGCGTCCCCGGCCGCTGCCTGCTCGGCGGCAAGGAGAAGCTCGACGCCCGCCTCGCCCGCGCCCGCGACGGCAGCGGTGCCCGCGGCAACGCGTCGATGGCGACCTTCGAGCGCACCCGGCCCGCCGTCGGCGCCCAGGCGATCGGCATCGCGCGCGCGGCGTACGAGGTGGCGCTCGACTACGCCAAGACCCGCGAGCAGTTCGGCAAGCCGATCATCGAGAACCAGGCGATCGCCTTCAAGCTCGCCGACATGGCCACCTCCATCGAGGCGTCCCGGCTGCTGGTGTGGCGCGCGGCGTGGATGGCGCGCCAGGGCAAGAAGTTCGAGAAGGCCGAGGGCTCGATGTCCAAGCTCTTCGCCGGCGAGACCGCCGTCAAGGTCACGACCGAGGCGATGCAGATCCTCGGCGGCAACGGCTTCACCCGCGAGTACCCCGTCGAGCGCTTCTCCCGCGACGCCAAGATCTACACGATCTTCGAGGGCACCTCGGAGATCCAGCGGCTGGTCATCGCGCGGTCCGTCTCGGGGGCGCCCATCCGGTGACCCGCTTCCGCGGGCACATCGCCGGGGTCGGCACGACGAGCGGCGTCCGGGTCGTCGTTGGACGGTGGGACGAGTCGCCGTACGGCGCCTTCGCCGACGCCATGGTCGAGACCGCCGAGGGGCACCGGGTGCTGCTCGCGCCCACACCAGAGGTCGGCGACTTCGTCGCGGCGACGTACACCTTCGACGAGGTGCGGGTGGAGTCGATCACTGTCAACGGCTGGGTCCTGAGCTCGCGGTCGTTGTCGATCGAGCTCGAGGTCGGAGGTCGCACCGGGCTCGGACGGCTGCTGCGTCTCGTGCCTGACCGCGTCGCCGAGAGTCCCGCGTGGTGCGCGGTCACGGACCCCGTCGCCCGCGTCGTGCTGCCCGGCGTGCGCACCCGGGGGACGGCGGGCAACGGCCGGCGCGAGTGGTACGGCGCGACCGACGTGCGCGAGGTCGTCGCGGTCCGGGGCGCCTTCGACGGCGTGGACCTCGGCCGCCTGGCGCCGGTCGACCCGACACCACGGTTCGGGTTCTCCTCGACGCCGAGGCGACCGTCGGTCACCGCGGTCGTGACGACCGTCGCGGGCTGAGGCGGCTACGCGACGCCGGGCACGATGCGCAGGT
This sequence comes from Nocardioides hankookensis, assembly GCF_042658885.1. Classification (NCBI taxonomy): domain Bacteria; kingdom Bacillati; phylum Actinomycetota; class Actinomycetes; order Propionibacteriales; family Nocardioidaceae; genus Nocardioides; species Nocardioides hankookensis. The sequence continues at coordinate 119,035 of NZ_JBHSRJ010000001.1, read as the reverse complement.
CGCGGACGGCGCCGCCGTCGAGTGCGGCGAGCGCCTCCTGGTACGCCGGGCTGTCGTGGGCCGCGGTGGCCTGCTCGACCGAGTCGAACTCGATCACGACGGTGCGGGTCGTCTCGCCGGCCTCATAGGTCTGCTCCGGCAGCCCGCGCACCACGAACGTGCCCCCGGCGCCCGTGAGGGCGGGGCCGGCCAGCTCGGCGTACGCCGCGAGCTTGGCCTCGTCGTGGATCTCCTTGTAGATGCTGATCCAGTAGGCGGTCATGGGGCCATCGTGCCGGACGGCTACCCACGCACCGCGGGCAGGATCGTCTCGCAGACCGCGCGCAGGCTCGCCCACGACGGCTCGGCGGGCAGCCCGCCGCAGGCCGGGTGGCTGGTGACCAGCCGGACCTCGCCGGCGCGGCAGCGTTCGACGAGGTCGTCGGCGGTGAAGACGGCGTAGACCCCGGCCGCCCGCATCTCCTCGACGGTGCGCGAGTGGTCGACGACGTACGACCCCGCCTCGCCGTGCCACTCCTGGTACGCCGTGGCGTCGGCGAGCAGGTGCTCGCCGTAACGCTCCCAGAACTCGTCGGGCCGCTCCGCGACGAAGACGTTGGCCGGCCCGCCGTCCGGCGCCTGGAGCACGAAGCCCGGCTCGCGACCGGCCGCCCGGGCGGTCTCCTCGTAGATCGCCTTCAGCTCCGCAGACCCGTGCTGGGGCTGGAAGTTGAGCCCCAGCCGGGCGGCTCGCCGCGCCGCCGCCGGCGACCCGCCGCCGTAGAAGAGGAACGGGTGCGGCTGCGAGTACGGCGCCGGCGTGGTGGTGCCGTCGCGCCACGCGTCCAGCACCGCCGCGATCCGTTCCTCGACCTCCGCGCCGCGTGCCGACCAGGACCGCCCGTAGAGTTCGTACTCCACCTGGCGGTAGCCCAGGCCGAACGTGTAGGCCACCCGGCCCTTGCTCAGGTGGTCGAGCACCGCGATGTCCTCGGCCAGCCGGACCGGCTCGTAGAGGTTCACCAGCAGCGCCGACACCGTGATCGGCACCCGCGAGGTCACCGCCGCGAACGCCGACGCCACCAGCAGCGGGCTCGGCAGGTAGCCGTCGTCCGACGCGTGGTGCTCCGAGACCATGAGCGCGTCCATGCCGTGGGCATCGACGTACGCCGCCTGCTCGACCGCGCGGGCGAAGATCTCCTGGCGGGTGGCCGGGTCGGCGCCCGGGGCGCGGAAGTCGTAGCGGGTGGCGAACTGGGTGCGCGGCATGGCGCCAGCCTCCCAGACCCGGTGGAACTTGTTCTCGTTCCGAGCGACTTCTCAGGCGCGGGCGGCCGCCGCCGATCGGGGCTCTGTCCGAGACGGATCTCGGGCCTCGTCGCACCACCTCCTGGGGGACACGGATGTCCACGACCGGCTCTGCCCTGCTCGCTCGGCTGCGGTCGAAGCCGAAGCCGAAGCCGCACTCGAAGCCGAAGTCGAAGCCGAAGTCGAAGAAGCACCGGCCCAAGAAGGACCCGAAGCGTCCTACCAAGCCGAAGGCCAAGCCGAAGCCCAAGCCGAAGCCCAAGCCGAAGCCCAAGCCGAAGCCCAAGCCGAAGCCCAAGCCGAAGCCGAAGCCGAAGCCGAAGCCGATCACCCCGCAGGTCCCGGCCACGACCGACACCTACGCCCCGGGCAGCTACCCCCGCACCCAGGTCCTCGACCCGCAGGCCCGGCACCTGGTCAACCGCTTCAGCTATGGCATCACCGCCGCCCTGGCCGACGACGTGCGGGCGGCCGGTGGCCACCTGGCGTGGTTCGACGCGCAGCTCGCCACGGCGTACGACGGCAGCGCGGACGACCTGTGCGACTGGTTCCCCGATCTCCACCGGGAGCCGGCCGACGTCTACCAGCGCAGCTCGACCGGGGTCCGCGGCGGGTGGGAGGTCGGCAACGACTACGCCCGCCGCGCCACCCTGCGCCGGATCGTGTCGCCGCGGCAGGTGCTCGAGGTGATGACGGAGTTCTGGGAGAACCACTTCCACGTCCCGGCGGCCGCGGACAACAACTTCGTCTTCCGGGCGTCGTACGGCGAGCTCATCCGGGCCGCGGCCCTCGGTCGCTTCGAGGACCTGCTGACCACCGCCGTCCTGCACCCCGCGATGCTCTTCTACCTCGGCGCCCACGCGTCGACGAAGACGAAGCCGAACGAGAACCTGGGCCGCGAGCTCCTCGAGCTGCACACGGTCGGCATCGGCAGCTACGGCGAGGACGACGTCAAGGCCTCGGCGCGGATCCTCACCGGCTACAAGGTCGACGCCTACCGGACCTGGGCCGCGTCCTACGAGACGTCGTGGCACTGGACCGGCGCCGTCCGGGTGATGGGGTTCTCGGACGCCAACGCGAGCGCCGACGGCAGACCCGTGATGCAGCGCTACCTCAGCTACCTCGCCCACCACCCCGGCACCGCCCGGCGGATCGCGACCAAGCTCGCCCTCGCCTTCGTGAGCGACACCCCGCCGGAGTCGCTGGTCACCCGGTTGGCACAGGTCTACCTCGACCACGACACCGCGATCGTGCCGGTGCTGCAGGCGCTGGTGCGCTCGGCCGAGTTCGCGGCCGCCGTCGACGCGAAGCTGCGCGACGGCGACGAGGACGTCGCCGCCGCCTACCGTCTCCTCGGCGTGCAGGTGGCACCGCCGACCACCAGCGAGTCCGGCGCCAACCAGATCCTGTGGCAGGTCGGCTCGCTCGGGCTGGCGCCGTTCGCGTGGCCCCGGCCGGACGGCCAGCCGGTCGACAACGCGTCGTGGGCGTCCCCGACCCGGGTCATCGCCTCGATGTCGGTGCACTGGTCCCTCGCCGGCGGCTGGTGGCCCAAGCAGGACACGAGCTACCGGGCTCCAGCCTCGTGGCGTCCGCAGACCACGCCGCTCCCCTTCCGCGACCTGGTCGACCACCTGTCGCGGCTGCTGCTCCAGCGTCCGTCCACCGCCGGGCTGCTCCAGGCGTGCTGCGAGGCCGCGGAGCAGAAGCCGACGAGCACCGTCTCCGCCTCCAGCGACATCTACGACTGGCGGTGGCCGCGGCTCGTGGCCGTGTTCCTCGACAGCCCCGAGTTCTACGCCCGATGACCAGCAAGGGATCTCCGATGAACCACCCGACCGCCGTACCCGATTGCGGCTGCCCGGACCGGGCGCCGGTCGCCGCCACCCGTCGAGGCGTGCTCCGAGGTGCCGCGCTCGCCGGTGCGACGATGGCCTTCGGCTCCACGATCGTGACGATGGACTCGCGCCGAGAGGCGGACGCGGCGACGCCGGCCCGTTCGGTCGTCGTGCTGCTCTCCCTGCGCGGCGCCGCCGACGGGCTCTCGCTGGTGGTGCCCTACCGCGAGGCGGCGTACTACGCGGCCCGGCCGGGCATCGCGGTCCCGGTGGGGTCGCTGCTCGCGACCGACGCCACCTTCGGGCTGCACCCCGCGCTCGCGCCGATGCTGCCGCTGTGGAACGCCGGCAAGCTCGCGGCCATCCACGCCACCGGCCTGCCGGTCGCGAACCGCTCCCACTTCTCCGCGATGGAGGAGATCGAGGACGCCGATCCCGGTACGGCGGCCCGGGTGGGCTGGCTGAACCGCCTGGTCGGCTCGACGACCTCGGACTCGACCCTGGAGGCGCTGGCCGTCGGCAACGGGCTCCCGGCCTCGCTGCTCGGCCCCGAGCCGGCGATGTCCTTCCGCACTCTCGAGACCGCGACGATCGGTGGCGCCGACAAGTGGGACCCGAACGGCACCCGGATGCGCTCGTTGAGCACCCTGTGGCGTGGCTCGCCCTCGCCGATGGGACGCGCGGCGCGGACCGCCCTGGACGCCGTCGTCGACCTCGGGCCGGCCAAGGCGCAGGCCGACCACGTCGCGTCGTACCCGAACAGCGACCTCGGCAAGGCGCTGTCCGCGGTCGCCCGCACGCTGCGCGCCGACCTGGGCGTGTCCGCGGTGACCGTGGACAGCGGCAACTGGGACATGCACGTCGGTCTCGGCAAGCCGGTCGCCGGGCAGTGGATGCACCGCAACGCGACCGACCTGGCCTCGGGGATCGCGGCGTTCTTCGCCGACCTCGGCGCGATGGCGGACCGGGTCACCCTGGTGACCCTCAGCGAGTTCGGCCGCCGGGTGCAGGAGAACGGCACCGGCGGTCTCGACCACGGCTGGGGCAACGTGATGTTCGCGGCCGGCGCGGGCGTGAAGGGCGGCCGCTACTACGGCCGCTGGCCGGGCCTGCAGAACACCGTCGACGCCGACGTGCCGGTGACGACCGACTTCCGCAGCGTGCTCGCGGAGGTCGTGCGGACCCGCACCTCGGCGAGCGTCGCGTCGGTCTTCCCTGGGTTCGCCCCCGAGAGCCTCGGCTTCATGACGAGCCTGTAGCTACAGGCCGATCGCGCGGTTCACCCAGGTCTGCGTGACCCGCATGCCGACCTTCTCGTAGAGGCCGAGCGCACCGGTGCGGGAGTCGGTGTTGAGCCCGGACGTGACGGCACCGTGGGCACGTCCTGCTGCGAAGGCGTCCACCAGCATCGACTGGGCGATGCCCCGGCCGCGCTGGTCCTTGCGGGTGGCGAGGCGGTCGACGTACGCCTCGGTCCCGTAGAGCAGGACGACGGTCGCGCCGACCGCCTCGCCGTCGGGGTCGACCACCAGGCGGAGGTTCCAGGGCTGGAAGCCGGGTCGCTGCACCGTGCGCGCGAGGAAGTCGTCGAAGGGCTCGCGCTCGCGCACCGACCACTCGAGGAACGCGTCCTCCAGCACGGTCCAGCACGCCGGGTAGTCGTCGACCGTCGCCTCCCGGATCGTGTAGCCGTCCGGCAGCGCGCGGTCGGGGACGGTGGCACCCTCGGGCAGCTGGAGCACCCAGCTCTCCCAGCGCACCCGGTAGCCGAGCGCCTCGAGCAGCCGGTCGCCGGCGGAGCCGCGGGGCACGGGCATGCCGACCTCGGTGGCGCCTGCCGCTCGGGCCTGCTGCTGCATCCACGCGGCGAGCGCGGTCCCGATGCCGCGACCGCGGTGGTCGGGGTGCACGGCCGCGTCGCCGCGGTCGGCGCCCATGTGCTCGGCGTACGCGACCAGCCGCTCGCCGTCGAAGACGCCGAAGGTGCCCGCGCTGACGTCGTACGACGGGCGCTGCCAGTCGCTGACGATGTCGGCCTCCTCGATGGCGACCTCGCCCGTGTCGTGCAGCTCCTGGGCGGCCATCACCTCGTAGACGGCGCGGGAGTCGGACATCACGAGGGGGCGGCCGGTCAGGCCGTCCGGCAGGGCGATCGGGTCAGGCATGCACGCCAGTGTCGCGGAAGCCGTCCAGTCGCGTCCGCCGAATTACGGCTACTCCTCAGACCCCCGTCGCTCTCGCCGATCGGAGGAGTGTTCGACACGGATATCGATCACAAAGGACACGGACGTCCGAGATGACCACAGAGCAGATCACTGACGCGTCCTCGCGCAGGCACGCCCTCGCGGCGACCCTGGACCGGAAGGTCTCCTACCGCCCGGGGCGCTACCCGCGCACCGAGGTGCTGCGCGAGCCGGCGCGGCACCTCGTGAACCGCTTCAGCTACGGCATCTCGCCGCAGCTGGCCGCCGAGGTCCGGGCCGCCGGCGGCCACCTCGCGTGGTTCGACAAGCAGCTCGCCACGGCGTACGACGGCAGCGCCGACAACCTCTGCGACTGGTGGCCCGACCTGCACCGGGAGTCGCTCGACCTCTGGAACCGCACCAGCGGCGGCGTCCGCGGCGGCTGGGAGGTCATGTGGGACTACGGCAACCGCGTGATGATGCGCCGGATGGTCTCGCCGCGCCAGGTGCTCGAGGTGATGACCGAGTTCTGGGAGAACCACTTCCACGTCGCCACCAACGCCGACAACATCTTCGTCTACCGCATCTCGTACGGCGACGTGATCCGCCAGCACGCGCTCGGCAGGTTCGAGGACCTGCTCAAGGGCGCCTCGACCCACCCGGCGATGCTGATGTTCCTCGGCAACGCCGGCTCCACGAAGGCGCACCCGAACGAGAACCAGGGTCGCGAGCTGCTCGAGCTGCACACGGTCGGCCTCGGCAACTACACCGAGGAGGACGTCAAGAACTCGGCACGGATCCTGACCGGTCACCGGGCCGACCTCTACAAGACCTGGGACCCCTACTACTCCGCCCAGGACCACTGGACCGGCCCGGTGCAGGTGATGGGCTTCTCGCACCCGAACGCCGAGGCCGACGGCCAGGCCGTCACCGACGCCTACCTCTCCTACCTCGCGCACCACCCCGCCACCGCTCGTCGGATCGCGACCAAGCTGGTCAAGGCGTTCGTCAGCGACACCGTGCCCGCCTCCCTCGTGGACCGGCTGGCCGCGACCTACCTCGCCCACGACACCGCGATCCCGCCCGTGCTCCAGGCACTGGTCCGCTCGCCGGAGTTCAAGTCGTCGGTGGACAAGAAGGTGCGCGACGGCGACGAGGACGTGCTCGCGACCTACCGGGTGCTGGGCGTCGGCGTGAAGAAGCCGAGGAGCGACGCCTCGGCCGCCAACCAGGTCTACTGGCAGACGGCCTCCCTCGGACTCGCACCCCTCACCTGGCCGCGGCCGGACGGCCAGCCGGTCGACAACGCGTCGTGGTCGTCACCGACCCGGGCGCTCGCCTCGATGACCTTCCACTGGGACATGATCAACGGCTGGTGGCCCGGCGACGCGGTGTCGTTCCCGCGCCCTCGCTCGTGGATGCCCACCAACCGGTCCCGCACGCGGCCGATGCTCTTCCGCGACCTGGTCGACCACATGTCGCGGCGGCTGCTCCAGCGGCCCTCGACGGCGGACCTGCTCAAGGCCTGCTGCCAAGCGGCCGGGCTGCGCCCCGACGCCCCGATCCGCCGCGGCGCCGAGCTCTTCGAGGACGCCTGGCCGCGCGTCGTCGCCACCATCCTCGACAGCCCGACCTTCTACCAGCGCTGACCAGGAGACCATCATGAGTGCCCTGCCTTCCGAGCCCCTCGACGGCTGTGACTGCCGACCCGCCACCAGTGACCTGACCAGGCCCGTCCTCACCCCGTCGCGTCGCGCGCTGCTGCGCGGCGCGGCGCTCGCGGGCGCGACGACGATGTTCGGCTCCGCCGCCGTCACCGTCGGCCCGACCCTGGCCGCCGCCGCGACCTCCAAGGGGGCACGGCGTACGCCGACCAACGCCGTCGTGGTCGTCTCCCTGCGCGGTGCCGCGGACGGTCTGTCGCTGGTCGTCCCGCACGGCGACCCCGTCTACTACCAGGCGCGTCCGGGCATCGGCATCCGGCCGGAGGCGCTGGTCGCCAAGGACGGCTTCTTCGGCATGCACCCGGCGATGGCGCCGTTGCTGCCGCTGTGGGACGCGGGCAAGCTCGCCGCGATCCACGCGACCGGGCTCCCGGCCCCGAACCGCTCGCACTTCGCCGCGATGGAGGAGCTCGAGGACGCCGACCCCGGCTCGATGAGCCGGGTCGGCTGGCTGAACCGGCTCGTCGGCAGCGATGACGTGAGCTCCTCCTTGCAGGGCCTGGTCGTCGGTCCCAGCATCCCGACCTCGATGGTCGGACCCGAGCCGGTCATGTCCTTCGCCTCGCTCGACACCGCGCGCGTCGCGGGTAGCGACCGGGGCAGCGACCCGCACGGCCAGCGGATGAAGGCGCTGCGCACCCAGTGGTCACGCAGCCGCAACCCGATGGGCACCGGCTTCCGCGAGGCCCTCGACGCGGTCGTCGACCTCGACCCCGCCCGCGCCGAGCGGGCCCGGCCCAAGCTCTACCCGCAGGGCGACCTCGGCGAGGCGCTGTCGGCGGTCGCCCGCACCCTGCGGGCGAACGTCGGCGTCTCGGCGGTCACCGTCGACAGCGGCAACTGGGACATGCACGTCGGTCTCGGTGCGGCCGGCGGCGGCTGGATGCAGCGCAACGCCGGCGACCTGGCGGCCGCGATCGCCGCCTTCTTCGCCGACCTCGGTGCGGTCGGCGACCGGGTCACCCTGGTGACGATCAGCGAGTTCGGCCGCCGGGTGCAGGAGAATGCCAACGGCGGGCTCGACCACGGGTGGGGCAACGTGATGCTGGCTGCCGGCGCGGGCGTCAAGGGTGGCCGCTACTACGGCAGCTGGCCGGGGCTCACCAATGCCCTGGACTCAGACGTCTCGGTCACCACCGACTACCGCAGCGTGCTCGCGGAGGTCGTCGCCGCACGGACGACCGCGTCGACGGCGGACGTCTTCCCGGGCTTCCAGCGCGAGCGCGTCGGGTTCATGGTCGGTCAGTAGGTCCCACCGGCCCGGGCAGCACGAAGGCCCGCTCCTCCAGTCGATCCTGGGGGAGCGGGCCTTCGTCGAGCCTCAGGCCTCCTGGGCGTTCTGGATCGCCGAGATGTCGAACTCGAGCTTGATCTTCTCGGAGACGAGGACGCCGCCGGTCTCGAGCGCGGCGTTCCAGGTCAGGCCCCAGTCCTTGCGGTTGATGCTGGTGCCACCCTCGAAGCCGATGCGCAGGTTGCCGAACGGGTCGCGGGCCGAGCCGGTGGGCTCGAAGGTGATGGTGACCGACTTCGACTCGCCCTTGATGACGAGGTCGCCGGTGATGACCCAGTCGTCGCCGTCGCGCTCGACCTGGGTGGAGGAGAAGGTGATCTCCTTGTTGTTGTCGGCGTCGAAGAAGTCGGCCGACTTCAGGTGGCCGTCACGGTCGGCGACACCGGTGTCGATGCTCGCGGTCTGGATCGTGAGCGAGACGCTCGACGCGGCCGGGTTGGCGGCGTCGACGTGGGCGGTGCCGGAGAACTCGGTGAAGTGACCACGGACCGTCGTCACCATCGCGTGGCGGGTGCTGAAGCCGAGGCGGGTGTGGGTCGGGTCGATCGTGTAGTCGCCGGAGATGTCCTCGACGGCGGTGGTGGGGGCGTCGAACTGCTCGGCGGCCTGACGGTTGAAGAACGACATCGTGACTCCTGAGGGACTGTGGGTTGGTTGAACCTTTGATCACCCTAACCGGACCACGGTCCGATTCATTCCCCTGTTCCCGAACTTTGTCCGGACATGCATCGACCCCGCCCGGAGGAGCTCCGGACAGGGTCGATCGAGCGTGGGGTCAGGCGGCGTGCGTCGCGTGGGTCGGTGCCGTCGACGCATCGATCCAGTGCGCCTCGACGCGGGTGCGGCCCTGGTGGTCGGTCACCGGCACCCAGACCTGCACGAGGCCGTTGGCCATCTTGTTGTGGTTCATGGGACACCTTTCGTTCACCTTCTGTTCACCAAAGGTACCTCACCCCCACCCGAGGTGTCACTTCTTCCCGAAAACCGGTCCGCTTTCCCCACTGGGAGACCTCTGGAGGCGCCTGGCGGGGGGTGTGCGCTCCATCGGTGTCGGGAGTGACTCCTGCGTCGCCGGCAGTGACGGCGTCCTGCGTGGATCGGGGAGGCGCAATCGGACATTTCTGCCCGATAACGGGCAGGAAGTTGCGTTTGCCGTCCTGGGCCCGCACGATCGACCTCGTGTCCACGCTCCGCCGCCCCACGGCCGACCCCGAGCTGGTCGACCGCGTCGCTGCCAGCACCGGTCTCTCGCCCGCCGAGGCGGCGCGGGTGGTGGAGGACGTCATCGCCTTCCACGCCGAGCCGGTGGAGGACTACGTGCGGCGTCGGCACGCCCAGCTGAAGACGTACGGCGCGAAGAACCCGGAGATCTTCGCCCGCATCGCCGAGGAGCTGGCCGCGCGCGTGGTGGCCGCTCCCGAGCTCACCGAGCGCCAGCTTCGGCGCCTCGTCTATGGATAGGAACCAGAGAACATGTGCGGAATCGTCGGCTACGTCGGCACCCAGCAGGCACCCCCGCTGCTGCTGGAGGGACTCACCCGGCTCGAGCACCGCGGCTACGACTCGGCCGGTCTCGCGCTGCTCGGCAGCACCGGGATCAAGGTGGAGAAGCGGGCCGGCCGGGTGCGCGACCTCGCGGACGGGCTGCCCAAGCGCTTCGCCGGCAAGGTCGGCATCGGGCACACCCGCTGGGCGACCCACGGGCCGGCCAACGACGTGAACGCCCACCCGCACACCGACGCCAAGGGCCTGGTCGCGGTCGTCCACAACGGGATCATCGACAACGCCGCCGCGCTGCGACACCGGCTGGCCGACGGGGGCGTCGACCTGGTCAGCGACACCGACACCGAGGTGCTGGCCCACCTGGTCGCGCTCTCCGAGGCGCCGACGCTGGAGGGCAAGGTCGTCGACGCGCTGGCGCAGGTCGAGGGCACCTACGGCCTCGCGGTCGTGCACGCCGACTTCGCCGACCGCCTGGTGGTCGCGCGCAACGGCAGCCCGCTGCTCATCGGCGTCGGTGAGAAGGAGATGTACGTCGCCTCCGACCTCGCCGCGATCGTGCGGCACACGACGACCATCGCCCACCTGGCCGACGGCGAGATCGCCACGGTGACCGCCGGCGGCTTCACGACGTACGGCGGGGACCTGCGTCCGGTCGCCCGCACCGCGGAGACCGTGGACGTCGACCCGGCCGCCTACGAGGCCGGCGAGCACGAGTCGTTCATGCACAAGGAGATGCTCGAGCAGCCGGCCGCGGCGGAGCGGGTGCTGGGCGGGCGGCTCGACGAGCGGTTCGGCACCGCGCACCTCGGCGGCCTGAACATGGACGCCCGGGAGACGCGCGCGATCCGGCGGGTCAAGATCCTGGGCTGCGGCTCGGCGTACTACGTCGGCCAGATGGGTGCCGCGCTCGTCGAGGAGCTGGCCCGCATCCCCGCCGACGCCGAGGCCGCGAGCGAGTTCCGCTACCGCGACCCGGTGATCGAGCCGGACACGCTCTACGTCGCGGTCAGCCAGTCCGGCGAGACGATCGACACCCTGCTCGCCGTCCAGGAGATCCGGCGCAAGGGCGGCCGCGTGATCGGCCTGGTCAACGTCGTCGGCAGCGCGATCGCCCGCGAGTGCGAAGGCGGCATCTACCTGCACGCCGGGCCCGAGGTGGCCGTCGCGTCGACCAAGGCGCTCACCAACATGTTCCTGGGCTTCGCGCTGCTCGCGCTCCAGCTCGGCCGGGTGCGCGACCTCTCCATCGCCGACGGACGCCGGCTGATCAACGGCCTGTCCCGGATCCCCGAGCAGATCCAGGAGATCCTCGACCGCGAGGACGAGATCGCCGCGGTCGCGGGCCAGCTCGCGGCGGCCGACAGCCTCTTCTTCGTCGGCCGGGTGCGCGGCTTCCCCGTCGCGCGCGAGGGTGCGCAGAAGTTCAAGGAGATCTCCTACCGGCATGCCGAGGCCTACCAGACCTCCGAGCTCAAGCACGGCCCGCTGGCGCTGGTCTCGGAGCAGGTGCCGACGGTCGCGATCGTGCCCGACGACGAGCTGACCGACCGCAACGTCGGCGCGCTGCACGAGATCGCCGCCCGTCGCGGCCCGCTCGTCGTCGTCACCCACGAGGGCGTCGACCTCGGCGAGGTCGAGTGCACGCGCATCGACGTCCCCCGCAACGAGCGCGAGCTCGACCCCGTGCTGCTCGTCGTACCCCTGCAGCTGCTGGCGTTCCACGCAGCCCTCCAGCTCGGCCACGACATCGACAAGCCGCGCAACCTGGCCAAGTCGGTGACGGTCGAGTAGCCGCGCAGCGGCGGGGTGACCCAGCCCACCGCGACGACGAAGGTGGCGCGCGTGAGCGAAAGCACTACCGTTGACGGGTGAGCAACGACGAGAGCGACAACACTTCGACTCCTGAGGTGACGTTCGCCGACCTCGGGCTCAGCGACAAGGTCCTGAAGGCGCTGGCGGACGTCGGCTACGAGAAGCCCTCCGCCATCCAGGCCGCGACCATCCCGCCGCTCCTCGCCGGGCGCGACGTGGTCGGCCTGGCGCAGACCGGCACCGGCAAGACCGCGGCGTTCGCGCTGCCGATCCTGTCGCGCCTCGACCTGTCGCAGAAGACCCCGCAGGCGCTCGTGCTCGCGCCGACCCGCGAGCTCGCGCTCCAGGTCTGCGAGGCGTTCGAGAAGTACGCCGCGCACAGCAAGGGCGTCCACGTGCTCCCCGTCTACGGCGGCCAGGCGTACGGCGTCCAGCTCAGCGCGCTGCGTCGTGGCGTGCACGTCGTGGTCGGCACCCCGGGCCGGATCATGGACCACCTGGAGAAGGGCACGCTCGACCTGAGCGAGCTGCGCTTCCTGGTGCTCGACGAGGCCGACGAGATGCTCAACATGGGCTTCGCCGAGGACGTCGAGACGATCCTCGCGGACACCCCCGACGACAAGAACGTCGCGCTCTTCTCCGCGACCATGCCGGCGCAGATCCGCCGGATCTCCAAGCAGTACCTGAACGACCCGGAAGAGATCACGGTCAAGAACAAGACCGCGACCGCGCCGAACATCACCCAGCGCTACCTGATCGTCTCGTACCCGCAGAAGATCGACGCCCTCACGCGCATCCTCGAGGTCGAGAACTTCGAGGGCATGATCGTCTTCGTCCGCACCAAGAGCGAGACCGAGCTGCTGGCCGAGAAGCTGCGGGCGCGTGGCTTCTCCGCCGCCGCGATCAACGGCGACGTCGCCCAGGCCCAGCGCGAGCGCACCGTCAACCAGCTGAAGTCGGCGAAGCTCGACATCCTGGTCGCCACCGACGTCGCCGCCCGTGGCCTCGACGTCGAGCGGATCAGCCACGTCGTCAACTACGACATCCCCACCGACACCGAGTCCTACGTGCACCGCATCGGCCGCACCGGCCGCGCCGGTCGCAGCGGAGACGCGATCTCGTTCGTGACGCCGCGCGAGCGCTACCTGCTCAAGCACATCGAGAAGGCCACCCGCCAGCCGCTGGCGCAGATGCAGCTGCCGACCGCCGACGACGTCAACGCCACCCGGCTCTCGCGCTTCGACGACCAGATCACCGCGGCCCTGGAGCAGACGACCCGGATCGACCGGTTCCGCGACATCATCCAGCACTACGTGCGCGAGCACGACGTGCCGGAGGCCGACGTCGCCGCCGCCCTCGCCGTGGTCGCCCAGGGTGAGACCCCGCTCCTGATCGACCCCGCTGCGGACGCCCGTCAGCAGCAGCGCGACGAGCGGCCGGCCCGCACCGACCGCCCCGACCGCGGCGAGCGCCGGCCCCGCGGCCGCAGCGACGTCCCGATGGCGACCTACCGGATCGCCGTCGGCAAGCGCCACAAGGTCGAGCCGCGCCAGATCGTCGGCGCCATCGCCAACGAGGGCGGGCTCTCGCGCCAGGACTTCGGGCACATCGACATCCGGGGCGACCACTCGCTCGTCGAGCTGCCCGCCGACCTGCCCGGCGGCGCCTGGGACAAGCTGAAGGGCACCCGGATCTCCGGCAAGCTCATCGAGCTCACCCCGGACAACGGCGGCCCGTCGTACAACTCGGGCCCGCGGAAGCCGCGCCACAAGAACTGACCTCTCGGGGGGCAGACGAGGACGCGACTCCGGGTCTAGTGTGACCGCGGTCACACCGACTGGCGGGTGACCCGGTCTCTCGGAGGTCCCATGTCGGTCCGCAGTCGTCTCGCCCGTCTCGTCGCCGCCGTCGCGGCGACGGTCACCGTCCCGGTGCTGCTCGCCGCGCCGGCCCACGCCGCGGCGCCGGCGTACGTCGCGCTCGGCGACTCCTACTCGTCCGGGGTCGGCACCAGGAGCTACATCAACGACGGCACGTCCTGCCAGCGCTCCAACCTCGCCTACCCGAAGCTGGTCGCCAACCAGAAGGGCTACGCGCTGAACTTCAAGGCGTGCTCGGGCGCGAAGATCCCGGACGTGACGGGTCAGCTCAGTGCCCTGTCGACGGGTACGGCGTACGTGACGGTGTCGGTGGGCGGCAACGACGCCGGATTCTCCGGCGTGCTGACCGAGTGCGCGAAGCCCGGCTGGGCGAGCAACTGCGACGGCAAGATCAACACCGCGCAGGCCTACATCAACAACACGCTGCCCGGCGCGCTGGCGACGCTGTACGCCTCGATCAGGAGCAAGGCGCCGAACGCGAAGGTGGTCGTGGTCGGCTACCCGCGCGTCTTCAACGGCGAGGACTGCAACGCGGCCACCTTCTTCTCCCCGGCAGAGGAGACCCGGCTCAACCAGACGGCTGACCTGCTGAACGGCAAGCTGTCCGGGGCCGCGTCGGCGAAGGGCTTCTCGTTCGCGAACCCGACCAGCCGCTTCGTGGGGCACGCGGTCTGCGACAGCCCGGAGTGGCTGAACGGTCTGTCCAACCCGATCAGCGACAGCTACCACCCCAACCAGGCCGGGCACGCGTCCGGCTACCTGCCGCTGGTCGCGGGGCTGCTCGTCTGAGCCCGCGTACCCAGGGGTCGGTCGGCCCGGGCTGGTAGAACCGACGCGTGCGCCCTCTCGTCTCGATCGCTGCCGTCGTCCTCGTCTCCAGCGTCCTCGTCGGCTGCGACGCCAAGGACAAGGTGACCGGTCCCGACCCCGACAAGGCCGCCGACGCCCTGGCCGCGGCGCTCGCGACGGGCGACTTCGCCGATGTCGCGCTCGCGGACGACCAGACCCCGACGGCGGTCGACGCCGACTACGCGGAGGTCGTCGACGGCCTCGGCGACCTGACTCCCACGGTGACGGCCGGGGGCGTCGAGGAGGACGGCGACACGGCGACCGCCACCCTCGCCTGGGTGTGGCCGGTGGCCGGCGACGAGTGGAGCTACACGACCGACGTCACGATGACGAAGGTCGACGACGAGTGGCAGGTCCCGTGGTCGCGCGCGCTCGTCGAGCCGAGCCTGCGCAAGGCGACCGTCCTGGACGCCACCCCGATCGGCGGGAGCCGCGGCGACATCATCGGCAACCGCGGCACCGCGCTGGTCACCGACCGCGACGTCGTCCGCTTCGGCATCGACCGCGGCAAGGTGCCGGCCGCGCAGGCCGCCGCGTCGGCGCGCGAGCTCGCGCGGCTGGTCGGCATCGACCCCACGGCGTACGCGAAGCGCGTGGTGGCCTCCGGCGACAAGGCGTTCGTCGAGGCGATCACGCTGCGCAAGGAGGACGTGCCGGTCGACGTCGCGCAGCAGTACTTCCGCATCAAGGGCGGCGTCGGGATCCCGGGCCAGCTCCCGCTCGCGCCCAGCCGTGACTTCGCGCTGCCGATCCTCGGCACCGTCGGTGACGTGACGGCCGAGATGATCAAGGACCACCCGGACACCTACGAGGTCGGGGACCTGGCCGGGTTGTCGGGGCTCCAGGCGCGGTACGACGAGCAGCTGCAGGGCGTGGACGGCGCGGTCGTCCACGCGGTCGGGTCGGACGGGATGGAGCGCGAGCTCTACCGGGTGGAGCCGCAGCAGGGGAAGCCGCTCGACATCACCCTCGACCTGCAGCGCCAGACCGCCGCCGAGGCGGCACTCGCCGGGGTCGGCCCGGCCAGTGCGCTGGTCGCCGTGCGCCCGTCGGACGGCGCGATCCTGGCGGCCGCCAACGGCGCCGGCACCGACGGCTACAACGTCGCGACGTACGGGCAGGCGGCACCGGGCTCGACCTTCAAGACGGTCAGCAGCCTGGCGCTGCTCCGGGCCGGGCTGAAGCCGGGCACGGTCGTGCCGTGCACGAGCCGGATCGTCGTGGACGGCAAGCCGTTCGAGAACTACGACGACTACCCGAGCAGCGGGCTCGGCAACATCCCGCTCCGCTCCGCCGTCGCGAACTCGTGCAACACCGCGTTCATCTCCCAGGCGGGCAAGGTGTCCGACGGATCGCTGGCCGCAGCGGCCGCGTCGCTGGGTCTCGGCGTCGACCACGACCTCGGCTTCCCGGCGTACTTCGGCCAGGTGCCGGCCCCGAAGTCCCAGACCGAGGCGGCCGCCGACCTGATCGGCCAGGGCGGCATCCTGGCGTCGCCGATGGCGATGGCGACGGTGATGGCCTCGATCCAGTCCGGCAAGACCGTGGTGCCGCGGCTGGTGAAGTCGGTCAAGGTCTCCGTGCCCGACGGCGTCGAGCCGTTGACCGCCGGTGAGGCCGCGGCGCTGCGCCAGATGCTGCGCGGCGTCGTGACGTCCGGCAGCGGGCGCGGCCTCCTCGACGTGCCCGGCCCGCCGGTGATCGCCAAGACGGGCACCGCCGAGTTCGAGCGCAACGGCAAGACCCTCACGCACGCGTGGATGGTGGCGGCCCAGGGCGACCTCGCCGTGGCGGTGTACGTCGACGAGGGCTCGTCGGGCTCCGGCACCGCCGGCCCGATCCTGGAGCAGTTCCTGCGGGCTGCTCGGTAGGGGTCAGCCGCGCGCCGGGACGGAGCGGGCGACGTCCTCCGGCATCGGCTCGTAGTGCGCGAAGCTGCGTGTGAAGACGCCGGCACCGTGGGTGGAGGCGCGGAGGTCGACGGCGTAGCGGACCAGCTCGGTCTGCGGGACCTCGGCGAGCACCTGGGTGCGGTCGCCGACCTTGTCGGTGCCGAGCAGGCGCCCGCGCCGCGACGACAGGTCGCTCATCACGGAGCCGACGAGCTCGTCGGGGACCAGCACGGTGACGGTGTCGAACGGCTCCAGCATGGTCACGGTCGTCGCCGCGGCGGCCTCGCGCAGGGCGAGCGCGCCGGCGGTCTGGAAGGCCATGTCGGAGGAGTCGACGCTGTGCGCCTTGCCCTCGGTGAGGGTCACGCGTACGTCGACCACGGGGTGGCCGAGCCGCACGCCGCGCTCCATCTGGGCGCGCACCCCCTTCTCGACGCTCGGGATGAACTGGCGCGGCACCGAGCCGCCCACCACCTTGTCGACGAACTCGAAGCCGGCGCCCTCGGCCAGCGGCTCGACCTCGAGGTGGCACACGGCGTACTGCCCGTGCCCGCCGGACTGCTTGACGTGCCGGCCGAGACCGGCGGCCCGGCCCGAGAACGTCTCGCGCAGCGACACCACGAACGGCACCTGGTCGACGTGCACGGCGTACCGCTCGGTGAGCCGCTCGAGGGTGACCTCGGCGTGCGACTCACCCATGCACCACAGCACCAGCTGGTGGGTCTCGGCGTTGTTGTCGATGCGCAACGACGGGTCCTCGGCGGCGAGCCGGCCCAGCGCCTGGGAGAGCTTGTCCTCGTCGGCCTTGCTGTGCGCGACGATCGCGACCGGCAGCAGCGGCTCGGGCATCGACCAGGGCCGCAGCACCCGTGGGTCGTCCACGTCGGAGAGGGTGTCGCCGGTCTCGGCCCGGGTCAGCCGGCCGATCGCGCAGATGTCGCCCGCGACGACCCGGTCGGTCGGTGCCTGCTGGCGGCCGAAGACGTAGGCGAGGGCGCCGATCTTCTCGTCCTCGTCGTGGTCGGGGTGCCCGGCGCCGTCGCCGAAGAACGCCGTGAAGTGGCCGGAGACGTGGACCGACTGGTCGGCCACGAGCGTGCCCGAGAAGACCCGGACCAGGCTGAGCCGGCCGACGTACGGGTCGCTGGTCGTCTTCACCACCTCGGCCACCAGCGGGCCGCCGGGGTCGCCGGTGATCTCGGCCGCGGCGGCGCCCGAGGGCAGGAAGACGTCGGGGGAGGGGTGCTCGGCGGGCGACGGGAAGCCGCGTACGGCGAGGTCCAGCAGCTCGGTGCAGCCGACGCCGGTCAGCGAGCACACGGGCACGACGGGGAAGAACGTCGCCCGGGCGACGGCGCGCTCGAGGTCGTCGAGGAGCACCTTCTCGTCGATCTCCTCGCCGCCGACGTAGCGGTCCATCAGGGACTCGTCCTCGGACTCCTCGATCACCGCCTCGATGAGCTCGCCGCGCAGCTCGGAGGGGCCGGGGGCGAGCAGACCGGTCAGCCCGACCACGGCGTCGCCCTCACGGACCGGGACGAAGAGCGGCATCACCCGGTCACCGAACGCCTCCCGCGCCTGGGCGAGCACGCCCTCGTAGTCGGCACGCGCCTGGTCGAGCTTGGTGACCACGACCGCCCGCGGCATGCCGACGCTCGCGCACTCGCGCCACAGCGCGCGGGTGCCGTCGTCGACCCCCTCGTTGGCGGCCACGACGAAGAGCGCGCAGTCGGCGGCTCGGAGGCCCGCGCGCAGTCCACCGACGAAGTCGGCGTAGCCCGGGGTGTCGATCAGGTTGATCTTCGTGTCCTCGCGCACCAGCGGTGTCACGGTGAGCGAGATCGTGTGGCCGTGCGTGTGGTCGGCGCGGGAGGTGGCACCCGAGGCGGCGAGCAGGGTCTCGGCCAGCGTGGTCTTGCCGGACCCGGCGGGGCCCACCAGCACCACGTTCCTGATCCGGTCCGGGCTGCTCGCCCCCAGATCTTGCCCGGACGCTCTCCTGGTCCTGTCGGCCATCGCCGTACCTCCCGCCCTGCCGCGAGGGGTCGCCGTTGACCCCTCGGTCCGAGAGAACTCCTCCACCTGCGCGGGCGCAAGGGTCTGTCGGCCACGGATTCGGTCGATTATCTTGGAGGTTCCATGTCTCGGGTTATGGGCCGTCTCGGCCTGCTCTCGGAGGTGCAGGACCTCCTGGCGCAGGGGGAGTCCGTCGCGCTCCACGGACCGACCGGCATCGGCAAGAGCGCCCTGCTCGACGCGCTCGAGGAGCAGCGCCGTGAGAGGCCGGACGCCCTCGTGCTGCGCGCCAACGGGGCGGTCGCCGAGCACGGGCTGCCGTACGCCGCGCTCCAGGACCTCGTCGACCAGCTGCCGGTCGAGCTGGGTGGCTCGCTGCCACTGATGGCAGCGCCCGTCGAGGAGGACCGGCTGCGCACCGTGCTGTGCACGTCGTTCCGCTCCCTGCTGGAGCAGGCCTCCCGCACCCGGACCGTGCTGATCCTGCTCGACGACGTGCAGTGGCTGGACCCCCAGTCGGCCTGCGTCATCGGCTACGGGCGGCGCCGGCTGACCGACCGGGTCAGCGTGGTCGCCACCGTCGGCCCCGCGCGCGACCCGCTCGCCGACGGCGACGTGGACCTCTCCGACCTGCACCACCTCGACGTCCCGCCGCTCGACGCGGCCGCGATGATCGAGCTGCTCGGGGCGCACGGCGTCCCCGCCCACGTCGCGCAGCGGCTGCACGTCGAGTCCGGCGGGCTGCCGTCGCTGGCCCTCGCGCTGGGCGGCGCGGCCCGCGAGCAACCCGTGCTGCTCGGCCGGCCGACGCCGATGCCCGCGAGCCTGGAGCGCGTGCTGCGCGACCGCTTCCTCGCCCAGGAGGAGGGGGTCCGGGACACCGTGGCGCTCGCCGCGCTGCTGCACCGGCCGACCGTGCGCCAGCTCGAGCGGGCCGGTCGGGTCGAGGTCGACCAGCACCTGCGGTCGGCGGCCGAGGCCGGCCTGCTGACCCGCTCCGGCGACACCGTGCGCTTCACCCCGTCCGAGCTGGGGCGGGTGGTGACCGAGACGATCCCCGCCGTACGCCGCACGGAGTGGCACCGCGCCCTCGCCGACGTGGCGCCCAGCCCGGCCGAGCGCATCCGGCACCGTGCCCTGGCCGACCCGCGACCCGATGCGGAGACCGCGCGGGAGCTGGCGATCGTCGCCCGGGAGTCGGCGAGCGGCGGCAACCGCTCCATCGCCACCGAGCTCTACCTGCTGGCGGCGGACCGGGCGCCGGCCGAGCTCGGCACCGCGCGCGTCGAGTGGCTGGCGACCGCCGTCGAGACCGGGGCGCCGGGCAACCACGTCGAGCTCGTGCACCGGGCGCTGGACGACTTCCTCGAGCTGCCGGCCGAGCCCGCGCAGACCGTGCGCGTGCGGCTGGCGCTGCCGGAGCTGGCCGGGTCGGGCCTGGCCGCGATGGACGAGGTGCTGGCCGCGGCCCTGACCGACGCCGGCGAGGACGACCGCCTGGTCGCGCTGGTGCTGCTCCAGCGCTCGCGGGTCGCGCTGATGGAGTCGCGCCCCGACGAGGCCGGCCGGCTCGCCGAGCGCGCCGCCGGGCTTTTCCAGCGAGCGGGTGACCGGGTGGCCGAGGCCTCCGCACGGACCACGCTCGCGGTGTCGACCCGCTGGACCGGCTCCGGCCTGCACGACCTCCACCTCGCCGACGCGCTCGCCCTGGTGCCCGCGAGCGAGCCCCCGCAGCCCGGGCTGACCCACACCTCGCCGGCCTACATCGCCGCCCGGTTCGCGCTCTACGACGACCGGCTCGAGGAGGCCTGGACGGCCAACCTCACGATGCTCGCCCAGGTCGAGCGCGGCGCCGGGATGGACCAGGTGCACGTGCTCCGCTGCCTGGTCGAGGTCGGCGTCCGGCTCGGGCGCTGCCGCGAGGCGGTGGCGTACGCCGCGCGCGCGACGCAGGTCGCCGAGGAGTTCGGCCTCGACCCGCACACCGGGTGGTTCATCAGCGCGCTCGCCGAGCTCGCCGGCGGGGACCTCGAGACCGGGCGCACGCTGGCCGAGCAGGGCGCGGTCGCGGCGCAGGAGCGCGGTGACACCCGCTACCTGCAGCGCCACCTGCTGCTGCTCGGGCAGGCCCAGCTCCGTGCCGGGGACGCCGAGTCCGCGCGGACCACCCTGCTGCGGATCCGCGCCATCGAGGAGGCGCACGGGATCAGCGACCCCACCGTGAACCGGTGGCAGCCCGAGCTCGTCTCGGCGCTGGTCGCGCTCGGCGCGGTCGACCAGGCGGCCGGCGTGCTCGCCGGCGCGCGACACGCCATCGACGGCCGGTCGGGCACCGACGGCGTCGGTGCCCAGCTGGACCGGGCGGAGGCCGAGGTGCTCTGCGCCGCCGGCGACCTCGACGGGGCGATGCACCTGCTCGACCGCGCCGCCAAGGTCTGCGCCGACGTCGGCATGCGGGTCGAGCTCGGCCGCACCCTGCTGACCCGCGCCCACGTCGAGCGCCGCGCCCGCCGGGCGGCCGCCGCACGGGCCACCCTCGAGGAGGCCGAGGCGGTCTTCGACGCCCTGCACGCCCAGCCCTGGCTGGTGCAGGTGCGCGCCGAGCTCGCGCCCTGTCCGGTCGAGGGCGCCGGAGACCCGATGCTCGGACGGCTCACCGACACCGAGGCCAGGATCGCGCAGCTGGTCAGCCAGGGCGCCAGCAACCGGCAGATCGCCGAGCGACAGCACCTCTCGGTCAAGACCGTCGAGGCGGCGCTGACCCGCATCTACCGGAAGCTCGACGTGCGCTCCCGCACCCAGCTCGCGACGCTGCTGGTGCCCGCGCCGACGGAGTAGTCCGGCCGGGCAAGACGAGGGAAATCCCCCTACCGGTACCCCGTGGGGGTTCCTAGCGTTCGATCTCGACGTCCTCGGACACCCCCGGTGACGCCGAACTCCCCACCCCCACACCCTTCGAGGGAGATCCATCGATGAGTACCAGAACGCTGCTCGGAGCGGCTCTGGCGGTCACGGTCTCGGGCGCACTCGCCCTGGGCCTGCAGGCACCGTCGTCGTCCTCCGCCCCCGGCACCCACGCCGACAAGCCGGCCACCAAGGGCCAGACCGCCGTGCCGGACCGCGTGGCGCGCACCGCCGCCCGGTCCTACCTCGGCGACCACCGGGCCTCCTTCAAGGCCAGCCCGCACGACATGTTCCGACAGGCGAGCACCACGAAGGGCACGGCCGGCACGCAGTACGTCGCGTACGACCGCACCTACCGCGGGCTGCCTGTCGTCGGCGGCGACTTCGTGCTCGCGGTCGACCCGTCCGGCAAGGTGACCGGCCGCAGCGCGACCCAGCCCCAGGTGATCCGCCTGCGCTCGACCCGCCCGACCGTGAAGCCCGCAGCGGCACGTCGTACGGCGATGCGGCAGGTGGGCCACGTCCAGCGGGCGTCGAAGCCGCACCTCGTCGTCCTCGCGAAGGGACGCCCGACGCTGGCGTGGCAGACCCTGGTCGTCGGCACCACGAAGCACCGGCCGACCCGGCTGACCGTGCTCACCAACGCCCGCAACGGCCGGGTGCTGAGCAGCTGGGACCGCGTCGTCGACGGCACCGGCGCCGGCTACTACTACCCCGGCGTCACGATCGGCACCTCGCTGAGCGGCTCGACGTACCGGATGTCCGACTCGACCCGCTCCGGCGTCTCCTGCGCCAACCAGGCGGGCACGATCTACACCGGCCCGGACGACTCCTGGGGCAACGGCTCCGGCACCAACCTGGAGACCGGCTGCGTCGACGTGCTCTACAGCGTCGACAAGGAGGTCGACATGCTGTCGGCCTGGCTCGGTCGCAGCGGCGTCAAGGGCAACGGCACGAGCTACCCGGCTCGCGTCGGCCTCAACGACGTGAACGCCTACTTCGACGGCACGAAGACCAACTTCGGCCACAGCCAGGACGGCGCCCGCCAGCTCACCGCGATCGACATCGTGGCGCACGAGAACGGGCACGGGGTCTTCGAGACCACCCCCGGCGGCTCGACCGGCGACAACGAGACCGGCGGCATGAACGAGGCGACCGGCGACATCTTCGGGGCGCTCACCGAGGCCTACGCCAACAACCCCAACGACCCGGCGGACTTCACCGTCGGCGAGGAGGCGGACCTGGTCGGCGACGGCCCGATCCGCTACATGTACAACCCGAGCATCGTGGGCGACCCGAACTGCTGGTCGTCGAGCATCAAGAACGCCGAGGTGCACGCGGCCGCGGGTCCGCTCAACCACTGGTTCTACCTGCTCTCCCAGGGCTCGGCCGCCTCGCCGGCCTCGCCGACCTGCAACGGGTCGAGCGTGACGGGTGTCGGCATCCAGACCGCCGGCAAGATCTACTACAACGCGATGCTGCTGAAGACGACGTACTGGACGCACGGCAAGGCCCGCGTCGCGACGCTGACCGCCGCGAAGAACCTGTACGGCAGCACCGACTGCACCACCTTCAACCGGGTCAAGGCGGCCTGGGACGCCGTCTCGGTCCCGTCGCAGGCCGGTGAGCCGACCTGCGGGTCGGGCGGCGGCGGTGGCACCTGCACCAAGGTCACGGCCACGGGTACGGCGTCGTCGGGCGCCTCGACGTACAAGCCGTCCTCCACGGGAGTCACGGTGACGACCGCCGGCACCATCAACGGCTGCCTCACCGGACCGAGCGGGGTCGACCTCGACCTCTACCTGCAGAAGAAGAGCGGGTCGTCGTGGGTCGATGTCGCGGCCAGCGAGGGCTCGACCTCGACCGAGAGCATCACCTACTCGGCCGGGGCGGGCACCTACCGCTGGGACGTCTACGCGTACTCGGGCTCCGGCTCGTTCACGCTGAAGTACGACACCCCGTAGCAGCACCAGCAACGAAACCGGGGCCCCAGCGCACGCGCTGGGGCCCCGGTCCTTCGTGGTTCACCGTTCTGACGCGAGGGGGTGCGTCAGAACGGGCCCTCCAAAGGGGAGCCCCTCGCTGCATGGGGTCAGCAAGGGGCTCTTGCCGACATCAAGGTGCTCCCTCCGAGTCGACGTCCCCATCGTGTCACGGAGGTGGTCAGGGTGTCAGCGGTTTGCGAGAAGGACCTGGGGTGCACGGCTTGCCCCATGGTGCGAGGCTGGCCACATGAACGGACTCGACCTTCTCGGCCCCGACCAGCGGGGTCTCTACATCGGCGGCACCTGGCGCGAGGCGGAGGGCGGCGAGCGGCTCGACGTCATCGACCCGGCGGACGGGTCGGTGCTCACCGACGTCGCCGACGGCTCGGTCAACGACGCCGTCGACGCCCTTGACGCGGCGGTGGCCGCCCAGGCTGCCTGGGCCACGACCCCGCCCCGCGAACGCGGGGAGATCCTGCGCACCGCCTTCGGCCTGATCACCGACCGTGCCGACGAGTTCGCGCACCTGATGAGCCTCGAGATGGGCAAGACCGTCGCCGAGGCCCGCGGCGAGGTCGGCTACGGCGTCGAGTTCTTCCGGTGGTACGCCGAGGAGGCGGTCCGCATCCACGGCCGCTGGATGCAGGCGCCGGCCGGCGGCAGCCGGCTGCTGACCATCAAGAAGCCGGTCGGCCCCTGCCTCTTCATCACCCCGTGGAACTTCCCGCTCGCGATGGGCACCCGCAAGATCGGCCCGGCGATCGCCGCCGGCTGCACGATGGTGGTCAAGCCCGCGAGCCAGACGCCGCTGACGATGCTGGCGCTGGCCGGCGTGCTCGCCGAGGCGGGCCTGCCGGACGGCGTCCTCAACGTCGTGACCACGAGCCGGCACAGCGAGTTCAGCGAGGCGCTCCAGTCCGACGACCGACTGCGCAAGGTGAGCTTCACCGGCTCGACCGGCGTGGGCAAGATCCTGGTGCGCCAGTCGGCCGACCAGCTCCAGCGGCTGAGCATGGAGCTCGGCGGCAACGCGCCGTTCCTCGTCTTCGAGGACGCCGATGTGGACGCCGCCGTGGACGGCGCGATGATCGCGAAGATGCGCAACATGGGTGAGGCCTGCACGGCCGCCAACCGGTTCCTGGTGCACCGCTCCGTCGCGCAGGAGTTCGCGGAGAAGCTCGGCAAGCGGATGGGTGGGCTGAGCGTCGGGCGTGGCCAGGACGACGGTGTCGACGTCGGGCCGCTGATCGACGAGAAGGCCGTCGAGAGCGTGAGCCAGCTCGTCACCGACGCGATCCACGACGGTGCGACCGTCGTGACCGGCGGCCAGGCGCCCGAGGGCCCCGGCTACTTCTACCCGCCGACCGTGCTGCTCGACGTGCCGGTCGACTCCGAGATCAACGTGCAGGAGATCTTCGGCCCGGTCGCGCCGATCAGCACGTTCGAGTCCGAGGAGGAGGCGATCCGCCAGGCCAACGCCACGGAGTACGGCCTCGCGTCGTACGTCTACACGCGCGACCTGGCCCGCACCATCCGGGTGGCCGAGTCGCTCGAGTTCGGCATGATCGGCATCAACTCCGGCCTGATCTCCAACCCGGCGGCGCCGTTCGGTGGGGTCAAGGCCAGCGGCTTCGGTCGCGAGGGCGGCTTCGAGGGCATCGAGGAGTACCTCGAGACGACGTACGTCGCGCTCCCGGCGGGCTGAGCCTGGTCAGGTGACGGCCGCGGCCTGCTGGGCCAGCCAGGGGTCCCACCCCCGGCCCAGCGGGTCGCGGCCCTGGCCGGGCGGCTGCCCGGACTCCCAGGCGGCGAACGTGTCCGAGCCGCAGTGCAGGCTCAGCATCGCCGGCAGCCCGGTGCGCGCGAGCGCGACGAGGGAGACCCGGGCCGTCGGTGCGACCGTGCGGCCGTAGCGCGCGGTCGTCAGCTGTGCCGGCGCCACCAGGGCGGTCCCGAAGGCGAGGTCGAGGTCGAGCCGGACGTGGGTCCCGCGCCGGTCCAGCTGCCAGGCCTTGGCCCACACCGGCTGGCCGGAGACCCCGGCGTTGCGCTGCACGGCCTGGAAGAGCGCGACGTCCGACGGGCGGAGCCGACCGCCGGCCGTGAAGGTGGAGGAGCCGGCCCGGAACACCCAGGTCGTGCGACTGCCGCCGCGACCGATGCGCTGCGCCTCGGCGACGTCGTGGGCGGCGCCGCCGCCGGAGGTGACGGTGATCGTCTCGGCGTCGCGCTCCACGTCGTACGTCACCGGGCCGAGCAGGGCGGTGGTGACCGCGAACCAGGTCGTCAGCGCATCGGTGCGCGCTGCGCCGTCGCCGAGGTCGGAGCCGACCGTGAGCGCCGACGTCGGTGCGTCGGCGGGCACCAGCGTGACCCGGCGCGCGGGGTAGTCGAGCCTGTCCGCCACCTTCTCGACCTCGTCGACGAGGTCACCGAGCGTGGTCGGGCTGTCGATGCGGGCGCCGTACGTCACGCGGATGGCGGGGGCGTGGTCGGGCGTCGGAGGCGTCACCTGGACGGCGACGACCTCGTGGACACGGCCGAGATGCGTCTGCACGGTGCGTGCCCCGTCGACGGTGTCGGCACAGCCGGTCAGCGCCGCGCCGGCCAGCGCCGCGACCAGCGCGAGCGCGGATCCGCGTCGCCCCCCGACGAGCCCCATGTCGAGCATGCTCCCGCATCCGGGTGCTGCCCGCGACGGTTTCGGACGAGGACGGCGCTTGACTTGAACTGTCCATGAACTTGTCGGATGGGAGCATGCACGCGATCCGTCACCATCGCACCGGTGCCCCCGACGTCCTGGTCCTCGAGGAGCTCCCCGACCTGGAGCCCGCGCCCGGACAGGTCCGGATCGCCGTCGAGGCGGCCCGCGCGCACGCGGACCTCGAGGGTCGGCGGGCACTCGGGAAGGTCGTGCTTGTGAGCCCCCGATGAATTCGCTCGGCAGTGTCGGTCCCACCAGCGAGACTGGGTGGCAGGAGGAGAGATGACCGACACCGACGTCGCATCGACCGGCACCAGGCTGCCGCGAGCGCTGACGCCGTTCCGGCACCCCTCCTACCGACGCCTCGCGGTGGCGCTCGTGCTGGCGACGTTCGCGGGCGGCGTGTGGGTGGTCGGCCTGGTGTGGGAGGTCATCCGGCTCGACGGCGGGCCGGCGCAGCTCTCGCTGGTCTCGACCGCGAGCGCCGTGGGCGTGCTGCTGCCGGCGCTGCTCGGCGGCGTCGTCGCCGACCGGGTGCCGCAGAAGGTGATCCTGCTCGGCGTCGCGGCCACCGAGCTCTCCTGCATGGGCCTGGTCGCCGTCTTCTCGCTCGCCGACCTGACGCAGCTGTGGCACCTGGTCGTGGTCGGCTTCGTGATCGGCGCGGCGATGGCGTTCTACTACCCGGCGTACTCCGCCTGGCTGCCGGCGCTGGTGCCCGAGGACGAGCTGCTCGCGGTCAACGGCGTCGAGGGGATGATCCGGCCGACGATCGGCCAGGCGCTCGGTCCCGCGGTCGCCGGCGTCGTCGTCGGGGCCGCGTCACCCGGGGCCGCGCTGACGGTGGCCGCCGTCTGCTCGCTCGCGGGCCTGGTCGCGCTGGCGACGGTGCCGCTCACGCCCGTACGCCGCGACGCGGAGAGCGGGCCGACCTCGGTCCTGCACGACCTGCGTGAGGGCTTCGTCTACATGGTGCGGACGCCCTGGCTGCTCGCCACCCTGCTCTTCGCCTCGCTCATGGTCTTCCTGATCATGGGGCCGCTGGAGGTGCTGCTGCCGTTCCTGATCAAGGACAAGCTCGGCGGCGGACCGGGCGACCACGCGCTGGTGCTCGCCGCCTTCGGCATCGGCGGCGCGGTGGGCTCGCTGGTCGTCGCCTCGCGACCGATGCCACGTCGCTACCTGACCTGGATGAACCTGATGTGGGGCGTCGGCTGCCTGCCGTTCGCCGTGATGGGCGTCGCCACGGCGATCTGGCAGCTGGTGGTCGCGGCCTTCGTGCTCGGTGCGCTCTTCTCGGCGCCGATGGTGATCTGGGGGACGCTGCTCCAGCGGCGGGTCCCGCCGCACCTGCTCGGCCGGGTCTCCTCGCTCGACTTCTTCGTCTCGGTCAGCCTGATGCCGGTCTCGATGGCGGTCGCCGGCCCGGTCTCGGAGGCGATCGGCCTGCGCACGACCTTCCTGATCGCGGGCACGCTGCCGGCGGTCGCCGCCGCGGTCGCGATCGTCGCCGCCCGGCTGCCGCAGGACGAGGTCGCGCACCCCCTCTAGAGGGACTCGAGCACCTCTTCGTTGTGCCGGTGCCCGACGGTCTCGTAGCCGACCACGGTCACCCAGGGCGTCAGTGCGACGACCAGCAGCGACCAGGTCAGCGAGGCGCCGGACGCGACCAGCGTGACCCCCGCACCGAGCACGCCCGCCGAGACGAGGACCAGCACCAGGTGGAAGGGGTCGAACGTCCGGGTCAGCAGCGCGTAGAGCGTGAAGAGCAGGCCGACGTACACCGCCAGCGGGACGACGACGGCCAGGACCGTCTCGGTGTCGCTGAGCACCGAGTGCTCCTCGAGCCGGTACGCCGCCGCGTGCAGGCCGGCGCCGACGCCGACGAGCGCGCCGAAGACCGGGATGTGCCCGTAGCCCCACGCGAAGCACCGCTCCCGGTGGGCGTGCAGGAGGTCGCCGCTCGGCAGCACGAAGTAGGTCCACCACATCCCGAAGGTGACCCCCACGCCGGCGATCCCGAGCACGGCGACGTCGACGGTCCAGCCCTTCTCGTCGATGATCGCGGCGAGCGTGGCGACGGTGCCGATCAGTCCTTCGCCCAGGGCGATGATCACCAGCAGGCCGTAGCGCTCGGCGATGTGGTGCGGGTGCCACGGGGTGCCGACGAGCACCTTCTCCGCGACGAGCGGGCCGATCGCCTCGACCAGGACCAGCAGCACGATCAGGACGAACGTCACCGGGATCGACGTCGGTGCCAGCGCGAGCGCGATCCACCCGGCCTGGCTGATCAGCAGGGTGACGATGAAGGTCCGGCAGACCGTCGTCCGCTCCGGGTCCTGCCGCGAGGCGCGCCACCACTGGAAGACCATCGGCACCCGCATCACGACGTACCCGAGCACCATGACGCTGTTGTCGACGTGCTCGCCCTCGTGCAGCGAGTCGAACATCTGCGGCAGCCCGAGCGCGAGGATGAGCACGCCGACCATCTGCACCATCGTGGTCAGCCGGTAGATCCAGTCGTCGGTGTCGTACGCCGAGGCGAACCAGGTGAAGTTGATCCAGGCCCAGCTCACGGCGAAGACCGCGAACGCGAAGCCGAGGACGCCCTCGCCGACGTAGCCCTCGGCCAGGAAGTGCGCGAGCTCGCTCGCCGCCGCGCCGAAGGCGATGACGAACGTGAGGTCGAAGAGCAGCTCGAGCGGGGTCGCGGCCCGGCCCGTCTCGTGCGGGTCTCGGCCCGCCATCGGCACGACGGTGTGCGTCATCCGCTCCGGCATGCGGGCAGCCTAGGAGGAAACCTCAGATGCCGGGGCCGAGCGCGGTGGAGAGCGCGCCGCGGGAGTGGATGCCGAGCTTGCGGTAGACGTGCGAGAGGTGCCACTCGACGGCCTTGACCGTGACGACCAGCTGGTCGGCGATCTCGCGGTTGGTCAGGCCGGTCGCGGCGAGGCGGGCGACGCGCTGCTCGGCCGCGGTCAGCGACGCGAGCGTCTCGCCCAGCACCGGCTGGGGCTCCTCGCCCATCCGGCCGAGGAGCCGGCGGACCCGGCCGAGGAGCGGCCACAGGTTCTCGTTGCCGGCGTACGTCTCGGCGCCGCGCAGCAGGGCCAGGCCCTCGGCCGCGTCGCCCGGGCCACCACCGAGCAGCAGCAGGCCCGCGAGGTCGGTCTCGATCTGCGCCTTCAGCCGCGCGGCCTCGACGCCGTCGAGCTCGTCGAGGGCCTGGCGCAGCAGCGAGCCGCGGTCGGTGTGGGCGTCGACGGTGGCGAGGGTGCGCAGCCCGAGCGCGATGGGGTACGCCGCGCCGGCCGTGCCCGCCAGGGTGAGGTGCTCGCGGGCGAGCGCCGTGCCCTCGACGCGGTGGCCGAGGCGTACGGCGGCGAGCGCCGCGGCCGTCCGCCACGGGATCAGGTCGGGGATGTCGGTGGTCTCGTCGAGCAGCCGGGGGATGCGGGTGAAGTGCGCCGCCGCGAGGTCGATCTCGTTCACGGCCGCGCAGAGCTCGCCGCGACCGTAGTGGGCGGTCGCACCGGCGAGGCCGGGCCGCTCGAGGAAGACGCCGAGCCGCTCGCCGACGGCGCGTGCCTCGGCCAGCTCGCCGCGCGCGAGCCGGCAGTCGAGGGTGGTCGAGAGCAGTGCCGCGCGCTGGACGTCGTCCAGCTCGCCCTCGGCGGCCTCACCCGCTTGGGTGAGGTAGCCCAAGGCCGCGCCGATGGCTCCGGCACGCGAGTTGAGCAGCCCGCGACCCAGCAGCTCGGGGGCATCGACGATCGCGCCACGCTTGGCGACGTCAGAGCCGGAGCTGACCTGCGGGGACGGCATGGTGCTGAGCGTAGGAACAGGCGCTTCTCGGCGAGGGGAAACGCAGGAAACTTTGCGCTGGACCAGTCAGGCGCGGCCCAGGAAGGCCAGCAGCCGGACGTCCGCAGGCGCCTCGTCGGGGACCGGCAGGGCGGGTCCGAACCGGACGCCGCGGTCCGCCTGCGACACCGTCAGGTGGGCGACCGGGAGCAGTGCGGCGGCCAGGTCGGAGGGGACCGGCGCGGGCGTGGTCGCCTCGGCGACGTCCCATCCGTGGGCGGTGATCTCGAGCGCGGCCGTGGCGACCAGCACCGCGCTCGCCAGGTCGAGGCCGCCCACCAGCACGTCGCCCGGTCCGGGCCTGCTCCACGCCCCGAGCAGGGCGCAGGCCTTCTCCTCGATGGCTGCGACCCGGCCTTCGGTGGTGTGCGTCAGGTGCACCTCGACCCGGCCGCCGGCCGCCTCGGTGAAGGCGTCGAGCGAGTCCTCCATGTGCACGAGCAGGTCGCCGAGCCGCCAGTCGCCACACGGGGTCGGACGGTCGAGCAAGCCCCCGTGGACGTCGTTCAGGCGGGCCCGGGTGTAGTCGAGCGCCCGGCCGAGCAGCTCGACCGAGGCGGGGAGGGTGGTGGTCACGAAGTGCCGTGCACCGTGTAGTCGGCGGGCAGCCGCGCGGGCAGCCCGAACGTGTCGAAAAGCGAGAGGTCGAAGAACGCGGTGACGTGCCGGACCTGGTCGCCGTCGAGGTCGAGGACCTGGAGCTGGAACGCCGTGAAGTCGCCCTGCGGCGTACGCATGTAGAGGCCGTACGCCGGCTGGCCGTTGGCGGTCGTCGCCACCATCGGCATGTCGCGGGCGCCGCCGGGGCACTCGTTGCCGATCAGCCAGCCGATGTTGGCGCGGCCGCGGTACCAGCTGGTGAACGGCGGCATGTCCCAGGTCGCCTCGGCGGTGAGCATCCCGACGATCGAGTCGACGTCCTTGCGCCAGAACGCGTCGACGTACCGCTCGAGCAGCTGCTGCTGCGCGGCGGTGAGGTCCGGCTCGACGGTGTCGGCGGTCAGGCCGCGCTCGGCGAGCTGGGCGTGCGCGCGCTGCAGGGCGGAGTTGACCGCGGCCGTCGAGGTGTCGAGCGCCTCGGCGACCTCCGCGGCCGACCAGCGCAGCACGTCGCGCAGGATCAGGACGGCCCGCTGCCGCGCGGGGAGGTGCTGGAGGGCGGCGACGAACGCCAGCCGGATGGTGTCGCGCTCGGCCACCTGCACGGCGGCGTCGGGCACCGGCTCGAGCCAGGTGACCTCGTGGTCGATCTCGAGCGCGTCGCCGGCCATCGCGTCGGGGGTGCCGAGCCCGGCGGGCAGCGGCCGGCGCGGGCGGTTCTCGAGGTTGGTGAGGCAGACGTTGGTGGCGATCCGGTAGAGCCAGGTGCGCACCGAGGAGCGGCCCTCGAAGTTGGCCGACGCCCGCCACGCGCGCAGGAACGTCTCCTGCACCAGGTCCTCCGCCTCGTGGACGGAGCCGGACATCCGGTAGCAGTGCGCGAGCAGCTCACGCTGGTAGCGCTGCGTCAGCGTCGAGAAGTCGTCGAGCTCGGTGGTCGGATCTTCGAGTGTCGCCATGACCTGTCCAGTCTGCATGGCACTACCGACCCGCGTCGACCGCCAAACTCATCGCTCGCTCCGCAGCGGGTACGGCGAGCGCCCGGTCGGCCGGGACCAGCCCAACCCGGGTGCGCCGGTCGAGCAGGTCGTCGACGTCGGCCGCGCCCTCGTGGGTGACCCCGAAGATCAGCTCGGCCAGCGTGACCGGGACCCCCTCCGCGACCGGCGCGAGGAGCTCGTCGTCGCCCAGCCCGCTGACGGCGCGGGCGTTGTCGAGCACCAGCCGGGCGTCGGTGCCGAAGCGGCGCACCAACCGGGCCGGTTCCTCGAGCTCGGCGAGCCGAGGTCGGGGGGCCGCCCCGAGCAGCGGGAGCTCGGCGGTGCGGCACGGTTCCGCCCGCAGGCCGGCGTGGGTGACCGCGGCGTCGACGGCGTCCTCGGCCATCCGGCGGTAGGTCGTGAGCTTGCCGCCGACGATGGTGACCACGCCGGTCCCGCTGGTCAGCACGGCGTGCCGCCGGGACAGGTCGGACGTCGCGCCGGACCCGTCGCCGGACGAGAGCAGCGGCCGCAGCCCGGCGTACGCGCCGATGACGTCGCTGCGGTGCAGCGGCCGCTCGAACGCCGCCGACGCGACGTCGAGCAGGAAGCCGATCTCGGGCTCGGACGGCTCGGGCACGTCGGGGATGTCGCCGTCGACGGGCTCGTCGGTGAGGCCGATGTAGATCGTGCCGTCCGGCTGCGGGAGCACGTTGATGAAGCGGCCGGTCGTGCCGGGCACCGGCGCGAACACCGAGGTGCGCAGGCCCGGGATGCTCGACCCGCGCAGCACCAGGTGGGTGCCGCGGCTCGGCCGCAGCGTCACCTCGGGCACCAGGTCGCCGGCCCAGACGCCGGCGGCGTTGATGACGGTGCGGGCGGTGACGGTGCTCGTCCCACCAGTCAGCTCGTCGCGGAGCTCGACCTGGGTGCCGGTGGCGCTGAGCACGCGCGCCCGGGTGCGGACGTGCGCGCCGTACGACGCAGCGGTGCGGGCGACGTTGGTGACCAGACGTGCGTCGTCCTCGAGCTGGCCGTCCCAGGTGACCAGGGCGCCGCGCAGGCCGGCGGTCCGGAGCGGGGCGAGCTGGAGGGCCTCGACCGTCGAGATGCGGCGGGGCCGCGGCAGCGTCGAGGAGGACGTGCCGGCCGCGCGGCGGAGCACGTCGCCGCCCAGCAGGCCGGCGCCGGTGAGCACCGCGATCCGCCGGGTCGTGACCGAGCCGAGCGGGATCACCATCGACAGCGCGTGGGTCAGGTGCGGCGCGGTGACGTCCATCAGGATGCCGCGCTCGACGGCGCTCTCGTGGGCGACGCCGAACTGGAGCTTCGCGAGGTAGCGCAGGCCGCCGTGGACGAGCTTGGAGGACCAGCGCGACGTACCGAAGGCGAGGTCGTGGGCGTCGACGGCCAGCACGGACAGCCCGCGGGTGACGGCGTCGAGCGCGACCCCCACGCCGGTGATGCCGAGGCCGATGACCACGACGTCCACATCGGTAGGAGCACCCTCCAGGCCGGGGGTGATGCGGGTGCTCGTCATGGCAGGAGTCCTCGGGTCAGCGCGCGACGGAGCTCGGAGTCCAGGTCGTCGAGCGAGACGACGTCGTCGACCATCGTGTGGGCGGAGAGCACGAACCCGTGCGCGGCGAGCAGCATCGCCCGGGCCATCAGCTCGGGGCTGCCGTCGCGCACGTCGCCGGCGGCCTGGGCCTCGCGCAGGGCGGCGACGGTGAGCTCGAGGATCGCGTCCTGCGAGCGGCCGCGCCGCGAGAAGAGGTAGGGGAGGATCAGCTCGGGGTCGAGGTCGACGATGCGGACGAAGAGCTCGTTCTCCCGGAGCCGTCGCACCGTGCCGACGATGTCGCCGACCAGCCGCTCGACGGTCGGGGTGTCCGGACCGTTCGTGGTCTGGGCGTCGGCCAGCGCGTCGGCGACGACCGTGCCCCACTCGCGGGTCATCAGGTCCGAGAGCAGCTGCGGCATGTCGGCCCAGGTGCGGTAGATGGTCATCCGGGAGACGCCGGCGCGACGTGCGACCTCGGTCAGCGTCGTACGCCGCCAGCCGACGTCGAGGATGCAGTCCCGGGCGGCGTCGAGGTACTGGCTCTCCCGATCTTCGGGGGACGGCTCGGTGTTGTGACGAAGTGACGTCATGTGTCACAGTGTAACGCATGTCGTCGAACGAGCAGAGCGCCGAGATGCACCCGTCCCGCTGGGGAGACCCGGCCCGCGCCCAGGCTCTGCCTGCTGAGACCCGCGGCCTGGTCGAGATGGTCTTCGGCCTCGAGGACCGCCCCGCCGTGCCCGAGGCGCCGCTGGCCGCCCCGGCGATCGAGCCGACCGTGCTCGCCGCCCTCGTCGATCTCCTGGGCGACGACCACGTGCGCACCGACGACGACACCCGCCGGCTGCGCACCCGGGGCAAGTCCACGCCCGACCTGGTCAAGGCCCGCACCGGCGACCTGACCGACGCACCCGACGCCGTCGTCCGCCCGGGCAACCACGACGAGGTCGCCGCCGTGCTCGCCCTCGCGGTCGAGCACCACCTCGCGGTGGTGCCCTTCGGCGGCGGTACGTCGGTCACCGGTGGCCTGGTCGCGGCCCGTGCTGGGTTCGCCGGCGTGCTCAGCCTCGACCTGGTGCGGATGAAGCGGCTGGTCTCGGTCGACCACGTCTCCATGACCGCGACCCTCGAGCCCGGCCTGCGCGGTCCCGAGGCTGAGGCGCTGCTCGCTGCCGAGGGCGTGACGCTCGGCCACTACCCGCAGTCGTGGGAGTACGCCTCCATCGGCGGCTTCGCCGCCACCCGCTCCAGCGGTCAGTCGAGCGCCGGCTACGGCCGCTTCGACGCGCTCGTCGTCGGCCTCACGGTCGCCACCCCGCGCGGCCGGGTCGCCCTCGGCAGCGCGCCGGCCAACGCCGCCGGCCCCGACCTGCGCCAGCTCTTCCTCGGCTCCGAGGGCACCTTCGGCGTGATCACCGCCGTGACCGTCCGGGTCCGGAGGGTGCCGGTCCAGAAGGTCTACGAGGGCTGGCGCTGGGCATCCTTCGCCGAGGGCGCTGCGGCGATGCGTGCCCTCGCCCAGTCGGGCCTGCTGCCGTCGGTGCTGCGGCTCTCCGACGAGGCCGAGACCGCCATCAACCTCGCCGACCCCGACGCGATCGGCGGCGAGTCGAGCGCGGGCTGCCTGATGATCACCGGCTACGAGGGCGAGCCCGCGGCCGTCGAGGCCAAGCGTGCCGCGGTCACGGCCGTGCTGGCCGGGCTCGGTGGCACCTGCGTCGGCACCGAGGCAGGCGAGAAGTGGTCGCACGGCCGCTTCGACGCGCCGTACCTCCGCGACTCGATGCTGGACGCCGGCGTGCTGGTCGAGACCCTGGAGACCGCGACGTTCTGGTCCAACGTCGAGCGCTTGTACGCCGACGTGAAGACCGCGCTCACCGCCTCGCTCGG
Organism: Nocardioides hankookensis; assembly: GCF_042658885.1. NCBI lineage: Bacteria > Bacillati > Actinomycetota > Actinomycetes > Propionibacteriales > Nocardioidaceae > Nocardioides > Nocardioides hankookensis. The sequence continues at coordinate 84,266 of NZ_JBHSRJ010000001.1, read as the reverse complement.
CGACCCGTCGATCGTCCTCTGCCACATCTCGCACGTCTACGAGACGGGGTGCTCGCTCTACTTCACGATCGCCGCGAAGGAGGCGGCCGATCCGCTGCCCCAGTGGGAGCGGGCGAAGGTCGCCGCCAGCGACGCGATGGTCGCCGCCGGCGCGACGATCACCCACCACCACGCCGTCGGCACCGACCACAAGCCGTGGCTGGCGCAGGAGATCGGACCGCTCGGCGTCTCGGTGCTCCGCGCGGTCAAGGCCGACCTCGACCCGACCGGCATCCTCAACCCGGGGGTGCTGATCCCGTGAGCTCCCCGAAGAACGACAGGGCCTTCACGTTCCTGGTCAACCCGACGTCGGGCGGCGGTGCCGCGCCGGGAGCCGTCGTGCCCGTCGCCCGCGCGCTGCGTGAGGCCGGGGCGGGCGTCGACGTGACCTACTCACCCGGGCCGCAGGCGATGGCGCGGCTGGTCGACGAGGCCGTCGAGCGCGGCGACGTCGTCGTGTCGGTCGGTGGCGACGGCATGCTCTCCTCGCTCGCCGGGCTGGTCGCGGGCCGCGACGCGACCCTGGGGGTGGTCCCGGCCGGCCGTGGCAACGACTTCGCCCGGATGCTCGGGCTGCCCGACGACCCCGAGGAGCAGGCGCGGGTGCTGCTGGAGGCCGACGTACGCCGCATCGACCTGCTCGCCGTCACCGGGATAGGCCGGGAGCCCGGGGAGCGGCGGATGGTCGCCGGGTCGGTCTACGCCGGCGTCGACGCCCGCGCCGCCGAGATCGTCGACGGGGTGCGGTGGATGCCGCGCTCGCTGCAGTACCCGTACGCCGCGCTGCGCGCGCTCGCGAGCTACCGCCCCGGTCGCTACCGGGTCTCGGTCGACGGCGAGGTGCGGGAGTACGACGCCGCGACGGTCGTGGTCGCGAACTCGGCGTACTACGGCAAGGGTATGCGGATCGCCCCGCCCGCGTCGGTCCAGGACGGGGTCCTCGACGTGGTCGTGATCGAGGCGGCGTCGCGGCTGGCGCTGATGCGCTCGCTGCCGAAGGTGTACGACGGCGGACACGTCGACCTCGACGAGGTGACCGTGCTGTCCGGGACCCGGGTCGAGGTCACCGGCACACTCCGTCGAGCGCAGGGTTCGTCGATCCCGGTCGGCGGCGACGGTGAGCCGCTCGGTCCGCTCCCGACGCTGGGCTCCGCGCCCGCCGTGGTCGAGGTCGTCCCCGGCGCGCTCGGCATCATCTGCTGAAGGACCAGACCAGCAGCTCGGTGGGCACGGCGGCGGTGACCGCGTGCGGTGGTTCGTCGCTGATCCGGAAGGCGTCACCCTCGGAGAGCGGCTCGGCCAGCGAGGAGCGGATGAGCGCACCGCTGGCGACGTAGACGTGGACGAGACCCTCACCGGGCAGCGTCACGGTGTCGCCCGAGGCCAGCCGCGCGACCTGCAACGTCGCGGCGCCGACCCGGGTCACCTCCGTGAGCTCGCCCGGCACCGCGTCCACCGGAGTCACGGCGTACGCCGGCGCGTCGTCGGAGGTCTCAGGCGTCAACCAGGCCTGGACGAACCGGGTCGGTCGGTCGGGTCCGGCGACCTCCGCGTGGGTGACGCCGGTGCCGGCGGAGAGGACCTGCACCTCGCCGGGCCGCACGACGCCGGTGTGCCCCTCCGAGTCCGAGTGGTGCAGCTCGCCGGTGAGGACCCACGTGACGATGTCGAGCTCGCGGTGCGGGTGGTCCTCGAAGCCGCGGCCCGGGCCGAGCAGGTGGTCGTCGTGACAGACGAGCGGACCGAAGGCGACGTTGTCGGGGTCGTAGTGCTGCCCGAAGGAGAACGAGTGTCGGGTGATATGTCCCTCACCCCGGGTGAGGAAGCGACCTGTTCCACGGCGGATCTCGACGCTCACAGGCATCATTGTGCCCGTGCCCGACCCTCGCCCGACCTCGGGTCTTCCTCAGCTCCCACCCGGCTTCCGCTTCGGAACCAGCACCGCGTCGTACCAGATCGAGGGCGCCGCGACGGAGGACGGCAAGGGCCCCAGCATCTGGGACACGTTCAGCGCCCAGCCGGGTCGGATCCTCGACGGATCGAGCGGCGCCGTCGCCTGCGACCACTTCCACCGGTACGCCGAGGACGTGGCCCTGATGAAGCGTCTCGGCGTCGGCGGCTACCGGTTGTCGGTGTCGTGGCCGCGCATCCAGCCGAACGGCTCCGGCCCCGCGAACGCGAAGGGCCTGGCGTTCTACGACCGGCTCATCGACGAGCTGCTCGCCAACGACGTGCAGCCGATGGTGACGCTCTACCACTGGGATCTGCCGCAGTCGCTCGAGGACGACGGGGGCTGGCTCAACCGTGCGACCGTCGACCGGTTCGCCGAGTACGCCGCGATCCTGGGTGAGCGGTTCGCCGACCGGGTCGAGCACTGGATCCCCGTCAACGAGCCCAACGTCGTGATGATGATGGGCTACGCCACCGGCATGCACGCGCCGGGCCGGGAGCTGATGTTCGACGCGATGCCGGTCGCCCACCACCTGCTGCTCGGGCACGGGCGGGCGGCGGTGGCGCTGCGCGCCGCGGGCGCGACCAGCGTCGGCAGTGCCAACAACCACGCGCCGATGTGGCCGGCCAGCGAGGACGAGGCGGACGTGGGGGCGTCCAAGCTCTTCGACGCGCTGTGGAACGGGATGTTCATCGAGCCCATGCTGCTCGGCCGCTACCCGGCCGACCTGGAGCCGCTCTTCGAGGGCATCGTGCGCGAGGGCGACATGGCGATGATCCGCCAGCCGCTCGACTTCTACGGCGTCAACTACTACAACCCGTTCAAGATCGGCGCCGCCGGCGAGGACTCGGAGATGCCCTTCGAGTTCCGCGAGCTCCTCGGCTACCCCGTCACCGACTTCGGCTGGCCCGTCGTGCCCGACGCGATGCGTGAGCTGCTGATCCTGCTGCGCGCCCGCTACCGGGCGGCGCTGCCGCCGATCTACGTCACCGAGTCCGGGTGCGCCTACAACATGGGACCGGACGATGCTGGCGTGGTCGACGACCAGCAGCGCATCGACTACCTGGACGCCCACCTGCGCGCCGTCGCCACGGCGGTGCAGCGCGGCGTCGACGTCCGCGGCTACTACACGTGGTCGTTGATGGACAACTTCGAGTGGTCCGAGGGCTTCACGCAGCGCTTCGGCCTCGTGCACGTCGACTACGACACCCTGAAGCGCACGCCGAAGCGGTCGTTCGACTGGTTCGCCGAGATGATCGCGGCGCAGACGAGGTCGTTGGGCTGACGCTTCAGCCGAGCGGCTCGTCGACGGCGTCGAAGGCGCGGGAGAGGTACGGCGCCATCAGCGTCGAGTACTCCTCCGAGACGTGCGCGAAGTCGCGGTAGACGATGACCCGGCCGATGACGGCGTAGCAGAGCTCGTCGTCGCAGAACTGGTCCGTCAGCTTGATGAGGCGTACGCCGGGACCGGCGGTCGCGACGGCATCCGCCTCGGCGTCCGGGACGACGGCCCGGTCCCGCGGGCTCGCGCAGGCCTCGGGGTCCCCGGGGTTGGCGGCCACGCAGTTCGGGGAGTTCTTGCTGTCCTTGGTCTCGGGCACGTCGTGGATCACGACGACCTGCTTGCCGGCGTCGGTGAGCCGCTGCCAGACCGCGTGGAAGCCGTCGGTCGCCGGGTCGGCGAAGTCGGTGTCGGGGCCCTGCTCCCACTGGTAGGTCGAGGAGTCGGCCGACACGAAGACGGTGTCGATCTCGGGGTCCGCGAGGATCTGCCGCTCGATGTCCTCGTTGCCGTCACGGCACAGCTCGTAGCGGTGCTCGGGCCAGTCCTTGCGGACGGCGGTGGCGTCGGTCAGCGGGCAGCCGGACCGGGTGAAGGTCCGCACCCGCCAGCCGCGCTCGCGCCCGATCCGGTCGAACGCCGGGAACCAGTGGGTGGAGTGCGAGTCGCCGGCGACGGCGATGGTCCGCTTCGGGTCGTCGGTGGTGCCGAGGTCGCAGGTGTGCACGGCGACGACGGTCGGCATCGACATGCAGCCGGGGAAGGCCAGCACGTCGTTCTGCTCGACGACGGCGGCCGGGTCCTGGATCGGGTCACCCTCCCCGCCGACGGGCCCGCAGTCAGCGCGGTTCTCGGGGTCGAGCGTCGAGGGGCCGATGCACGGGGTGTCGCCGGCCAGCGCCTTCTCGACGACCCGGTCGGAGGCGGCCTGGGCGGCCGCCACGTCGCGGTTCAGGTCGGCGTGCAGCGCCCCGGCCGATGCCACGACGACCACCATGCCCGCAGCGCCGAGGGCGTAGGCGCGCCACGGGACGTCGGCGAGCGCGCGGTTGGTGCGCACCGGGTCCTCGACCCAGCGGGTGCACGCCCACGAGACGACGAGGGTGGCGAGGAAGATCCCGACCTTGTCGCGGGTGCGCAGGTCGACGCCGGTGATGAAGGGGAGGACGACGATCAGCGGCCAGTGCCACAGGTACATCGCGTAGGAGATGTCGCCGACGAACGTCGCGGGCCGCCACGACAGCGGCCGGGAGACCGCACCCGCCGCGGTGCTGGTGCCCGCGACGATGACCGCCGCCGTACCGAGCACCGGCACGGCCGCGATCCACCCCGGGAACGCCGTCGCGTCGGACAGTGCGAAGCCGGCCCACACCACGGCCGCCAGGCCGGCCCAGCCGAGCAGCACCCGCAGCGGCTCCCGGGTCCGCAGCCACGGGTCGGCCGACGCGCCGAGGAGCCCGACCAGCGCACCGACGCCGAACTCCCAGGCCCGGGTCGGGGTCACGAAGTAGGCGCGCGCGGTGTCGTGGGACGTGATGACGACCGAGTAGACGAACGACGCGAGCACGACGGCGCCGAACACCCCGGTGAGCACCGGTCGGAGCGCGACGCCGCGGCGGCGTACGAGCAGGAGGGCGGCGACCACCAGCAGCGGCCAGACGAGGTAGAACTGCTCCTCGACCGAGAGCGACCAGTAGTGCTGCACCAGCGTCGGCTCGTTGCCGATCGCGGAGTAGTCCACCGCCTCGGCGGCCAGCGCCCAGTTCTCGACGTAGAGCGCGCTGGCGCCGATCTGGCGCAGCGTCTGCTCCCACATCGACTGGGGCACCCACACCCAGGTCAGCACCAGGCTGACCGCGAGCACCAGCAGCGAGGCGGGCAGCAGCCGGCGGATCCGGCGGCCCCAGAACCGCACCAGCGAGAGGTGCGAGGTCGAGTCCGCCTCGCGGAAGAGGTGGGAGGTGATCAGGAAGCCCGAGAGCACGAAGAAGACGTCGACGCCGACGTAGCCGCCCGGCACCCGGTTGGGGTAGAGGTGGTAGGCGATCACCAGCAGGACGGCGACCGCGCGCAGTCCCTGGATCTCCGGCCGGAACCCGCGCCGGACCGTGTTCTCGCTGTTCATCGCGCCGGGAACCTTACCCGCGGGGCGCGCCCGACCCTCCATCGTCGAGCGCGGTCCGGAGGCCCTCGACGATGCGTTCGAGCCGGTCGGCGCTGGTCGCGAGGTTGAGGCGCACGTGCCCGGTCAGCCCCGGCTGGTAGTCCTGCCCGGGCGCCAGTCGTACGCCGTGCGCGAGCGCGGCAGCCGCTGGGTCGTCGACGCCGTACGCCCGCAGGTCGAGCCAGGCGAGGTAGGTCGCCTCCAGCGGCCGCATCCGGGCCTTCGGCAGGCGGTCGGCGAGCAGCTCGGCGAGCAGGGCGCGCTGCTCGGCCAGGCGCTCGACCAGCGCGGCCAGCCAGTCGTCGCAGTCACGCCACGCGACGGTGCCCGCGACGACGCCGAGGCTCGACCAGGTGTTCTGCGCGGGGATCGGAGCGGCCTCGAGCCGGGCACGGTCGGCCGGGTCGAGCACGACCAGCTGGGCGCCGTGGGTGGCCGGCATGTTGAAGGCCTTGGACGGGCTGGTGACCAGGACCGCACGGTCGTCGAGGCTGAGGTACGGCGTGAACGTGGCGCCGGGCAGCGTGAGCGGCGCGTGGATCTCGTCGGTGATGACGCGGGCGTCGTACTCGCGCGCGAGCGCCGCCAGCCCGGCGAGCTCGCCGCGCGAGGGCACGTGGCCGAGCGGGTTGTGCGGGTTGCAGAGCAGCAGGGTGCGCGCGCCGGCGGCGAAGGCGCGCGAGACCGCGGCGAGGTCGAGGCCCGCGTCGTCGGACTCGGGGTCGAGCTCGATCGGCACGACCTCGCGGCCGGTGACCTCGACCGCGTGCACGAAGGGCGGGTAGCACGGCATCGGCACGACGACCGGTCCCGGCGGGCAGAGCACCTCGAGGGCGAGCCGGATGCCGCTGACCACGCCGCCCGTCGCGACCGAGGCCCCGGCCGGGACGTCCCAGCCCCAGTGCCGGGCGGCGAACCCGGAGAACGCCGCGCCCAGGTCGTCGCCGTGCGGCGGGTAGCCCAGCGCGCCTCGTCGTACGGCGTCCACGAGCGCCTCGGTGATCGGCTCGGCCTGGGCGTAGTCCATCTCGGCGACCCAGGCCGGGACGACGTCCGGCAGCTCCCACTTGAGCGGCAGTGCGGCCCGGGCCTCGTCGTCGGTGAGATCGCGAATCACCTTCGCAACCTACCGTTGGGTCATGCGACGGCTGGTGGCGTGGGGGCTCGGGGCGCTGCTCGCGCTGTCGGCCTGCACCGACGACGAGCCGGAGCCGCCCCAGGCCGAGCAGTCCCCGCCACCGTGGGTCACCGAGACGCTGCCGGCCGAGCCGGCCACGACGAGGCCGCTGGTGATCGCCGTCAACGCCCGGCGGCCGCCGCTCGCGCTGACGGAGCGTCAGGCCCGTCGGGTGGTCCGGGGCGCGGTCACCGACTGGCGGCAGCTCGGCCAGCCCGCCGGCCCGCTCCGGACGACCGAGCGCACCGCCGGCCTCCGGCACCTGCCGATGGACACCGTCGCGGTCGTCGCCGCGGACGCGGTCGGCCCGGCCGTCCGGGTGGCGACCGTCGACGCGGTCGACCCGCTGCGCGACCCGGCGGCGTACCCGATCCAGGTCGAGGGCCCCGAGCCCGGGCCGGTGACCACACTGACCGTGGTCGGCGACATCATGCTCGGCCGACGCGTGACCGGGCTGCCTGTGCTCGAGCCGATGTCGGACCGGCTCGCCTCGGCCGACATCACGATCGGCAACCTCGAGAGCACGCTCTCGGACGCGGGGCCGCCGACGCAGGGCGGCGACTCGTTCCACGCCCCTCCCGAGGTACGGCGCGACCTGCGGCTGGCGGGCTTCGACGCGCTCGGGCTGGCCAACAACCACGCCGGCGACTACGGCGACGAGGCGCTCGTGGAGACGGTCCGGCTCCTCCAGGAGAGCGGCCGGCCGACCTTCGGTGCGGGGGCGGACCTCGCCGAGGCGCGGCGGCCGGTGGTGCTCGAGCGCAACGGGGTGCGCTTCGGGTTCACCGGCTTCAACGCGATCGGGGAGACTCCCGAGGCCGGACCCGGCCGGCCAGGTGCGCTGTCGATCAGCATGCCGCCGCGCACCGGCCCGCTCGACCGGCGCGAGCTCCGCCGGGTGCTCGGCGACGTACGCCGGCTGCGGCGGCACGTCGACGTCGTGGTGGTGGTGCCGCACTGGGGCACGCAGTACACCCACCGGCCCGAGCCGATCCAGCACCAGGTCGCCCGCGCGCTCGTGACGGCCGGGGCCGACCTGGTCGTCGGCGGTCACCCGCACTGGGTGCAGGGTGCCGAGCAGGTCGGCGATGCGCTGGTCGTGCACTCGCTCGGCAACTTCGTCTTCGACATGACGACCCCGCAGACCAACGAGGGGCTCGTGCTGGAGGCGACCTTCTGGGGCGACCGGCTGATGGCGGCCGACTTCGTGCCCTACCGGTTGGGCGCCGACCATGCACCGCGCGTCGTGCCGCGGTGGCAGGCCGCCAGCATCCTGGACCCGTTCTGGGAGCTCAGCTCGCTCGCAGCCACGCGATGAGGAGCCTGCCGACGCGACCCAGCTGGGCGGGGTCGACGACCGACGGGACGTCCTGCGCCGAGTGGTAGCCGGCGTACGGCGTGCTGCCGATGCGCGCCGCGAGGAAGCCGGCGTCGGCGAACGACTCGTGGTCGCTCGCCGAGTCGTGCTCGACGACGGTCGCGATGTCGAGGTCGCCGGCGACGTCGGCGAGCCGGTCGCGCAGCGCGGCCGGCGTGCCCTCGACCGACGACACCGGCACGACCCGGCCGACCCCGACCCGGTCCAGGGACACCATGGCGCGCAGGTTGACCCCGTCGTCGCCGAGCCGGGCGACGTACTCCTTCGACCCGAAGTGGTGCAGCTCGCCCGGCCCGCGCGGCTCCTCGCCGCCGAAGGCGACCAGGACCACCTGGCCATCACCACCCAGCACCCGCGCCAGCTCGAGCAGCACCGCGACCCCGGAGGCGTTGTCCTCGGCGCCGGGCGCCACGGCGACCGTGTCGAGGTGCGCTCCGATGACGACGTACGGCGCCGCCGGGTCGAAGCCCGGCCCGGTCGCGACCACGTTGGCCGACCGACCGGCGTCGACCGGGACGCCCCACGAGTCGCCGGCCGGCACCCGGAACGACTGGCGCCGCACCGAGTAGCCCTCGGCGGCGAACCGCTGCTCGACGTACGCCGCCGCCTCGCGGAACGCCGGCCCGGTCGCCAGCCGGGGGCCGATCCGACCCGCCAGGTGGCGGACCGTGCGCATCGCCCGGGCCGCCTCGAACCGGGCGGGCGGCTCGGGCGTGAGGCTCGGCGTGCTGGTCGGCGGCGCGGGCGTCGTCACCTCGGGGGCCGCCGGCTCGACGGGCCCGACGGCCGGCTCCGACGTGCAGCCGGTCGTCAGGAGGACGGTCGCGAGCGCGGCCGCGGCGATCCGCATACGCTCGATCGTATGGACAGCTCCTGGCGGATGGCGATCACCGCTACCCGGCACTGCCTCACCGGATGCGCGATCGGCGAGGTGCTGGGCATGGTCCTGGCGACCTGGTGGGGCTGGCACAACGTCGGGAGCATCGCGCTCTCCGTCGTGCTGGCGTTCTTCTTCGGCTACCTGCTGACCTTCAGCGGCCAGCGCCGGGCGGGCGTGGACGTCCGCAACGCCGTCCGGGTCGCGCTCGCGGCCGACACCGTCTCGATCCTCGTGATGGAGATCGTGGACAACGGGTTCATGCTGGCGGTGCCCGGAGCCCTCGACGCGACCCTGTCCGACGGGCTCTTCTGGGCCTCGCTGGTAGCCGGTCTAGCCGTCGCCTTCGTGATCACGGTCCCGGTCAACCACTGGATGATCGGGCGTGGGCTGGGTCACGCCAAGGTCCACCAGATGCACGAGGACCACCAGCACTCCTGAGCACGGCCCTACGCTTCTCCCATGCGTGTACGTCGAATGCTGGCCGCTGCGGCCGTCCTGCCCCTCACCCTCGCCGCAGTCGCGTGCGCCCCGGAGTCCGACGGCGGGTCCAGCGCCACCGACCCCGCCGACACCTCGAGCGCCAGCGCCGACACCTGCGCCACCGACGCGCTCGCCCTGAAGACGCCCGGCCAGCTGACGATCGGCACCGACTCCCCGGCGTACGAGCCGTGGTTCGTCGACAACGACCCGACCAACGGCAAGGGCTACGAGTCGGCGGTCGCCTTCGCGGTCGCGGAGCAGCTCGGGTTCAGCAAGGACCAGGTGAAGTGGATCAAGGTCCCCTTCAACAACTCCTACGCCCCGGGGGCGAAGGACTTCGACTTCGACATCAACCAGATCTCGATCACCCCCGAGCGGGCGAAGGTCGTCGACTTCTCCGACGGCTACTACTCGGCCGCGCAGGCCGTGGTCGCGCTCAACGGCACCAAGGGCGCCGAGGCGACCAGCCTCGCCGACCTCCAGGGGCTGCGGCTCGGTGCCCAGACCGGCACCACCTCGCTGACCGCGATCCGCGACGTCATCAAGCCCGACACCGACCCGGCTGTCTTCGAGGACACCAACGCGGCGAAGCAGGCCCTGCAGAACGACCAGGTCGACGCGATCCTCGCCGACCTGCCCACCGCGTTCTACATCACGGCAGCGGAGATCGACGACAGCACGATCGTCGGGCAGTTCCAGCCGGAGACGGGCGAGCAGGAGGAGTTCGGCATGCTCTTCGAGAAGGGCAGCGAGCTGGTGCCGTGCGTCAACCAGGCCCTGGGTGCGCTGAAGGACGACGGCACGATCGACCAGCTCGAGCAGCAGTGGCTCTCCGACGTCGTGGACGTTCCCGTCCTCCAGTGAACGCCTGGCAGCCCAGCGCCCGGGAGCTCGAGCGACGCCGGGTCCGCCGGACCCTCCACACCCGCTCGGTCCTCGTCGCGACCGTCCTGACGGTCGCGGTCTTCGCGGTGGTCGGCGCCGTCGTCGTGACGTCGCCGGGTTGGGCGACGGTGCGGGCGACGTTCTTCGACTGGCAGATCGCGAAGGACACCTTCCCGGACATCCTCGACGGCTTCTGGCTCAACGTGAAGCTGTTCCTGGTCTGCGAGGTGTGCATCCTCGTCCTCGGGCTGGCGGTGGCGCTCGCGCGGGTGTCGAGGTCGCCGTGGCTGACGCCGGTGCGGATCGTCGCCGTCCTCTACACCGACCTCTTCCGTGGCGTGCCGACCGTCCTGCTCGTGCTGCTGCTCGGCTTCGGAGTGCCGGCGCTGCAGCTGCAGGGACTCACCAACGACCGCTACTTCTGGGCGGGGGTCGCGCTCGTGCTGTCGTACGGCGCGTACGTCGCCGAGGTCTACCGCTCCGGCATCGACTCGATCCATCCCTCCCAGGTCGCCAGCGCCGAGGCGCTCGGTCTCAGCCGGGCCCAGACGCTGCGGCACGTGGTCGTCCCGCAGGCCGTGCGCCGGGTCGTGCCGCCGCTGCTCAACGACTTCATCTCGCTGCAGAAGGACACCGCCCTCATCTCCGTCGTCGGCGTCTTCGACGCGGTCTTCACGGCGCGCGACTCGACGGGCTACCTGTTCAACTACACGCCGTACGTCGTCGTCTCGGTGATGTTCATCGTCATCACGATCCCGCTCGCGCGCTTCACCGACTGGCTCGGGCGCCGGATGATGCGCCGCGAGAGGGCGGGGGCCCGATGAGCGCGCTGCTGGCGGTCTCCGGGCTGCGCAAGTCGTACGGCGACCGCGTCGTGCTCGACGACGTCTCGCTCGACGTGCAGAAGCACGACGTCGTCTGCCTGATCGGCTCGTCCGGCTCGGGCAAGTCGACGCTGCTGCGCTGCCTGAACCTGCTCGAGGAGATCGACGACGGCGTCATCACCTTCGACGACCGCGAGATCTCGGACCCGCGGGTCGACGCCCGCGCCGTACGGTCCCGGATCGGCATGGTCTTCCAGGCCTACAACCTCTTCCCGCACCTCTCGGTCCTGGACAACTGCACGCTCTCCCCGCGCAAGGTCCACGGCGTACGACGTGCCGACGCCGAGGCGCGGGCCCGCGAGCTGCTCGAGAAGTTCGGCCTCGCCGACCACGCCGCCAAGCACCCCGACCAGCTCTCCGGCGGACAGCAGCAGCGCGCCGCCCTGGTCCGGGCGCTCTGCACCAACCCCACGCTGCTGCTGCTCGACGAGATCACCGCCGCGCTCGACCCCGAGCTGGTCGGCGAGGTGCTCGAGATCGTGCGCGCCGAGGCGGAGGCCGGCATGACGATGGTGATCGCCACCCACGAGATGGCCTTCGCCCGTGACGTGGCCACCTCCGTCTGCTTCCTCGACAATGGCCGGATCCTCGAGCAGGGCCCGCCCGCCGAGATCTTCAGCAACCCCCGCGAGGAGCGGACCCGCGAGTTCCTGCGCCGGGTCCTACCGGCCTGACGCCGGGCGGCGGTGAGCAGGCAACCGTTCTGGCGGCGATTCGGCGGGCAAACGGTTGCTGGATCACCGCTCCCCGCGCGCTCGCCGGTGGATGCGATCTCGGCGCGGACCGACCGCGGTCGACACCGACCGGAAGAGCAGGAGCCACTCCCGGTCGAACCTGGGCGGCGGCCCGTCGTACCCGGCCGCCAGCAGCGTTCGGAACACCTCGCCCACCAGCGTCTGCGGTCGTCCGAGCCGCTCCTTGGTGACCTGGACGTACCGGACGCCGGCGGCACGCATGAGCGCGTAGCGGTCGAGGTCGGAGCTGTACTGCGAGCGGTCCTCCTGGTGCTGGCTGCCCTCGTACTCCACGACGGTCCGCCACTCGCGGTAGACGAGGTCGCCGATGACGACGACGTCCTCGTGCACGTCGATCGGGACGTTGGCCTCGGGCCGGGGGAGACCGGCGAACGTGAGAAGCGGCCTCAGCTCGCTCTCCTTGAAGGATCGCGATCGACCGTCGAGGTGGTCGAGGACCCAGACTGCCTCGTCGGCTCCGTGACGCCAGAGTCCGGAGAGTGCCAGGGCACGGATCTCTTCAATCGTCGTGTGGTGATGGTGGAGTAGCCAGTCGCCGACCGTGATCGCGTCGATGACGCGTGCGTGTGCGCAGTAGGAGAGGTACGCCGCCGCGACGGTCACGCCGACGTCGTCGGTCGGCGGCAGCAACGTGGTGCGGTGCAGGAACACGCCCTCGAGCTCGAGGTGGAGATCGCCCTGCACGACGAACCGGATCGGCTGTCGAGGCCCGAAGTCGAGGCCGAGCTGCTGAAGCCTGGTGATGCCGGTCAGATGGGCACACTCGGGTAGCGCGAGGCGCGCGGCGACGATCCAGTCGTGCTCGCTCATCTCGTGACCGGCGAGGCACCAGACGCCCTGGTGGAGTCGCACGAAACGGCGACCCTGGAGCATCCGCGACGTCACGCCGGCACGTCGGGCGTCGGCTCGGGTGAAGGGGCCGCTCTGGAGTCGCGAAGGGATCGGGCGCATCACTGCATCCGACGCGGATCTCTCCGACGGCGCATCCGTCAGAGTCGAGTCTGTGGACAGACCCGCCGCGGGAGGCGATGTGAATGCCAACTGGCCCGGGGCGGCGGTGAATGAGCAACCGCCCCGAGGACGGATGAGGCCAGAAATGGTTGCCTGCTCACCGCTGCCCGGCGCCGCCGCCGGCCTGACGCTGACAGCACTTCTGTCATGATGCGGGACATGACGTACCAGCTGGGGCAGGGCACCGGGCCGCTCAAGGGCGTGAAGGTCGTGGAGATCGCGGGCATCGGGCCGGGGCCGCACGCGTGCATGATCCTGGCCGACCTCGGGGCCGACGTGATCCGCGTCGAGCGACCGGGCGGCCAGGCGCTCGCGGGTGGTGCCACGATGCTGCTCAACCGCGGTCGCCCGAGCGTCGCGCTCAACCTCAAGGACCCGGCGGCGGTGGCCACCGTCCTGGAGCTCGTCAAGGGCGCCGACGTCGTCATCGAGGGGATGCGACCCGGCGTGACGGAGCGCCTCGGCCTGGGGCCGGGCGACTGCCAGAAGGTCAACCCGCGCATCGTCTACGGCCGGATGACCGGCTGGGGCCAGGACGGACCGCTCGCGCAGGCCGCCGGCCACGACATGAACTACATCGCCATCACCGGCGCGCTGCACATGATGGGCCAGGACAAGAGCCGCCCGCACTTCCCGAGCAACCTGGTCGGCGACTTCGGCGGCGGCTCGACGTACCTCGTCATCGGGATCCTGGCCGCCCTCCTCGAGGCCAAGGTGTCCGGCCAGGGGCAGGTCATCGACGCCGCGATCGTGGACGGTACGGCGCACCTCAACGCCATGAGCGCGGCGTTCCTCGCGAGCGGTGGCTACCGCGAGGAGCGCGCCGCGAACCTGCTCGACGGAGGCGTCCCCTTCTACGACATCTACGAGACGTCGGACGGCAGGCACATGAGCGTGGGGTCGCTCGAGCCACAGTTCTTCGAGACCCTCGTGACGCTGCTCGGGGTCAAGGACACCTGCCCGGGCCAGGGCGAGCCGCAGCGGTACGACGAGATGCGGCAGGTCTTCACGGACACCTTCCTGTCCAGGACCCAGGCCGAGTGGGTCGAGCTCTTCGAGGGCACCGACGCGTGCGTGGCCGGCATCGTCCCGTTCACCGAGGCGGTCGAGCACCCGCACCTCCAGGCCCGCGGCACGTTCGTCGAGAAGGACGGCCTGACGCAGCCGGTGCCCGCGCCCCGTTTCTCGCGCACCGAGCCGTCGCTCTCGCTGCCCCCCAGCAAGGCGGCCGGTGAGCACACCCGCGAGGCGCTCACCGCCTGGGGCATCGCCGACGTCGACGGCCTCATCGAGAGCGGCGTCGCCGTCCAGACGTGAGGCCGTTCCTCTTCATCGGCACCCGCGCCGAGGACGCCGCGGCGGACAGCGAGTACGCCGCGGTGCTGCGCTGCTCGGGCCTCGACGAGCCCGACGTACGCCGGGTGCGTCTCGAGCGCGACGAGCTCGGCCCGGTCGACCTCGACGACTGGTCGGGCGTCATCCTCGGCGGCGGCCCCTTCAACGTCAGCGACCCGCCGGAGGCCAAGAGCCCGGCCCAGCTCCGCGCCGAGGCCGAGCTGCACGCCCTGGCGACCCGGGCGGTCGCCGAGGACACGCCGTTCCTCGGCGCCTGCTACGGCATCGGGGTCCTGGGCACGCTGCGCGGCGGCGTCGTCGACCGCACGTACGGCGAGCCCATCTCCTCCCGCGAGATCACCCTCACCGACGCCGGTCGCGAGGACCCGTTGCTCGGCACCATGCCGCCCGCGTTCGACGCCTTCCTCGGCCACAAGGAGGCCGTCAGCGTGCTGCCCGAGGGCGCCGTGCTGCTGGCCTCCAGCGCGGACTGCCCGGTGCACGCCTTCCGGCTCGGGCACAACGTCTACGCCACGCAGTTCCACCCCGAGCTCGACGTCGAGGGGCTCTGCCTGCGCATCGACACCTACCGTGGCTACGGCTACTTCGAGCCGCACGAGGCCGACGACCTGCTCGCGATGGCCCGTGCCAGCCACGTCGAGCACCCGACCCGGCTGCTGTCCCGGTTCGTCGAGCTCTACTCTCATTGACAGATATTCAGTAAGGTCCACACATGAGCACTGAGCACGTCGACGTCCTGATCATCGGCGCCGGGCTGTCCGGCATCGGTGCCGCCTGCCAGCTGCGCGAGCGGCAGCCCGGGCGGACCGTCGCCGTGCTCGAGAGCCGCGAGGTCAGCGGCGGCACGTGGGACCTCTTCCGCTACCCCGGCATCCGCTCCGACTCCGACATGTACACGTTCGGCTACCACTGGCGTCCGTGGCGCAACGAGCGCGCGCTCGCCGACGGCGACGCGATCCTCGACTACCTCCGCCAGGTCGCGAGCGAGTACGGCGTGGACCGGCTGATCCGCTACCGCCACCGGGTCGTCGGCGCGAGCTGGGACTCCGAGGCCGCGCGCTGGACCGTGCGCGCCGAGACGCCCGACGGCGAGATCACGCTGACCGCGAGCTTCCTGTGGAACTGCGGCGGCTACTACGACTACGACGAGGGCTACACCCCCGAGTTCCCGGGGCTCGACGACTACCAGGGCCAGGTGATCCACCCCCAGCACTGGCCCGAGGACCTCGACTACGCGGGCAAGAAGGTCGTCGTGATCGGGTCCGGGGCCACCGCGGTGACCCTGGTGCCGGCGATGGTCGCCGGCGGTGCCGGTCACGTGACGATGCTGCAGCGGTCGCCGACGTACGTCATGTCGATCCCCGGACGCGACCCGCTGGCCGCCCGGCTGGCGCGGCTGCCCGAGAAGGTGCGCTTCCCCGTCCTGCGGTGGAAGAACATCTTGGTGTCGGTGGGCCTCTACCAGTTCAGCCGCAAGCGGCCCGATGCCCTCCGCAGCTTCATCCGCAAGAACACCCTCAAGATGCTGCCGCCCGAGATCGACGTCGACGTGCACTTCAAGCCGACGTACGACCCCTGGGACCAGCGCCTGTGCCTGGTGCCCGACGGCGACCTCTTCCGCGCGTTCCGCAAGGGCCAGGCCACGGTCGTCACCGACACCATCGAGACGTTCACCGAGAAGGGCATCCGGCTCACGTCGGGGGAGGAGCTGGAGGCCGACATCATCGTGACGGCGACCGGGCTGAAGCTGCTCGCGCTCAACGCGCCCATGGAGGTCGACGGCCGGCCGGTGAAGCTGCCGGAGACGATGGCCTACAAGGCGATGATGCTGAGCGGCATCCCGAACTTCGCGTTCACGATCGGCTACACCAACGCGTCCTGGACGCTGAAGGCCGACCTCGTGTCCGACTACGTCTGCCGCCTGCTCGACCACCTCGACCGCAACGGGCTGCGGGTCGCCACGCCCCGACCGGACCCGACCGTCGGCGAGCGACCGCTGATGGACTTCTCGGCGGGCTACGTCCTGCGCGCGCTCGACGAGCTGCCGAAGCAGGGCGACCGGTCCCCGTGGCAGCTCAAGCAGAACTACCTGACCGACGTGCGCAAGATCCGTCGCGACGACATCGACGACGGCGTCCTGACGTTTGCCTGACCCCCGGACCGGTCACCGCCTGGGTACCACCATCGAGGAGGCAGACATGGGTCTGAAGGACAAGGCAGAGAACAAGGTCGAGAACCTCAAGGGCCAGGGCAAGGAGTCGGCGGGCAAGGCCACCGGCGACGAGCAGCTCGAGGCCGAGGGCAAGGGCGACCAGGCGTCGGCGAAGGTCAAGGACGCCGGCGAGAAGGTCAAGGACGCCGCCCACGACCTCAAGGACGGCCTGACGAAGTAAGCAACGGCACACCGTGCCGATGCAGGTCTGACGGGCTGCGCCGTCTACAGTTGTCGAAGCAGCCCGTTCAGTCTTGCCTCGGGCTTCGGCCGGTCCCTTCGAGGACCGAGCCCCTCACCTCGTGAGGCAGCTTCTCCGCTCCCGTCCCTCGGCGGGTTCAGCTTGGCGAGACACGCCAACAGTGAGTGATCTTCTCTTGTCTGACGCAGTGTCTGCTGCGGGCTTCACCGACCTCGGTGTCCCCGCTTCCCTCGCCGCCGTCCTCGCGGACCTCGGCATCACCTCCCCGACCCCCATCCAGGCCGCCACGCTGCCCGACTCCCTCGCGGGTCGCGACGTGCTCGGCCGCGGCCGCACCGGCTCCGGCAAGACGTACGCGTTCCTGCTGCCGCTGGTCGCCCGCCTCTCGGCCTCCGGTCGTACGCCGCAGGCGCGCAAGCCGCGCGCCCTGATCCTGGCCCCGACGCGCGAGCTCGTGAACCAGATCAACGACTCCCTCAAGCCGCTCGCCGCGACCGCGGGCCTGAGCACCCAGACCGTCTTCGGCGGCGTGGGCCAGAACCCGCAGGTCCAGGGCCTGCGCAAGGGCGCCGACATCGTGCTCGCCTGCCCAGGCCGGCTCGAGGACCTGATCGGCCAGGGTCACTGCGACCTCGGCCAGGTCGAGGTCACCATCCTCGACGAGGCCGACCACATGGCCGACCTCGGTTTCCTGCCCGGCGTGCGCCGGATCATGGACCAGACGCCGCGCAACAGCCAGCGCCTGCTCTTCTCGGCCACGCTCGACAAGGCGATCGACGTCCTGGTCAAGCGCTTCCTGCAGAACCCGGTCACCCACCAGGCCGACTCGGCGCAGTCGCCGGTCGCGACGATGGACCACCACGTCCTGCACCTGGCTCGCGAACACCGCGTGCAGGTGCTCACCGACCTGGTCAGCGCCCCCGGCCGCACCGTCGTCTTCACCCGCACCAAGCACGGTGCGAAGGCGCTGACCCGCCAGCTGAACAGCAACGGCGTCCCGACCGTCGAGCTGCACGGGAACCTCAGCCAGAACGCCCGCACCCGCAACATGGAGGCGTTCCACTCCGGCCGGGCGACCACCCTGGTGGCCACCGACATCGCGGCCCGTGGCATCCACGTCGACGACGTGTCGCTCGTCGTGCACGCCGACCCGCCGGTCGAGCACAAGGCCTACCTGCACCGCTCGGGGCGTACGGCGCGCGCCGGTGCCAAGGGCACCGTCATCACGCTGATGACCGACGACCAGGTGCGCGACGTCCGCGACCTGACCCGGGCGGCCGGCATCAAGCCGACCACCACCAAGATCAACGGCGCCGGCCACCCGCTGCTCGCCGAGCTCGCCCCGGGCGAGCGGTCCCGTCCCGGCGGCCTCGTCGTCGAGGCGCCGGCCGAGGGCAACCGCGGCGGTGGCGGGGGCGGCGGCCGTCGCTCCGGCGGCGGTCGCCGTTCCGGTGGCGGTGGCGGTCGCAGCGGCGGCCAGCCCAAGTCCGGCGGTCAGGCGAAGTCCGGCGGCCAGTCCCGCTCGGGCGGCCAGAAGTCCGGCAACGGCGGTTCGCGCCGGCGCTCGGGCGGCGCCGGCCAGTCGACCGGTGGCGGCCAGTCGCGCCACAGCGCCTCGTCGTTCAGCTCCGGACGGCGCTGATCGTGTCCCCGGCAGCACGGACGACGGCCTTCCTGGTCGTCGGTACCGTGCTGCTCGGGGTCTCGTTCCGCATCGAGCCCGGCAGCGACTGGTTCTACCCGTCCGCCCTCGCGCTCGCCGCGACCTGGGTGGTCGGAGCCTTCGCGAGCGGCCCCGTGCCGCTGGGTGAGCGTGCGGTCGTCCGTCCCGTCCTCGTGGGCGCGGCGCTCACCGGCGTGTTCGTGCTCGGCGCATTGATCGTGCGCGAGCTGCCGGTGCTCGACGACCAGGTCTCCGCGGTGACGGCGTACGCCGACCGCGGGTCCGGGCTGCTGATCGTGGGGGTCACGCTCGTGACCGGCGCTGCCGAGGAGCTCTTCTTCCGCGGCGCGGTCTACGCGGCGATGCCGCAGCGGCCGGTCCTGCTCAGCACGCTGGTCTACGCACTCGTGACCGTGGCGACGCTCAACGTCGCGCTGGTCTTCGCCGCCGCGCTGCTCGGCCTCGTCGCCGGCCTGCTGCGTCAGTGGTCGGGCGGCGTGCTCGCCCCGGCGATCACGCACGTCACCTGGTCGCTGGGGATGCTGCTCGCCCTACCCGCTCTCTTCTAGCGCGCGGCGCACCGCCTCGGCGTACGTGATCGGCTCACCCGGCACCACGTCGCGGATCGACTCGTCGGTGACGACGACCTCGGTGCCCATCGAGTCGATGAGGTTGCGACCCGTCGTGGCGTCGACATCGGTGACGAACGAGATCCAGTGCGACGACAGCTTCGGCGTCAGCACCGGGACCGTGGCGACCGGCACCCGGCGGCCGTTGATGACCTCCGCCGCCTGCTGGAGCATCTCGACGTAGGTGAGCCGGTCGGGTCCGCCGATCTCGAAGACCCGGCCGTACGCCGCCTCGACGCCGACGACGCCCGCCAGGTAGCGGACGACGTCGTCGAGCGCGATCGGCTGGGTGAGCGTGCTCGCCCACTTCGGCACCACCATCGCCGGCAGGTTCTTCACCAGCTGACGGGTCATCTCCCACGAGATCCCGCCGGCGCCGACGACGATCGCGGCGCGCAGCACGGTCACGGGTACGCCGGCCTCGCCGAGCAGCTTCTCGACCTCGCGGCGCGAGCGCAGGTGCGCCGACAGGTCGTCGCCGTCCTTCCCGAGCCCGCCCAGGTAGATGATCTGCCGGACCCCGCAGGCGGCCGCCGCCAGGCCGAACGCCCGGGCCGCGTCGGCGTCCTTGCGCTCGAAGTCGTCGTCGTCCAGCGAGTGCACCAGGTAGACGGCCACGTCCACGTCGGACAGTGCCTCCGCCAGGCTGCCCGGGTCGGTGACGTCGCCGGCGACCGCGTCGCCCGGACCGTCGTACGACTCCGGGTGCCGGGTCATCGCCCGGACCTCGTGGCCCGCCTCGAGGAGCGCGGGCGCGAGCCGACTCCCGACGAAGCCGGTTGCTCCGGTCACCAGCACCTGCATGCACGCCTCCGTTGGTCTCTCCCGACGTAGTACCCACCCGCTAACCTCACCTGACGCGACGCAAGCGAAAGAGGTGGTCGATGCCCGGCTGGTCCCGTGTCGTTCGTGTGCTGGTGGGTCTCGGGATCGGTTCGGTGTGCGTCGTCGTCGGCGTGCAGGGAGGCGGTGCGCCGGCGTACGCCGACTACGCCTCCTCGTGTGCGAGTCCCGACCGCACGCTGTCCGGTGATCACGCGGCGTCGTTCTCCGTGGCGCCCGGCGAGACGCTGCGACTGACCGGCGGCGAGTTCACCGGGGGCATCGACTCCTTCCCGGCGGGCTCCACGCTGTGCGTCGCGTCGTCGGCCGTGCTGGCGCCGCCGTACCTGAACAACGCCGCAGGCTCCCTCGTCGTCGCGTCCGGGGGCGAGGTGCGGCTGACGTCGGTCGCGGTCGCGGCCGGCTTCTCCCTGGAGAACGAGGGCACCTTCCGGGCGTCGACGCTCAACATCAACGGCGCGGCCGAGCTCGCCAACGCGCGCGGGGCGACCTTCCGGGTCGACGGCAACTTCTCCCCGGGGAACGGCTCGATCGTCAACCGGGGCGTCATGGTGCTCGCCGGAGGCGCCAACCTGAACGGGGCCGTGCGGCTCGACAACCACCGGGCCCTGCGGGTCACGGGCAGCATGACGTCCAACGGGATCTTCCAGAACAGCGGCGTCGCCCAGGTCTCCGGCGGGCTGACGGTCAACGGTTCCGGCACGTTCGTGAACCGCTGCGTCGTCGACGTCGGCGGCGCGCTGGCGAACAACGGTCCGCGATCGGCGAGCTCCGGGATCGCCCTCGTCGGCGGGCAGTTCGGCAACAACGGGACCTGGGTCCAGACCGGTACCGCCGTCCTCGGTGCGGCGTCGCTGACCAACGACGGCAGCATCACCGGGTTGGGGCGCTACCTCTTCACCGGCGACACCCGGACCCAGGGAACCTTCCGGGGCGCCTCGGCCCAGAGCCCGATCGTCGTCGACGACAGGACCCCGCCGACGCCACCCCAGATCTTCGACACCCAGTCGGGCGCCGTGGAGAACGTCGTCGCCGGCACCGTGGGCCGACCGACCGCGAGCACCCGGGTGCCGGGCTGCGACGCGTCCGTCGACCCGAGCAGGCACGCGGACGTCGAGACCACCAAGACCGCGCCGCTGCTGGTGCAGCCCGGGGACCCGGTCCTCTTCCGGATCACCGTCACCAACCACGGCGACGACGCAGCGGACGACGTCGCGGTGACCGATGCGCTGCCGGGCAACCTCGTCGCGCCGGTCGTCGCGAGCGACGGTGGCGTGGTGGCCGGAGGCCAGGTCACCTGGGACCTCGGCACCGTGGCGAGCGGCGCCACGCGAGAGCTGACGGTCTCGGGGTCGGCCCCGGCGAGCGGGCGGCTGCTGAACTCGGTCAGCTCCACGTCGTCGACCGACGACCCGGACGCCACGAACAACGACGGGTCTGCGCCGACCGCGAACACCACCACGATCGTCGTCCCGACCATCACCCCGCCACCGCTACCCGATGCCCCCGACTACGTGCGGTCGACGTACACCGGACTCCCGGTAGTCGGGTCGCCGCCCGCGAACGGCGACGACGTCCGCTACTCCGTCGTGACCCCGCCGTCGCACGGCACCCTGACGCTGACCGGCGGCGGCGCCGTCAGCTACCGCTCGGACGGCGACTTCACCGGCGTCGACACGTTCGTCTACCAGGCGTGCGACGGCGCCCTCGTGCGCAGGTGCGCCAGCGGCACGGTCACGATCAACGTGCTCCCCGTCGCCCTGCCGGACCGGGCCGCGACCACCCGGGGCAGGCCGGTCGCCATCCCGGTCTTGGACAACGACACCGACGGCGCGCCGGTCAGCGGCACGTCCGACGGTCCCTCCCACGGGAGCGTCGTGGTGCGGGCGGACGGCACGATCGTCTACCGCCCCGACGCGGGGTTCACCGGCACCGACACCTTCCGCTACCAGATCTGCTCACCGACCGAGCCGACCTTCTGCTCGAGCGCCCGCGTGCGCGTGACGGTGTCCGCGCCCAACCACCCGCCGACCCTGGCCGGGGAGCTGCTGGTCACCGACACCGGCTCACCCGTCACCGGGCGGGTCGTCGGGACGGACCCGGACGGCGATGCGCTGACGTACTCCCGCGGGACCGCCGCCGTCCACGGCACCGCCGTCGTCCTCGACGACGGGAGCGTGGTCTACCGACCGTCGGCGGGGTACGCCGGCCACGACGTCTTCAGCGCGGTCGTGTGCGACGACGGCACCCCGAGCCTGTGCGCCGACGCGCTGGTGCGGGTGCGGGTCTTCCCGATCGCGGTGGACGACCACGACAGCACCCGTCGGGACACGCCGGTCACGGTCGACGTCGTCGCCAACGACGCGGGCCGGCACCGGCCGCCGGAGGTCGCGGACGCGCCCCGCCACGGGTCGGTCGAGGCCGACGGCGACGCGCTCGTCTACACCCCGGACGACGGCTTCCTGGGCGCGGACACCTTCACCTACCGACTGTGCACGCCCGGCCTCGACCCGCTGTGCCGGACCGCGACGGTCACGATCGACGTCACGATCTCGGGAGACCTGCCCGACACGGGCGGAGGCGGCGACGGTGACGGGGCCGGCGCCGCCGGAGGCGGGGGATCGGGGGTCCTCCCGGGGGCCGGTGGTCCGGACGTCCGGCTGCTGCTCGGCGGCGGCCTGCTGCTGGCCTGCGGCGGCGCGCTCGTGGTCGCCGGCCGGCGTCGCAGGACCTAGGGCTGTCTAGCGCGCCCGGCGGGCGATGTCCTCGCGACGGGTCTCGTCCATGGCCGCTTCGTACGCCGCGACCAGGCTCGCGATCGAGAGCGGCTTGAGGCGCTCGACGACGCCGCGCAGCGTGTCGGCGGAGGCGCCGGCCTCGCGGTAGACGGGCCAGACCATGGTGCGGAAGAGCTCGTTGAGCTGCTTGGCGAGCTGGCGGCCATGCTCGGCGTACACCTCGGCGGCGGCGAGCGCCGCCTCGACCGGGAAGCCCAGGTCGAGCAGGCCGACCCCCACCGAGAGCTGCGAGACCGCGACCTCGTAGCGGCCGCGGCGGGTGGGGAAGACGATGCCCAGCGCCGACAGGGTGGTCAGGTCGTCGTCGGTGAGCGTGCGTCCGGCGCGGGTGTCGAGCTCCGCGCGCGACATCTCGACGGGGAGGTCGGCCTGCCACGGCGCGAGCATCGTCCGGTGCAGCGCGATGTCCTCCGGCGTGGCGTCGGCCGGGATGCGGGCGACGTACTTCTCGATCGCCGACAGCGTGAAGCCGTGGGCCTGGAGCTCCTGCACCAGCTCGAGCCGGGCCACGTGGTCCGGGCTGTAGTAGCCGGACCGGCCGCGGCGGATCGGCGGCGGCACGAGACCCTTGGTCGTGTAGAAGCGGATGTTGCGCACGCTCATGCCGACGCGGTTGGTCAGCTCGTCGAGCGTCAGCAGCTCGCGTACCGACTCGTCCATGACTCTCCTCGTTGCCCCCGAGGGCCCGTGACGTGCGCCACAGGACCCGCCGCCTTGACGGTGACAGTAATAGTGTCACAATCGAGCGACAGGCTTGTACTGCACATCCGAGACACCACAGATCCCCATCTCTGAGTAGGACGTCATGGCTGAAGCATTCGTGTACGACCACATCCGGACGCCGCGCGGCAAGGGCAAGGCCGCAGGCTCGCTGCACGAGGTGAAGCCGGTCGACCTGATCGTCGGCCTCCTCGACGAGATCAAGGTCCGCAACCCCACCCTCGACCCGGCCGCCGTCGACGACGTCGTGCTCGGCGTCGTCTCGCCGGTGAGCGAGCAGGGCGGCGACATCGCGAAGACCGCCGCCCTCAAGGCCGGCTACCCCGAGACCGTCGCGGGCGTTCAGCTCAACCGCTTCTGCGCCTCCGGCCTCGAAGCTGTCAACCAGGCCGCGTCGCGCGTCCGCGGCGGGTTCGAGGACCTGATCCTCGCCGGCGGCGTCGAGTCGATGAGCCGGGTGCCGATGGGCTCCGACGGCGGCGCCTGGGCGGCCGACCCGGCCACCGCGCTGGCCACCGGCTTCGTGCCGCAGGGCATCGGCGCCGACCTGATCGCGACCATCGAGGGCTGGAGCCGCGACGACGTCGACGCGTACGCCGCCGAGTCGCACCACCGCGCCGCCAAGGCGTGGGCCAACGGCTACTTCACCAACGCCGTCGTCCCGGTCAAGGACCTCAACGGCCTGACCGTCCTCGACCACGACGAGACGATCCGCCCCGACACCAGCCCCGAGGGCCTGGCCGGCCTGAAACCGAGCTTCGCCGGCATCGGTGCCGACGCGGGCTTCGACGACGTGGCGCTCGAGAAGTACCACTGGGTCGAGCGGATCGACCACGTCCACCACGCCGGCAACTCGTCCGGCATCGTGGACGGCGCGGCCCTGATGGCGATCGGCTCCGAGGAGGTCGGGACCCGCCTCGGCCTGACCCCGCGGGCCCGGATCATCGCGACCGCCGTCTCCGGCGCCGACCCGACGATCATGCTGACCGGTCCGGCGCCGGCCGCGCGCAAGGCGCTCGCCAAGGCCGGTCTCGAGGTCGGCGACATCGACCTCTTCGAGATCAACGAGGCGTTCGCCGCCGTCGCGATGCGGTTCATGCGCGACATGGACATCAGCCACGAGATCACCAACGTCAACGGTGGCGCGATCGCGATGGGCCACCCGCTCGGTGCGACCGGCGCGATGATCCTCGGCACCCTGGTCGACGAGCTCCAGCGCCGCGACCAGCGTCGCGGCCTCGCCACGCTCTGCGTCGGCGGCGGCATGGGCATCGCCACCATCGTCGAGCTCGTCTGACCTTCCTCCCGCCTCTGGTGGTTTCGAGACAGGACTTCGTCCTTCCTCGACCACCGTGTCCCAGAACAGGACTTCCATGAGCACCAGCACCACGGAACAGACCGCTGTCCACTACGACCGGGACGCCGACGGCATCGTCACCCTGACCCTCGACGACCCGACCGCCAGCGCCAACACGATGAACGAGATCTACCTCGAGTCGATGGCCGCCGCCGTGCAGCGGCTGTACGACGAGCAGGACGACGTCACGGGCGTCGTGATCGCCAGCGCGAAGAAGACCTTCTTCGCGGGCGGCAACCTCAAGAACATGGTCCAGGCGACCAAGGACGACGCCGGTGCGGTGTTCGCGATGGGTGAGGCGGTGAAGGCCGGGCTGCGCAGGCTCGAGCTCTTCCCGCGTCCGGTCGTCTCCGCGATCAACGGCGCCGCCCTCGGCGGTGGCTTCGAGATCTGCCTGGCCACCAACCACCGGATCGCCGTCGACGACGACAAGGTGCTCATCGGCCTGCCCGAGTCGACCCTGGGGCTGCTGCCCGGCGGCGGCGGCGTCACGCGCGTCGTACGCCTGCTCGGTCTGCAGCAGGGCCTGATGGACGTGCTGCTGCCCGGCACCCAGTTCAAGCCGGGCGCCGCCCTGGAGAAGGGTCTCGTCGATGAGCTCGTCGCGACCCGCGACGAGCTGGTCCCGGCCGCGAAGGCGTGGATCAAGGCCAACCCCGAGGAGTCGCAGAACCCCTGGGACAAGCCCGGCTACAAGATGCCCGGCGGCAACCCGAAATCGCCGGCCATCGCGTCGTTCCTCCCTGCCTTCCCGGCGCTGCTGCGCAAGCAGACCAAGGGCGCCGTCTACAAGGCGCCGCGCGCGATCCTGTCGGCCGCGGTCGAGGGCGCGTCGGTCGACTTCGAGACCGCGTCGCGCATCGAGTCGCGCTACCTGACCAACCTGATCGTCAACCAGGCCTCGAAGAACATGATCCAGGCGTTCTTCTTCGACCTGCAGGCGATCAATGCCGGCAAGCTCCGCCCGCAGGGCATCGAGCCCTACAAGGCCGTCAAGGTCGGCGTCCTGGGCGCCGGCATGATGGGCGCCGGCATCGCCTACTCCTGCGCCCGTGCGGGCATGCAGGTCGTGCTCAAGGACGTCAGCGCCGAGGGCGCGGCCAAGGGCAAGGCCTACTCGGAGGGCCTCAACGCCAAGGCGGTCTCGCGCGGCAAGCTCACCGAGGAGAAGTCCCAGGAGCTGCTCGACCGGATCACCCCGACCGCCGACCCGGCCGACCTGGCCGGCTGCGACCTGGTGATCGAGGCCGTCTTCGAGGACCCGGCGCTCAAGCAGCAGGTGTTCGCCGAGATCGCGCCGTACGTCAACGACGACGCGCTGCTGTGCAGCAACACCTCGACGCTGCCGATCACCGAGCTCGCCACGGGTGTCGACCGCCCGGCCGACTTCATCGGGCTGCACTTCTTCAGCCCGGTCGACAAGATGCCGCTGGTCGAGATCATCAAGGGCAAGGAGACCTCCGACGTCGCCCTGGCCAAGGCGTACGACGTGGTGCAGCAGATCCGCAAGACCCCGATCGTCGTCAACGACAGCCGGGGCTTCTACACCTCGCGCGTCATCGGCACGATGGTCAACGAGGGCCTCGCGATGCTCGCCGAGGGCGTGCACCCGGTCAGCATCGAGCGGGCCGCGACGCAGGACGGCTACCCGGTCGGGCCGCTCCAGCTCAGCGACGAGCTGAACATGGAGCTGATGGCCAAGATCGGCAAGGCGAGCAAGGACGCCGTCGAACGCGACGGCGGCACCTACACGCCGCACCCGGGCGAGGCGGTCGTCGCGAAGATGATCGAGCTCGGTCGGCCGTCGCGGCTCAAGGGCGCGGGCTTCTACGACTATGCGGACGGCAAGCGCACCGGCGTCTGGCCGGGCCTCGCCTCCGAGTTCCCGGTCGCCGCGGAGCCGCTGCCGTTCGTCGACCTCAAGGAGCGCCTGCTCTTCGCCGAGGCCGTCGAGACCGCGAAGTGCTTCGAGGAGGGCGTCATCGAGTCGGCCGCCGCGGCCAACATCGGCTCGATCATGGGCATCGGCTTCCCGCCGATGACCGGTGGCGCCGCGCAGTACATGCAGGGCTACGAGAACGCGGCCGGCCAGGTCGGCCTGGGTGCGTTCGTCGCCCGGGCCGACGAGCTCGCCGACGCGTACGGCGAGCGCTTCCGCCCGACGGCGTACCTGCGCGAGCTGGCCGCCTCCGGCGGCTCGTTCCCCGCCTAGTCAACGCGTAGTAGCAGTGGGGGTCCTGCTCCTGGTCCGGCACGGTCAGGCGTCGTTCGGCACGGACGACTACGACGTGCTGTCCGAGACCGGCTGGGAGCAGGGCCGCCTGCTGGGCGCGTGGTTGCGCGACCGGCACGTGGCCCCGGACGCGGTGGTGCGCGGCGGGATGCGCCGGCACCGCGAGACGGCCGAAGCGATGGGGCTGTCGGACGCCGAGGTCGACATCGGCTGGGACGAGTTCGACCACCTGTCGGTGGTGGCGTCCTACCCGGACCTGCCGCCGGGCGAGCTCGACCGGCGCGAGTTCCAGCGGGTCTTCGAGCTCGCGACCGCGCGCTGGACCGGCGGCGGCAGCGACGGCGAGTACGCCGAGCCGTGGCCGGTCTTCCAGGAACGGGTGGCCCGGTCGTTCGACGCGGCGTGCCTCCGGGCCGGGTCCGGCCGCACGGTCGTGGCCGTGACCTCGGGCGGCGTGATCGCCGCGGTGTGCGCCGCCCTGGTGGACCCGGAGGCGGACGCGGCGACGTTCGCGCGACTCTGGGGCCGCTTCAACACCGTGCTCGTGAACTCCTCGGTCACGCGGGTCGTCGTCGGCTCGACGGGGGCCCGGCTGCTCACCTTCAACGAGCATCCGCACCTCGAAGGGAACGCGCTGACCTACCGCTGACCTGCCCGCGACCGAGGTGCATACGTGGTATACATACCCGGTATCTACTCGCCGCGGGCGGGTGCTGACGGGGTGTGGAGGCTCGGATGTCGGTCAAGCAGGCACTGCTGGCGTTGCTCGAGGAGGGACCGCGCTACGGCTACCAGCTGCGCGCGCAGTTCGAGCAGCGGACCGGCGCGACGTGGCCCCTCAACGTCGGGCAGGTCTACACGACCCTGACCCGGCTCGAGCGGGACGGGCTCGTGGTCGGCGCCGGGGCGGACGGCGAGGGTCACGTCGTCTACCGGATCACCGACGAGGGCCGCGACGCGGTCGCCGCGTGGTTCACCACCCCGGTCGAGCGCACCCAGCCGCCCCGCGACGAGCTCGCCATCAAGCTGGCCCTTGCTGTGACCGTCCCCGGCGTCGACGTCGCGACGGTGATCCAGCAGCAGCGCTCGGCCACGATGAGCGCGCTCCAGGACTACACGAGGCTCAAGCGCCAGGCGGAGGGCGGCGAGCTCTCGTGGAGCCTGGTCCTCGACTCGCTGGTCTTCGCGGCCGAGGCCGAGATCCGCTGGCTCGACCACTGCGAGGCGCGGCTCCGGCGGGCCCAGCTCGAGCGACCCGAGACGCTGCTCGAGGAGATCCTCGCGGACGAGGCGGACGAGGAGGCGCGTCGATGAGCGCCGGGACGAGCACCGTGCTGCGGATGGACGCGGTGACCCGGGTCCACGGCGAGGGCGCCACCGAGGTGCACGCGCTGCGGTCGGTCTCCTTCGGCGCGCACGCCGGCGAGCTGGTGGCCGTGATGGGCCCGTCGGGCTCCGGCAAGTCGACCCTGCTGACGCTGGCCGGCGGCCTGGACAGCCCGACGTCCGGCACGGTCAGCGTCGAGGGCACCGACCTCGAGGGTCTCGGCGCCGCCGGCCGCGCGCGGATGCGGCGTACGTCGATCGGCTACGTCTTCCAGGACTTCAACCTGATCCCCGCGCTCAACGCGATCGAGAACGTCGCCCTGCCGCTCGAGCTCGACGGCGTGCGGACCCGTACGGCGCGGGCCGCGGCGCGCGCCGCGCTCGACGAGGTCGGCATCCTCGACCTGGCCGACCGGTTCCCCGACCACATGTCGGGTGGCCAGCAGCAACGGGTCGCGATCGCCCGCGCGGTCGTCGGCGACCGGCGGCTGATCCTCGCCGACGAGCCGACTGGCGCCCTGGACAGCGACACGGGCGAGAGCATCCTGCGACTGCTGCGCGCCCGGTGCGACGCCGGGGCCGCGGGCGTCCTGGTCACCCACGAGGCGCGGCACGCGGCCTGGGCGGACCGGGTCGTCTTCCTGCGGGACGGGGTGGTGGTCGACGAGACCGGCACCGATGCCCCCGAGGCGCTGATCGACTCGGGCACCTCGCGATGAGCCGCGGCACCTCCTGGCGACTGGCCCTGCGCCTCGCCAGACGCGACGCGCTGCGCAACCGCGGGCGCTCGATCCTGGTCCTGGTGATGATCGCGCTGCCGGTGCTCGCGGTCACCGCCGCCGACGTCGTGATCCAGACCCAGGACGTCAACGGCGTCGAGTCCCTCGACCGGCGGATGGGATCGGCGGCCGACGCCCTGGTCACCGTCGAGGCCCAGGGCGCGCCCGTGATCCAGTTCTTCGACCCGTGGGACGGGTCCGGGACGACCGGCGACCAGGGCGCCGGCAGGCCACCCACGACCGAGCAGCTCTCCGCGGCCCTCGGTGGCGCGCGGCTGGTCGAGATGCGCAGGGGTGACGCGAACGTCCGCACCGACGACGGGGTCGGCTACCTCGCCGGCACCGAGGTCGACCTCGACGACCCCCTCGCCGACGGGCTCTTCGACCTGAACGCGGGACGGTGGCCGGCCGACACCGACGAGGTGGTCGTCAACCAGGCGATGCTCGACCAGGGCTACGCGCTCGGTGACGTGCTCGACCTGACGGAGGACGAGGCTCCCGCGCCGACGATCGTCGGCATCGCCGAGTCCGCCGAGCTGCGGACCACCCCCGCCGCGGCCGGCCCGATCGGGTCCCTCGGGCTGGGTCACCGCGAGGACGACGGCTATCCGCCCTCGTGGCTCGCGGGCGGCGGACCGGTCTCGTGGGAACAGGTGCGCGCCGCCAACGCGCTCGGCGCGACCGTGGTCTCGCGCGCGGTCGTCACCGACCCACCGTCGGCGTCGGAGCTGCCCGACGAGATGCAGGGCTGGGGTGGCAGCACCGACGACCAGATGGTGGCGGTGGTCGTGCTGGTCGTCGCGATGGCGCTGCTCGAGGTCGTGCTGCTCGCCGGGCCGGCGTTCGCCGTGACCGCGCGGCGCCAGTCGCGCACCCTCGCCCTGATGGCCGCGACCGGCGGCACGCCGGCCCAGAGCCGCCGCGTGGTGATCGGCGGCGGCGTGGTGCTCGGCTCGGTCGCCGCGCTCCTCGGGGTGGTGCTCGGCATCGGCGTCGCCTGGCTCCTGCTCCCGGTGCTCCAGCACTGGTCGAACGCGTGGTTCGGCCCGTTCGAGGTGCCGTGGCTCCACCTGGTCGGGATCGCGCTCTTCGGGCTGCTCAGCGCGGTCCTGGCGGCCGTCGTGCCGGCCTGGATCGCGTCGCGGCAGGACGTGGTCGCGGTCCTGGCCGGTCGCCGGGCGGACAAGCGCCCGTCGCTCCGGTCGCCGATCCTCGGGGTCGTCCTGCTCGGGATCGGCATCGCCGGCTCGGCGTACGGCGCGACCGCGAGCTCCAGCGGCGAGTTCGCGATCGCCGGCTCCGCGGTCATCGCGGTGATCGGCATGATCTTCCTGGTCCCGATCGTCGTGGTCGCGGTCGCCCGCCTCGCCGGCCGGCTGCCGCTGTCGCCGCGGTACGCCGCGCGCGACGCCGCCCGGCATCGCACCCGCACGGTGCCCGCGGTCGCCGCAGTCGCAGCCACGGTGGCCGGCGTGGTCGCCCTCGGCATCGCCGTCACCAGCGACGAGGCGCAGAACCGGGAGACCTACCGCCCCGAGCTGCCGGCCGGCATGGGCTCGGTCAGCGCGTATGTCGACGAGGGACCGGTCGACTGGACGCAGCTGCGCGCGGCCGTGGCCGACAAGCTGCCGGACGCGCACCTGGTCCCCGTGCACGGCCTGATCGAGAGCAGCACGGACGACGCGCCGTCGTACTGGCTCGAGATCAAGGCCCGCGACACCGACGAGCCGGACCGGCTGCTGGACAGCTACGGCACCTCGTGGGGTGCCTCGACCCTGGTGGGGGAGTCCACTCTGGAGGACCTCCCGATCGAGATGACGGACGCCGACCGGGAGGCGGCGCTGCGCATGCTCCGCGCCGGCGGCGTGGTCGCCTTCACCGACCAGGGCGTCGAGACCGACCACCTGCAGCTCGACCTGCACGAGTACTCGCCGGACTCCAGCGACGACGACGTCACGACGCTGTCGGTGCCGGCGGTCATGGTGCCGGTCGCCCTCGGCAACGCCGGGCCGCAGGCGATCCTCTCCACCGAGGCGGCGAAGCGTCTCGGGGCGCCGACCGGGGTCTCCGGGCTGGTGGTCTCCGGGCCGATCTCGCGGGCCCAGGAGGAGGCGGTGAGCGAGGCGCTCGCGGCAGCCGACACGAGCTCGTCGTTCTACGTGGAGCGCGGCTACCAGACGGACAACGAGACGATGATCGTCCAGCTGGTGCTTGCCGCCCTCGGTGGTGTGCTGATGCTCGGCGGGACCCTGACCGCGACGTTCCTCGCGCTCTCCGACGCGCGGCCGGACCTCGCGACGCTGTCGGCCGTGGGCGCATCGCCCCGACGGCGGCGCTGGGTCGCCGCGTCGTATGCACTGGTCATCGGCTTCGTCGGCGCGGTGCTGGGAGCGGCGGTCGGGTTCATCCCGGGCGTCGCCATCACCTATCCGCTGACCAGCGGCTACTCCGAGGCGACCGCCGGCCACTACCTCGACGTGCCGTGGCTGATGATCCTCGGGCTGGTCGTCGTGCTGCCGCTGCTGACGGCCCTGATCGTCGGCCTCACCGCCCGCTCGCGACTGCCCCTGGTGGCCCGTCTCGACTGACCCTGCTACCCAAAAAAGTCAGGCTTGACTGTTTGTTAGTACGTCGAGCATGCTGACCGGGTGACGACGGCGGCGGGGACGGCGCGGGTGCCCCAGGAGGAGCGCACCCGGCTGATGCGGGCCCGGTTGCTGGAGGCGACCGTCGACTGCCTGGTCGAGCGCGGGTTCGCCGGCACGTCGACCACGCTGGTCTCCGAGCGCGCCGGGGTGAGTCGCGGCGCGCAGCTGCACCACTTCCCGACCAAGAACGACCTCGTCGTCGCCGCGGTCGAGCACCTGACCGAGAAGCGGGCCACCGAGCTCGCCGCCGCGGCCGAGGCGCTGCCCGACGGTCCTCGGCACACCCGGGCGGTGCTGCAGGTGCTCGCCGACCACTTCGCCAGCCCTGTCTTCGCGGCCGCCCTCGAGCTGTGGGTCGCCGCGCGCACCGACGAGGCGCTGCTCGTCACGGTCGCGCCGTTCGAGCAGCGGGTCGGGCGCGACACCCACCGGCTCGCGGTCGACCTGCTCGGTGTCGACGAGTCGGTCCCCGGCAACCGGGAGCTCGTGCAGGCGACGCTCGACCTGGTGCGCGGCCTCGGCCTCGCCAACACCATCACCGACGACACCCGACGCCGCGAGCGGATCCTCGACCGCTGGGCCGACGTACTGGAGAAGGAGCTGTCATGACGCTGCTCGACGACCTGCTCGACGACCTGCACGCCGAGGGCGACCTGCTGTGGACCGCCGTCGCCGGCCTCGACGCCGAGGCCTGGCGGACGCCCACCCCGGCCGCGGGCTGGACCGTCGCGACCCAGGTCGCGCACCTGCTCTGGACCGACGAGGTCGCGGTGCTCGCCGCGCAGGCGCACACGCCGGAGGGCAAGGAGGCCTGGGACGCGCTGGTGCTGGAGGCGATCGCCGACCCGACCGGGTACGTCGACCAGCAGGCCTTCGAGGTCGCCCGGCTCGCGCCCGAGGCCCTGCTCGCGCGCTGGGGCAAGGCACGCGACGCGCTGCCGGCCGCGCTGCGG
This sequence comes from Nocardioides hankookensis, assembly GCF_042658885.1. Classification (NCBI taxonomy): domain Bacteria; kingdom Bacillati; phylum Actinomycetota; class Actinomycetes; order Propionibacteriales; family Nocardioidaceae; genus Nocardioides; species Nocardioides hankookensis. The sequence continues at coordinate 51,661 of NZ_JBHSRJ010000001.1, read as the reverse complement.
TCGGTGCCCGACGGGCAGAAGATGCCGTGGTTCGGCCCGCCGATGTCGCCGACGTCGATGGCGACGGCGCGCTTCATGGAGACCTGGGCGCACTCGCTCGACGTGTACGACGCCCTCGGCGTCGAGCCCGAGCGCAGCGACCGGGTCCGGCACGTCGCGCACCTCGGCGTCCGCACCCGCAACTTCGCGTTCTCCGTCCACGAGCTGCCGCCGCCGGCCGAGGAGTTCCGCATCGACCTGGTCTCGCCGTCCGGCGAGCAGTGGACCTGGGGTCCGGAGGACTCCGGCCAGACCGTGACCGGCTCGGCGTGGGACTTCTGCCTGCTGGTCACCCAGCGCGTGCACCGCGACGACACCGACCTCGTGGCGAGCGGCGCGGACGCCGAGCAGTGGCTGACGATCGCGCAGGCCTTCGCCGGTCCGGCTGGGGACGGGCGGCCGCAGAAGTGAGGATCGGCAACTGCTCCGGCTTCTACGGCGACCGGCTGGCCGCGATGCGCCAGATGCTGGAGGGAGGCCAGCTCGACTACCTCACCGGCGACTACCTGGCCGAGCTGACGATGCTCATCCTCGGCCGGGACACCATGAAGAATCCGTCGCTGGGCTACGCCAAGACGTTCGTGCGCCAGGTCGAGGACTGCCTCGGTCTCGCGCTCGAGGGCGGCGTGAAGATCGTGAGCAACGCCGGGGGGCTCAACCCCGCCGGTCTCGCCGACCGGCTCCGTGAGGTCGCGAAGGGGCTCGGGCTCGACCCCGCGATCGCGCACGTCGAGGGCGACGACGTCCGGGCGCTCGACCTGCGTCCGGGCGCGCTGACCGCCAACGCCTACCTGGGCGGCTTCGGCATCGCGGCCGCGCTGAACGCCGGCGCCGACATCGTCGTCACCGGCCGGGTCACCGACGCCTCGCTGGTCGTCGGACCGGCCGCGGCCCACCACGGCTGGACGCCCACGTCGTACGACGAGCTGGCCGGCGCCGTGGTCGCCGGGCACGTGCTGGAGTGCGGCACCCAGGCGACCGGCGGCAACTTCTCGGGCTTCAAGACGCTGCCGCACGACGGCCTGCCGCTCGGCTTCCCGCTCGCCGAGATCGCGGCCGACGGCTCGAGCGTGGTCACCAAGCACGCCGGGACGGGTGGCGCGGTCACCGTCGACACCGTCACCGCGCAGCTGCTCTACGAGATCCAGTCGACGCGCTACCTCAACCCCGACGTCACCACCCTCCTCGACTCTGTCGAGCTGGCGCAGGTCGAGCGCGACCGGGTGTCGATCACGGGCGTCCGCGGTGAGGCACCGCCCGAGCGGCTCAAGGTCTGCGTCAACGAGCTGGGCGGCTTCCGCAACACGGTCGAGCTCGTGCTGACCGGCCTCGACATCGACGCCAAGGCCGACTGGGTGCGCGAGCAGCTGACCCCGGCCCTCACGGCGAGCGACGTCAGCTGGACCCGCACCGCGTTGCCGCCCGCCGACGCCGACACCGAGGAGGGCGCGTCCTGCCTGCTCCGCTGCACGGTGAAGGACGTCGCCGCCGACCCGGTCGGGCGCAGCTTCACCGGTGCGGCGGTCGAGCTCGCCCTCGGGTCGTACCCCGGCTTCACGATGACCGGTCCGCCCGCCGCCCCGACGCCGTACGGCGTCTACCGCGCGGAGTACGTCGACCGCTCGGCCGTCACCCACACCGTCGTGCACGCCGACGGACGACGCGAGGTGGTGGCCGACCCGACCGAGTTCTCGGAGACCGACCCGCGCGAGGGGCTGCGGCCCTCGCCGTACCCGGCACCGCTCGACTCGCTGACCCGGCGGGCCCCGCTCGGCTCGTTCGTGCACGCCCGCTCCGGCGACAAGGGCGGCGACGCCAACCTCGGGCTGTGGGTGGTGCACGACGGCTCGGAGAAGTACGCCGAGCGCGTCACCTGGCTGACCAAGCTGATCACGCCGCGCAAGGTGCGCGAGCTGCTGCCCGAGGCCGCCGACCTGGACGTCGAGGTGCACGTGCTGCCCAACCTCGGCGGCGTCAACGTGCTCATCCGCGGGCTCCTCGGAGACGGCGTCGCGGCGTCGACCCGCTTCGACCCGCAGGCCAAGGGGCTCGGCGAGTGGATGCGCTCGCGGGTCGTGCACGTGCAGGAGGGCCTGCTGTGACCGAGCTGAAGCAGCTGGGCGCGGAGTTCGTGCGCCGCGAGGTCGCGCCGCACCTCCAGGAGTGGGAGGACGCGGGCGAGGTCCCGCGTTCGGTCCACCTGGCCGCCGCGAAGCAGGGCCTGCTCGGCATCTCGTTCCCCGAGGACGTCGGTGGTGAGGGCGGCGACGTCCTCGACACTGTGGACCTGCAGGAGGGGATGTTCGAGGCCGGGGCGTCGTCGGGATTCATGGCGGCGCTCTTCACCGGCGGCATCGCGCTGCCGCACATCGTCGCGGCGGCCGAGAACGGGCAGAGCACGGACCTGATCGACCGCTTCGTCCGGCCGACCCTCGCCGGCGAGACGATCGGCGCCCTGGGCATCACCGAGCCCGGTGGCGGATCCGACGTCGGCGGCATCATCACCACCGCCGTCCGCGATGGCGACCACTATGTCGTCAACGGCGCCAAGACCTTCATCACCTCCGGCGTGCGCGCCGACTTCGTGACCACGGCGGTCCGCACCGGTGGCCCGGGAGCCGGCGGTGTCAGCCTCCTCGTGGTCGAGAAGGGCACGCCCGGCTTCACCGTCGACCGTGGCCTGCGCAAGATGGGCTGGCACTGCTCCGACACCGCCGAGCTGTCGTACGTCGACGTGCGGGTGCCGGTCGCCAACCTGGTCGGCGAGGAGAACTCAGGCTTCCTGCAGATCGCAGCCCAGTTCGTGGTCGAGCGGCTGGCGCTGGCCGTGCACGCCTACGGGATCGCCGCCCGCTCGCTCGACCTGACGGCGGCGTACTGCCGCGACCGGGAGACCTTCGGCAAGCCACTGATCAGCCGGCAGGTGGTGCGCCACCAGCTCGTCGAGATGCGCCGGCAGGTCGAGGTGGCGCGCACCTACACGCGCGAGGTCGCACGCCGTCACTCGCTCGGTGAGAACGTGATCGCCGAGGCCTGCCTGGCGAAGCAGACCGCGGTCGACTGTGCGACGTACGTCTGCGACCAGGCCGTCCAGCTGCACGGCGGGACGGGATACATGCACGGGACCGAGGTGGAGCGGCACTACCGCGACGCCCGGATCCTGCCGATCGGAGGAGGGGCCAGCGAAGTGCTGACCGATCTCGCAGCCAAGCTGCTGGGCTACGCGTCATGACGAACAGAGAAGCGATGCTCGAGAAGCTCGCCGACCTCGACGCCGAGCACGCCAAGGCGGTCGCCGGGGGCGGTGAGCGGTCCGTCGAGCGGCACCACGGTCGCGGCAAGCTGCTGCCCCGCGAGCGCATCGAGCTGCTCGTCGACGAGGGCTCGGCCTTCCTCGAGCTCTCGCCGCTGGCCGGCTGGGGCTCGGACTTCGCTGTCGGCGCGAGCGTCGTGACCGGCATCGGCGTCATCGAGGGCGTCGAGTGCATGATCACCGCCAACGACCCGACGGTGAAGGGCGGTGCCTCGAACCCGTGGACCGTGAAGAAGATCTTCCGGGCCTCGCAGATCGCCGAGGAGAACGGGCTGCCGACGGTCTCGCTCGTCGAGTCCGGTGGGGCGGACCTGCCGACCCAGAAGGAGATCTTCATCCCGGGCGGCAAGCTCTTCCGTGACATCACCCGCGCGAGCGCGCGCAAGGAGCCGACGATCGCGCTGGTCTTCGGCAACTCGACCGCGGGCGGTGCCTACGTGCCCGGCATGTCCGACTACACGGTGATGGTCCGCGAGCAGGCCAAGGTCTTCCTCGGCGGTCCGCCGCTGGTGAAGATGGCGACCGGCGAGGAGTCCGACGACGAGTCGCTCGGCGGGGCCGAGATGCACGCACGGACGTCGGGCCTCGCCGACTACCTCGCCGAGGACGAGCTCGACGCGATCCGGATCGGGCGGCGGATCGTCGCGCGGCTCAACTGGCGCAAGGGTCTCGACACACGCCGCTCGTCCCTCGCGGCGCACTCGACCACCGAGAGCACGTACGCCGAGCCCGACGAGGACCCCGAGGGTCTGCTCGACCTGATCCCGACCGACCTCAAGGAGCCGTTCGACCCGCGCGAGGTCATCAGGCGCATCTGCGACGGCGTCTCCGAGACGAACGGGGCTGTGTTCGACGAGTTCAAGCCGCTCTACGGACCGTCCCTGGTGACCGGGTGGGCGCGGCTGCACGGGCGGCCGATCGGCATCCTCGCCAACGCCCAGGGCGTGCTCTTCTCCCAGGAGGCGCAGAAGGCGACGCAGTTCGTGCAGCTCGCCAACCAGACCGACACGCCGCTGCTCTTCCTGCACAACACCACCGGCTACATGGTCGGCAAGGAGTACGAGCAGGGCGGCATCATCAAGCACGGCGCGATGATGATCAACGCGATCAGCAACTCGACCGTGCCGCACCTCAGCGTGATCATGGGCGCGTCGTACGGCGCCGGCAACTACGGCATGAACGGCCGCGCCTTCGACCCACGCTTCCTCTTCACCTGGCCGTCCGCGAAGTCGGCCGTGATGGGCCCGGCCCAGCTCGCCGGCGTGCTCGAGATCGTCGCCCAGCAGTCGGCCGAGTCGAAGGGCCAGCCCTTCGACGCCGAGGGGTTCAAGGCGATCAAGGAGGTCGTCGAGGCGCAGATCGCGGAGCAGTCGATGCCGCAGTTCCTCTCCGGGATGCTGTACGACGACGGCGTCATCGACCCGCGCGACACCCGCACCATCCTGGCCATCTGCCTGTCCGTCATCGAGAACAAGCCGATCGTCGGCACCGACCGATTCGGGGTGTTCCGTCCGTGATCACGAGACTGCTGGTCGCCAACCGCGCCGAGATCGCGAGCCGGGTCTTCCGGACCTGCCGCACACTCGGCATCGAGACTGTGGCGATCCACTCCGACGCCGACGCGGCGCTGCCCTACGTGCGCGAGGCCGACGCCGCCGTACGCCTGCCGGGGAACGCACCTGCCGAGACCTACCTGCGCATCGACCTCGTGCTCGACGCCGCTCGCCGCTCGGGCGCCGACGCGATCCACCCGGGCTACGGCTTCCTCTCCGAGAACGCCGACTTCGCCCGCGCCGTGATCGACGCCGGCCTCACCTGGGTGGGGCCGACACCGGAGTCGATCGACGCCATGGGCTCGAAGATCGAGGCCAAGCGGATCATGCGCGAGGCCGGCGTACCCACGCTGGAGGCGCCCGCTGAGCCGACCGAGGCCGACCTCCCGCTGCTGGTGAAGGCGTCCGCGGGTGGCGGCGGCCGCGGCATGCGCGTCGTACGCCGACTCGAGGACCTCGCCGGCGAGGTCGCCACCGCCGAAGCCGAGGCGCTGTCGGCCTTCGGCGACGGGACCGTCTTCGTCGAGCCGTACGTCGAGAACGGGCGCCACGTCGAGGTCCAGGTCGTCGGCACCACCGTCTACGGCGAGCGGGACTGCTCGCTCCAGCGCCGCCACCAGAAGGTGGTCGAGGAGGCACCCGCGCCCGGCCTCAGCGACGACGTGCGAGCGGCGCTGCACGATGCCGCACGGAAGGCTGCCGAGGCGGTCGACTACCGGGGCGCCGGCACGGTCGAGTTCCTCTACGACCCGGCCACCGAGCGGTTCTTCTTCCTGGAGATGAACACCCGCCTCCAGGTCGAGCACCCGGTCACCGAGCTGGTGCACGGCGTCGACCTGGTCCAGCTGCAGATCGCGGCCGCGGAGGCTTCCGGGGTTTCGAGGCCCGCTGCGCTCGCACCTCAACCGCCGGAAGGGCACGCGATCGAGGTGCGGCTGTACGCCGAGGACCCGGCCGCGGACTACCAGCCGCAGAGCGGCGTGCTGTCCACCTTCGAGATCCCCCTCGAGGAGGGCATCCGGGTGGACGCCGGCTTCGAGTCGGGCAGCGAGGTGTCGACGCACTACGACGCCATGCTGGCCAAGGTCATCGCCTACGCGCCGACCCGGGAGGCCGCCGCCCGCAAGCTCGCCGGTGTGCTCAGCCGCGCGAGGATCCACGGTCTGGTCACCAACCGCGACCTGCTCGTCTCGGTCCTGCGCGAGCCGCGGTTCATCGCCGGCGACGTCTCGACCGCCTTCCTCGATGGTTTCGAGACGGGACTTCGTCCCTCCTCGACCACCGAGGCGGTGGCTGCTGCCATTGCACTGGCCGAGCGGGCCAAAGAGGCGCGGACCGTCCAGCGCGGCGTCCCGGTCGCCTGGCGCAACGTGGTCTCCCAGCCGCAGCGCACGGTCTTCGAGGAGGCGACCGTCGAGTGGTACGGCGACCGCGACGGCTACGTCGTCGAGGGCCACACGGTCGTGTCCGCGAGCCCGACGAGGGTCGTCCTCGAGACCGACGGCGTCCGGACGTCATACGAGGTGGCTGCGGGGGCGACCGGCTCGTATGACGTCGACAGTGCCCGCGGGCACGTGCGGCTGACGCGGGTGCCGCGGTTCGTCGACCCCGCCGACGCGGTGGCGAGCGGCAGCCTGCTGGCGCCGATGCCCGGCACGGTCGTCCGGGTCGCGGTCGAGTCCGGTCAGGCGGTGAGCGCCGGTGACCCGGTGCTCGTCCTCGAGGCCATGAAGATGCAGCACGCCGTGAGCGCGCCGTACGCCGGCGTCGTCACGGAGATCAACGTCGAGGCCGGGGCGCAGGTCGCCGCCGGTGAGGTTCTGGCAGTAGTGGAGGAAGCAGAGTGAGCACGTTCAGCGAGACCGAGGAGCGCCAGGAGCTGCGGAAGGCCGTGGCCAAGCTGGCCGGCAAGTACGGCCGCGAGTGGTTCACCGAGAAGGCACGCGCCGGCGAGAAGACCACCGAGCTGTGGCTGGAGATCGGGAAGAACGGCTACCTCGGCATCAACATCCCCGAGGAGTACGGCGGCGGTGGCGGCGGCATCGGCGACATCGCGGCCGTCTGCGAGGAGCTCGCCGCGCAGGGCTGCCCGCTGCTGCTGATGGTCGTCAGCCCCGCGATCTGCGGCACGATCATCAGCAAGTACGGCACCGAAGAGCAGAAGCAGCGCTGGCTCCCGGGCATCTGCGACGGCACCTCGACGATGGCCTTCGCGATCACCGAGCCCGACGCCGGCACCAACACCCACAACATCACCACCACCGCCCGGCGTGACGGCGACGAATGGGTGCTCAACGGCCGCAAGATCTACATCTCCGGCGTCGACGAGGCCGACAACGTGCTCGTCGTGGCGCGGGCGGAGGACGCGAGGACCGGCAAGGTGAAGCCGGTGCTCTTCGTCGTGCCGACGGACTCGGAGGGCTTCGAGTACAAGCACATCCCGATGGAGATCGTCAGCCCCGAGCTGCAGTTCCAGGTCTTCATCGACGACGTGCGGCTGCCGTCCGACGCCATCGTCGGCGACGAGGACGGCGGCCTCGCCCAGCTCTTCTCGGGGCTCAACCCCGAGCGGATCATGGCCGCGTCGTTCTCGACCGGCCTGGCGCGCTACGCCCTCGGCAAGGCCACGTCGTACGCCAAGGAGCGCGTGGTCTTCAAGGACGCCATCGGTTCGCACCAGGCCGTCGCGCACCCGCTCGCCCAGGTGCACATCGAGACCGAGATGGCCCGCCTGATGACGCAGAAGGCCGCGGCCCTCTTCGACGCCGGCGACGAGTTCGGCGCCGGCGAGGCCGCCAACATGGCGAAGTACGCCGCCGCCGAGGCCGCCTGCAACGCCGCCGACGCCGCCGTCCAGACCCACGGCGGCAACGGCATCACGCAGGAGTACGGCGTCGCCGGGCTGCTGGTCGCCACCCGGGCGGGCCGGATCGCCCCGGTCAGCCGCGAGATGATCCTCAACTTCGTGGCGATGCACTCGCTGGGGCTGCCCAAGTCGTACTGACCGGTCAGGAGCCCCAGATCGCGGCCACCCACTCGGGGTGGTCGATGAACGGGTTCCGGTTGTGCTGGTACGTCGTGTAGATGACGTCGTTGCGCGTCTTCTCACGAGCGTCGGGCGGGTCGGCCTGGTTCCAGGCCTTCAGCACCGAGAGCCGGCCCAGGAACGCGGTCGACCCGTTGACGGTGTCGTTGACCTCCAGGTCGGCGAAGCCGTCGCCGCCCTCGTAGCGGATGGCCATGTAGAAGACCATCCGCGCCACGTCGCCCTTCACCGCGTCACGGGGCTCGAACGAGTCGGCGTCGCTCCAGCAGTCGGTGCACTGCGCGACCGCCGTGCCGCCGTTGTCGAAGTCCTTGTTGCTCCGGGTGCCGTTGACCGTCACGTCCTCGGGGCGCAGGTGGTGCAGGTCGGTGCCGGGGCCGGCGGAGGTGCCGAAGTCGCCGTGGCTCTGCGGCCAGACGTGCTCGCGGTTCCAGTCGTCGACGCCGCCGCCGTTCGACGACTTCGGGACCGAGCGGCCGGAGTAGAACTCGATCACGTTGCTGCTGTTGGCGGGGTCGGCGTCGGTGACCTTCAGTGCGTCCCAGACGCCGGCGTACGAGAGCTTCGTCTGGTCGTCGATGATGCCGTGCAGCGCGGTGCGGAGCGCGGCGCCCGTCTTGCCGATGGCCGGGGCGTAGTAGGTGCCGTCGTACGGCCCGCTCGTCGTGGTGGCCGTCGGTGTCGGGGTCGGGGTCGGGGTGGGCGTCGTCGTGGTCGACGCGAGCGCGAACGCCGTCGTGCCGGTCATGCCGGGGTGCGAGAAGTACGCGCCGAGCGCACCCGTGACGTCGATGCGGGTGCCGAGGAGGCCGGGGTTGGACTTGAGCCCCCATGCCGACCGGAAGGCCGACGGGATCTGGACGTAGAGCATGTTCGACGTGCTGGTCTGGCTCGCGGAGTCAGCGATCGCGAGCGCGTAGTCGTTGGGGTAGTTGCTCGTGACGACCGTGCTGGTCGCCGTGGGCTGGCCCACGACGTACCCGCGCACGGTCTGGGTGCCGCTGTTGGAGGAGATCGCGGAGGCGACGGTGATCGGTGTCGCAGCGTCGGCCGAGGACGGCCGGAGCACGAGCAGCATCGCGGCGACGACCGTGAGGACGGCGGCCGCGACGCCGACGACGGCGACGGGTCCGGCGGAGCGTGGGGGGTGGGCAGGGCGAAGGGTCCCGAGAGTGGATGCCATGCCGACATCCTGCGGCACCGCGCCCGGTCTTGCCAGAGTCGAACATGTGTTCGATCATGGGCGGGTGATCCTGCACGCCGACCTCGACGCGTTCTTCGCCTCGGTCGAGCAGCGCGACGACCCGCGGCTGCAGGGACGGCCGGTCATCGTCGGCGGCGGGGTCGTGCTGGCGGCGAGCTACGAGGCGAAGGCGTACGGCGTGAAGTCGGCGATGGGCGGTCGCCAGGCCCAGCGCCTGTGCCCCGACGCCCTCGTCGTGCCGCCGCGCTTCACGGCGTACGTCGAGGCGAGCCGCGCGGTCTTCGAGATCTTCGACGACACGACGCCGCTGGTGGAGGGCATCTCGATCGACGAGGCGTTCCTCGACGTCGGCGGGCTGCGCCGGCTGGTCGGCGACCCCGAGACCATCGGCGCCGCGCTGCGCGCCCGCGTGCGCGCGGAGGTCGGGCTGCCGATCTCGGTCGGCATCGCGCGCACCAAGTACCTCGCCAAGGTCGCGAGCGCCGTGTCCAAGCCGGACGGGCTGCTCCGGGTGCCGCCGGACGGTGAGCAGCAGTTCCTGCACCCGCTGCCGGTCGAGCGGCTCTGGGGCGTCGGCGCGATCACCGCTGCCAAGCTGCATGCCGACGGGATCCGCACCATCGGCGAGCTCGCGCGTCGCGAGGAGGTCGAGCTGACCGCGGCCGTGGGCAAGGCGGCCGGGCGGCACCTGTGGGCGCTGGCCAACCTGCGCGACCCGCGCCCGGTCGAGGTCGGCCGGCGGCGGCGCTCGATCGGCTCGCAGGCCGCGATCGGCCGGGCCGGGCGCGCGAAGAGCCGCGAGGAGCTGGACGCGCTGCTCGCCGGGCTGGTCGACCGGGTCGCCCGGCGGCTGCGTGGAGGGGAGCGGATCGGGCGGACCTTCACGCTGCGCCTGCGGTTCGACGACTTCACCCGGGCGACCCGTTCGTCGACGATCCCGCGGTCGACGGCCTCGACCGCGACCTGGCTGGAGACCGGGCGCGGGCTGCTCGACGTCGCCTGGCCGCTGATCGAGGAGCGCGGGTGCACGCTCCTCGGGATCACCATCTCCGGCCTGGTCGACGCGAGCGGCGAGGAGCAGCTGGAGCTGCCGCTCTTCGCGGCCGAGACCGCCGCGGGCAGCCTCGACCTCGCGCTGGACCGGGTGCGCGACAAGTTCGGGTCGAGCTCGGTGAAGCGGGCCGTCCTCGTCGGCCGCCACGCCGGCCTCGAGATGCCCACGCTGCCCGACCCCGGACCGCCCACCCACCGTCCCCGCCCGCGTCTACGCTGACCGCCATGTCCAACCCGATCGAAGAGCACGCCCCCGAGGTCGCGGCCGCGCTCGCCGCCGTCGGCGCCGCGCGCACCGCCCTGGACATCGATCTCGACGACCCGCGTGTGGAGAACTTCGCCGACCAGTTCGGGGTCGACGTGTCGGTGATCGACGACGACTTGCGCCGCCGCTTCCTCGAGGCGACCGGGCCGACGGCCTTCGAGGTCGCCCAGACGATCTACGTCGACGACTACTGGCCGCGGATCGCCATCGTGTCCGGCGAGGTCCTCGGTGGCACCTGGGGCGGCGGCGAGCTCGGCGAGCCGACGGAGCTGTGGCCGCTGATCGAGGAGTTCATGCGGCAGGTGGCGCGCCTCGACACCCTCGACCCGGTGCTCACCGAGCTGGTGCGGCTGCGTGGTGCCCGTCAGCACGAGTGCCGGCTGTGCCGCTCCCGCCGGTCGGTGGCCGCGCTCGAGGCCGGTGCCGACGAGGCGACGTTCGAGGCCGTCGACGCGTACGCCGACAGCGACCTGCCGCCGGCGTACAAGGCCGCGCTCGGCCTCACGGACGCGATGATCTGGACGCCGTACCTCGTGCCGGACCAGGTCGTCGAGGACGCGCAGGCCCACCTGGCGCCCGAGCAGGTGGTCGAGGTGGTGCTCGACGTTGCCCGCAACGCGGCCAACAAGATCGCCGTCGCGCTGGGCGCGGACGCGGCGACCGTGACCGACGGGGTCGAGCTGTTCAGCACCGACGCCGACGGCAACCTGACGGTGGTGCCGCCCGAACCTCGGTAGCGTGTGCGGGTGGGCAAGGTCATCGACGGCGCCGACCGCGCCCAGCAGCGTTGGTCGGTGCTGGGCTATCCGGTCGCGGTGATCTACAAGTACTTCGACGACCAGGGCAACTACCTCGCCGCGATCATCACCTACTACGCCTTCATCGCGATCTTCCCGCTGCTGCTCCTCGGGTCGTCCGTCCTCGGCTTCTTCCTCGAGGGCAACTCGGACCTCCAGCAGGACCTGCTCGACTCGGCGCTCGCCCAGTTCCCGATCATCGGCGACCAGCTCGGGCGGCCCGAGGGTCTCCAGGGGTCGGTGACGGTCGTGATCATCGGTGGTCTGGTGGCCCTCTACGGTGCGATGGGCCTCGGGCAGGCGCTCCAGAACGCACTCAACATCGCCTGGTCGGTGCCGCGCAACAGCCGGCCCAACCCGATCCTGCTGAGGCTCAAGAGCCTCTTCCTGCTCCTCACGGCGGGCATCGCCGTGCTGACGATCTCGGTGCTCTCCACGCTGGCCGCCAACACCGAGGTGCTCGGCGAGACGGTGTCGTCGTACAAGTGGCCGATCACCCTGCTCACGGTGGTGATCAACACCCTCGTGCTCACCGCGCTCTTCCGGGTAGGGGCGGCGCGCAGCCACAACATCTGGCGCGGCTCCATCCCGGGAGCCATCACCGCCTCACTGCTCTGGATCGGGCTCCAGAAGATCGGCACCGTCTACGTCACCAACGTGATCGGCGAGACCGTCGGGATGAACCAGACCTTCGCGTTGGTCCTCGGTCTGATCGGCCTCATCTGGCTGACCGCCGCCCTCGGCGTCCTCGGCATCGAGGTCAACGTGGTGCTCGAGCGGCGGCTGTGGCCGCGGGCGCTGCTGACGCCGTTCACCGACAACGTGGAGCTGACCGAGGCGGATCGGCGCGCCTACATCGGATATGCGAGAGCCCAGCGCCACAAGGGGTTCGAGACCGTCGAGGTCACGTTCACAGACACGCAGAAGCTGCGCATCGTCCAGGCCGAGCCGGACGACGACGCCGATCACGCGTCGTAGTGCACCAGGTGCGACCAGGCGGACGACCACGAGCCGACCGGGCCGGCGCAGACCCAGATCCCGGCGCCGACCTCCTCGTTGTCGGCGCCCGCCGTGTTGCGCAGGCGGGCCTTCAGCTCGCAGCCCTCGAAGGCGCCCTCCGGCGAGCCCTGGAGCACCGCGACGACGGGTAGTGCGTCGTCCGGCGGCGGCCCCCAGGCCCGGTAGCCGTTGTGGCCGCTGTAGACGGGCAGGCCGACGTCGTACCAGGACATCGCCCCGGCCTCGCCGTAGTTGCTCGTGAAGACGATCGCCGTACGTCGCTGTTCCGGCGGCAGGTCGTCGACCACGGCTCGGACCTGGTCGGTGTAGTCGGGCCACCCGATCGTGTCGAGCTGGACGTCGTTCATGTCCGCCCAGACCGAGCCGGCGAACGTCGAGGCGGGCACCGCCGGGACCACGGCCGGGTAGGCGACCGCCGCCGACGCGACCAGGACGGCACCGGCGATCGTGACCCTGCGCGTCGACCAGCGCTCGGCGAGGTCGGTGCAGCCCGCGGCGATCAGCGGCGGAACCAGGCCGGCGAGGTAGTAGCCCTTGCCGCCGGTCACCAGGAAGACGACCAGCACGACGAGGAAGGCGATCGCCAGCGGCCGGAGACGGACCCAGTCGGGTCGGCGTAGCAGCCGGACCAGGCCGTAGACCCAGAGCACGCCGATCACGGGGCTGAACATCACGAAGGCCTGCGCCACGAGACCGATCCGACCGCCGAGGCCGCCGTACTCGTCGGCGATGTCGGCCGAGAGGTCGAGGACGGGCCAGTCGTGCTGCGCCTGCCACACGAGGTTGGGCACCCACATCGCCAGGGCGACCAGCCCGGCGATCCAGGGCCACGGCGTGCGCAGCACCGGCCGCGTCTCGCGGACCAGGGCGACGCCGACCAGGATCCCCAGCAGGCAGAAGACGACGGCGTGCTTGTTGTTCAGGCCGATCCCGGCGAGGACTCCCGCGAGCAGCCACAGCCGCGGGCGCTCGTCCGCGAGGGCCTGCGCGACCACGACCAGGACGGCCGTCCAGAAGAGCAGGTCGAAGGTCGCCGTCGAGAGCATGTGGCCGAGCCCGAGCACCAGCGCGGAGAAGGCGACCGTGACCGCGGTCAGCACCTGGCCGGCCCGCCGCGCACCGAGCAGCCGCGCGAGCTGCACCGACAGGAGCACGACGGCCGCGACCGCGAGGACGCTCGGGATGCGCAGCACGACCAGCCCCGACGGAGCGACCAGGTCGGCGAGCCCACCGAGCATCGGGGTGAACGACGGCTGGTCGGGATAGCCCCACGCGAGGTGCTGCCCGGCGACGACGAAGTAGAGCTCGTCGCGGTGCGGTCCGTAGCGCGGCGCGAGCAGGACCAGCGCCACGGCCTGCAGCACGACGACCGCGGCGACCTCACGGACGGCGTACGGCGCGCGACTCACGCACCCATGGTGGACCTCAGGCGGTCAGTCTGTCGCGCAGCTCAGCGAGGAGCAGGTCGTCGAGCCCGAGGCCGTCGCGCAGGTAGCCGTCGACGGAGCCGTAGAGCTCGTCGACCGCGTCGTACGCCGTCTGCAGGTAGGACTCCTCGACGAGCATCGTCGGCTCGTAGACGGCTTTCTTCTCCGCGCCCAGGTGCTCGGCCACCAGCGCGAGGTACTTGGTGCGCGTCGCCGACGAGAACGTGTTGGTGAGCAGGTAGTCGGCCATGATCGTGGCCCGGTCGACCCCGGCGATCTCGAGCAGCAGCGCGGCCGCCCAGCCGGTGCGGTCCTTGCCGGCCGTGCAGTGGAAGAGCTGCGGCAGCGGGCCGGTCGCGAGGTCGGTGAGCAGTGCGGCGTACGACGCACGCGCCTCGGGGGCGCGCACGAACACGTCGTACACCTGGCGCATCACGCGGACCGCGGCGTCGGCGTCCTCGAGGCCGGAGATCATCTCCATCGGGATGCCGGAGACCTCGACGTGGTGCCAGACGGCGCCCGGCACCTCGACGTCGGGGTGCGCCTCGATCTCCATCTGGCCGCGCAGGTCGTGGATGCGGGTGACCCCGAGGTCCGCGAGCACGCCGGCGTCGGCGGAGCTGAGCTGGAGCTCGTTGGAGCGGAAGAAGGCGCCGCGCCGGACCCGACCGCCGTCGACCGTCGGGTAGCCCGGGCCGGTCCCGGCCACGTCGCGGAAGTTGTCGGCCGACGCCAGGCGCACCAGCTCGTCGGGGACCGTCGTGTCGCTCACCCGCGCAGCATAAGGGTGGTCCAGATACGTCCGGCTTTCCGGGATGTGAACGCTCGACCTCGCCTACCGTGCCGGACATGTTGCGCAAGCTCATGGCCGTGCTGGCCGCACTCGCCGTCGCGACGGGCCTGACCGTCGCCGTCACCGCGATCACGTCGGGCGCCGACGCCAAGGCGGTCCTCCCCGCCCACGGCAACTACTCCGGCGTGGACCACGCCGGCCGCGTCGTCACCTTCAGCTTCTCGGGCAACTACATGTCCCACCTCACGATCAACCACCACACGATCGGCGGGGCCCACGTGGCCGGCGCCGCGTGGCACGAGACCTGCCACAACGGCTTCTGCACCCGGGGCACGTGGACCACCGACACCCACGTGGCGGGCTCGTGGCGCACCGGCGGCGGCCACTGGACGCACTTCTCCGCGTCCGTCGTGCCGTCGCTGCGGCCGTACGCCGGGCCGTACATGGGGCGCGACCACACCGGGCTGGCGATCCACCTGACCTACGGCAGCAGCATGATCCACGGCTTCAAGCTCGACCACAGCGTGCGCGGCAACATCGCGGTCCACAACGCCAAGTTCGACACCTGCCTCAGCTCGATCTGCGTCAAGGGTCACTGGCAGTCCGACTACGAGGTCGTCGGCTCGTGGCGCCCCGTCCACGGCTCGCACTGGGTCTCGTTCGAGGCGTACGCGTACGCACCCTGAGCTCACCGCAGCGGCACGAACCGGTAGCGCCCGTGCCGGCTGACGCGCACCTCCCCGGCGGTGCGCTCGATCAGCAGCATCTCGCCGGCCACCGGCAGCACCATCCGCGCCTCGTCGGCGAGCTGCGAGACCAGCTCGGTGGGGAGGGCGGCCGCCTCGGCGGACACCAGGACCCGGTCGTACGGCGCCGCTGACGGGTCGCCCAGCGTGCCCGGAGCGGCCGGGTCGATCCGCGCCCACGGCCACTCGCCGTGGCCCAGGTTGGCGCGGCCGAAGGCGACCAGGTCGGGCTCGAGCTCCAGCCCTCGTACGCTGCCGTCCGGGCCGACCAGGTGGGCGAGCAGGCCCGTCGTCCAGCCGGAGCCGGAGCCGACGTCGAGGACCCGGTCACCCGCACGGACGTCGAGCAGCCGCAGCATCGCCTCGACCGTGCGCGGCTGGGAGTTCGTCTGCCCCCTGCCGATCGCGATCGGACCGTCGTACCCCGAACGCTGCTGCTCCCGGATCGGCAGGAACCACTCGCGCGGCACCGCCGCGAACGCGTCCGCGAACCGGTCGCCGTCCATCTGCCCGAGTCTTCCACCGATCTGCTGACGCGGGGGCCTGCGATCCGTCACACTCTCGCCGTGATCAAGATCGAGGGTCTTTTCGGGATCGTCACGCTCGCCCTCTGGGTCTTCTGCCTGGTCGACTCGATCGGTAGCCCCGCGGACCGGGTCCGCAACCTGCCCAAGGTCGCGTGGGTCATCATCATCCTGCTGTTCCCGTTCGTCGGCTCGATCGCCTGGCTCGTCGTCGGTCGGCCGAAGTCGACCAACGCCCGCCGCTCGGCGTACGAGCGCGAGCAGCCGGGCTTCCCGGAGTACGACCGCCCCGGCCGCGCGGCCGCCGTCGACCCCGAGAAGGACGCCGAGTTCCTCCGCGGCGTGCGCGAGCGCGCCGAGGCGCAGCGCAAGGCGTACGACGAGCAGAAGAAGCGCGAGCGCGAGGCCGACGGCACTGCCGACGGCGCGTCGTAGGGGGACGCGGCTAGGGGGTGGAGCCGATGCCGCCCGACGTGCGCTCCGTCCCGCGGGGCTCGGCCGGGCGCGGGCGGAAGCGGTCCTTCAGCCGCAGGAACCGGCGCTCGACCAGTTCGTAGGACAACGTCGCCGCAGCGACGGTGGCGAGCACGTTCCAGGGCCATTCGTGGAGCACGATCACCGGATCGATCGGGCCGTTGCGCACGAACAGCCCCTGCCACAGGTAGATGCCGTAGGAGATCGTGCCCAGGTAGAGGATCGGTTGGACCTCGAGCAGGCGCACCGGCCACGAACGCTGGTTGCCGCACACCCACAGCAGCAGCAGCGCGATCGCCAGCCGCTGGATCTCCAGGTAGTTGGCGTCGATCCACAGGCTGTCGGACAGCAGGGGGGCGGCGATGGCGGCGATGCTGACCACGAGCGTCACGGGCGTGTGCGCCACGGCCCGCACCACGCGGTGCCCGGGCCGAGCGCAGACCAGGAGCGCCAGGATGCAGCCGATCAGGATCGCGTCCGCGGCCGGCAGGAAGTAGCGGTCGACGTAGTGGTTGAGGTCGGCGGGCGGGTAGGTGCGCCACCACCAGGAGGCGCAGACGCCGGCGATCGCCAGGGGCAGCGCGATGCGCCGTCCCCAGACCATGACGAGCGGCCACAGCACGTAGAACTGCTCCTCGACCGCCAGTGACCACAGGTGCGAGGTCTCCCGCGCCAGCGCGGGGAACGGCGCGTAGTTCGTGAGGTAGAAGCCGCCGGCGACCAGGGCCTCCCAGGGGACTGTCGCCCAGCCCAGGACGCCGAAGGCGGCGACCGCGATCAGGTACAGCACCAACGCTGGGTAGAGACGCAGCACCCTCCGTCCCCAGAACCGCCAGACGCTCCGGTCCCCGGAGTTCATCAACAGGCCGGTGATGAGGAACCCGGACAGGACGAAGAACATCGTGACCCCGTCGGCCCACTTGTGGCCGAGGTGGGTCGAGATGGTCGCTGCCACGGCGATGGCACGCAGCCCGTCGAAGCCGGCGATGCGACCCCGTCCGGGGACCACCACGGGCTCGTCCTTCATGCGCAGCACCCTAGGGCACGGCTCCGGGACGCTTCGGAGGGAGCGGGACGAACATCGAGGTGCGGGCGGCGTACTCGGGGTAGCCGGGGCGCTTCATCATGGTCCGCTCGAGCAGGCGGGCGCCGGTGATCCAGACGAGCCAGACCGTCATCGCGACCGGCGAGAGCAGCGAGGCCAGCCCGGCGAGCCAGCCGGAGGCGAGCCCGCCGGCGAGCCAGATGCCCCACCAGAGGCAGGCGTCGCCGAAGTAGTTGGGGTGCCGGGACCACGACCAGAGGCCGCGGTCCATGACGGGGCCGCGGTCGGGGTCGCGCTTGTACGCCGCGAGCTGGGCGTCGCCGACGGCCTCGACGACGACGCCGACGACCCAGACGGCGACGCCGAGCCAGACGGCCCACGACCAGTCGAGCCCGGCGACGGCGGCGGCCTGGAGCGGGAGCGAGACCAGCCAGACGGCGGCGCCCTGCACCAGGAAGACCCGGCGTACGGCGACGCCCATGCCGACCTCGGGCAACGGACCGCCGAGGACGGCCAGGTAGCGCGGGTCCTCGCCGTGGCTGCGGGAGCGCGTGAAGATGTGGGAGGAGAGCCGGCCGGCCCACACGCCGACCAGCACGACGAGCACCCAGCTCTGCCAGGTGCCGGAGAAGGCGGCGCAGGCGAGGGCGACGACCAGGAGGGCGATGCCCCAGGCGGTGTCGACCACGGAGACCCGGCCGACACGCGCGGCGACCAGGGCCGTCACGGTCATCACGACCACCGCTGCTGCCAGCGAGAGGCCGGCGACGAGCAGGAAGTCAGGCAACGGGTCGCTCCATCAGGATCTGGTCGACGCCCATCCTGCCGTCCCGGAAGGCCATCGAGCCACCGACCAGGTAGAGCCGCCACGCCCGCACGACCTCCTCGCCCATCAGCGCGGTGAGGCGGTCGAGGTGGGCGTCGAAGTTCTCGAGCCAGCCTGCGACCGTGTCGACGTAGTGCTCCCGCAGCGCCTGGACGTCGCGTACCTCGAGCCCCCCGGCCTCGAGGTACGCCACCGTCTCACCGAGCGGTCGCATGTGCATGTGCGGCGCGATGAACGCCTCGATGAACGGCCCGCCGCCGGGATGGCGCCCGCCGTTGCGGCCCTGGCGCGACATCTGCTGGACCAGCACCCGACCGCCGGGGCGCACGGCGCGGTGCAGGACCCCGGCGTACGTCGCGTAGTGGCGGCGCCCGACGTGCTCGCCCATCTCGAGTGAGCCGACCGCGTCGAATCCGGTTTCGGGGATCTCGCGGTAGTCCTGCACCCGGATCTCGACCCGGTCGGTGAGGCCGCGGTCGGCGATCCGCTTGTCGATGAACGCCTTCTGCTCCGACGCGATGGTCACGCCGGTGACCGTCACGCCGAAGTGCTCGGCGGCGTGCAGCGACAGCGAGCCCCAGCCGCAGCCGACGTCGAGCATCCGCATGCCGGGCTGGAGACCGAGCTTGGTGCAGACCAGGTCGAGCTTGGCGTGCTGGGCCTCCTCGAGCGACATCTCCAGGGAGCTGTAGTAGCCGCAGGAGTAGGCCATCGACGGGTCGAGGATCAGCTCGTAGAACTCGTTGGAGAGGTTGTAGTGGTCCTTGGCGGCGCGGACCTGCGACGGCGGGGTGCGCGGCGGCCGGCCGAGGGCGCCGATGCCGCCGGCGGTGCGGACGGCGCGCGCGACCGCGGTCAGAGACGGTCGGCGCCGGGGAAGCCCACGCTCCCTCGCGACGGCGAAGGCATGCGTCAGCGCCTGGTCGAGGTCGCCGGGGACGTCCAGCTCGCCGGTGACGTAGGCCTGCGCGGCTCCGAGCTCGCCCGGGTGCCACAGCAGCCGGCGTACGGCGTCCGGCGAGCGCAGCGCCACGACGGGTGCGTCGACCGGGCCGGCGGCAGAGCCGTCCCAGGCCTCGAGGCGCACGGGGAGGTCGCCACCGACGAACGGCGCGAGCGCCTCGGCCAGCGCGGGTGCGACGGGCCTCATCCGGCCGTCCGCTCCAGCAGCACCTGCTCCACGTCCAGGTAGCCCGACGCGAAGCCGGCCCGCGAGTAGCAGAGGTAGAAGTGCCACATCCGCAGGAACGTCTCGTCGAAGCCGAGCCGGCGCACCTCGTCGGCACGCTCGAGGAAGGTGTCGTCCCACCGGCGCAGCGTCTCGGCGTAGTCCTGCCCGAACGCCATCCGGTCGGTCACCCGCAGCGAGGTGTGCTCGCGGGTCACCTCGTCGATCGCCTGCGCGGAGGGCAGGAAGCCGCCGGGGAAGATGTACTTGTTGATCCAGGTGAAGCTGCCGCGCGTCGCCAGCATCCGGTCGTGCGGCATCAAGATCGCCTGGATGCCGGCCCGGCCGCCGGGGGCGAGCAGGCCGTCGATGGTGGCGAAGTACGTCGGCCAGTACTCCGCGCCGACGGCCTCGACCATCTCGACGCTGAGCACGGCGTCGTACTCGCCGTCGACGTCGCGGTAGTCGCACAGGTCGACCTGGACGCGGTCGGTCAGGCCGGCCGCCTCGATCCGCTGGCGGGCCAGGGCCTGCTGCTCGGAGGAGAGCGTCACCGACCGGACGGTCGCACCGCGCGCGGCGGCCCGGATCGCGAGCTCGCCCCAGCCGGTGCCGATCTCGAGCACCCGGGTGCCCTCGCCGACCTGCGCGACGTCCAGCAGCCGGTCGATCTTGCGCAGCTGGGCCTCGCGGAGGTCGCCCTCGGGGTCGCCGTCGAACCAGGCGGACGAGTAGCTGAGCGACTCGTCGAGGAAGAGCCGGAAGAGGTCGTTGGACAGGTCGTAGTGGTGCGCGATCAGCTCGCGGGTCTGGTCCTTCGTCGTGCGGTGCGCCCGGGGCATCCGGTGCTGCACGAGCGCGCGCAGGCGCTGCAGCGACCGTGGGACCAGGTCGGCGACGTCCGCCGCGAGCACGGTGAGGAACGGCGTGAGGTCCTCGGCGTCCCAGGCGCCGGTCAGGTAGGCCTCGCCGAAGCCGATCAGGCCGTCGCGGCCCAGGCGCTCGAAGAACTCGTCGGGGCGCAGGACGGTCATCTCCGGCCCCCCGAGGCCGTGCGCCTCCCCGTGCAGGTGCACGGTGACGGGGAGCCGGCGGATCGCGGAGAGGAAGAGGCGGCGGGCGACGGCGGCGGAGATCGCGGTGCGCGGTCCGCCGGGTACGGCGTCGAGGCCGGGCCAGGCGCCGGGGGTGGGTCGGGTCGGGGTGAGTGTCACCGGACTCCCTCCTGGTGGTGGTCGGGTCGGGGGCGGATCGGGAGCCGGCGGAGCCAGAGCGCGATCCCGTGCAGGCGGATGAGCAGTGCGCCCCGGAGCGCGGCCGGCGCCGCACGCAGCGGCCCGGTGTCAGCGCGGTGCCCAGTGAGCGACGCGCTGAATCGCGCGCCGTCGTCGGTGGTCAGGTTGACGCTGACGACCAGCTCGTCGCCGGGCACCGGCACGACGAGCTCGTAGGTGCCGTCGGTGCCGTGGAACGGCGAGACGTACATCTGCTTGGGGGTCGTGGCCCGGCCCCGCTCGTCCGGGTGGACGAGGTAGGCGTGCCGGTCGCCGTACGTGTTGTGCACCTCGACCACGACGCAGGGCTCTGTCACTCCTGGGCTGGACTCGGGGGTCACCCAGAAGACGCTGATCGGGTTGAAGCAGAAGCCGAACGCCCGCGGCTGGGCGGCCATCAGGACGCGTCCGGCGCCGAGCTCGACGTCGTGCAGGCGCAGGAAGGCGGCGAGGTTGTCACGGATCGTCCGGTCCGGGTCGCCGAGGTGGTCACGGGCCTCGAAGGTCCCCAGGACACCGTGGTCGGGGAGCTCGTCGAGGTCGACCAGCCAGGTGTGGGAGTGGTGGGTGAAGGACCGCTTCCACGGCTGGCGGCGGGTGTGCCGGATCGTCGTCGCGTAGAGACCGGTCGGGGTGGGCGGCTGGGGCTCCCCCCATCCGAACCCCAGCCGCTCAACGGCGGCCAGGCCCGAGCGCGCGCCGTCCTCGTGGAAGCCCCAGCCGTGGTAGGCACCGGCGAAGGCGATCCGCGTCGTGTCGATCTCGCCCAGGCGGGCCTGGGCGGCGACCGAGTCGGGCGTGTAGAGCGGGTGCTCGTACTCCATCCGGTCGATGACGGTCGCCGGGTCGACCAGGTCCTCGCCGCCGAGGGTCACCAGGTAGTGGGTGTCGGTGGGCAGTCGCTGGAGCCGCGTCAGGTCGTAGGTGACGGTGACGCTGCCCTGACGGCCAGCGGAGTCGTCGACCGGGCGCCGGAAGTTCCAGGACGCGCGGGCCCGCTCGGCCCGGGGCAGCACCGACGTGTCGGTGTGCAGGAGGGCGACGTTGCGCGAGTAGGGGAGCGCGGTGAGCACGTCGCGCTGCGCGGTGGTCGGCTCGGCCAGCATCGCCAGGGCGTGGCTGGGGTGCGTCGCGACCACGACGCCGTCGTACGTCGAGACGACGCCGTTGCCGTCGGTGACCTCGACACCGCCGTCGGTCTCCAGGACGGAGGTCACCTTGGTGCCGGTGCGGACCTCGGCGAGCGCTGCACCGACCCGTTCGACGTACGTGCGTGAGCCGCCGGTGACGGTGCGCCACTCGGGCGAGCCGAAGACGCCGAGCATGCCGTGGTGGTCGAGGAACGTGAAGAGGTAGCGGGCGGGGTAGTCGAGCGCGACCGTCGGGTCGCAGGACCACACCGACGCGACCAGCGGCTCCATGAAGTGCCGCTGGAAGTACGGCGAGAAGCCGCCGTCGTCGAGGAACGACCGCAACGTCTGGTCGGCTCCCTCGCTCCTCATGAGGCGGCGGGCGCGACGGTGGAAGCGCGGGACCTCGGTGAGCATCCGGAGGTACGCCGCCCGGCCCAGGTTGCGGTGGGTCGGGAAGAGCCCGCGCAGGCCGAGCGCACCCGCCCACTCCAGGCCGGTGGCGTCGTCGCGGGTCGAGAGCGACATCTCCGAGGGCTGGGTGGCGACCCCGAGCTCGCGGAAGAGCCGCAGCAGGGTCGGGTAGGTGCGCTCGTTGTGCACGATGAACCCGGTGTCGATCGCGAGACCGTCCACCTCATGGGTGTCGGCGTGCCCGCCCAGCCGGTCGTCGGCCTCGTAGAGGGTGACCGACGCCGTCCGGGACGCGACGTACGCGGCCGTCAGCCCGGCCACGCCGGAGCCGACGACGGCGATCCGTCGTGGACCTGCGGTCATGCCTTGTCCCCGAAGTCGAAGAGCGCGATCGGCTTCGTGGTCGGGTGGTCGGACCCGCCCTCGGGCTCGACGGTGATGCCGGCGCCCTGGGCGGTGGCGGCGTTGCCGGTGAGCAGCACCGTCTGGTCGGCCTTGACCGGCATCAGGCCGGCGGAGACCATCCCGCTGACCGGCTGGTCGAGCCAGAGCTGGTAGACCATGCCCTTCGGCGGCGGCGGCATCTTCTCGGTGACGATGACTGCCTCGCCGAGCGAGTCGGAGTGGGTGACGGTCGCCTTCGCCCCGCCCGGGAAGTCGAGCGACGAGCTGCGGGCGTCCGCCGCCGTGAGCACGGCGTCGGTCGCGGAAGGCGTCTCGGACGTGGAGTCCTGCCAGGGCTGCTGCCACACGACCGTCGCGCCGGCGCCCAGGACTACGACCGCGGCCGCCGCGGCCAGAAACCGGGCGCCACGTCCCTGACGACGGTGCGGCGCCGACGAAGCAGGCGTCGACGAGGGGGCCTCCGGCGGGAGCGGCCGGACGGTGGCGATGCCGGCGAGCACCCGGTCGCGCAGTGCGGCCGGCGGCTGGGCGGACGCCGTCTCGGCGAGCAGGCCCGCCGCCTCGCGGAGGCTGGCGACCTCGTCGCGGCAGTCGGCGCACTCGGCGAGGTGCCGCTCGAAGGCGGCCCGTTCGAGGTCGTCGACGGCGTCGACGGCGTACGCGCCGACGAGGGCGTGGATGTCGTTCGGCGTGGTCATGAGCCGACCCCCATTGCATCGCGGAGACGGATGAGCCCGTCTCGTATCCGTGTCTTGGCGGTGCCGACCGGCAGGTCGAGCATGGTCGCCACCTCCGTGTGGGTGTAGCCACCGAAGTAGGCGAGGCCGATGGCCTCCTGCTGCACCTCGGTGAGGGTCTTGAGCGCTGCGCGGACGCGGTGCGCCTCGAGCGAGGCCTCGACCGCCTCCGCGGTCGTGTCGCTCTCGGTGGGCTGGTGGCCCTGGTGGTACGTCGTGTCGCGGCGGGTCGAGGCCTCCGCCGACCGGACCCGGTCCACCGCCTTGCGGTGCGTGATGGTCAGGATCCAGGCGAACGGGCTGCCCCGGTCGGGGTCGTAGCGACCCGCGGTGCGCCAGATCTCCAGGAGCGCCTCCTGGGTGACCTCCTCCGCCTGCGCCGGGTCGCGGACGACCCGGAGTGCGAGGCCGTACACGCGGGGGGAGATCGCGTCGTACAGCACGGCGAAGGCGGCCTCGTCGGCCCGTCCGGCCCGCCGGAGCAGGTCGGAGAGGTCGGGTGACGCGCCCGGAGCCGCGCCGGGGGCGCCGTCAGCTGACGGATGCCCGGTGCTCACCGGTCGGAGGTGATCCATGTCGATGGTCCTTGCCCACGCGTAGTCGGTCGGGAGTGGTTCGGTACCCGTCCCGAGACGGATTGGTCAGGGTGAGCAAGTCTTTCGCACAACCGTTGCGGCAGGATGAACGTATGCCCGAGCTCGTGCACCTCCACACCACCGGCGCGGTCGCGACCGTCACCCTCGACTCACCGCACAACCGCAACGCACTCTCGCGCCAGCTCGTGTCCGAGCTGTTCGCCGCCCTCGAGCGCGCGGCCGAGGATCCCGACGTGAGGGTCGTGCTGATCACCTCGTCGGGCCGGGTCTTCTGCTCGGGTGCCGACCTGTCCGAGGCCTCCTCGGAGGGCATGGACGAGGGGACCCGCAAGATCGTGGCGCTCCAGCGGCTGATCGTGTCGATGGACAAGCCGGTCGTCACCCGCCTCGGCGGCGCGGTCCGGGCCGGCGGCATCGGGATCGTCGCGGCCTCCGACATCGTGGTCGCGGCCGAGGACGCCACCTTCGCCCTCACCGAGGTCAAGCTCGGTCTGGCGGCGGCGATCATCTCGCTGACCGTGCACGCCCGGATGAATCCCCGTGCGGCGGCGCTGACGACGCTGGGCGGCGAGGTCTTCAGCGGCACCGAGGCGGCGGCGTACGGCCTGGTCACGAGCGCGGTCCCCGCCGACGACCTGGACGCGGAGGTCGAGCGGGTGTGCGCGTCGCTGGCCACCGGCGCCGCCCAGGGCCTGCGTGAGTCGAAGCGGATCCTCAACCGCGACCTGCTCGCCCGGATCGACGCCCACGGCGACGAGATGGCCGAGCTGTCCTCGCGACTCTTCGCGTCCGACGAGGCGCGCGAGGCGATGACGGCGTTCCTTTCCCGGAAGAAGTAGACGGCAGGTAGGCTTGTCGACTCGCTGATCGGGTTGAGGGGACAGGCGTGTCGGAAGAGCTGGTCGAGCGGGAGATCGCGGCCGAGCAGGCGTTCGTGGACCGGGTCTACCGCCAGCTGGAGGTGTCCGCGAAGGCGGCCCAGGAGCTCGCCAAGGAGGGCCACAGCCGCGGGCGGCTCGGCCACGAGGGCGGGCTGGTGGAGCGCGACGCGATGGTGTTCCAGGCCGCTCGCCGCATCGCCCAGCTCGACGCCGCCCACGAGGGCCTCGTCTTCGGCCGCCTCGACATGCTCCCCGAGCTCGACCCGGCGCCGCGCTACATCGGCCGCATCGGGCTGCGTGACGACGACCGTGACTCGCTGCTGATCGACTGGCGGGCCCCGGCGGCCGCGGTGTTCTACCAGGCCACCGCCGCCGAGCCGCAGCGCGTCGTACGCCGCCGCGTGCTGCGCGCCGCCGGCCGCGAGGTCGTCGGCGTCGAGGACGAGCTCCTCGACGCCGAGGTCGAGACCGAGCTCCCGATCATCGGCGAGGGCGCGCTGATGGCCCAGCTGTCGCGGGCCCGCGACCGGTCCATGCACTCGATCGTCGCCACCATCCAGGCCGAGCAGGACAAGGCGATCCGGGCTCCCGGCCGCGGCGTCGTCTCGATCTCCGGCGGCCCCGGCACCGGCAAGACCGTGGTGGCGCTGCACCGCGCGGCGTACCTCCTCTACACCGACCGTCGACGCTACGAGACCGGCGGCGTCCTCGTCGTCGGCCCCAGCGGCGTCTTCATGCGCTACATCGAGCGGGTGCTGCCCAGCCTCGGCGAGACCGCGGTCGCGCTGCGCTCCCTCGGCGAGGTCGTCGACGGCGTGCGCGCCACCCGGCACGACGAGCCGGCCGTCGCCGACGTCAAGGGCTCCGCGGCGATGGCCGAGCTGGTGCGGCGTACGGCGCGGCAGCAGGCGCCCGGCAGCCCGACGGAGTTCCGGATCTTCTGGCGCGACGACACCATCGTGCTGACCCGCGGCCAGCTCGGGACGATCCGCCGCAGCCTGATGTCGCAGGGCCGGCGCAACCGCCAGCTGCCGCGCGTCGTGGGCACGCTGCTCGACGCGATGTGGCGCCAGGTGCGCGGCGAGCGCGGCCGCGACCGGGGCCGCGAGGCGTTCGACGACGACATGATGGGGGACCAGGCGTTCCTCGACTTCGCCGCCGGCTGGTGGCCGCCGCTCGACGCCACCGAGGTCTTCGACTGGCTGCGCGACCCCGACTTCCTCGCCCGCGTCGGCGACGGTGTCGTCGGCCCCGAGGAGCAGCGGCTGCTAGCCAAGTCGTGGGCGAACGTCTCGGAGGGGGCGCAGGACTTCTCGGTCGAGGACATCCCGCTGCTCGACGAGCTCCGCTACGCCATCGGCGACGTCCCCGCGCGCACGGACGACGAGGCTGAGCTCGGCGACACCGGCCTCCTCGACGGTGGCATCGACATGCAGGAGCTCTTCACCGCTGCCGACCGCGAGTTCGCGCCGACCGGTCGCGCCTGGGCGCCGCCGACGCACCGGATCGAGGACGACCCCTTCGCCCACGTGCTCATCGACGAGGCGCAGGACCTGACGCCGATGCAGTGGCGGATGGTCGGCCGGCGCGGTCGCTCCGCGTCCTGGACGATCGTCGGCGACCCGGCACAGTCGTCGTGGCCGGTCCCGGCCGAGTCCGCCGCCGCGCGGGCCGCGGCCCTCGAGGGCAAGGAGCTCCACGAGTTCCACCTCTCGACCAACTACCGCAACTCCGCCGAGATCTACGCGCACGCCGCGGCGTACGCCGAGCGCGTGGGTCTCGACGTCGACCTGCCGACGGCGGTCCGCTCGACCGGCGTCGACCCGGTCGTGCGCACCGGCGTCGCCGACCTGGAGGCCGCGACCCGCGAGGCGGTCGCGTCGATCGCCGGCCAGGTCGCCGGCACCGTGGGCATCGTCGTACCGGCCGCGCGGCGCTCCGAGGTCAACGCGTGGCTGGCGTCCTGGCCGGAGCACGCCGACGACGCGGCCGGCGCCCGGGCGGCCGTGGACTCGACGGTGACGCCGTCCGGTGAGGACCGGATCGTGGTGCTGACCGGTCTCGACACCAAGGGCCTCGAGTTCGACGGCATCGTCGTCGTCCGTCCCCAGGAGATCGAGGACGAGTCGGTGACCGGTCGGGCCACCCTCTACGTCGTGCTCACCCGCGCGACCCAGCTGCTGACGACGCTCGGCTAGCCAGGATCCACGGCGCTCGGCCGGGTGAACATCACCAACGAGACCGAGGCCGTCACGAGACCCAGCATGCCGAGGCTGACATTGGTCGAGAGGACGAGGCTGGACTCCAGCGACCAGCCGGTGGTCGCCAGCCGCAGGCCGACGAAGACCGCCAGCGCGACCACGCAGATCCCGGCCACGAGCGGTCGTTCGCCCAGCCCGTCGACCGTCGTCCGCAAGAACACGAACAACGCCACGCCCAGCGCGGCGGGAGCCAACGCCGACAGCAGGTCGGCATCCCCGGCGTACTCGCGCGACAGCAGGAGCGTCAGCAGCGGTCCGGCGACCCATCGCAGGGCGCCGAAGACGACCAGGCCGCACGAGACGGCCACGATGAAGTTCGCCAGGACGACCCGCCGGGCCGCCGCCCGACCGTGCGTGGCGACCCGTGCCCCGATCAGCGGGAGCATCACGATCGCGATGGGCGACGCCGCAGCGGTGAGGACCCCGAGCATCACGAAGAAGTAGTTGAAGACGGCCTCGCGGGTCGGCGCATCGGCCGCGGCGTACTCGCTCACCGGCAGCAGGAAGAGTGCGGCGTACGCGAGGTCACCGGGGACCCGTCCCAGGCCGGACCTGACGAGCGAGCCGAGGTTCGGGATGCTCCCCCGTGTCGGCCGGGGCAGCCGGCCGAGCATGACGACGGCGAGCACCCCGCTGCACGCGGCCCAGATCAGGAACGTCAGCTCGACGCTGTGCACCACGGCCACCGCGGCGACGGCCGGGAAGACGCCGTTGGCCAGGACCAGCAGCCAGGCACCCTCCCGGAAGCGCATCAGGCCGCGCTGGAACCCGTAGAGCATCGCGGTGCAGTTGGACGCGTAGGCCATCACCACGATCGCGGCGAGGCGCAGCGTGTCGTCCGGCAGCCGCGAGCCCAGCGGGTCGCCCGGGGTGGCGAGCAACGCCAGCAGGAGCAGTGCCACGCCCGCGGCGGCCACGAGCTGCAGGTAGAGGATCCGGAGGCTCTCCTCCATGACCGGCCTGATCGCGATCCGCAGTGGGATCGCGACGCCACCGCCGAGCGCGAGGACGGGGATCAGGAAGGCGAGGTAGCGACGATCCACGGAGTAGTCGCTCAGGAGCACAGGATCGCCCAGGAGCGCCACGACCTTGTACGCCGCGACGTTGCCCAGCGCCGCAGCCGCGATGCTGGCGAAGGTGACGACGAGCGAGGCGCCGGTGCTGGGCCGAGAAGCAGGTCCGTCAGCCACAGGTTGTTCCCACGTCACTCCGAATCCGACTGGCCTTCGCATCGCGTTCAGGGTGGGTCCGATGACCCGCCTGGAACAGTATCCACTTACGCTGCTCCCTGGACGACACGGCCTCGTGGGCCTGGTCGGACCGGTTCACACACCGAAACGGGGAGAGGTGTCCTGCGCATGACTGTTCCGCGCCCGACGGTCGCCGTCTCCGGAGCAGGCGGATTCATCGGACAGCACGTGGTGGCGACCCTGCGCAGCCACGGGCACCGCGTGGTCGCGATCGAGCGCACCGGTGAACCCGCTCGGGACCGTGTCGTGGACGACCTCTCCGACCCGAACGCCCTGGCCGCCTGCCTGGTCGAGGCCGGTGTCGCGGCTCTCGTCCATGCGGCCTGGACGGGCCACCCGCGCAGCGCGGGCAACGACTACGCCGGCCAGCTGCGCGACTCGCTGGTCCCCACCACGAACGTCGCCCTCGCGGCCGGCCTGGCCGGCGTGCGCAGCGTCGTCCTGATCAGCTCCGGCGGCGGGATCACCGCCATCCGGCAGCGGACGTCGGCCCCACCGGCGTACGGATGGGCGAAGGCGGTGGCCGAGGGGATCTTCGAGGCGCACGCCGAGATGTTCGACTACGCCCTCACGACGATCCGCCCGACCGCGGTCTACGGCCCGGGTCAGCGCCCCGAGCGCGGGCTCGGCGCGGTCAGTGTCTTCGCCGACGCGATGCTGCGCGACGAGCCGATCCGGGTGCTGGGTCCCGACTCGGCGACCCGCGACTACCTGCACGTCAGCGACCTCACGCGGGCGGTGCAGGCGGCGATCACGAACGAGGTCCACGGTGCGTTCGACCTCGGCGGCCCGCGACCGGTCAGCATCAAGGAGCTGATCTCCCTGCTGGAGACGGCGACCGGGCTCGGTGCGCGAGTCGAGCACCTGCCGGCCTCGGGCTTCGACCCGGACTCGGTGGAGCTCGACAACACTCCGTTCCACGATCTGACCGGCTGGACGCCTGAGGCCGACCTCGAGCACTCGATCGGCGAGGTCATCGCCTGGCTGCGGACCGATCGGTCGTCGGCGGGACCCCAGCAGGGATGACTCGACTGCTGGCGATCACGGGTCGCTCTCCCTACTCGACGACCGAGGAGGCCTTCGTCCAGGACGAGCTGGAGACGATGGTCCGCCACGGGGTCGACGTCGTCGTCGTCCCCACGCGGATGGCGACCGACGTGCCGAACGCGGGAGCCGTCGCCAGTGGTCTGGTGGACCACGTGGTCGGCGAGCCGCTGCTCAGCCCACGGGTGGCGCTCGGGGCGCTGCGGACCCTGCTCCGCCGTCCCGTGGTGAGCATCCGTGCGGTGACCGGGGCGCTGGTGGCGTCCGGGTCGTGGCGCAACCTCGGCTCCAACGTGATCTCGGTGCCCAAGGCGCTCTGGGTCGCCGCGCTGGCGCGCCAGCGGCGGGTGACGCACATCCACGCGTACTGGTACGCGCACCAGGCCACCATCGCGATGGTCGCCGGCCGGATCGCGGGCGTCCCGTGGAGCGCCACCGGCTACCGGTGGGACATCGATGCCGGCAACGCCCTCGACGCGAAGATCGAGCGGGCGGCGTTCCTCCGCGTCGCCGACGAGCTCGGCGAGCGCCTGATGCGCGCCCGGGTCGCCGCGTCCGACCGTCCCGACTGCCCGGTCCACCTGATCCGGACCGGCGTGGAGATGCCGCCGCCGGCGCCGGCCACCGGTGCGGCGCACGCGGTCCTCTGCTGTCCCGGGGGGTTCGTCGAGAAGAAGGGGCACCGCTTCCTCATCGAGGCCCTGCAGCCGTGGGTCGCGGGGGGTCGGGAGCTCGAGCTGCACCTCTTCGGGGACGGTCCGCTCCGGGCGGACCTCGAGACGAGGCTGGAGGCGGCCGGGCTCGCTGAGCACACCACGCTCCACGGCGTCGTCGACCTGAGCGTGCTCCGAGGCTTCCTCCGTGAGCACCGTCCGGTCGTGGTGCTGCCGAGCATCCGCACCGACGACGGCCAGGAGGAAGGGATCCCGGTCGTCCTGATCGAGGCCATGGCCAACAGCTGTCCGGTGGTGTCCACCCGCACCGGCTCCATCCCCGACCTGGTCCTCGACGGGTGCGGCTGGCTGGTCGCGGACCGCGACCCCGACGCGCTGCGGGCGGCCCTCGAGGACGTCGCGGCACATCCCGCGCGGACGGCCGAGGTCGTCGTGCACGCGCGCGGGCGCGTCGCCGGCGAGTTCGACCGCGACGTGTCGGCGATGCGGCTCGTCGAGCTGTGCGGGAGCGCCCCATGAGTCTCGCTGACGTCCTCCTCATCGGCGTCGTCGCGGTCCTGGTCTCCTACGGCGCGCTCGCCCTCCTGGCGTTCCGGCGCACGCGGGACCCGGGCTCGATCCTGGTGCTGACCTTCGCGGCGTACTGGTCCCTCGTCGGCGCAGTCTCCTTCCTGGTCGCCAAGCGCGTCGCCGGAGGCACGGTCTACACCTATCTCGAGGACCGGCTGTTCCCGGTCAGCATCGACGGCGTCTACGCGCTGGCACTGCTGGCCTACAGCGTGTTCCTGCTGATCGGCATCGGGACGTTCATCGTGCTGTCCCGCCCGTACCGTGCCGGAGGCGCCGAGGCACTCCCGGCCTGGGAGCGCCTCTCGCAGCGCTTCGCCCATCCACGCATGCTCGTCATCATCGCCGGGCTGACTGCGGCGAAGGTCTTCATCGTGCGCGAGCTGGTCGCGGCCAACGGCGGCGCCGGCAGCTTGTACGAGGCGACCCGCACGGTGAAGGGGTCGCTGAGTGGCGAGCTGCGGATCTACCAGTACCTCAACATCTCGACGTCGTACGCCCTCGCGACCGGCTTCGCCCTGTGGCTCGGCTTCCAGAGCGGACGGATGAGCTACCGTCCCGCGCACCGGCTCCTGATCTGGGGCAGCTATCTCGTGATGCTCGCCGAGGTGGTCGGCGAGAACGCGCTGCTCGGCAACCGGGCGGTGCTGCTCGTCGTGATGGCCGGCGTGGCCGCCGGTTGGGCGCGGTGGCGCTACCTGCCGAGCGAGGGCCGCACCCGCAGCGGCCTCACGCTCATGCTGGTGGCGCTCTCGGTGGCCGCGCTCCTCGGGCTCGGTGCCATCGGCAACGCCCGGGGTGGGGGCCTCACCACCCCCAGCGCGATCGCCGGCAGCCTGGTCGCGAACCTCGAGGACCCGAGCAACGTCCTGGCCCAGGTCGGGAACAGTGCCGAGAAGGTCGCGTCGCACATGTCCCTGGTCGGGGTCCTACGCTACGGCCCCGACATCCGCGAGCCGTTGGCGGCGAACAGCTACGTCCTCTACACCACTCTCGTCAACGCTCCGGCCGACCAGGTCTTCACGATCCACCCTGTCGCCGCGTGGTGGCTGCGCGTCGGTCCGGCAGGGGTGCTGGTCGCCGGTCTGCTGCTCGGCGTGGCACTGGCCTTCTTCCAACGGCTTTCCTTCCGACCGGGTGGCGCGGTGTTCTCCGCCTTCGCCCTGCCGGCCGCGGTGCTCCCGGCCGCCGGCCTGCCCGTCATCATGTTGCGCACCGGCCCGGAGGCGATCCGGTCCGTGGTGATCGAGCTGCTGGTCATCCCGGCGCTCCTCTGCTTGCCTGCGACGCTGTTCGGCCGAGAACCTCAGGTCGCCGGCGGCGCACCCCACCCCGTCGTACCCCCGAAGAAGATGACCATCCCGACATCAGGAGTCAGCGCCATGACCACTCCCATCACCAGCGACCTGGCCCGTGCCTTCGCTGCCGTTCGCCGACGCTGGTGGGTCGTGGTGGCGGCGGCCGTTCTCGGTGCCGTGATCGGGCTCGCCGGCGCCCGCGGCGGTGAGGCAGCGACGTACGACGTCAGCGTCGCGACGCCGACGGTCGTGACGAGCAATGGCGCCGTCTTCTCCGCGCCCGGCGCCCAGCTGGCGTCCGACCTGAAGAGCTCCGAGACGACGGAGCGACTGGGCGACGTGGTCGACGACACCACGATCGTGACCACGGTGCTGCCCGACCCCGGCGCGGCCGTCGACATCCGGGTCACCGCCCCGACCCCCGAGCGCGCCCAGACCGCGGCCGCCGCCTACGCGCAGGCAATGACCGACGCGTACGACGAGTCGATCGCCGAGCAGGCGCAGCAGCGGCTCACGTCGGTGCAGCAGGGGATCGACCTCATCGGTGACAACACGGGTGACCGGGCGATCGCGACGCTGGCCGAGCTGAAGGTGGAGCAGGCCTACCTGCAGGCGCTGGCCGACCATCGCTCGACGGTGCCGGACCCGGTCTCGCTGACCTCGAGCGGCACCAGCACGTCCACCGTGATCCTCCTGGCGATCGCGTTCGCTGGCCTGGCAGCGGCGGTCGTCGGCTTCCTGGGCATCGGCAGCCGCACGCTCCGATTCTCCGACGACGTCACCGCCGTCAGCGGGGACGACGGTCTGGTTGCCGCGGTGCCGAGCAGCGGCAGCTGGGCGCTGGGCGGCCTCATCGACCGGCTTGCCACCGAGAGCGGCAGGACGGTGACCCTGGTGCCCGTGGGCACCGCGGCGATCGACGACCTGCGCGACGGGCTCCTGGTGGGCGTCGAGGATCCCTCGCACGTCCGCTTCAGCCCACCCGTCGGCGCGCCCGGGGTCGAGAGCCCCGACGGGCCGGTCCTCCTGGTCGCACGGCTGGGCACGGACACCCGGCGCCAGCTCGACGCGGGTCACCGGGCCCTCTCGGCGGCCAACCCGAACTTCGTCGGCGTCGTCGCCGTCGACTCCCGCGCCTGAGCGGGTCCGGGACCTCGGCTCAGGCCGGCTTGGCGATCGCCACCACCCGGTGGGTGCGGAGCCAGGGGATCGCGCGCAGCAGCCGGTAGACGATGCCGTGACCCGCGACGCGACGGGCGATCGGCGGAGCCAGGGTGACGCGGCGCGAGGTCAGCGCACCCTCCGGAAAGAGCTCCCCGAGACGGGCCGGGGTGACCTTGCGGACGTCGGGGTTGGCGGGGTTGTCGAACACGAAGTCGTAGCTCAGCACGATGCCTCCCGGTCGCACCAGGCTCCACATCCGTCGGGCGAGGGCCATCTGGACCTCGGGATCCAGGACCGACGAGAACACGGTGGACTGGAAGACCACGTCGAAGGGCTGCTCGAAGGAGAGCTGCGTTGCGTCGCCGGCGTGGATCGCCAGCGCCTGGGGCAGCCGGTGCCGCGCGAGCGTGACCCGGTCGTCGAGCAGCTCGTTGCCGACGAGGTTCTCGGGCAGGCAGCCCCACCGCAGGAACCGGAGCAGGTTGTCGCCGGTGCCGCAGCCGACCTCGAGGACGCGCAGGTCCGAGAAGCTCCCGAGCCCCGCGTCGAGGATCATCCGCCGGGTCGCCGCGTCGTTCTCTTGGGCACCGCGGAAGACGTCGTCGTTGGTGAAGGCGTAGCGATCGACCGGCACGGACTCCTTGCGCCGCTCGTACTGCGCCTGCACGTCGTCGGGGCTGCTCATGCGCCACCCCGGGCCGGTGCCTGGCCGAGCCGGACGAACGGGACCTCCGCGAAGCCACGTGGGTCGAGCGTGCCCCGGCCGTCGACGACGCCGGCCACGCCAGGGAAGTCCGGCGCCCCGAGCGCGGCGTACTCCGGGTGCTCGGTGTGGAGCACGACCCGGTCCGCGGGCTCGCCGAGGTGGTGCGGGTCGAGCCCGAGCGCGGTCAGTTCGGCGTCGTCGTACCACGGGTCGTGGACGACGGCGGTGGCGCCGCGGGCGCCCAGCTCGGCGACGAGCGGGAAGACGCCGCTGAAGGCCGTCTCCTTGACGCCGGCGCGGTAGCTCGCCCCGAGGACGGCCACCCGCAGGCCGGCAACCGGTCCGGAGACCTGCTCCAGCAGGTCGACGGCGTACGCCGGCATGCCCTCGTTCGCGGCTCGCGCGGCTGACACGACGCTCGCCGCGGGATCGGTGCTGAGGTAGAGCTTCGGGTAGACGGGGATGCAGTGGCCGCCGACCGAGATGCCGGGCCGGTGGATGTGGCTGAACGGCTGGGAGTTGCAGGCGTCGATGACCTGGTGGACGTCGACGCCTGCGTCCGAGGCGAAGCGGGCGAACTGGTTGGCCAGCCCGATGTTGACGTCGCGGTAGGTCGTCTCGGCGAGCTTCGCCAGCTCGGCGGCCTCGGCCACGCCGAGGTCCCAGACGCCGTTGGGGCGCGCGAGATCGGCACGGTCGTCGAACGTGAGTGCCTGCTCGTAGAAGTCGCGGGCGGCCTTCGCGCCGTCCGCACCGAGCGCGCCGATGAGCTTGGGGTACTTGCGGAGGTCCTCGAACACCCTGCCCGTCAGCACCCGCTCGGGCGAGAAGACCACGTGGAAGTCGGTGCCCTCCATGAGTCCGGAGCCGGCCTCGAGGGCGGGCTTCCAGCGGGTGCGGGTGGTGCCCACCGGGAGGGTCGTCTCGTAGCTGATGAGCGTGCCGGGCGTGAGATGGGCCGCGATCGAGCTGGTCGCGCCGTCCATGATCCCGAAGTCGGGGTTGCCGGCCGCGTCCACGAACAGCGGTACGACGACGACGATCGCGTCCGCGTCGGGGATCGCCTCGGCGTACTCGGTCGTGGCGCGCAGCGAGCCGTCCGCCACGAGCCGCCTGAGGTAGTCGGCGAGGTGCGCCTCGCCGGGGAAGGGCTCCACGCCGGCGTTGACGGCGTCGACCGTGACCTGGTTGACGTCGACGCCGACGACGGTGTGCCCGGCGTCGGCGAACTGTGCTGCCAGCGGCAGCCCGATCTTGCCCAGCCCGACCACGGTGACCCGCATCAACCCATCCTCTCGACCGACGTGCTCGCAGGCCGTCGGCCCCGAGCAGCGCTCATCATGCCAGCCGGGTGACCCCGCTCCGAACGCCGCATGGTGCGGGCATGCTCGCCATCACGGAGCGGATTGGTACCCTGCCCCGTCCGCTTCCGCACAGACCTCGGATGGGTGAAGCAACGCAGTGATCGAACTCGCAAGCCGACTGCGCGCGCACCGACGGTTCTGGATCGCCAGCTTCGACGTCGTCGCCTGGATGTGTGCGGTGATCTGCGCCGCGCTGCTGCGACTGCTCGGGGTGTCGCGCGTGCCGTGGCCGCAGGTGCTGGTCGTCGGTCTGGCGTCCGGGGTGCTGTTCGTCGCGCTCGGCCGGATCTTCCGCCTGCACGAGGGCCGGGCCCGTCTGGCGAGTCTCGACGAGATGATCCTGCTGGGCCTGGTCGCGTTGCCCACCGGCGCGCTGGTCTTCCTGGCGAACCTCGCCGGCCAGTGGATCCCCCGCAGCGTGCCGCTCGGTGCGACGCTCGTCTTCGTGGTCATCGCGGCCTGGGGGCGCGCGACCTGGAAGTGGCTCCACGAGCGCGGCTTCGAAGCCCACGACGAGGACCGCGTGCGGGTGGTCATCGTCGGTGCCGGCGAGGGTGGCTACGACCTCATCCGGTCCATGTTGCACGACCCGGAGCGCCGGTGGCACCCGGTGGGCTTCCTCGACGACGACCCGCTCCGGCGCCATCGGCGGATCCGTGGCGTCGCGGTCCTCGGCACGACGAGCGAGCTCGCCGAGATCGTCCGCCAGACCCGGGCCGCCGCCGTGGTCGTGGCGATCCCCTCGGCCCCCGCCGGCTTCATCCGCAGGGTGAGCCGACAGGCCGCTGACCTCGGCGTCGAGGTGAAGGTGCTGCCCCCGACCGCCGGCCTGATGTCCGGCCACGTCGGCATCCGCGACATGCGCGACATCAACCTGGCCGACGTGCTCGGCCGTCACCAGCTCGACACGGGCGTCGCCTCGATCGCGGACTACCTCAAGGGCAAGCGCGTGCTGGTGACGGGTGCGGGCGGCTCGATCGGCTCCGTGCTCGCGCAGCAGATCCAGGCCTTCGGTCCCGCTCGGCTCTACCTGCTCGATCGTGACGAGTCCGCGCTGCACGCCATCCAGCTGATCCTGAGCGGGCGCGCCCTCCTCGACAGCGACGACATCGTCCTCTGCGACATCCGCGACGAGCGGGCCGTGCGCGACGTGTTCGACGCGATCCGCCCGGAGGTCGTCTTCCACGCCGCCGCGCTGAAGCACCTGCCGATGCTGCAGCGCTTCCCGGGGGAGGCGGTGAAGACCAACATCCGCGGCACCGCCAACGTGCTGGAGGCCGCGCGTGCGGTAGGGGTCGAGCGCTTCGTCAACGTCTCGACCGACAAGGCCGCTGACCCGAGCAGCGTGCTGGGCTACTCCAAGCGCATCGCCGAGATGCTCACCGCGGGGTACGCCGACGCCGACGGCACCTTCTTGTCCGTGCGTTTCGGCAACGTGCTGGGCAGCAGGGGCTCGGTGCTGACCACCTTCGCCAAGCAGATCAACGACGGCGGGCCGGTCACGATCACCGACCCGGACGTGACCCGCTACTTCATGACGATCCAGGAAGCGTGCCAGTTGGTGATCCAGGCGGCTGCCATCGGCAGCCCCGGCGAGGCGTTGGTCCTGGACATGGGTGAGCCGGTGCGCATCCTCGACGTGGCCCAGCAGTTGATCCGTCAGGACGGTGGGGACGTCGAGATCGAGTTCACCGGGCTACGGCCGGGCGAGAAGCTGCACGAGGACCTTTTCGGCGAGAGAGAGCCGCGCGACATTCGTCCGGAGCACCCGATGGTGTCGCACGTCCCGGTGGAGCCGGTGTCGCGGAGCGTGACGGACGAGCTGCCTGTGCATGGCGCCCCGGAGGCGATCGTCGAAGGACTCGCGGGGCTGTGTCGGGCCGCGCACGCCGTCCAGCGACACGCCTGAGCCGCGTCGCCATCGCCGCGACGAGCACGAGGCTGAACCAGCCCAGGGGCGCCTCGAGCACCGGCTCGGTCATCCCGTAGATCAGTTGGGCGGTCAGCGCGAGCAGGACCAGGCGCGCGGCCAGCCGCTGCTCGGGGGCCGGGTCTCGCCGAAGCACCCGCCAGGCGGCCACCCCTGCGAGCACGAAGACGAGGAGGGCCAGGACGATCCCGACCAGCCCGATCTCCGGTAGGAGGTCGAAGAACGAGTTGTGACCGTGGTAGACGAACTCACCTGCCTCGGCGTAGATCCGGTCAGCCACCTCGTTGCTCGACGGAGGGAACCACGGATGCGGCCAGACCGCTCCCCATCCCCAGCCGGTGAGCGGCCGGTCCTCGGCGACCCGGATCAAGGCGCTCCACAGCGGGATGCGGCCTGAGAGCCGGGTCGGGTCGCGGTCCAGGTCCTCGGTCAGCCGGCTGTAGCCGGAGACGACGGCGAAGCTGAGCACGATCGCCGCCAGCACCCAGAGCCCGAACCTCCAGCGCGGACCCCGGCGGTCCCGGGCGCGGACGGCCTGCAGGGCGACCGCCACGACCGCCAGCACGACGACGCCCAGCTTCCCGGTCGCCGACTCCGTGAGGTAGATGCCAACGGCGAGCGAGGCGAGCGTCAGCAGCCACGGGATCCGGTAGCGCCACCGGCGCGGGAAGACGGCGAGCAGCACCGCCAGGGAGAGGGCGAGCGTGTACGACAGGATGTTGCGGTGGCTGCCGACGCCCGTGAGGTACTCGCTGTACGACAGCGGGTAGTCGATGACCGGGAGCCGGCTGCGAACCTCGTACAGCGACGCGGCGAGGACGGCGAGCCCGCCCAGCGCGAAGCCCTGGATCACCAGGCGCACGTGGGCGTTGGCAGCCACGACGGCCGAGATCATCGCGATCCACAGGTACAGCAGGACGAAGCGCCCGGTGAACTCGGGGCTGATCGACCAGGTCATCGAGACGGCGCCCCACGACAGCAGGGCGAGGACCGTGAGCGGGATCCGCGGGAGGCACAGCCACGGCAGGGTCACGACGACCATGCCCACGGTGATCGCGGTCGCCAGGTGCAGCGAGTCCCAGAAGGTGGGGACCACCGTCAGCGGATTGGAGATCAGGAAGAAGTCGAGCGCGATGACGAGCGTCCACAGGGCGCCCCGCACCGTCCCCGACGACGCCGGCGCACGCTCCGGCAGGCGCGCCCGGAGCCGTCCCAGGCGCCCCGCAGCCGCGCCAGGGTCAGTCACGGTCTCCGGGGTCGACCAGATGGATGGACCGCCCCTCCCGTGCGGAGACGAGGCAGGCATCGGCCACGGCGACGGTGGCCATGCCCTCGCGCATCGTGACGATGTCGCCGGAGCCGTCCGCGATCGTGTTGCGGAAGTTCTCGTGCTGCACGCGCAGCGGCTCGGGCTTGGGGATCGCGTAGCGGATGCTGTCACCCTCGGTGACGCCCCGGAAGGTCGAGACCTGCTCCCACTCAGTGGCGACGAGGCCGTTTGCGTGGAAGTAGAGGTCGCCCTGGAGCGTGTCGGCGACCAGGGTTCCCTTCTCGCCGGTCACCACCGTGGTGCGCTCCTTGAGCGGCGACAGCCAGTTCACCAGGTGATTGATCACGATGCCGTTCGTGGAGCGCGCGGTGATCGCGATCAGGTCCTCGTGCTCGCGACCGCTCTTGTGGGCCGTCTGGGCCGACACCACCGCGTACGTCGAGGAGATGACCCACGCCGTCAGGTCGATGTCGTGGGTGGCGAGATCCTTGACGACGCCGACGTCGGCGATCCGGTTCGGGAAAGGACCCTGGCGCCGGGTCGCGACCTGGTGGATGTCGCCGAGCTCGCCGGCCTCCAGGCGCTCCCGCATGGCGCGCAGCGCCGGGTTGCTGCGCTCGATGTGCCCGACCGCGTTGACCAGGCCGGCGGACTCGAAGGCGTCGACGAGCTGGAGGCACTCCGCGGCGTCGGTCGCCAGAGGCTTCTCGATCAGGGTGTGGACGCCGGCCGCCGCCAGCTCCAGGCCGGAGCTCAGGTGGTACGCCGTCGGCGTCGCGACCACGGCCGCGTCGATGCCGTGGTCGATCAGCTCGGTCACCGAGCCGAAGACCCGGGCGGAACCGGCCAGGTCGAAGCGGTCGCCCGCCGGGTCGGCGACCCCGACCAGCTCGACGCCGTCCAGCGACCGCAGCACGCGGGCGTGGTTGCGCCCCATCATCCCGATGCCGACGAGGCCGAAGCGCAGAGTGGCCATCTCAGGCACCTGCCTTCGCAACCGCGTTGACGGCCGAGACGATGCGCTCGAGGTCTGGCTGGCCGAGACTGGGGTGGACCGGTAGCGACAGGCACTCGGCCGCCGCCCGCTCGGTCACCGGCAGGTCGACGTCGGCCTGGAAGGGCGCCAGGCGGTGGTTGGGGATCGGGTAGAACATGCCGCTCCCGATGCCGTGCTCCTCGCGGAGGGCGGTCGCGAAGCCGGTGCGGTCCTCGGGCACCCGGATCGTGTACTGGTGGTAGACGTGCTCCACGCCCGCGGCGACGGGGGGCACGGTGACACCGACGAGGTGCGCGTCGAGGAACGCGGCGTTGGCCTGGCGCTGCCGGGTCCAGGCCCCCACCTTCGTGAGCTGGACGCGACCGATGGCCGCGTGGATGTCGGTCATCCGGTTGTTGAAGCCGACGACCTCGTTCTCGTACTGACGCTCCATGCCTTGGTTGCGGTAGAGGCGCATCAGCCGCTCCACCTCGGGGCCGTCGACCGAGACCATGCCGCCCTCGCCGGACGTCATGTTCTTCGTCGGGTAGAGGGAGAACATGGCGAAGGTGCCGAAGCTGCCGACCGGGCGGCCGTCGATCGCCGCGCCGTGGGCCTGGGCCGCGTCCTCGAAGACCTGGAGCCCGTGTTGGTCGGCCACGGCCAGGTGTCCCACCATGTCGGCGGGGTGGCCGTAGAGGTGGACCGGCATGACGCCCACGGTCCGCTCCGTGATGCAGGCACGCACGCTCTCCGGGTCCAGGCAGAACGATGCGGGGTCGATGTCGGCGAAGACCGGGGTGGCTCCGGTGAG
The DNA here is from genome assembly GCF_042658885.1 of Nocardioides hankookensis. Taxonomy (NCBI): domain Bacteria; kingdom Bacillati; phylum Actinomycetota; class Actinomycetes; order Propionibacteriales; family Nocardioidaceae; genus Nocardioides; species Nocardioides hankookensis. The sequence continues at coordinate 11,613 of NZ_JBHSRJ010000001.1, read as the reverse complement.
GGCGACCGAGTTCGCGGTCGCGGCGAAGGTGAAGCTCGGGACGATCACCTCGTCGCCGGGTCCGACGCCGCTGCTCAGCAGCCCCAGGTGCAGGCCGGAGGTGCCGGAGTTGACCGCGACGCAGGCTCGTCCGAGCCGGAAGTGCGCGGCGAACTCGGTCTCGAACGCCGCGACCTCGGGTCCCTGCGCGAGCATGCCGCTGCGCATCACGCGGTCGACGGCCGCCCGCTCCTCGTCGCCGATGATCGGCTTGGCCGGCGGGATGAAGTCAGGCACTGCGTGGTCCTTTGATCGGGGTCGGTGGGGCCGTCTGGAGGTGCGCCGACGGTCCGGCCGCGGCACCGTCGCTGGGCGTCGTCACTCCGCTGGAGCCTCGGCGGCCGGCTGCAGGGACCCGTCGACGACGCAGAAGTGCTCGGTGCCGGAGGAGCTCACCCAGCGACCGTCGCCCGCGTCGACAAGCGGCCGTCCGTCGCGACCGACCCAGCCGATCCGGCGGGCCGGGACGCCTGCGACGAGCGCGTGCGCGGGCACGTCCTGGGTGACGACGCTGCCCGCGGCGACCAGGGACCAGGCCCCGATCGTGACCGGGGCCACGCACACCGAGCGGGCGCCGATCGCGGCACCCCTCTCGACCACGACCCCGACGGCCTCCCAGTCGTCGGCGGTCTTCAGGGCGCCGTCAGGGGTGATCGCGCGGGGGTAGGTGTCGTTGGTCAGCACGACCGCGGGGCCGATGAAGACGCCGTCACCGAGACGGGCCGGCTCGTAGACGAGCGCGTGGTTCTGGACCTTGCAGTTGTCGCCCACGATCACGCCAGCGCCGATGTATGCCCCTCGGCCGATGACGCAGTCCCGCCCCAGCCGGGCGTGCTCGCGCACCTGTGCGAGGTGCCAGATCGAGCTGCCGTCGCCGATGACGGCCCGGTCGTCGACGTCCGACGATGGCGCCACCCTGGTTGTCACTGCGCTGCTCCGATGGGTCACTCGGGGTCGTCCCCCGTGTCCGAAACTCTGCCGCCCGAGATCCAGATCCAGCCTGGCGAGACAGCGACCGACATGCTAACCGAACGCTCGGCCGCCGTCCGGCCGCGTCAGTGCGTCGAGCTCTGCGGCCATCCGGTCGGCGATCACCCGCAGGTCGTGGTGCTCGGCGACGTAGTCGCGACCCCGCCGGCCCAGGGCGTCACGTTCGGCCACGTCGGCCCTCGCCAGCGAGACGAGCGCCGCGGCGAGATCGGCCGGCTGCTCCGGCGGCACGGACAGGCCGCCCCCACTCTCGATGACGGGGTTCATGGGGGTGTCGACCGCGATGACCACCGGGCGCTGGGCGGCCATGTAGTCGTACAGCTTGTTGGGGCTGATGCCGTGGCGGTAGAGCGGGGAGTCGCGCCAGGTGATGACGAGGATGTCGGCGGCGCGCAGCATCGCGGGGACCTCCGCCTTCGGGATCGGGTCGCCGAACGTCACGTGTCGCAGGTGCCGGTCACTGGCCATCCGGCGCAGCGCATCCTTCTGCTTCCCATCGCCCACCAGGGTCAGCGACATCTCGGGCGCGTCCTCGTCTCGCTCGATGATCGCCCAGGCGTCGATGAGCGTGTCGAGCGCGTTCGGCACGCCGTGGGCCCCCGCGTAGGCGACCGACACCGGACCCGTGGTGGCCGTGAGGCGCGGCTCGTCGGTCGAGGCGGTGGCCGCGTCGACGCCGTTCGGCACCCTGACCATGCGCGGCGGGTTCCGACAGACGTCGCGGATGTGCGCCTCGCTGCCCGGCAGCACCAGCAGGATCAGGTCGGCCGACCGGTAGAGGAGGCGCTCGACGACGTTCATCAGGAGCACCAGGGGATGCCGCGGCGACATCCCCATCAGCTCGACGAGGGAGAGCGGCCAGATGTCGCGCACCTCGAGGGCGAACGGGACCCGGAACCGGCGCGCCACCAGCAGCGCGGCCAGGGCGCCGAAGAGGTGCGGGCTCGACCCGAGCACGACGTCCGGACGCTCGCGTCGGGGCGTGCGAACCCCCAGGAGGAGCGTCCGCCAGGCGAAGTGGAGCATGTTGAGGACCCGGCGCACACCGTTGGACGGCGCCACGTGCACGGGCAGCGGGCGGAACATCGAGGAGGCCGCGTAGCCGGCGTCGCCCAGGTTCCAGTAGTGGCCGTCGCCCGAGATGATCGTCGTCCGGACACCCTGGCGCTCCTCCATCAGGCGGGCCAGCGTGGCGTGCCGGGTGATGCCCGGGGCGCTCTCCGGGATCGCGTACTGGTTCACCAGCCAGACCTTCAGGCCTCGGGGGCCGGACCGCGCACCGGTCACGAGGCCGCCCTCCGGAGTGTCGCCACGATGACCCGTAGGTCGGTGGTGAAGGTGCGGGTCTGGATGTAGGAGCTGTAGAGCTCGAGCTTCTGCGGCATCAGCACGGTGCGGTAGGCCTCGATCGGGTCGGGATAGGTGGCAAGGATCGCCTCCTCGTCGTAGAACTCGACAGCTGCGGGGTCGGTGATCCCCGGCCGCACCGAGAGGACGACGTCTCGGGTCGCCGCGGGCCACTGGGCGACGTACTCGGGGAGCTCGGGGCGCGGGCCGACCAGGCTCATCGTGCCGGAGAGCACGTTGAAGAGCTGGGGCAGCTCGTCGAGCTTGAAGCGCCTCAGGATGCGCCCGACGTCAGTCACGCGGGCGTCGCCGGCCACGGTGACGCCCGGGCCGGCACCGTTCGTCATGGTGCGGAACTTCAAGATCCGGAACGGTCGCCCGTCGCGTCCGACGCGGACTTGCCGGAAGAGGACCGGGGAGCCGTCCCTGGTCCGGATCACCAGCGCGATCGCTGCGAGGACCGGGGACAGCAGCACCGCTCCGACGAGTGCACCGACGACGTCGGTCGCGCGCTTGATCATGCCCCGGCTCCGGTCAGGGCGCCGCGGACGGTCGAGATCACCCGCTCCACCTGGTCGTCGGTGAGTGCCGAGGAGATCGGCAGGCTCACGACGCGCGCGAAGGAGTCTGTCGCGACCGGGAAGTCCTCGGCGCGCAGTCCGGAGCGCTCGCGCCAGTAGGACAGCAGGTGCAACGGGATGAAGTGAACGCTGGTGGCGATGCCGGCCCGGCCCAGGACATCGACAAGCCCGTCACGGTCCAGCGGGGCGTCGAGGAGGCGGACGCTGTAGAGGTGCCACGCGTGCGAGACGCCGTCCGGCGCCCTGGCCGGCAGCTGCAGCGGGAGATCGGCGAACGCCTCGGTGTAGCGCCGGGAGATGGCCTCGCGGCGCGCCCGCATGTCGTGCGCCCGCCCGAGCTGCACGCGGCCCATCGCCGCCGCCATGTCGGTGAGGTTGTACTTGAAGCCGGGCGCCACCACGTCGTACTGCCAGCTCGCCCCGACACGGGTGTAGCGGTCGAGCACGTCACGGTCGATCCCATGCAGCCTCATGACCCGGGCGCGAGCGGCGATCGCGTCGTCGTGGGTGGTCAGCATGCCGCCCTCGCCGGTGGTCATCGTCTTGGTCGCGTAGAAGCTGAAGGCGGTCGCGGTGGAGTCGCCGCCGCCGACGAGCGCGTCACCGGTCCCGGCGGGGAACGCGTGCGCGGCGTCCTCGACGACCTGTAGCCCGTGGTCGCGGGCGAACCCGGACAGCGCCACCGGATCCATCGGGAGCCCGGCGAAGTGGACGGGGATCACGGCGCGGGTGCGGTCGGTGACCCGCCCGACTGCCCGCTCCAGGTCGAGGGCCAGCGTGTCCGGCTCGACGTCGACCAGGACCGGCTCCGCACCGACGTAGCGGACGACCTCGGCGGAGGCCGTGAAGGTCCACGTGGGCACCAGGACCTCGTCGCCGGGCCCGATCCCGGCCGCTTCGAGCGCGAGGTGGAGGGCCGCGGTCGCGCTGGTCACGGCCACGGCATGGGTGGCGCCGACCGTGGCCGCGAACTCCTGCTCGAACTGGGCCGTGAGCCGACCGGTCGTGAGCCAGCCGGACCGGATCGCCTCGCCGACCGCTTCGGCCTCGGCGTCGCCGACGTCCGGTTGTGCGAAGGGGATGGACTCGCCGTGAGAGGTGATGACGGATCCTTGTGGTGAGGGGCCGGTGGACCCGCGCGATCCTACCCGTGCGTCCGCTCGACCCCGGCGTCGCGGGCGCAGGACCGGGGCGTGCTGGACCGGCGAGAAGTTTTACGGACGCGTTGCGTCGAAGCGCTTGCTGCCCCAGCACGCGGGGGCGAGGATGCGGCGGTGAACCCCGCCCGGGCCTTCGCCCTCGTCGCCGTCGTCGTCGCCCTCGTGGGCGGCGTCCTGTCGCCCTCCGCCGAGGCCGTGGACCGGTCGGCGCCGAAGGCGAGGCAGGCGCTCTCCCGGCTGCACGCCACGACCGGCAGTCAGCCGGGGATCTTCGACGAGCGCGGCGCGCGGGTGCTGCTCAGCTCGGTCAACCTGATGGGCCTCGGCGAGTACTACCAGGCCAACCCCGACTTCGTGGCCACCGTGCCGCTGCGACGCGCTGACTTCGCGGACATCGCGCGGCGCGGCTTCAACTCGGTCCGGCTGGTGCTGAGCTGGTCGGCCCTCGAGCCGACCCGGGGTGGGTACGACGAGGCGTACGTCGCGAAGATCAAGAAGGCCGTCCGCCAGGCCGCGGCGTACGGGCTCCACGTGGTGCTCGACATGCACCAGGACGCGTGGGGCATCGCGGTCGACACCCGCGACGGTGAGGTCTGCCCGACCGGCACCCAGCCGTCCGTCGGGTGGGACGGCGCCCCGGAGTGGGCGACGATCACCGACGGTGCGACGACCTGCCGCAACGGCGAGCGCGAGCTGGCGCCGGCGGTGATGCGCGCCTGGGGACACTTCTACGCCGACACGAAGGGCATCCAGACGCACCTGGTGCGGACGTGGCAGCGGCTGGCCCGCGACTTCGCGAAGAGTCCCACGGTCGCCGGCTACGACCTGCTCAACGAGCCCGGCTTCAGCCAGGACACCTCGACGGACGTCACCCGCCTCGGTGCGTTCTACGGTCGCACGATCAAGGCCATCCGGACCGCCGAGCGGCGCGCGGGCGGCTTCGAGCACATCGTCTTCTACGAGCCCGGGGTGCTCTGGTCGGCGCTCGGCACGACGCCGACGCCGACCGGCTTCAACCGCGACCGGAACATCGTCTTCGCGCCGCACATCTACGCCGAGGGCATCTCGTCGAACAGCATCGAGAGCGGCTTCGCGTCCGCAGCCTCCTTCGCGGCGTCCCAGGGGCAGACCGTCTGGGTCGGCGAGTGGGGCTTCTTCTCCAGCAACCCGGCCGACGACGCCGACGAGCTCGACCGCTACACCGACGCCCTCGACGAGCACGGCTGGGGCGGCGCGTGGTGGACCTGGAAGCAGTCGTGCGGCAACCCGCACATGATCGGTGCTCCCGGCGGCACGCCGGGCCCGGTCTCGCAGAGCCTGATCCGCTACACCTGCCCGGACGAGACGGCGCACGCGCCGGACCCGGCGTACGCCGAGCCGCTCTTCCGGCCGATGGTCTGGGCGGTGCCCGGGCGGATCACGAAGCTGCGCTCCGACGGCCGCGCCGGCACGCTGGACGTCTCGGGCAAGCGCGACCCGAAGGCCGACGCGTGCTCGCTGCGGGTCTTCGTGCCGAAGGCTGCGGCCGCCCACCAGGTCCGGGTCCGGGGTGTCAAGCGTCTCGCCCGCCACCACCGGCACGGCCGCATCGTGCTGAGCGGCTGCGTCGCGGACAGCTTCCGGCTGCGGATCGGCTGAGCCTTAGAGTTTCGGGCATGACGACCACGACCTCTGCCCGGGAAGCCATCGCGGCCATCCAGGGGCACGAGGCGTGGGCGATCATCCGACGTTCCACCCGCGCCGGCGACCGACCCACGGTCGGTGTCGTCGGCGGCCGGCGCAGCGTCGTCGAGTCGATCCTCGACATCCCGCTCGCCGAGGGCGTGCCCGAGGCCGGCCACATCGCGGACCGGCTCGTCGCCATCCCCTTCCGGCAGGTGCAGGAGCGCGGTTTCGCGGCGCACGACGACGGCACCCCGCTGGTGGTGGTCGACGTCGAGACCGAGCTCGAGTTCTCCGTGGCGGAGGTGGTCGACGCGATCGACGACACCGGCCTGGAGTTCTCCGACCGCGGCGGCTTCGAGACCGGCGACGAGGAGTACGGCAAGCTCGTCGAGTCGATCATCCACGACGAGATCGGCCAGGGGGAGGGCGCCAACCTGGTGATCGGTCGCCACTACCGCGCGCGCGTCTCCGACTGGGGCGCGGACAAGGCACTGACCGTCTTCAAGCGGCTGCTCGAGCGCGAGCGCGGGTCGTACTGGACCTACGTCTTCTTCACCGGCGACCGCTTCCTGATCGGTGCCAGCCCCGAGCGGCACGTCTCGATCCACGGTGGCGACGTCCGGATGAACCCGATCAGCGGCACGTTCCGGCTGCCGCGCGACCCCGGCCCGGGTCTCAAGGGTCAGCTGCTCGACTTCCTCGCCGACGAGAAGGAGGTCTTCGAGCTCTTCATGGTCGTCGACGAAGAGCTGAAGATGATGTGCGACATCTGCAACGAGGGCGGCCAGGTGCTGGGCCCGTTCCTCAAGCCGATGAGCCGGCTCGTGCACACCGAGTACCTCCTCGCGGGCCGGACCGCGCGCGACCCCCGCGAGGTGCTGCGCGACACGATGTACGCCGCCACCGTGACCGGCTCCCCGGTCGAGAACGCGTGCCGCCTGATCAAGGAGTACGAGTCCGTCGGCCGCGGCTACTACGGCGCCGCGCTGGCGATCCTCGGCCGCGACGAGGAGGGCGGCCCGGTCGTCGACAGCCCGATCGTGATCCGCACCGCCGACGTCGGCCTCGACGGCCGGCTGACGGTCACCGCCGGCGCGACCCTGGTGCGCGACTCGGACCCGGCGTACGAGGTGGCGGAGACGCACGCGAAGGCCGGCGGCATCCTCAGCGCCTTCGGGCTGGTCGAGCCCGCGCCGACGCCGAGCGTCGACGTCGCCGAGCTGGTCAACGACGAGGACGTGCTGCTCGCCCTCAACGCGCGCAACCGCCGGCTCTCCAGCTTCTGGCTGACCGACCAGGGCGGGGCCGCGCCGGACCCGCGGCTGGCGGGGAGGTCGGTCGTCATCCTCGACGGCGCGGACGACTTCGTGAACATGCTGCGCCACGTGCTCGGCGTCTTCGGCATGACCAGCGAGGTGGTGCGTCACGAGGAGTACGCCGCGGGCGTGCTCGACGGCTACGACCTCGTGATCGTCGGCCCCGGGCCCGGGGACCCGCGCGACGGCGACGACCCGAAGATGGCCCACCTGCGCGCGGCGGTGGCCGAGCTGATGGCGGCCGAGCGGCCGTTCCTCGCGGTCTGCCTGGGCCACCAGGCGCTCTGCCACCACCTCGGCGTACCGCTGGCCTACAAGGACATCGTCTTCCAGGGCACCCAGTCGCCGGTGAGCATCGACGGTCGCACCGAGCGGGTCGGCTTCTACAACACGTTCGTCGGCCGGCTCGGCCCCGAGGGCGCTCCAGACGGCGTCGAGGTCGAGGCCGACGTCCAGACCGGTGACATCCACCTGGTGCGGGGTCCGCACTACCGCGGCATCCAGTTCCACGCCGAGTCGATCCTCACCGAGCACGGCTTCGACCTGCTGCACGACCTCGTGCGGGACCTTCTCGTCGAACCCCGCGACAACCCGTCGGCCGAGCGGTAGTCTTCGCCGTACGGCGTGCCGTTCATGGGCCCGGTGAAGACTGCCCCCCAGCTTCATCGGGCCCTCCGTACGCCATCAGTAGGTTGAGCCCGTGACCGCCCCGGAGCTCGACGTGGTCGTGGTCGACCACCACGACTCCTACACCTGGAACCTCGTGCACCTCGTGGCGTCGGTGACCGGCTCGCTGCCGGCCGTCGTCCAGCACGACGAGGTCACCGCCGAGGAGGTGCTGGCCTTCAGCCACGTGGTCCTCTCGCCCGGTCCGGGCCACCCGGCGGACCCGGCCGACTTCGCGGTCGGCACCCAGGTGCTGCGCCGCGCTGCACGGCCGGTGCTGGGTGTCTGCCTCGGCATGCAGGGCATCGTGACGACCTACGGCGGAGAGGTCGGCCGGGTCGCGCCGGCGCACGGCGAGGTGGCGGCCGTCGAGCACGACGGCCGCGGCGTCCTCGCCGGGCTGCCGTCGCCGCTGACCGCCGTGCGCTACCACTCGCTCGCGGCGCTGGTCGTCCCCGACTGCCTCGAGGTGTCCGCGACGGTGGGGGACGTGGTGATGGGGGTGCGGCACCGCCACCTGCCGCTGGAGGGCGTGCAGTTCCACCCCGAGTCGATCCTCTCGGAGCACGGCGCCCGCCTGGTCGCGAACTTCCTGGGGGTGCCGTGACCGACCCCGTCGCCGCCTTCCGCTCCGTCGCGGCCGAGCACGACCGCTGCTTCTGGCTCGACGGCGGCGGTGCGCGGGAGTGGTCCGGCCGCCGCTCGCTCGTCGGCTGGCTCGACCCCGAGGACGTCTCGCTGACGTACGACGCGGGCACGCGCGTCGTGACCCGGCACGCCGGCGGCCGGGCCGAGGTGGTCGGCGACGACGTGTTCGAGGTGCTGGAGGCCGAGCTCGCCGACGGGTCGTCGACCGACCAGTGGTTCGGCTACCTCGGCTACGCCTGCCGGCCCGACCTGCCCGCGTCGTACGGCTCCGGGCTCCCCGACGCGGTCTGGATGCGACCCAGCCACGTGCGGCTCTTCGACCACGGCGACGGTGGTTTCGAGGCTCGCTCCGCTCGCACCTCAACCACCGGCTCGCCCTCACCACCCCCCACCTACGCCGCGGCCTTCGAGCGGGTCCAGGAGCAGCTGCACGCGGGCAACACCTACGAGGTCAACCTGACCTACCGGGCGGAGACGACCAGCGACCTCGACCCGGTGGCGGCGTACCTCCGGCTGCGCGAGCTCAACCCCGCGCCGTACGCCGGCTTCGTGCAGCACGACGTGCCCGGTGCGCGGGCGTGGCTGCTCAGCTCGAGCCCGGAGCGCTACGCGCTGGTCGGCGCCGACCGCACCCTGGAGACCAAGCCGATCAAGGGCACCACACCGCGCGAGACGACGCCCGACGCGGACGAGCGCCAGCGGCTCCGGCTGGCGAGCGACCCGAAGATGCGTGCCGAGAACCTGATGATCGTCGACCTGCTCCGCAACGACCTCTCGCTGGTGTGCGAGCCCGGCACGGTCGAGGTCCCGACGCTGATGGAGGTCGAGACCTACGAGTCCGTGCACCAGCTGGTCAGCACGGTGCGCGGCCGGCTCCGCCCGGAGGTCACCACCGTGCAGGCCCTGCGCGCGCTCTTCCCCGCCGGCTCGATGACCGGTGCGCCCAAGCTCCGGACCATGCAGGTGATCGAGGATGTCGAGGAGACCCCGCGCGGGGCGTACGCCGGGGCCTTCGGCTGGCTCAGCGCCGACGGGCGGGCCGACCTCGGGGTGGTGATCCGCAGCCTGATGACCGCGGGCGACGGGCGCTACCTGCTGGGCACCGGTGGTGGCATCACGGTGCGCTCCGACGTCGCCGAGGAGTGGGCCGAGGCGCAGTGGAAGGCGGACCGGTTGCGCCGGGTGTTCGACGGGCCGTCATGACTCCGCAACACGACAGGTCTAACCTCGAAGGCATGGAGAACCCGCACGTCATCGTGCTCTTCGGTGCCACGGGAGACCTCGCGCGCCGCAAGCTGCTGCCCGGGATGCTGCGCCTCTGGGAGGCCGGCCTGCTCGAGGACTCGCGCATCGTCGGCACCTCGCTCGAGGACCTCGACACGGAGACCTTCGTCAAGATCGCTCGCAGCTCGTGCGACGAGTTCGGGCACCGCCCGATCACCGACGCCCGCTGGGAGCCCTTCTCCCACATGCTCCGCTACGTCCCGCAGTCCGCTGGACCGGAGGCGCTGGCGCAGGCGGTGCGGGACGCCGAGGCGGAGGTCGCCGAGGCCGGCCGTGAGGTCAACTTCCTGCACTACCTGAGCGTGCCGCCGAAGGCCGCGCTCGACGTGGTCCGCCAGCTCGACGAGGCCCACCTCGTCGAGCGATCCAGGATCATCATGGAGAAGCCGTTCGGCACCGACCTCAAGACCGCGAAGAAGCTGAACGCCCGGCTGCACCAGGTCTTCGACGAGAGCCAGATCTTCCGGATCGACCACTTCCTCGGCAAGGAGGCGGCCCAGAACATCCTGGCGTTCCGCTTCGCCAACGGTCTGTTCGAGCCGATCTGGAACCGCAACTTCATCGACCACGTGCAGATCGACGTACCCGAGACCCTCGGCCTCGAGGACCGCACCAAGTTCTACGAGACCACCGGCGCCTACCGCGACATGGTCGTCACCCACCTGATGCAGGTGCTGGCGTTCATGGCGATGGAGCCGCCGACCTCGCTGGCGCCCGGACCGATCAGCGACGAGAAGAACAAGGTCTTCCGCTCGATGCGGCCGCTCGAGCCGCACAACGTCGTCCGCGGTCAGTACAGCGGCTATCGCCAGCACCACGACACCGCCGACGACTCCGACACCGAGACGTTCGTGGCGCTGAAGGTCGAGATCGACAACTGGCGCTGGGCCGGGGTCCCGTTCTTCCTGCGCACCGGCAAGAAGCTCGCAGAGGGCGCCCGGATCATCTCCATCGCGTTCAAGGAGCCGCCGCTGACGATGTTCCCCGCCGGCTCCAACGCGGGCACGCAGGGCCCCGACCACCTGACCTTCGACCTGGCGGACCAGTCGAAGATGTCGCTGTCGTTCTACGGCAAGCGCCCCGGACCAGGCATGAAGCTCGAGAAGCTCTCCATGCAGTTCGCGACCCACGACACCAGCTCGTCGGCCGCGGTGCTCGAGGCGTACGAGCGGCTCATCCACGACGCGCTGCGCGGCGACCACACCCTCTTCACGACTGCCGACGGCATCGAGACGCTCTGGGAGAAGTCCCAGGCGCTGCTCGACAACCCGGCACCGGTGCGCGCCTACTCGCCCGGCAGCTGGGGCCCGAACGCCATCCACCAGCTGATCGCGCCGCACGCCTGGCGGCTGCCCTTCGAGCGCTCCTGGCGGGACCCGAACTCCTTCGGCGAGTAGCCGCCCGTCCGCGGCACACGGTGGTTGAGGTGCGAGCGCAGCGAGCCTCGAAACCACCACAGCCCGCGGGTCGGTCTGTGGTCGCGCGCCGACAGGCTTCCTACACGGGTACGACCGGCTCGTGGTTCCGGCCGCTTCCCGGCACACGGTGGTTGAGGTGCGAGCGCAGCGAGCCTCGAAACCACCACCCGCAGCCGAACTCCAGCGCGGCGGGTTCGCTCGGGTCGGCCGCCGACAGGCTTCCTACACGGGTAAGGCCGGCGGTGGGCTCCGGCCGCTTCCCGGGCTGCGGGCCCGCCGAAACTTTAGAATCGACCGCGGAAATTGCTCGTACATGTGTTCGAATCGTGGTAAGATCGAGCATGGCTCGACGCACCCGGACCCAGGTCCCGCAGCTGCGGGACCTGTTGGCGTGCGCGACCGAGGCCGACCTCGCCGAACGACTCGCCGCAGCGAAGAAGTTCGAGCTCGCGGCCCGGTGGGCCGAAGCGCACCCGGCACCCGTCGAGGACGCGGTGGT